>NZ_JAATEM010000015.1 GCF_012034205.1 Streptomyces composti
CCGCCCACCGTCCGGTAGGCGGTCAGCGCCTGCTCCATCGCCCGGCGCCCGGCCGACTCGTCCAGCGGGGCGGGCACCCGGAGCACCCCGTCGATGTCCGCGGTCTCGTCCAGCAGCTGCCCGCTCTGCGCCGAACGGAAGCCGTACCGGGCGAACACCGCGCGTCCCCCGTCGCCCGTCAGCCACTCGTGGAAGGCGGCGACCGCCCCGTCGCGGGCACCGCGGTCCTCGTCGCCGCCGTGCCAGCGCACCCGTACGAACAGCGGCTCCACACCCGGGACGTCCTCCGGGTACTGGGCCATCCGCGGGTTCCGGGTGGTGTGCTCGCAGTCGACGCCGCTGCGCATCAGGAACTCGGGGACCAGCGCCGCGGTGCGGTCGTCCACCGCGGGGGAGGCGGGCAGCGTGCACATCAGCTCGTCCGCGGTGGGCGCGGGCGGGCCCGGCTGCGCCACCAGACGCTCACCGCGGGCCGCGCCCCGGGCCCCCTCGCCGTACAGGCCGACCGTGGCGAGCAGCCCCACGGCGCTGTGCTCCGGGTCGGGGCGGCGCACCTCGGCGTTGTCGTGCCGCTCCTTCAGGTCCTCGATCATCTGGTTCAGCGGCAGGTCCATGCGCTCCTGGGCGGCCTCCGCGGCGAGCTGCTGCGGCACGGCCAGTACGACCGGGGAGTACGCCAGCGGCTCCTCGTCGGGGCTGAGCGCGGCCACCGCGTCCGAGTCCTGGCCCGCCTGCACCCGCCCCACGTCGGCGCGGGACGCGGGGATCCAGATGTCCGGCTGCGGGCCGATGTCCCGCTGCGGGTTGATCTCCTCGTTCCGCGGTTCCTGCCAGATGCCGCTCTGCGCGCGCAGCGCGGTCACCACGTCGGAGGCGCCCGCGCTGTAGACGGTGATGCCGCTGCGCCGGCAGCCGTCGTCGGTGGTGTTCGCCCCGGAGGTGAGATACGCGTCGGCGGCGGCCCGGATCGTCTCCTGCAGGTCCGGGTCGACCAGCACCCGCAGCTCCGTCGGCGGCGTGCAGTGCGTCTCGTCGCCGTGCAGCAGGTCGGTCAGGGCGCGCCCGCCGAAGCCGATCAGCGCCAGCGCGAGGACCAGCGGGAGGCCCCCGCGGGTCATCGCCCGGCGCCACGACCCCCGGCCACCGCCGTGCCGGGACCCCCGGCCGGCGCCTCCGCCGGCGCCACTGCCTGCGCCCCCGCCCGGTCCCCTGCCGGTGCCGGCCGGCAGCCGCTCGAGCCAAGCGCGCAGCCGGCGCAGCAGCCGCCGGTACCAGGGCTCGGGCGGCGGGGGCGGGGGCGGAGGAGGGGGCGGAGGCGGACCCACGCGGTCGGTCGCCGCGAGCAGCACGTCCTCGCCCGACTTCGCCCGGTCCTGCGGTTCCCACGGCTCCGGGCGCAGCGTCCAGCGCCCCCGCATCCGCTCCCGCAGCTGCTCGGGAAGCTGCGAGAACCACACCTCCCCGCCCTGCTCGAGCAGTTGCACCAGCTGCTCGGTGTAGGGCGTCGGCGTGTCCGCCGGGCCCGCGTCGATCCGGTTGTTGGCCTGCACGCTGGCCAGCAGCAGCACCCGGTCGTGGTCGGCGAACGCCTCCCACACCCGCCCCGCGTTGCCCGCGAAGCAGCAGTCCAGGATCACCACGATCCGCTGGGCGTCGCCCGATGCCAGCATCGTCAGCACGGAGCTGAGCTGGTCCGCGCCGAGGAACACCGCGGGGCCGCCCGCGACCACCCGGGCGTTGCGCCACTGCAGGAACAGCTCCTCGCCACCGCTGGGGATGGCGGCGTGCCCCGCGAAGTAGAACAGCAGCACCCCGTCGGCCTCGTCGACCGCGGAGAACAGCGCGGAGTGGAACTCGTCCTGCAGCGGCGAGTGGACGACCCGGATGTCCTTCTCGCCGAAGACCTTGCCCCCGGCGAGCGCCGCCTTCATCCGGAGCACGTTCTCGCTGACCGCCGGGAGGTCCCCGGGCACGCCCTGTGGCTGGTCGGCGTGCAGGTACCCGGACACACCGACCAGCACCGCCCGGTTCTGCAGCCCGCGCGGATCGAGGCGATTCACCGGCCTACCTGTCGTCGACGTCCACCGGTTCGACGGAGTCGCTCGGTGGGTCCCCGCTCTCGACGGTTCTCCGGTTCTCCTTCCAGGCCCTCACGGCCTTCTTCACCTGCACCACCAGCTCGGCCACGGCCACGCCTGCGGCCGCGTTGACGAGTGTGATGAGGATGTCCGTGCCCAGACCCATCGGGGCGCCGGACTCGTCGGTCCTCGGGCGCTCCTCGATCCGCAGCGCGCCCTTGCGCATCAGTTCCTCGAGCAGCCGCTCCCGCTCCAGCCAGCTGCGCAGCGCGGGAATGTCGCTCTCGCTCGCGGGTCCGTCCAGTCGTACGCAAATCCCCTGTTTGGCCACACCATCCCCCTCAGCCATAACACACCATCATGGCACCGCCGTTGCTCACGGGGGAGGGCCGGGACGTATCGAGATCAACCAACTCGGGGCCCGCTGTCCTGCGCGTTCCGCCCACGCATGCGCGTGCCCGCGGGTGAGGGCGTCCCGCAGTTCTCCGACTGGCCGACTTGCCCGCGGGGCCCGGCAGGTGTGACCTGGAAGGCGAGGCGGACCGGGGGGACGTGGAAGGAGCACCCTCATGGCTCACGCGGCACCGAGGCCCCGGACGGCCGGACGGCGGCCCACCGGCACACCGGACCTCTTCAGCGAACGCACCCATGCGATGGCACGCATCGGCGCGGCGGTCGTGCTCGGCCTGGTCTTCGGCTACTGGGCGGCGGCCAACGCGCGCTACGGCGGCCCCATCACCGGCTGGAACCTTCTGCTCGGCTTCGTCTCCGCGGCCGTCTTCATCGTGGTCTTCCTGGCCCTGCTGACCATCGGCCCGAGGCTGCCGCGGGAGCTGCACGCGGCGGCCTGGGGCGCCTTCACGGGCATCGCGGTCGGCTTCCTGGTCGCCCAGTCCCACGAGAGCGTCCTGCGCTCCGCCTGGCTCGGCCTGATCTCCGGCGCCGGCCTCGGACTGCTGCTCTTCTACCACTACTACTCCCGCGAGGACGCCCGGGGCGGCCGGGCCGGCCGCGAACTCACCGAGGGCTCCGGCAAGACCGCGCAGGCCTCCGGCGAGATCGGCCGGGGTGAGGTCGGCCGACGGTCCGGTGAGGTCGGCCCGGGGTCCGGCGAGAAGGCCCCTGGGCCCCACCCGAGCCGCGGCTGAATTCACCCGTTCGGGTGAGCCCTCTGGTCGGCCGGGTCCCGCGCGGGCGGACCAGGGCCGACAGGGTGGTCAAGAACCTGGGAACGCCCCGGACCGAGGGAGACTGACGGAGCCCGCCCGGGAGCGCCCCGACCCGGCCGGAGCACACGGGGGTCACCCGGCCGCGCCCACTCCCGCCCGGTCCTGCCCAGAGCCAGCCGGGACCGGCCCCGGCGGCCCCGGCGGCCCCGGACCGCCCAGGACCCACCAGGACGCCCAGGACCGCCGAGACCGTGCCTCGCCCGCCGCCGCCCAGCACCGGCTTCCCGGCCGGCACCTCCCGGCCGCGCGCCCTCCGCCCCCGGTCACGACCTGGTGCGGCCCGCACGGATCGACGTCCGGGCTCGGGCCGGACGGCAGCGTCTTCGCCCCGGACGGCCCCGGCCTGCCGGTGCCCGACGCCCACCGCAAGGGCCGCCGCCGCGCACCGCGGAGCAGATGGTGACGCACCCGGGTGCCGACGTCGGGCCGCCCCGAATCCGCCCCTGTCCGACCCGGACCGGCCCCGCAGCGCACCCCCGAGCGGGGCGCACGGGCCCCGAAACGCACCGAGCAGGGCCGTGCGGAGCCTCGACCACCCGTCCGTATGCGCACCGCTCGCGGGCGGGGCCCGGGGCGCCTTGCCTGGAAGGGTGCTCCGCTGCGACCGACGACCCGGACCCGAGCGCCCGCCGCTCGCGCGGCTGCGTGACGCGCTGGCGGCGGCGCTGGTCGCCCTGGCCTGCCTGCTGGCGCCCTGCGGCGCGCTCGCGGCCTGGGCCGCGTACGGGCTTGCCGACACCGGACGGTACGTCAGGACGGTGGCCCCGCTGGCCGCCGATCCTGCCGTGCGCGAGGCGGTCGCGGACGCCGTCGGCGACGGCGTCGTACGGGAGCTGGAACCCGGGCCGATGCGGCAGACCGTCGGGCCGTTCCTCCAGGACGCGGTCCGCTCGTTCACCCGCACCGAGGCGTTCGGCACGGCGTGGGAGGCGGGGAACCGGGTGGTGCACGGGGCGGTGCTGCACGCCCTGCGCGCCGAACGGCCCGCGCCGGGCCCGGTGACGGTCGACCTCGCGCCCGTCGTCGTCCGGGTGAAGCAGAAACTCGCCGACGATCACCTGCCGTTCGCACACCGCATCCCGGTGCGGCACACCCGGATCCCGGTGCTGCCCGCCGAGGACGTGGCCGGACTGCGGAAGGGATACCTCGTGCTGGACACCGCCGCCCGCTGGCTTCCGCTCGCGGCCGTGGCCCTCGCCGTCACCGGGATCGCCGTGGCCGCGCGCCGCCGCCGGGCCCTGACCGCCACCGGCCTCGGCACGGCCCTGGGCGGCGGACTGCTGGCCCTGGCCGTGGCCCTCGGCCGCCATCTGACGCTCACCGACCTGCCCGACCCCGCCTACCGCCCGGCTGCCGCCGCCATCTACGACGCTCTCACCGGGACACTCCGCACAACGTCCTGGCTCCTCCTCGCCCTCGGCCTCGTCGTGGCCCTGGCCTCCTGGCTCGCCGGTCGCCGCGGCACCCCGGCGCCCCCGAGGAGCCCTGCCCCTGAACCGGCACCCGAGCACACGCGGGTCTGACCGCACGCCCCCGTCGCCCGCACCCGCCGACGGCGAGCACCCCCACCGCGCACCCCCACGGGCCCCCGCCGCACCCGGCGACGTACGCCGCAGGCTGGGGCGGGAAACCCCGGAAACCCACCGCGCCGAAGCGGCAGCCGGCGCGTGTCACAGCAACCCCCCGCCCCCCACCCCCGTCTCATACGGCGTGCGCGCCAAAACCTCGTTCGCAACCCTCCTCCTCGCCCCCACCACCGCCCTCCTCGCCTGCCGGCTCGCCGACACCGACGCCCTCACCCCCGTCCCCCAGCTCCTCGCCTTCCTTCCCTGGCTGCTGGCCCCCGTCGCCGTCGCCCTCCTCCTCAGCGTCCTCGCCCGCTGGTGGCCCGGGACGGTCTGGGGCGTCGTCCTCCTCGGCCTGCTCGCCTGGTACATCGAGCCCTACGGCAAGTCCCCCGACCCCACCGGCCGCCCCCTCGTCTCGCTCCGCGTGCTGACCTCCAACGTGGAGTTCGGCCGGGCCACCCCCGCCCTCGTCGACGCCGTGCGCCGCCACACCCCGGACCTGGTCTTCGTCCAGGAATGCGACGACACCTGCGACGCCGCGCTCCAGAAGGAACTCGCCACCGCCTACCCGCACCGCGCGGCCGACATCGGCGGCGGCTCCGAGGGCTCCGTCATCCTCAGCCGCCACCCCCTGCGCCCCACCCCCGGCGTCGAGGCCACCATGGGCATGCCCGGCGCGATCGCGGACATCGACGGGCACGACGTACGGCTCCAGCTCGCCCACCCCATGCCGCCGGTCCCCGGCCAGACCGCCCTGTGGCAGCGCGAACTCGCCCGCCTGCGCGACCTGGCCGCCGCCGACCGCACCATCCCCACCGTCATGGCCGGCGACTTCAACGCCTCACAGGACCACGCCGCCTTCCGGGCCCTGCTCGACACCGGCCTCTACGACGCCGCCCGCCTCACCGGCCAGGACCGCACCCCGACCTGGCCCAGCCACACCACCCCCGCCTTCGGCGCCCAGATCGACCACGTCCTGGTCACCGACGACTTCACCGCGACCCGCACCCGCTTCCTCGACCTGCCCGACACCGACCACCGCGCCCTGCTCACCGACCTCACCCTGCACGCCACCCGGTGAACCACCCGGTACCCAGCCCCCTCCCACCCGCGCACACTCCCAGCCGCACACACGGGAACGGGCCGCCCCCACCAGGGAGACGGCCCGCGGCCGGAACCGCACACGCGCAGCTCACGCGCGCAGCTCACACACCCCCGCTCAGCGCGCGGAAGCCTTCTGCAGCGCCTTGTCCAGCGCCTTGGCGAACCCGTTCGCCCACAGCTGGTCCACCCGCGCCCGCTCCGCGGAGTCCGGGTAGGCGTTGGTGCAGGACGGACCGGGGCCGCCGCCCGACATCAGCTCGCTGCACGGACCCTCGTAGTGGTCCGGCAGACCCAGGACGTGCCCGGTCTCGTGCGCGGTCACGCGCGTCGAGTCGTAGACCTGGTTCTGCTGGTAGTCGAGGAAGATGTAGCCCCGGCCGTGGCCGTCGGTCGAGGCGTACGAGCCGCGCGGGTCGTTGCCCTCGTAGTACGAGAAGTCCGCGCCGGAGGTGCCGGCCTGGAGCTTCACGTTCGACACGGAGCTGTTCCAGATCTGCGCGCTGCGGGATATCTGCGACGCGAACGTCGGCGCTCCGGAGGCGTTGTAGACGACGGTCACGGCGGCCGTGCTCTTCGGGTTGGCCGCGCGCTTCTCGGCCACGGACTTCAGCACGGCCTCGAAGAAGGCCCGGTTGGCCGCGGCCTCTTCGCCCGAGCCGTTGTACGCGGCGTAGGACGCGGTGGCGCCGGCCGTGGGGGCCGCCGACGCCGGGGCCGCCGTGCCGAGCCCGAGCGCGGTGACGCTGAGGCCGGCGGCGGTGAGCACGGACAGGGGCATGCGCATGCGCATCGTTGACTCCTGAATGTGGGGGTGAGTCAGATGACATCGCCGAGTGTCCGCGCCCGTGCGGCGGCTGTGATGATGTCAACCGGTGATAGCGCGGGCCTATCGACGGTGACCCGCCATGGGAGAAATCGTGTCCGGAACCACCCGACTCCGCCCGCAGCAGAGGGTTTTGAGACTCTGGTGAAAGCTGAACTTCCGCTTTACTCTCCCGGGGCATGGAGCTTGAGGTCAGGCACCTCAGGGCGCTGTGCGCCATCGCCGACACCGGCAGCCTGCACCGAGCCGCTCGTCAACTGGGTGTGGCGCAGCCGTCGTTGAGCACGCAGCTGCGGCGCATCGAGCAGGAGCTGGGCGGCGCGCTGTTCGTGCGCGCCCGCACCGGCTGCCGGCCGACCCCGCTGGGCCGGCTGGTGCTCAGCCGCGCCCGCCCGCTGGTGGCGGAACTTCGCGCGCTGGTCACCGAGGCCCGTGCCGCCGCCGTGGGCGGGAAGGGCCTGCGCATCGGCTCCACCGCCAGCCGCGCCCTCGCCGGCTGGCTGCGCCGGCTGCGCCGCCACGCCCAGGAACCCACCCTGCACATGGACGTCTCCCCCAACGTCCTGCTGCGCATGGTCGCCGAGGGCCAGCTCGACGTGGCCTTCGTGCACGAGGTCGAGGGCTGCCCGCTGCGCATCCCGGAGAGCCTGCGCATCCGCGTCCTGGTGGAGCGCGAACCGCAGTTCGTCTCCCTGCCCGCCGACCATCCGGCCGCGGCCAAGGCCGTGGTCCATCTCTCCGACCTGGCCCATGACCGCTGGATGATCGACCCCTCGGTGGACGGCGAGTGGGACGCGGTGCGCCGGATCCTGCGCGACGCCGGCATCGACCCGCCGGTGCTGCACGGCGACTACCACACCGCGGCGAATCTGGTCGCCATCGGCGAGGTGGTCACCGTGGTCCAGCCGACCTCGCCCTCCCGCCCCGAGACCGCCGTGCGCCGGCTGTACGGCGACCCGCTCGGCGTGCGCCTGCTGCTGGCCGCCCGCACGGAGACGGAGCTGGAGGGTGTCTACCCGGCGCTGGCGGAGGCGTACGACGAGGTCGCCCGCCAGGCACCGGCGTACCGGGAGTGGCTGGAAAGCGCCGGTACGACCCCGCCGGTCCCGGCCCTCCCGTGACCGTCCCCCGCCTGCTGGACGTCCTGCTGGACCTCCGGCAGGACGTCAGAGCCCTTGTCCGTCACACACCGATGTCCCGCCCGTCCGCGCGCCACACGGCGACCACCGCGGGCCGGACGATGTGCCCGGGCCCGTCGGGCCAGGTGCTGGCCGGGTTCTCCACCGTCGCGCCGTCCACCTCACCCGGGTGCTGCACGGCCACCAGCACCCGCCGGTCCTGGACGACCGGCCCGCAGGTCTCCGCCCCCACCGGCACCGTCAGGAACTGCCTGAGCTCCCCGCGCCGCGGGCCGCTCGTCGCCACACCGAACAGCCCGTCGTGGGAGCCGAGGGCGCTGCCGTCGGTGGAGATCCACAGGTTGCCGTGGTCGTCGAAGGCGAGGTTGTCCGGGCAGGAGATCGGGCTGACCGCGTCCTTCGGGAAGCCGGCGAAGTACGTCGCCGGGTCCTCCGGGTCGCCCGCGACCAGGAACAGCGACCAGGCGAACCGGGTGCTCTCCGGCCGGTTCCAGCGCTCGGTCAGCTCCAGGACATGGCCGTGCTTGTTGGCGTTGCGCGGATTGGCCTCGTCCGCCTTCGGGTTGGCGCCGGTGCCGCGGCTGGAGTTGTTGGTGAGCGCGACATAGACCTTGCCGGTGGCCGGGTTGGGCTCGACGTCCTCGGGCCGGTCCATCTTGGTGGCGCCCACCTTGTCGCCGGCGAGCCTGGTGAAGACGAACACCTCCTCGGCGGTCATGCCCTCCACGTGCGAGACGGCCCCGCCGGCGGTGGCGGTGGCCAGCGGGATCCACTCCCCGCTGCCGTCGAACTCCCCGTCCGCGGGCAGCCGGCCCGAACCGTCGACCTCGATCGCGGGCGAGTCGCCGCTCAGCCGGGCCACGTACAGCGTCCCCTCGTCGAGCAGCGTGAGGTTGTGCTCGCGCACCCGGCGGCTGGTGCCGTGCCGCATCCGCTTGCTGCTGACGAACTTGTAGAAGTAGTCGAAGCGTTCGTCGTCCCCGGAGTACACGACCGGCCGCCCGTCGTGCGTCAGCCGCACGGTCGCCGCCTCGTGCTTGAACCGGCCGAGCGCGGTGTGCTTGCGCGGCGTGGAGGCGGGGTCGTACGGATCGAACTCGACGACGTATCCGAAGCGGTGCACCTCGTTCGGCTCCCGAGCCAGATCGAACCGCTGGTCGAAGCGCTCCCACTTCCGCTCGGTGGCGCCGCTGCCGATGCCGTACCGCTTGTCCGTGTCCCGGCTGCCGTTGGCGAAGTACTGGTTGAAGTTCTCCTCGCCGTGCAGGGTCGTGCCCCAGGGGGTGATGCCGCCGGAGCAGTTGTTGAGGGTGCCGAGCACCTTGGTGCCGCTCGGATCGGCGGAGGTCCTCACCAGCTCCGACCCGGCGACCGGGCCCGTGAGCTCGAACTCCGTCGTGGCCGTCACCCGCCGGTTGAGCGGATGCCGGGGGACCGGCGTCAGCTTCCCCGTCCGCCCCGTCTTCCCGGTCCTGCGGTCCTCCTCCACCACGACCGCCGACAGGCCGTGCGCGGCCCAGGCGATCTCCACCTGCTCGCGGGTCGGGCGGTCGGGGTCGTAGCCGCGGAACATCAGGATCTCGTCCGTGTACTCGTGACTGGCCACGAGCAGCTGGCGTCCGCGCTCGCCGGGCAGCGGCAGCAGGGCGAGGAAGTCGCAGTTGTACCCGAACTGCCCCGCCTGCGCCTCGGGGCTCTGCCTCTCCGGGTCGAAGGCGGGGGCACCACGCAGGATCGGCTCGCCCCACCGGATGACGACGTGGTGCCGGTAGCCCTCGGGCACGGTCACGGCATCGGCCGTGTTCGGCGGCACCGGGGCGAACCGCAGCCCCCGCGCGCCCTTCACTTTCCCTTTCGCACCCCCGGCGCCGTACGCAGGGGAACCGGATACTGCCGGGCCTCCCCCCGCAGCCCTCGCACCCGGCGCCCCGACCACGCCTGCGGCCGTCCCGGCCCCGGCCACGGTCACGACCGCCGCGGCCCGCATCACCGACCGCCGGCTCAGCGCCCCGGCGATCACATCACCGGCGTACTCGTTGGAACTGGTGTTGGGCACCTCGTGGAAGCAGGCGTCACCACACCGGTACCGACAAGTGAGGGCGGACCGGCCGCCGGGGTGCGAACCGGACAGCGTTCCGATCAACGGCAGCAGCTTGCGCACAGTTCTCTCTCCTTGGTGCCCGTCGTGTCAGCGCGACGCTAGGAGCACCCAGGTGCGACAGCCGGGCGGCCGGGTGAACGCCGGATGAATACGCGGCGGCGGAAGAGAAGTTGAGCAGGGCGGCGGCACAGGCCCGGGCGAGGCCGAATACGGCCCTTGACAGGGCTCGGCCGGGACACCCCGACCCTGCCCAAGATCGCCCACACGGGCCGCTAACCTTACGTGTCCGTCCTGGCCAGGGATCGACGGGCATCAACTCACGCGAAGGGGTGCGCACATGGGCATTCTCACCTACCTGCGGAACGCGTTCGGCCGGTCACGCAAAGCGAGGTCCACCGAAGCGGAGGCTGCGGCGCAGTCCGCCGCACCCCGGACGACCGGCTCCGAGACCGAGTCTCCCGCCGCCCCTCAGGTGCCCTCCCCTGCCACGGAGCCCACCCCGCCGACGGCCTCGGTCCCGGAGCCCCGCGAGGAGCACGAGCTGGTCGCCGCCGCCTTCGACAAGGCCACGGTCCCCTCCCAGCCCCGCACGCCCAGGTCCGAGCCGGCGGTCACTGAGGAAGCGGCGACCGAGCGCGAGCCGGAGGCCGAGGCCGCGGCCGCCGAGAAGGCCGGGTCCGAGCCGGCCCCGGAGGCGGGGCCGAAGTCCGTCGAGGAGGCCGAGCCCCAGGCCACCGCCACCGCATCCACGGAGACCGAGGCGACCACCGGTACCGCCGGCAAGGCCGAGCCCGAGCCCGAGGCGACCACCGGTACCGCCGCCAAGGCCGAGCCCGAGCCCGGGGCCGCCGCGCAGGCCGCACCCGAAGCCGCAGGCACCGCCGAATCCGCCACCACGGCCGAGCCCGGGGCCGCACCGAAGGCGGCGGCCGAAACCCCCAAGGCGACCAAGGGCGAGGCCACCCCGAAGCCGGACGCCGGGACCGCCGAGGAGGCCGACGCCGAGGCCGCCACCGGCGCCGACGGGAAGGCCGAGCGAGAGTCGGCCGCCGCTCCCGCACAGACACCGACCGACACCCCCGAGGCAGCCGAGCCGGAGGCGAAGGCTCAGCCGGAGCCCGAAGCCGAGCCGAAGGCGAAGGCCGCTCCGGAGGCGGAGCCGGTCGCCGCTGCCGCCGACGGGGAGCGGGCCGCAGCGGACAGCGCACCCCGCACGGGTGGTGCGGACGGGAAGACCCCCGGCATCCCCGCCGCCCTCACCACCGCCTACACCGCTGCCGCCCAGGCCCTCGCGGACGCGAACCTCACCGACGCCCGCGCCCGCGTCTACCTCGTACTCGACCGCTCCGCCTCCATGCGCCCGTACTACAAGGACGGCTCCGCACAGGCCCTCGCCGAGCAGACCCTCGCCCTCGCCGCCCACCTGAACCCGGACACCGCCCCCGGTGACGGCGACGGTCCCGTCGTCAAGGTCGTCTTCTTCTCCACCGAGCACGACGGCACGGGCGAGCTGACCCTCACCGACTTCGAGAACAAGATCGACACCCTGCACGCCGGCCTCGGCCGCATGGGCCGCACCAGCTACCACGCGGCCGTCCAGGAGGTCCTCGCCCTGCACGACAAGACCCGTGCCCCGAAGAAGACCCCCGCGCTGGTGATCTTCCAGACGGACGGCGCCCCGGACGCGAAGACCCCGGCCACGCAGGCTCTGACGGAGGCCGCGAAGACCCACCCCTCGGTCTTCTTCTCCTTCGTCGCCTTCGGCGACCCCGAGAACAAGGCGTTCGACTACCTCCGCAAGCTCAAGACCCCCAACACGGCCTGCTTCCTCGCCGGCGCGACCCCCCGGGAGCTGACCGACAAGGAGCTCTACGACGGCGTCCTCGCCTCCTGGCGCCCCTGAGCGGCAGCACCCACCGCTCACACCCCCCGAGGGCGGCCCGCTGCCCCTCCATCCCACCCCGTAAAACGGGCAGCGGGCGGCCCACCCCGGTCGGCTACGATTTCAAGGTTCCGTACAAACCGACCTGGGAGCAGCCTCCGATGGCTCGACACCTCATCACCAGCGCCCTTCCGTACATCAACGGGATCAAGCACCTGGGCAACATGGTGGGGTCCATGCTCCCGGCCGACGTGTACTCCCGGTACCTGCGCCAGCGCGGCCACGACGTGCTCTACATCTGCGCGACCGACGAGCACGGCACCCCCGCCGAGCTGGCCGCCAAGGAGCAGGGCATCCCGGTCGACGAGTTCTGTGCCCAGGCGCACGACGCCCAGAAGGCGATCTACGACGGCTTCAACCTGGCCTTCGACTACTTCGGCCGCAGCAGCAGCCCGCAGAACCGCGAGATCACCCAGGAGATCGCCCGCGAGCTGAAGGCGAACGGGTTCATCGAGGAGCGGGCGATCCGCCAGGTGTACTCGATCACCGACGGCCGCTTCCTGCCGGACCGCTACATCATCGGCACCTGCCCGCACTGCGGCTACGACAAGGCCCGCGGCGACCAGTGCGAGAACTGCACCCGGGTCCTGGACCCGACCGACCTGATCGACGCGCGCTCGGCGATCAGCGGCAGCAGCGACCTGGAGATCCGCGAGACCAAGCACCTGTTCCTGCTGCAGTCGGCGCTGGCCGGCGAGGTCGAGCAGTGGGTGGACCAGCAGGCCGACAAGTGGCCGGTGCTCGCCTCCTCGATCGCCCGCAAGTGGCTCACCGAGGGCCTGCACGACCGTGCGATCACCCGTGACCTGGACTGGGGCGTGCCGGTCCCGGCGGACACCTGGCCGGACCTGGCCGCCGAGGGCAAGGTCTTCTACGTCTGGTTCGACGCCCCGATCGAGTACATCGGCGCCACCAAGGAGTGGGCGGACCAGGACCCGGAGAACCGCGACTGGCGCTCCTGGTGGTGGGAGGCCGACGACGTCCACTACACGCAGTTCATGGGCAAGGACAACGTCCCCTTCCACAGCGTGATGTTCCCGGCGACCCTGCTGGGCACCCGTGCCCCGTGGAAGAAGGTCGACGTCATCAAGGCCTTCAACTGGCTGAACTACTACGGCGGCAAGTTCTCCACCTCGCAGCGGCGCGGCGTCTTCACCCACGACGCGCTGGAGATCCTGCCCGCCGACTACTGGCGCTACTTCATGATGGCCAACGCCCCGGAGTCGGACGACGCGTCCTTCACCTGGGAGCACTTCACCGCCACGGTCAACAAGGACCTCGCCGACACCCTCGGCAACTTCGTCAACCGCGTCCTGTCCTTCTCCCGCAAGCGCTTCGGCGACGAGGTGCCGGCGGGCGCCGCGCCCGGCGAGGCGGAGGCGAAGCTCGGCGAGGAGATCGCCCGGCTGCTCGCCGAGTACGAGGAGCACATGGAGGCGATCCAGTTCCGCAAGGCGGCGGCCGCGCTGCGCGCCCTGTGGTCGGCGGGCAACTCCTACCTGGAGGAGAAGGCCCCCTGGCTGGAGATCAAGACCGACAAGGAGGCGGCGGCGCTCACGCTCCGCACCGCGATGAACCTGATCCACCTCTACGCGGTGGTCTCCGAGCCGTTCATCCCGGCCTCCGCCAAGGCGATGCGCTCCGCCTTCGACCTGAAGGACGACACCGCGACCTGGGTGAGCCACGAGCAGGCCCGCACCCTGGACGCGGTCCCGGCCGGCACGCCCTTCACCGTCCCGCCGGTTCTCTTCGCCAAGCTCACCGACGAGGACCTGGAGCGCTACAAGGAACGCTTCGGCGGCTCCGAGGAGTAACCGCACCGCACGCGACACCGCACCCGGCGCCAGCCGGACCGAGCCGACCACTGGGGGAAGAGTTCATGGCACTGTTCGGCAACGCGCACAGCATCGACCCGGCCTCGGCCCAGCAGGAGTACGCCCGGCTGCTGGGCCACGGGGAGCAGGTGCACGCCGCCTACCTGCTCATCCGTGACACCATCCTGTTCACCGACCGCCGCCTGATCCTGATCGACAAGCAGGGCATCACCGGCAAGAAGACCGAGTACCACTCGGTCCCCTACCGCAGCATCACCCACTTCTCCGTCGAAACGGCCGGCCACTTCGACCTCGACGCCGAACTCAAGATCTGGATCTCCGGCACCCCGGCCCCCATCGAGAAGACCTTCACCAAGGGCGTCGACATCTACGAGGTCCAGGCCATCCTCACGCAGTACGTGGCGCGGTAGCCCTCGCTGGTCCCTGTCTGATCCGTGCGGTCGCCGGCCGAGCGCGTGGTCCGGCTGCGGAGCGGGCCGAGCCGCGGGGAATGACCAGCCCCGAAAGCGGGTTGGCCCCGGTATGACGGACGCTTCGCGGAGTACAGAGGTGTTGCGGTACACGGCGTTCTCGACGGACCCGGGTGGCGGGAATCCCGCCGGGGTCGTGCTGGACGCCCGTGGGTTGTCGGACGAGGACATGCTGGGGATCGCCGCCGAGGTGGGGTACAGCGAGACCGCTTTTCTGATGCCGTCCTCCTCGGCGGAACGCCGTTTCGATGTGCGCTACTTCAGTCCCCAGGCCGAGGTTCCGTTCTGCGGGCATGCGACCGTCGCGTCGGCGATCGCACTGGCGGAGCGGTCGGGGCCGGGGGAGCTGGAGTTCCGGACGCCTGCCGGGACGGTTCCCGTGACGGTGGCCGAGGGGAGTGACGGGAGTCTGCGGGCCACGCTCACGAGTGTGGAGCCGAGGGTGGAGGACGTGGCCGATGCCGACGTCCGGGAGGCGCTGGCGGCGCTCGGGTGGGCGGGGGACGAGCTGGACGCGGCGCTGCCGCCCCGGATCGCCTTCGCGGGCGCCCGCCATCTCGTGCTGGCCGCGGGGACCAGGGAGCGGCTCGCGGAGCTGGAGTACGACTTCGACCGGCTGGCGGCGTTCATGCGGCGGCTGGATCTGACGACGGTGCAGCTGGTGTGGCGGGCCTCGGAGACGGTGTTCCATGTGCGGGATCCGTTCCCGGTGGGCGGGGTGGTGGAGGATCCGGCGACGGGTGCCGCCGCGGCCGCGTTCGGGGCGTATGCGCGGGAGGTGGGGCTGGTGCCCCGGGAGGCCGTCCTCACGCTGCATCAGGGGGAGGACATGGGACGGCCAGGGGTGCTCACCGTCGAACTGCGCGGCAAGGACCCCCGGGTGCGGGTCAGCGGCGCCGGGGCTCGTATTCCGGGCACTGCGGAGTGAGCGGGCAGGAGAGCAGGGGAGCAGCAGGGCAACCGAGCAATGGCTGAGGGCCCGGTTCCGCCGGTGCGGCGGTTCCGGGCCCTCGCTACGGCGCCACGGCTGGGCCTGAGGAGTGTCCGCCCTGGAGGGGGGGACTACTTCGGCTGCGGCTTGCGGATCGAGAGGTGGAGTTCCTTCAGGCGCTCCTCGTCCAGCTCCGTCGGGGCGCCCATCATCAGGTCCATCGCGTTGCCGTTGAGCGGGAAGGCGATGGTCTCGCGGATGTTGGGCTCGTCGGCCAGCAGCATCACGATGCGGTCGACGCCCGGCGCGATGCCGCCGTGCGGCGGGGCGCCGAAGCGGAACGCGCGGAGCATGCCGGCGAACTTCTCCTCGACGGTCTCCCGGTCGTAGCCGGCGATCTCGAAGGCCTTGAGCATGATCTCCGGGTCGTGGTTCCGGATCGCGCCCGAGGACAGCTCCACGCCGTTGCAGACGATGTCGTACTGCCAGCCCAGGATCTCCAGCGGGTCCTGGGTCTCCAGGGCCTCCAGGCCGCCCTGCGGCATGGAGAACGGGTTGTGCGAGAAGTCGATCCTGCCGGTCTCCTCGTCCCGCTCGTACATCGGGAAGTCGACGATCCAGCAGAAGCGGAAGACGTCCTCCTCGAAGTGGCCGGCGCGCTTGGCGGCCTCCACGCGGACAGCGCCCATGATCTTGGAGACCTCGTCGAACTCGCCCGCGCCGAAGAACACCGCGTGGCCGGGGGCCAGCGAGAGGCGCTTGGTCAGCTCGGCGACGTTCTCCTCGGTGAGGAACTTGGCGATCGGGCCGGTCAGCGAGCCGTCCTCGCCGACGCGGACCCAGGCCAGGCCCTTGGCGCCCTGGGCGACCGCGAAGTCACCGAGCTGGTCGAAGAACTTGCGCGGCTGGCCGGAGACGTCCGGCACCGGCAGCGCGCGGACGTGCTTGCCGGCGAAGGCCTTGAACTCCGAGCCCTCGAAGATGTCGGTGATGTCGACGAGCTCCAGCTTGGCGCGCAGGTCCGGCTTGTCGGAGCCGTACTTCAGCATCGCCTCGCGGAACGGGATCCGCGGGAACGGCGAGGTGACGTGGCGGCCGTTGCCGAACTCCTCGAAGAGCTCGGTCATCACCTTCTCGATCGGCTGGAAGACGTCCTCCTGCTCGACGAAGCTCATCTCCACGTCGAGCTGGTAGAACTCGCCCGGTGAGCGGTCTGCGCGCGCGTCCTCGTCCCGGAAGCAGGGCGCGATCTGGAAGTAGCGGTCGAAGCCGGAGATCATCAGCAGCTGCTTGAACTGCTGCGGCGCCTGCGGCAGGGCGTAGAACTTGCCCGGGTGGAGCCGGGAGGGCACCACGAAGTCACGGGCGCCCTCGGGGGAGGTCGCGCTGAGGATCGGGGTGGCCAGCTCGTTGAAGCCCAGCGCCGTCATCTTCTGGCGGATCGCCGAGATCACCTTGGTGCGCAGCATGATGTTGCGGTGCATGCGCTCGCGGCGCAGGTCGAGGAAGCGGTACTCCAGGCGCCGCTCCTCGTTGACACCGTCCTCGGTGTTGATGGTGAAGGGCAGCGGGGCCGCCTCGCCGAGCACCTCGACCTCGGAGACCTCGATCTCGATCTCACCGGTCGGCAGGTCGGGGTTGACGTTCTCCGCGCCGCGGGAGACGACCTTGCCGTCCACGCGGACCACGGTCTCCTTGGACAGCTTGTCCAGCGCCTCGTACGCCTCGGTGCCCGGACGGGCCACGAGCTGCGTGATGCCGTAGTGGTCGCGCAGATCGATGAAGAGGATGCCGCCCAGGTCGCGCCGATTGTGCAGCCAGCCACTCAGCCGGACGTCGGTGCCGACGTCAGAGGAGCGGAGCTCGCCGCAGGTGTGGGACCTGTACCGATGCATCGTCGTTCATCCAGTCTTCGCGGATCGGGGTCGTCGTTTCACGTGAAACGTCCGGAAACGCAGCTCGTGAAACAGGAAACTCCCTCCAAGACTACCGGCCGCCCCAAGATCGACTCCCCGGCATTACGGCCCGGGTGTCCGCGTCACCACGGTGGCAGTGTTCGCTGCATTCTTCCTAAAGTGGGGCAATGCGCACAGGTGAGCCCCTGCCCTCGGTGGAGGACGTCCTCGGCCTTCTGGACACCGGCCGGTGGCACTGGGACACCGCAGCCGGAGAGGTCACGGTCGATGCCGTGGCTGCCCGGCTGCTCGGGCTGCCCGCCGAGGAGTGCGTCCTCACGGAGGCCCAGGTGCGGGCCCGGCTGCACCCCGTCGACTGGAACGAGATCACCGGCGTGGTCCAGCTCGCCGTCGCCGAGGGAACCCTCGCCGAGGTCCGTATACGGATCATGGACGACCAGGGGCGGGTCGTCCGGGTCGTCCGCAGCCGCTCCAAACCCACCTTCGACCACTCCCGCAGGGCCTATGTCCTGACCGGCACCCTGCAGGAGGTCACCGACCCGGCCCCGGGCACGGCCGCCGGGCGCAGCGCGGTCACCGGCGACTGGCGGCGCTCCAGGGAGGCCTTCCTGCTGGACGCAGGCCGGGCGCTGGCCGAGGCCCGCTCCACCGAGGAGGTGCTGCGGGTCGCGGCGAACCTGTCGATGCCGGGCTTCTCACCGGACGGTCTGGCCGTGTTCGGCGTCGAGGGCGACCGGCTGACGATCATCGGCCACCACGGGCACGAGCCCGGCGACGAGGGCCCCTTCACCTATATGCCGCTGGACACCGACTACCCGGCCGCCGAGGTGGTCCGCACCGGCCGTGCCGTGTATCTCTCCTCGCCCGAGCAGTACAAGGCCCGCTATCCGCTCACCTGGCCCATGGCGCAGCGCTTCGGCCGCCAGTCCTGGGCCTTCCTGCCGCTCACCGTGGCCGGCCGCCCCATGGGCGCCTGGATGGCGGCCTTCGCCTACCCCGTCGCCTTCACCCCCGACGAGCGCTCCGTGCTGACCACCGTGGCCCGGATGCTGGCGCAGGCACTGGCCCGGGCGGGCACCGCCGAGAGCGAGCGGGCACTGGCCGACGGACTGCAGCGCACGATGCTGCCCCGGCTGGGCCAGCAGCGCATCCCCGGCATGAGCGTCGCCGCCCGCTACATACCCACCGGCGGCGGTCTCCAGGTCGGCGGCGACTGGTACGACGTGATCCCGCTGCCCAGCGGACGGTTCGCCCTGGTCATCGGGGACGTGCAGGGCCATGACGTACGGGCGGCGGGGCTGATGGGCCAGCTGCGGATAGCCCTGCGCGCCTACGCCTCCGAGGGGCACCGCCCGGACGCCGTGCTCACCCGCGCCTCCCGCTTCCTGCACGGCATCGGCGAAGCCGACCCCGTCGAGACCCGCTTCGCGACCTGCCTGTATGTCGAGGTGGACCCCGTCACCGGCGTCCTGGAGGTCGCCCGTGCCGGGCACCCCGACCCGGTGATCCGCATGGCCGACGCCACCGTGCTGACCCGGCCCACGGCCGGCGGGCTGCCGCTCGGCATCGACCCGGACGCCGACTACCCCACCACCCGGCTGATCCTGGAACCCGCCGAGACCATGCTGATCTGCACCGACGGCCTGATCGAGACCGGCGGGCACGACCTGGACACCGGCTGGGCGCGGCTGCGCTCCCTCCTCGAGGAGCACAAGGGCAATCTGGAGGAGCTGGCCGACGCCCTGGTCCAAGCGGTGCACGGACCCTCCTCGCACCACACCACCGGCCCGCTGGCCGACCGCCGCGAGGACGACATCGCCCTGCTGCTGCTGTGCCGGCAGGGCGAGGGCTGCGGCTGCGGCGCCGAGACGGACACCGTGCGCCCGCCCGTCCGCCGCACCATGCTCACCGTTGCCCAGGCCGAGCCCGAGCGGGTCGCGGTCGCCCGCCATCAGCTGCGCGAGCTGCTGCACGACTGGTCCTCCGCGGACCAGGTGGACTCCGCGGTGCTGCTGCTCTCGGAACTGCTCACCAACGTCCTGGTCCACACCGACGCCGACGCGCTGCTGGTCGCGGAGGTCACCGGAGGGCGGGAGGGCCGCCGGATGCGCATAGAGGTCACCGACACCGGCGACGACCTGCCCCACCCCCGCAGACCCGGCGAGCTGGCCTCCTCCGGCCGCGGCCTCCTCCTGATCGAGCAGCTGGCCCACGCCTGGGGGGTCGACCCGCGCGGCGAGGGCAAGAGCATCTGGTTCGAGCTGTACGAGCCGCCGGAGGCCGACGCCGGGACCGACGGGGACGGCAGCGGCGGGCGCGGAAGCCACGGACACGGACGCCCGCAGCCGAACGGCACCCCGGGCACCCCGAGGCACCCGGGCGCCCGAAGCGTTTAGGCCGCCCTCCGGGCACCCGGGCGCCCGAAGCGTATAGGCCGCCCTCCGAGGCGCCCGAACCCCTCACAGAACCCCTCAGTGCTCTCTCAGGACGGCTCTCCCCGGACGACTCAGTCGCCCCGCCCGAGGCGGCCGTCCCGCCGAACGGGGAGGGCAGCTCGCGCGAGCCGGACGCCAGGTCGTGCCGAGCCGGACACCAGGTCGTGCAGGGAGGTCCCGGCAGCCAGGAGTCCTGCACACCGCCAGCCGGTCACGGCCGGCGGCGGGCTGTCCTGCCCTGGCGCCCCGGTGATCACGCGGGGGCTCGAGGCGATCGCCAGGGCAGGACGCCCGTGTCACACGTCCTGCGGGCCCTCGTCCGTCATGCCGTGCACGGCGGGGACGGTGCCCAGGCGGCCCTTCTGGTAGTCCTCGAAGGCCTGCACCAGCTCTTCCTTGGTGTTCATCACGAACGGCCCGTAGTGGACCATCGGCTCCCGGATGGGCCGCCCGCCGAGCAGCACGACCTCCAGGTCGGGGGTGTGGGAGTCCTGCTTGTCGTCGGCCCGGACGGTCAGCGAGGACCCGGAGCCGAAGACGGCCGCCTGACCGAGGTGGACCGGCCGCCGCTCGGCACCGACCGATCCGCGGCCCGCGAGGACGTAGGCGAGCCCGTTGAAGTCCTCCCGCCAGGGCAGGGTGACCTCGGCGCCCGGCGCGAGGGTCGCGTGGATCATGGTGATCGGGGTGTGGGTGATGCCGGGGCCCTTGTGGCCGTCCAGCTCACCGGCGATGACCCGCAGCAGCGCGCCGCCGTCGGGGCTGGTGAGCAGCTGGACGCTGCCGCCCCGGATGTCCTGGTAGCGGGGGGCCATCATCTTGTCCTTGGCCGGGAGGTTCACCCACAGCTGCAGCCCGTGGAAGAGGCCGCCGGACATGACCAGGTGCTCGGGCGGCGCCTCGATGTGCAGGATGCCTCCGCCGGCGGTCATCCACTGGGTGTCGCCGTTGGTGATGGTGCCGCCGCCACCGTTGGAGTCCTGGTGCTCGAAGATGCCGTCGATGATGTAGGTGACGGTCTCGAAGCCCCGGTGAGGGTGCCAGGGCGTCCCCTTGGGCTCACCGGGTGCGTAGTCCACCTCACCCATCTGGTCCATCATGATGAACGGGTCCAGGTAGCGGTAGTTGATCCCCGCGAACGCCCGGCGCACCGGGAAGCCCTCGCCCTCGAAACCGCTCGGAGCGGTGGTCACGGCCAGCACGGGACGCGGCACGGCGTCGGCCGGTGCGGCCACGCGGGGCAGCGTCAACGGGTTCTCGACGGTCACTGCAGGCATGTCGTACCTCCTCGGGTACACCCAGATTAGTTGAGCGTTGAACTTCCTGCCACCCCAAACAGCGAGGAGCCCGGAGGGCATTCCCTCCGGGCTCCGCACGAGCGTCGCGCGCCTCAGCCATACATCCGGCGCATCGCGAACTCCACCATCTGCTCCACCGCCTTGGCGTCGAACACCATCCGGTGCTCGCCCTCCATGTCCAGGACGAAGCCGTAGCCGGTGGGCAGCAGGTCGATCACCTCGGCGCCGGTGATCACGAAGTACTTGGACTCCTTGCCCGCGTACCTGCGCAGCTCCTTGAGCGAGGTGAACATCGGGATCACCGGCTGCTGGGTGTTGTGCAGGGCGAGGAAACCGGGGTTGTCGCCGCGCGGGCAGTACACCTTCGACGTGGCGAAGACCTGCTGGAAGTCCTCCGCGGTCATCTGCCCGGTGGTGAAGGCACGCACCGCGTCGGCGAGCGAGGGCGCGGACGGCTCCGGGTACAGCGGCGGCTGCTGCCCGTACCCGCCCGGCATGTGCTGCTGCGGCGGGACGTAGCCCTGCTGTGTCCCTACGTTCTGGTCGTAGCCGTACATGACGCACAGACTACTGACCCCCGGGCCGGCCGGAGGAGGGCCGAGGAGGGCTGAGTCACAGATGTCCGGTTCGGGGTTGCTTCTTATTACCGACGGGTAGCATCATCGTAGCTACTGATTGGTACGTGAACTAGTGCGAGGATTCAGTGCCTCGCCGATCTCTCTTCTAACGGAGCCGTCGCCATGGGGCACTACAAGTCGAATCTCCGCGACATCGAGTTCAACCTCTTCGAAGTTCTCGGGCGGGACAAGCTGTACGGCACCGGCCCGTTCGAGGAGATGGACGTCGACACCGCGAAGAGCATCCTCGAGGAGCTCTGCCGCCTCGCGGAGAACGAACTGGCCGAGTCCTTCGCCGACGCCGACCGCAACCCGCCGGTCTTCGACCCCGAGACCAACACCGCCCCGATCCCCGAGTCCTTCAAGAAGAGCTACCAGGCCTTCATGGACTCCGAGTACTGGCGTCTGGGCCTGCCCGAGGAGATCGGCGGCACCACCGCCCCGCGCTCCCTGATCTGGGCCTACGCCGAGCTCATCCTCGGCGCCAACCCGGCCGTGTGGATGTACTCCTCCGGCCCCGCGTTCGCCGGCATCCTCTACGAGGAGGGCAACGAGGTCCAGAAGCACATCGCGAAGATCGCCACCGAGAAGCAGTGGGGCTCCACCATGGTCCTCACCGAGCCGGACGCCGGCTCGGACGTCGGCGCGGGACGGACCAAGGCCGTGCAGCAGGAGGACGGCTCCTGGCACATCGAGGGTGTGAAGCGCTTCATCACCTCCGGTGAGCACGACATGTCGGAGAACATCCTCCACTACGTGCTCGCGCGCCCCGAGGGCGCCGGCCCCGGCACCAAGGGCCTGTCCCTCTTCCTCGTCCCGAAGTACCTCTTCGACTTCGAGACCGGCGAGCTGGGCGAGCGCAACGGCGTCTACGCCACCAACGTCGAGCACAAGATGGGCCTGAAGGTCTCCAACACCTGCGAGATGACCTTCGGCGACAAGCACCCCGCCAAGGGCTGGCTCATCGGCGACAAGCACGACGGCATCCGCCAGATGTTCCGCATCATCGAGTTCGCCCGCATGATGGTCGGCACGAAGGCGATCTCCACCCTCTCCACGGGCTACCTCAACGCCCTGGAGTACGCCAAGGAGCGCGTCCAGGGCCCCGACCTGGCGAACTTCATGGACAAGACCGCGCCGAAGGTCACCATCACCCACCACCCCGACGTGCGCCGCTCGCTGATGCTGCAGAAGGCCTACGCGGAGGGCATGCGCGCCCTGGTGATGTACACCGCCTCCATCCAGGACGCCATCCAGGTCAAGGAGGCCGCCGGCGAGGACGCCTCGACCGAGCACGCGCTGAACGACCTGCTCCTGCCGATCGTCAAGGGCTACGGCTCCGAGAAGGCCTACGAGCAGCTCGCCCAGTCGCTGCAGACCTTCGGCGGCTCCGGCTTCCTGCAGGAGTACCCGATCGAGCAGTACATCCGGGACTCCAAGATCGACACCCTCTACGAGGGCACCACGGCGATCCAGGGCCAGGACTACTTCTTCCGGAAGATCGTCCGCAACCAGGGCGCCGCCCTGAACAGCCTCGCCGAGGACATCAAGAAGTTCCTGGCCATCGGCACCGGCGGCGCGGAGCTGGCCGACGCCCGCGAGCACCTCGCCAAGGCCGCCGTCGAGCTGGAGGCCATCGTCGGCCTGATGCTCAACGACCTCGCGGCCACCGAGAAGGACGTCAAGAACATCTACAAGGTGGGCCTGAACACCACCCGCCTGCTGATGGCCTCCGGTGACGTGATCGTCGGCTACCTGCTGCTCAAGGGCGCCGCGGTGGCCCAGGAGAAGCTGGAGACCGCGACGGCCAAGGACAAGGCGTTCTACACCGGCAAGATCGCGGCGGCGAAGTTCTTCGCGTCCAACGTCCTGCCCGGCGTGACCGCCGCGCGCAAGGTCGCCGAGACCGTCGACCTGGACCTGATGGAGCTGGACGAGGCCGCGTTCTGATCGCGCCCCCGCCCCGCTGAAGCCCGGGCCCGCCTCTCTCTCGGGAGGCGGGCCTTCGCTTGCCCGGGATACCGGCCTCGCCGGATCCACGCTCCTCGTCAACCGGGCCTCGACCGTCGTTAAGGTGAACCCCATGAGCGCACCCTCCCGCTTCGACCGCGGCCACACCGACGACCTGATGACGTTCCTGGCGGCGAGCCCCACGCCGTACCACGCCGTGGCGAACGCCGCGGAGCGGCTGGAGAAGGCGGGCTTCAGGCAGGTCGCCGAGACGGACGCCTGGGACGGAACCGCCGGCGGCCGCTACGTGCTGCGCGGCGGCGCCATCGTCGCCTGGTACGTCCCCGAGGGCGCCGCCCCGCACACCCCCTTCCGCATCGTCGGCGCCCACACCGACTCCCCCAATCTGCGCGTCAAGCCGCTGCCCGACAGCGGGGCGCACGGCTGGCGCCAGGTCG
The DNA here is from genome assembly GCF_012034205.1 of Streptomyces composti. Classification (GTDB taxonomy): domain Bacteria; phylum Actinomycetota; class Actinomycetes; order Streptomycetales; family Streptomycetaceae; genus Streptomyces; species Streptomyces composti. Next base: position 23,895 of record NZ_JAATEM010000015.1, read on the forward strand.
CCGTGGAGATCTACGGCGGCCCGCTGCTCAACTCCTGGCTCGACCGCGACCTCGGCCTGGCAGGACGCCTCACCCTGCGCGACGGCACCAGCCGCCTGGTCAACGTCGACCGCCCGCTGCTGCGTGTCCCCCAGCTCGCCATCCACCTGGACCGCTCGGTCACCGCGGAGGGCCTCAAGCTCGACAAGCAGCGCCACATGCAGCCGGTGTGGGGCCTGGGCGACGACGTCCGCGACGGCGACCTGATCGCCTTCCTGGAGGAGACCGCCGGCATTCCGTCCGGCCAGGTCGCCGGCTGGGACCTGATGGTCCACTCCGTGGAGCCGCCCGCCTACCTGGGCCGGGACCGCGAGCTGGTGGCCGGCCCCCGCATGGACAACCTTCTCTCCGTGCACGCCGGCACCGCCGCCCTCGCCGCCGCGTCGGCCACGCCGGACCTGCCCCACATCCCGGTGCTCGCCGCCTTCGACCACGAGGAGAACGGCTCCCAGTCCGACACCGGCGCCGACGGCCCGCTGCTCGGCAACGTCCTGGAGCGCTCGGTGTTCGCGCGCGGCGGCACCCTGGAGGACCGCGCCCGCGCCTTCGCCGCCACCGTCTGCCTGTCCTCCGACACCGGCCACGCCGTCCACCCCAACTACGCGGAGCGGCACGACCCCACACACCACCCGCGCATCGACGGCGGCCCCATCCTCAAGGTCAACGTCAACAACCGCTACGCCACCGACGGTTCGGGCCGCGCGGTCTTCACGGCCGCGTGCGAGCGGGCCGGGGTGCCCTTCCAGTCCTTCGTCTCCAACAACGCGATGCCCTGCGGCACCACCATCGGCCCGATCACCGCGGCCCGGCACGGCATCCGCACGGTGGACATCGGCGTCGCCATCCTCTCCATGCACAGCGCCCGCGAACTCTGCGGCGCCCGTGACCCGTTCCTGCTGGCGAACGCGCTGGCCGCGTTCCTCCAGGGGTGACGCCCCCGCCGCGGTGAGGAGCGGGCCGTGCAGGCGGCCCGCAGGGTCAACACCGCACCGCCGCATGCTTTCTGACCCCGCGGGTACCCGGATGCGACCGGACCGACCGGACAAGGAAGGCGTGACTCATGGGCCTCGGCGGATGCATCATCCTCATCGCGGTGGGAGCCATTCTCACCTTCGCGACCGACTGGGACATGCAGGGAGTCAACCTGGACCTGGTCGGCGTGATCTTCATGATCGTCGGCCTGATCGGCGTGGCGACCTTCAGCAGCATCGCCCGCCGCAGGCGTGTGGTGGTCCCCCCGGCGACCCCGGTGGTCGACGACCCGGCCGCCCGCCCGCACCGGGACGGCTACTCCAACGGCTACGGGGCGTAGAGGTCCTGCGCGAACTCGTCCGGCGTGTCCTGCCAGAACCAGCCGCCGGGGAACAGGCGGCTCGAGGGACCGGCACACCCGGAGGGGCCCACCAGGCGGTCGGTGAGCCCCTCCGGGTGTGCAGCGGCGTGACCTGAAATCAGATCTTGCCGAAGCCGTGGCTCAGGAGCTTCTTGGCGTCCTTCTCGCGCTGGGCTGCCGAGGAGGAGGCCAGGACCGTGCCGACGACCGTCCTGCCGTTCCGGGTGGCGGCGAAGACCAGGCAGTACTTGGCCTCGGGGCCGGAGCCGGTCTTCACGCCGATCGTGCCGGAGTAGCTGCTCAGAAGGGTGTTGGTGTTGACCCACGGGGACATCGTGCGGGTGCTGCCCGTCTTGGTGACGGTCTTCGCGGTGTACTTCTTCGTCTTGACGATCGAGCGGAAGGTCGAGTTCTTCAGCGCGCTGCTCGCGAGCTTCGTCAGATCGCGCGGCGTGGAGTAGTTCTTGCCGTTGCCGATGCCGTCGAACGAGTCGAAGTGGGTGTTCTTCAGGCCCAGCTTCTTCGCCTCGGCGTTCATCTTGCCGATGAACGACTTCACCCGCGCCGAACGCGTCTTGCCCGAGCCGAACTTGTCGGCGAGCGCGTAGGCGGCGTCGCAGCCGGACGGCAGCATCAGGCCGTAGAGCAGCTGGCGCACGGTGACCTTGTCGCCCACGATCAGGCGGGCGGAGGAGGCGTTCTTGGAGACGATGTAGTCGCTGTAGGCCTTCTGGATCGTGACCTTGCTGTCGAGGTTCAGATTCTTCTGCGCCAGCACGACCTTCGCGGTCATGATCTTCGTTGTCGAACCGGTCGAGCGGCGCGTGTCGGCGGCCTTGGTGAACAGCGACTTGCCGTTGGCGTTGTTCATCACATAGCCGCCCTTGGCGACGATCGAGGGCGCCTTCGCGGCGGCCTGCGCCGGCGCCGCGTAGAGGGCTCCGGAGGCGAGCACGGCGCCGGTGGTCACGGCGACGCCGACGGCTCTGCTGAGGCGAATGCCCGAAATGCCGTTCTTCAAGTCAAATACCCCGATTACCGTGAATGGCCCTACTCTGCGACCCAGTTGAGGAGCAGCCGCATACCGGGGCCCCATGTATCCGACGCACGCCTCGGGCGGATGGTTGTACAGCCGCGGGTGCGGATATCACGGGGATCCGGGTGCGGATGTCGCGGAGAGCGAGGAGAGCGGCGAGAAGCACCCCGGGGAGGCTCGGCGTCCGCATGGTGAAACGGGTGCGGGGACGCGTACGTGTTGTATCTATCCTGTCGGCATGAGCCTGGCCGCCGTGAGACAACCGCCCGCCGCCGAACGCGTCTACACCCACGTCAAACAGGGTGTGCTGGAGCGCCGCTACGAGGGCGGCACCCTCCTCACCGAGGGCGAGCTCGCCGAGGCCGTGGGGGTGTCCCGCACCCCTGTGCGGGAGGCGCTGCTGCGGCTCGAGGCCGAGGGCCTGCTCCGGCTCTACCCGAAGAAGGGCGCCCTGGTGCTGCCCGTCTCCGCCCAGGAGATCGCCGACGTCGTCGAGACCCGGCTGCTGGTCGAGGAGCACGCCGCCCGCAAGGCCGTGCCGGCCCCGCCCGGCCTCGTCGAACGCCTCGAGGAACTGCTCGCCCGGCAGAAGGAGCAGGCCGCCGCCGGCGACTTCGCCGCCGCCTCCGTCACCGACCGCTGCTTCCACGCCGAGATCGTGCGCAGCGGCGGCAACGAGATCCTCTCCCGCCTCTACGACCAGCTCCGCGACCGCCAGCTGCGCATGGGCGTCGCCGTGATGCACTCCCACCCCGACCGGATCGCCAAGACCCTCACCGAGCACGAGCAGATCCTGCGCGCGCTGCGCGAGGGCGACGCGGAGGCGGCCGTCGCGGCCGTGCACCGGCATGTGGGCTGGTTCTCCCACCTGGCGCGGGGGGAGGTGCGATGAGCAGCGCCGGTACCACCGGGACGCTGCCCGGAGATCCCCCCGGCGGCAGGCGCGCCCTCGCGGTGTGGGGCATCGGCGTCGCCGTCTACTTCGTCGCCGTCATCTTCCGCACCTCGCTCGGCGTGGCCGGTCTCGACGCCGCCGACCGCTTCGAGGTCAACGCCTCCGCCCTGTCGACGTTCTCCATCCTGCAACTGCTGGTCTACGCCGGCATGCAGATACCCGTCGGCCTGCTGGTCGACCGGCTCGGCACCAAGAAGGTGCTGGCCATGGGGACGGTGCTGTTCACCGTCGGACAGCTCGGCTTCGCGCTCTCCCCCTCGTACGGCATGGCGCTCGCCGCGCGGGCGCTGCTCGGCTGCGGCGACGCCATGACGTTCATCAGCGTGCTGCGGCTCGGCAACCGCTGGTTCCCGGCCCGGCGCGGGCCGCTGGTGGCGCAGCTGGCCGGCCTGGTGGGCATGGCGGGGAACCTGGTCTCCACGCTGGTGCTCTCCCGGCTGCTGCACGACTTCGGCTGGACCACGGCCTTCGCGGGCAGCACGCTCGCCGGTGCGGTGGTGTTCGTACTGACTCTGCTGTTCCTCAAGGACCACCCGGAGGGCCACGAGCCGGAGCGCGTCCCGCACCAGGGCGCCGCCTACGTCCGCCGGCAGATCGCCGCCGCCTGGCGGGAACCGGGGACGCGGCTGGGGCTGTGGGTGCACTTCACCACCCAGTTCCCGGCGATGGTGTTCCTGCTGCTGTGGGGCATGCCCTTCCTGGTCGAGGCGCAGGGGCTGAGCCGGGCGACGGCCGGCGAGCTGCTGACGCTGGTGGTGCTGTCCAACATGGTCGTCGGACTCGTCTACGGGCAGGTCGTGGCCCGGCATCACGGGGCGCGGCTGCCGCTGGCGCTGGGCACGGTCGGGACGACCGCGCTGCTGTGGGCCGTTGTGCTGGTGTATCCCGGCGACGCGGCGCCGATGTGGCTGCTGGTGGTGCTGTGCACGGTGCTGGGGGCGTGCGGGCCGGCCTCGATGATCGGCTTCGACTTCGCCCGCCCGGCCAACCCGCCCGAGCGGCAGGGCACCGCCTCCGGCATCACCAACATGGGCGGCTTCCTGGCCTCCATGACGACACTGTTCGCCATCGGGGTGCTGCTGGACGCCACGGGGGACGACTACGTCGTCGCGTTCTCCTCCGTCTTCGTACTCCAGGCACTCGGGGTCGGCCAGATCCTGCGGCTGCGGCGGCGCGCCGCGCGGCGGGAGGAGCGGCTGGTGGCGAGCCGCGTGGAGACGGTGCACGTGCCCGCGTAGGCGAAGGCGCCGACGCCCTCGCCCTGCCCTCCCGCCGGCCTCATCACCCCCGCGGGGCCCCGCTCCCGGAAGCCGCGCCGGAGAGGACGGGGCCCGGGGCACGCCGGCCCCGGGCTCACGGGGGCTCGTGAAGTCGCCTCACGGACCGCCCCTGAGCCTTGTGGGGCGCCCGTGTGCCTTACGGGGCGCCCCTGAGCTTTGCGGGGTGACCCTGAGCTTTACGGGGTGACCCTGAAGTTGCTCAGGATCGACGCGGCGAGATCGGCGTCGCCCTCCGTCTTCACCCGGTCCTGGACCGATTCCGGCGTCACCCGGCCGCAGGCCAGACGCACATACGTCTCCCAGTCGAGGGTGAGGGTGACGGCGGGGCCGAGCGCGGGTGCGGTCTCCAGGGTGCCGCGGCCCTGGATGTCGGTGCGGACCGTGCGCAGGAACTCGACGGGACCGTGCACATCGATGACGACGGCGGAGCTGCGCGGCGCCTGGGCCTTCTCCGCCACCACGCGCGGCAGCTCCTCCAGCAGCACGTCACGGGCGACCAGCGCGCCGGGGGAGTCCAGGTTGCCCGGGCTGCCAAGCGCCGTGCGCAGGTCCTGCTCGTGCGCCCACACGTCGAAGGCGTGGCGGCGCATCGCCTGTTCCAGCGTCAGCTCCGTGCCCAGCGGGCCGCGCACCTTGGTGCCCGGGTCGCGCGACTCGTTCCGCAGCTGGCGGTTGCGGCGGATGATCGTGTACTCGAGCTCGGCGGTCATCTCCGGCGCCGTGTGGTGGCGGCGGACGTCGACCTGCATCTCCATGTACCGCTGGTGGTCGGTGGTGACGTGGAACAGGTCCCGCGGCAGCGTGTGAATGGGGCGGGGGTCGCCGAGCATCTCGCAGTCCAGGCCGATGACATGGGAGACGATGTCCCGCACCGACCACCCCGGGCACGGCGTCCTCCGGTTCCAGTCGGCCTCCGGGAGCGGCTGGACCAGCTCGGATATCGCTTCGACGGAATGGGTCCAGGCGTCGGCGTAGGGCTGGAGGGTGGGATGCAGACTCACGGAACTGGGACCCCTCGGCGGTTGGTACACGGGCAGGTGATGGCGGCGTTGCCTGTGGGCGGTGGCTGCACTCGGCGGGTGTCTCGGGAGGCTAAGTTACGCTGCGGAGAGGCACCCCGGCAGTGCTTTCGTGTGACGATCGTAGGCCCGTGGGTACGGGTCGAATGCCAGGACGGTGGTACTGTGCGCGCATCCTTGCTCCAAGTCGCCGTGAACGAGGACGAATCGGTCGAAGCACGCCGGCTTCGGGTCGCGGGGATGGTACGGGATCAGGCGGGAGCCGATCTCGTCGTACTGCCGGAATTGTGGACCACCGGCGCCTTCGCCTACGAGGCCTTCGAGAGCGAGGCGGAACCCCTCATGGGCCCGACCTACGAGGTCATGGCCAAGGCCGCGAGCGACGCGGGTGTGTGGCTGCACGCCGGGTCCATCCCCGAGCGCGCCCCGGACGGTCCGCTGTACAACACCTCTCTCGTCTTCTCTCCCTCCGGTGCGCTGGCCGCCGCCTACCGCAAGATCCACCGTTTCGGCTTCGACCAGGGCGAGGCCGTGCTGATGGGGGCGGGCAGCGAACTGGTGACGGTGCGCCTGCCGCAGACCACGCTGGGCGTGGCCACCTGTTACGACCTCCGTTTCCCCGAACTCTTCCGCGGCCTCGTGGACGCCGGTGCCGAGACCTTCGTGGTGCCGGCGGGCTGGCCGGAGCGCCGGCGGTCGCACTGGACGCTGCTAGCTCAGGCGCGGGCGGTGGAGAACCAGGCGTTCGTGCTCGCCTGTGGAACGGCCGGGACGCACGCGGGGGTTCCGCAGGCGGGTCACTCGATCGTGGTCGATCCGTGGGGCGAGGTGCTGGCGCAGGCCGGCCCCGGGGAGGAAGTCCTGAGCGTCGGCTTCGACCCCGCCACGGTGGCCGGCACCCGCGAACGCTTCCCGGCCCTGAAGGACCGCGTCCTGGGCCTGGAACCGCCGAAGCGCCACTGACCGCCGCCGAGCCGCCTGGGCATGTAGCCGGGCCGCCCGCCGCCGCAGCGATCCTGACCGCCGGGCCGCCGGGGCCTGTCACCCTCCGCCAGACCCAGAGCCGTGCGGTGTCGCCGGGGCGCGGCTCCTACCGGCCCAGGAAACGCCGCAGGTGCTCCCCGGTGTGCGAGCGCGGGGCGCGTGCGAGGTCGGCCGGGGTGCCGGTGAAGATGATCACGCCGCCGTTGTCGCCGCCCTCGGGGCCGAGGTCGATGACCCGGTCGGCGCGATCGACACGACCGCGGCCTCTGGTCGCCCTCCTTCAGTCGCCCTCCTTCTCGGCGAGGTGCACCACGCACACCGCCACGGCGATCAGCAGCGCGGGATCGACGTCCTCCCGCACGATGTCCACGCCATAGGTGTCCCGGATGGTCAGCCATCTGCGGGAGATCACCGCGAGCAGCTCACCGTCGTACTCGACGGCGAACTCGCGGTCCAGGATTTTGCCACTGACGTCGAGTTCCGTGCCGTCGACCAGATACACGCGGTAGTGGTTGCGCAGCAGGGAGAGCCGCTTGCGCCGGATGCGGGCCAGGGGTGCGCCGTCCCGCTCGATCACCATGGTGTCGCGCAGCGCGAGCATCTTCTGGTGAATGTCGATCAGCACGCGCCCCTGGGTGTCCTTCAGCTCGAAGGTGTCCCGCAGCCGCATGGCCTTGCCGTCGACGAGGTAGACCTTGTTGCCGCGGTCGTCCTCGATCCAGTAGTCCTCACCGATACCGAGGAGCCGGTCGCGCACCAGGAATCTCATGGCACCAGGGCTTCCCCGCCCCTCGCCCCGCATCGCGGACACTAGCCCGACAGGCCGAACCCGCGTCACCCGAGCCCGGCCCCGCCGCACTGGTCGGCACCGCGCCGATCGGAACGTTTCTCCCGCCCTCGAACGAGTGAATGCATCCGCATATGCCTCATGCACATGCCCTGCCCGCCCCAGGCTTGCGCACATGGTCACATCGACACATGAGGCCTCCCATCGGCTCTTCCAGGACCACCCGGAGGCCCTCGCACCCGCCTTCGAGGCACTGGGACTGCCCCCGCCCTCGAAGAAGGACTTCGGTGCTCTCTCCCCCGACGCCACCGAAGTCCGGCCCCTGGAACGCCGGGTGGACACCGTCCTCGCCTATGAGCCACCCATGGGGGAGCACTTCCTGGTCGCCGTCGAGGCACAGACGAAGAAGGACCCGCAGAAGGCGAAGAGCTGGGCGTACTACGTCGCCTACCTGCAGGCGAAGTACGACCTCCCTGTGCTCCTGGTGCCCGTCTGCCGGGACGCCGGCACGGCGGCCTGGGCGACAGGACCCTTCACCTGCACGGCCGGTCCCTGGATCACCCAGGTCACCAGGCCGTTCGTCCTGGGGCCGCAGACCGTCCCGGCCTTCACCGACGAGTCGGCGGTGGCTCAGCGCCCGGCCCTGGCGGCGCTCGCGGCCATCGTGCACAGCGAGGACCGGTGCGTCGAGGCCATACTGGAGACGGTGGCCCGTGGATTCATGTCGTTCACGCCGGACGTCACGGAGTACTGGCTCGAGGTGGTGGAGATCGGCCTCGAGAACACCCCCACGAAGGCGAAATGGAGGACGCTGGTGCGAAACGTCATCACCCACTTCCCGGGACACCGGACGCTGTTCGAGGACACCTACCTGGAAGGCAAGGCCGAAGGGAAGGCCGAAGGGAAGGCCGAAGGCGAGGCGCTCGGGGAGGCCAAGGGCGTTCTCCGGGTGCTCGAGGTACGCGGCATCCCCATTTCCGACCAGATCCGCGAACGGATCAGCACCTGCACCGACCTCCAGGCCGTGAACCACTGGCTCGACCGGGCCGGGACCGTGGAACGCGCCGAAGATCTCTTCACCGGCGACTGACGGTCGCCCGGGAAGGCCGGAGCCGGAGCAACGCTGCGCGCGTGGCTCCGGCTCCGGCTTGTCGGCCTTTCGGCTTGCTGCTCAGGCCCAGGTGATCAGCCGCTTGGGCTGCTCCAGGATGGCCGCCACATCGGCCAGGACCTTGGAGCCCAGTTCGCCGTCGACCAGGCGGTGGTCGAAGGAGAGGGCCAGAGTGGTGACCTGACGGGGCTTCACCTTGCCCTTGTGGACCCAGGGCTGCGGCTTGATCGCACCGACCGCCAGGATCGCGGACTCGCCGGGGTTGAGGATCGGCGTGCCCGTGTCGACGCCGAAGACACCGACGTTGGTGATGGTGATCGTGCCGCCCTGCATCGCCGCCGGGGACGTCTTGCCCTCGCGTGCGGTGGACACCAGTTCACCCAGAGCCTCGGCCAGCTGGGGCAGGGTCTTGGTGTGGGCGTCCTTGATGTTCGGCACGATCAGACCGCGCGGGGTGGCCGCCGCGATGCCCAGGTTGACGTAGTGCTTGACCACGATCTCCTGGGCCGCCTCGTCCCAGGAGGCGTTGATGTCGGGGTTCCGCTTGATCGCGACCAGCAGCGCCTTGGCGATCAGCAGCAGCGGGTTCACGCGCAGGCCCGCGAACTCCTTGTCCTGCTTCAGCTCCTCGACCAGCTTCATGGTGCGCGTCACGTCCACCGTCACGAACTCCGTGACATGCGGTGCCGTGAACGCCGAGCCGACCATCGCCGCCGCGGTCGCCTTGCGGACGCCCTTGACGGGGATGCGGGTCTCGCGGGAGGCGTCGTAGGAGGCCGGGGCCGCCTGTGCGGCCGCCCCGGCGGCCGGTGCCGCGGCGGGGGCCTGCCGCTCGGCCTCGGGGGCAGCGGTGGCCGCGCTCCTGGCGGCGACCGCCGCGTGGACGTCCTCGCGGGTGATGATGCCGCCGGGTCCGGTCGGGGTGACCGTGGTCAGGTCGACACCCAGGTCCTTGGCCAGCTTGCGCACGGGCGGCTTGGCCAGCGGGCGCTGCTCGCCGGGCACAGCGGCAGCCGGCGCGGCGGGGGCCGCGGGGGCGGCGGGACCGTGGCCGTTCAGCTCCGTCTGGACCGCGGCGGCGGCCGGCGACGGGGCGGCCGGCTGCTTGCGGGGGCGGCGGCGCGTGGAGGACGTGGCCACCCCGTAGCCGACCAGCACGGGCTGGCGGCCCGATCCCTCGGACTCGGGTTCAGGCTTCTCGGCGGCGGGCGCGGGCTCCGGCTGCGCGGCAGGCGCGGGCGCCTCCTCGGCCGGAGCGTCCCCGCCCGCGACCTCCACCGCGATGATGGACGTGCCCACGTCCACCGTGGTCCCCTCGGGGAAGTGCAGCTCGCGCACCACACCGTCGTAGGGGATGGGCAGTTCGACGGCCGCCTTGGCCGTCTCGACCTCGCAGACCACCTGCCCGTCGGTGACCGTGTCGCCGGGCTGGACGTACCACTTGAGGATCTCGGCCTCGGTGAGGCCCTCGCCCACGTCCGGCATCTTGAACTCGCGTACGGACGCGTTCGTCATCGTCGTCACGACCCTCTCCTCAGTACGCCAGCGAGCGGTCGACGGCATCCAGCACCCGGTCCAGGTCCGGGAGGTAGGTCTCCTCCAGGCGGGCCGGCGGGTACGGGGCGTGGTAGCCGCCCACCCGCAGCACCGGGGCCTCCAGGTGGTAGAAGCAGCGCTCGGTGATCCGGGCGGCGATCTCCGCGCCGGAGCCGAAGAACACCGGTGCCTCGTGGACGACGACCAGACGCCGTGTCTTCTCCACCGACGCCTGGATGGAGTCGAAGTCGATCGGGGAGACCGAGCGCAGGTCCAGCACCTCGAGGTTGCGGCCCTCCTCGGCCGCCGCGTCGGCGACCTCGCGGCAGAGCTTCACCATCGGGCCGTAGGCGGCCAGCGTCAGATCCGTGCCCTCGCGCACCACCCGCGCGGTGTGCAGCGGGCCGGGGATGGCCTCGGTGTTGACCTCGCCCTTGTCCCAGTAACGGCGCTTGGGCTCGAAGAAGATCACCGGGTCGTCGCTCTGGATGGCCTGCTGCATCATCCAGTACGCGTCGGACGCGTCCGAGGGGCTGACGATCTTCAGGCCGGCGACGTGCGCGAACAGCGCCTCGGGGGACTCGGAGTGGTGCTCCACCGCGCCGATGCCGCCGCCGTAGGGGATGCGCACGACGACCGGGAGCTTGACCTTGCCCAGCGAGCGCGCGTGCATCTTGGCGAGCTGGGTGACGATCTGGTCGTAGGCCGGGAAGACGAAGCCGTCGAACTGGATCTCCACCACCGGGCGGTAGCCGCGCAGGGCCAGGCCGATCGCGGTGCCGACGATGCCCGACTCGGCGAGCGGGGTGTCGATGACACGGCTCTCGCCGAAGTCCTTCTGCAGGCCGTCGGTCACCCGGAACACGCCGCCGAGCTTGCCGACGTCCTCGCCCATGACGACGACCTTCGGGTCGGACTCCAGCGCGCGGCGCAGCGACTCGTTGATCGCCTTGGCCAGGGCCATCTTCTCTGCCATGTCACTTACCCCCGTCCGCGTCCGCGAACGACGCCTGATAGGCGGCGAACTGCGCGCGTTCCTCGTCCACCAGCGCGTGTCCGTCCGCGTACACGTTCTCGAAGATGGCGAAGCTGTCCGGGTCCGGCATGGCACGGACGGCTTCGCGTACTCGTCTGCCCAACGCTTCGCTCTCGCTCTCGAGTTCCTCGAAGAACGTCTCGTCCGCGTACTTCTTGGACTCCAGGTAGCGGCGCAGGCGCAGGATCGGGTCCTTGGCCTCCCAGGCCTGGCGCTCCTCGTCGCCGCGGTAGCGGGTCGGGTCGTCGGAGGTGGTGTGGGCGCCCATGCGGTAGGTGAACGCCTCGATCAGCGTCGGGCCCTCACCGGCGCGGGCCCGCTCCAGGGCCCACTTGGTGACGGCCAGGCTCGCCAGGACGTCGTTGCCGTCCACGCGCACGCCCGGGAAGCCGTAGCCCTGGGCGCGCTGGTACAGCGGCACCCGGGACTGCTTCTCGGTCGGCTCGGAGATCGCCCACTGGTTGTTCTGGCAGAAGAACACCACGGGGGCGTTGTAGACCGCGGAGAAGGTGAAGGCCTCGGCCACGTCGCCCTGGCTGGAGGCGCCGTCGCCGAAGTAGGCGATGACCGCGCTGTCCACGCCGTCCTTGGCCACGCCCATGGCGTAGCCGGTGGCGTGCAGCGTCTGGGAGCCGATGACGATCGTGTAGAGGTGGAAGTTGTTGCTGTTGGGGTCCCACCCGCCGTTGTTCACACCGCGGAACATGCCGAGCAGGTTCGTCGGGTCCACCCCGCGGCACCAGGCGACGCCGTGCTCGCGGTAGGTGGGGAAGACGTAGTCGTCGTCGCGCAGCGCCCGGCCGGAGCCGATCTGGGCGGCCTCCTGGCCGAGCAGCGAGGCCCACAGGCCCAGCTCGCCCTGGCGCTGCAGGGAGGTGGCCTCGGCGTCGAAGCGGCGAGTGAGCACCATGTCGCGGTACAGACCGCGCAGCTCCTCCGCCGTGATGCCGGCGACGTACTGGTCGTACTCGGCGTTCTTGACGCGCTTGCCCTCGGGCGTCAGCAGCTGGACGAGAGCCGGCTCGGTGCTCTTCTTGGTGGTGCGGGTGGTGCGCTTGGTGCCGGTGGTGCCGGCCTTGCTTCCGGCGCTGCGTCGCGGTGTGCGCGCGGCAGTGCTCTCCACGGTCACTTGTGCTCCTCCGTCGGTCCGGCCCCCGGGGTTGCCGGCAGGCCAGTGCGGCTCACCTGCTGCTCGGCCACCGGGCACGGGGTGGGTGCCACTCGGCCGGGAACAGGCGTGACAGGTGCCCCGGCGAGCGCCCTGCTCTATGCACCGTACCCAGTGCGGCACATTTCTGTGAAACCCCCTCTGACCTGCGATTTTGCTTGGATTTCCAAGTAAATCGGGTAAGCGGGGAAGGCGCGCTGGTCACAGCCTTGCAGGAGGCCGGAGCAACGGCACGTTATCCCGAGAAACGGGGCACGGGAAGAGCCGACCGTCCGTCCGGGCGGCCACCTTCAGTGACACTGCGTACGCGAGTCGCACGTTCCGTGACGAGACGCAGGTCACGAGGGGTCCGGGATGTGGACACCGTCTTGCGGAATCCCAGCAAACAGTGCGGCGCCTCCGTCCCCCGCCCTCGACGGCGGGGGAGCCGGCACGAACCACCCGGCCGGACGCAGCCGGGCGGGGCGGTCAGCGGCCCCGGGCCGGCCGGCGGAGCGGGCACAGGGTGCCGCACGAAGGCCCGGCGGCGGGGGACGGGGCGGGACGGCGTGACAGGCGGGGACGGAGCCGGCTCAGGCGCCCGGCCCGCCGTCGACTCCGCCTGCGCCGTTCGCACCGGCGTTGGCACCGCCCTCGGTGGTGCCGGCGTTGTTGCCCTCGGTGGTCCCCGCGTCGCCGCCCTCGCTGGTGCCGCCCTCCGTCTCGCCCTCGGTGGTGCCCTGGTCGTCGCCCGTGCTGGGCGACTGGGTGGGCTCCGAGGAGGTAGGCGGGGTGCTCGGCTGGTCGGTCTGCGACTGGGTCGGCTGCTGGGTGGGCTGCGGATTCGGGACCCACTCGCCGTCGCCGGTGCCGGTGCCCGGGTCGGTGCCGGTGTCGGGCTCCTGCTCGGTCTCGTCGTCGCTCGGGGACTCGCTGGTCTTGTCGTCCTTGGAGGTCTGGGACGTGGCCGGCGGCTTGGTCGGGTCGTCGTCCCCGCCCCCGCCACCGCTGTTGTTCAGCGCCAGCGCGACGCCCGCGGCGACGGCGATCAGCGCCAGCACGGCGAGGATCCACAGCTTGCCGCGGCCGCCCCGGTTGCCGTTGCCGTTGTAGCCGCCGTCGTCGCCGTACCCGCCGGGCATGACGGGCTGCGGGATCGCCGTGGTGCCGGCGGAGTCCGGGTGGCCCAGGACGGCCGTGTTCGCGAAGCCGCCCGCGGGCGTGTGACGGCCCTCGTGCATGTCCACGGGGCCGGTGTTCCAGGTGCCGGTGTGGCCGCCCTTCTCGTACAGCATCTGCAGGGCGTACTGCACCATGCCGCGCATCTCCTCGGCCGTCTGGAACCGGTCGTCCGGCTCCTTGGCGAGCGAGCGCATCACCAGACCGTCCAGCTCCGGCGGGCAGGCGTCGGAGGCCTCCGAGGGCGGCGTCGGGATGTCCTGCACGTGCTGGTAGACCACCGACAGCGGCGTCTCCCCGGTGAACGGCGGGCGCAGCGCCAGCAGTTCGTACATCAGGCAGCCGGTGGCGTACAGGTCGGAGCGGTGGTCGACGGCCTTGCCGAGCGCCTGCTCGGGGGAGAGGTACTGCGGGGTGCCCATGACCATGCCGGTCTGCGTCATCGTCGTGGACGCGCCGTGCAGCGCGCGGGCGATGCCGAAGTCCATCACCTTGACGGCGCCGTTGTTGGTGATGATAACGTTGGCCGGCTTGATGTCCCGGTGCACGATGCCGTGCTGGTGCGAGTAGGCCAGCGCCTCCAGCACGCCCGAGACGATGATCAGCGCCTGCTCGGGGCCCGGCGCCTCGGCGTTCATCAGCAGATCGCGGATGGTGCGGCCCTCGACCAGCTCCATCACGATGTACGGCACGGACTGGCCGCCGATGACGTCCTCGCCGGAGTCGTACACGGCCACGATGGCATGGTGGTTGAGGCCGGCGACCGACTGCGCCTCACGCGTGAAGCGGGCCTTGGCCACCGAGTCCTCGGCGAGGTCGGACTTCAGCAGCTTGATGGCGACGGTGCGCCCGAGACGCACGTCCTCGGCCGCGTAGACCTCGGCCATGCCGCCCCGGCCGAGTCTGCGCGTCAGCCGGTACCGGCCGTCGCCGACCAGCCCGCCGTTGCCCCAGCTGTCCGGCGCGTCCGACATGCCGCCGCCAGTCGCCTCGGGGTCGGACGGGCCCTGAGCGCGCTGCTGCTGTGCCATCAGTCCTCGCCGTCGTTTCTGCCCGCGGTGCGCGCGGTGTTGTTACGGTCTCCGTCGGCCACGCTACAGCCTTTACGCAAGGCTCCGGTCCGAGACGGGTCACCGGGAGGGGCACGAGACGGACCGGCCATCAAACCCGGCCACCGTGCCGCAGTGCAAATTCTGTGTACCGGGCGTACGACGCCTGTAACGCTTCCGCGACGCTTCTTTCGCGTACGGTCACGGAACGGGCACCGCGCTTGACGTGTCGGAGCCCTGGGGCAGACTTGGCCGGGAATAGCGCTTTGGATCTACGACGGAATCTACGACGGAACGGCCACCGACGGCAGCGCCGGAGAGGCTACGGGGGAAGCGGAACATGAGCCAGGACGGCGCACAGAGCCAGAACACGGGGCGGGCGCTCGCCGGCGGACGCTACCAACTCCGCGACCTGCTCGGCCAGGGCGGCATGGCCTCCGTGCACCTCGCCTACGACAGCGTGCTGGACCGTCAGGTCGCCATCAAGACGCTGCACACGGAACTCGGCCGGGAACAGGCCTTCCGTGAGCGGTTCCGCCGCGAGGCGCAGTCGGTGGCGAAGCTCACGCACACCAACATCGTCTCGGTCTTCGACACCGGCGAGGACGAGCTCGACGGGATGACGACCCCGTACATCGTCATGGAGTACGTCGAGGGCCGTCCGCTGGGCTCCGTGCTCGACGAGGACATCCGGCAGCAGGGCGCGATGCCCGCCGACAAGGCGTTGAAGATCACCGCGGATGTGCTGGCGGCGCTGGAGATCAGCCACGAGATGGGGCTGGTCCACCGCGACATCAAGCCGGGCAACGTGATGATGACCAAGCGCGGCGTGGTCAAGGTGATGGACTTCGGCATCGCCCGCGCCATGCAGTCCGGTGTGACGTCGATGACACAGACCGGCATGGTCGTCGGCACCCCCCAGTACCTCTCCCCCGAGCAGGCGCTGGGCCGGGGCGTGGACGCGCGTTCCGACCTCTACTCGGTCGGCATCATGCTGTTCCAGCTGGTCACCGGGCGGCTGCCGTTCGACGCGGACTCGCCGCTGGCCATCGCCTACGCGCACGTGCAGGAGGAACCGCCGGTTCCGTCCTCCATCAACCGCTCGCTGCCGCCTGCGGTGGACGCGCTGATCGCCCGTGCCCTGAAGAAGAACCCGAACGAGCGGTTCCCGAGCGCCGAGGCCATGCGCACCGAGTGCCTGCGGGTGGCGCAGTCCTTCCACGCCGCCCCGCCGCAGATCGTGCCGGGCACGCAGACGCCGAGCGGAGCGGGCGTCGGCTCGGCGGTGTTCCCGCCGATCGACCAGTCCACCCCGGCGCCGTCCGGCAACGTCCAGACGCCCTACCAGCCGACCCCGCCGCCGAACCCGTACAACACCCCGGCCGGCACGGGCACGCCCGCGCCGTCGCCGTCGTACGGCTACCCGCAGCAGGGCGGCTACCAGACGCCCGCTCCGTCGGGCTACTCGCCGCAGCAGGGCCCGTCGACCCCGCCGCCGTACAACATCACGCCGCAGGCCCCGTCCGGCTCCTCCGGCGGCCGCAACAACAAGCCGGTCCTGATCGGCTCCGCCGTCGTCGCGGTCCTCGCCGCGGGCGGCCTGATCGCGGCGCTGCTGATGAACGGCGGCGACAAGGAACCGGAGGGCAGCGGCGGCTCCGCCACGGCGTCGGTGAGCAAGGCCCCGGGTTACCGGGGGCCGGACACCTCGAAGACGGTCGACAAGGAAATCTGCACGGATCCCGACGAGTCGTACAACGACCCCGACAAGATCCGTCTCCCGAACTTCAAGTTCAAGTACATCAAGTCGGTCAAGGAGTGCTTCCAGGCTGCCGGCTGGCCGGGCCCCAAGATCGTCAACGTGGACGAGAACACCTACGGCGAGGGATCGATCCGCGATCAGTTCCCGCCGCCCGGCACCGACGTCGACCCGGAGGACATGCCCGAGATCACCCTCAAGGTCTCGACCGGCAACCCGCCCTCCTGAGGCCGTCGCGAGTCGTCGGCCCTCGGCTGTGGCTGCCGAGGGCCCGTCGGCCCGGAACAGCGCTGCCGGCGCACACGCCACACCACGAGGGCCCCGCGGCGAAACCGCGGGGCCCTCGTGGTGTGTCGACGTGGGTGGCTTGCTGCCAGGTGCGGTCAGAGGTAAGGACCGCCGGAGCGACCGCCCTTGTGGTGGGGGTCGTCGTGGTGGTGCTCGCCAAGGCCGGACGGGAGGGCGCGGCGCATCTGCTCCAGCTGGGCGCGGGCCGCCATCTGCTGGGCGAACAGCGTGGTCTGGATGCCGTGGAAGAGGCCCTCCAGCCAGCCCACCAACTGAGCCTGTGCGATGCGCAGTTCCGCGTCGCTCGGCGTCGCCTCGTCCGTGAAGGGCAGGGAGAGCCGCTCCAGTTCCTCGACCAGCTCCGGCGCCAGACCGTCCTCCAGCTCCTTCACCGAGCTGGCGTGGATCTCCTTGAGACGGTTGCGGCTGGCCTCGTCGAGAGGAGCAGCGCGCACCTCCTCCAGCAGCTGCTTGATCATGCTGCCGATCCGCATGACCTTCGCAGGCTGCTCCACCTGCTCCGTCACCGGGGTCTCGCGGGAGTCCTCGTCTCCGTTGCCGCCGCTGAGCGCCATGCCGTCCTGGCCCACGACCAGGATCTGCGGATTCTCCGGCGACCGTTCGTTCCTCGGCATCTCCATACGGCCATTCTCTCGCACACGGGCGTGTCACTTCCGTGGTGCCCCTGCGGGGCCTGATCCACCCCTTTCCGGCGTGCGATGGCAGATGATGCCGGGTGATGGGGAGGGAAGCCAGGCGATCCCCGGACATGCCGGGCAGGACCCGCGTAGATCGATCGGACGCGCCCGGAATGCCGGGTCCGTTCCGAGGTGGGACGCTTGTGGGCGTCCATTCGGCATCTTGCCGGTGATGTGCACGAGCACCGTCCGGCGCGGGAGGTCACGGTCGTGACTCCATGGCTGCACAGAGCGGGGGCGACGGCGTCGGGGGTCGTCCGGCGGGCGGGGGCCGCCCTGGCTGCGGGGGTGGTGATCGCCGCTGCCGGTGCGGTCCCGCTGAGCGGGGTGGCGGTGGCCCAGGGGATGGTGCCGGGGGTCCTTGCCGCCGACGAGGGGCCGGGCGGCGGCGGGCGGGGCCCCGGCGGCGACGGCGGGGGGCAGGAGCAGCGGCACGGGGCCGCGCGGGCGGCGGAGCCGGCCGGGGAGCGGTCCGGGCGGGGTACCGGGGACGGCCCCGACGGGCGGGAGCAGGGTCCTTCTCAGTCCAGGGCCGATTCCGCGGCCCGGCCCGGTGTCGCGTCCCGGTCGCCCTCCCCCTCCGCCGGCCCCTCCCGGGCCGGAAGCCGGGCGGGTGAGGGCCGGGAGCGGCCCGGGAGGCAGGACGCGACGAAGGAGGAGACGCCGCGCGAGCGGGACCGGGCGGACGGTGACCGGCGCGAGGCGGAGAAGCCGGGCGCCGGCGTCGCCCCCAGGCAGCCGGGCCGCGAGGGCCGTCCCGACGCACCGGACAGCGAGGACACCGGGGACGTCAGGGACCGCGACGTCCCCGGGTATGCCGGGACGGTCTCCGGGGCGCCCGGCACGGGCGGGCCGGTGCCCGAGGAGGAGACGCCGGCCTCGGCCGAGGCCGCGGTGGCCTCACCCGATGCCGTCGCCGGTTCCGGGTCCGGCGTCGAGCCGGTGAAGCGGATCGTGCCGCTGGGCAGCGGGCTGGTGCTCATCGGTCTCGGCTTCGGCCTGGCATTCCTCGGGCTGCGGCTGCGACGCGGCTGACCGGCCGGGCCACGGCTGCGACGCGGCTGACCGGCCGAGGGCCGGTTCCCGGCCGTCCGTCCTACGGCACGACCAGCAGCACCTTGCCGACGTGGCCGCTCTCCTCGAGCACCCGGTGTGCCTCGGCCGCCTGCGGCATCGGGATCTCACGGTCGATCACGGGGCGGACGTGGCCGCCGCTGATCAGCGGCCAGACGTGCTCCCGTACGGCCGCCACGATCGCCGCCTTCTCCTGCAGCGGCCGGGCACGCAGCGAGGCCGCGGTGATCGCCGCGCGCTTGGCGAGCAGCGCGCCGATGTTCAGCTCGCCCTTGACGCCGCCCTGCATCCCGATGATCGCCAGCCGTCCGTTGACGGCGAGCGCCTTGACGTTGCGGTCGAGGTACTTGGCGCCCATGTTGTCGAGGATGACGTCCGCGCCGTTGCCGCCGGTCGCCTGCCGGATCTCCTCGACGAAGTCCTGCTCCCGGTAGTTGATCAGGATGTCGGCGCCCAGCTCGGCGCACCGCTCCAGCTTCTCCTTGGTGCCGGCGGTGACGGCGACCCTGGCGCCCACGGCCTTCGCCAGCTGGACGGCCATGGTGCCGATGCCGCTGGAGCCGCCGTGCACCAGCAGCGTCTCGCCGGGCCGCAGGTGGGCGATCATGAAGACGTTGGACCAGACCGTGCAGACCACCTCGGGCAGCGCGGCGGCCTGCTTGACGTCGAGACCCGCGGGGACGGGCAGCAGCTGCCCGGCGGGGACGGCGACCTTCTCGGCGTAGCCGCCGCCGGAGAGCAGGGCGCACACCTCGTCGCCGACGGCCCAGCCGCCCACGCCCGGGCCGAGCGCCGCGATCCGCCCGGAGCACTCCAGGCCGGGGTAGGGGGAGGCACCGGGCGGCGGGTCGTAGTGGCCCTGCCGCTGCAGGACGTCGGCGCGGTTGACGGCCCCGGCCACCACCTCGACCAGCACTTCGCCCTCACCGGGCACCGGATCGGGCACCTCGTCCCACACCAGCACCTCGGGCCCACCGGGTTCGGTAATCGTGATCGCATGCATGAGGGGGACGCTACTCCTGCCCCGCCGCTCCCCGGTGAGCCCTCCGCCCCCCCTCCATGCGTCCTGCCCCGGTGAGCCCCCCGCCCCCTCCATGCGTCCTGCTCCGATGAGCCCCCGCCCCCTCCATGCGTCCTGCTCCGATGAGCCCCCCGCCCCCTCCATGCGTCCTGCTCCTGCGGTCCATCTCCCGTCCTCTCCCCCGGCCCCATGCTGCTCCGTCGTTCGGGCCATTCCCCGGGAATCCGAATGCGTGAGCGATGAGTCTGCGCGACCGTGAGGGTCTGTCCATGCGTAGCCCAGCACGCGGAAGGACCCGAAGCATGAGCACGCAGACGTCCGGCCTGGCGATCGAGACCGCCGGCCTGGTGAAGACCTTCGGTGAGACCCGGGCCGTGGACGGCGTGGATCTCGCCGTACCGGCCGGCACGGTGTACGGCGTCCTCGGCCCGAACGGGGCCGGCAAGACCACCACCGTGAAGATGCTCGCCACACTGCTGCGCCCGGACGGCGGTGAGGCCCATGTCTTCGGGCACGACGTCGTGCGCGAGGCCGACGAGGTACGCGGCCGGGTGAGCCTCACCGGCCAGTACGCCTCGGTGGACGAGGACCTCACCGGCACCGAGAACCTGGTACTGCTGGCCCGGCTCCTCGGTCACGGCAGGCCCGCCGCCCGCACCCGCGCCGCCCAGCTGCTGGAGGCCTTCGGCCTCACCGAGGCGGCCGGCAAGCAGGTGAAGCACTACTCGGGCGGCATGCGGCGCCGCATCGACATCGCCGCGTCCATCCTCAACACCCCCGACCTGCTGTTCCTGGACGAGCCGACGACCGGTCTGGACCCGCGCAGCCGCAACCAGGTGTGGGACATCGTGCGCGCGGTGGTCGCCCAGGGCACCACGGTGCTGCTGACCACGCAGTACCTGGACGAGGCCGACCAGCTGGCGTCCCGGATCGCGGTCATCGACCACGGCAAGGTGATCGCCGAGGGCACCAAGGGCGAGCTGAAGGCGTCCGTCGGTGCCGGATCCGTCCATCTGCGGCTGCGCGATCCCGTCCAACGGGCGCAGGCGGCCGACCTGCTGCGCCGCACCCTGGACGCGCAGGTGCAGGCCGAGCCCGACCCGGTGGCGCTGACCGCCCGGCTCTCGGCGGCCGCCGGCCAGGACACCGCCGCCGAGCAGGCCGCCCGGGCGCTGAACGAACTGTCCGCCGCCGGCATCACCGTCGACAACTTCTCGCTGGGCCAGCCCAGCCTGGACGAGGTGTTCCTCGCCCTCACCGGACACGACACCCGCACGTCCGGCTCCGCAGCATCCGGCTCCCACGACGCGAAGGACGAGGTGGCGGCATGAGCACCGCGACGACCACCGAGAGCACCGAACTCGCCCCGGTCCGCACCGACTCCCTCACCGAACTGCTGGTCGCCAAGGAGCGCCCGCCCCGGCCCAGCGCCTGGCAGGCCTCGCTCACCTTCGGCTGGCGGGCGATGCTGAAGATCAAGCATGTGCCGGAGCAGCTCTTCGACGTCACCGCCTTCCCGATCATGCTGGTGCTGATGTACACGTACCTGTTCGGCGGGGCGCTGGCCGGATCGCCGCGGGAGTACATCCAGTTCCTGCTGCCGGGCATCCTGGTGATGTCGGTCGTGATGATCACGATGTACACCGGCGTCTCGGTCAACACGGACATCGAGAAGGGCGTGTTCGACCGCTTCCGCAGCCTGCCGATCTGGCGTCCCTCGACCATGGTCGGCTATCTGCTGGGCGACGCCCTGCGCTACACCCTGGCGTCCGTGGTGATGCTCACCGTCGGCCTGATCCTGGGCTTCCGCCCGGGCGGCGGGATCGCCGGCGTGGTCGCCGGGATCGCCCTGCTGGTGCTGTTCTCGTTCGCCTTCTCGTGGATCTGGACCATGTTCGGTCTGCTGCTGCGCACCGAGAAGTCGGTGATGGGCGTCAGCATGATGGTGATCTTCCCGCTGACGTTCCTGTCCAATGTCTTCGTGGAGCCGAGCACCATGCCGGGCTGGCTGCAGGCCTTCGTCAACAACAGCCCCGTCACCCACCTCGCCTCGGCCGTCCGCGGCCTGATGGCCGGCGACTGGCCGGCCGGCGAGATCGCCTGGTCCCTGGGCTGGTCGGCCCTGTTCGTCCTGATCTTCGGCCCGATCACCATGCGGCTGTACAACCGCAAGTAGGGCCGGGGGCGTTCGCCCTCGCTGTCAGGACCGCGCCGTTCGTCCTCGGTGACGCCACTGGGCCCATCGCCGGGGACGCACCGCTGCTACGGCCGGGGCAAGGGGCGGACGTCCGGGGTGACCTGGGTGACCGGGGTGGCGCGGACGATGGTGATGAGGCGGTCGGTGAGCTGGACCGTGCCGACGTCCGGGTCGTCGTAGCCGAGGACGCGGTGGCCGCGGACCACGCTCACCACCAGGTCGTCGAGTTCGCGGGGCGTCTTGCCCACCTCGGCCTTTATCGCCGGGCGTTCGACGATGTCGAGGCCGGTGCCCTGCTGGATGAGATCCTCCATCACCATGCCGGCGGCGGGACTGAGCACGGACAGGCCGAGCAGCCGGCCGGCCGCGCTGGCGCTGGTGATGACCGCGTCCGCGCCCGACTGCTTCAGCAGCGGCGCGTTCTCCTCCTCCCGCACCGCGGCCACGATCTTGGCATTGCGGTTGAGCTGGCGGGCCGTGAGCGCCACCAGCACCGCGGTGTCGTCGCGCTGGGTGGCGATGATGACCTGCTTGGCCCGGAACACCTCGGCCCGCTTGAGGACTTCGCTGCGGGTGGCGTCGCCGACGACGCCCGCGAAGCCGTCGGCCGTGGCGGCGTCGATCGCCTTGTTGCTGGGGTCGACGACCACGACCTGCTCCTTGCGGAGCCCCGTCGCGCAGACGGTCTTGATCGCCGACCTGCCCTTGGTGCCGTATCCGACGACGACGGTGTGATCGCGCAACGTGGACCTCCAGCGGTTCAGTCGCCACTCCTCACGGGTGCGCTCGGTGAGCGCCTCGAGGGTGGTGCCGACCAGGATGATCAGGAACAGCACGCGCAGCGGCGTGATGACGAGGATGTTGGTGAGCCGGGCCGCGTCGCTCACCGGGGTGATGTCGCCGTAGCCGGTGGTGGAGAGCGTGACGGTCGCGTAGTAGAAGCAGTCGAGCAGATCGAGGCTTCCGTCGGCGTTGTCGTCGTAGCCGCCCCGGTCGGCATAGACGACGAAGGCGGTCACCACCAGCACCAGCAGGGCCATCAGCAGGCGCTTGCCGACCTGACGGATGGGATGCTCCACCATCTTCCTGGGGAGCGTCACCCGGTGAGTCACCAGGTGTTCGTCCGCCTGGCGTGCGATGACGTCCTGACCCGGAAGTTTCACGTGAAACACACCCCGATTCCACCCGCCGCCCAGGGCAGGTCGAGCATGGCGGCCTCCTGGCCCGGCCGTGCACCGCCCGGCGGCACCACGGCGAGCGCGTCCGCCGCGGCGACACCCCGCAGCATGGCCGGCCCGTTGTACAGCAGAGGCATCGCGTGGTCGTCGCGCAGCGCCACGGGGATCAGCCGGGTGTGGTCCGGATGCCCCTGCACGCCGTCCCGCAGCGGCAGCGCATACGGCTCGGGAGCGGGCCGTGCCGCCAGGGTGCGCAGCAGCGGCTCGGCGAGGGTGAGCAGCCCGGAGACGGCGGCCAGCGGATTGCCGGGCAGCCCGACCAGGTGCTGGTTCTCCGTGATGCGGGCCAGCAGCATGGGGTGGCCGGGGCGCACCCGCACGCCGTCCACCAGCAGCTCGGCGCCGATGCGGCGCAGGGTGGGATGGACGTGGTCGACGGGGCCGGAGGCGGTGCCGCCGGTGGTGACGAGAACCTCGGCGCCGGAGGCGGTGATCGCCTCGTGCAGGGCGTCCTCGTCGTCGGGGACCCGGCGGATCGAGGTGACCTCGGCGCCCAGGGCACGCAGCCAGCCCGGCAGCATCGGTCCGAGCGCGTCCCGGATCAGCCCCTCGCGGGGGAGGCCCTCGGAGAGCAGTTCGTCGCCCAGCACGAGGACGTCGGCGCGGGGCCGGGGCACCGTGGCGAGGGTGTCGTAGCCGGCCGCCGCGGCGAGTCCGATCACGGCCGGGGTCACCACCGCCCCCGCGGGCAGCAGGTGGTCGCCGTCGCGGCACTCCTGGCCCCGGGGGCGGATGTCCTGGCCGTGCGAGATCGTGTTCTGCTCCTGGGGCACGGCGACGTGCAGCCGGCCCTTGTCGTCGAGGCGGCCGTGCTCGGTGCGCAGCACGGCGGTGGTGTCCGGCGGGATGCGGGCACCGGTGGCGATGCGCACGGCCTCGCCGTCGGTGAGCGGTGCGTGCGCGGTGTGCCCGGCGAGGACGCCCTGCTCCCGCACGTCCCAGGGTCCGGGGCCGGAGACCGCCCAGCCGTCCATCGCCGAGGTGTCGAAGGAGGGCAGGTCGGTGAGGGCGGTGAGGGGTGCGGCCAGGGTGAGGCCCAGCGCCTCGGCCAGGGGCACCTGGACGGGACCGCGGCGGCCCGTGCGGCGGCCCGCGAGCTCGGCGGCGGCCCGGGCGTCGGACCAGTCGGTGGCGTTCCGGTGCCGTTCGTCTCCGTGGCCCGTGCCCGGGGACCGGCCGGCCGTGCGGCGGTTGTCGTTCACGAGGGCGAGCGCCTCCTCGACGTCGAGGTCGTCGGCGTCCTCGCCGGCCCGGGCGGGGTGCGTGTTCATCTCGTGTCCGGGCGGGTGTCGGGGGTGGCGTCCGGGGCGACGTCCCCGGAGGGGGCGCCGGTCGCGGGTGCGGGCGGGGCGCCGTCCGCAGTGGTCTCGTCGGCCCAGCGGGCGGCGAGGGCGGCGGCCCTGCGGGCGGCGTCGGCGACGGCCTCGCGGTCACCGCCCGCCCTGGCCGCGGCGTACCCGACCAGGAAGGTGGTCAGCGGCGCCGCCGGCCGCGCGACACCGTGGGCGGCGTCCCGGGCGAGGTCCAGCAGCAGGCCGGTGTCGACGTCCAGGTCGATGCCCAGCTCGTCCTTGACTGCGGAGATCCATTCATCCAACACGTGCCCATGCTCCCTGATGCGTGCCCTGGCGGTGGCGATGTCGTCCCAGGTGTCGCAGTCGAAGGACGCCACCGGGCCGGAGAGTCGGGTGAGGTCGAGCCGGGCGGTCAGCCGGCGCAGCGGCAGCCCGGCCAGCGCGCCGTGCGCGGAGGCGAGCGCGCCCAGTTCGCGGCGCAGCGCGGAGGTCCGGTAGGCGGCGACCAGCGGCTGCTCGCGGCCGTCCGCGTCGGTGAGCTGGACGCCGTCGGCGCCGGTGCCGCGCAGCGCGGTGAGCAGCTCCCGCACGGTGCGGGCGTCCAGGAACGGCAGGTCGGCGGAGAGCAGCAGGGCGTGCTCCGCCGTGGTGTGCCCGAGGCCGGCGTCCAGCGCGGCGAGCGGTCCGCCACCCGGCGGTTCCTCGCGCGCCCAGACGACGGGCCTCACGGTGGGCCGGGGATCGGCGACGACCACGGTGGTGCGGGCGCCGGCGCAGGCGGTGAGCACCCGGTCGAGCAGCGTGCGGCCGCCGACCCGCACGGCGGGCTTGTCCGCCCCGCCGAGCCGGCGCGCGGCCCCGCCGGCGAGCACGACGGCGTCGTAGGCGGGTGCGCCGCCGCCCGGACCTCCGGGACGCTCGAGTTCGCTCACACCCCCGAGTATGCGCGGCCCCCGCGATCACAGGGAACGCGGGGGCCGGGCACGTCACAGACTGCGCGGCAGGACGGTCACGAGCCGTACAGCGCGATCGGGCACGGGGTGTGCACCACGACGGTGGTCACAGCGTGCGCAGCAGGACCGCCGGCTGCTCCACGCAGTCGGCCACGTACCGCAGGAAGCCGCCCGCGGTGCCGCCGTCGCACACCCGGTGGTCGAAGGTGAGCGAGAGCTGCACCACCTGACGCACGGCCAGTTCGCCCTCGTGCACCCACGGCTTGGGGACGATGCGGCCGACGCCGAGCATCGCGGCCTCGGGGTGGTTGATGATCGGGGTGGAGCCGTCGACGCCGAAGACGCCGTAGTTGTTCAGCGTGAACGTGCCGCCGGTGAGCTCCGCGGGGGTGAGCGTCCCGGCGCGGGCCGCCTCGGTGAGCCGGGCGAACTCCGCGGTGAGCGACTCCGCGTCCCTCCGGTGGGCGTCCCGGACCACGGGGACGACCAGTCCCCGGTCGGTCTGCGCGGCGAACCCGAGGTGCACCTCCGGGTAGCGGACGATCTCCCTGGTCTCGGTGTCGACCGAGGAGTTCAGCTCGGGGAAGCGGGCCAGGGCGGCGGTACAGATCCGGGCCAGCAGCGCCAGCACGGAGATCTTCGGGCCGCCGGCGGCGTTCATCGCGGCGCGGGTGCGCATCAGCTCGGTGGCGTCCGCGTCCACCCAGCAGGTGGCGTCCGGGATCTCGCTGCGGCTGCGGGAGAGCTTGTCGGCGACGGCGCCGCGGATGCCCTTCAGCGGGATGCGGGTGACGCCCGCCGAGACGCCCTGGGCCGTGCCCGCGGCGGCGGCCTGGGCGGTGGTCTGCGCCGCGGGAGCGGGCCGCTCCCGCACCGGGGCGCCCTGGGCCGCCTGGGCTGTCCGGACTCCCTGGGCGGAAGCGGCGCGCAGCGCTTTCTCCACGTCCGCGCGCATGATCAGCCCGTCCGGTCCCGAGCCGGTCATCGAGCGCAGGTCCAGGCCGTTCTGCCGGGCCAGTCTGCGCACCAGCGGCGAGATCACCGGGACGGGACCGTCCACGGGCTCCCGCCGGGCGGCGCTCCTGCCGGACGCCGGGCCGCTGCCCGCGGGCTGCGCCGGGGCGGCCGGGACGGGCCTGGCGGGCCGCACCCTGCGGCGGCGGGCCGGTGCCTCGGAGGTGCCGTAGCCGACGAGGACATTGCCCGAGCCCTCCGCCCGGGAGTCCTCCACCGAGGAGCCATCCGCACGCGCCCCGTCCGAACGGGAGCCCTCGGCACGCGGGCCTTCCGGGCGGGAGCCCTCGCCCTGCGCGCGGGTGCCCCCGGCCGCGGCGCCCGGCTCGCCCTGCCCGCCGCCGGCCGGGCCGCCCTCGGACGGCTCCCCCACCGCGACCGTCAGCAGCGGCGCGCCGACGGGCAGTTCGGTGCCCTCCTCGCCGAAGCGGGCGGTGACCACACCCCCGTAGGGGCAGGGCACCTCGACCATCGCCTTGGCCGTCTCGACCTCGACGACGGGCTGGTCCACGGTGACCACGTCACCGACCTCGACCAGCCAGCGCACGATCTCCGCCTCGGTGAGCCCTTCACCCAGGTCGGGGAGCTTGAACTCCAGCACCTGTGCCATCAGCCCTCGGCCTCCCATTGCAGACGCCCCACGGCGTCCAGGATCCGGTCCACTCCCGGCAGGTGATGGCGCTCCAGCATCGGCGGCGGGTACGGGATGTCGAACCCGGCCACGCGCAGCACCGGCGCCTCCAGGTAGTGGAAGCAGCGCTCGGTGACCCGTGCGGCGATCTCCCCGCCCGGGCCGCCGAAACCGCCCGACTCGTGGACCACGACCGCGCGCCCGGTGCGCCGCACCGAGGCGGCCACCGTCTCGTCGTCGAACGGCACCAGCGAGCGCAGGTCGACGACCTCGAGGTCCCAGCCCTCGGCCCGTGCCGCCTCGGCCGCCTCCAGGCAGACGGGCACGGACGGCCCGTAGGTGATCAGTGTGGCGCTGCGTCCCTGCCGCCGCACCACGGCACGGCCGATCGGCTCGACCGGCGCCGGCTCCTCCGGGTTCCAGGAGTCCTTCGACCAGTAGAGCCGCTTGGGCTCGAGGAAGACCACCGGATCGTCGGAGGCGATGGCGGCGCGCAGCAGTCCGTAGGCGTCGGCGACGGTGGCGGGGGTGACGACGTGCAGGCCGGGCGTCGCCATGTAGTACGCCTCGGAGGAGTCGCTGTGGTGCTCCACGCCGCCGATGCCGCCGCCGTAGGGGATGCGGATGGTGACGGGCAGCGGCATCTTGCCGCGGGTGCGGTTGCGCATCCGGGAGACATGGCTGACCAGCTGCTCGAACGCCGGGTAGGCGAAGGCGTCGAACTGCATCTCCACCACCGGCCGCAGCCCGTACATCGCCATGCCGACCGCGGTGCCGAGGATGCCCGCCTCGGCCAGCGGGGTGTCCGTGCAGCGGTCCTCGCCGAACTCCTTGGCGAGGCCGTCGGTGATCCGGAAGACGCCGCCGAGGGTGCCGACGTCCTCGCCCATGACGTGCACGGACGGGTCGTCGGCCATGGCGTCGCGCAGGGCGCGCGTGAGGGCCTGCGCCATGGTGGCCGGCTTGACGGCGACAGTCGTCATCGCTGGGTCCCTTCCGACTCGGCCTCCGCCTCCAGCTCGGCCCTGAGCTGGGCCTGCTGCTCCCGCAGCTGCGGAGTGGGCTCGGCGTAGACGTGGGCGAAGAGGTCCATGGGGTCGAGGGCGGGGTCCTGGTTCATCCGCTCGCGCAGCGAGGCCGCCATGGTCTCGGCGTCCTGGCGGGCGGCGGCGATGCCGTCCTCGTCGAGCAGGCCGCGCGCGGTCAGCTCGCGCTCGAGCAGCTGGATCGGGTCGTGCTGCTTCCAGGTCTCCACCTCGGCGTCGCCGCGGTAGCGGGTGGCGTCGTCGGCGTTGGTGTGCGCCTCCACCCGGTAGGTGATGGCCTCCACCAGGACCGGGCCGCCGCCGGAGCGGGCGTGCCGCACGGCGTCGGTGAGCACCTCGTGCACGGCGGCGGCGTCGTTGCCGTCGACCAGGCGGCCCGGCATGCCGTAGCCGACCGCCTTGTGCGCCAGGGACGGCGCGGCGGTCTGCTTGGCGAGCGGGACGGAGATGGCGAAGCCGTTGTTCTGGACGAGGAAGACCACCGGGGCCTGCCAGACGGCGGCGAAGTTCAGCGCCTCGTGGAAGTCGCCCTCGCTGGTGCCGCCGTCGCCGACCATGGCGAGCGCCACCACGTCGTCGCCCTTGAGCCGGGCGGCGTGCGCGAGGCCCACCGCGTGCGGCAGCTGGGTGGCGAGCGGGGTGCTCAGCGGGGCCACCCGGTGCTCGTAGGGGTCGTAGCCGGTGTGCCAGTCGCCGCGCAGCAGGGTGAGCGCCTCGACCGGGTCCACGCCGCGGGCGACCACGGCGAGCGTGTCGCGGTAGCTGGGGAAGAGCCAGTCACGTTCCTCGAGGACGAGCGCGGCGGCGACCTCGCAGGCCTCCTGGCCGGTGCTCGAGGGGTAGACCGCGAGACGGCCCTGCTTGGTGAGGGCGGTGGCCTGCGCGTTGTAGCGGCGTCCCTTCACCAGTTCGGCGTACAGCCGGCGCAGCAGCTCCGGGTCGGCCTTGGCCGCCGCCTCGGTGCCGAGCACCCGGTGGGGCTCCGCGTCGGGCAGCAGCGGCGCGGGGTCCGTGCGGGGCTGCCAGGCGGGCGGCGGGGTCGGCCGGTAGGCACCCCGCTGCTCCATGACCGTCATGACGGCACCTCCTCGTGGGAGCAACTCGGCCAGGCGCGTCGCCTGTGACGCGCCTCACCAACCGATTGTTCGGTCGCCGGCACATTTTGGCTACGGGTGGCACCAGGCTGTGGACAAACGGTTCCGCCGGGCCTGAGATGAATGCAGGACGTCCACAGGAGAGAGGCGGGGGCGGGTGACTTCTGAACAAATGGCCGGGGGGCCGGAGGGGGCGGGCCAGCTGCCGCCGCCGCGGCCGCTGGACGCGATCGATCAGGACATCCTCCGCATCCTGCAGGCGGACGGCCGCGCCTCCATACGGTCGGTCGCCGAACGGGTGCACGTCTCACGGGCCAACGCCTACGCACGGATCAACCGGCTCGTCGAGGACGGCGTGATCCGTGGCTTCGGCGCCCGCGTCGACCACGAGCGGGCCGGCCACGGCACCTCCGCCTACATCACCCTGAAGATCGTGCAGAACTCCTGGCGCACGGTGCGCGAGCAGCTGCGGCAGCTTCCCGGCGCCTCGCACATCGCTCTGGTGGGCGGGGACTTCGACGTCCTGCTGCTGGTGCACACCCCCGACAACCGGGCGCTGCGCGAGCTGGTCCTCACCCGCCTCCAGGCGATCCCCGAGGTGCTCAGCACCCGCACGCTGCTGGTGTTCGAGGAGGAGGACCTGGAACCGCAGGGGTGAGGCGGAGGGGCGGCACGTATGAGCGGCCCGCGCGAGCGGCCCCTGCCGGCCCGGCCGACCCGTCAGCGGTCACCACCCGGTGCCGCCGGTCCGCCAGCGGTCCACCACCCAGTGCCGCCGGCCCGCCAGCGGTCCACTCCCCAGCGCCGCCGGCCCGTCAGCGGTCACCACCCGGTGCCGCCGGTCCGCCAGCGGTCCACCACCCAGTGCCGCCGGCCCGTCAGCGGTCCACTCCCCAGCGCCAGAGCAGCTCGCCGCCCACCGGCACCGCGGCCCAGCGTTCGGCGGCGGCGTCCAGCCGCGGCCCGGTCCTGGCCAGCGCCGCCGCGTCGAGCGGCGCCTTCCCGACGCCGCGGCCCTCGACGGGCAGGCCGCTCCACACCCGGTAGGCCCAGGCCACGCGCAGCTCGGCGTCCATCACCGCGTCCCCGCCCCGGCGCAGCACCTTCATGCCGGACCGGCGGTGCCGCCCGGGCGTGACCAGCTCGAAGCCCAGGAAGGTGGCGCCGCGCGCCATCGCGCCCCAGAAGCCGTCGTCGATCCCGAGGGCGGTCTCCACCACCGCGTGGACCAGGTCGTGCGGCATCTTCGGTCCGTCGGGGTGGGCGGGCAGCCGGACGTCCGGCCCCTTCTCACGCCGAACCAGGATCTCGTGCTGGTTGTCCGGCAGCTTCCGGAAGGAGATGTCCATCGGGAGCGATGGTAAGCCGCGGGGCGGGCGCCGCCCACCGAATTTCCCCGGCGGGGAGGTGCACCGGCCGGTCCTCACGCGCATCCTCCCGGCGGGGAGGTGCACCGCTGTTCCTCACGTCCTCCGGGCCTGCGGAGCTCACCCGCGCCCGTCGGCCGCCCTGCGCAGTCCCCCGAACGCGAGCTGGGCCACCGCGTCGGCCACCTCGCGCTCGCTCATGCCGCGCACATCGGGCCGGTACCACTCGACGATCGAGTTGATCATGCCGAAGACCAGCCGGGTCACCAGACCCGCGTCGATGTCGCCGCGTACGTCCCCGTCGGCCGCCGCCTCCTTCACCATCTCGGCCACCCGGTGGTCGAACTCGCGCCGCCGGTCCAGCGCCCAGCGCTCGGTGCCGGTGTTGCCCCGCACCCTCAGCAGCAGCGTGACGTAAGGAAGTTCGGCGATGAGCACCTCGACCATGCGCCGCACCACGTACTCGAGCCGCTCGGCGGGGCGCCCCAGACGGGCCTGCTCCTCGTCGAGGATGCCGAACAGCTCGTCCAGCGCCCGGCTCACCGCCCGACGCAGCAGCTCCTCCTTGCCGGAGACGTGGTGGTATATCGACGACTTGGAGATCCCGGCCGCCTTGGACAGATGCTCCATGGAGGTGCCGTCGTAGCCGCGCTCGTTGAACACCTGCACGGCGACGGACAGCAGGGTCTCCGGGGTGTAGGTGTCCCGCCTGGTGCCGGCGTTGGTGCCGGTGCCGGTGTTGCTGTCGCGTTTGGCGGTGGTCATGGGGTGCCCTCCCGCTTCTCGGTGGCGTAGGCGTGCCGGTACAGCGCGAGCGACGGCGCGTACCGGCCGCAGGCGTCGCGCCGGTGCAGCTCGTCGAGGAGGGAGCAGGCCCATGTGCGGCCGAGCTTGCGGTCCCACTCGAAGGGCCCCAGAGGGTAGTTGACGCCGAGACGCATCGCGGTGTCGATGTCCTCCTCGGTGGCCACGCCCTTGGCGGCGGCGTCGTGCGCCAGGTCGATGATCCGCGCCACCGTCCGCGCGACGATCATGCCGGGGACGTCGCCGATGACGCTGACCTGCTTGCCGAGCGCCTGGAACAGCCCGGTGGCCTCGGCGACGGTCCGCTCGGGAGTGTTCCGGTGGTGCGCCAGGGCGATGCGTGTGGCCCTGCGGTAGTCGAGGGCGAGGTCGAAGTGGACGACGTCGCCGGACTCGGCCGTGGTCCGCCCGTCGGCGAGGGCGAGGCGTCCGCCGCCGGGCAGCACCAGGGCGGCGCGACCGCCGGCGGCGGGCTTCTCCTCGCGCACCTGGATGCCCGCCTCGCGGATCAGCGTGAGCAGTTCGGCGGCCGGGCCGAGGTCGCCCTCGGCGGTGACCTGCGCGGGCGCCGGGGTCCGCGGCGCGGTGTGCGGCTCGGGGCGTTCGGCGCCGTCGCGGTAGTCGTACCAGCCGTGGCCGCTCTTGCGGCCGAGCCTGCCGGACTCGACCAGGCGACGCTGGGCCAGCGAGGGGGTGAACCGCACATCCTGGAAGAACGACTGCCACACCGAGTGGGTGACGGACTCGTTGACGTCCTGCCCGATCAGGTCGGTGAGCTCGAAGGCGCCCATCCGGAAGCCCCCGGACTCGCGCAGCACCGCGTCGACGGTGGCCGGGTCGGCGCCCTGTGACTCGTACACGGCGAAGGCCTCGGCGTAGAAGGGCCGGGCGATGCGGTTGACGACGAAGCCGGGGGTGTCGGCGCAGGCGACCGGGGTCTTGCCCCAGGCGCGGGCGGTCTCACGGGCACGCTCGGCGCAGGCGGGGTCGGTGGCGAAGCCGGAGACCACCTCGACCAGCGGCATGAGCGGCGCCGGGTTGAAGAAGTGCAGGCCGACGAAGCGTCCCGGCACCCGCAGGGCGCCGCCGATGGCGGTGACGGACAGGGAGGAGGTGTTGGTGGCCAGGAGGCAGTCGTCGCCGACGACGTCCTCCAGCGCCCGGAACAGCTCCTGCTTGACGTCGAGGCGCTCCAGGACGGCCTCCGCCACCAGCGTGCAGCCGGCGAGCGAGGCGAGGTCGTCCACGGGCGTCAGCCGGGCCCGGGCGGCGTCCCGGTCGGCGGGGGTGAGCCGTTCTTTCTCGACGAGCCGGTCGAGGCGGGCGCCTATCGCTTCGGCCGCCTCCCTGGCCCGGCCGGGCGCGGCGTCGTAGAGCCGCACGGAGTGGCCCGCGACCAGCGCGACCTGGGCGATTCCCTGGCCCATGGTGCCGGTGCCGACGACGGCCACGGAGCTGCTGAGGTCGAGTGCTGTCATGAGCGCGATCCTCCCGCACGGGTTTTCCACAGATGCGGCGGACCCCCTTGTCCCGACCGATCGTTCGGTTACTCTAGCTCTGACCGCGCATTCCTGCCCACCTTTCTGCCAGGTCAGGAACTCGACGAAGAGTTCTGAAGACGAGGAGTTGGTCCCGTATGGCCGCCGAACTGACCGCGCACGAGCTGATCGCCCGGCACCGGCCCACCCTGGACCAGGCGCTCGAAGCGATCCGCACCCGCGCGTACTGGTCCCCCCACCCCGAGCACCCCAAGGCCTACGGGGAGAACGGCAGCCTGGACCTGGCCGCGGGCAAGGCGGCCTTCGACGCCCTGCTCGGCACCCGCATCGACCTCGGCCAGCCCGGCACCGACGGCTGGGTCGACGGCGAGACCTCCCCCTACGGCATCGAGCTGGGCACCAGCTACCCGCACGCCGACCTGGACGTGCTGCTGCCCGCCATGAAGGCGGGGATGCGCGCCTGGCGCGACGCCGGCGCGGAGGTGCGGGCGGTGGTCTGTCTGGAGATCCTCAAGCGGATCAGCAACCGGACGCACGAGTTCGCGCACGCGGTCATGCACACCTCCGGCCAGGCGTTCATGATGGCGTTCCAGGCGGGCGGCCCGCACGCCCAGGACCGCGGCCTGGAGGCGGTGGCCTACGCCTACGTGGAGCAGGTCCGCACCCCCGACACCGCCGAGTGGACCAAGCCCCAGGGCAAGCGCGACCCGCTCGCGCTGACCAAGCAGTTCGTCCCCGTCCCGCGCGGCATCGGCCTGGTCATCGGCTGCAACACCTTCCCGACGTGGAACGGCTACCCGGGCCTGTTCGCCTCCCTCGCCACCGGCAACGCCGTGCTGGTCAAGCCGCACCCGCGGGCGGTGCTGCCGCTCGCCCTGACCGTGCAGGTGGCGCGCGAGGTGCTCGCCGAGGCCGGCTTCGACCCCAACCTGGTCGCGCTCGCCGCCGAGCGTCCCGGCGAGGGCATCGCCAAGACCCTGGCCACCCGCCCCGAGATCCGGATCATCGACTACACCGGCTCCACCGAGTTCGGCGACTGGCTGGAGACCAACGCCCGCCAGGCACAGGTGTACACGGAGAAGGCCGGCGTCAACACGGTGCTCGTCGAGTCCACCGACAACTACAAGGGCATGCTCTCCAACCTGGCGTTCTCGCTGTCCCTGTACAGCGGCCAGATGTGCACCACCCCGCAGAACCTGCTGATCCCCCGCGAGGGCATCAGCACCGACCAGGGCCCCAAGTCCTACGACGAGGTCGTCGCCGACCTGGCCCAGGCGGTCGACGGTCTGCTCGGGGACGACGCCCGCGCCAACGCCCTGCTCGGCGCGATCGTCAACCCGGACGTCAAGGCCCGCCTGGAGGCCGCCGCCGGACTCGGCGAGGTCGCCCTCGCCTCCCGTGAGATCACCAACCCGGAGTTCCCGGGCGCGGTGGTGCGCACCCCGGTGATCGTGAAGCTGGACGGCTCCAAGCCCGACGCCGAGGCCGCCTACATGAGCGAGTGCTTCGGCCCGGTCTCCTTCGCGGTCGCGGTCGACTCCGCCGGCGACGCGCTGGAGCTGCTGCGGCGCACCATCCGGGAGAAGGGCGCCATGACCGTCGGCGCCTACACCACCTCCCCCGAGGTCGAGGACGGGGTGCGCGAGGTCTGCCTGGAGGAGGCCGCCCAGCTCTCCCTCAACCTCACCGGCGGGGTGTACGTCAACCAGACGGCCGCCTTCTCCGACTTCCACGGCTCCGGCGGCAACCCGGCCGCCAACGCGGCCCTGTGCGACGGAGCGTTCGTCGCCAACCGCTTCCGGGTGGTCGAGGTGCGCAGGGAGGCGTGAGCCTGCTGCGGGGAGCTGACACCTGACGGTCTGAGGCCGGGCCCGATCACCTGAAGGCCCGGCCCGGGTTTCAGGAGGGTGCGCCCCCGAAGGCACTCCAGTGGTACAGCGTCATCGCCACGCTGGTGGCGAGGTTGTAGCTGGAGACCTGGGGGCGCATCGGCAGCGCCACCAGATGGTCCGCCCGCGCCCGCAGAGCGGGCGTGAGCCCGGTGCGCTCGGAACCGAAGGCGAGCAACGCGTCGTCGGGCAGCTTCAGCGAGCGGATGTCCTCGCCCTCCGGGTCCAGCGCGAACAGCGGGCCCGAGGGCAGCTCGCCCACGGTCAGCCGCTCCACGGCGGTCGCGAAGTGCAGCCCCGCCCCGCCGCGCACCACGGTGGGATGCCAGGGGTCGAGCGTGCCGGTGGTGACGACCCCGGTCGCCCCGAAGCCGGCGGCCAGCCGGATCACGGCCCCGGCGTTGCCCAGGTTGCGCGGCTGGTCGAGGACCACGACCGGTGCGGTGCGCGGAGTCCGGGTCAGCCGCTCCAGGTTGCCGGCACGGGACGGCCGTACGGCCAGGGCGGCCATGGCGGTGGGGTGCGGGCGCGGGACCAGCGAGGCGTACGTCTCCTGCGGCACCTCGGTCAGCAGCCCGGCCAGCGTGTCCCGGACGTCCGGGGCCAGCTCACCGGCCAGGGCGAGCGCGGCGGCCTTGTCGGCGGCGACCGCGACGGGGACCTCGGCGCCGAAGCGCAGCGCGTGCTTGAGGGCGTGGAAGCCGTCGAGCAGGACGGCACCGCCGGCCGTACGGCGCCAGACCGCCACGGCGTCCGCCGCGGAGGTCGCCGGCTCGCCTCGGCCGGACGTGCCCTGGCCCTGGTGGGACGTGCCCCGGGAGTCGGTCATGCCCAGCAGCCTACGTGCGCGGACGCGGGCGCCCCTCGGGTGCGCGAGAGGAGGGCTCGGTCCCGGGGGCGGAGGCGTGCGGAGCGGGCTCGGGGGCGGAGCCCTGAGCGTTCCGGGTCTGCCGCGCGTCCCGGGCGGGGTCGTCCGGGAGGCGTTGCGGGGGGAGAGGAGGCGCCGGGTGCGAACCCTGCCGCGGGGTGCCCTGCTGCGGGGTGCCCTGCTCCGCGAGCCGTTGCTCCGGGAGCCGCTGCCGGGGGAGGGGCGGGCCGCCCGTGGGGCCGCGCCCGAGCAGCCGGGCCCGTGCGCGTGCCGCTCCGTCGCCCAGGCGGCGCAGGAAGGACGTCGGCAGGAAGACCATGTCCACCGCGATCATCGCCAGCGAGAAGAACGGCAGCCCCAGCACCACCGCGATCACCGCGTGCTCGGTGATCATCAGCGCCAGCAGGACGTTCTTCACCCGCCGGTTGAACAGCGTGAACGGGAAGGCGACCTGCACGATGACCGTGCCGTAGCTCATCAGCATCACCAGCGTGCCGCTGGAGGACAGCAGGTCGGCGAGGCCCGGCCAGGGGGAGAAGTACTTCAGTTGCAGCGGGTAGTAGACGGCCGTGCCGTCCTGCCAGCGGGAGCCCTGCACCTTGTACCAGCCGGCCGTGGCATAGATCAGACACGCCTCGGCCATGATCACCAGCAGGGCGCCGTTGTGCACGATGTTGGCGACGACGTCCAGCAGAATCCGCGGCTGCGGGTTCCGGCCGAGGCGCCCGGCCAGCCACCACAGGGCCTGCGCGGTCCAGACCGTCCAGAGCAGGACGGGGATCAGGCGTTCGCCGTCGTCCATCCGGCCCGCGAGCGTCATGGCGAGCAGCAGCACGCCGAACACCACCCACAGCGCCGGTCCCGCCCGGTCCCGCACCCGCTCGCCGCGCGCCAGGGCCGCCGCCTGACGGCGGGCGCGCCGGGCGTCCAGGGACCACACCTGACCGCACCGCGTGAACACCAGGTACACGGCCATCAGGTGCAGCACGTTGTCGCCGCCGTCGCCCATGAAGATGCTGCGGTTCTGCAGCGACAGCACGCCCACCATGAACAGCACGGACATGGTGCGGGTGCGCCAGCCGAGCAGCAGCAGCACGCTCCACAGCATCGCCAGCGCGTAGAGGAACTCGAACCAGCCCCGCCCGTCGAACCACAGCAGCGCGGTGAACGCGCCGTTCGAGCCGACCAGCTGCTCGGCCAGGTCCGAGCTCCAGGGGCCGTCGGGCCCGTACAGCTCGTGGCGGTGCGGGAACTCGCGCAGCAGGAACAGCAGCCAGGTCAGGCTGAAGCCGATGCGGAGCACGGCGGTCTGACAGGGGCCGGCAGCGGAGTCGGCCACGCGTGCGATCAGGGCGGAGACCGCCAGCGAGAGACGGTTCATCCGGCACCTCCGCGCGCCGTGTCCCCGGAGCCCTCGGAGCCTCCGGAGTCCTCGGAGCCTTCGGAGCCTCCGGAGTCCTCGGAGCCTTCGGAGTCCTTCGGCACGGACCACCAGGGCAGGGTGCGGTACACCGGCGTCGTGGAGATCTTCTCGTCGCTCCACTTCGGGGGCGGGACGTTCGTGGTGCGGGAGCGGATCTGCACCTGCTGGATCACACCGCCGTCGCCGGCCGCGCCCGCCCGGTCCAGGCGGAGCAGGGCGATCCGGCGCAGGTAGGTCTCGGAGAGCGCACCGCGCAGCCCGACCGGACGGTTCTTGTCGTCATGGGTCGCGACGAAGAAGTCCCACGCGCGGCGCAGCTCGTTCTGCTGCGTGTGGCTGGGCAGCGGATTGCCGTCGATGGCCCGGCCGTCCTCGGCGGACAGGTCGTACCAGCGGGTGGTGCGCACTCCCCCGTCCGGGGTGCCTATCTCGGCGCGGACCTGGACCGCGATGTTCTGCTGCAGCGGATTCGGCGCGAACAGCTTCCAGTTCTGCTCGAACTCGGGGTAGATCCACTCCTCGATCACGTCGCCGTGCTGCTTGCTGACCGTGTTGGGCGGAGCCACGTGCAGGAAGGTCATCCCGAGATGCGCACACACGGTGACGGCGACGGCGGCCAGCGCCACGGCGGCGGCGATCCGGTAGCGCAGCGACAGGGCGGCTATGCCGGTCGGAGGGTCGGCGGCTGGGACCGGGGGTGGTGGGGGTGACGGCTCGCGGGAGGGGGCGGAGACCGGGCGGGGGGTGACGAGGGTCCAGCCTGGGGTGGGGGAGGAGGGCTTGGGCGCGGGTGCGGCCACCCGCGCGGGCGGGGGCGGGACGGTGCCGGGGCCGTCGGCGTCGGCGTCGGCGCCGTGCGGTACGGCGGCATCGCCGTCGCCGCCGTGCGGTACGGCGGCATCGCCGTCGCCGCCGTGCGGTACGGCGGCATCGCCGTCGCCGCCGTGCGGTACGGCGGCATCGCCGTCGCCGCCGGCCCGCGTGGGTGCCGGTTCCCTGCCGTCCGCAGCGGCCGGAGTGGTCGACGTGGCCGGACCGTCGTCGCCGGCCGGCCCCTCGCCGGAGACCGGCTGTCCGGAAACCGACCGCTGGGCGGCCTGCCGTGGCGAGCCCGGCTGCTGCGGGGCCTGCTGCCCCGGCGGTATCCGGGACGCGGTGTGGCCGGAGTCGGAGGCGGTGTCCGGTGCGGGATCCGGCCGGCCGCGGCGCGCGTCGGGACCGTTCGGCTCACCCGGCCCGCGCCGGGCGTCCGAGCCCTCGTCGTACGCGTCCATTCCGCCCCGTCCCACGGTCTCGTTCCCTCGCCGCCACCGTCCGGCGGCCGATCAGCCGCGAGGCCCGGCGGCCGCGCCACCCGCTCGCTGATTTACTGCGGTCCTCAGCGCTCCCGCGGCCTCCCTCAGGAACCCGTGGCCTCCCTGGTTTCCCTCGGGATCCCGTGGGCTCCGTCGGGTTCCCGTGGGCTTCCTCGGGCTCCTACGAGTTCCCGGCCTCCTCCGGGCCCCTGTGGATCGCGCTCCTCCGCATCGCACGGAACGGTACTCAGCTCAGGCCGTCCGAGCCCAGTCCGTGCGGCCGGTCCGTGCCGTGGCCGTGACCACATCGCAGCGCGCCAGGCGCCGTGCTCCCGTCCGGGACCGCTCCCCACGTCCGTCCACAGGCAGCCCCCGCAGGTTATCCACAACGGTTGACACCGTGCGGCCCCCGACCCACCATGGAATCGCACGAACCGAACGATCGGTCGGGAGCGTGCTCCGAGAAGCACCCAGGTCGAGGGGGACCTCATGGCGACAGCAGCCGCCCACGAGACGGCCCGCAGCCAGCCGTCCGGCGCACCGGAGAGCGCCGACGACAGCACTGCGGAGTTCCAGCGCGCCTTCGACGCGGCGGTGGCCGCCGACGAGCGGATCGAGCCGCGCGACTGGATGCCCGACGGATACCGGGCCACGCTGATCCGGCAGATCGCCCAGCACGCGCACTCCGAGATCATCGGTATGCAGCCGGAGGCCAACTGGATCACCCGCGCGCCCTCCCTGCGCCGCAAGGCCATCCTGATGGCCAAGGTGCAGGACGAGGCCGGCCACGGCCTGTACCTGTACAGCGCCGCCGAAACCCTCGGCACCAGCCGCGACGAGCTCCTCGACAAGCTGCACTCCGGCCGCCAGAAGTACTCCTCGATCTTCAACTACCCGACGCTGACCTGGGCGGACGTCGGCGCGATCGGCTGGCTGGTGGACGGCGCCGCGATCACCAACCAGGTCCCCCTGTGCCGCTGCTCCTACGGCCCCTACGCGCGGGCGATGGTCCGCATCTGCAAGGAGGAGTCCTTCCACCAGCGCCAGGGCTACGAGCTGCTGCTCGCCCTCAGCAAGGGCACCCCCGAGCAGCACGAGATGGCCCAGGACGCGGTCAACCGCTGGTGGTGGCCCTCGCTGATGATGTTCGGCCCGCCCGACGACGAGTCGCAGCACTCCGCACAGTCGATGGCCTGGAAGATCAAGCGGCACTCCAACGACGAGCTGCGCCAGCGCTTCGTCGACATCTGCGTCCCCCAGGCCGAGTCCCTCGGCCTCACCCTCCCCGACCCGGACCTGAAATGGAACGAGGAGCGCGGGCACTACGACTTCGGCCCGATCGACTGGTCGGAGTTCTGGGAGGTCCTCAAGGGCAACGGCCCGTGCAACGAGCAGCGGCTCTCCCGGCGCCGGCGCGCCCATGAGGAGGGCGCCTGGGTCCGGGAGGCGGCAGCGGCCTACGCGGCCAAGCACACCACGGGCGGGCCCGGCCGCCAGTCCGATGTCGACGGCACCACCGGTGCGCACCACGCGGCGAACGCGAACGGCGAGAACGTGAACGGCGAGACAGGAGCGAAGCGAGCATGACCACCACCGACTGGCCCCTGTGGGAGGTCTTCGTGCGCTCGCGCCGGGGCCTGTCCCACACCCACGCCGGCAGCCTCCACGCGCCGGACGCGGAGCTCGCCCTGCGCAACGCACGCGACCTGTACACCCGGCGCGGCGAGGGCGTCTCCATCTGGGTCGTGCCGTCGTCCGCGATCACCGCCTCCTCGCCCGACGAGAAGGACCCGTTCTTCGAGCCGACCGCCGACAAGCCCTACCGGCACCCCACCTTCTACGAGATCCCCGAGGGGGTGCAGCACCTGTGACCACGCCCACCGTCAAGGACACCGCCCTCGCCCCGGCCGCGCTGGCCCTCGGCGACGACGCCCTGGTGCTCTCCCACCGCCTCGGCGAGTGGGCAGGCAACGCCCCCGTGCTGGAGGAGGAGGTCGCCCTCGCCAACATCGCGCTCGACCTGCTCGGCCAGGCGCGGATGCTCCTCTCGATGGTCGGCGACGAGGACGAGCTGGCCTTCCTCCGCGAGGAGCGCGCCTTCCGCAACCTCCAGCTGGTGGAGCAGCCCAACGGCGACTTCGCCCACACCATCGCCCGCCAGCTGTACTTCTCCGTCTACCAGCACCTGCTGCACACCCAGCTGGCCGACGGCGACGGCCCCTTCGCCGCGCTGGCCGCCAAGGCCGTCAAGGAGACCGCCTACCACCGCGACCACGCCGAGCAGTGGACCCTCCGCCTCGGCGACGGCACAGAGGTCAGCCACGACCGGATGCAGCAGGCCGCGAACGCGCTGTGGCGCTACACCGGCGAGATGTTCCAGCCCGTCGAAGGCCTGGACATCGACTGGACGGCCCTTCAGACCGCCTGGCTGGAGCAGATCGAGGACGTGCTGCGCCGGGCCACCCTCTCCGTGCCCGAAGGGCCCCGCACGGGAGCCTGGTCGGCCGGTGCGGGCCGGCAGGGTCTGCACACCGAGCCCTTCGGCCGCATGCTCGCCGAGATGCAGCATCTGCACCGCAGCCACCCGGGGGCGTCATGGTGACCACCACGACTCCGCTGGAGGAGGAACTGCTCGAGCTGGCCGGGTCGGTGCCCGACCCGGAGCTGCCCGTGCTCACCCTGCGCGAACTGGGCGTCGTCCGCGCGGTGCACGCCCGGGGGGCGGACAGCGTCGAGGTCGAGCTGACCCCGACCTACACCGGCTGCCCCGCCATCGAGGCGATGGCCCTCGACATAGAGCGCGTCCTGCACGAGCACGGCATACGCGAGGTCACCGTCCGCACGGTGCTGGCGCCCGCCTGGTCCACCGACGACATCACCGAGGAGGGCCGGCGCAAGCTGCGCGAGTTCGGCATCGCACCGCCACGCGTCCGCAACGCCTCCGGCCCGGTCCCCGTCGCCCTCGGCCCCACCCGCACCCGCGACGCCGACCCGTCCGCCGCCGGTGCCGACGAGCTTGAGGCCGTCCGCTGCCCGCACTGCGGATCCGCCGACACCGAACTGCTCAGCCGCTTCTCGTCCACCGCGTGCAAGGCGCTGCGCCGCTGCCTGACCTGCCGCGAACCGTTCGACCACTTCAAGGAGTTGTGATGGCCCGCTTCCACCGGCTCCGGGTGGCCGCGGTCGACCGGCTCACCGACGACTCCGTCGCCCTCACCTTCGCCGTTCCGCCCGAGCTGCGCGAGGAGTACCGGTACCTGCCCGGCCAGCACCTGGCGCTGCGCCGCACGGTCGACGGCCAGGAGATACGGCGCACCTACTCCATCTGCTCCCCCGCACCCGACGGCGAGGGGCCGAGCACCCTGCGCGTCGGCGTGCGCCTGGTCGAGGGCGGCGCCTTCTCCACCTACGCCCTGAAGGAGATCAACCTCGGCGACGAGCTGGAGGTCATGACCCCGGCCGGCCGCTTCACCCTCCAGCCGGCGCACGGCCAGTACGCGGCGATCGTCGGCGGCAGCGGCATCACCCCGGTGCTGTCCATCGTCTCCACCCTGCTCGCCCGCGAGCCCCGGGCGCGGTTCTGCCTGATCCGCAGCGACCGCACCGCAGCCTCCACGATGTTCCTCGAAGAGGTCGCCGACCTGAAGGACCGCTACCCCGACCGGTTCCAGCTGGTCACCGTGCTCTCCCGCGAGGAGCAGCAGGCCGGGCTGCCGTCCGGCCGGCTCGACCAGGAGCGGCTGACCGGACTGCTTCCGGCGCTGCTGCCCGTGGAGCAGGTCGACGGCTGGTTCCTGTGCGGCCCCTACGGACTGGTCGAGGGCGCCGAGCGGACCCTGCGCGCCCTGGGCGTGCCCCGCGCCCGCATCCACGAGGAGATCTTCCACGTGGACGCGAGCCCCGCCCCCGCCCGCACGGCCACGGCCCCCGCCCACAGCACGGTCACCGCCCGGCTCGACGGACGCGGCGGCACCTGGCCCGTCCAGGACGGCGAGTCCCTGCTCGACACGGTGCTGCGCAACCGCCCCGACGCCCCCTACGCCTGCAAGGGCGGCGTCTGCGGGACCTGCCGTGCCTTCCTGGTCTCCGGCGAGGTGCGGATGGACCGCAACTTCGCCCTGGAGGCGGAGGAGACCGAGGCGGGCTACGTCCTGGCCTGCCAGTCGCACCCGCTCACCGAGAAGGTGGAGCTGGACTTCGACCGGTAGCCCCGGACGGTGGCCCCGCAGAGGAGAGCCGGCACAGAAGGTCCGATGCGCCCACCCGGTGGCCGGGCCCCTGGAAGCTCGGCGGCCGGCCCCGGGCGCGCGTACGCCAGCCCGGGCCCGACCCCGGTGGCCAGGCCCGCACGCACCGGACCTTCTCTCCTCCTGAAGGCTGTTCTAGCTCGACGCCCCGTCAGGTTGGCGTCGGCCGGCGCACCCGTGCGCCGTGAGAGGACAGGGACCCGTGGACTTCACCTTCGCCGAGGAGCAGCAGGCAGCCGCCGAAGCAGCACGGGGCGTCTTCGCCTCCGTCGCCCCGGACACCGTGCCCAGCCCCGCCCTCACCCCGGCGCCGTTGCGCCGACGGCTGCGACCGCGCCCTGTGGTCCCGGCTCGCCGAGGCCGACCTGCTGAGCCTGCCGCTCGACC
Organism: Streptomyces composti; assembly: GCF_012034205.1. Taxonomy (GTDB): domain Bacteria; phylum Actinomycetota; class Actinomycetes; order Streptomycetales; family Streptomycetaceae; genus Streptomyces; species Streptomyces composti. The sequence goes on from NZ_JAATEM010000015.1 coordinate 66,473, forward strand.
CGGAACACGGCGGATCCGGCCTCGACGCGATCGCCCTGTGCCTGGTGCTGCGCGAGTCGGCGAAAGTACTGGCCCGCGTACCGCTCCTGGAACATCGCCCGCGCCGCCGCGGCCATCCAGGCCCACGGCAGCCCGCTGCCCGCCACCGCGGACGTCACCGTCGCCAAGATCTGGGCGGCGGAACGAGTGTGCCGGGTCGTGCAGACCGCCCAGCACCTGCACGGAGGCTTCGGCGCCGACGTGGACTACCCCCTGCACCACTACCACGCCCGGGCCAAACACCTGGAACTCACCCTCGGCCCGGCAGCCGCCCACGAGGAGACCCTCGGGGACCCGCTGGCCGCCCATCCACCCACCTGACCGGACACGGACGAAGAGCCGCTCACGGCCTCCGGCCCCCGGAAACTACAGCACGTGCCCGGTCTGACCGTCGTCCGTGACGACCGGACGCCCGGCGGCCTCCCACTCCTGCATACCGCCGTCCACGTTCACGGCGTCGATTCCCTGCTGCACCAGATACATCGTGACCTGGGCGGAACGCCCGCCGGAACGGCAGATCACATGCACCCGGCCGTCCTGAGGCGCGGCCTCGGTCAGCTCGCCGTAGCGGGCCACGAACTCACTGACCGGGATGTGCAGCGCGCCGGCCGCGTGACCGGCCTTCCACTCGTCGTCCTCACGGACGTCCAGCAGAAAGTCGCCGTCCTTGACGTCCGCGACCCCGACCGTGGGCACAGCAGCTCCGAAACTCATGTCTGAGACGCTACCCGAAGAGACGGACCGAGGCTCACGCCAGCAGGGAGGCCAGCTCCGCCTCCCGCTCGGCCAGCTGGGCACGCAGCTGCTCGGCGATCTCGTCGAGCAGACCGTCGGGGTCGTCCGGAGCCAGCCTGAGCATGGAGCCGATCGCGCTCTCCTCCAGTTCCTTGGCGAGCACGGTGAGCATCTCCTTGCGCTGGGAGAGCCACTCGAGGCGGGCGTACAGCTCCTCCGCGGCGCTCCGGGCGCGCTTCAGCTGCGGCCCCGCGGCCCACTCCGCCGCCAGTTCCTCGAGCTCGTCCACGCTGCCACGGGCGTAGGCGGCGTTCACCCGGGTGATGAACTCCTCGCGGCGCTCGCGCTCGGACTCCTGCTGCGCCAGGTCCGGGTGGGCCTTGCGGACCAGCTCGCGGTACAGCTTGCGGGCCTCCTCGCTGGGCCGCACCCGCTGCGGGGGCTTCACCGGCTGGTCGGTGAGCATGGCGACGGCCTCGGGGTAGAGCCCCTTGTCGTCCATCCAGCCGTTCATCAGCTCTTCCACACCGGGTATGGGCGCCAGCCGGGCGCGCGCCTCCGCGGCACGGCGCAGATCCTCGGGGTCGCCGGTGCGGTCGGCGCGGGCCTGCAGGATCTGGGCGTCCAGCTCCTCGAGACGGGCGTACATCGGTCCGAGCTTCTGCTCGTGCAGCCGGGAGAAGTTCTCGACCTCGATACGAAAGGTCTCCACCGCGATCTCGAACTCGATCAGCGCCTTCTCCGCGGCCCGGACGGCCTGCTCAAGCCGCTCCTCGGCCCGCGCGGCCTTCTCACCACCGGGGGCCTGCTCCGCCCCGGCGGCACCACCCTGCACACCTTCCGACTCCATCACCCGCCCAGCGTAGGGCACGGGCGCGGGGGGCAGGGATTCTCGTCCCTCCGCGACCTCCGGGGGGCCTCCCCTCCCCCCACCCCGCCCCCTCATCGGTTCGAGCTTCAGCCCGCAGCGCTCACCCGCACCGGATCGCGCGTGCGCGCCGCACACCGCCCGCCGGGGCCGGCGCGTCCACGCGCCCGGACAAACCGCAGCCTGCCCCAGGAACGCACACCGCCCCCGGGCACATTCACCGCGCCACGGCCACGACCACAGCCACCGGCACCAGCACCAGCACCAGCACCAGCACCAGCGCATCCGCACCGGCACCGGCACCATTGCACCGGCACGGCCCGGCCGTGGCGCTCGCCCGTCAGACCCCCAGCTCCGCCGCGATCCGTCCCGAGCGCACCGCGCTCAGCAGGTCGGCGTGGTCGGCCTCGGTGCGGTCGGCGTAGGCGACGGCGAACGCGGCTATCGCCGTGTCCAGCTCGTCGTTCTTGCCGCAGTAGCCGGCGATCAGGCGCGGGTCGGCGCTGTGCGAGTGGGCGCGGGCCAGCAGGGCTCCTGTCATGCGCGCGTAGTCGTCGATCTGGTCGGCGGCCAGCGCCGCCGGGTCCACACTGCCCTTGCGGTTGCGGAACTGCCGCACCTGATAGGGCCGCCCCTCGACCGTCGTCCAGCCCAGCAGGCTGTCACTGACCACCTGCATCCGCTTCTGGCCGAGCACCACCCGCTTGCCCTCGTGCTCGGTGCCGGGCACCTCGAAGCCGGCCGTCTCCAGATGCGGCAGCAGCGCCGACGGGCGGGCCTCCTTCACCTGCAGCACCAGCGGCTTGCCCCGGTGGTCCAGGAGCAGGACGACGTAGGAGCGCGTGCCCACGCTGCCCGTGCCGACGACGCGGAACGCCACGTCGTGCACCGCGTGCCGGGCCAGCAGCGGAAGGCGGTCCTCCGGCAGCGTGGTGAGGTACTGCTCCAGGGAGGCGGCCACGGCCCTGGCCTCCTCGTCCGGGACCCGGCGCAGCACCGGCGGTGCGTCGACGAACCGGCGCCCGCCGTCCTCCGTCGCCTCGGTGGACTTGGCGGCGAAGCGGCCGCTGGTGTTGGCGCGGGCCTTCTCCGCGACCCGCTCCAGGGTGCCGAGCAGATCGTGGGCGTCGGTGTGGGAGACCAGCTCCTCGTCGGCGATGGCGTTCCACGCGTCCAGCGCGGGCAGTTTCGACAGCAGGCGCATGGTGCGGCGGTAGGCGCCGACCGCGTCGTAGGCGGCCTCCTGGCACACGGCCTCGTCCGCGCCGGCCTCCCGGCCGGCGAGCACCAGCGAGGCGGCGAGCCGCTTCAGGTCCCACTCCCAGGGGCCGTACACGGTCTCGTCGAAGTCGTTGAGGTCGATGACCAGGCGGCCGCGTGCGTCGCCGTAGAGGCCGAAGTTGGCTGCGTGGGCGTCGCCGCATATCTGGGCGCGGATCCTGGTCATGGGGGTGCGGGCCAGGTCGTAGGCCATCAGGCCGGCCGAGCCGCGCAGGAAGGCGAAGGGCGTCGCCGCCATCCGGCCCACCCGTATCGGGGTGAGTTCGGGCAGCCGGCCGCGTCCGGACTCCTCGACCGCCGTCACCGCATCGGGGCGGGAGCCGTCCAGCTCGAGCCTGGCGTGAGCGCTGCGCGGCACCACCCGGCGCAGAGCCTTGCCCTCCGCCTTGGGGGACCCCTGGGCCGGCCACTCGGCGAAGCCCGGCACGCGCGGCAGCCGCCGCCCGGCACCGGAATCCGGGCCGGCCCCCTGGGCGGACGTGTCCGCCGGTCCGCCCTGGCGTCCCACCGTGCGCGTGCTCTCCACCCCGGCGACGACCTCGGTCACAGCAACCGCCTCCCCCGTACGCAGGTCAGGTCCGTCCGCGCTTCACGGCGAAGCGCTGGAATTCTCGATCGATGGAGACCGTAACAACCGGCGACGGAACGGCGTCAGACCCTGTGGACAACTCATGAGTTGTGGAAAACCCAGCGATCCTGGCGAGGCGCAGGAGCAGGCGCAACCGGGAACACCGCCTACAGCCCCCTTCCGTCCCCCTTCCGTCTGCTTCCGTCCCCTTCGGTCTCCGCGCCCACAGCCCCATCCCTCTCCGCACCCCGGCCCGCTAGCCGGCCTCCGCAATGGGCTCCATCCGTCCCTGGGCCACCAGTCCCGCCGCGCGGTTCTCCGCGATGTCCAGCCGGGCCAGCACAGCGGGCACGGCGATCCCCGGCAGCAGGTGATGGAAGAGAATCACCACCCGGCGTTCCAGATCCTCCCGCTGGCAGCGCAGCTGGGACAGCAGCTGCACCCCCGAGAAGCTGGCCACCAGCAACTCGGCCGTCTCCGCCGGGTCGACGTGCGGCAGCAGCTCGCCGCCGGCCTTCGCCTCGTTCAGCAGGCGCTCGGTCTGGTCGATCCACATGCCGAAGGCCGGGGTGCGGTCCAGACCCAGCGCGCCCTGGTCCAGGGCGAGTCCGACGCTGGCCCGCACCAGCGGCTCGGTCCGCAGCCGCAGCGCCAGCACCAGACCGGAGTCCACCAGTTCCTGCAGCTTGCTGGGCTGCGGCGGCAGCGAGACCGCCAGCTGCTCCTCGAAGATGCCGAGCGCCAGCTCCTCCTTCGACCCGAAGTGGAAGTACAGCGCACCCTTGGTCACACCGGCCCGTTCCAGAATCTCCCCGATGGTCGCCGAGGTGTAGCCGCGTTCGTCGAAGACGGCCGCCGCCGCCTCCAGGATGGTCCGCCGTGTGCGGATCGCGCGCTCCTGTCGCGCCATCGGGTGCCTCCTGATCTCCGTGGATCTCTGCTCTCGCGCCGTCGATCGCATGGACCGCCGCGAGGTCGTGCTGCCTCATCGTGGCGCCAACGCGGTGCGGTGAAGCCCGTACTGCGTTCCGCTGGCGCCCTGCGGGCGCGGCGTGGGTGCGCTCGTCCGTCGCTCGTCCCGGCGAAGTGGATCACCCTTGGAAAAAAACCGTCCCGTCCGTATCTTAGTTCGACGTCCACCGGTGCCAGTTCATAGATCCCGGGGGTTCCCGCATGCCGAAGAATCGTGCCTCGAGCGCGCCCACGGAGGATCAGACCGGACAGCAGGGCATGGCCGCAAACGCAGCAGGCGGCGGCGGTGGAACCAGCACCCCCAGCTCCGGCACACTCGGCACATCCAACGCGCCCAGCGCGCCCAGCACCCCCGTCACGACCCCTATCACGCCCGGGCTCGCCCACCGGACCCGCGCATCGGACGTCTTCCCCGCGGACTGGACCCGGCTCTCCGACACCCGCTTCCGGGTGACCGCCCACTGGCCCGACGACCACCCGTTCTTCGGCCCCGTCGACGACCGGCACCAGGACCCGATGATCGTCGGCGAGACGATACGCCAGACCTCCATGGCCCTGGCGCACGCGGCGTTCGACGTTCCGGCGGACACGCATTTCGTCATGTGGGACCTGGAGGTCACCACGGACCCGCGGGCCCTGCGCCGCGCGGACGCGGCCGAGCCGGTCACGGTGGACGTCGTCTGCTCCGAGATACGCCGCCGGGGCCGCGGCCTGAGCAGCATGCGCACCACGATGGAGTTCCGTCGCGCGGGACGCCTCGTCGCGCGCGGCACCGGCAGCACCGGCTGCACCTCACCGGCCGCCTACCGCCGCCTGCGCGGCGAGCAGTTGGCGGCACGGGAGAAACCCGTACCGCTCCTTGCCGCGATCTCCCCCGGCGAGGCCGGCCGCACCCACGATCAGGACGTCGTCCTCTCCCCGCTCGACACACCGCTCGACGCACGGCTCGACACACCGCGCGGCGCACCGCTCGATGAACGGCAGCCGCATCCCGCCGCGGCCTCCCACGGCGGCCGCCCCACCACCTGGCTGCTGCGTGTCAATACCGCGCACCCGGTCCTCTTCCCGCGCCCCAACGACCACGTCCCCGGCATGGTCCTGTTCGAGGCGGCCCGTCAGGCGGCCACCGCGGCCACCGGCAAGCGCCCCTTCCTCCCCAGCGACATGTCGGCCTCCTTCAACCGCTACGCCGAACTGCACAGCCCCTGCCTGATCGAGGCGGAAGTCCTCGACAAGGGCGAGGACGAGACCACGGTCCGCGTCCACGGCCACCAGGACAACCAGACCGTCTTCACCGCGGTCCTCACCTCCGGAACCTCCCGACTCACCGACCCCAGCCCAGGCCCCGACCCCAGCCCAGGCCCCGGCCCCGGCCCGGGCGCAGACCCCGGAGCGCGGCGACAGCACCCATGACCACGCATCTCCTCATCACCGGCGCGACCGGCTTCATCGGCAGCCGGGTCGCCGCCGCGGCCCATCGCCGCCCGGGCGTCCGCGTCAGCCTCCTGACCCGCCACGCCGCACCCGCCACCACCACGGCACGAACCGCGCCCCCGGCCACGGCCGTCCCGGCCACCATTCCCGGCGATCTCGCCGACCCCCGCTCCCTGCACGGCAGTTGCACCGGTGTCGACGTCCTCGTCCACTGCGGCTCCCTCATCACCGGCACCCCGGAGGACGTGGCGGCGGTCAACGACCAGGGAACCAAGGCCCTGATGGACGAGGCGACCCGCGCGGGTGTCCGCCGCATCGTCTACCTGAGCACGGCCGCCGTCCACGGCCGAGGCCCCTTCCGCGGGGTACGCCCCGGCGAGGCACCGATCGCCCCGGCCTCCACCACCAGCGCCACCCGGGCCGCAGCCGAACGGCACGTTCTCGAAGCGGGCGGCCTCGTCCTGCGCCCCCACCTGGTCTACGGCACGGGCGACCGCTGGGTCGTCCCCGGACTCGTGGGTCTGCTGCGGGAGTTGTCGGCCACCCTCACCGACTGCCCGACGCTGCACTCGATGATCGATGTCGACACCCTGGGCCGCGCGGTCGTCGCCGCGGCCCTCTCCCCGTCCCTCGCCCCCGGCGCCCACTACGTCAACCACCCGGACCCGGTCAGCGCGACGGACCTGCTCGCCGCCGTCGCCGCCCAGGTGGAGCGCCCGCCGACCGGTGCCGCCGTCGACATCCCCACCGCCCGCACCCGCGCCGCCGGCTCGCCCATGGCCCGGCACCACCTCGGCATGCTCACCGTGGACCACTGGTTCACCGACGACGCCTTCTGGAAGTCGGTGGACTGCCCCCCGGGCGACGGCTTCCCCCGCACCTTCCCCCAGGCAGCCCCCTGGTACCGCTCCTACCTGTCCGGCCGCTGACCGAGCACCGCACACCACCGCACACCACCGCCGACGCACACCACCCCCGACGCACACCACCGCCAACGCAGGTCAGGACCAACGCAGGTCAGGGCCCACGAGAGTGGCAAACCGTCCAGACGGTTCGAGCGTCACCCTGCGCAGTGTGGCGCCCCTGGCCGACGAGGAAGGGCCGCCCACATGGACGGTCCGCCGACTGCTCCGGTGAGCCCCACGCCTGATCCCGCTCAGCCCCGGTCCCCTCCCGCGCCCGGTCCGCATCGCAGGAGTCCTGGTGCCGGTACGGGTACGGCAGCGGCGGTGCGCTCACCCCGTCCCGTGCCGTCCGCTCCTCGGGCGTCTGGGGTCGGCGGCGCGTCCGAAGAGCAGCAGGCCGCGCCGGAGGGCAGGGCGAACGCGGTGTCGACCCACCGCAGGCCGCTCAGGGCGAAGCCGGGGTCCTCACCGAGGACGGACAGGGCGGCGATGAGAAGGGAGAAGTCCAGTGCGAGCGTGAACTGGGCCCCGCACAGCAGGGCGATGACGGACCACTGGCGCGCCGTCCGCGAGGGCGTCACCAACCGGTTGATGCTGCACACGGCGCGGACCGGAACGGACCCGCGAGAAGGTGATGGAGCTGCTCGAGCAGGACGAGCGCAAGGGCCGCATCTCGCTGGCCGAAGCAGGCTGAGGCCGCCTTCTGCGAGCCAGGAAGCCAGGTCGCTGGATCCGAGGCGGCGGCCGGTCACGGGCGGGTTCCCCGGCCCCGTCGCTCAAGACCCGCTGAAGACCCGCTGAAGACGCACCGGGGGCCCGCCCAGGAGACAGCCCTCACCTGGATAACAGTGCTCCACTCACGGACAGTGCTCTGCTACACAGGACCGGGGTGCGCAGGGACGGGCCGGAGCGCCGTGTCCCGGCCCTCTCTCTTCCCGTGAGCCAAGGAGCGCGTCCGTGATCCCCAAGAGCAAGGCCGCAGCAGCGGGTGCCGTCGTCGTGGTGGCCCAGGGCATGGGCCCGGCCACCCGGTCCACCGCCGTCGCCGACGAGTCGCAGGTGAGTCCGGCCGCCCAGGAGCCGCCCGCCGGCTCCGTGACGCCGAGCGAGGGCCTCACCTCGGCGGGCTGCGAGGTGCCGGGCACGGCCGGGCGCGGGACGCGGTGATGCGCCTGCCCCGCCCGCTGGGCATCTCCGCACCCGCGACCTATCTGCCTGAGCGGCGGCAGAGCGCGCGGGAAGCCGTCGAGCAGGGGCTGCTCGACGCCGACACCGCTGCGGAACTGGGGTACGACCGGCTGCCGGTGGCCGATCTGGCCCCACCCGAGATGGCGGTCGAGGCGAGTCGGCGCACGCTCGCCGAGGCGGGTGTCCCGGCCGGGGACCTCGGTCTCGTCCTGCATGCCTGGATCCACTACCAGGGTCACGACCTGTGGTCCCCGGCACACTTCATCGCCGACCGGCTGGGGGCCGGGTCGGCGACACCGGTCGGTGTGCAGCAGGTGTGCAACGGCGGTGCCGCGGCCGTGGAACTTGCCGCGGCGCGGCTCTTCCTGGAACCGGGCCTCGGCCCGGCACTGATCACCACGGCCGACGCGTTCCTGGATCCGGGCTTCGACCGGTGGACCGGTGACTACGGCATCGGTTACGGCGACGGGGCCACCGCGCTGCTGCTGCACCGCCTGGAGGACGCCGAGGGCGGACGGCCCGCGCCCCTGCTGCTGCACGCGCTCTCCACCGTGGCCGCACCGCAGCTGGAGCGTATGCACCGTGGCGACGACCCGTTCAGCCCCGCCGCCCGCTCGCTCGGACCCAGGGTCGACATCCGGCGCACCAAGAAGGCGTTCCTCGAAGCCGAGGGCCTCGAGGCGTTCACCGAGGCCAGCGCCCGGGCGCTGCAGTCGGCGGTGACTCAGTGCCTTGCGGACGCGGGTTGGGAGACCACCGGTGATGTGCCGCTGCGCTACGTGGTGGCGCCGCGGCTGGGCCGCAAGACCGTCGACCTGGCCTACGCCCCTCTGCTGAGCAAGCTGACGGGTGCTCACCTCCTGCACCCCGGTGCGGACACCGGTCATCTCGGTGCCGGCGACACCGCGGCGAGCCTCGCGGAGCTGCACGCCGCCCGGATGCTGGAACCCGGCGACCATGCCCTCCTGGTGAGCGCCGGAGCCGGCTTCACCTGGTCCTGCCTCCTGGTCAGTGCCGCCTGACACGCTCCGGCCCTGACACGCTCCGGCCGCAGGCACCGGCAGCGCCGCACCGGACTGCGCAGCGGACGGCGCGGCGGACGGCGCGGCAGCCGATGGGCGAGCGGCAGTTCGCAACGAGGCAGGAGGCAACGACAGTGCGGCGGGCCGCCGTGGCTGGTGAACACCACGGCGGCCCGCCGCACGAGTTGCCGGGCCGGCTCAGCCGGTCGCCTGCATCGCCGTCGGCCTCGCGGAACGGAACCGGCCGGCGGGGCGGGCGGCCGGCCAGGCGGCCTCCTGGCGGCAGGGCGTCAGGGCCTGCGGCCGGTCCAGCGACGGCTCTCCGCGCAGTATGTCCTGCTCCATCTGAACCAGGAACGGCGAGGGCTCGAGCCCCAGTTCCTCCACCAGCCTGGTGCGCAGCCGCCGCATCACGGCCAGCGCCTCCGCCTTGCGCCCGCACCGGTACAGGGCGAGCATCAGGTGCCGGTGGAAGTTCTCGTGCAGCGGGTACCGGGCGGTGAGTTCGGACAGTTCGGGCACCAGCGTGCGGTGCGCCCCTCGCTGAAGGTCCGCGTAGATGCGGTGCTCCGCCGCGCACAGAAGAGATTCCTCCAGGTGGACCACGCGGGCACTGAGCAATTCCCCGGCCTCCACGTTGACGAGGGCCGGCCCCCGCCACAGGGACAATGCCCGGCGCAGCACATCGGCACCGCGGGTGAATTCACTGCGTTCGACCGCGGCGGTTCCTTCCTCGGCCAGCAGTTCGTACTCGGTGACATCGAGCGCGACCCTCGCCGTGGACAGCACATAACTGCTGCCCTCAGTGACCAGGATTTCTCTGGCGATTTCTGCGACGCTGACGTCGAGCGCGTCGGCGAGCGTACGGCGCACCTGGCCTATGTAGGTCTGAATCGTGGCCGTGGCGGTACGCGGCGGCTCACTTCCCCACAGTTCCTGCACAAGTGCATTGACGGACACCGCGCGATCCGCGTTCACGGAGAGTAAGGCGAGTATCCGGCGTGGCTTCGGAGCCAGGACAACCGGCTCCGAGCGTTCGTCGAAGACGACCATCGGGCCGAGGACATGAATCTGCACCATTCCCCCTTATTGGCACACGTCACCCCGCCGCGGGCGGAATAACGGATTCCTCTGCCCCTCAGATTTTCCGAGCCTTTCGGTAACTCTGAGTGACGAATTTCAGTATATCAGCAACCGGCCGGAATCCACCCCCTCCTTTTGACCGCATCCCACAATTTAAACATCCGGTAACCGGGAGTGTTACCCATCTCACACGGCGAGAGTGCAACCAAAAAGATGGTGGTGGTCGTGCATACGCATGACCACCACCATCTCGCGAGGCAGGCGAATCGACCGGCCGCCCGGAATTCAGTCAATTCCGTGGAAAAATTCACTCCAATGAATTGAGTACCGAGATCGCCCGTTCCAGATACTCCTCGAACCGGGCCCGTTCCTCCGGCGTGAATTCCTCGTTGAGCGATCCCTCCACGCGCAGAGCCGCCCTGTCGGCCTTCCGCGCCACGGCGCGGCCGGCCCGGGTCGCCCGGTTCACCACGACCTTCTGATGCAGCTCGGACGGCTCGCGCACCACCAGGCCGGCCTTCTCCAGGTTGGTCAGCACCGTGGCCATGGTCTGCGGGGTGACCATGCACTCCCGCGCGAGCTGAGCCGCGGACATGCCGTCGGAGACCGACAGCAGCAGCAGGACCGAATACTGCGGCACCGTCAGGTCGAACTCCCGCAGCGCCGCCGTCTTGCGTGCGATGAGGGCCTGCTCCGCCCTCTTGATCGTGTGCCCGAGCCGGCCTGCGGCGACCGTCTCCGCCGTCGTGTTCGCCATGCCAACAGTCTCGCATACGACAGAGGACGAACGAATGGCCGCGAGGCGGCCCGCGCCGGACGGGCCGGCTCGCCGGTGGGCGCCCCTCACCGTCCCCTCCGGCGCCGGTCCGAAGGGATGGCACAGGTCAGCCGGGCGGTGCAGGTGCGGCGGTCATGCTGGTCGGTGATGACGATCTCGTAGGTCGCGCTGGTCCTGCCCACGTGCAGCGGTCGGCAGACACCCGTCACCCTGCCGTTGCGGACACCGGCATGGTGGGTGCAGGACAGCTCCTGCCCGACGATGATCCGGTCGGCGCCGGCGTGCACCCATGCCGCCAGCGATCCGAGGGTCTCGGCGAGGACCGCGTTGGCACCTCCGTGCAGCAGCCCGATGGGCTGGCGGTTGCCGTCCACCGGCATGGTGCCCACGACCAGGTCCGGTTCGCAGACGGTGATGTCGATGCCGAGACGCTCCACGAGCTGCTGGTCGGCGTACGACGGCAGGACCCCGACGGGTCCGAGGGCGGTCTGGGCCATCTCCTGCCTCCTCAGCGGGTGGACGCGGGCTCAGGAGACGCAGCAGCCGGGTCGGCGGACTCGGCCGGCGTCCCGTCCCCTGCCCCGTCCTGCCGCTTGTCCGACAGCAGCATGCCGACGAGGACCGCGCTGACCGCGCATGCCGCCGCCACCAGCCACATGGTGGTGTGCAGACCGCTCGCGTAGGCGTCGGACATCGCGCCCGCCACCCGGTCCCGCACGGCGCCCGCGGGCAGGCTCTCGACCGCCTCGGTCAACCCGCCCTGGAGCGCCCGGGAGGTCAGTGCGTCGGCGCCGCCGGGGTACGGGGCGACCGCCCCCTTGTCGAGGGCGGACTTGGTGATCGCCGTGACCAGGGTGCCCAGACCCGCCATGGAGACCGCGTCCGAGGTGAGACGGACGGTGTTGAACATGCCTGCCGCCATGCCCATCCGCTCCGGCTCCACGGCCGAGACCGCCGCCCCGTCCAGGATGCCGAGCGAGATGCCGTAGCCGATGCCGAGCAGCAGCAGCGGACCGGCCAGCGCGAGCGCCGAGGGGCCCGGGTCCACGAACGTCAGCCAGGCGGCGCCGGCCGCGGAGCAGGCCAGCAGCACCACGAACAGAGTCCGCTGCGAGACCTTCTGCACGACCAGGCCGGTGAGCGCGGGCATCACCAGCGAGGGGCCGGTGAGCAGCAGCAGCACCAGGCCGATACGCAGAGCCGACATGCCGCTGGTGGAGGTGAGGTACGGCGGGAGCACGATGACCAGGGCGACGAAGGAGAAGGCCAGCACCAGCGGCACCAGGCAGACCGCGAGGAACTGCGGCCGGGCGAACAGACCCAGGTCGAACATCGGGTTCTCGGTGCGGCGCTCCACCCGGACGAAGGCCGCCATCAGCACCAGGAAGGCGCCGGCCGCGGCGAGCACCAGCGGGTCCGTCCAGCCGCGGCCCGGTCCCTCGACCAGAGCGAGCACGAACAGGGCGACGCCCAGGGCGAAGAGCAGACTGCCGGTCCAGTCGAACCGGGAGCCCTTGACGGGCTCGGAGCGGGGGAGCAGCGGGGTGCTCAGCAGTACGAGCGCGGAGACCGCGGCCAGCACGAGGAAGACCGAACGCCATCCCCAGAGGTTGACCAGCGCGCCGCCGAAGGCCGGACCGAAGGCGAGGCCTGCTCCCAGGAAGGTGCCGAAGAGGCCGAACGCCTTGGCGCGGGCGGGGCCGTCGAAGGCCTGGGCGAGGATCGCGGTGATGGACGCGAGCGCGGCACCACTGCCGAAACCGGCGACGGCGCGGGCCAGGTCGAGCACCAGGATGCTGTTGGCCAGGCCGGAGACGGTCATCCAGAAGGCGAAGAAGGCCATGCCCCAGGTGAACATGCGGCGGTGGCCGACCCGGTCGGCCAGCGATCCCATGGCGGCGAGGCTGCTGGAGGCGGTGAGCATGTAGCCGTCGACCACCCACTGCGCGGCGGAGAGGGAACTGCCCAGATCGGCGCCGATGTCGGGGATGGCCACGGACGGGCCGGTCACCACCAGGGTCATCAGCGGGCCGACCACGCATGCCGCAGCGAGTGTGGCCCGCGGGTTGCCGGTGGACACGGAAGGATCACCTCTGTCTGTTGTCTGTGAGAAGTCAGCTCTGAATCAGAGCTCTGTCATAGAGTAGGGTGCTAGGTAAATCCAATGTCAACGCTGTAAGCCAGAGTTCTGTATAAAGACGTTGTTCTGCTACTCGGAGCAGACGGTACGGAGCGGCACGTGCCGACGGGCACGCGCACATCGACACGGGGAAAGGCGGTGCGCACGACGATGCGCAGGATCCGACTGGGCGCCACGGACAGGACGTTCGCTGCCGTGGGCCTCGGCTGCATGGGCATGTCCTGGGGGTACGACGAACTGGGCCGCGACGACGACGAGTCCGTTGCCGTCATCCGCCGGGCCGTGGAGCTCGGCGTCGACCTGATCGACACGGCGGACCAGTACGGCCCCTTCACCAACGAGCTGCTGGTGGGCAGGGCCCTCGAGGGCATCCGCGACAAGGTGCTGCTCGCCACGAAGGGCGGCCTGGTCGTCGACGACCCGGCGACCTACCGCAGCCACCGCGACGGCCGGCCGGAGTATCTGCGCGGCGCCGTCGAGGCGAGTCTGAAGCGCCTCGGCACGGATCACGTGGACCTCTACCAGCTGCACCGCATCGACCCCGAGGTGCCCGTCGAGGAGAGCTGGGGCGCACTCGCGGAGCTGGTGAAGGAGGGCAAGATCGGTGCGCTCGGGCTGTCCGAGGCGTCCGTCGAGGAGATCGCCCGCGCCCACGCGGTCCACCCCGTCGCCTCCGTGCAGAGCGAGCTGTCCCTCTGGAGCCGCGAGGCCCTCACCGGCGGCGTCGTGGAGCACTGCGGGCGCGAGGGCATCGCCTTCATCGCCTTCGCCCCGCTGGGCAGGGGCTTCCTGTCCGGGTCGATCTCCGGCCCGCAGGACCTGCCGAAGGCCGACGGACGGCACCGGCTGCCGCGGTTCCAGCCCGACGCCATCGCCGCCAACCGGGCCATCGTCGACCAGGTGCGGACGGTCGCCGAGCAGCTCGGTGCGACCGTGGCCCAGGTGGCGATCGCCTGGGTGCTGGCACAGGGCGAGCACGTCGGGGTCATCCCCGGCACCAAGACGCGCCGCTACCTCGAGGACAACGTGGCGGCGGGCTCCCTCACCCTGCCGCCGGACGCGCTGACGCGGCTGGACGCGCTCCCGGAGCCGGTCGGCAGCCGCTGAGAACCGCGCACACCGCCGCCGCACGGCGGGCAGGCTCCCCGGACGGGAACCGGCCCGCCGTGCGGCGCTCACACCTGCCGGCGGTGGGTGCCCGCGGCCAGCACGGCCGGGAGCACTCACACCTGCTGGCGGTGGGTGCCCGCGGCCAGCACGGCCGGGAGCGCGGGCCAGCCGCGCTCGGCGGCATGCCCGGTCATACGCGGATGTGAGCCGACCACCGTCGGGTGCCCCACCATGCCCAGCATGGTCAGATCACCCGGGTCGTCCCCGTACGCGTAACAGTCCGCCGGATCGGCGCCGAACCTCGCCAGCGCCTCCCGCACCGCATCGGCCTTGGCGGGGCCGAACATGGCATGCCGGATCGCACCGGTCAGCCGCCCCTGCGCGTCCAGGTCCGGCTCGGTGCACAGCACCAGGTCGATGCCCAGGTCGTCGGTGACGGGGTGGAGCGTGGCCGCCCAGGAACCGGAGATCACCACCGTGTGGTGCCCCGCCTGCTGATGCCGGCGCAGACGGGCGACCACCGGCTCGATGAACGGAGCCCCCTGCCGGCGCAGTTCGGCATACCAGGTGCGGCCCTCGGCCACCAGATCGTCCCAGAGCATGCCCGCGTGCAGCTCGTAGAACCTGGACACCACCTCCACCGGGGCGACACCCGTCGACGCCAGCCGCCGCAGCGGCTCCACGAGTTGCTCGTACCTCGCGCCGGTGATGTCCCCCTGCCGCCGCAACCGCCATTTGAGCAGCGAGAACGGCGTCTTCATCGCGATCAGCGTCTCGTCGGCGTCGAAGAACGCCACCACCGGCCGGCCGTGTCCGGCGCCCCGGGCGGGGGCCTCGGCGGAAATCGTCACGACTGACTCCTCGTGTGAGCGGTGTCCTCGAGCAGGCGTGCTCGCTCGAGCAGGCGCGTGGTCTGCTGGGGCCGCAGCGGGTCCAGCCGGGCCAGGAGATGGCCGTCGGGCCGGACCACCGCCACGGCCGGCCCCGGGCCCAGCGCGCGGGCCAGGCCGGCGGGGACCGCACGGGTGAGATCGAGCACGGGGGTGTCGTCCGGCAGCGCCGTCCGCACTCGGTCGCGGACGGCCGGCCAGTCGGGCGGCGGGGTGCGTCTGCCGGGCCACAGCAGCACGGTGTGCCGGTCCCGGTCGATCACCGGCCAGCCCTCCGGGGCGAGTTCCGGGCCCGTCCCCTCCCCGGCCGCCGGGCCCGCGACCTTCACCGGCAGCCGGGGATGCCGGTCGCCGCCGTAGGCGACGGCGGTCTGCCCGAGCTGCGGGGCGATCCGGCGCTGGAACACCCCGGTGCGGTCCGCCGCCATGAACGCCGCGTCCCGCAGCGCCACTTTGACGGGCGTACGCACCAGGCCCGCCTTCGTCAGCCACTCGGTGGAGCGGGCCACATGGTGGGAGACGGAGCGCCGCTCGCTGTCGTAGGAGTCGAGAATGCCCTCGCCGAACTCGCCGCGGAGCACTCCGGACAGCTTCCAGGAGAGGTTGAACGCGTCCTGCATGCCCGTGTTCATGCCCTGCCCGCCGGCCGGGCTGATCACATGGGCGGCGTCGCCCGCCAGGAAGCATCGGCCGCTGCGGAAGGCGGACGCGATGCGCACCCGCACCCGGAAGGAGCCGCTCCACAGCAGTTCCTCCACCCGGGTGCGGCCGGCCGCCCGGTCGTCGACGACCTGCTGGAACAGTTCGCGCGGTGGCGGGTTGTGCTCGTCGTAGGCGTCGTGCGGCACGTTCAGGGCGATGCGGTGCACGCCGTCGCCCATGGGTCCGAGCACGATGGCGCCGCTGGGCGCATAGCAGTAGTGGGACAGGTCCTCCGAGAGGCTGGTGGTCAGCCGGGCGTCGGTGATGGCGAAGGACACGTCGACGGGCGGGCCCTCGTAGGCGATGCCCAGCTCCTTGCGCACGGTGCTGTGGGCGCCGTCCGCACCGACCAGCCAGCCGGGCTCGGTCTCCTCGACCCGGCCGCCGTCGTGCTCCAGCTTCACCGACGGCACCCCGCCGGAGTGGTCCACGGCGGTGACCCGAACCCCGTCCTCGACCGTGCCGCCCAGCTCGGCGACCCGCCGGCGCAGCACGCCCTCGGTGTCGTTCTGCGAGAGGGTGAGCGCGAACGGGTAGGGAGAGTCCGCGAGTCTGCTCATCCAGGCGGTGGCCAGGCGCCGACCGCGCGAGTAGAACGCCGTGCCGGCGAGGCGGTGGCCGATGTCCAGCAGCTCGCCGGTCACCCCGATCCGGTCGAGGAGCTCGAGGTTGCGAGGCCAGATGACATTGGCGCGGGAGTGCCGCGGGTCGCCGCGCCGGCCGGCGTCCACCACGCGTACGCCGATCCCCTGCTGCAGCAGCTCGCAGGCGACGATCAGACCGACCGGCCCGGCCCCCGCCACCAGCACCGGCGTCCCGCTCCGTGCAACCGTCATGCCGCCCAATTGAGGCCTCCGTTGACCTCGACCACGCTGCCGTTGACGTACGAGCCGTCGTCGGAGGCGAGGAACACGGCGGCGGCGCCGACCTCCTCCGGCCGGCCGAGCCGCCCCGCCAGCAGCCGGCCCCGGTAGGCCTCCCAGGCGCGCTCGTTGGCGGCCAGCTCCTTGCCCATGCCCTCGTCGATGTAGCCGGGCGAGAGGCAGTTGACCCGGATGCCCCTGGGTGCCAGCTCCACCGCCGAGGTGCGGGTGAACATCTCCACCGCGGCCTTGCTGGCGCTGTACGCGGCGGCCCCGGCCGCGGCCCGGCCGGCCACGCAGGACGAGACGTTGATGATGTGGCCGCTCTGCCCCTCCGCCCGGTCCCGCGCGGTCATCGGGCCGATCGCCGCGCGGGTGCACAGGAAGACCCCGGTGAGATTGGTGGCCAGCGTGGTGTTCCAGTCGGCCACCGACAGCCGGGCGATCTTGCCGTCCCGGCTGACTCCGGCGTTGTTGACCAGGATGTCGATGCCGCCGTACGCCGCCACGGCGGCGTCCATCAGCTCCTGCACCGATCGCTCGTGGGTGACGTCGACCGGCTGGTACAGCAGCCGGTCGCCGTACTCGTCGGCGAGTTCCTTGATGTCGTAGGGGTTGCGTGCGGCGGCCACCACCGAGGCGCCCTCCGCCAGGTACGCCTCAGTGATCGCCCGGCCCAGTCCCCGCGTGCCGCCGGTGACGACCGCGATCCGCCCGTCGAGCCTCATGGGCCTCCTCCTTCGCTGCGTGATGTGTGTGTACGGTCCGGTGGCGGGCGTCAGTACCAGACCAGCAGTGCCGCGCCCGCGGTCATGCCGCCGCCCACCGATGCCAGCAGCACCCGGTCCCCTCGGCGCAGCGGCCGTTCCCGATGGGTGGCGTGCAGGGTGAGGGGAACGGACGCGGCGACGGTGTTGCCCAGGCGCGGCGCGGTGTAGGCGACGCGGGCCGGGTCGATGCCCGCGTCCGAGACGAAGGTCTCCAGCAGCCGGGTGTTGGCCTGATGGAAGACGAACCGGTCTATGTCCTCCAGGGCGAGTCCGGTGTCGTCCAGCGTCTGGGCGGTCAGCTTGTCCATGACGGCCAGGGCGTAGTCGCGTACCGCCCGGCCGTCCATGCGGAAGTACTGCTTGCCGGCCGCGCGGGCTTCCGCGTCCAGCGGGGTCCGCGTGCCGCCGGCCTCCACGCCGACGTAGTGGTGGAACTCCCCGTCCGTGACCAGGTTCAGCGACTGCAGCCCGTAGCCCTCGGGCACCTTGCCGAGAACGACGGCTCCCGCTCCGTCACCGAAAAGGCTGACCGTGCGCCGGTCCGAACGGTCCATGATCGTGGAGAACATGTCCGCCCCGACGAGCAGAACGTGCTCGCCGTGCCGTCCCGCGCTCAGCAGCCCTTCGGCCACCGCCAGGCCGTAGAGGAATCCGCTGCACACCGCGTTGATGTCGAAGGCGGGCAGGGTGGACAGCCCCAGTTTGTGCTGGAGGATCGCGGCCGTCGACGGCTGCGGCACATCCGGGGTGCTGGTGGCCACGATGAGCGCCCCGAGCCGCCCGCGCACCTCGGGTCCGAGCGCGTCGAGTGCCTCGCCGGCAGCGGGCACCGCGAGGTCGGAGGTGGTGGTGCCCGGCGTGGCGTAGCGCCGCTGGAGGACCCCGGTGCGTTCGGTCACCCAGGACTCGGGCATACCCGTCCAGGCACTGATCTGCTGGTTGTCGATCACCGTGTCCGGAGTGTGGCAACCGATCGACAGGACACCGACTGGCATGGCTTACCTTTCCTGTGCTCGCGCGTGGTGGTGGCTGGCTGCGGTACGGGGCGTCAGTGACCCATGCCGAGTCCACCGCTGACCGGCAGCACGGCGCCGGTGATGAATGCGGCCTGTTCGCTGGTGAGGAAGCGCACCGCCTCGGCCACCTCGTCGGGGGTGCCGGCACGGCGCAGCGGCGTCATCGCCAGGTACTGCTCCATACGGGCCGGGCGCACCTGCCGCAGCATGTCCGTCTCCACCAGGCCGGGGGCGACGACGTTGACGGTGATCCCCCGGCCGCCCAGCTCCCAGGCCAGGGAGCGGGCCAGGCCGACCAGGCCCGCCTTGGCCGCGGTATAGGCGGTCTGGCCGGGGGAGCCGGTGAGCGCGACGGCCGAGGAGATCAGCACCATCCGCCCCCAGCGCCGGCCGATCATGGCTCGTGAGGCGTGCCGGGCGACCCGCAGCACCGCCCGGAGGTTGGTGTCGAGCACCTCGTCGACCGCGTCGTCGCCGAGGGCCGGCAGCAGCCCGTCCCGGGTGATCCCGGCGTTGGCGACCAGCACCTCCACCTCGCCGTGGGCCGCCGCGGCCTCCTTGAAGGCGCGCTCCACCTGCACCTCGTCCCGCACGTCGCAGCGCACACCGAACAGCCCGGCCGGGGGCTCACCGGTGCGGTGGGTCACCGCCACCCGGTCGCCACGGGCGGCGAGCGACCTGGCGACGGCGAGCCCGATGCCGCGGTTGCCGCCGGTGACCAGGACGGAACGGCCGGGCGGGGCAGCAGCGGACGATGCCGCAGTGCTGGCGGATCGTGTGCTGTCCGTCATGCCGGGGTCACCACGATCACCGCGTTCTGGCCACCGAAGCCGAAGGAGTTGTTCACTGCGGCGTTGATCTGCATCGGGCGGGCCTCCTTGGCCACCACGTCGACCTCGATACCCGGGTCCAGGCCGTCCAGGTTGGCGGTCGGCGGAACGAGTTGCTGCTCGACGGCGAGCACGGTGTACACCGCCTCGGCCGCGCCGGCCGCGCCCAGCAGATGACCGACCACGCCCTTGGTGGAGGTCACGGCGGGCCGCTCCCCGAGGACCCGGCGGATGACACCGGACTCGGTGATGTCGTTGAGCGGTGTGGAGGTGCCGTGCGCGTTGACGTGGTCGATCTCGCCGGGGGCGACCAGGGCGTCGGCGAGCGCGGCCCGGACGGCCCGCTCGGCGCCGCCGCCCGTCGGGTCGGGAGCCGAGGCATGATGGCCGTCGGCCGACGCACCGAACCCGGAGACCCGGGCCCGCACGCGGGCGCCGCGCGCCCGTGCGTCTTCCATCCGCTCCAGTACCAGCATGGCCGCGCCCTCGCCCGCCACGAACCCGTCCCGGTCGGCGTCGAACGGGCGGGACGCGGCCGCCGGGTCGTCGCTGCGCGTGGAGAGCGCACCGGCCTTGGCCAGGCTGGCCATCGCGGTGGGCGACATGGCCGCCTCCGCGCCGCCGGCCAGCACGATGTCGCAGGCCCCGGACTCCAGCAGGGCACGCGCGTACCCGATCGCGGTGTTCCCGGAGGCGCAGGCGGTGGAGACCACCTGGTTGGGGCCGAGGGCCTTGAGATCCATGGCGATGTACCCGGCCGTCATGTTGACCGGACCCATCACCATCAGCAGCGGAGAGACGAACTTCGCCCCGTCGGCGAGGTGTTTGCCGTGCTCCCGCTCCACCGTGGACCAGCCGCCCAGCGAGGTGCCGACGACCACGCCGACCCGGGCCCCGTCCCAGGACGCCGGGTCGAGCCCGGCGTCCTCGACGGCCTGCCGGGCCGCCACCACACCGAAGTGGCTGACCGGATCCATGCGCACCGCCGTGCGCCGCCCGAGCAGCGCTCCGGCGTCGAAGTCCGGCACCCGGCAGGCGAAGTCGACGGGCAGACCCTGAAGGTCCGGGTCGGCGGCCGCGGTCGGCTCACCCGCCCAGACCCGCTCCACATTGGCCCGCACACCCACGCCGGCCGGGGTGACCAGGCCCACTCCGCTGACGGCGACGTCGAAGCGTTCGGTGCGCCGGCGTCCGGTCGCGGTGCTCCCCATCAGGCCACCTTGGCCTTGGCGTCGATCCGGGCGAGCACGTCGCCCAGGGTGTTGTCGGGGGACAGCGCGGTCTCGTCGAGCTGGACGCCGAACTCCTTCTCCACGATGACGCTGAGCTCGATCAGCAGCAGCGAGTCGAGATCGAGGGCGTCGAACGTGGCGGTGGGGGTCAGCTGTTCCGGGTCCACCCCGAGCTTGTCGGCGACGAGGGAGAAGAGACGGTCCTGCTGAGCGGACATGTGTGAACTCCTAGCAATCGATCGGTTGAAACTGGGTGACAACATCTGACAGAAGGGCAGAACGGGGCGCCGTGCGTACCCATGGGTGCTCGGTGGGAGAAGCGCGGCGGCCGGCGGCGCTGCCGCTCAGGGTCTGGCGACCGCCACCGCCGTGAAGGTGAACCCGCCGCCCCCGTTCAGCACCAGCGCGTACTGGCCGGGCTCCAGCAGGTCGGTACGGGCCAGGTCGGCGAGCGAGGCGTTGAGGTCGCCGGCACCCACATGCCCGGTGGCACGGCCGAGGTCCAGCACCTCGGCGCCGGTGACCTCCGTCAGCGGCGGCAGATACGCCTCCGCCATGGCCTTGCTGCCCAGGCGCGGGATGACCGCGTACCGCAGCCGCCGGTCGTCCGCGGCGAGCCCGGCGCCGGCCAGGCACTCCTCCACCACGGCACGGATGCGGTCGGCGGCGGTCTTCAGGAAGAAGTCCACGCCGTAGGTCCTGATGAAGGCGCGCTTGGTGCGCCGCACGTCGATCATCGGGCTGTGCCCCATGGGGGTCGCGTTCAGCTCGTCGTCGCCCCGGTGCATCACCTCCAGCTCCGGCGCGGACCTGGTCGCCAGCGCGTGCAGCAGCAGATCCGGCCCTCCTGCCTCCTCGGCGAGGCGGTGCACGAGGACGGCCGTGGCCGCGTCGCCGGCCGCCATGCCGTAGTCGCTGAGCCAGCGGTGCCAGCTCGGCATCAGGAACCTGTCGGCGGTGGTCACCAGCACCGGTCCAGCTGCCGGATCGCCCTGCAGCCGGCTCACCGCCAGCTCGATGCCGACGGCACCGCCGTTGCACTGCTGCAGCAGACCGACCGGCACCGCCCGGTGGGCGCCCAGCCTCCGCGCGACGTAGTGCGGGGCGGACCAGGCGTCGTGCCCCTGGTGGTGGACGCTGGCGTGCAGCAGCATCGACAGGTCGGCAGGCTGGGCACCGGACAGCTCCAGCACCCGGCTCGCGGCCTCGACCGCCATGTCCGGCGGCGCCGTGTCCTCGCTCACCGGCAGGGACGTGTAGCCGAGCTCCCGGGCGGTGCGGGCGTCGATGTCACCGGCGGCCAGCGCCTCCTCCACCGTCTGCCGTTGCTTCGGGTACCAGGCGGCGGCGACCAGCCCGAGCGGCGACTGGAGCAGCATCTGCGTCACCCCCCGTCCGGGGCGTGGGCGGGCGGCGCCGGAAGCCGGGTCACCCCGACCTCGGCCGTGCAGACGGAAGCGCCGTCCTGCTCGAAGTCGACCGTGCAGCGCTCGCCGCCGGCGGGTGAGACGGTGACGGTGACCGGACTGTCCAGCTCCACGAACCGGGTGAAGGTGGCGCCGAACGCATACGCGTACCGTTCCTCGGCCGGTTCCCCCGCGGCCAGCACCGCGGCCTGCCGGGCGGCCTCCATCAGCGCCATCGCGGGCACATGGTCCAGTGGGTGGTCGTACATCGCCGGGTGCCGTACCGGCACGTCCAGGACGGCGCGCAGCGCAACCGGCCCGCCCGGACGCTCCACGTCCACCAGCACCACGTTCTCCGTTCTCTCCCGGCCCACGAGGGCGGGCGGCACGGGGGTGCCGGCCCGGCCGGCCGGCCGCTCGGAGGACAACGGCGGCTCGCTGCCCCGGGTCTTGGCCCGGTGGGCGCCGTAACCGTCCCGGCTGAGATACCCCGCGACGATCACACTGGTGCCGGCCCGCTGCCCGCCGACGACGAACGCGCAGTCCAGGGTGGCGGCCAGCAGCCGGCTGCCGCGCCGCTTCAGGTCCCGGGTGCCGATCTCGACCACCAGCTCGTCCGGCGCGTCGCCGCGGGTGCGCAGCGCCGGGACATGGGTGAACTCGGTGGTCCAGTCGCTGATCAGGAAGGACGTGTCGTAGGAGACGCCCAGCCACTGGTGCGCGACGACGGTGACCGCCTGCCGGGCCGCCTCCAGAAGGAACAGCGGATCGATCAGTGACGGACGCTGTGTGTGGTCGTTGTAGTAGCTGTGCGCGCGGGGCGCCTGGACGGCCACGACGAACCTGTCCTCGCCCAGCCGCGCGGCGTCCGTGACGAAGACCTCCATGACGGCGCGGCGGTGCACCAGCACACGGTCCATCGAACGCTGGTAGGCGAGTTCGGGGGCGTCGGCGGTGCCGACCGGCCGCTCCTGCTCAGCAAGGGTCATGCCCAGTCCATTCGTGCGTGGGGTCGGTTTCGGCGGCCCTGCGTGGGGCATGCATTGAGCCTCGCAGCCGCCTCTGAGAGCCCGCCTGAGAGCGCCCGCTGGTTCGCCGGGGGACCGCCCGAGACCACCACCCGGTTCGCCGGAGAAACTCCCGAGCCCGTCCGAGGGATGCGCCGCGGACGGCTGGACGACGGCCCGCGGGCGGCTCAACGGCCGCTCAAGACTCACTGAAGAACGGTGCGGCGAGGACCGCGCACCTGCGGCGCGACGGCACGACGGCATGACAAAGGCCCGCCGCCTTCCGGCGACGGGCCGCGTACGCGAGCGCGTCTCGAGGACTTCGTCGTTGTCTACGGCGCGACCGCCAGCACGACCTTGCCGCGCACATGCCCGGTCGCCACCAGCTCGTGCGCCCGAGCCGCGTCCGCGAGCGGGAACTCGGCGCTGACGTGCACCCGCAGCCGGCCCTGGTCGGCGAGATCCACCAGAGCGGCCAGGTCGACCGGATCGGGGCGTACGAAGACGTACCGCCCGCCCAGTTCGACGACGTCACCGGAGATGGAGGCGAGCCGGCCGCCGGGCCGCAGCAGTGCGGGCGAGCCGGCCAGGGTGTCACCGCCCATCAGGTCGAACACCGCGTCCACGCCCTGCGGGGCCAGGGCCCGGACCCGGTCGGCCAGCCCCGGACCGTAGGTCACAGGCTCCGCGCCCAGCGAGCGCAGGAAGTCGTGGTTGCGCTCGCTCGCCGTGCCGATGACCCGGGCGCCGAGAGCCCGGCCGATCTGCACCGCGAGCGAGCCGACCCCGCCCGCCGCCGCGTGCACCAGCAGCACATCGCCAGAGCCCACGCGCAGATGCCGGCGCAGCGCCTGGTAGGCGGTGAGCCCGGCGGCCGGCAGGCCGGCGGACTGGCGCCAGTCGAGCGCCCGCGGCTTGCGCGCCAGGGTGCGCACCGGGGCGGCCACCAGCTCGCCGTAGGTGCCGCGCTGCATGTGGTCGGCACGGACGTACCCGACCACCTCGTCCCCCGGTGCGAACTCGGTCACGCCGAGTCCGGTCCGCTCGACCACCCCGGACAGGTCGCAGCCCATGACCATGGGGAAGTGCGCCGGGAACCAGTCGTCGATGTAGCCCTCGCGGATCTTCCAGTCGGCCGGGTTGACCCCGGCGTACCGCACCCTCACCAGCACCACGTCCGGCCCGAGCCGTGGCTCCGGCAGATCCATCAGCTCCAGGACCTCCGGTCCTCCGTAGCCACGGATGGCAACGGCCTTCATCCACGCTCCCCCTGACGACTCGACCTGTCCGGCGACTCACCGGGCACAACACCGAAGTGCCGCCCGGCTCCGTGCCGCTCACCCTCGTACTCGTACACGTACTATAGGTCAGCGATGAAGCAGTGTTCTGTCACATCAACGCTGATTGACATAACACCGAAGGCTACGTCAGAGTCGCGGCATGCTCGTACTGACCGCAGCCACCGGCAAGTTCGGCACGAACGTGCACATCGTCGCCCCAGGACGCGGTTCCCCGTGCCTGATCATCGACCCCGGACACGACGCCGTCGATGCCGTCACCGAGGCCGTACGGACCTACCGGCTCGAACCCGAGGCCCTCCTGATCACGCACGGCCACATGGACCACACCTGGGACGCCGTGCCGCTGGCCCGGCGCTACGGCGTGCCCGCGTGGATCCACCCCGCCGACCGGTACCAGTTCGGCGCCCCCGCCAAGGGCCTGCCGGACACCTTCCCGCGCGAGCTGCTCGTCGGCCATCCGGACCAGGAGCCGGAGCAGGTCACCGAACTCCCGCCGGACGGCGGCGAACTGGTCTTCGCGGCCATGCCGGTGACCGTGCTGCACACGCCCGGCCACACCGGCGGGTCCGTCATGTTCCGCTTCGGGGACGACGACGCCCCGCTGCTGGCCACCGGCGACACCCTGCTCGCGAGCGGCAGGGGCCGGGCCGACGCGCCCGGAGCCAGCCCCTCGGGTCTGGACTCCTCGCTGCGCAGGATCGCCACGGCCTTCCCGGACACCACGCGGCTGCTCACCGGGCACGGGCCCGGAAGCACCCTCGGCCGGACCGGCATCTCAGACATCCGATGACCCACACCCAGCAGACCCTCAGGGGGAACCTCATGCGCGCCGTGCAGTTCGAGTCCTTCGGCGGCCCGTCCGTCCTCACCGTCGCCGACGTCCCGGCGCCCGAGCCGGGCCCCGGGCAGATCACGCTCGACGTCACCCACGCCGGCGTCAACTTCGCCGAAGTGATGTTCCGGCGCGGCCAGTTCCCCGTCGAACTGCCGCACTTCCCCGGCCTGGAGGCGGTCGGCACCGTCCGTGCGACCGGCGACGGCGTCACCGGCTTCCGCACCGGCGACCGCGTGGCCGCGCTCACCCTGGGCGGCGGCGGTAACGCCGAGGTGGTCGCCGCGAGCGCGGAGCACGCCGTCCGCCTGGACGGCCCGCTCGCCGCCCTGGACAGCGCCCTCGCGGCCGGCGCCCTGTGCAACGTCACCACCGCGATCGGGGTGCTCACCTCCGCCGGCCGGCTCGCCGAGGGCGAGAGCGTGGTCGTCCTCGCGGCTGCGGGCGGCGTCGGCACGGCAGCCGCTCAGCTGGCGCGGACCCTGGGCGCGGCCACCGTCATCGGCGTCACCAGCAGCCCCGCCAAGGCCGAGTACGCCCGCGGCTTCGGCTACGACAGCGTGGTCACCTACGAGGACCTCGAGCGCGAGGTGGCCGAGCGGACCGGCGGCGCCGGCGTCGACCTCGTCCTGGACTCGGTCGGCGGCGCCTTCCGCTCCTCCGTGACCGCCCTGCTGGCCCCCTTCGGCCGGCACGTCATCTTCGGCAACGCAGCCGCCGAGGACGTCACCTTCGAGGGCAACCACCCCTGGTACACCAGCACGTCACTGGCCGGCTACAACCTCGGCGGCGTCGCCGGT
Organism: Streptomyces composti; assembly: GCF_012034205.1. GTDB lineage: Bacteria > Actinomycetota > Actinomycetes > Streptomycetales > Streptomycetaceae > Streptomyces > Streptomyces composti. The sequence continues at coordinate 92,245 of NZ_JAATEM010000015.1, forward strand.
CGCGCCCCGCACCTCCTCCGAGCCCATCTGGAACAGGCACTGTCGAAGGTCGCCGACGGCACGGTCCGGGTGGACGTCCGGCGCCTGCCGCTCAAGGACGTCGCCCACGCCCACGAACTCCTGGAGACCCGCGCCTCCACCGGCAAGTACGTACTCGACGTCCGCGCCTGACCCCGCCGAAGGGCCCCGCCCGTCAGACAGACGATGCGGCAGGGCCCGCGGTGTGGCGCGTGACCGAGCTGCCTGACGCCGCATGGCGATCATGGACACGCGCTTCGGGCCCCTGCGGTGCCTCAGCGCAGCGCGGTCGCCACCAGTTGCCGTATCTCCGCGTCGGACACGCTTCCGCCGTTCACCAGGCGGTCGAAGACCAGCCCGTCGATGCACGTGAGCAGGGTGACGGTACGGGTCCCGGCATCCGCGAGGCCCCGCGCGGCCAGGAAGTCGTGCACGATCCGCCGACCGGCGTTCTCCCGTGGGGCGAGGATCTCCCGCAGTTCGGGGTGACGGACGCTCTCGACGGCGCACGTGTAGCGCGCGAGTGAGCGCTGTCGTCCCTCTCCCGTGAGCCGCAGTTCCACGAAGGCGGCGATCCCGGCCACCAGTTCGTCGGCGTCCCGCGGTACCTGTGTCCGGCGCCCGATCTCCTCGAGTTCCGCCTGATCGAGGGCGACCAGGCGCCGGACCAGTGCGGTGAGAAGTGCCTGGCGGGTGCGGTAGTAGGCGGAGGTGGTGCCGGGCGGCAGGCCCGCAGCTCTGTCCACCGCGCGGTGGGTCAGTCCTCGCATTCCGGTCTCGGCGAGCACGGCGATGGCCGTGTCGGCAAGGACGGTACGTCGGTCGTCGGGCACCCCTCATTTCTACACCTGTAGAGGCCGGGGATATCTTTCTTCTACATCTGTAGAAGAGGCGGCCGACGACGAGAGGGGCCGGGCATGGGCGGCAGCGCGGTGGTGGTCGGGGGTGGCATCGGGGGCCTGGCTGCGGCGATCGGCCTGCGCCGCATCGGCTGGGACGTGACGGTCGTCGAGCGTGCCCGGGTCCTGGCCGACGTGGGCGCGGGCATCTCGCTGCACGCCAACGGCATCCGCGCGCTGGACGTCCTCGGCGTCGGCGACGCGGTGCGCGCGGCTGCCCGTCCCCAGTACACCGGGGGCACCCGCACCCCCGGTGGCGGCTGGCTGGCCCGGATGGACGGGACCGTGCTGGAGCGCGAGCTGGGCACCCCGATCACCGGCATCCCCCGGGCTGTTCTGCACCGCCTGCTGCGTGCGGCACTGCCTCCCGAGTGCCTGGTCGTCGGGACCGAGGTGCTGTCCGTCGACTGCTCGGACCCGGGCCGGGTGCGGGTGCCTCTCACGGACACCGTCCTGGACGCGGATCTGGTCGTGGCCGCCGACGGCGTGGACAGCCGGCTGCGCGGCCAGGTGTTCCCCGGCCACCCCGGTCCCGTCCACAGCGGATCGACGGTCCTGCGCGCCATCACCGAGCACCCCGTGCCGTTGCACACCGACTTCGAACTGACCTGGGGCCAAGGTGCCGAGTTCGGTCACATCGCCTTCACCGACGGCCGGGCCGAATGGCACGCGGTGCTCAACTCGCCGCCCGGCATACGGCATCCGGACGCCCTCGCCGCGATGCGGCGCCGCTTCGGCGACTGGCACGACCCGATCCCCGCGTTGCTGGACGCGACCCGGCCGGACGCCGTCCTGCACCACGACATCCGGGAACTGGCGACGCCCCTGCCCGCCTTCACCGCGGGCCGGATCGCACTGCTCGGTGACGCGGCGCACGCCATGACCCCGCATCTCGGCCAGGGCGCCTGCCAGGCCCTGGAGGACGCGGCCACGCTGGCCGCCGCGCTCGCCACCGAGCCCACGGTCGCGTCAGCGCTGACCCGCTACGACCGCGAACGCCGCCCACGCAGCCAGTCCGTGGCCCGGGCAGCGCGCCGGGCCGGCCGGATGGGGCAGCGACCGACCCACCCGCTGGCGGTGGCTCTGCGCAACACCGTCCTGCGGCTGGCCCCGGCCGGCGTGACCGTCCGGGCCGTCCTGCGGCACGCCGCCTGGATCCCGCCGAGCCTGGAGAACAGGCCACCTCACCCGCAGTGAGAGAACGGTGACGGCTGCCAGAACCGGACAGATCCACAGCGAGCCGCCCCTGTCGTCACGACGTGGCGCGCCGTGCCGCGCCCGGCAGGAAGACCGCGGCGGGCACCAAGACCACACGCACGGTCAGGAACATGGAGGGGGGGACATACCGGCCGGCGTACCGTCGTCGGCCCGGATCGCGCCCATGAAGTCGACCGGCGCGATGCCGCTGGCGTACCACAGCGGCGGACAGGCGAACTGTGTCCGCCGACGTACGCGAGCCCGGACTGACGACCCGTCGCTTCCAGGACGACCAGCCGGCCGCCGGGCACGCCGGCGATGGACGGCCACAGGCAGTGCCGGCCCCCGCCGTTGACCGGGACCAGGAAGGTGCCGTCCGGGTCGTCGAACGGGTGGGTGCTACCGGAGCCCGCCGGCGCAGTCTCGGGTGCGGACTGCCGAGCAGCCGCTCCGCGCCGAGTCGATCATGATGCGTCCGCTCGTGTCCCGGCCGACGGACCACCGCCGCCGCAGGACCAGGCCCCAGGCCACGTGCCCCCAGGGCCATCACCCAGCACTGAGACGTTCCTCACAGAGAGCACACCCCCGAGAGCCACTCGAGCAAGATCCACGCACCGAAGCGGACCGTCGCCGGCCCTCAGCCACCGACGGTCCGCTTCACCGTGCCCAGAGACAGACATCACAGAAACAGCAATGGGCGGCATCGCCATCGCGATGCCGCCCATTCCATCGGTGCAGCTGGAGCACTTTCGTCGGTGCTCCCTGGTGCGCGAGGGGGGAGTTGAACCCCCACGCCCTTGCGGGCACTGGAACCTGAATCCAGCGCGTCTGCCTATTCCGCCACCCGCGCATCTGGGTGTGTGCCTTCGGGCTCCGTCCTGTGCGGTCGGCGCCTTCCGACACCCAGAACATTAGCACGCTGGCCGGGGTGGATTCACATCCCTTTCCTCCGGCCCCCGCGTCCCCCGCCTCTGAGCAGCGTCGCCGCCCACGGGCCCGGGCCCTTCCCCCGGGTGCACCCCGGCCCGCCGCCCGCCGCCGCGCCGCGCCCCCTGCCCGCCGCTGTGCACCCCGGCCCACCGCCGTCACGATCACCGGGGCACCAGGAGCCGCCGGAAGCCCCCACGGGCCGCCCCTCGGCCTTGGCCACCCCAGCCGCCCCGCCCTCATGTCCCGGCATGAGCCGTTTCACGTATCAACCTCGTACCGGTACCGCGGGTCTCCCCAGGAGCGGGCCAAGTCCTCCGCCGGGTGCGGGACACTGGTTTGCGTCCACCTCTACGATCCATGGCAGGACGACGCCCGCGAAGCACGGCCCGCAGGAGTTCGAAGGAGAGCCCGGCAGGGAACTTCGTCAGGCATCTCCACCGGTCGGCCCGGGCGGACAGGGGGAACCAGCCGATCGGCCGACGCGTGGATACGATCAGTAAGCAGTACCAAGCAGTACCGGGTGAGCGGTGCACAAAGCGGTGCACGGCGCGCACACGGGGGCAGTAGACAGGACGGCAGCGACGGAGGAGGTGCCCCATGGGAGTCCTGAAGAAGTTCGAGCAGCGTCTCGAAGGTCTGGTCAACGGCACCTTCGCCAAGGTGTTCAAGTCCGAGGTTCAGCCCGTGGAGATCGCAGGAGCGCTTCAGCGCGAGTGCGACAACAACGCGACCATCTGGAACCGCGACCGCACCGTCGTCCCCAATGACTTCATCGTCGAGCTGAGCACCCCCGACTACGAGCGGCTCAGCCCCTACTCGGGCCAGCTGGGCGACGAGCTCGCCGGCATGGTCCGGGACTACGCCAAGCAGCAGCGCTACACCTTCATGGGCCCCATCAAGGTGCACCTGGAGAAGGCGGACGACCTCGACACCGGCCTGTACCGGGTGCGCAGCCGCACGCTCGCCGCCTCCACCAGCCAGACCGCCCCGGGCGCCGGCGCCCCCGGCGGCTACGGCTACCCGCCCGCCGCAGGAGCTGCCGCCCCCGGCGCCCCCCTGGGAGCTCCGCCCATGCCGCCCTCGCCGCCCCCCGGCGCCCGGCCCGGCGGCTACGGCTACCCGCAGCCCGCGGCCCCCGGACGGCCCCCCGCCGCGCCGCCCACCGGGCGCACCCGCTACTGGATCGAGATCAACGGCACCCGCCACCAGATCTCCCGCGCGTCCCTCGTGCTGGGCCGCAGCACCGACGCCGACGTGCGGATCGACGACCCCGGCGTGAGCCGCCGGCACTGCGAGATCCGTACCGGTATGCCCTCGACGATCACGGATCTCGGCTCCACCAACGGGATCGTGGTGGACGGACAGCACACCACCCGCGCTACGCTCCGCGACGGCTCGCGGATCGTCGTGGGCAGCACCACCGTTATCTATAGGCAAGCCGAAGGGTGAAGCGGGGGCAATGTCAGAGCTGACCCTCACGGTCATGCGGCTGGGATTCCTGGCCGTACTGTGGCTGTTCGTGATCGTGGCCGTGCAGGTCATCCGGAGCGACCTGTTCGGTACGCGGGTCACCCAGCGCGGCGCGCGCCGGGACGGCCGTGCCCAGCAGGCGGCGCGGCAGGCGCCGCCGCAGCAGCGCCAGCAGTCCGGCGGCGGCCGCCGCGGCCGGAACGCCCCCACCAAGCTGGTCGTGACCGAGGGCACCCTGACCGGCACCACCGTGGCGCTCCAGGGCCAGACCATCACCCTGGGCCGCGCCCACGACAGCACCATCGTGCTGGACGACGACTACGCCTCCAGCCGCCATGCCAGGATCTACCCGGACCGCGACGGCCAGTGGATCGTCGAGGACCTGGGCTCCACGAACGGCACCTATCTGGACCGGACCCGGCTGACGACCCCCACACCGATTCCGCTGGGCGCGCCGATCCGCATCGGCAAGACCGTCATCGAGCTGCGGAAGTAGTACGAGAATGAGCGAGCGGAGCGAGCACGCAGTGGCGGGCCCCACCCCGGGCCCCGGCGCGCTCCCGACCGGAGGGTGGGCAGTGTGGCTCGACACGACCGGGTGTACCCGGAGCCGACAGGCGAGGTGCGCATGAGTCTCTCCCTGCGTTTCGCCGCCGGATCACACAAGGGCATGATCCGGGAGGGCAACGAGGACTCCGGTTACGCCGGTCCCCGGCTGCTCGCGATCGCCGACGGCATGGGTGGCGCGGCGGCCGGTGAGGTCGCCTCCTCGGAGGCCATCTCCACCATCGTCTCCCTCGACGACGACGTCCCCGGCTCCGACCTGCTCACCTCGCTGGGCACCGCCGTCCAGCGGGCCAACGACCAGCTGCGCATGATGGTCGAGGAGGACCCGCAGCTGGAGGGCATGGGCACCACGCTCACCGCCCTGCTGTGGACCGGGCAGCGGCTCGGCATGGTGCACGTCGGCGACTCCCGCGCCTATCTGCTGCGCGACGGCGTCCTGACCCAGATCACCCAGGACCACACCTGGGTGCAGCGGCTGGTCGACGAGGGCCGCATCACCGAGGAGGAGGCGACCACGCACCCGCAGCGGTCGCTGCTCATGCGGGCCCTCGGCAGCGGCGAGCACGTCGAGCCCGACCTGTCCATCCGCGAGGTCAGGGCCGGCGACCGGTACCTGATCTGCTCCGACGGCCTGTCCAGCGTGGTCTCCCACCAGACCCTGGAAGACACCCTGGCCAGCTACCAGGGCCCGCAGGAGACCGTGCAGAACCTGATCGAGCTGGCGTTGCGCGGCGGCGGGCCCGACAACATCACGGTGATCGTCGCCGACGTCCTCGACCTGGACACCGGGGACACACTGGCCGGGCAGCTGTCCGACACCCCGGTCGTGGTGGGCGCCGTCGCCGAGAACCAGCACCAGCTGCACGCCGACGGGATCATGCAGACCCCGGCCGGCCGCGCCGCCGGCCTCGGCCGCCACCGCGGCCAGGGTGGCGGGGGCGAGTTCGGCCCGCCCGGCAGCGGCGACGTCACGGGCTTCGTCCCCGCCGACGGCTTCGGCTACACCGACGAGGACTTCGTCAAGCCCAGGAAGCGCAGGTGGCTCAAACGGTCCCTGTACGGGCTGCTGGCGCTCGCCGTCCTCGGCGGCGGGGCCTACGGCGGCTGGCGGTGGACGCAGACGCAGTACTACGTCGGCGTCAACGGCGAGCACGTCGCCCTGTACCGGGGCATCAGCCAGGATCTGGCCTGGGTGTCGCTGTCCGAGGTGGTCAAGGACCACCCGGAGATCGAACTCAAGTACCTGCCGCCCTACCAGCAGAAACTGGTGGAGGCGACGATCGCCGAGGGCGACCTGAAGGGCGCCCAGGCGAAGATCGAGGAACTGTCCGTGCAGGCCTCCGCGTGCAAGAAGCAGGCCGAACGGCGCGCCGCCGAGAGCGAGAACAACGCGAAGACCGGTGAGGGCGAGGCCGGAGGGACCACGGGAACCACTCCCGCCTCCTTCGCGTCCAAAGCCTCGCCGACGCCGGACCCCTCCGGTTCGGCGAAGGCTCCGCAGAAGTCCACGCCCCCGTCCACGACCGCACCCACTCCCAGCCCCGGCCCCAACCTCTCGGAGGAAGAGCAGAAGGTCGTCTCGCTGTGCGGTAAGCAGTAGGCAAGCCGTGAGAGGCCCTGTCACACGATGAGCAGTACTTCCAACCCGTCGACCCAGCACACGTCCACGATCGGCGCGATCGGCGCCCCGAGCCGCCGCAACACCGAGCTGGCCCTGCTGGTCTTCGCCGTCGTCATCCCGGTCTTCGCCTACGCCAACGTCGGACTGGCCATTGACGGCTCCGTTCCGTCCGGCCTGCTGGCCTACGGACTGGGGCTGGGCCTGCTGTCCGGCGTGGGGCATGTGGTGCTCCGGAGGTTCGCGGCGTACGCCGACCCGCTGCTGCTGCCGCTCGCCACGTTGCTCAACGGGCTGGGACTCGTGGTGATCTGGCGGCTCGACCAGTCGGAGCGACTGCAGCAGCTCGCCAAGATCCGGTACGGGACCTTCACCCCGTCAGCGCCGAATCAGCTGATGTACTCCGCCGTGGGCCTGGCCCTGTTCGTGGCCGTGCTCGTCTTCCTCAAGGACCACCGCATCCTCCAGCGCTACACCTACATCTCCATGGTCGGCGCGCTGGTTCTGCTGCTGCTGCCGCTCGTGCCGGGCATCGGCGCGGATGTGTTCGGCGCGAAGATCTGGATCAACATCGCCGGCTTCTCCATCCAGCCCGGCGAGTTCGCCAAGATCATCATCGCGATCTTCTTCTCCGGCTACCTGATGGTGAAGCGGGACGCGCTGGCGCTGGCCAGCCGCCGGTTCATGGGGCTGTACCTGCCCCGCGGGCGCGACCTCGGCCCCATCATCACCATCTGGGCGGTCAGTCTGCTCATCCTCATCTTCGAGAACGACCTCGGTACGTCCCTGCTGTTCTTCGGCATGTTCGTGATCATGCTGTACGTCGCCACGGAGCGGACGAGCTGGATCGTCATCGGTCTGCTGATGTCCGCCGCGGGCGCGGTGGGCGTGGCCTCGTTCGCCAGTCACGTGCAGGCCCGAGTGAACGCCTGGCTGGACCCGTTCGGCTGCTACGACACCTCGGGTGCCTGTGAGCAGATCGGTCAGTCGATCATGTCCTTCGGTTCCGGTGGCGTCGTGGGCACCGGCCTCGGCCAGGGCAACTCCGACCTCATCGGCTTCGCAGCCAACTCGGACTTCATCTTCTCCACGTTCGGCGAGGAGCTCGGTCTGGCCGGCGTCATGGCCATCCTGCTGATCTACGCGCTGATCATCGAACGAGGGGTCCGCACCGCGCTGGCTGCACGGGACCCGTTCGGCAAGCTGTTCGCCGTCGGCCTGTCCGGCGCCTTCGCCCTGCAGGTCTTCGTGGTCGCAGGAGGTGTGATGGGCCTCATTCCGCTGACCGGTATGACGATGCCGTTCCTCGCCGCCGGTGGCTCCTCCGTGATCGCCAACTGGGCACTGATCGGCATCCTGCTCCGGATCAGTGACACCGCCCGCCGCCCGGCGCCCGCCCCCGCTTCCAACCCCGACGCCGAGATGACCCAGGTGGTCCGCCCGTGAACAAGCCCCTGCGACGCATCGCGATCTTCTGCGGTCTCCTCGTCCTGGCCCTGCTCATCCGCGACAACTGGCTGCAGTACGTGCAGGCGGACGCGCTGCGGGAGAACCCGAAGAACCGGCGTGTGGCCATCGAGCGTTACGCGCAGCCGCGCGGCAACATCATCGTCGACGGCAAGCCGATCACTGGTTCCAAGCAGACGTCGGGCAGCGATTTCGAGTACAAGCGCACCTACAAGGACGGCCCCATGTGGGCCCCCGTCACGGGCTACGCGTCCCAGGCCTTCGGCGCCACACAGCTGGAGAGCATCGAGGACGGCATCCTCACCGGCAACGACGACCGGCTGTTCTTCCGGAACACGCTCGACATGCTCACCGGCAAGAAGAAGGAGGGCGGCAACGTCGTCACGACCCTCAGCTCCGCCGCGCAGAAGGCCGCGTACAACGGGCTGAAGAAGCAGGGGGGCAAGGGCTCGGTCGTGGCGATCGAACCGTCCACCGGGAAGATCCTCGCGCTCGCCTCGTACCCCTCCTACGACCCTTCGTCGTTCGCCGGGAATTCGACCTCGACGGACACCAAGGCCTGGGAGAAGCTGCAGAAGAAGAACAACCCGGACGACCCGATGCTGAACCGGGCGCTGCGCGAGGTCTACCCGCCCGGCTCCACGTTCAAGGTCGTCACCGCCGCCGCGGCGCTGGAGAACGGCCTCTACACCGACCCGGAGGAGCCGACCGACACGCCGCTGCCGTGGGTCATGCCGGGCACCACGACCGAGCTGAAGAACGAGGGCAACATCCCCTGCAAGAACGCCTCGCTGCGCGACGCGCTCAAGGTGTCCTGCAACACGGTCTTCGGCAAGATCGGTGCCGATCTCGGCAACGACAAGATGCTCGAGATGGCCAAGAAGTTCGGCTTCACCGAGGAGCAGTTCACCCCGGTCCGCGCCACCGCCTCGGTGTTCTCGGACGACATGAACAAGTCGCAGACCGCGCTGTCCTCCATCGGCCAGTTCAACACCGCCGCGACCCCGCTGCAGATGGCCATGGTCGCCTCCGCGGTCGCCAACGACGGCGTGCTGATGAAGCCGTACATGGTCGACGAACTGCAGGCTCCGGACCTCGACCCGGTTGAGAAGACCGACCCCGAGGAGTACAGCCGTCCGCTGTCCGCGGACAACGCGCAGAAGCTCCAGTCGATGATGGAGACGGTCGTCAAGGACGGCACCGGCCGCAACGCGCAGATCCCCGGCTTCACCGTCGGCGGCAAGACCGGTACCGCCCAGCACGGTGAGAACAACAGCAAGAACCCGTACGCCTGGTTCATCTCCTACGCCAAGACCTCGGACGGCGAGTCCCCCGTGGCGGTCGCCGTCGTGATCGAGGACGAGGACGCCGTGCGTGACGACATCTCCGGTGGCGGCCTGGCCGCGCCGATCGCCAGGGACGTGATGGAGGCGGTCATCAAGGGCAAGCAGTGACTCCGGTCACGTCCGCTTCACATCGATGCACGTTGCGGTACCGGTCCTGTATCGGGTGACGCACTTGGCCAGGTCACACAAAGCGAGCCGGGTACGGTAGGCCCGGACGGCAGCCTCCGGTGGCACGGGTGTGCCACCAGGGACCGACGGAGAGGGCTGGTAGGTAGCTATGGAAGAGCCGCGTCGCCTCGGCGGCCGGTACGAACTGGGCCAGGTGCTCGGTCGCGGCGGCATGGCGGAGGTCTACCTCGCGCATGACACCCGCCTCGGCCGCACCGTGGCGGTGAAGACGCTGCGCGCGGACCTCGCACGCGACCCGTCCTTCCAGGCCCGGTTCCGCCGGGAGGCCCAGTCGGCCGCCTCGCTCAACCATCCCGCGATCGTCGCGGTCTACGACACGGGCGAGGACTACATCGACGGGGTGTCCATCCCGTACATCGTCATGGAGTACGTGGACGGCTCGACCCTGCGTGAGCTTCTGCACAGCGGCCGCAAGCTGCTGCCCGAGCGGGCCATGGAGATGACCATCGGCATCCTCCAGGGCCTGGAGTACGCCCACCGCAACGGCATCGTCCACCGCGACATCAAGCCGGCCAACGTCATGCTGACGCGCAACGGCCAGGTCAAGGTGATGGACTTCGGCATCGCCCGCGCCATGGGCGACTCCGGCATGACCATGACCCAGACCGCCGCCGTGATCGGCACCGCCCAGTACCTCTCCCCGGAGCAGGCCAAGGGCGAGCAGGTCGACGCGCGCAGCGACCTGTACTCCACGGGCTGCCTGCTGTACGAGCTGCTCACCGTCCGGCCGCCGTTCGTCGGCGACTCCCCGGTCGCGGTGGCCTACCAGCACGTGCGTGAGGAGCCGCAGGCACCCAGCGTCTTCGACCCCGAGATCACGCCCGAGATGGACGCGATCGTGCTGAAGGCGCTGGTCAAGGACCCCGACTACCGCTACCAGTCGGCCGACGAGATGCGCGCCGACATCGAGGCCTGCCTCGACGGCCAGCCGGTCGCGGCCACCGCCGCGCTGGGCGCCGTCGGCTACGGCGGCTACAACAGCGACCAGCCGACCACGGCGCTGCGCTCGGACTCCGGCACCGGGGCGCCGACGTCGATGCTGCCGCCCATGAACCCGGACGACGGCGGCTACGGCTACGACGAGCGGCCCGACCGTCGGCGCCAGAACCAGAAGAAGTCCAACACCTCGACGATATTGCTGGTCGCGGCCGGCGTCCTGGTCCTCATCGGGGCGATCCTGCTCGGCCGTTCGCTGTTCAGCGGCGGCGGGGTGAACAACGACACGGTCAGTGTGCCGAACTTCGTCGGGGAGACGAAGTCGACCGCCGAGCGGCTGGCGGAGAACGGCAATCTGAAGCTGGAGTTCACCTCCAAGCCGTGTGAGCAGCAGAGCAAGGGCAAGATCTGCGACCAGGACCCGAAGGCCGGGTCCAAGGTCAAGAAGGACTCCGTCGTCAACCTCACCGTGTCGACGGGCGCGCCGAAGGTGACCGTGCCCAGCGTGGTCGGCCTGGACATCGACGAGGCGACGGAGAAGCTGGAGGCCGACAAGTACGCCTTCGAGGTCAAGACGGAGACCCGGGAGTCTCCGGAGAAGGCCGGCACCGTCCTGGAGCAGGACCCGACCACGGGCACCGAGGTCGAGAAGGGCTCCACGATCACGCTGACCATCGCCAAGGCCGAGGCGAAGTCCACGGTCCCGGACGTCATCGGCAAGACCTGTGACGAGGCGAAGGCCCAGATCTCGGACAACGACCTCGTGGGCAACTGCGTCGAAGAGGAGACCGACGACCCGAACCAGGTCGGCAAGGTGATCCGCACCACGCCGGAGGCCGGTTCCTCGGTCGACAAGAACTCCGCGGTGCAGATCGTCGTGGGCAAGGCCAAGCAGCAGAACGAACAGGTCGCCGTCCCGAACGTCAACGGGCAGACCCTCAAGGACGCCCAGAAGATGCTGCAGGACGCGGGTCTGGCCGTCGGCAACGTCGCCGGCTCGCAGGACCCCAACTCCCGCGTCTTCGGCTCCAACCCGCCCCAGGGAACCCAGGTCCAGAAGGGCACGGCGGTGAGCCTGTTCACCACCGACCAGGGCGGCAACGGCGGCCCCGGCGGTCCGGGCGGCATCTTCGGCGGGGCCACCGGCGACGAGCAGGACTGACCCCGGCGGCCAGGCCCACCGCGGCAGCGTACGGCGAGTGGCCCCGGTCCCCTCCTCGAGGAGGGGACCGGGGCCACTCGCCTTTGCCGTTCCTGCTGCGTGTTCCTCGGCCGCGGTGCGTTCGGCCGCAGCCCGTCCCAGAGCGTCGCAGCGGCCTACTGCAGTTCCTCCGGCGGTGTCCGCTTGTCGTCCACCTTCTCGGTGCGGACGAGTTCGCCCCAGACCACGTAGCGGTACTTGCTGGTGTAGACGGGGGTGCAGGTGGTCAGCGTGATGTAGTGGCCGGCCTTGGTCTTGCCGGAGCCCTTGGGGACCTTGGCGAGGACGTCGACGTTGAACTTCGAGGTCTCCGGGAGGATGTTGAAGACCTTGTAGACGTACCACGTGTCCTTCGTCTCGAAGACGATCGGGTCGCCGTTCCGGATCTTGTGGATGTTGTGGAACTTGGCCCCGTGACCGTCCCGGTGCGCGGCCAGCGAGAAGTTGCCCTTCTTGCCGGAGGTGGGCAGCGTCGCCTTCACCGGGTCCGTGTAGTAGCCGGCCACACCGTCGTTGAGGACCTTCATCGTGGTCCCCTTCTCGACGAGGATCTCCTCCCCGCTCATGGTGGGCACGTGCAGGAAGCCGATGCCGTCCTTGCTGTCGTAGGACACCGGGCCGCCGCTGTCGGACTGCTGGGCCCACTGGTCGCGGACCTTGTCGGCCTGCTTGCCCGCCTCCCGGTCGGCCAGCACGTTCGTCCACCACAGCGAGTAGACGACGAACAGGCCGAGCAGCACGCCCGCGGTGATCAGCAGCTCCCCGAAGAAGCTGATCGCCGTCGCGACCGGCCCCATACGGCGGGGTGCCCTGCGCGGGGCGTGTCCGCGCGTGCCGATGTGCTCTTCGGTGTCGTCGGTGGTCGCTGCCACGTTCCCTCTGCCCTTAGTTGACGAGCGCATCCGGCTTGCCCTTGCTGCGCGGCCGTTCCTCGACCATCTTGCCCCAGACGATCAACCGGTACTTGCTGGTGAACTCCGGTGTGCAGGTGGTCAGTGTGATGTAGCGGCCGGGCTTGGTGAAACCCGACCCCTTCGGAATGGGGTCGAGGACGCTCACATTGCTCGGCGAGGTCACCGGCAGCATCGACGCCATCTTGTAGACGTAGAAGGTGTCCTGCGTCTCCACGACGATCGGGTCACCCGGCTCCAGCCGGTTGATGTACCGGAACGGCTCGCCGTGCGTGTTGCGGTGGCCGGCCAGACCGAAGTTGCCGGTCTTGGCGTCCGGCATCGCCGTCTTCAGCGCGCCCTCGGCGTAGTGGCCGACCATGCCCCGGTCCAGCACCCGCTTGCTGCTGATGCCCTCCGCGATCGGCACGACCACGTCCAGCCGCGGTATGTGCAGCAGCGCGAAGCCCTGGCCGGGCTCGAACGCCCCCGGGTTGCGCTTGCCGCTCGCCCACTCGTTCTGCAGGTTGCTGGCCTCCTTGCCGGCCTGCGCCTGCGCCCGCACATTGGTCCACCACAGCTGGTAGGTGACGAACAGCAGCATCAGCACACCGGTGGTGATGAACACCTCGCCGATGGCGCGGCTGAGCATCACCGCCGGGCTGGGCTTGCGCGCCTTGGCCCGCCGGCGTGCCTCCGTCCGGGACAACGGAGCCTCGGGCTCCGTCGAAGCCGCGGCGGCCTCACCACCCTTGTGCGAGCCGCCGCGGCGCCCGCGACGGCGCTTGGCGGCCTTCCTGCGGGCCGCGCGCCCCTCGTGCTCGGACGACGGGGAGGACGAGCCGTCCGTCCGCCTCGGCCCGGTCGGCGGCTCGGGCACCCGCAGCGCGACCGTCTCGTCGTCCAGCAGCGGCTCGTAGGCGTCCTGCTGCGACTGGTGGACGTCCGGGTGCGAGCCGTATCCGGCCTGCCCTGATCCGTAGCCCGCCTGCGCCGACTCGTAGCCCGCCTGCGCCGACTCGTAGCCGGCCTGCGCCGACTCGTAGTCGGACCGGCCCGGTGGGTACGCGGGCTGGCCGGGCCCTCCGGCGGAGGCTTGGGTGCCCCAGGACTCCCCGTCCTGCTGCGGTGCGTATGGCTCCTGGCCGTACCACTCCCCGACCGCGCCCGGGCCCTGGTACGGCCATCCGCCGTACGCGCTGCCCTGGCCGCCGGCACCGCCATACGCGTCGGCGCCGGACTCGCGCTCGGGGCGCAGCGCCGTCACGCCGTGGCCCTGCCCACCACCGGGGCGAGCCCCGCAGATCTCGCCACCGCGTCCTTGTCCCCGCACTCCACCAGCCAGTTGGCCAGCATCCGGTGCCCGTGCTCGGTCAGCACCGACTCGGGGTGGAACTGCACCCCTTCCACCGGCAGTTCACGGTGCCTCAGCCCCATCACGATGCCGTCCGGGGTACGGGCCGTCACCTCCAGTTCGGCCGGCACCGTGGCCGGTTCGGCGGCCAGCGAGTGGTAGCGGGTCGCCGTGAACGGCGACGGCAGGCCCGCGAAGACGCCCTTGCCCTCGTGCTCCACGGGTGACGTCTTGCCGTGCAGCAGCTCCGGCGCGCGGTCCACCACGCCGCCGTAGGCCACCTGCATGGACTGCATCCCCAGACACACGCCGAAGACGGGTACGCCCGTGGACGCGCAGTGCCGGACCATCTCCACGCACACACCGGCCTCCTCGGGGGTGCCGGGCCCCGGGGAGAGCAGCACACCGTCGAAGCCGTCCTGGGCATGCGCGGTGGACACCTCGTCGTTGCGCAGCACCTCGCACTCGGCGCCCAGCTGATAGAGGTACTGGACCAGGTTGAAGACGAAGCTGTCGTAGTTGTCGACGACGAGAATCCGCGCGCTCACTGGTTGTCCACCGTCACATCGTTGAAGGGCAGCAGTGGCTCGGCCCAGGGGAAGACGTACTGGAACAGGATGTAGACCACGGCGATGATCAGCACGAGCGAAATGAGGGCCTTGACCCATCCATTGCCCGGCAGATGCCGCCAGATCCAGCTGTACATGCCGTCCCTTCCGTCGTGCCACGGCACCTGACCCACGCCGTACGCCAACAGACTAACGGCGCAACGCCTCCGGTTTCCCGGTCTCCACGGGCTGTGTGGAGTCCAGATGTGCCCAGACGATCAGACGGTGGCTGTGCCCCCACTCCGGTTCACAGGTCGTCAGCGTCAGATAGCGGCCCGGACGCGTATACCCGGAAGTACGTGGCACAGGGTCGATCACCTCGATGTCGGTGGGCACAGTTTTGTACGGGCCCTTGTCGATGCGGTACGTGAACCAGGTCGCCCCGTCGGTCACCACCACCGCGTCGCCGCATCTGAGCCGGGGGAAGTCCTTGAAGGGGTCGCCGTGGGTGCGGCGGTGGCCCGCCACGGCGACGTTGCCTCGCTCGCCGAGGCGCGCGGTGTGCGGGTAGTGGCCGAGGCCCTTCCTGAGGGTGTCGGGGTCCGTCCCCTCCAGCACGGGCTTGTTCCACGTGAAACCGAAGCGCGGGATGTACATGATCGCGAAAGGCCGGCCGGCGGCATAGGGCCTCTGCTTGCGGGGGCCGAGGGGCGATCCGGGCAGGGGCTGGGCACGCTCCCGCTGCCACTGCGCGCGCAGGCGTTCGATCTGCTCGTCCATGACGCTGTCGGCGCGCACCCCGGTCCAGAACAGCACGTAGACCACGAAGAGCACGATCACGGTGCCGACGGTGATGCACAGCTCGCTGACGGTCCTGACGATCACGCGCACCGGCGGCTCCCCGCCTCGCTGGCTACTCCACAGGCTTGGCGTAGTGCAGATCCACTGTGCCCGAGTAGCCGGGCAGAGTCACCGTCCCGTTGTCCTCGACTTTCCAGCCGAGCCCGTACACGTTGACGTAGACCATGTAGTTCTGGATCGCCGGGGACGCCGCCAGGGCCTTCTTCAGCCGCTCCGGGTCACCGACCGCCGTGATCTTGTAGGGCGGGGAGTAGACCCGGCCCTGGAGGATCAGCGTGTTGCCGACGCAGCGCACCGCGCTGGTGGAGATCAGCCGCTGGTCCATGACCTTGATGCCCTGGGCGCCGCCCTGCCACAGCGCGTTCACCACGGCCTGCAGGTCCTGCTGGTGGATCACCAGGTAGTCGGGCTGCGGCTCGGGATAGCCGGGCAGCTTGGCGGTGGCGTCCGGCGGGGCGTCGTTGAGCGTGACGGTGATCGCCTCGCCGGTCAGCTTCCGGGTGCCGGCACGCTTCTCCAGCTCGGCGAGCCTCTTCTGCTCCTGTTCGGTGCTGCCGTCGTCCCGCTCGGCCAGTGCCTCTATCTCCCGGCGCAGCGCTCCGTTGGACTCGTCCAGCCTGCCGTTCTCCCGGCTCCGCTCATGGATGAGGTCGGAGAGCTTCAGCAGGGAGGCGTCGGTGCGGATGTCCGTGCCCTTGGCCGTGTTGAAGCTGGTGAAGAAGATGAGCCCGGCGAGGGCGAAGACGCCCACGGTGAGGATGCGCACGGGCCGGAAACGGCGCCTGCGGGCAGGGCTGGATTCCGTCCCCGGGGAGTCGGCAGAATTGCTCAACGTACCCTTATCTCCTTCGGCGCCACGGAAGCACTACGCTAACGGACGCCTGGGGGAGCGCTTAAGTCCCCTTGTACGCTGCCCCGAGCCCGATCAGAACCCTGCGCGGCCACGCAGCGCATCGACAGGAGAGACCCTCGTGCCGAAGTCACGTATCCGCAAGAAGGCCGACTACACGCCGCCCCCGGCGAAGCAGACGACTTCGATCAACCTGACCAACAGCGCCTGGGTCGCGCCGGTGATGCTCGCCCTGTTCCTCATCGGCCTGGCCTGGATCGTCGTCTTCTACGTCACCGACGGCTCGCTGCCCATCGATGCTCTGGGCAACTGGAACATCGTGGTGGGCTTCGGTTTCATCGCCGCCGGATTCGCCGTCTCCACGCAGTGGAAGTAGGCCCGGGCCCAGCTCTGCCCAGGGCTGTTCACTGAGTTATCCACAGGCTTTGTCCACATGGGGAAAAGAAAGACGATCTGTGGATAACTCGCGGGAGGTTGACGCCGGTATGACCGGCCGCCGGGTATCCGAAGACCTGTTCGCCCCCTGTCTGACCTGCGAAAACACGGGTCGGTGACAGGGGGCACAGATGTTCCCGCACCCTGTGCACAAGATCCGCCACGCGCTGTGGACAAAGGCCGCTCAGGTGAGCTGGGCCGTCCTCAGGAGTACCAGGACAGCGATCGCGGCGAGCACCAGGGCACAGGTGCCGTACTGGACCAGCGAGCGCTTCTCACGCGGGGCGTGCACCATCGCGTAGCCCACCACCAGGCCGGCCACCAGACCCCCGATGTGGGCCTGCCAGGAGATGTTGGACCAGGTGAAGGTGAGGATCAGGTTGATCACCAGCAGGGCGATGATCGGCCGCATGTCCTGGTTGAGCCGCCGCATCAGGACCGCGGTGGCGCCGAACAGGCCGAAGACCGCCCCGGACGCGCCGAGCGTCGCCGTGGTGGGCGCGCCCAGCAGATAGGCGAGGGTGCTGCCGGCGAGACCGGAGATGAGGAAGAGCGCCAGATAGCGGGCCCGGCCCAGCATGGCCTCCAGCGGACCGCCGAGCCACCACAGGCTGAGCATGTTGAAGCCCACGTGCCAGATCTGCTCATGGGTGAACACCGAGGTCAGCAGGCGGTACCACTCGCCGTCCGCGACCCCCTCCATGGGGAGGAACGGCTCCGGGGGCCAGCGGCCGATCAGCACCAGATCGTTCAGCAGCGGAGTGCTGATCTGGACCGCGATGAACACGGCCAGGTTGATGCCGATCAAGATCTTGGTGATCAGGTGGGGGTCGGCCGCGATCGTGCCCCCGGCCAGGTTGCGGGGCATCGAGGCGGAGGGAGCGTGCCCGGTGCCGGACCCGGTGCGGACGCAGTCCGGGCACTGGAAGCCCACCGAGGCGTCGACCATGCACTCCGGGCAGATCGGCCGCTCACAGCGAGTGCAGCGGACACCGGTCTCGCGGTCCGGGTGCCGATAGCAGTGAGGGACGCTGTGGGCGTCCTGCTGGCTGCCGGCAGCCTGGTCGTCCATGACATCCCCTCGGTGGTGTGGAAAAGCCCCGCCCCGCCCATCCTTACGGATGAGCGGGGCGATTGGTTCCCTCCGGGAGGCTTTCACCCCCGGAACGCCGGATCTCAGCCCTCGGTGATCTCGATCGTCTCGATCACGACGTCGTCGAGCGGACGGTCGGTGCGCGGGTTGGTCCGGGTGGAGGCGATGCTGTCGACGACCTTCTGGCCTGCGGCGTCGGTGACCTCGCCGAAGATGGTGTGCTTGCGGTTCAGCCAGGCCGTGGGGGCCACGGTGATGAAGAACTGCGAGCCGTTGGTGCCCGGACCGGCGTTGGCCATGGCCAGCAGGTAGGGCTTGTCGAAGCTCAGGTCCGGGTGGAACTCGTCCTCGAACTGGTAACCGGGGCCACCGGTGCCGTTGCCGAGCGGGTCACCGCCCTGGATCATGAAGCCGCTGATCACCCGGTGGAAGACCGTACCGTCGTAGAGCTTGTCCGTGGTCCTGGCACCGGTCTTCGGGTCGGTCCACTCCCGCTCGCCCCTGGCGAGCTCGACGAAGTTCTTGACCGTCTTGGGCGCGTGGTCCGGGAAGAGCCGGACCTTGATGTCGCCGTGGTTGGTCTTGAGGGTGGCGTAGAGCTGCTCAGCCACGATGTGCCTTCCGTTGTCTTTCCGTGACACCCCGATCCTCGCACGGACGGGACGCCTCGTCGCCCGACGTCCCGGGAGAGCGGGCAACCGGGCCGAACGGGTTGCGGAAATCCGCACCAGTCGCTCCGTAGCAGGAGCGCACGGCGGCGATCCGTGGCATTGTCGGCGACAAGCTCCTGTTGCCCCATTCACTCCCTATCGCACTCCATATCGCGCCTGATCGCACTTGATCACGTTCGACCGGCACCCGTATGCCCGTCCGCGCATGCCCCGCGGCCGTCCCGCAGGCATGATCCGTAAAAGGGTGGAAAGTCGAAATACCGTACGCCACCGAGGAGGAGGAACCCGTGACCCGCATCGACAGCGTGCGCGCCGCGACCGGTTCGGCGAAGGACAGCGTGCTGCACGCCGCGGAAGTGGTGGCGCCCTACGCCGACACGGCCAAGGTCAGGGCCGCGCACTACGCACACGAGGCACGCGTACGGCTCGCGCCCAAGGTGACGCAGGCCGCAGGGCAGGCCCGCGCACAGTACGGAGCACATGTCCAGCCGTATCTGGAGCAGGCCCGGACACATGTGCCGCCCAAGGTCGACCTGGCAGCCCAGGAAGCCGCCCTGAGGACGCGCAAGGCCGCGCGTCAGGCGGCGGAGCTCTCCAAGCCCAAGATCGAACAGGCGAGGGCCGCCGCAGGACCGGCCAAGGACGAGGCTGCGGCGCGCAGTGCTGCGGTGCTGGCCGCTCTCCGCGGCCAGGTCTCGGCCAAGCAGATCAACAAGCTCGTCCGCAAGCAGCAGCGGCGCGCCAAGGCCGGTAAGGCCGCCAGGGTGCTGCTGGTGCTGGGCGCCGTGGCGGGCGGAGCTTTCGCCGCCTGGAAGTGGTGGGACAAGCAGGCCAACCCCGACTGGCTGGTGGAGCCGCCGGCTCCGACGGACGTCCCGGAGGGCAGCACGCTCACCGCGGTGGACGGCAGCGGCCAGTCCACCCTTGACCCCGAGGTCCAGGCCAAGGAGGCCGAGGAGGAGGCCGCCAAGCGCGACGACCAGCCGTGACGAAGAAGCACGGACTGGCCAACGGCTCGGCGGGCAGGAAGAGTTGACGCTCTTGCTGCCCGCCGAGCCGTTTCACGTGAAACATCCCCAGCGGCCACCGCGCCGACGACAAAACCCCTCTCACTACGTTTCCGCAGGTGGGAGGGGTTTGTTTGTGGAGCCTAGGGGAGTCGAACCCCTGACATCTGCCATGCAAAGACAGCGCTCTACCAACTGAGCTAAGGCCCCGGAAGCAAAGCGTCCACCTGTGGGAATCCCTTCCCGGTGGGCGCCGGAGACCAGAGTACCGGGTCACCCCCGGGATCCCGCAAAAAGATTGGGGTCCCCGTGACCAACCACTCTCCGTAAGATGCTCGGCGTGGTTCGCTACAGCGAACCGCAGTTCTAGGGGAAGCGATGGGGAGACGCCATGGACGCTGCACAGCAGGAAGCCACCGCAAGAGCGCGGGAACTGCAGCGGAGCTGGTACGGGGAGCCGCTGGGGACGCTCTTCCGCCGGCTGATAGACGATCTCGGGCTCAACCAGGCTCGTCTCGCGGGGGTTCTGGGACTGTCGGCGCCGATGCTGTCGCAGCTGATGAGCGGCCAGCGGGCGAAGATCGGTAATCCGGCCGTGGTCCAGCGGGTGCAGCTGCTGCAGGACCTGGCCCGTCAGGTCGTGGACGGCAGCGTCAGCGCCGCCGAGGCGACCGAGCGCATGGAGGAGATCAAGAAGTCTCAGGGGGGTTCGGTCCTCACCAACACCACGCAGACGACGAACAGTTCGGGGGCGCCGACGGTCAAGCGGGTGGTCCGCGAGATCCAGTCCCTGCTGCGTTCGGTGGCCGCCGCCAGCGAGATCCTCGAGGCCGCGGACGCCCTCGCCCCCACGCATCCCGAGCTGGCGGAGTTCCTCCGCGTCTACGGGGCGGGCCGCACCTCCGACGCGGTGGCGCACTACCAGTCCCACCAGAGCTGACCGTCCGCCCGGCCGCCGCAGCGGGTACGGCAGCCGCCGGGCACCGGGGACCCACGAGCCGGGGACCCGCGAACTGGGGGGCCGAGCACATGCGCGGATCGAGCGAGGGGCGGGGGAGTCGTACCGCCCGCCGAGGGGCAGGCAGAGGGGGAGTCACGGGGGCCATCGCTGGGGGAGGAGCGACGTTCAGCCATGGGTGAGGTGTTCGCCGGCCGGTACGAGCTGGTCGACCCGATCGGCCGCGGAGGCGTCGGTGCCGTCTGGCGCGCCTGGGACCACCGCCGGCGGCGCTATGTGGCCGCCAAGGTCCTTCTCCAGAGCGACGCGCACTCGCTGCTCCGGTTCGTGCGCGAACAGGCCCTGCGCATCGACCATCCCCATGTCCTCGCGCCGACCAGCTGGGCCGCCGACGACGACAAGGTGCTCTTCACCATGGACCTCGTCGCCGGCGGCTCGCTGGTCCACCTGGTGAACGACTACGGGCCGCTGCCGCCCGCCTATGTCTGCACGCTGCTCGACCAGCTGCTGTCCGGGCTGGCCGCGGTGCACGCGGAGGGCGTGGTGCACCGTGACATCAAGCCCGCCAATGTGCTCATGGAGGCGACGGGCACGGCCCGGCCACGGCTGCGCCTGTCCGACTTCGGCATCGCCATGCGGCTGGGCGAGCCCCGGCTGACCGAGACCAACCTGGTCGTCGGCACGCCCGGCTACATCGCCCCCGAGCAGATGATGGGCTCGGAGCCGGACTTCCCCGCCGACCTGTTCGCCGTGGGCCTGGTCGCGCTGTATCTGCTGGAGGGCGCCAAGCCGGACGCCAAGGCGCTGGTCCAGTACTTCACCGAGCACGGGACGCCCGGGGCGCCCCAGGGCGTCCCGGAACCGCTGTGGCAGGTGGTGTCGACCCTGCTGCAGCCGGATCCGGCGGCGCGCTTCCGTACCGCCACCGGGGCGCGCAAGGCACTCGCCGCGGCCGCGGAACTCCTCCCGGAGCCCGGCCCCGACGACGAGCAGATCGAGATCTTCGACCAACTCGGGCCGCTGCCACCGGGGTTCGCGGAGAACGGCCCGGTGAGGCGGGCCTCCGGCGTGACGAGTCCGGATGCCGTCCGTCCCCCGGCCGGCAGGGAGGACGCGGGCGCCCCCGGGACTCCGCCGTCCCGGTCCGCGGAGGCCTGGCGGTACGCAGCGGGGGGTGCGGCCGGAGGCACTGATTCTGCGGGGGCCGCAAGGGAGAACACCGGTGATGTGCCGGGCGACGGGGTGCCTGGCCACCTGGCGGAGGCCGCAGCACCCGGCCGTCTGCCGGAGCCGGCAGAGGAAGGAAGGGGCCACGCAGGAGGCGGGAGCGGGGCCGGCCCGGCCGGAATGTCCGGGGACGGCAGCAACCCCGTTGGCGGGGGCGAGGTCTCCGGCAGCGGGGCCGCATCCGCCGGCCCCACCGAAGGCGGGCCCGGGCTCACGGACGAAACCGGTTCCACGAGCCGGCGCTCCTCCACGGACGGCGCCGCAGACGACCCCGGCCGCACCGGCGGACCCGGGTCCACCGGCGGACCCGGGTCCACCGGCGGACCCGGTCCGGCGGATGGGCCCGACTCCGCGGCCAGGCCTGGTGACCCAGACGGTCCCGGTCATGGAGGCAGGCCCGGTGACGCAGACGGGTCCAGCCGGACAAGCAGCCCCGGCTCCACAGGCGGCCCCGCTGCTGCGGGCGGGCGGCCGGTCCCGTCCGGCAGCGGTGCCGCCACAGGTCACATCACGGGCACGAGTGCCGGAACCGGGCCAGGGGCAGACCATCCCGCTACCGGCTCCTCCGCACCCGCCGCCGACCCGCGGCAGCACACCGCTCCTCCCGCCGCCGCACGGCCCGGACTCACGCCCCCGGCCGGCAGCCCACGCCATGCGCCGGCACCCGAGCAGCCGCCCGGCGCCGCTCGGTCCTCCGCCCCGGAGCAACCGGCCGGCATGTCGGACACCGGCAGCTTCCACCTGCCTCCGCCACCGGTTACGGGCAGCTCCCCCGCCACACCGCACGCGCCGGCCGCCCCCGGTACGCCCCCGCCGGACCAGGCCCTTCACCACCGCGCACACCACCCGCAAGCCCCTGCCGCGCCCGTCTCCCCCAACGACCCCACTCAACCGCTGCGCTCCCCCCAGTCGCATCCACCGGCGTATCCCGCCCCGGCCTGGCACCAGCCCGCCGAGCCCTTCACTGCTGAATACACCGCCCAGGTCGCGCAGGTTCCCACTCCGCACGCGGCGATGTCACAGCCCGGCCCGACCACCGCCCGGCGCCGCCGCCCGGGCCCTCCGGCCAAGGTGGCCGTGCCCCTCCTGCTGCTCGCCCTTGCCTGCTACGCCGTGGGTTTCTGGGCCCTCACCCAGATCTGACCGCGTCGGATCCGACCGCACCCAGCGCTGATCAGTCCCGGGACTGATCAGTCCCTCGGCCCCGATCAGTCCCGGACCCGACCGCACCCAGAACCGCCCCCCTCAGACGCGGCGGCGATCCCCGACCCGACCACACCCGCATCCGACCGCCCGCCCGGGGCGTCTCCCGCAGCGCCCGCCCGCTACGGAGTCGCCCGCCTGCGGGCCAGCACCGTCCACACCCCGAGCCCCAGCAGGAGCGCGCTTCCCGTGCCGATCCCGCCCACGGCCAGTGCCCGCATCGCGGTGCCCCCGCCGCCCGTGGCGCTTCCGGTCGCCTCCCGGTCCCCGTCCGTGACGGTGAAGATGCCCGCCGGTGCGGACTCCCCCTGATAGCCGGGCCCGTCCTGTGCCGGACCGTCCACCCGTACCCGCAGCACCACCGGCACGGGCTTGTCGCCGAACTTCTCCGCCACCTCCGCCGAGAGGTGGGCGACGAGATAGTAGGAACCGGCGAAGCGTACGGCCGACACCCTGCTGTTGGGCGCCTGCCGGTTGGTGTGGGCCACGGGGGGCAGGGGATTCAGGCTCTCGGACTTCCGGGTGCCGTCGTAGCCGATGCCCAGGTCGGCGACGTGACCGCGGACGGGGTTGTAGAGGTCCAGGTCCAGCGCGGAGGGCACGAAACCGGAGCGGCCGGAGCCCGAGCCGCCCAGCTCGGCGGTGACGTGCAGTTGCTGCCCCCAGTCGACAGGGACCCGGTAGAACACCGTCCGGCCGGGCCTGAGGTCGTTCCGCCAGACCCCCTCGCCGATCAGGGCCGCCTCGGCGAACCCCGCCCCGCCACGGCGCCGCCGTGCCTCTCCCGCAAGAGGATCGGGAGTCGCGGAGTTCCATGCCTCGGGCTCGCCCGTCGCCCCCTCCTCCCGCAGTGGCGGCTCGGAGACCACGGCGAGCTCCAGCTCCCAGGGCTCGGGGGAGGCTCCCCTGCCGTCCGGATCGGCGCGCTCGACCGACACGTAGTACATCCCGGCCTCCTTGCACAGGGACCTTCTCGGCGAGATCTCCCGGACTGCCCACGCCGTCACCGGGCGGGGACTGCGGCCGGCCCCGAAGGTCGCGGTGTCGAGATCGCACGAGCGGCGCCCACTGTCCCGCAGGGACACCTTCAGCCCGTCGGAGACCGCGGCGGTGCCGCCCGCCGGCGGAACGGCGGTGACGGAGACGTACGCGTTCGAGGTCCCGTCGAGCTGGACGCCGTAGTGCACCGGACCCGACGGCGGCAGAGTGCTGCGATAGCTCCGGCCCGCCGCCAGCGTGGCGGGCCGCGCCGTGCCCGCGGCACCCTTGACGCGCTGAGCGTCATCCGCGAAGGCGTAGCCCCCCGGAGCTTCCGACGCCGCCTCGAGCGTCTTCGCAGCACCACTCGCGGCGGCGCCGTGCCCCCCGGAGAATTCCGCGCCGCCGGTGGCAGCGTGCGCCACCTGCCCCGGGCCCGCGACCGCGCCCGAGGCCAGCAGCAGCGCGGTGGTGAGCAGCGCCACGCCCGTGTGCACGCGAGTTGCCGGGCGCCCTTGTACGAGCCGTGCGCGCTGCCCCCACGCCCTGCACCGCCGTCCCCTCACGCGCCACTCCTCGCTTCCTGCCGGGGCGTCCCTCTGTCTCGGCACCGGCCCCTACGTGATCACTCGTACGCCGCGCCGTCGCCCATCCTGCCCCGCGACGGCGGCTCGTGAGCAAGGTTCACCGCACACAAAACCCCGACCGCAAGCACGGCCGGGGTCTGTTCAGAGTCGGTTGTATGTGCTCACGAACCCGTGGGCACGGAGTCAGTCGCCTCCGTCCACAGATCCTGCTCGGCGCGATCCGCCTGGATCTGGCGGTACACGAGGAGCCCGCCGATGGCGGCCAGTGCGACCAGGAGAAGCTTCTTCACCGCGCGACCTCGTCTTTCCTTGACGTAGGGGACCTCTGGCGCCCGACTATACACACCGACCGATACCGATCGGTGACCTATGCCGGCCGTCAACTCCCGCCCGCCGCAGCGGTTTAGCCGCTGATCGCCTCGATCCGATCGGAGGGTGATCACACCCTCACGGACCGTTGATTTGGCCGATTTGCTCCGTGGTTCGCCATTTCTCGGCCGCCTTGCGCCCATCCGGGTGGTGTTCATCTGAACATCCACGCGCCACGGGCGTCGGTCCACCACTTCGCGGCCCTCATACACATCATGAGGAAAGTACGCAAATCGCCCAACCCGAAAGTGAGGGGACCATGGCCAAGAACAAGGTCATGAAGCTGTGGACCGTCATCGTCACCGCCTTCCTCGCGCTCTGCACGGCGCTCGGCCTGGCCACCACCACCGCCTCGGCGGCCGTACCGCAGACCGAGACCGCGCGCAACACGGAGCGCGCCACCGACACCGCGGCGGCCCCGGCGCTGGTCCTGCGGTCCAAGTCCCGGCCCAGCGCACTTCCCCCCACGATGAAGCAGCGCATCCACGCCGAGGCCCACGGCAAGTCCCCCCGCTGCCGACAGGTCCGAGCCATGAACGGCACCGCCGACGTGCTGATGTGCGCCCCGGACAGCACGTCGCAGCCGGGCACCACGTCGCAGGCCGGCACACCGTCCGCATCGGGCCCCTCCAGCACCGTCAGCACACCGCTCCAGCGCTGACCCCCGGCCGCCCCTCCGGCCACCCCAGCAGACCCAGCCATTCCGTGCCGTCCGGCCGTTGAAAGTCCTGGCGAACTTGCGTACAGCCCCACGGCACACGCAGGCCCGGCAACTCCTCCCCGGAGCAGCCGGGCCTTTTCCATGCCCGCGCCGCCCCCGGCAGCGGCAGCCACCCTTTCGGGTCACAGAAGCCTCACATCAGCTCCACATCCTTCACATTCGACGCATGATGCTCCCTCACCACACACGCAGAACGCCCATGAGGGAATGATGAAGACGCCACCACCGCCATCTCCGCCGTCGCCGCCGCGCTGCTCGCACTGGCCGCCTGCGGTCCCCAGGAGACCGTCAGCACCACCCCCAAGGCCGACCGGTCGCAGTCCGCCGGCACCGAGGCCGAGCCGAAGAAGGACGCAACCGTCGGTGACACCCTCACGCTGAAGGGCATGGAGGACGGGGAGCAGCTCGATGTCACCCTCAAGAAGTGGCTGCCGACCGCTGAGGGGGCCGACGAGTTCAATGTTCCCGAGGACGGCAAGAGGTGGGCAGCCGCCCAGTTCGAGCTGGTCAACACCGGCACCAAGGTGTACTCCGACAGTCCCTCGAACGGCGCGCAGGCGGCAGACAGCCAGGGCCAGCGCTTCGACGCGTATTTCGGGGAGATCGCAGCGGGGCCGGCGATGTCCTCGGACGTGAGCCTGCCCAAGGGCGAGAAGGCTCTGGGCTGGATCGTTTTCGAGGTGCCGGAGAACTCGAAGATCACGAAGGTTCAGTTCGCGATGAACTCCGGCTTCTCCGACCAGACAGCCCAGTGGTCCGTGAAGTGATCCGTACTCGTCCCGGCCCGGCCGCCCTCACCAGCGGGGCTGCCGGGCCTTCCCCTGCCGCAGACCTCCCGTGCATGCCGAAGACCCCCGGCCCGTTCGGGCCGGGGGTCTTCGTGCTGGTGGGGCTAACAGGATTTGAACCTGTGGCCTCATCCTTATCAGGGATGCGCTCTAACCAACTGAGCTATAGCCCCGCCGCGCTCTGCGGTGTGTGTCCCGCGCGCTGACCCCTGAAGATTAGCGCACGAGAGGGGGAGTCCCAAAATCGGTTACCCGGGGCCCGCCGGAGCGGGCTACTCGTCCTCCGCCAGGGTCAGCTCGACGCCGCCCACGAAGCCCGCGGAGAGGTTGTAGATGAAGGCGCCCAGCGTCGCCAGGGCCGTGGCCAGGACGACGTCGATGACCGCGATGATCGTGGTGAACAGCAGCACGTTCGGCAGCGACAGGAAGGCCTGCAGGTCGAAGCCGTTCGACTCGTTGGAGCCCGTCGCCTCGGAGATGGTGCCGCCGACGGTCGAGAAGACGCCCATGGCGTCCATCACCATCCACAGCACGGCGGAGGCCACGATCGTGCAGATGCCCAGCGCGATGGAGAGCAGGAAGCTGACCTTCATGACCGACCAGGGATCGGCCTTGGCCACGCGCAGCCGGGCCTTGCGCACGCGCGGGGTGGTGGTCGCACCGGTACGCGGGCGCCGTACGGCGCCGGCCGGTCCGGGCTGCGCCGGGTAGGCCTGCGGCGGGTGGTAGGGCCCCGCCGGCTGCTGCGGCCGCTCCCCGGGCAGTGGTGAGGCCGCCTGAGCGGCGGCGCCCTGGTTCGGCGCGGCCTGCGGGCCTCGGCTGTCCGTCACCGTTCCCCCCTGGGATGGCTGTGGATTCGGCGAGGAGTCGTTCGCGGGCACCTTCACCGGCTTCAGATTGGTCGTGTGCGGGTCGGGTGCCTGCGCGGCGGAGCCACGGCCACCGCCGTCCGTTCCCCTGCTGGTACCGGTCGGACCGGTGCCCGTGGCTCCGCTCACGCTGACTCACTCCTCGTGCTACTCGGACGCGGGCTCCCCGCCCTGGTCCGTGCCGGCCGGCGCCTCGGCGGTGTCGCCGGCCTCGCCGTCGACTTCCTCCGCCTCGCGTCCCGCCTCGGCGTTCCGGGCGATGCCGACCACGGCATCGCGCTTGCCCAAGTTGATCAGTTGGACGCCCATGGTGTCACGGCCGGTTTCCCTGATCTCGTTGACTCGCGTGCGAATCACACCGCCGGACAGCGTGATGGCGAGGATCTCGTCGTTCTCCTCGACCACCAGCGCGCCGACGAGCGACCCCCGGTCCTCCACGATCTTGGCGGCCTTGATGCCGAGGCCGCCGCGACCCTGGACGCGGTACTCGTCGACGGCGGTCCGCTTCGCGTACCCGCCGTCCGTGGCGGTGAACACGAACGTACCGGGTCGGACGACATTCATCGAGAGCAGTTCGTCTCCCTCGCGGAAGCTCATGCCCTTGACGCCCGAGGTCGCACGGCCCATGGGACGCAGCGTCTCGTCCGAGGCGGTGAACCTGATCGACTGCGCCTTCTTGCTGATCAGCAGCAGATCGTCCTCCGCCGAGACCAGTTCGGCACCGATCAGTTCGTCGTCGGTTCCGTCCTCGCGCTCGCGCAGATTGATCGCGATGACACCGCCGGAGCGCGGGGAGTCGTAGTCCTTCAGCGGGGTCTTCTTGACCAGACCGCCCTTGGTGGCCAGGACCAGGTAGGGCGCGGCGTCGTAGTCGCGGATCGCGAAGATCTCGGCGATCGTCTCGTCCGGCTGGAAGGCCAGCAGGTTGGCCACGTGCTGCCCGCGCGCGTCCCGGCCGGCGTCCGGCAGCTCGTAGCCCTTGATCCGGTAGACGCGGCCCTTGTTGGTGAAGAACAGCAGCCAGTGGTGGGTGGTCGAGACGAAGAAGTGGTCGACGATGTCGTCTTCCTTGAGCTTCGCCCCGCGCACGCCCTTGCCGCCGCGCTTCTGGGCACGGTAGTCGTCGGTCCTGGTGCGCTTGATGTAGCCGCCGCGGGTGACCGTGACGACGATGTCCTCCTCGGCGATCAGGTCCTCGATGGACATGTCGCCCTCGTAGGGGATCAGCTGGGTCTTGCGGTCGTCGCCGTACTTCTCGACCAGCGCCGCCAGCTCCTGGCTGACGATGCCGCGCTGCCGGACCGGCGAGGCGAGGATCTCGTTGTACTCGTTGATCTTCGCCTGCAGGTCGTCGTGCTCCTGGACGATCTTCTGCCGCTCCAGGGCCGCCAGGCGGCGGAGCTGCATCTCCAGGATCGCGTTGGCCTGGATCTCGTCGATCTCCAGCAGCTCCATCAGGCCGCCGCGCGCGATCTCGACGGTCTGGCTGCCCCGGATCAGCGCGATGACCTCGTCGATGGCGTCCAGGGCCTTGAGCAGACCGCGCAGGATGTGGGCGCGCTCCTCGGCCTTGCGCAGCCGGAAGCGGGTGCGGCGGACGATGACCTCGATCTGGTGGTTCACCCAGTGGCGGATGAACGCGTCCAGCGACAGCGTGCGCGGCACGCCGTCCACCAGGGCCAGCATGTTGGCGCCGAAGTTGGTCTGCAGATCGGTGTGCTTGTACAGGTTGTTCAGCACGACCTTGGCGACCGCGTCCCGCTTGAGGACGATCACCAGGCGCTGGCCGGTGCGCGAGGAGGTCTCGTCGCGGACGTCCGCGATGCCGCCGATCTTGCCGTCCTTCACCAGGTCGGCGATCTTCTGCGCGAGGTTGTCCGGGTTGACCTGGTAGGGCAGCTCGGTGACGACCAGGCACTGGCGGTTCTGGATCTCCTCGACCTCGACCACCGCGCGCATGGTGATCGAGCCGCGGCCGGTGCGGTAGGCCTCCTCGATGCCCTTGCGGCCCACCACCAGGGCGCCGGTCGGGAAGTCCGGGCCCTTGATGCGCTCGATCAGCGCGTCGAGCAGCTCCTCGTGCGAGGCCTCCGGGTTCTCCAGGTACCACTGGGCGCCGGCGGCGACCTCGCGCAGGTTGTGCGGCGGGATGTTGGTCGCCATGCCGACCGCGATACCGGCCGAGCCGTTGATCAGCAGGTTCGGGAAGCGAGCCGGCAGAACGGTCGGCTCCTGGGAGCGGCCGTCGTAGTTGTCCGTGAAGTCGACGGTCTCCTCGTCGATGTCGCGGACCATCTCCATCGACAGCGGCGCCATCTTGCACTCGGTGTAGCGCATCGCCGCCGCCGGGTCGTTGCCCGGGGAGCCGAAGTTGCCGTTGGAGTCCACCAGCGGCATCCGCATCGCCCACGGCTGCGCCAGGCGGACCAGCGCGTCGTAGATCGAGGAGTCGCCGTGCGGGTGGTAGTTGCCCATGACGTCGCCGACGACACGGGCGCACTTGTAGAAGCCGCGCTCGGGGCGGTAGCCGCCGTCGTACATCGCGTACAGCACGCGGCGGTGGACGGGCTTGAGGCCGTCCCGGACGTCCGGCAGCGCACGGGAGACGATGACGGACATCGCGTAGTCGAGGTACGAGCGCTGCATCTCCGTCTCGAGCCCGACGGGCTCGACACGCAGGGCCAGGGGCTCGCCCTCGGGCGTCGTGACAGGGGTGTTCTCGTCGGTCATTGCTGGTGAAGGTCCTTCCGGGTGCGGTCAGCTGAGACCGACTCAGATGTCGAGGAAACGGACGTCCTTGGCGTTGCGCTGGATGAACGCGCGGCGGGCCTCGACGTCCTCGCCCATCAGCACCGAGAACAGGTCGTCGGCCTGGGCGGCGTCGTCGAGCGTGACCTGGCCGAGGACGCGGTGCTCCTGGTCCATCGTGGTGATGCGCAGCTCCTCGGCGTTCATCTCGCCGAGACCCTTGAAGCGCTGCACCGAGTCCTCACGGATGCGCTTGCCGGCCTGGCGGCCCATCTCGATCAGCGCGTCCCGCTCGCGGTCGGAGTACGCGTACTCGAAGTCGTCCTTGCCCCACTTGATCTTGTAGAGCGGCGGACGGGAGAGGTACACGTGCCCGGCCTCGACCAGCGGGCGCATGAAGCGGAACAGGAAGGTCAGCAGCAGGGTGTTGATGTGCTGGCCGTCGACGTCGGCGTCCGCCATCAGGATGATCTTGTGATAGCGGAGCTTGCTGATGTCGAAGTCCTCGTGCACGCCGGTGCCGAACGCGGAGATCATCGCCTGGATCTCCTGGTTCTGCAGGATGCGGTCGATGCGCGCCTTCTCGACGTTGAGGATCTTGCCGCGGATCGGGAGGATCGCCTGGTACTCCGGGTTCCGGCCGGACTTGGCCGAGCCGCCGGCGGAGTCGCCCTCCACGATGAAGATCTCGCACTTGGTGGGGTCGTTCGACTGGCAGTCGGAGAGCTTGCCCGGCAGGGAGGCGGTCTCCAGCAGGCCCTTGCGGCGGGTCAGGTCGCGCGCCTTGCGGGCCGCCACGCGCGCGGTGGCCGCGGCGATGCCCTTGCGGACGATGTCGGCCGCCTCGTTCGGGTTGCGGTCCAGCCAGTCGGCGAGGTGCTCGTAGACCGCCTTCTGGACGAAGGTCTTGGCCTCGGTGTTGCCCAGCTTGGTCTTGGTCTGACCCTCGAACTGCGGCTCGCTGAGCTTGACCGAGATGATCGCGGTCAGGCCCTCGCGGATGTCGTCGCCGGTGAGGTTGTCGTCCTTCTCGCGCAGCAGCTTGCGGTCGCGCGCGTACTTGTTGATCAGCGAGGTGAGCGCCGCGCGGAAGCCCTCCTCGTGGGTGCCGCCCTCGTGGGTGTGGATGATGTTGGCGAACGAGTAGACGCCCTCGCTGTAGCCGCTGTTCCACTGCATGGCCACCTCGAGGGACAGGCTCTTGTCCTTGTCCTCCGCCTCGAGGGAGATCACGCTGGGGTGCACCACGTCTCCCTTGCGGGAGTTGAGGTACTTCACGAAGTCGACGATGCCGCCCTCGTAGTGGTACGTGACGGTCTTGGCCTTCTGCTCCTCGGCCAGCTCGTCCGCGCCGGCCTCGTCCGCGCCGGCGGTGGCCTTGGCCGACTCCCGCTCGTCGGTGAGCCGGATGGTCAGGCCCTTGTTGAGGAACGCCATCTCCTGGAAACGCCGCGAGAGCGTCTCGAAGGAGTAGTCGGTGGTCTCGAAGATGTCCGGGTCGGCCCAGAAGGTGACGGAGGTGCCGGTCTCGTCCGTCGGCTCGTGCTGCTGGAGCGGAGCGGTGGGCACGCCCATCTTGTAGTCCTGCGTCCAGCGGTACCCGTCGGTCTTGACCTCGACGGACACCCGGCTGGAGAGGGCGTTGACGACGGAGACGCCGACGCCGTGCAGACCACCGGAGACCGCGTAGCCACCGCCGCCGAACTTGCCGCCCGCGTGCAGCACGGTCAGCACGACCTCGACGGCCGGCTTGCCCTCGGAGGGCACGATGCCCACCGGGATGCCGCGGCCGTTGTCGACGACGCGTACACCGCCGTCGGCGAGGATCGTCACATCGATGGTGTCCGCGTGCCCGGCCAGCGCCTCGTCGACGGAGTTGTCGACCACCTCGTACACGAGGTGGTGCAGGCCACGCTCACCGGTCGAGCCGATGTACATGCCGGGTCGCTTGCGGACCGCGTCCAGACCCTCGAGGACGGTGATGGCACTGGCGTCGTACGACACGGCGTCTGAGCCCTCGGCGACTCCGGCCGGGGCCTCGGTGGACGGGATGTTCTCGTTGGGGTTGCCGGAATCGGCCACGAAGCGCCCTTTCTGGCACAGCACGAGCCGGGCTCGTCGGCGGTCGCCGTGAGCGGCTGCGGCATGTTGCGTTGGTAAGCCTTGATCAGCGTTGCTCAGCTTCTCCCGGACGGTCCCCACGTTTGGGGCGGGATCGTCTTCCAGTCTACCGGTAGCGCCGACATCGATGGGGCTTTGCGGGTCCCTGAGCCCTCATATGCCGCCCTGAACCGCCCTCGGCCGACTCCCGATATGCGGATGGGGGCTCCGAGGGGCTCACAAGGGCACTCAGCGCTTCCGCCCGTCAACCTTCCGCGACGGCTCACCGCCGGGGTGCGCGAAGTGGACGCCAAGGCCCGGAACGAGTGGTTCCGAAACGGGTCGAAAGGGGGTCCGCAGAACGCGTCTTCGCAGTTCTGCCGACGTTACTGACGGTATGCGCACACCCGGGCGAGCGCCCAGGTGCCGTGGTCCGGGATCTCTAGCCGTAGGTGTCGCCGGGGCCGGTGCTGCCCGGGGCGCGGAGGGGGCCGTAGCGGCGGGTGGGGGCGCTGGGGCCGTTGACCCTGATCAGGCGGACCGTGCCGTGGCCCAGGTCCTCGTTGAGCCGGGCGACCAGGGTGGGGGCGAGCAGCCGGAGATTGGTCGCCCAGGCCGTGGAGTCGCACCGGACGAACAGCACTCGCTCGTCCTCGTCGTACCGCTCGGGCTCGCAGTGCTTGGCCACGTCCTCGCCGACGATCTCTGGCCAGCGGCCCATCACTCCGCCCACCGCGGCCGGGGCCTCCCAGCCGCGCTCCGCGATCAGCCGGTTGATCGCCGGGCCCAGCGCCATCGGGTCGCGCCGGTCGGTGCGCGCGCCGGAGCGCAGGCCGCCGCCGCGGCGCGCCTGCTGCTTCTGCTGCGCCGCCTCGCCCCGGGCGCGCGCCGCCTCCCTGGCCGCGCGCAGCGCCACCCGCGCCAGATCGACACCGGAGGGCTCGGGTGTGCTGCCGGGTTTCTTCGTGCCGTCCGGGCGGTCCGTGCCGCTCCGGGGCGTCTCGGGCCCGGTCATACGCGCTCCACCGTCCCCTCGGCCACGGCGAAGCGCGCCCCGGACAGCACATGGGGGACGTCGTCGTCGACGGCCGCGGTCACCAGGACCTGCTCACCGGGCGCCACCAGCTCGGCCAGGCGCTCACGGCGGCGGGTGTCCAGCTCGGCGAAGACGTCGTCGAGCACCAGCACCGGCTCGTTGCCCTCGGCGCGCAGCAGGTCGTAGGAGGCCAGGCGCAGCGCCAGGGCGTAGGACCAGGACTCGCCGTGGGAGGCGTAGCCCTTGGCGGGCATCTGGCCCAGCTTGAGCAGCAGGTCGTCGCGGTGCGGGCCGACCAGCGTGACGCCCCGCTCGATCTCCTGCTTGCGGGACTCGGCGAGCGCGGCCAGCAGCTGTTCGAAGAGGTCCTCGCGGGTGTGCGCCTCGCCGGGTGCGGACGCCTTGTACTCGAGCGCCACCGGTCCGCCGCCGGGCGCCAGCTGCTCGTACGCCTTGTCGGTCAGCGGCTGCACCGCGGCGATCAAATCCAGGCGCTGGGCGAGCAGCTCGGCGCCGGCCCGGGCGAGGTGCTGGTCCCAGACGTCGAGGGTGGACAGGTCCATGGTCCGGCCGCCGTGCCGGCGGGCCAGCGCGGCCGACTTCAGCAGGGTGTTGCGCTGCTTGAGCACCCGGTCGTAGTCGGAGCGCACCCCGGCCATGCGCGGGGAGCGAGCGGTGATCAGCTCGTCCAGGAACCGGCGCCGCTCGCCGGGATCCCCCTTCACCAGGGCGAGGTCCTCCGGCGCGAACAGCACGGTGCGCACGATGCCGAGCACGTCCCGCGGCCTGACCTGCGCGGACCGGTTGATGCGGGCGCGGTTGGCCCGGCCCGGGTTCAGCTCCAGCTCCACCAGCTGCTGCCGTTCGCCCTGGCGCACCTGGGCCCGGATGATCGCGCGGTCGGCGCCCATCCGCACCAGGGGGGCGTCGGAGGAGACCCGGTGGCTGCCGAGGGTGGCGAGATAGCCGACCGCCTCGACCAGGTTCGTCTTGCCCTGCCCGTTCGGGCCGACGAACGCCGTCACCCCCGGGTCGAGCGGGACCTCGACCCGGGGATAGGAGCGGAAGTCGGCCAGCGACAGATGCGTGACGTGCATGGTCGTTCGCCGGCCTCCCGGTATCTCTGGGCGGTTGTGTGCTCCGTCACCTCGGCGGTGACGGACCGCTTCCTGCCTGCCGTGTTGCTACTTCTTCTCGACCGCGTGGCCGCCGAACTGGTTGCGCAGCGCCGCGATCATCTTCATCTGGGGCGAGTCCTCCTGACGCGAGGCGAACCGCGCGAACAGCGAGGCGGTGATCGCCGGCAGCGGGACCGCGTTGTCGATCGCGGCCTCCACGGTCCAGCGTCCCTCACCGGAGTCCTGTGCATAACCCCGGAGCCCGTCCAGGTGCTCGTCCTCGTCCAGCGCCTTCACCGCGAGGTCGAGCAGCCAGGAGCGGATGACCGTGCCCTCCTGCCAGGAGCGGAAGACCTCCCGGACGTCCGTCACGGAGTCCACACTCTCCAGCAGCTCCCAGCCCTCGGCGTAGGCCTGCATCATCGCGTACTCGATGCCGTTGTGGACCATCTTCGCGAAGTGGCCGGCGCCGACCTTGCCCGCGTGCACCGAGCCGAAGTCGCCCTCCGGCTTGAGCGCGTCGAAGACCGGCTGCACCTTGGCGACGTTCTCCTTGTCGCCGCCGTACATCAGCGCGTAGCCGTTCTCCAGGCCCCAGACGCCGCCGGAGACACCGCAGTCGACGAAACCTATGCCCTTGGCGGCCAGCTCCTCGGCGTGCCTCTCGTCGTCCGTCCAGCGGGAGTTGCCGCCGTCCACCACGACGTCGCCGGGCTCCAGCAGCTCGCCCAGCCGGTCGATGGTCGACTGGGTGGGCTCGCCGGCCGGGACCATCACCCACACCACTCGCGGGGCGGCGAGCTTGCCCACAAGCTCCTCGAGGCTGTGGACATCGGCGAGTTCCGGGTTGCGGTCGTATCCGTAGACGGTGTGGCCGGCGCGGCGGATCCGCTCCCGCATGTTGCCGCCCATCTTGCCGAGGCCGACGAGACCGAGCTCCATCAGATGAGTTCCTTAGGTTGCGACGTGACGTGACGGCACGGGTGTGCCGCGGCACTGACGTACCGCCCCGAGCCTAAACCCGGACGCTCACGCACATCTGTGGGCATAGGCGCTCATCCGCACACGCCCTCACCTGCGGTTTCTCTCCACATCTGTGGACAGCCGGACGCCGTCCGCGACCGGGGACGGGTCTCAGCCGCTCAGGCGCACCGGCATGATCAGGTACTTGTAGGCCTCGTCGGCCTCCGCGTCCACCGCCGGGCGGCCGCTGAGCAGCGCCGGCTTGGTCGACGTGGTGAACGACAGCTGGGCCACCGGCGCGTCGATGGCGCTCAGGCCGTCCAGCAGGAACGTCGGGTTGAAGGCGATCGAGATGTCGTCGCCCTCCAGCTGGGCGTCGACCCTTTCCACAGCCTGTGCGTCGTCGCTGGAGCCGGCCTCCAGGATGAGCACACCCTGCTCGAAGCTCAGCCGCACCGGGGTGTTGCGCTCGGCGACCAGCGACACGCGCTTGACGGCCTCCACGAAGGGGGCGGTCTCGATCACGGCGACGCTGTTGAACTCCGTCGGGAAGAGCGTGCGGTACTTGGGCAGGTCGCCCTCGAGCAGCCGCGTGGTGGTGCGGCGGCCGGCGCCCTCGAAACCGATCAGGCCCTCGCCCGCGCCCGAGCCGGACAGCGCCAGGGTGACCTGGTCACCGCTGGTCAGCGACTTGGCGGTGTCGAGCAGCGTCTTGGCGGGCACCAGGGCGACCGCGGAGGCGTCCGGGTTCTCCGGCTTCCACAGGAACTCGCGGACCGCGAAGCGGTAGCGGTCGGTGGACGCCAGCGTCACCGTGTCGCCCTCGATCTCGATGCGCACACCCGTGAGCACCGGAAGCGTGTCGTCCCGGCCGGCGGCGATGGCGACCTGCTGGACCGCGGAGGCGAAGACCTCGCCGGGGACCGTGCCCGTCGCGTTCGGCATCTGCGGCAGGGCCGGGTACTCCTCCACAGGCAGCGTGTGGAGGGTGAACCGGGAGGAGCCGCAGACCACCGTCGCCCGTACACCGTCTGTGGAAATCTCCACCGGGCGGTTGGGGAGGGCGCGCGAGATGTCGGCGAGCAGGCGGCCGGAGACCAGGACCGTGCCCTCCTCCTCGACCTCGGCCTCGACGGACACCCGCGCGGAGACCTCGTAGTCGAAGCTGGACAGGCTCAGCTGGCCGTCCTCCGCCTTCAGCAGGAGGCCGGCGAGGACAGGCGCCGGCGGACGGGCCGGAAGGCTGCGCGCCGCCCAGGCCACTGCCTCCGCGAGTACGTCGCGTTCCACCCGGATCTTCACTGTTGCCGCCTCCTGCTGTTGCCGGCGCTTGTCGCCCTGCTTCGGCTTCGTCGTCTGACTCGGTGTCGTGAGCCCCGGGGTGGGGAAGGACACCGGGGACCAGTCTGACGCACCGCACTGACAGTAGGTGCCCCTCGGGGTCAAGTCGTGACGAGGGACGGTCGGGGCCGAGAGAGCGAGTTGTGCACAGGTCCCGCTTCGAAACGAATTCCCCGCTCTCTCTGGTTGGGGGTAGTAGTAGGGCCTGTGGATACCGTGGATAACCTCGTTTACGCAGGTCAGCGGCGGGTTTTTGTCCACGGGACCTGTGGGCGGGGTCCGTGGACAACTCGGGCCCTCTGTGGAGAACGGAAAGTTCTGCACAGTCCGTGCACAGGCAGGGGCGAGTTCTCCCCAGAGTCGTCCCCAGTTTCGGCGCCCTTTCCCACAGCCCCTCTCGGCAGCCTGATGTGACGGCTTTCACTCGACACGGTGAGAGGGCGCGTCAGGTTGCCGAACAGTGGACAGTGATGTGGAGAACCCGGTGAACTCTGGGGACAACGGCCCGCAGCCTGTGGGTTGTCCGTGGACAACTCGGTGCACAGGGTGTGGATCAACTCCTCGTCCACAGGCTGTGGAGATCCGTTGTCCACGGATCCACAACCGGCTGATCTGGGCAGACGGGTCCGGGGCCGGGGCTGCTGTGGACAAGATCGGGACAACTTCTCGGTCCCCAGGATGTGGACGGGAAAAAGTCGCCGAATCTGTGGAGAGAGGCCGTAACCGGGCCGTTAATCGAACAGCGGGAGACCGGCGGAGAAGGGCACGGAGAACGCCGCGGAGCCTCGGGGACGAGGAGCCGAGCCTCGGGGAAGAGAAAAGGGCGCCCCCGGAGCTTTCCCGGGAGCGCCCTGCGCGAGGTGTCTCGTGGCCGTGCAAGGCGTGGGCGTGAGACGGGGAGCCGAGGCCGTGGCGTGGGCGTGGGCCGTACGCCGGGACCCGAGGCCGTGGGCGTGGCCGGGAGCCGAGGCGTGGGCGCCGCAGCAGCAGCCTGCCCGTCGTCAGCCGGCCTTGATGCGGTTGGTGAGCTCGGTGACCTGGTTGTAGATGGAGCGCCGCTCGGCCATCAGGTTGCGGATCTTCCGGTCGGCGTGCATCACCGTGGTGTGGTCACGGCCGCCGAACAGCGCACCGATCTTCGGCAGCGACAGATCCGTCAGCTCCCGGCACAGATACATGGCGATCTGGCGGGCGGTGACCAGCTGGCGGCCGCGCGAGCTGCCGCACAGGTCCTCGACCGTGAGCCCGAAGTAGTCGGCGGTCGCGCTCATGATCGCCGTCGAGGTGATCTCGGGCGTGGCGTCGTCGCCGCCCGGGATCAGGTCCTTCAGGACGATCTCGGTCAGCCCCAGGTCCACCGGCTGCCGGTTGAGCGAGGCGAACGCCGTCACCCGGATCAGCGCGCCCTCCAGCTCCCGGATGTTCCGCGAGATGCGGGAGGCGATGAACTCCAGCACCTCCGGCGGGGCGTTGAGCTGCTCCTGCACCGCCTTCTTGCGCAGGATCGCGATGCGGGTCTCCAGCTCGGGCGGCTGGACGTCGGTGATCAGACCCCACTCGAAACGGTTCCGCAGCCGGTCCTCCAGCGTCACCAGCTGCTTGGGGGGCCGGTCGCTGGAGAGCACGATCTGCTTGTTGGCGTTGTGCAGCGTGTTGAAGGTGTGGAAGAACTCCTCCTGCGTCGACTCCTTGTCCGCCAGGAACTGGATGTCGTCGACCAGCAGGATGTCCATCTCGCGGTAGCGCTTGCGGAAGCTGTCGCCCTTGCCGTCCCGGATGGAGTTGATGAACTCGTTGGTGAACTCCTCCGAGCTGACGTACCGCACCCGCGTGCCCGGGTAGAGGCTGCGCGCGTAGTGCCCGATCGCGTGCAGCAGATGGGTCTTGCCGAGCCCCGACTCCCCGTAGATGAACAGGGGGTTGTACGCCTTCGCCGGCGCCTCGGCGACGGCCACCGCGGCGGCGTGCGCGAAGCGGTTGGACGCGCCGATGACGAAGGTGTCGAAGAGGTACTTCGGGTTCAGGCGGGCGGTGGGCTCACCGGGACCGGGCGCGGGTGCGGGCTGCGCCGCCAGCGGGCCGGGTGCTCCGGTGGTCGGCAGGTTCGGGCCGACGGGGCCGCCGCGGTGGACGTGCCCGGAACCGGGCGGGGGCTCGGGCAGCTCGCGGCGCGCGGCATCCCGCTGCTCGTAGTCGCCGCGGTCACCACGGTCGTAGTCGCCGCGGTCGTAGTCGGCCCGCTCGTACTCACCCCGTGTGCCGTCGTAGTCGGAGCGCTGCGGATCGTAGCCGGGGCGCTCCGGCGGCTGCGGGCGGTAGTCCTGCCCGTAGTCCTGGGAGGAGGGTCCGCCGGAGTAGCTCTCCTGGCCCGGCGAGGCGTACGGGTCGCGGTCGGGGAAGCCGAGCCGCTGCTGCTGCCAGCTGTACTCGTCCTGGGCCGGCCGCGGCCAGGAGCCGGGCTCCGGGCGCTGGTACTCCGAGGGGTAGGCGGGACGCGCGGTGGGCAGGTCGTCGCCGGAAGGGTGCTGCTCGGCACGGCGGCGGCCGTAGGGGTCGTAGCCGCCGTAGCCGCTGTCGTACTGATCGCGCTGATCGCGCTCCGGACGGTCGCCACGGTCCTGCTGCTCCGGGCGCGCGGCCGGGAGCTCGGGCTCCTCGTAACGCGGCTGGGGCCGGGGCGCCGGGGGTGCCGGGGGTTCGCCCGCGGAGTCGTCGACGGTGATCGCGATCCGGATGGGGCGCCCGCACTCGCGGCTCAGGCTCTCGCTGACCACCGGGGCGAGCCGCCCCTCGAGCACGTTCTTGGCGAACTCGTTCGGTACCGCGAGCAGTGCCGTGTCGGCGACGAGGGCCAGGGGCTGGCAGCGCCGGATCCAGTGCTCGTCCTTCGCCTCGACTCCTTGGCCGCGACCCTCGCCGAGGAGCTGCTCCAGTACACGTGGCCACACTGCGGCAAGATCGGCAGGTACGTCAGCCACAGGGCACGCTCTCTCACAGGTCCCTCGAACGTGTGATTCGGGGACGGGTCGGGATGTAAAGGGGATGGTCGAGTGACAAGGGAACGAATGGGAGTTCAGTCACGGTAGTCAGGGCGGCCCGTGCGGTTCAAGTTGTTGTCCCCAGCCTGTGGACAAGTGTCTCCCGCCGGGCGCTGGTTTGACCGAATGGCGCAGCCGCGCGTACCGTAACCAGGTCGAGTTGTCGATGGCTGCTGCCGCCTGCCTCCGATGGGCAAAGATCACGTCCCCGCCACTGCGGGGGTGAACCACGGTGATCGGTCAGCGGTGCACTGGGGCGTAACGCGAGCTACTCGTGGGCGCACGGTGACAGCCAAGGCGGCACCCCGCAATTACCGATTCTTTTCTGGAGCCCCCGAGTGAGCAAGCGCACCTTCCAGCCGAACAACCGTCGCCGCGCCAAGACCCACGGCTTCCGGCTGCGGATGCGCACCCGTGCCGGCCGCGCGATTCTCGCGTCCCGCCGCAGCAAGGGTCGCGCCCGTCTGTCCGCCTGATACCGGTCAGGTCATGACGTCGTGCTGCCCTCCGAGAACCGGCTGAGGCGGCGCGAGGACTTCGCGACTGCGGTACGACGAGGCCGCCGGGCCGGACGCCAGCACCTCGTCGTGCACCTTCGTAGCGGTGCCAAGGACCCGCATGCGCCTGGGGAGAGCGCTCCCCCGGTGCGTGCGGGTTTCGTCGTGAGCAAGGCCGTGGGCGGAGCCGTCGTCCGCAACAAGGTGAAGCGCAGGCTTCGCCATCTGATGCGGGACCGGATCGCCCAGTTGCCCCCCGGTAGCCTGGTAGTCGTACGCGCGCTGCCCGGAGCGGGTGGCGCCGACCAAGCCCAGCTGGCCCGAGACCTGGACGCCGCCCTTCAGCGGCTCCTGGGAGGGGGCACGAGATGAAGTACCCGCTGCTGGCCCTGATCAAGCTCTACCAGTGGACGATCAGTCCGCTGCTGGGGCCGGTCTGCAAGTACTACCCGTCGTGCTCCCACTACGGCTACACGGCCATCGACCGGCACGGTGCCGTCAAGGGCACAGCACTCACGGCCTGGCGCATCCTGCGGTGCAACCCGTGGTCGCTGGGCGGTGTGGACCATGTCCCGCCGCGCAAGCGTCCGCGGTGGCACGAAATGCTGCGTAACGCCTGGCGTGCACGCAAGGGCGGGCCCTCCGCCGCCGAACCGGCCACCGAAGGACAGACCGCCCCCGCAAGTCCGACGAGTCCTTCGAGCCCGGCCGCAGAGACCTCGTCCCATGCCCAAGGAGCATGATTAGTGGACACGATTGCCAGCCTCTTCAGTTTCATCACGACACCCGTCTCCTGGGTCATCGTCCAGTTCCACAGCGTGTACGGCGCCGTCTTCGGCCCGGACACGGGCTGGGCCTGGGGCCTGTCCATCGTGTCCCTGGTGATCTTGATCCGTATCTGCCTGATCCCGCTCTTCGTGAAGCAGATCAAGGCGACGCGGGCCATGCAGACGCTCCAGCCGGAGATGAAGAAGATCCAGGAGCGTTACAAGAACGACCGGCAGCGCCAGTCCGAAGAGATGATGAAGCTCTACAAGGAGACGGGCACCAACCCGCTCTCCTCGTGCCTTCCCATCCTGGCGCAGTCGCCGTTCTTCTTCGCCCTGTACCACGTCCTGAACAGCATCGCCTCGAACAAGGAGATCGGCTTCATCGACGGGCCGCTCCTGCAGAGCGCCCAGAAGGCCCACATCTTCGGCGCCCCGCTGGCCGCGAAGTTCATGGACAGCCCGGCCAAGCTGGCCGAGCTCAACGCGTCGCTGACCGACGTGCGGGTCGTGACCGCTGTCATGATCATCCTGATGTCGCTGTCGCAGTTCTACACGCAGCGGCAGCTGATGACGAAGAATGTCGACACCACGGTGAAGACGCCGTTCATGCAGCAGCAGAAGATGCTGATGTACGTCTTCCCCATCATCTTCGCCGTCTTCGGCATCAACTTCCCGGTCGGTGTCCTCGTCTACTGGCTGACCACCAACGTGTGGACCATGGGCCAGCAGATGTACATCATCCACAACAACCCGACCCCGGGTTCCAAGGCTCAGGCCGCCTACCTGGAGCGCCTCTCCAAGAGCGTCACCAAGCACGGCAGGACCCGCGGCCGCCGCGAGCGGGCCATCGTCAAGGCGATCGTCGCCAAGGGCCGGGACCGCAACGAGTTCGAGCGCAAGTTCATCAACGGTCTGAACAAGGCCGGCCTGGCGGCCCAGGCCGACGGGTCAGTGATCAAGAGCGAGGCCACGGCCGCCGCCCAGGCCGAGGACGGTGCGCCCGTCACCACCGCCGCCCCCAAGCGCCAGCAGCCCAAGCGGCAGACCAAGGCACAGCGCCAGGCCGCGAAGGCGGCCGGTGAGCCGACGTCGCTGACCAAGACCGGTCAGCCCAAGGGTGACGCCAAGGCTGCGAGCGGGACCAAGAAGAACCCGCCGAAGCCCGGCAACGGCACCCGCAGCAAGGCCCAGTCCGGACAGCGCAAGGGCCCGCAGCGGCCCAAGTCCCCGTCGAAGAAGTAGAAGGAG
This sequence comes from Streptomyces composti, assembly GCF_012034205.1. GTDB lineage: Bacteria > Actinomycetota > Actinomycetes > Streptomycetales > Streptomycetaceae > Streptomyces > Streptomyces composti. The sequence continues at coordinate 134,351 of NZ_JAATEM010000015.1, forward strand.
TCCATCCCGTGACGGAAGGCACCACCTCCGCCGCTGCCGAGGGTGCAGACACCCTGACCCGCCTCGAGCAGGAGGGCGACATCGCGGCGGACTACCTGGAGGGTCTGCTCGACATCGCCGACCTCGACGGCGACATCGACATGGACGTCGAAGGCGACCGAGCCTCCGTCTCGATCATCAGCGACACGGGCAGCCGTGACCTGCAGAAGCTGGTCGGTCGTGACGGCGAGGTGCTGGAAGCACTCCAGGAGCTCACGCGCCTGGCCGTGCACCGGGAGACCGGCGACCGCAGCCGGCTGATGCTCGACATCGCCGGGTACCGGGCCAAGAAGCGGGCCGAGCTGTCGGAGCTGGGCGCCAAGGCGGCCGCCGAGGCCAAGAGCAGCGGCGAGGCTGTGCGGCTCAAGCCGATGACGCCCTTCGAGCGCAAGGTCGTCCACGACGCGGTCAAGGCCGCGGGCCTGCGCAGCGAGTCCGAGGGCGAGGAGCCGCAGCGCTTCGTCGTCGTGCTGCCCGCCTGATCGGCACTACGTTCCACCGGCCCCGTCTGTTGCGCAGGCGGGGCCGAACTTTGTCAGCCTGATAGTTCTGTGGTTCTGGTGCCGGCGCCCGTGCCGGCACGTATGCGGAAGGACGGTCCCCCGTGACGGAGGCAGCGGAGCTTCCCCCCGCGCCGGAGCAGGCACGCGAGGTCTTCGGAGATCGTTTCGCGGACGCGGTGCGGTACGCGGAGCTGCTCGCGGAGGCGGGCGTGCAGCGCGGTCTGATCGGGCCGCGAGAGGTGCCGCGCCTGTGGGAACGGCATCTTCTGAACTGCGCGGTGCTCTCGGAGGTCGTGCCGGAGGGCGTGACCGTGTGCGACGTCGGCTCGGGAGCCGGCCTGCCGGGTATTCCTCTGGCGCTGGTCCGGGACGACCTCAAGATCACTCTGCTGGAGCCGCTGCTGCGGCGGACGAACTTCCTCACCGAGGTCGTGGAGCTGCTGGGCCTGGACCATGTGACAGTGGTGCGTGGCCGGGCCGAGGAGGTCATGGGGAAGATGGCCCCGGTCCATGTGGTGACCGCCCGCGCCGTGGCACCGCTCGACCGCCTCGCCACCTGGGGTATCCCCCTGTTGCGGCCCTACGGCGAGATGCTCGCCCTCAAGGGCGACACCGCCGAGGAGGAGCTGAAGAACGCGGCCACGGCCCTGAGCAAGCTGGGCGCCGTGGCGACCTCGATCGTGCAGGTGGGGCAGGGGATCGTTGACCCGATGTCCACCGTGGTGCGGGTCGAGGTGGGCGAGAGCCCCGGCGGGGTGCGCTTCGCGGCGAAGCGGGCCAAGGCCGCTCGCACGGGCCGGGCGCGCCGGCGCCGCGGGTAGCGCGACACGGCCTGCTTCACGCAGGCCCGTCGCCAGGGCGGGCGTACTCCACACAAGCTGCCAAAGCCGGCCGTGCCGGAGTGTCGCGACAGAGCAGCCTCGGCTGCTGTGCATCGTGTTTCACGTGAAACGTCGCTCACTCCTGCACGGCATCATCAGTCGAGGCCGCGCTGCGGCCGAACCCCGAGACCGGAAGCCTCTCGGATCACTCGGAGAGAGGCCTGCTCCCGGCGCAGCACCATCGAAACCCGCCGCGGAAGGCGTCTCCCCCGCATCCGCGGAGGGGTCCTCCCACTCGGCGCAGCCATCACAACCATCCCAGACGTCACAGTCGCCACAGTCGTCTCGGGATGATGCTTTCCCGGTGTCCGCGGCGAGCGGCCCCTCGTCACTCGCTGCGGGCTCGGAGTTGTCCACAGAGGTGGATTTCTCCACAGAACGCCAGGCCTCACTGGTTCATCACCCCGAAGACATGGGAGGCTCTGTTCATTGCGAGCCTGAAGTCGAGGAGAGTGAATCCTTGCGGTCCGACGCCAACATCGCGGGACCGATGACCGATCCGGTCCCCGGTCCCCGTACCGAGTCGATGGGGGCGGATGTTTCACGTGAAACGCCGCCTCCGATGGACGACACTCCCATCGGTCGTGCTGCCCAGCTGGCGGTGGAGGCTCTGGGCCGCGCCGGTGAGGGTCTGCCACGGCCCGAGCAGACGCGTGTCATCGTGGTCGCCAACCAGAAGGGCGGCGTGGGCAAGACGACGACCACGGTCAACCTTGCCGCTTCGCTCGCTCTGCACGGCGGTCGTGTTCTCGTGGTCGACCTCGACCCCCAGGGCAATGCGTCCACCGCCCTGGGCATCGACCATCACGCCGAAGTCCCCTCCATCTATGACGTGCTGGTCGAGAGCAAGCCGCTCTCGGACGTCGTCCAGCCCGTCCCGGATGTCGAGGGTCTCTTCTGTGCCCCCGCCACCATCGATCTCGCCGGTGCGGAGATCGAGCTGGTGTCGCTGGTGGCACGGGAGAGCCGTTTGCAGCGGGCCATCCAGGCCTACGAGCAGCCGCTGGACTACATCCTGATCGACTGCCCGCCCTCCCTGGGGCTGCTGACGGTGAACGCGCTGGTGGCGGGCCGGGAGGTGCTGATCCCGATTCAGTGCGAGTACTACGCACTCGAAGGGCTCGGGCAGCTCCTGCGCAACGTCGACCTGGTGCGAGGGCACCTCAATCCCTCGTTGCACGTCTCGACGATCCTGCTCACCATGTACGACGGCCGGACCCGTCTGGCGTCCCAGGTCGCCGAGGAGGTGCGCAACCACTTCGGCGACGAGGTGCTGCGGACGAGCATCCCCCGCTCGGTCCGTATCTCGGAGGCGCCGAGCTACGGGCAGACGGTACTGACCTACGATCCTGGATCGAGCGGTGCCCTCTCCTATCTTGAGGCGGCACGTGAGATCGCGCTGAAGGGCGTCGGCGTCAGCTATGACGCCGCACAGGCGCACATCGGCGCACAGCAGCAGAACGATCCGAGCATGGTGGAGGGCATCCAGTGAGCGAGCGACGGAGGGGGTTGGGTCGTGGTCTCGGCGCGCTGATCCCTGCCGCCCCGACCGAGAAGACGGTGCCGCCGGCCGCGATGGGGGGCAGCGCCTCCGCATCGCCCGCAGCGGTTCCGGTCCTGCCCAACGAACGCGGTGTGGCCGCGGCGAAGGTGGCCACGCTGCCCTCTGTTTCACGTGAAACAGAGGAGCAGTCCTCGCAGGTACCCCCTCCGCCGGTCGGTGCGCACTTCGCCGAGATCCCACTCGACGCCATCACGCCGAACCCGCGGCAGCCCCGTGAGGTCTTCGACGAGGACGCGCTGGCCGAGCTGATCACGTCCATCAAGGAAGTGGGTCTGCTCCAGCCCGTCGTGGTCCGGCCGACCGGGCCCGGGCGCTACGAGCTCATCATGGGCGAGCGCCGCTGGCGGGCCTGCCGCGAGGCCGGCCTGGAGGCCATCCCGGCGATCGTGCGGGCCACGGAGGACGAGAAGCTCCTCCTGGACGCTCTGCTGGAGAACCTGCACCGTGCTCAGCTGAACCCGCTGGAGGAGGCCGCCGCCTACGATCAGCTGCTGAAGGACTTCAACTGCACGCACGACCAGCTCGCGGACCGCATCGGGCGGTCCCGTCCGCAGGTCTCCAACACGCTGCGTCTGCTGAAGCTCTCCCCGGCGGTCCAGCGGCGGGTGGCCGCCGGAGTGCTGTCTGCCGGTCATGCCCGTGCGCTGCTATCCGTCGAGGATTCGGAGGAGCAGGACCGGCTGGCCCACCGCATCGTGGCCGAGGGGCTCTCGGTGCGGGCAGTCGAGGAGATCGTGACCCTGATGGGGTCGCGTCCGCAGAAGGCTCAGCGTTCCAAGGGGCCGCGCGCCGGTGCCCGGGTCTCCCCGGCCCTGACCGAGCTGGCGACGCGTCTCTCGGATCGCTTCGAGACGCGGGTCAAGGTCGACCTCGGGCAGAAGAAGGGCAAGATCACCGTCGAGTTCGCCTCCATGGAGGATCTTGAGCGCATCCTCAGCACCCTGGCCCCCGGCGAGGGCCCGGTCCTGCAGAAGAGTCTCGCGGAGCATGACAGCGAGGAAGCCGACGACTGATCCCACGGCCGTCGGCCCAGCCTGGAGGGTGGACTGCATCCGGTGCGTTCCGGAACCAGTCCACCCTTTGCTTTGTGCCGGTATCGAGGGAATCGCTTCATGGATACGATGCGTTCGGATATGGCGCAACCTCCGGGCAGTACTTCGAAGAGCAGGGCAGGGGCCATGCGATTGACGAGCCGCAGCGGACTGGTGGGCGCAGGGCTGGGGGTGGCTGCCGTCGGCGGGTTCATCGGCAGTCTGCTCAAGGAACGAAGTGCTCTCACAGCCGCCCGCGAGGCAGCGGGCGCAGGAAGCGAGGAACAGCCTTCATGGGCCGTCGGCTCGTACCGCTCACGCTGGACAACCTTCAGGACCTCCCCCAGCGCTGCCGCTCGTGCGTCTTCTGGGAGCTCGACCCCGTCAGCGGTGAGGCAGCGGTAGAGGCGGGCACCTCCAGCCTGGAGAAGGAGTCCTGGATCTCGGCCGTCCTGCTGGACTGGGGCTCCTGTGGAAGGGTCGTCTATGTCGACGACGTCCCGGTGGGCTTTGTGCTGTACGCGCCCCCGGCGTACGTCCCGCGGTCCACGGCGTTCCCGACGAGCCCGGTGTCGCCCGACGCGGTGCAGCTGATGACGGGCTTCATCGTGCCCGGCTATCAGGGGCAGGGACTGGGCCGGGTGATGGTCCAGACGGTGGCGAAGGATCTGCTGCGCCGGGGCTTCAAGGCGATCGAGGCCTTCGGTGACGCCCGCTGGAAGGAGCCCGCCTGTGTGTTGCCGGCCGATCATCTCCTGGCTGTGGGCTTCAAGACGGTCCGCCAGCATCCGGCCTACCCGCGGCTGCGGCTGGAGCTGAGGACGACCCTGTCCTGGAAGGAAGACGTGGAGATGGCGCTGGACCGGCTGCTGGGCGCGGTGCAGAAGGAGCCCGCGCTGCGGCCGCTCTGAGCGGCGACATCAACACGAATGGGCCGACCCGCACGGGTCGGCCCATTCGTGTTTCACGTGAAACAGACGCCACCAGGTTGGCGGGTCCGTCGTCAGTCCGCGATGAACTCCTCGAGGTCGCGCACGATCGCGGCCTTCGGCTTGGCACCGACGATGGTCTTGGCGACCTCGCCGCCCTGGTAGACGTTCAGGGTCGGGATCGACATGACTCCGTACTTGGCGGCCGTGCCCGGGTTCTCGTCGATGTTCAGCTTGACGACCTCGATCTTGTCCCCGTACTCGGCGGCGATGGCCTCGAGGGACGGAGCGATCTGGCGGCACGGACCGCACCAGGCCGCCCAGAAGTCCACCAGGACGGGCTTGTCGCTCTTGAGGACGTCCTGCTCGAAGGAGTCGTCGGTCACGTTCTTCAGGGTGCCTGCCACGGCGGGCTCCTTAACTATTGGTGCGTGGGGCGGGTGGGGATCAGACGGTGGTCTTCTCGGGCTCGGCCTGGTCCTCGTCCGCGAGGGCGGCGAGGAAGCGCTCGGCGTCGAGAGCGGCGGCACAACCGGTGCCGGCCGCGGTGATGGCCTGGCGGTAGGTGTGGTCGACCACGTCACCGGCGCCGAAGACGCCCGGGATGTTGGTGCGGGTGGAGGGCGAGTCGACCTTGAGGTAGCCCTCCTCGTCCAGCTCCAGCTGACCCTTGAAGAGCTCGGTGCGCGGGTCGTGGCCGATCGCGATGAACAGACCGGTGACCGCCAGGTCCGAGAGTTCGCCGGTCTTGACATTGCGCAGCTTCAGACCGGAGAGCTTCTGGTCGCCCAGAATCTCGGCGACCTCGCTGTCCCAGATGAACGAGATCTTCGGGTCGGCGAAGGCGCGTTCCTGCATCGCCTTGGAGGCGCGCAGGGTGTCCCGGCGGTGGACGACCGTGACCGACTTGGCGAACCGTGAGAGGAAGGTGGCCTCCTCCATCGCGGTGTCACCGCCGCCGATCACGGCGATGTCCTGGTCCTTGAAGAAGAAGCCGTCACAGGTGGCGCACCAGGACACACCCCGGCCGGAGAGGGCGTCCTCGTTCGGCAGGCCGAGCTTGCGGTGCTGCGAGCCGGTGGCGACGATGACGGCCTTCGCGCGGTGCACGGTGCCGGCGGTGTCCGTGACGGTCTTGATCTCACCGGTCAGGTCGACGGCGACCACGTCGTCCGGGACCAGCTCGGCCCCGAAGCGCTCGGCCTGAGCGCGCATGTTGTCCATGAGCTCCGGGCCCATGATGCCGTCCTGGAAGCCGGGGAAGTTCTCGACCTCGGTGGTGTTCATCAGCGCACCACCGGCGGTGACGGCGCCCTCGAACACCAGAGGCTTCAGCGACGCACGGGCGGTGTAGAGCGCCGCCGTGTAGCCGGCCGGCCCCGATCCGATGATGATCACGTTACGGACGTCGCTCACGGCTGATTTCCTCGTCTCTGGTCTGCGTCAGGTCGACCGGGGGAGCTTCTGATTTCGACTCTCACCCCACCCAACGGATCCTAAGGGGCTGGCATTCCCGCTGTGTCCGGGCACACGGAGAGGGCCCTGTGACGCGCACGAAGGGGGCACACACCGTACGCATTGCCGCGTCGGAGGCTGTCACTCCCTCTCGGTCAGGACCGGGTGTAGGAGTGCTTCAGCAAGACCTCGGCCTCGGCTCCCGAGGAGGGGTCGTCCACGCAGCTCGTCTCGACCACATAGGCGGTCACGCGGGTGTCGTCCGCTGCGTCGGGGAGCACCACGAGCAGCGCCTCCCTGCCCTGGTACGTGCCGCGCTCCGTACCCAGTGGGGCATCCTCCCGGCCGATGCCCTCACGGATGCACTCCGGGACCGTCGGCTCCTTCAGAACTCGGGGGCTCGCCCCGGTGCCTTCCGATTCCACACCGAACGGGGTGCGGGATCCGCCGCCCTTGCCCTGGCCGCTCGCCAGGAGCTGATCGACCCGGTCCTCCAGAGGGTCCCCGGAGAAGGTGTCCGCGGCGGTGGTCTCCTGCCCCTTCTCGGGAGCCCCGCTGTCGTTCAGGGACGCCAACAGCAGCGAGCCGAAGCCCAGGGCGGCGACGGTGAACACGGTCCCGAGGACGGCGATCCGGCGGCGGCCCCGCAGGCGGCCCTTGCGGCCCGGACCGGTGGTGGCGGAGCGGGGACGCCCGGCGGGCCGGTCCGCGGGTACCGACGTTTCACGTGAAACGCGCGCGGTTTCCCGCGAGGCGGTTTCACGTGAAACATGCGCACGACCGCCCTCGGAGCGTGCCGCACGGGAGGTGTCCACGGCTTCCGGAACCCCTTCGGCCGGCGCCTGCGCCTCCGAAGTCCTTGCGGCCTCGGAGGCCTCCTCCGCCGGTGTCTGCGACGCCCTGGCGTCCAGCAGGGCTTCCGCGGCCAGAGCGGCATCGATACGGCCGGCGACATCGTCGGGCATGCGGAACGGGCCCGGCGTCGCGCCGAGCAGGTTCCGGATCTCCTCCAGCGAGGCATGCACATCAGCGCAGAGCTCGCACTCGCCCAGATGACGGCGTACCGCGCCGGTCCGGTCCGGCGGCAGGAGTCCTTCGGTGAGGTCGGAGATCTCCGTGACGTCAGGGTGCTCCGCCCTGTCCTCCGTCGTCGACGTCACGCTCGCCCACCTCCGCCCTTCATAGCCGCTGGGTCACTCGGTCCTGCCTCCGGCGGATCCGCTGCACGCGGTCCCGCTGCGGGTGGGACGGGTCTGCCCGCCGTCCGGTTCCGTGTCTCGTCCTGTTTCCCGTCCTCGCCGTCGGCGTCCGGCCGCAAATGGGTCAGGAGGGGCAGGAGCCTGGCCCGGCCACGGGCACAGCGGCTCTTCACCGTGCCGGTGGGTACATCGAGGATCCGGGCGGCCTCGGCGACGGGGTAGCCCTGCATGTCCACCAGCACCAGTGCGGCCCGCTGATCGGCCGGAAGGGTGCCCATGGCCTCGATCAGCTGGCGGTGCAGATCATTGCGCTCGGCGGGCGCCGCTGCGGACTCGTGCGGCTCCAGCAGTTGCTCCAGGCGCTCGGTGTCGTCCACCGGTGCGGTCTTCCGGGAGGCGGCCTTGCGGGCCCGGTCCAGGCAGGCGTTCACGGTGATCCGGTGCAGCCAGGTCGTGACGGCCGATCGTCCGCGGAAGGTGTGGGCGGCCCGGTAGGCGGAGACGAGGGCGTCCTGGACCGCGTCGGCGGCCTCCTCCCGGTCTCCCAGCGTGCGCAGGGCCACGGCCCACAGCCGGTCCCGGTGGCGGCGCACCAGCTCGCCGAAGGCGTCGGGATCGCCGTCCACATGGCGGGTCAGGAGGTCCTGATCACTCGCGTCGCGGTACGCGGTGCCGTCCGCCATCGGACCCCCTCCCCCTTTGTCGGGCGTCAGCCGGTGAACTTCAGGTCGGTGATGGCCTGCTTGTATCCGGCGCCACTGTATGCGTCACCGGGCGCGGACGGCATGGCGGTGATCCAGACGAGCACGTACCGGGTCTTCACCGGCTTGGAGACCTTCACCGTCGCGCTGTCCCCGGTGGTGGTCACCGTACCGAGTTTCCGCATGGCACTGATCGGGGTCGATGAACTGGTGGAGCCCGTCGCGTACAGCGTGACCGTGGTGTGGTCGCCGCTGTAGCGCAGCCCCATCGTCGACCCCTTCACCGTCTGCTCGGACCCGAGGTCGTAGACGATGCCCACACCCGGCTTGAAGGCCGGGTTCATGTCCGGGCCGTCCACGAAGCTCCGGGTGCGCCAGTAGGTCGAGGGATCGCCGTCGTAGGTGTTGGCGACGTCCTCCGGAGCCTGGGCCGACCCCTTGGCGACGTACTCCTGGGCGCCATGGATGGCCAGCGGCTTGGGCGGGCGGGCCTTGTCGCCGCCCTTGTCGCCTCCGTCGTTGGTCTGCGTCGTGTTGGTGTCGTCGGCCTTGCCGCCCTGGTCCATCAGGGCGTCCGCGAGCTGCCAGCTGCCCAGCCCGAGGGCCGCGATCAGCAGGGCGGACACCGCCCACTTCAGCGCCTTGCCCGTGCGGCTCTGCAGCGGGGGCGGCGGAGCCGGCACCGCCTGAGGGCTGCCCGGACGGGGGGCCGTGCGGCCGTAGGTGCCCTGCTGGTAGGTGGTGCGCTGGTAGTCGGGGGGCGAGGTGAACGCGGGCTCCGGCGGTCGGATGCGGGGCATCTCGCTGATCGCCTTCACCAGCTCCTCCGGCGTGGTGCAGGGCGACTCGTGCCGGGAGGCGGTGGCGCCGTCGTTGGCGAGCGCGCGCATGGCGAGCTCGGACAGGCCCCGGTGGACCCCGGCGCGCACCTGGTCCGGCGGGATCAGGCCGATGTCCTTCGGCAGGCCGGACAGGCCGTAGGCGTCGTTCTCGTACGGCCAGCGCTGGGTGAGCGCCGCGTACAGCAGGGCACCGATGGACTCGGTGTCGGTGCGCTGCGGGGTGTCGGAGCTGATGCCGCGCAGCGCCGCGTTCACGGCGAGGCCGCGGATGCGCCACTGACCAGTGGAGGTGCGCAGCACCGCGTTGGGGTTCAGCCGCAGATGCGCGAGGCCCTCGCGGTGCGCCGCGGCCATGGCGGCGGACACCTGGCTGACCATCTGGTAGGCGTCGTAGACCTCCAGCGGGCCTGAGGCCAGCAGCGTGGTCAGCTCGACGGCGTCGGGGAGCCATTCGTGGACCACGTAGACGAGGTCGTTCTCCTCGACCGCGTCGAGGACTTGCACGAAGCGCGGATCGCCCAACAGGGCGGAGGAGCGGGCAGCGGCCAGCACTGAACGGGCCCGCGCGTGGTCGGCGGGCAGGATGTGCACGCCGACGGCGCGGCGCAGCTTCTCGTCGACGGCACGCCAGCTGCTGAAACCGTCCAGACGGGTGACGCACTCCTCGAGCCGGTAGCGTCTGGCGAGCTTGTGGCCACTGTGCAGTTCAGGCGGCGAGGTCTTGCCGGAACCCTCGGTCCCGGTCTTCTCCTGTGCCTCGTCGCTGTCCGTGTCCTGCTCCTGGTTCTTGGCCACCCCGTCGGCCGTGGTCTGGTCCGCCTCCGCGGTCAGCGACTCGTCGCCGCTGTTGTCTGCCACGTCGACGGCAGCTGTGCTCCGTTCCGCCACCGTCGTTCCCTGCCTCCCCATCCGTTGCGCATCGGCCGGCGCCGTTGCGCGCCGCCCGACGCCGACATCAATTGTGCCCACAGTCCGCCGCTATGCACGACACACGGTGGCTGACGATGGTTGTGCGTCTACCCCCTGCCTCAGCGTCCCAGGCGTCCTCGGACCATGCCGACCAGTGAGTTGAGCTCCTCGATGTGCATGCGGCGTGCGGCGACGAAGAAGACACCGAGCAGGACGGCCCCGCCGGCCAGCAGCGCCGCGAAGGAACCGCCGACGCCCTGGCCCAGGGTCTGGCTGATGCCGTAGCAGGCGGCGCCGCTGAGCAGCGCGGCCGGCACCGAGGCGATGCCCAGCCGGGCGTAGGTGCGCAGCACCCGGGCGCCGTCCAGGTCGCCGCCCAGCCGCTTGCGCAGCCGGCGCCAGGCGACGCCGACGCCGATCGCGTAGGCCAGCCCGTAGGAGGCGGCCATGCCGACCACGGCCCAGCGGGCCGGGAGCACCAGGAAGCAGAGCCCGGAGGCGAGTGCGTTGGCCGCCGCCACGATGACCGTGTTGTAGAAGGGGGTTCGGGTGTCCTCGTAGGCGTAGAAGGCGCGCAGGACGACGTACTGCACCGAGTAGGGGATCAGGCCGAGGCCGAAGGCCATCAGCATGTAGCCCATGTTGGTGGCCTCGCCGGTGCCCGAGGAGCCGAAGATCAGGGTGCACATCGGGATGCCGAGCGCGACGAAGCCGAAGGCGATCGGCACGATGGCGACGGCCGTGTTGCGCAGGCCCTGGGAGATGTCGTCCCGGACCGCGCCGGAGTCGTCGTCGGCCGCCGAGCGGGAGATGCGGGGCAGCAGGGCGGCCATCAGGGAGACGGTGATGATGGCCTGCGGCAGCCCCCAGATGAGCTGCGCGTTGGCGTAGGCGGCGAAGCCGGTGCCCTCGACGCCGGAGTCCCGTCCCGCCGCGGTGGACAGCTGGGTCACGACCAGGGCGCCCGCCTGGTTGGCCAGGACGAACAGGATGGTCCACTTGGCCAGCATGGCGGCCTTGCCGAGACCGTGGCCCTTCCAGTCGAAGCGCGGGCGGATCCGGAAGCCGGTCTCGCGCAGGTAGGGGATCATCGCCAGCGCCTGGACGACGAGGCCGAGGAGCACGCCCACGCCGAGCAGCCGCTCTCCCTCGGGGGGGATGGTCTCGACGGTCATGCCGGAGTCGGCGGCGGTGCCGTACACCCAGATGAAGGTGCCGAGGGTGACGATGATGACGATGTTGTTCAGGACCGGGGTCCACATCATCGCGCCGAAGCGGCCGCGGGCGTTGAGGATCTGACCCATCACCACATGAATGCCCATGAAGAAGATCGAGGGCAGGAAGTAGCGGGTGAAGGTGACGGCGACGTCGTTGGCCTCGGGGTCGCTGGCGACCGGGTTGGACAGGGCGCGCACCAGGAGCGGCGCGGCGAACCAGGCGAGGGCGGTGAGCGCGGCCAGGGCGACCATGACGAGGGTCAGCAGCCGGTTGGCGTAGGCGTCGCCGCCGTCCTCGTCCTCCTTCATGGCGCGGACCAGCTGTGGCACGAACACCGAGTTGAGACCGCCGCCGACGGTGAGGATGTAGATCATGGTCGGCAGCTGGTAGGCGACCTGGAACGAGTCGCCGAGCATGCCGAGGCCCAGTGCGGAGACGATCAGCGCGGAGCGGATGAACCCCGTCAGCCGGGACACCATCGTGCCCGCCGCCATCACGGCGCTGGACTTCAGCAGGCCTCCGGCCCGGCTCGCCTTCCTGGGCGCCGGAGCCGGTTCGGGGGCGGGGGCTTCCGCCGGGGGCGGCGGGGTGGGGCCCGCGTAGTGGCCCGGGGTCGGGGTGGCGGGTCCGGGTACCGGAGCGGGACCCTCGGGCTGCCCGGTGCCCTCCTGCCCGGCCGAGTGCTGCGCGGGGTGCCGGTCGCCGGACGGCGGGTCCGGGAACACACCGCTCTGCTGCTGGTCGCGGAAGAGGTGTGCGAAGGCGTCCTGCTCCCGGCGGCCGCCGCCGACGAGCTCGTCCACGCCCACGTACTGCGTGGTGCGCGGGTCGTCCCCGTATGGCAGGTGCTGTGTAGGACCGTCCGGCTCGGGCGCCGGGGTCTGCGCCCACACCCGCGGGTCGGGAGCGTGGGGCGGCTGGGGAGGCCGGCCGTACAGCGGCTGCTGCGGCTGGTCGTCCTGCGCCGGGGGGTGCGCGGCGCGGTCGTAGCGCGCCTCGTCGACCGGGTCCTGGGCGGAGATGTCCTGCGCCCGGTAGGGGTCCTGGTCGTAGGTGTCCTGGAGGTACGGGTCCGCGGACGGCGGAGGCACCTGGCCGTGCTCGGGCGGCGGACCCTCGGGGTGGTCCGACTCGGGGTGGCCCGAGCTGCCCGCGGCATGGCCGCGGTCACCGTCGTACGGCGCGTTCATGGTTACCCCACCTCATCGTCCCGGGCCGACCGGCCACGACATCGTCAACGGTCCACTCTCTCACCCGTGCCGGACGGGTCTGCGCTTTCCGGTGCGGTGTCCGCCGCCGGGTCACTCGGCTGCTGGGGGCCGCCCTCCCGGGAGCCGGACTCCGGCTCCTCGGTGGGACGCTCCCCGGTGGCTTCCGGGTTTCGCGCGTCGTCGTTCTCCTCGCCCGTCCCGGACTCCTCCTGCGCCGCTTCACGCGCAGCGGCCCGCTTGCGCTGGGTGTACATGCGCAGTCCCGCGAGGACCAGCAGCAGCACTCCGCCGCCGATGACCAGCATGACCGTGGCGGTGATCTCGGTGACCTTGACGTCGAAGGTGACGGGCTCGCCGTACTTCCGGCCGTCCGGTGTGTACAGCTGGGCCACCACGGTCGCCCGGCCGTTGGCGTTGGCGGAGGTGGTGAACTTCACCGACTGGCTGTGACCGCCGGAGACGGTGATCGGCTGCTCCTGATAGGCGCTGCCGTTGATCTTGAGCCGGGTCGGGTTGGTGGAGGTCAGCCGCAGCACCAGGTGATCGACGCCCTGGACCAGGTTGTTCTGCACCGTCACGGGGATCGTGGCGCTGCGGCCGGAGAGCTTGGTCTCGGACTTCTCGATCAGTTTCACCGAGTCGATGAGACCGTCCAGGTAGGTCTCCACTCCGCTGCGGTAGATGGCCGCGTCGGCGGGGCGGCCCCGCCACGAGGCGGACATGGCCCGGTTCAGGGCGCGACCGAACGGGGTCACCACCCGGTCCGCCTCGGAGAGGATCACCTTGAACTTGTCGAGCTTGTCCTGCGTCCTCGCGATCTGCTCGAACACCGGCCGGCGCAGCTCCTGCTTGCGCAGCGAGGCCGGGTAGGCGCCCGCGGAGGGGACGGTGGTCCGGGCCGCCGGATCGGGCTTGGCCTTGGCAGCCGCGACCAGGTCCTGGGAGTCGGCCCAGGAGGCGTTCTGCAGCGCCTTGACCGCCTCGGCCATCGTCTGAGCCTGGCTCGCGGACGGGGTGCGCTGGGGGGCGACGACGATGCTCCGCTGCTTGTTGGTCTGCAGGCCGAGCATCAGGCTCTGGGCGAGGAACCGCTGGGTGGCCAGCGTGGACCGGGAGGCCTTGGCCATCTCGCCCTGGAAGGCCGTGGACAGCCGTGCGTCGGCGACCACCGCCGTGGTGCCGCCCCCGATGGGGCGCGGCGCCGAGGGCGTGTACGACAGCCCGCCGTTCTCCTGGAAGGAGTCGCTGCGGGCGATCACCTTGTCGGCGCCCGCGGAGGTGGCGACCTTGATGACGGACGGGTCGACCGCGCCGCTCACGGGCCAGGCGAAGTCCGTGGCGGGGGTCATGTGCAGGATGGTCCGCACCGTCTGGTCGGCGGCGTCGGTCGCTTCCTTGAGGTGGTTGAGCGAGCCGGCGACCGAGGTGCCGTGGTGGGCCAGGGAGGCGAGATCCGGGTCGCCGAACGGCAGGGCGACCACCTCCTTGTCCTCCACCGCCTGCTGCAGCTGGGCCAGCCACCGCTTGGCGAGCTGCTGATTGCGCCCGGCAACGTTCTCGTCACCGTCGCCGCGGACCTGGTAACTCTCGGTCATGGCGTCGACCGAGGCCAGCAGGTCGGGGTCGATCACCCAGGTGACGTCGAGCTCCTTGCCCAGCGACACCATCCGGTCGAGCCGGCCGCCGGGAGCGATCTCCTTGGCGAGGTCCTCGTCGCGGAAGACGGGGGTCTGCTGCTCGTTCGAGCCGGTCTCCGCCGTGACGTGCACATCGGAGATCAGCGGCCACAGAACGGTCGTCTTCGTCCTGGTCTCGGCCCCGTCGGGCTGCCAGGGGAGGAAGGTCCGCTGGACACCGAGGGTCTGGTCCCACTGCTGGGCCGCGGTCTGCCCGGTCAGCTGCACGGACAGCTGGTAGACCCCGTCCTGCCCCAGGTCCAGCTGGTCCACCGGCACGGAGATGCTGAAGGGGCGCGAGACACCGGGGGTGAGCTTGTCGAACTTCTCGGTGTACTTGCCGCCGATCTCCTGGCCGACGGGAGTGCGGACGTCGCCGCTGTTCCTGGCGACCGTGTCGATGGCGGAGCGGGTCGTCAGCCGGGGCCCCACGCTCAGGCCGACGTGGGCGTCCGTGACGGCCTGCTTGCCCTTGTTGGTGATCGTGCCGGAGACGGTGACCGTGTCCCCCTCACCGGGGATGCTGGGGGTCAGCCTGTCCACCGAGACGGAGACCGAGCCCGTCGCGGCCGCGGCGCGGGGGGCGGTGCGGACGGGGTCGGCCGCTGCGGGCTGGGCGGGCAGATGGAGGAGCCCGGCCAGCAGCGGCACCCCGGCGAGCAGGGCTCCGGTGCGCCGCAGCCAGCGGCGGGCAGGTGAGGGACTGGTCCCCGGGTTTGCTGCCGCCTCGGCCACGCGCTCGTCCGTCCCTTGTCGTCAGTGGTCGTCGGAAAGTGGTCCCCGCATGGTAACGATGCGAGCTGAGAGGTAGTGCCACGGACCGCTGCCCAAGATCGGGAAGTGGATCGGCCTGTCGCCCCGGGCGTCATCCGGGGTGACGCTCTGCGTAGGGAAAGGGGGAGGCCCGGGGCTGCCGGGGCCACGTACCCTCTTCTGTTGTGCCGAACGCCAAGGAAGAAACCAGTACCCCTCTCAGCCAGGTGCAGGAACGCGGAGTGAGCGAACTGCTCCGGGTCGCGCCTGTTGCCGACGATCTCGCCCGCCGTTTCCAGGAGGCGGGATTCTCACTCGCTCTCGTCGGCGGCTCGGTACGGGACGCACTGCTCGGCCGGCTGGGCAACGACCTGGACTTCACCACGGACGCCCGACCCCAGGACGTGCTGCGCATCGTGCGGCCCTGGGCGGACGCCGTGTGGGACGTCGGCATCGCCTTCGGGACGGTCGGCGCGCAGAAGGACGGTTTCCAGATCGAGGTGACCACCTACCGGTCGGAGGCCTACGACCGCACCTCCCGCAAGCCGGAGGTGTCCTACGGCGACTCGATCGAGGAGGACCTCGTCCGCCGGGACTTCACGGTGAACGCGATGGCCGTCTCCCTGCCGGAGAAGGTCTTCGTCGACCCGCACGGAGGCCTGGACGACCTTGCGGCCCGGGTGCTGCGCACGCCGGGCACCCCCGAGGAGTCCTTCTCGGACGACCCGCTGCGGATGATGCGGGCCGCGCGGTTCGCCGCCCAGTTGGACTTCGACGTGGCGCCCGAGGTCGTCGCGGCGATGACGGACATGGCGGGACGTATCGAGATCGTCTCCGCGGAACGGGTGCGGGACGAGCTGAACAAGCTGATCCTCTCCGCGAACCCGCGCAAGGGCCTGACGCTGCTCGTCGACACCGGGCTGGCGGACCGTGTGCTGCCCGAGTTGCCGGCGCTGCGTCTGGAGAGTGACGAGCACCACCGGCACAAGGACGTCTACGAGCACACGCTGATCGTCCTGGAGCAGGCGATGGCGCTGGAGGACGAGGGCCCGGATCTCACCCTGCGCCTGGCCGCCCTGCTGCACGACATCGGCAAGCCGCGCACCCGCCGCTTCGAGAAGGACGGCAGGGTCTCCTTCCACCACCACGAGGTGGTCGGGGCGAAGATGGCCAAGAAGCGGCTGACGGCGCTGAAGTACTCCAACGAGCTGGTGCGGGACGTCTCCCGCCTGGTGGAGCTGCACCTCCGCTTCCACGGCTATGGCACGGGGGAATGGACGGACTCCGCCGTGCGCCGCTACGTCCGCGACGCGGGCCCGCTGCTGAGCCGCCTGCACAAGCTGACCCGCTCCGACTGCACCACCCGCAACCGGCGCAAGGCGGCCGCGCTCTCCCGGGCGTACGACGGTCTGGAGGAGCGCATCGCCAAGCTCCAGGAGCAGGAGGAGCTGGACGCCATCCGCCCGGACCTCGACGGCAACCAGATCATGGAGATCCTGGGCATCAAGCCGGGCCCGGATGTGGGCAGGGCCTACAAGCACATGCTGGAGCTCCGCCTGGAGAACGGCCCGATGCCCCACGACGCGGCGGTCGCGGCGCTCAAGCAGTGGTGGAGCGAACAGCAGGGCAGCGAACGGCAGAGCTGAGCCTGAGATACGTCCCGGGGCGCGTTTCACGTGAAACATGCCCCGGAGGCTCTCTCGTCACGGGATGCGAAAGGCGGGTCATGTTTCACGTGAAACATGACCCGCCTTTCGCGTTGGTGCGACCGCGGCAAGCCTCGACGGTCAGCTACAGGTGCTCAGGTCCGGTCAGACATCGCCGAAGCAGAGCAGGAACTCCTCGCCGTCGCCGGTCTCGGCGTAGTAGCCGGTGGCTCCCTCGACCTTGCGGCACTCGGTCTCGGCGGTGAGGGAGGTGAAGTGGCCCTTGACCTTCTTGAGGACCTTGCCCTCGGCCTCCGAGGAGGAGCAGTCGACGATTTCCATGCGGTCCGAGGAAGAGGAAGCCGACTTCAGGCAGTCACCCACAGCGGCCTGGTCGGCGTCATCGCGGCTGGCGATGTAGCCGCCGATCGCCACGCTGACCACGATCACCACCAGCACGATGTTCTTGATCAGCTTGAAGCTGACCTTTCGCTGCGGCTGGGCCGGCGGCACCGGCGCTCCGGGAGGCGGGAAGCCGGGCTGG
Source organism: Streptomyces composti (assembly GCF_012034205.1). Lineage (GTDB taxonomy): Bacteria > Actinomycetota > Actinomycetes > Streptomycetales > Streptomycetaceae > Streptomyces > Streptomyces composti. The sequence goes on from NZ_JAATEM010000015.1 coordinate 151,452, forward strand.
CCCGCCTGCTGGGGGAAACCGCCCTGGGGCGGCTGGCCGTGGGGCTGCTGCTGGCCCTGGGCGAACGGGTTGCCCTGGGGCGGCGGAGTGGTCACTGGGGGTCCCCCTCAATACATGGGTGTTGACGCGAAAAGCTCGCTCGTAAGACCCACGTAAGCTATCGGCCGCCATGGACAGCTCAGTAGTCAACTGGGGCTCTGTGGCACTGATGTGACACTTACTGGCGTCCAAAACGGGCCATAACCACAGCTACTCCTCCGTAGATCACGGCGACCGTTACGACCAGCGGAACCGAACGCCCGTCCGGAGGCAGCATCAGGGCCGCCACCGCGGCGGCGCTGACGAAGGCCACATTGAACAGAACGTCGTAGACGGAGAAGATCCGGCCACGGAAGTCGTCCTCGACCAGGGTCTGGACGATGGTGTCGGTCGCGATCTTGGAGCCCTGGGTGGTCAGTCCCAGGACGAACGCCCCCGCCAGCAGCGGGACGGTGGCGAAGAACAGCCCGAGGGCCGGCTCCAGCAGTGCCGCAGCCCCGGCGCAGAGCACGATCCAGAGACCCGGCCCCAGCCGCCCCGCGGCCCACGGCGTCAGGGCGGCGGCCGCGAAGAACCCGGCGCCGGAGAAGCCGAGCGCAAGGCCGAGCAGCGCCAGTCCGCCGTCCGTGCTCGACGTCAGCGCGTAGCGGCTCAGCATCAGCACCATGACGAGCACGGCGCCGTAGCAGAACCGCATCAGGGACATCGCGGTCAGCGCCCAGGCGGCCTCCCGGCGCTCCGGCGCGGCGACATGCCGTACCCCGGCCACCAGGTCGCGCGCGGTGCCGGACAGCGCGGTGGCCAGCCGGGGGCTGACCAGGGCGCGGTCCGGTCCGAGGAGCTCCTTGGCGATGCGCAGGGAGGCGAGGGCCGCGCACAGATACAGGCCGGCGCCCAGGACCACCACGGCCGCGTCTGAGTCCGCGATCAGCAGCCGCACCAGGAAGGCGAGCCCGCCGCCGGCGGTGGCGGCCAGCGTCCCCGCGGTCGGCGAGAGCGAGTTGGCGATGACCAGTCGCCCGGTGTCCACCACCCGGGGCAGCGCGGCGGACAGCCCGGCCAGCACGAAGCGGTTGACGGCGGTGACGCACAGGGCGGAGATGTAGAGCAGCCAGTCGGGGACGCCGCCCAGGATCAGCACGGCGGTGACCGCGGCCATCAGGGCGCGCAGCAGATTGCCGTAGAGGAACACCTGGCGGCGGCGCCAGCGGTCCAGGAAAACCCCGGCGAAGGGACCGAGGAGCGAGTAGGGGAGCAGCAGCACCGCCATCGCGGAGGCGATGGCCGCGGCCGAGGTCTGCCGCTCGGGGGAGAACACCACGTAGGAGGCGAGCGCGACCTGGAAGACCCCGTCCGCCCCCTGGGACAGCAGCCGTACGGCGAGCAGGCGTCTGAACCCCTGGAAGCGCAGCAGGACGCGCAGGTCACGGACGACGGCCATGGCGCACAGCCTCACATACGAAGAGGGTCTCCGGGTCGTGCGACCCGGAGACCCTCAACTGCCCGCAGCGGCAGGGTTCAGCGCTCGACCTCGCCCTGGATGAACTTCTCGACGTTCTCGCGGGCCTCGTCGTCGAAGTACTGCACCGGCGGCGACTTCATGAAGTACGAGGAGGCCGACAGGATCGGGCCGCCGATGCCCCGGTCTTTGGCGATCTTCGCGGCGCGCAGGGCGTCGATGATGACACCGGCGCTGTTCGGGGAGTCCCAGACCTCGAGCTTGTACTCCAGGTTCAGCGGGACGTCACCGAAGGCGCGGCCCTCGAGGCGGACGTAGGCCCACTTGCGGTCGTCCAGCCAGGCCACGTAGTCGGACGGGCCGATGTGGACGTTCTTCTCGCCCAGCTCCCGGTCGGGGATCTGCGAGGTGACGGCCTGCGTCTTGGAGATCTTCTTGGACTCCAGGCGCTCGCGCTCGAGCATGTTCTTGAAGTCCATGTTGCCGCCGACGTTCAGCTGCATGGTGCGGTCCAGGATGACGCCGCGGTCCTCGAACAGCTTCGCCATCACGCGGTGCGTGATGGTCGCGCCGACCTGGGACTTGATGTCGTCACCGACGATCGGCACACCGGCCTCGGTGAACTTGTCCGCCCACTCCTTGGTGCCGGCGATGAAGACCGGAAGGGCGTTGACGAAGGCGACCTTGGCGTCGATGGCGCACTGGGCGTAGAACTTGGCCGCTTCCTCGGAGCCGACGGGCAGGTAGCAGACCAGGACGTCGACCTGCTTGTCCTTGAGGACCTGGACGACGTCGACGGGCTCCTCGGCGGACTCCTCGATGGTGGCCCGGTAGTACTTGCCGAGACCGTCGAGGGTGTGGCCGCGCTGCACCGTCACGCCGGTACGCGGGACGTCGCAGATCTTGATGGTGTTGTTCTCGGAGGCGCCGATGGCGTCCGCGAGGTCGAGGCCGACCTTCTTGGCGTCCACGTCGAAGGCGGCGACGAACTCGACGTCGCCGACGTGGTAGTCGCCGAACTGGACGTGCATCAGGCCCGGCACCTTGCTCGCCGGGTCGGCGTCCTTGTAGTACTCGACTCCCTGAACCAGCGATGCCGCGCAGTTGCCCACGCCGACGATGGCTACGCGAACCGAACCCATTCCGGTTGCTCCCTGTGTGTACGAGTGAGGCCCTGAGGTGGGTCTCACGTGGCGGTGTCGTCGGGCGTATCCGGCCGGGGATCGTCCCCGGACCGGGGCAGGCCGCCCGTCGCTCCAGATGTCCTGTCCTGCTGAGCGGCTCCCCCAGGGGCGGAACCTCGCAGGTCCCGCCCGGCCCGCTCACTCTCGATGAGCTCGTTCAGCCAGCGCACTTCGCGCTCCACGGACTCCATTCCGTGGCGCTGGAGCTCAAGCGTGTAGTCGTCGAGACGCTCCCGAGTGCGCGCCAGTGAGGCGCGCATCTTCTCGAGACGCTCCTCCAGGCGGCTGCGGCGGCCCTCCAGCACGCGCATGCGTACGTCGCGCGAGGTCTGCCCGAAGAAGGCGAACCGCGCGGCGAAGGTCTCGTCCTCGTACGCGTCGGGGCCGGTCTGCGAGAGGAGCTGCTCGAAGTGCTCCTTACCTTCGGCCGTCAACCGGTAGACGATCTTGGCGCGTCGTCCGGTGAGGGTCGCGGTGGCCTCGCTGGTGCTCCCCGGTTCCTCGATCAACCAGCCGTTGGCGACCAGCGTCTTGAGGCAGGGATACAGCGTCCCGTAGCTGAACGCCCGGAAGACGCCCAGCGATGTGTTGAGCCGCTTGCGCAGCTCATAGCCGTGCATCGGAGATTCGCGGAGCAGGCCGAGTACGGCGAACTCGAGGATCCCGGAACGCCGGCTCATCGTCGCCTCCTCTCGTCCCGTATGCCGCTCTGATGTATCGACTCGATACATCACGACGATAGAACGGCGCCCCGGATGCGACAAGAGGGAGTGTGGTGAACGGGATCACATCCCCGATTCATACCGAGCAAGTTGCCTGATTTGAGGTGAACTTCTGGGCTCGGCAGGTTTTGGCGGTGCGTAGTCTGTGCGCCATGCACACCACCGGGAACCGAGTGACGTCTGGGGACGTCCCTGTCCCCGGTGCAGTACGGGCTGAATGCGGCCAGCGCCGTATCCGTACTTCGGGGGGACCGGAAACCAGCCGCCGTTCCAGGCGCGCAAGGGTGCGCCTGCCCGAGGAGTAGTCGTTCGATGAGCGAGCACCGTCGCAAACCGCCGCAGGGAGGCGGACGTGCTGCGGCCCGACGCGGCCAGTCCGGCTCGTCCTCCGGCCGCCGCGCGGCACCGCGAGGCGCCACCGGGTCGCCGTCCGATTCCTACGGGGGATCCCGCGGGGGCGAAGGGCCCATGTACGGCGGCCGCGCCGAGGCGCGGCGCGCAGCACAGAGAGGCGGCAGGCGCCGGGCGTCGGACACCGGACCCGGCAGCCGGCGTGCCGGCGCGGCCGGTCCCGGCCGCGGCCGGGGGCGCGCGGCACCGCCGAGCAGGAAGCGGTTCATCGACTATCCGCGGCACGACAAGTACGGCTGGCGCCGCTGGGTGCCCTCCTGGAGGCTCGTCTCCGGTCTGTTCATCGCGTTCTTCGGCGGCCTGATCGCCGTCGCGGGTATCGGGTACGCGATGGTGGGCACGCCCGAGGTCGCCAAGACGGCCACGGCCCAGAACAACGTCTACTACTGGGCCGACGGCGAGCAGATGGTCGCCACCGGCGGTGAGCGCAACCGGCAGATCGTCAGCCTCGCGCAGATCCCGGAGGAGATGCAGAAGGCCGTCATCTCCCAGGAGAACAAGACCTTCTACAGCGACAGCGGCATCGACCCCAAGGGCATCGCCCGCGCCGTGTTCAACATGGCCCGCGGCGGCGAGACCCAGGGCGGTTCGACGATCACCCAGCAGTACGTGAAGAACGCGATGCTGGAGGACCAGTCCCAGACGCTCACCCGGAAGTTCAAGGAGATCCTGGTCTCCATCAAGGTGGGCGCCACGATGGACAAGGACACGATCCTCGAGGGCTACCTGAACTCCGCGTACTACGGCCGCGGCGCCTACGGGATCGAGGCCGCCTCCCGCGCCTACTTCAACAAGCGGGCCGTCGATCTGAACCCGGGCCAGTGCGCCTTCCTGGCGGCAGTGCTCAAGGGCGCCACCTACTACGACCCGGCGGGCGCGACCTCCATCGACCCGAACGGCGCCACACCCGAGAAGAACAGGAAGCGTGCCCTGCTGCAGATGCAGGACACGCTGGACAAGATGGTCGAGTACGGGCATCTGGATCCCGAGGTGCGGGCCAAGTACACCAAGCTGCCCAAGGTGCAGAGCCCGCGGTCCAACACCGCGCTGAGCGGCCAGATCGGCTATCTGGTGGACCTCGCCAAGAGCTACATCGTCACGCACAGCGAGGAGACCGGCATCACCGCCGAGGACCTGCAGCGGGGCGGTTACTCGATCTACACCACCTTCGACAAGAAGAAGGTGAAGGCGCTCGAGGACTCGGTCAAGAAGGTCTACAAGGAGAACATCGACGAGAAGAAGCGCCCCGAGACCGACACCCACGTCCAGTTCGGCGGCGCCTCGGTGAACCCCGAGAGCGGCGCGATCGAGGCCATCTACGGCGGTGTGGACGCGACCAAGCACTTCACCAACAACGCCGATGTGACCGGCGCGCAGGTCGGTTCGACCTTCAAGCCGTTCGTGCTGGCGGCGGCCATGAAGTGGGGCGTCAGGGACCCGGACCTCGACCCGGATCAGGCACAGGACGAGCGCACCGTCGTCTCGCCCAAGAGCCTGTACCCGGGCAAGAACAAGCTCAAGATCAAGAACTACGACGGGTCGATCTGGCGGAACGAGAAGGGTGAGGAGTGGCTGCAGGTCAATGACGGCGACGTCTCCTACGGCCGTCCGCCCGAGTACAAGATCGATCTGCGGAACGCGATGCGGGAGTCGGTGAACTCCTCCTTCGTGCAGCTCGGCATGGACGTCGGCCTGGACAAGGTGAAGGAGGCCGCGGTGGACGCCGGCGTGCTGGAGAGCAGCCTCGCCGGTACGGACTACCCGTCCTTCTCCATCGGTACGTCCAGCCCCAGCGCCATCCGCATGGCCGGCGCCTACGCCACCTTCGCGGCCTCCGGTGAGCAGCGCGAGCCGTTCTCGGTGAAGAAGATCACCAGCAAGGACGGCACGCTCTTCACCCACAAGACTGTGACCAAGCAGGCCTTCGAGGAGAATGTGGCCAACAACGTCACGGACGTCCTGAAGACCGTGGTCGAGAAGGGCACCGGTACCAACGCCCGGCTGCCCGGCCGCGAGGTGGCCGGCAAGACCGGTACCACGGACGGCAACAAGTCCGCCTGGTTCGTCGGGTACACCCCGCAGCTGTCCACCGCGATCAGCATGTTCCGCTACCCCGACGACGAGAGCATCAAGAACCGCACCTTCCTCGAGATGTTCGGCACGGGTGGGCAGAAGAAGATCCACGGTGCCTCGTTCCCGTCCGAGATCTGGGCGGACTACATGGGCGACGCGCTGAAGAACGAGCCGGTGGAGCGGTTCCCGACCCCCGAGCCCATCGGTGAGGTGATCAACGACGAGCCCTCCCCGTCTCCCACGCCGACGCAGTCGGAGAGCGAGGAGCCGACCCCGACCGCGCCTGCGTCGCCGACGCAGAGCATCCCGGAGCCGACTCCCACGCAGACCGAGACCTGCCGGCCGTTCGACTTCCGCTGCAATGAAGAAGAGATCGGCGGCAACGACCAGGGAGGCGCGGACAACGGTGGAACGGACGGCGGTGCGAGCGCTTCACCTGATCCCACCGACACGTTCCCCGGAGGCAACAACAGAGGCAATGGCAACGGCGGCGGAGGCGGGCTCTTCGGAGGCCGGACCGACGACTAGACGCCCTTTGCCCGGCTTGAGCGTTTCACGTGAAACGCCCCGCCGTTTCACGTGAAACGTGGGCCGTCGTACCGCTCGGGTACGACGGCCCACGTCGTTTCCCCGGACTCGTACGGCAGGATGTGCGGCATGCCCAGTGGAGTATCGAAGCAAGCGAGCGCCCACGAGCGGGACCTGGTACGCCCCACGGCCGAGGACGAGGTGGCCGCGGCCGGCAGTGAACTCGTCGGCGGCCCGCTCGGGCGGCACGCGCTGCTCGGGACCTCCTGGTGGACCCCGGTCCGGGTGATCGCCCTGGTGGCGATCGGCATGTTCACCCTCGGCCTGGTGCAGAAGGCGCCCTGCTACAACGGCGCCTGGTTCTTCGGAGCCAGCTCCCAGTACACCCACGCCTGCTATTCGGACATCCCGCACCTGTACCAGGGGCGTGGCTTCGCCGACGGACTGCTGCCGTACTTCGACCGGCTGCCCGGCGACATGCAGTTCCTGGAGTACCCGGTGCTGACGGGCTTGTTCATGCAGGTCGCCGCCTGGCTCTCACCGGGTGGCGGCAGCATCCAGGAGCAGGAGCAGGCGTACTGGCTGGTCAACGCCGGGATGCTGATGGTGTGCGCGGCGGTCATCGCCGTCTGCGTCACCCGCACCCATGCCCGGCGGCCCTGGGACGGCCTGCTGGTGGCCCTGGCCCCCGCCTTCGCACTGACCGCGACGATCAACTGGGACCTGCTGGCGGTGGCGCTGACGGCCGCGGCGATGCTGATGTGGTCGCGGGGCCGCCCCGTGGCCTTCGGAGTCCTGCTGGGCCTCGCCACGGCCGCCAAGCTCTATCCCGTGCTGCTCCTCGGGCCCCTGCTGGTGCTCTGCTGGCGGGCGGGACGGTGGCGGGAGTACCTGACGGCCCTCGGCAGCGCGATCCTCGCCTGGACCGTGGTGAACGGGCCGGTGATGCTCCTCGCCTTCGACGGCTGGTCGAAGTTCTACACCTTCAGCCAGGAACGCGGCGTCGACTTCGGCTCCTTCTGGCTGATCCTGGCTCAGAACTCGTCCGATCCGCTGAGCACCGAGGCCGTCAACACGCTCGCCACCCTGCTGATGCTGCTCTGCTGCGCCGGCGTGGCCGCGCTCGCCCTGATGGCCCCCCGACGGCCGCGGTTCGCGCAGCTCGCCTTCCTGATCGTCGCCGCGTTCATCCTCACCAACAAGGTCTACTCACCGCAGTACGTCCTGTGGCTGGTGCCGCTCGCCGCCCTCGCGCGGCCCAGGTGGCGGGACTTCCTGATCTGGCAGGCCTGCGAGGTCATGTACTTCCTGGGCATCTGGATGTACCTCGCGTACACCACCAGCGGCGACGCCCACAAAGGGCTGCCGACCGACGGCTACCACTGGGCGATCGGCGTACATCTGCTGGGCACGGCCTATCTGTGTGCCGTGGTCGTGCGCGACATCCTCATGCCGGAACGCGATCCGGTGCGCCGGACCGGGGACGACGACCCCTCCGGCGGAGTGCTGGACGGCGCCGGGGACGTGTTCGTGCTCGGTCCCGCCGCCCATCAGGCGCGTCACGCCGCCCGTCCCGAGGGGGCGCGCGTCGAATGGGGCGGGCCGGGAGGCACGGGAGGCACGGCCGGTTCGCTCTGAGCGAACCGCATATGGCGGAAAAAGGGGCCTCGCCGTCCGGCGGGGCCCCTTTCCGTGGTTCCGGGATGTGCTCAGCGGTCGACCAGGCGGTCGAACTGCGTGGTGGTGTGCCGGAGATGAGCCACCAGCTCGTCACCCACCTTGGGCTCGGGCGCGTCCGCCGGCACGAACAGGATCGACACCTGCATGTGCGGCGGCTCGGCGAACCAGCGCTGCTTGCCGGCCCAGACGAACGGCGAAAGGTTCCGGTTGACCGTGGCCAGCCCGGCGCGGGCGACGCCCTTGGCGCGCGGCATGACGCCGTGCAGCGCCTTGGGAGCCTCCAGCCCCACCCCGTGCGAGGTTCCGCCCGCCACGACCACCAGGAAGCCGTCGGAGGTGGCCTTCTGCTGCCGGTAGCCGAACCGGTCCCCCTTGGTGACGCGGGTGACGTCCAGGACCGCCCCGCGGTACTCGGTGGCCTCGTGGTCCCCCAGCCACAGCCGGGTGCCGATCCGGGCCCGGAACCGCGTCTGCGGGAACTGCTGCTGCAACCGGGCGAGTTCCTCCGCCTTGAGGTGGCTGACGAACATCGTGTGCAGCGGGAGCCGGGCCGCGCGCAGCCGGTCCATCCAGCCGATGACCTCCTCGACGGCGTCCGAGCCGTCGGTGCGGTCCAGCGGCAGGTGGATGGCGAACCCCTCCAGACGCACGTTCTCTATGGCCGCGTGCAGCTGGGGCAGATCCTGCTCGGTGACGCCGTGCCGCTTCATCGACGACATCACCTCGATGACCACCCGGGCGCCGACCAGGCCGTAGACGCCGTCGACCGACGACACCGAGCGGATGACGCGGTCGGGCAGCGGCACGGGCTCCTCGCCCCGCCGGTAGGGAGTCAGGACCAGCAGGTCACCGCCGAACCAGTCCTTCATCCGGGCGGCCTCGTACGTCGTGCCGACGGCCAGCAGGTCCGCGCCCAGCCGTGTGACCTCCTCTGCCAGCCGCTCGTGGCCGAAGCCGTAGCCGTTGCCCTTGCAGACCGGGACCAGCCCGGGGAACTGCTCCTGCACGTGCTTGTGGTGCGCCCGCCAGCGCGCGGTGTCGACGTAGAGCGTGAGCGCCATGGCCGGACCTGGAACCTTTCTCGTGGCTGCGGTGTATCAGGGATATGGGAACTGTCGAAGCGGTGGACGTGGCGAAAGCGGTCTCAGCGGCGAGGCCGGGGTCAGCGGCGCGACATGTAGATGTCGAGCGCCTTGTGGAGCAGCTTGTTGAGCGGGAAGTCCCACTCACCGAGGTACTCGGCGGCCTGGCCGCCCGTGCCCACCTTGAACTGGATCAGACCGAAGAGGTGGTCGGTCTCGTCCAGCGAGTCGGAGATGCCGCGCAGGTCGTAGACGGTGGCGCCGAGCGCGTAGGCGTCGCGCAGCATCCGCCACTGCATCGCGTTCGAGGGCCGGACCTCGCGCCCGATGTTGTCGGAGGCCCCGTAGGAGTACCAGACGTGCCCGCCCACGATCAGCATGGTCGCCGCGGAGAGGTTGACCCCGTTGTGCCGGGCGAAGTACAGCCGCATGCGGTTGGGGTCCTCGGTATTGAGGGCCGTCCACATGCGCTGGAAGTACGACAGCGGGCGGGGACGGAAGTGGTCGCGCACCGCGGTGATCTCGTACAGGCGCTGCCACTCCGGCAGGTCCTCGTAGCCGCCCTGGACGACCTCGACGCCGGCCTTCTCCGCCTTCTTGATGTTGCGGCGCCACAGCTGGTTGAAGTTCTTGTGGACCTCTTCCAGGGAGCGGTTGGCCAGCGGCACCTGAAAGACGTACCGGGGCTGGACGTCACCGAAGCCGGCGCCGCCGTCCTCCCCCTGCTGCCAGCCCATGCGGCGCAGCTTGTCGGCCACCTCGAAGGCACGGGGCTCGATGAAGTCGGCCTCCAGATCGCGCAGACGCTTCACGTCCGGGTTCTGGATGCCCTTCTTGATGGTCGCCGCCTCCCAGCGGCGGATGATCACCGGCGGGCCCATCTTCACGGAGAAGGCGCCCTGCTGCTTCAGGTGCGCCAGCATCGGCTCGATCCACTCCTGAAGATTGGGAGCGAACCAGTTGATGACCGGCCCCTCGGGCAGATAGGCGAGATATCGCTTGATCTTGGGCAGCTGCCGGTACAGCACCAGTCCGACGCCGACCAGCTCGCCGGTACGGTCGTCGAACCAGCCGAGATTCTCGGACCGCCACTCCGCCTTCACGTCCGCCCAGGCCGGGACCTGCATGTGACTCGCCGACGGCAGGCTCTGGATGTACGCCAGATGCTGCTCGCGACTGATGGTCCTCAGGGTCAGGCTCATTCGGGGCGCTCCTCGGGCTGGTGTGTCCCCATGGGTTCAGGGGCTCCGGCTCTCGCGCGAAGCCTACTGCGCCCGGGAGCGGCCCGGCGGGGCGCAGGGCCCCTTCGCCCCGGCCCGTGCGGACCGGGGCGTGCACCGGTATTCCGGAGCGGGAGTGCCTGGCGTCAGTCGAAGAGCCCGCCGAAGAGGCCGCCGTGCGCCATGCCCAGGAAGAAGCCGACCGCGGATGCGCCGAGGCCCACGATCAGACCGAAGCGCTCACGCGTGGTCTCCGAGATCCACTGTCCGTACGCGCCGGTGAGAATGCCCACCAGGCCGGTCCAGGAGCTGAGCAGGTGCAGATCGTCGAACATCGCCGAGATGAAGGACGTCAGTCCCAGCACCAGGGTCACCGCGAGCAGGGTGTCCTGAACCGGATGGGGCTTGCCGTCCGTGGCGAAGAGTCCGTTGCCGCCGGCGTTGGGTCGCATTGCCTGTGCCATAGGGCACCTCCTGCGAAAAGCGGCGCATCGTAGCGCCATACACACCCGATGTGTACAGATTGACGGCCTGCCCGGACGGATTTCAACCGGAAGGCACTGTGCGGGTACTCTGTAGCGTCTGCACCGGTGTCTGTCCGGACACAGCCAGGGAAGCGACCCGCCTCCGTGCCGGGGCGAGGGACTCGTGAGTCCACGGTCCGTCCCGCCTACCTGGGAAAACCGCCGCCCGACGTCGATTGTCAGTGGCGGCTGTTTTACTGACGGGCATCGTTGCGCAACGCATCACGACCCTCCTGCCACGGAACGCCCGTGGCCGCTGAGTCCAAAGGAGGTGGGTTCCACATGCGTCACTACGAGGTGATGGTCATCCTCGACCCCGATCTCGAGGAGCGCGCTGTCTCCCCGCTGATCGAGAACTTCCTTTCCGTCGTCCGTGACGGTGGCGGAAAGGTCGAGAAGGTCGACACCTGGGGCCGTCGTCGTCTCGCGTACGAGATCAAGAAGAAGCCCGAGGGCATCTACTCGGTCATCGACCTGCAGGCCGAGCCTGCGGTCGTCAAGGAGCTCGACCGCCAGATGAACCTGAACGAGTCGGTCCTCCGGACCAAGGTCCTCCGCCCCGAGACCCACTGAGCATCCCGCTCAGCTGATCTCGGGACACGAGTAGCAGCAAGCAGCCAGCAGCAAACCCGCCGAGAGGTTCACCCATGGCAGGCGAGACCGTCATCACGGTCATCGGCAATCTTGTCGACGACCCCGAGCTGCGCTTCACCCCGTCCGGTGCGGCCGTCGCGAAGTTCCGTGTCGCGTCGACTCCCCGCACCTTCGACCGTCAGACGAACGAGTGGAAGGACGGCGAGAGCCTGTTCCTGACCTGCTCGGTCTGGCGTCAGGCGGCGGAGAACGTCGCCGAGTCCCTTCAGCGAGGCATGCGCGTGATCGTGCAGGGCCGGCTGAAGCAGCGGTCCTACGAGGACCGTGAGGGCATCAAGCGCACGGTCTACGAGCTGGACGTCGACGAGGTCGGCCCCAGCCTGCGCAACGCCACGGCCAAGGTCACCAAGACCACGGGCCGCGGTGGCCAGGGTGGCTACGGCGGTGGCGGCCAGCAGGGCGGCGGCTGGGGCGGTGGCCCCGCCGGCGGCCAGCAGGGCGGCGGCGCTCCTGCCGACGACCCGTGGGCGACCGGCGCTCCCGCCGGCGGCCAGCAGGGTGGCGGCGGCTGGGGCGGCGGCTCCGGCGGCGGTGGCGGCTACTCGGACGAGCCCCCCTTCTAGGGCGGGCCGTTACCCCACACTTCTTGATCACACAGGAGAAACACCATGGCGAAGCCGCCTGTGCGCAAGCCGAAGAAGAAGGTCTGCGCGTTCTGCAAGGACAAGGTCACGTACGTGGACTACAAGGACACGAACATGCTGCGGAAGTTCATTTCCGACCGCGGCAAGATCCGTGCCCGCCGCGTGACCGGCAACTGCACGCAGCACCAGCGTGACGTCGCCACGGCCGTGAAGAACAGCCGTGAGATGGCGCTGCTGCCCTACACCTCCACCGCGCGATAAGGGAAGGGTGACCGACTCATGAAGATCATCCTTACCCACGAGGTCTCCGGCCTCGGTGCCGCGGGCGACGTCGTCGACGTCAAGGACGGTTACGCTCGCAACTACCTGATCCCGCGGAAGCTCGCTATCCGCTGGACCAAGGGTGGCGAGAAGGACGTCGAGCAGATCCGCCGTGCTCGCAAGATCCACGAGATCCACACCATCGAGCAGGCCAACCAGGTGAAGGCCCAGCTCGAGGGCGTCAAGGTCCGCCTCGCGGTCCGTTCCGGCGAGGCCGGTCGCCTCTTCGGTTCCGTCACCCCGGCCGACATCGCTTCGGCGATCAAGGAAGCGGGTGGCCCCGAGGTCGACAAGCGCCGCATCGAGCTCGGTGCGCCCATCAAGACCCTGGGCTCGCACGAGACGTCCGTGCGTCTGCACCCCGAGGTTGCCGCCAAGGTCAACATCGAGGTCGTCGCGGCCTGATCGCCGCGCTCACTGACGCAGTGAGCAAGGGGGCCGCACCCATTCCGGGTGCGGCCCCCTTGTCGTGAGTATGAGGCGCCAGGAGTCCGTCTCTTCCGTCCCCGTGCCGGCACCGGTCGGCCTCGGCGCTCGCGTCGAGCGCAGCGTCATGTGAGGCCGAGCGCGGTGTTTCACGTGAAACGGCGCCGTCGTGGAATGGTGGCCGGTGGCCGGAATGTCAGCGGGTGGCCGCGGTCGTTCAGCGGGTGGCCCCGGTGACGAGCCAGCGGCCGGAGCGGCTGCGGAGCCACAGCGTGAGCATCCGGACGGTCATCATCAGGGTCATGGCGACCCACAGGGCGGTGAGCCCTCCGCCCAGCACCGGCACCAGCAGGGCGACCGGGGTGAAGACCGCCAGGGTGAGCAACATGGCCCAGGCCAGGTACGGTCCGTCGCCGGCACCCATCAGGACGCCGTCCAGGACGAAGACGATGCCGGAGATCGGCTGGGTGAGCGCCACGATGACCAGGGCGGGCAGCGCGGCGTCCTTCACGGCGGAGTCGCTGGTGAACAGCGGCAGGAACACGGGCCGGGTCAGCACCACCAGCACGCCCAGGACCACCCCGACCGCGATGCCCCACTCCACCATGCGGCGGCAGACGGCGCGGGCGCCCTGGGCGTCCCCGGCCCCCAGGTAGCGCCCGATGATGGCCTGCCCGGCGATCGCGATGGCGTCCAGCGCGAAGGCGAGCAGGCTCCACAGGGAGAGGATGATCTGATGCGCCGCGATGTCGGTGTCGCCGAGCCGCGCGGCCACGGCGGTGGCGATCATCAGAATGGCCCTGAGGGAGAGGGTGCGGACCAGCAGCGGCGCACCCGCCTGGGCGGAGGCCCTGATCCCGGCCGCCTCCGGACGCAGCGAGGCGCCGTGCCTGCGGGCGCCGCGCACCACCACGACGAGGTAGACCACGGCCATGGCGCTCTGTGCGATGACCGTGCCCCAGGCGGATCCGGCGATGCCCAGTCCGGCACCGTAGACCAGCACGGCATTGAGAATGCCGTTGGCGACGAAGCCGCCGACCGCGACATAGAGAGGAGTCCTGGTGTCCTGCAGGCCGCGCAGCACGCCGGTCGCGGCCAGGACGACCAGCATGGCGGGTATGCCGAGTGCGGAGATCCGCAGATAGGTGGTCGCGTAAGGGGCCGCCGTTTCCGAGGCGCCGAAGAGTTCCACCAGGGCGGGGGACGTGGGGAGCACGACGGCGACGACGACGGCGCCGAGCAGCAGCGCCAGCCAGATGCCGTCCATGCCCTGGCGGATGGCCGCCGGAAGGTCGCCGGCTCCCACGCGCCGGGCGACGGCGGCGGTCGTGGCGTAGGCCAGGAAGACGAAGACGCTCACGGCGGTCATGAGGAGGGCCGAGGCAACCCCGAGGCCGGCCAGCTGTGCCGTGCCGAGGTGGCCGATGATCGCGCTGTCGGCCATCACGAACAGGGGCTCGGCGACGAGGGCGCCGAAGGCGGGAACCGCCAGCGTGACGATCTCACGGTCGTGCTGTCGCCGGGCGGCGCGGGGGCGCGCGGGGGCCTGTGTCATGCGCACCAATCTAATCGTCCACAGGTAAGAGATGCAAAGCATGAGCGACCCTTACCGGTGTGCACAGGGTGTGTGGCCGGGCGTGTCGTCCCAGGTGATCTTGAGCCGACCGGGGAAGTTTTTCTTCTGCACAGCCGGTGGATGGCAAAACTGCAGGTCAGAGGCGCTTTCGTGGTAACCGGTCGAGCTTGTTCACAGGGCTGTCCACCGGGTCGTGCACAGGTTTCGAGGAGTTGTCCACAGCATTGGGGCCGTCGTCCACATGGCCTGTGGATAACCAGATTGGCTGACGGTGCCGACGGGCCTACGGTGGTCCGGCGCCTGCTCCGTCCGCCGGTTCCCAAAGCACCGCAAAACCGGCGCGCCGTAACCGGAGTTGGGCGTCTTATTTGTCAGTGCCGTGCCGTAGAAATGAGGGGCACGGCGAGGTCCGCTCGCCGGACGGGAGGAGGTGGCTCGGGTGAGCATTTCCGAGCCCTTGGACGACCCGTGGGCCGAGAGCCCCAGCGATCGTCTGCCCGCCTCCCGCCGCCGTGACGACTCGGGCCGCGGCCGGGACGAGCAGCACGAGCGCGGCCGGGACGGCGGGATGTGGGGCGGCGGGGGCGCCGCCTTCGAGCGGGTCCCGCCGCAGGATCTCGAGGCGGAGCAGTCCGTGCTGGGCGGCATGCTGCTGTCCAAGGACGCCATCGCCGACGTCGTGGAGATCCTCAAGGGCCACGACTTCTACAAGCCGGCCCACGAGACGATCTTCACGGCCGTGCTCGACGTGTATGCGCGCGGGGAGCCTGCCGACCCCATCACCATCGCCGCGGAGCTGACCAAGCGCGGCGAGATCAACAAGGTCGGCGGGGCCTCCTATCTGCACACCCTGGTGCAGATGGTGCCCACGGCGGCCAACGCCGCGTATTACGCGGAGATCGTGCACGAGCGGGCGGTGCTGCGCCGCCTGGTGGAGGCGGGCACGCGCATCACCCAGATGGGATACGCGGCCGACGACGACGTCGACGAGATCGTCAACCGGGCGCAGGCCGAGATCTACGCGGTCACCGAGCAGCGCACCAGCGAGGACTATCTGCCGCTGGGCGACATCATGGAGGGTGCGCTCGACGAGATCGAGGCGATCGGCTCGCGCAGTGGCGAGATGACCGGTGTGCCCACGGGTTTCACCGATTTCGACTCGCTCACCAACGGCCTCCACCCGGGGCAGATGATCGTCATCGCCGCACGTCCGGCGATGGGCAAGTCGACGCTGGCGCTGGACTTCGCGCGGGCGGCGGCCATCAAGCACAACCTGCCGAGCGTCATCTTCTCGCTGGAGATGGGCCGCAACGAGATCGCCATGCGCCTGCTGTCGGCGGAGGCGCGGGTGGCCCTGCACCACATGCGGTCCGGCACGATGACCGACGAGGACTGGACGCGGCTGGCCCGCCGGATGCCCGATGTGTCGGCGGCGCCGCTCTACATCGACGACTCCCCCAATCTGTCGATGATGGAGATCCGCGCCAAGTGCCGCCGGCTGAAGCAGCGCAACGACCTCAGGCTCGTCGTGATCGACTACCTCCAGCTGATGCAGTCCGGCGGCTCCAAGCGGGCCGAGAGCCGGCAGCAGGAGGTCTCGGACATGTCCCGCAACCTCAAGCTGCTGGCCAAGGAGCTGGAGATCCCGGTCATCGCACTCTCCCAGCTGAACCGCGGCCCCGAGCAGCGCACCGACAAGAAGCCGATGGTCTCCGACCTGCGTGAGTCCGGCTCCATCGAGCAGGATGCCGACATGGTGATCCTGCTGCACCGCGAGGACGCCTACGAGAAGGAGTCACCTCGCGCGGGTGAGGCCGACCTGATCGTCGCCAAGCACCGCAACGGCCCCACCGCCACCATCACGGTCGCCTTCCAGGGCCACTACTCCCGCTTCGTGGACATGGCCCAGACCTGACGGCCCGAGGCGCAGGGTCTCAGGATGGTGGCCAAGTCTCACGAGCGATGGCCAGGCGATGGCAGCTGTGACACGAATCTGAGACTGGCAGGTCAAGTCGCTCACTCGCATGGGTGGTTGGGCTCTGATGCCAGCACCCCGGCCCGCACTCCAGAGATCCTGCGCGACGCTTTCCCCGGCCCCTGTGCCTGGCAGCGACTCGAGCGCTTTGTGGCAGCGTCGCGCCATCCCACGATGCGTGCGGCAGCCGAGGTCCTCGGTATCAAACAGCCGACCCTGGTCACCCAGATCAACCGCCTGGAGCGGGACCTCGGGCAAGCACTGCTCGAACGCGCCCAGCGCGGTCGGGCTATGAAGCCGGCCCCCTTCGGCGAGACGGTCTTGGCAGCAGCCAGGACGGTCATCATTGACCGATGACCACATGGATGCGCCTCGCCGGGTGACAGCGGGCCTACGACGCGCGCCGCACGGACGCACGAGTTGTCATGGGCGTGTCGCGCTGCGGAACAATTCTTGACTTCAAGGTCAAGAACGGTGCTAGTGTTCTGACCATGGGGAGGCCCAAGCAGTTCGATCCGGACGTTGCCGTTGAACACGCCATGGACGTGTTCTGGCGAAAGGGCTACGCCGCGACCACGCCGCAGGACCTCGTCGACGCGATCGGCATTGGCAAGGGCAGTCTCTACAACACCTTCGGCAGCAAGCACGCCTTGTTCGAGCGGGCACTTCGCCGCTATCGCGACAGCCAGACGGTTGCCCTCATCGAGATGCTCGAGCAGCCCGGTCCGGTCAAGGAGCGTCTGCGCAAGACGCTGGAATTCCTCGCCGAGATGGATCTTGCCGACCCGGACCGCCGGGGCTGCATGGCTGTGAACACGGCGGCAGAGCTCGCCGGCGCAGATGGAGTGGCAACCGAACTCGTTCAGCGAATGTTCGCCCGCACCGAAGATGCCTTTCGCGCGCTGATCGAAGAAGGGCAGCGTTCGGGAGAGATCGCACCAGAACGTGATCCTGCGGCCTGGGGGAGCCTGCTGCTGAACACGGTCGTGGGCCTGCGACTCCTGGCGCGGGTTGCTGAAAGCCCTGATCGGCTTGTCCGGGTGATCGACGCGACGGTCGACTCTCTCTGACTCGAATTGCAGTGCTCGCTCCACCTGGAGTGAGCACTGCCCACATTTTGTACTTCAAGTTCAAGAATTGGAGTGCCGTGCACCTCAACCTCACCGACAAGACAGCCGTCGTCACCGGTGCCAGCCGGGGCATCGGGCTCGCCACCGTCCGGACTCTGGCAGCCGAAGGCGTCCGCATCGTCGGAGCCGCCCGCACCATTACGCCCGAGCTGAAGGAAAGCGGTGCCTACACGGTGTCGGCCGACCTGAGCACAGCCGAAGGCGTCGCGACGCTCATGGACAGGGCCCACGCCGAGCTGGGCGGCATCGACCTGCTGGTGAACAACGTCGGAGCCGGTGACGATGTGGAGCCCGTTGGCTTCCTCGACACCGACGACTCTCAGTGGACCCGCGTCCTCGACCTCAACCTGCTCAGTGCCGTCCGGGCCGCCCGCGCGGCCCTGCCCAGCCTGATCGAGCGCCGCGGTTCGATCGTCAACGTCTCGTCCATCAACTCCCGGCTGCCCGCCGCTGGCCCGGTCGCCTACAGCGCGGCCAAGGCGGCCCTGGCCGCACTTGGCAAGTCCCTGGCTGAGGAGTTCGGGCCCCAGGGGGTGCGCGTCAACACCGTCTCTCCCGGAGTGGTTCGCACTGCGATATGGGAGGACCCCGAGGGCTTCGGAGGCAAGGTGGCGGCCGGGGCTGGGGTCGAGCATGCCGCATTCCTCCAGCAGATCCCGGACGCCTTCAACATCACCACCGGCCGCATCACTGAACCCGAGGAAGTGGCGGCCTTGATCGCGTTCCTTCTCTCCGATGTCGCCGGCAACATCACCGGAGCCGACCACATCATCGACGGCGGCACCGTCAAGACGCTCTGAACCACGACGTCCTACAAGGGCGGGGCTGATTCGCACGGCTGCGGGACGAGTGGCAAGCCCGTCCCGCAGCCATGAGACCTGACACGACTGTGAGACGGAGTCCTCCGGCCAAGCCGTGAGACGGACAGAAGCTCCTCAGGTCACAGGGCTGCTCCATGTCACGGACCGCGAGATTTTGCCCGAGGTCGCGGTCCCGTCTCGACGTGGTGGCGCCTCACTGCGCCGGGCTCCGCTCCAGTGCCGCAGCAGCGTGCCGTTGCTGATGAACTGAGGGCATGACGACACCTCAGGAAGAACTTCTGCCCGGTACGCGGCGGGCGTTGCTGCATCGGATTGCCGTCGCTCAGGCAGAGGGGCGGGTACCGTCGCTGGTCGCGACGGTGGTGCGTGGCGGTGCGGCCGTGTGGTCGGGGGCTCGCACGGCGGTCGACGGGGCGGCCGCGGACGAGCATGTGCAGTACCGGATCGGGTCCATCACCAAGACCTTCACTGCCGTGCTGGTGCTGCGGCTGCGGGACGAGGGGGTGCTGGATCTCGGCGACCCCCTGGAGAAGCACCTCCCGGGGACCGGGGTGGGGGAGGCGACCATCGCCCAACTCCTCGCGCACGCCGGTGGGCTGGCCGCCGAGACGCCGGGACCGTGGTGGGAGCGCACCCCGGGATCCCTCCGCCCCGAGCTGGCCGATGTGCTGGGCGAGCGGCCGCTGGTGCATCCGGTGGGGCGCCGGTTCCACTACTCGAACCCCGGCTACGCACTGCTGGGTGCGTTGATCGAGAAGGTGCGGGGTGCCTCCTGGGAGGACGTGCTTCGGCGGGAAGTGCTCGAACCCCTGGGCCTGAGTCGTACGAGCGTGCGCCCGGTGGCGCCGCATGCGGACGGCTGGGCCGTGCACCCCTGGGCGGATGTGCTGCTGCCGGAACCGGCCGAGGACCTCGGACGGATGGCGCCCGCCGGACAGCTGTGGTCCACCACCACGGATTTGGCGCGCTTCGCCGCCTTCCTGATGGACGGTGACGAGCGGGTGCTGAGCGCGGAGTCCGTGCGGGAGATGAGGACGCCCGCGGCCGCGGGCGAGGCGGCCGATGTGGCCGGCGGGTATGCGTACTGCCTGGGCATGGAGATCCGGCACCAGGAGGGGCGGACGCTCGTCGGGCACTCCGGATCCCTGCCGGGCTTCCTCGCCGGTCTTGCGATCAGCGTGGAGGACGACGTGGCCGCGGTCGTCCTGGCCAACTGCACCTCCGGGCCCGCCGTGTCCGGGGTCACTGCGGATCTCGTCCGGATCGTGGCCGAGGCGGAACCGCGCATCCCCGCGGCCTGGAAGCCTCTGCGGGAGGCCGATCCGGCGGTGCTGGAGCTGGTGGGGCAGTGGTACTGGGGCACGCATCCGTTCGCCCTGCGGCTCACCGGTGACGGCTTGCTCTCGCTGGGACCGCTGAGCGGCAGCGGTCGTCGCTCCCGGTTCCGTTCCAACGGGGACGGCACCTGGACCGGGCTCGAGGGCTACTACGCCGGTGAGCTCCTCGAGCCCGTGCGCAGGCCGGACGGTTCCGTGAGCCATCTCGATCTGGGGTCGTTCGTGTTCACACGGCTGCCGTATGACGAGACCGCGCCGGTGCCGGGAGGGGTCGATCCCGAGGGGTGGCGGGGGATCGGTTAGCCGGCGGTCGGAAGGCGGAGCGGCAGGAAAGCGGGAGGAGCGGGCCGGGGGGTGTTTCACGTGAAACACCCCCCAGCCCATCTCGTCTCGCTCAGCTCTCCTGGAGCGCGAGCTTGAAGCCGACGTGTGAGGCGACGAAGCCGAGACGCTCGTAGAAGCGGTGCGCGTCGGTGCGGGTGTTGTCGGAGGTCAGCTGGACGAGCCGGCAGTCCTGTCGACGGGACTCCTCGATGGCCCACTCGATGAGCTGTGACCCCAGGCCGCTGCCCCGCTCATCGGCCTGGACGCGGACGCCTTCGATGACCGACCGCGTGGAGCCGCGGCGGGACAGGCCGGGGATGATCGTGAGCTGCAGGGTGCCGACGACCCGGCCCTCCCGCACGGCGACGACCAGGTGCTGGTTGGGGTCGCTGCGAAGCCGCTCGAACGCGGTGCGGTAGGGGCGAAGGTCGTCCGGCGACTCGCGTCGGGCACCCAGGGGGTCGTCGGCCAGCAAGCCGACGATGGCGGGGATGTCGTCGGCGGTCGCGGCGCGTATCTCAAGGTCTCCCATGCCGCGCAGCGTACGTCCCCGGCAGGGACTCAGGCGGGTACCGGTGCCTTCAGGTTCTCCACGGCGCGGACCAGAGGGGCCAGCTCGGGATTCTTCGCGGCCTCGTCCAGAGCCTCGCGCAGGGCGGTGTCATTGGTCGGCCGGGCCTCCTCCAGCAGCTTCAGACCGGCCTCGGTGACGTTGGTGTAGATGCCGCGCCGGTCCGTGGGGCAGAGATGGCGCTCCAGCAGACCCCGGTCCTCGAGACGGGTCACCAGGCGGGTGGCGGCGCTCTGGCTGAGGACCACCGCGTCGGCGACCTGCTTCATCTGCAGATGGCCGCCCGGGCCGTCGTGCTGCCGGCTCAGTACGTCGAGCAGGGAGTACTCGCGCACGCTCAGCCCGTGCCGGGACTGCAGTGCGCGCTCGGTGTGCGCCTCGATCCTCCCGTGGAGCAGGGAGAGGGCACACCAGCCCTGGGCGAGGGCGGTGAGTGCGGGGTCCGTGGCGGTCATGGGCGTTTCCTCCGTCCAAGGGCGGCTGCATCCCAGGATAGAGCAGGCCCGCAATAGCCCGCGCTTGCAAGTAAGTGTGTCTGCAACTATTGTTGACGCGCGTAAGGAGCTTCTGCAATTTCTTGGAAGGTCTCGTCCTCATGCCTCTAGCGCTGCTGGCCCTCGCCATCGGGGCCTTCGGGATCGGCACCACCGAGTTCGTGATCATGGGCCTGCTGCCCGAGGTCGCTCAGGAATTCGGGGTCTCCATCCCCACCGCCGGATACGCGGTGACCGGCTACGCCCTCGGCGTCGTGCTCGGTGCGCCGCTGATGACCGCCCTGGGCACCAGGGTCTCCCGCAAGCGGATGCTGATGCTGCTGATGGGCCTGTTCATCGCCGGCAATCTGCTCTCGGCGCTGGCGCCCGTCTTCGGCGTCATGCTGATGGGACGCGTGGTGGCCTCACTGGCTCACGGCGCCTTCTTCGGCATCGGCTCGGTCGTCGCGGCGGACCTGGTCGCCCCGGACAAGAAGGCCGGAGCCATCGCCATGATGTTCACCGGCCTCACCGTCGCCAATGTCGTCGGTGTCCCGCTCGGCACCTTCGTCGGCCAGTCGGCCGGCTGGCGCGTCACCTTCGGCATCGTCGCCGCGCTCGGCGTCGTCGGACTGCTCGGTGTCGCCCGCCTCGTCCCCGAGATGCCCAAGCCGGAAGGCGTCCGCCTGCGCCACGAACTCGCCGCCTTCAAGAACGTCCAGGTCCTGCTCGCCATGGCGATGACCGTCCTGGGGTTCGGCGGTGTCTTCGCGGCCATCACCTACATCGCGCCCATGATGATCCATGTCGCCGGTTTCGCCGACGGCTCGGTGACCTGGCTGCTGGTCCTCTTCGGACTCGGCATGGTGGGCGGCAACCTGATCGGCGGCAAGTACGCCGACCGCGCCCTGATGCCCATGCTGTATGTGTCCCTCGGGGCGCTCGCCGTGGTCCTCGCGCTGTTCACGCTGACCGCACACGACAAGATCCTCGCGGCCGTGACCATCTTCCTGATCGGTGCCCTGGGCTTCGCCGCCGTCCCGCCGCTGCAGAAGCGGGTGCTGGACCAGGCGCACGGCGCGCCCACGCTGGCCTCCGCCGTGAACATCGGCGCCTTCAACCTGGGCAACGCCCTCTCCGCCTGGCTCGGCGGACTGGTGATCGCGGCCGGCCTCGGCTACACCGCCCCCAACTGGGTCGGCGCCGCCCTCGCCGCGGCCGCCCTGGTGCTCGCCTTCCTCTCGGCCGCGCTCGACCGCCGCGCCGCGCGCTCCGGCGCCGTGGTCGCCGGATCCGTCCCCACCGACCGGCCCGAGACCGTCATCCCCTGACCTCTCGCCGCCGCCGTGCGGCCCG
>NZ_JAATEM010000016.1 GCF_012034205.1 Streptomyces composti
CGGGGTTCTCGGCGTTCGACAACTCGGTCCTCGGCGTTCGACGACGGGGTTCTCGGCGTTCGACGACGAGGTCCTCGGCGTTCGCACGGGCCGTTAGGGTTCGGGGCATGGCGAACACGGCGAACGCTTCCGCGCCCGCGGCCGAGATCGGTGTGATCGGCGGCTCCGGCTTCTACTCCTTCCTCGACGATGTGACCGAGGTCCAGGTGGACACCCCCTACGGGGCGCCCAGCGACTCCCTCTTCCTCGGCGAGGTGGCCGGCCGCCGGGTCGCCTTCCTCCCCCGGCACGGCCGCGGTCACCATCTGCCGCCGCACCGGATCAACTACCGGGCCAACCTCTGGGCGCTGCGCTCGGTGGGCGTGCGCCAGGTCCTCGGGCCGTGCGCGGTGGGCGGGCTGCGCCCCGAGTACGGGCCGGGCACGCTGCTCGTCCCCGATCAGCTGGTGGACCGCACCAAGTCCCGGATCGGCACCTACTTCGACGGGCTGCCGCTGCCCGACGGCACGGTGCCGAACGTGGTGCATGTGTCGCTGGCCGACCCCTACTGCCCGACCGGTCGTGCGGCCGCGCTGAAGGCGGCGCGCGGGCGGGACTGGGATGCGGTCGACGGAGGCACGCTGGTCGTGGTCGAGGGGCCCCGCTTCTCCACCCGCGCGGAATCGCTGTGGCACCAGGCGCAGGGCTGGTCGGTGGTGGGCATGACCGGCCACCCGGAGGCGGCACTCGCCCGCGAGCTGGAGCTCTGCTACACCTCGCTGACCCTGGTCACCGACCTCGACGCGGGCGCGGAGACCGGGGAGGGCGTCTCGCACGACGAGGTGCTGCGGGTGTTCGCGGCGAACGTGGACCGGCTGCGGGGGGTGCTGTTCGACGCGGTGGCGGCGCTGCCGGCGAACGAGGAGCGGGACTGTCTGTGCACGTCGGCGCTCGGGGGGATGGATCCGGGGTTCGAGTTGCCGTAGGGCGGGCTGAGGCATGAGCGGGTGACCGGCAGGGGGCCTGGACGGCTCGGGGAGCGGAAACGGGTCGGGGAGCCCCGGAGCAGGCCGGGAGCCGGAGCGGGCGGGAGCCGGAGCGGGCCGGGAGGTGGGGCGGCTCGGGGAGCCGGAGCGATGGGAGAACCGGAGCGGCTCGGGGGGAGCGGCTCGTTCGGGTGAGCGGGATTTCCACAGGCCGAAGCGTTTCCACAGGGTCCGGCGGAGATCGGCGCGAGGCCTCATCGTGGGGATCGCAAGCCGGTCTCCGTCACCAGGTGGTGGTCCTCATGTCACTGCGTCAGTCCGCTCGCCCGACGTCGCGTCCGTCCTCTCCTCAGCTCTCCCGGCAGGCCCTGGCGCCCTCGGTCCCGCCCCGCGTCTCCGCCGCCGGCTCCCCGGTCTCCGGCCCGCCCGGAGCCGAGGTGCCTCCCCCCTGCGAGGTGCCGCACTTCCCTCCCGTGCGGGTGCGCGCCGGTCTGCTGGGGTCCCCCGCGCTGGCCCGGCACCGCAGGCGGGCCGTGGCGGTGGGCCTCGCGGTGACGGCTGCGGCGCTGGTCGCGGCCGGGCCCCGGGACGGCAGCGACCGCTCCCGCGGCCATCCCGAGCGGACACCGGCCTCCCGCGCGGCCCCGGCGGCGACCGGCGAGCGTGCCCCGGCCCGGACGGCGCGCGCCGTGGCGGCGAGGGTCTCGGCACCGGTACGGATCTCCGACGCGGCCACGGTCCGGCTGCTGCGACCGGGCGATCGCGTGGACGTCATCGCCGCCGAGGACACGGCGACCGGAGGCAAGGTCCGCGTCGTGGCCCGCGGCGCGCGGGTCCTTGAGGTCCCCGAGCCGGAGGCGGAGGTCCCGAAGGAAGCCGGCGCCCTGGTGGTCCTCTCGGTACCGCGCCCCGTGGCTGCCGAACTCGCCGGCGCGAGCGCCACGGCACGGCTGGCGGTGACCCTGTGCTGAAGTCCCTTGCCCCCGCCCCGAACACTCCTGTGCCCGCCGCCCCGGACGCCTTCGCCGCCGCCGTCCTGGACGCCCCTGTCACCACCCGGCCGCCGCATCCCCCGTCCGAGCGATCCGATTGGACAGGCCCGCACGGCGTTGCCGTAGGTTGCCAAGCGTTTTGTTGCACGCACCGTGTACGCGAGATGGGGCCCGAAGGTGAGCGAGAAGAAGGAATCCGTGTGGCAGGGCTTCAAGGCCTTCCTGATGCGCGGGAACGTCGTCGATCTGGCCGTCGCCGTGGTGATCGGCGCCGCGTTCACCAACATCGTCAACGCGTTCGTGCGGGGCGTGATCAACCCGCTGGTCGGCGCCTTCGGCACCAAGAACCTCGACAGCTACTCCTCCTGCCTGAAGGGCCCCTGCGAGGGCACCGGGGACGCGGCGACGGGGGTGCGGATCCTGTGGGGTTCGGTGCTCGGCGCCACCCTGCAGTTCCTGATCACCGCGGCGGTCGTCTACTTCCTGATGGTGCTGCCCATGTCGAAGTACCTGGCCAGGGTGGCCGACCGCAAGAAGGCCAAGGAGGGCGCGAAGGAGCTCGTCGAGGTGACCGAGCTGGAGGTCCTCAAGGAGATCCGCGACGAGCTGGTCGCGCAGCGGCAGTCGGGTCGCGGAGGAGCCTGACCGGACGCCCGGATCAGATGTGGTGGGGCGGCTTCTCGTCGAGGAAGCGCTTGAGATCGGCCGCGCTGTCGCCGGACGGCGCCTCGCCCCAGCCTCGGTCGGTGTCGTCCGAGGTCTGCTGGTCCAGCGGGTCGTCGAAGACCAGCGCGGGCTTCGGCTCGCGCGGCTCGGGTTCCGGGGCGGTGCTCATACGTCCCAGGGTACGGCCATGCCGGCGGGTGGCCGGGGCGGCGGCCGGCGCGGCAGCGGCAGCCGGCCGACCGGGACAGCACGCATCCGGCCGACCGGGACGGCACACACCTGGCCACCGGGCGTGCACCGCGCCGCGCCTCCCCGGGCGTGCACCGCGCCGCGCCTCCCGGGGCGTGCACCACACTGAGCGCATGACAGTTGACGCACTGACCGATGTGACCGGCCTGCGGGTGGGGCACGCGACGCGCAGCGGCGGCGGTTGGCTCACCGGCACCACGGTGGTGCTGGCACCCGAGGGCGGGGCGGTGACCGCCGTGGATGTGCGGGGCGGTGGTCCCGGCACCAAGGAGACCGACGCGCTGGATCCGCGGAACCTGGTGCAGAAGACCGAGGCGATCGTGCTGACCGGCGGCAGTGCCTACGGTCTCGACTCCGCCTCCGGCGTGATGGCCTGGCTGGAGGAGCAGGGGCGCGGTGTGCGGGTCGGTGCCGACCCGAAGCATGTGGTGCCGGTCGTACCGGCCGCCTGTGTCTTCGACCTGGGCCGGGGCGGCGACTTCCGGGCACGGCCGGACGCGGCCCTGGGGCGCGCCGCGGTGGAGGCGGCAGCGGCGAGCGAGCCCGGGGCCCCGGTCGAGCAGGGCTGCGTGGGCGCCGGCACCGGAGCCGTGGTCGGCGAGCTGAAGGGCGGCGTCGGCACGGCGAGCGCGGTGCTGAAGTCGGGGTTCACGGTGGCCGCGCTGGTGGTGGCCAACGCGGCGGGGTCGGCGGTCGACCTGGAAACGGGGGTGCTGTACGGGGAGTTGACCGGGGGGCGGGTGCGCTACCCGGAGGAGAAGGTGCACGCGGCGGCGCGGCGGCGTCTGCAGGAGTCGGCCGAGCGGAACGCGCCGCCTCCGCTCAACACCACCCTCGCGGTGGTCGCCACCGACGCGGACCTGACCCAGGCGCAGGCGCAGAAGCTGGCGGGCACCTCGCACGACGGCATCGCCCGCGCCGTGCGCCCGGTGCACCTGCTCAACGACGGTGACACGGTCTTCACCCTGGCCACCGGCCGCCGGCACCTCGACCGCGCCGACCCGCTGGCGCTGAACGAACTGCTCGCGGCGGGCGCGGACATGGTGACCCTCGCCATCACCCGGGCGGTCCGGGCAGCCACCCCGGTGTCGACGCCGGGCGGCGCCTGGCCGTCGTACGAGGAGCTGTACGGCGCCGGCTGACACCCGGTCGCCACGCCGGGTGCCGTCCCCGCGGGCCGTCGGCCGTGGCCCGATGGCCCGCGCACGCCCCTTCCGCAGCCCCGACTGCCCCCGCACGACCGCTCGTTCACACGCCCGGCGGACGCAATGTCGCGGTTCTGTCACCGGGATGTCGCTGGTCGGGGCGTGGCGGAACCCGGGGTGGGGCCGGCGGGCTCTTGGTTCACGTACGTGTGCGGATCACTCACATCGACCGAACCTGGAGCAGCCCGTGACAACGCCGGACATTGCAGCGCGGCGCGTGGTGGCGGCGTGTGCCGCCCTGCTGGTCGGCTCCCTCACCCTCACCGCCTGCGGGGGCAACGCGAACGCCGACAGCGACAAGGGAGGTGACGGAGGCGGCGCGAGGGGCGCGACGATAGCGATCTCGGCGAAGGACGGCTCGACGGGCGCCTCCATCAACTCCACCGGGGTGAAGGTCTCCGGCGGCCGGCTGACCGACGTGAGGATGACCGTGGCCGAGACCGGCGAGGCGGTGCCCGGCGAGCTGACCGGCGACGGACGCGCCTGGAAGCCGAAGGAGCAGCTGGAGCGCGGCACGACGTACCGGATAACGGCCACCGCCGAGGACGGCGAGGGACGCACCTCCAAGGCCGAGTCGGAGTTCACCACGGTCACCCCGGCGGACAGCTTCATCGGCACCTACACCCCGGAGAACGGCTCGACCGTCGGTGTCGGCATGCCGGTGTCGTTCACCTTCGACAAGGCGATCACCGACAAGAAGGCCGTCCAGTCGCACATCGAGGTCACCTCCAGCAGCGGGCAGAAGGTGGCCGGGCACTGGTTCGGCTCCCAGCGGCTCGACTTCCGCCCGAAGGAGTACTGGAAGTCCGGTTCCAAGGTCACCGTGAGGATCGACCTGGACGGCGTGGAGGGCGCCGACGGCATCCACGGCGTGCAGAAGAAGACGGTGACCTTCACCGTGGGCCGCTCCCAGGTGTCCACGGTGGACGCGAACACCCAGACCATGACCGTGGTGCGGGACGGCAGGACCATCAAGTCGGTGCCGGTCTCCGCGGGCGACGCCCAGCACGCCACGTACAACGGGCAGATGGTGATCTCGGAGAAGTTCGTCCAGACCCGGATGAACAGCCAGTCGGTCGGCCTGGGCTCGGAGTACGACATCCAGGACGTGCCGCACGCCATGCGGCTGACCACCAGCGGCACCTTCATCCACGGCAACTACTGGTACAACAAGGCCAACCCGCCGTTCGGGCGCATCGGCAGCAGCCACGGCTGCGTCGGTCTGCAGGACGTGCGGGGCGCCCAGGGCGACACCCCGGGCAAGTGGTTCTACGACAACTCCCTCATCGGGGACGTGGTGATCGTCAAGAACTCGCCCGACACCACGGTCGCGCCGGACAACGGGCTCAACGGCTGGAACATGGAGTGGAGCAAGTGGGTCGCGGGCAGCGCCGTGTGAGCCGGCCCGACACACCCGCCGCGCTCGTCAAGTGCGCGCCCGGCGGCCGCGACTGACATCGTTTCGGGCCGCCCGGGAACCCCGCAGGCGGCCCGTTCGTCTTTCTCCCCGCACGTTTTCTCGGATCCCGGACATGATGTCCGACCGAAGGGCTACGGTATGCACCCACAAGGTGACATGCAGCGACGCCGGGAGAAACCTTGAGCGTTCCGTACGAGACGGCAGCGTACGATTCCGCCGACTCGCCCGAGTCCCCCAAGGAGCACCTCGCACGGCTCCTCGGCCGCACCCTGAACTCCTTCGAACTGCCGGACGAGACGATACGACGCCTGGACTGCGCGCTGGCGCACGACACCTCGCTGCACTCGGCGCACCACAGCGCGGGCCTGCACCGTGAGACCTACCGCCACACCTGGCTGCTCTCCGACGGATCGGCGCTCACCCTCTGGGAGCTGGTCCACAACACCGCGCCGGGCGGCGAGCCCCAGCACGAGGTGTACGCGGACGAGGAGGAGCTGCGCGCCGCCACGGCCCGGCTGCCGCTGCCGGCCGACGCCCCCGACTTCGAGCTGCCGGTGACGGTGCAGCTGACCACGGTGCACACACCCCGGTACGCCTACGCGCCGGACGACTCTGCGGACCACGCCCGCCGTTTACTGCGCCGGGCGGAGAACGCCGACCGGCCGGGTGCGGAGACGGCCGCGCTGCTGAGCAGGGCGTTCGCCTACCAGATCACCCAGGCCTTCGGCCGGCCTCGGCATCCGGGGCGTCCGGGGCTGAACCTCTCGCTCTACGAGCACGCGTTCCTGCTGCACGACGGCGCCGAGGTCTCGCTGTGGGAGGTCGAGCACACGGCCACCCCGGACGGGCGGCACATGTGCGAGGTGTACGTCACCGAGGACGCGGCCCGGGACGCGATGGAGCGCAGGGCCGCCCGGATCCTCTGACAACCCCACCGGATCCGCCGGCTGCCCCACCAGTTCTCCGGACGCCCGCCCCCGGCCGCAGCCGGCCGTTCCGCGCCCTGTCGGGCGTGGCCGCCCGCGGGGGCCGTTCCCGCCCGGCCGGCCGGACGAGCCCGTCAGTCCTCGTCAGTCCTCCTCGTCGCGTCCGCCGTCCCGGAAGCGGCGCACCAGGCCCGCGAAGGCGTCACGCTCCTCCGGGGTGAGACGCACTGCCTCCGTCCGCGGCCCGGTCCGGCGCTGGCCGGGGATCGCGGGGATGCCGGGGACGGTGCGCCGCACCGGCTGCGGGGCGGCCGCCGCGTACTGCACCGCCCGTCCGCGCCGCCCGCGCCCGGAACGGCGTGCCTGGCCGCGGCGCCGTACCGCGGCCAGTCCCGCCGTGCAGGCGAGGGCGGCCAGGGCGAGAAGCCCGGCGCCCGCCACCCCTCTCGAGATCGAGACGTGCTCAGGCATGCGCCCCAGTACACACCCGCGGCCCGGGATGTGAACCCCGGACCGTGAGGAGCGTGATGTATCTCGCAGTTGGTGCGAACCCGGCGTAGTGGATCCCGCGCCCGCCGTCGATGTCGTGCGCTCAGGACACCAGTTCCGGTTCCTTCTCCGCCACCGGTTCGGTGGTCTCGTCCGGGCCCGCGCCCTCGACGTGCTGCGCCGGCCGCTTCGGCAGCGCGAACATCAGCAGGAAGATCAGGCCCAGCACCGCGGCCACCCAGCTGAGCGCGTACCGGAAGCCGTCCGCGTAGGCCGGGCCCACCTCGGCCGGGGTGAGCCGGTCGCCGATCACGCCGAAGAAGACCACCGACACCAGGCCGAGGCCCAGCGCGTTGCCCATCTGCTGCACCGTGTTGATCAGCCCGGAGGCCGACCCGGAGTGCTCCCGCGGCACCTCGGAGAGCACGGCGTCGGTCAGCGGGGCCACGATCAGGCCCATGCCGGCGCCCATGACCACCAGCGGCAGCGCCATCTGCCAGGAGGTGATGGCCATGCCGTAGCGCCCGGACTCCCAGATGTAGAGCAGCACACCGGCCGCCATCACCAGCGCGCCCGCCTGCAGCACCTTGCGCCCGAAGCGCGGCACCAGCAGCTGCACCGACATCCCGGCCGCCACGGAGACGGCGACGGAGAACGGCACCCCGGTCAGTCCGGCCCGCAGGGCGGTCCAGCCCAGGCCGATCTGCATGTACAGCGTCCAGACCAGGAAGAAGACGCCGAGCACGATCCCGAACACGGTCTGCACGGCGATGCCCGCCGCGAAGCTCTTCACCCGGAACAGCGACAGCTCGATCAGCGGGGAGCCGTCCCGGGCGCTCTTGCGCCGCTCGTAGGCCACCAGCACGGCCAGGACCAGGACCGCGCAGGCCATCGAGACGTGGCCCCACAGCGGCCAGCCCAGCTCCTCGCCGCGGGTGAGCGGGTAGATCACCATCAGCAGGCCCAGGGACACCAGCACGACGCCGACGAGGTCGAGGCGCAGGGCGCGCGGGGCCTTGGACTCGGCGATGAACCGGCTGCCGAGGATCAGGCCTGCGATGCCGACGGGCAGGTTGATCAGGAAGATGGGCCGCCACTCCAGGCCGAACAGATCCCACTGCGTCAGCAGGGCGCCGAGGAGCGGCCCGGACACCGCGCCGAGGCCCACGATCGCGCCGAACAGCCCGAACACCTTGCCGCGTTCGTGCGCCGGGAACGTCGCGTGCACGATCGACAGCACCTGCGGCACCATCAGCGCCGCCATGGCGCCCTGCAGAATGCGGGAGGCGACCAGCATCTCGGGGTTCACGGCGAACCCGCACAGCGCGGAGGCGAGAGTGAAGCCTCCTATGCCGATGAGGAAGACCCGCTTGCGGCCGTGGATGTCGCCGAGCCGGCCACCGGTGATCAGCCCGGCGGCGAAGGCCAGCGCGTAGCCGGCGGTGATCCACTGCACCTGGCTGAAGGTGGCGCCCTCGGCGCGCTTGATCGACGGAATCGCCACGTTGACGATCGTGACGTCCACGAGGTCCATGAAGGCCGCCGTCATCACGATGGCCAGCGCGAACCAGCGGCGGCGGTCGCCCACGGGCTGTGTCTCGGTGAGGTTCATGCCGCCGACGCTAGTGCTCATATAGGTCAGATCATGTCCTAGTTCTGGGGCATCCTCTGTCCATGACGACGGACACCCCGGCACGGCTGCTTCAGCTCCTCTCCCTCCTCCAGACGCCCCGCGAATGGCCCGGCGGCGAACTCGCCGAGCGGCTCGGGGTCTCCCGCCGCACGGTCCGGCGCGACATCGACCGGCTGCGCGAGCTCGGCTACCCGGTGCAGGCGGCCATGGGCGCCGAGGGCGGCTACCGGCTGGTCGCCGGCAAGGCGATGCCACCGCTGGTGCTCGACGACGAGGAGGCGGTGGCGATCGCGGTCGGCCTGCGCGCCGGCGCCGGGCACGCGCTCGAGGGCGTCGACGAGGCCTCGGTGCGCGCCCTGGCCAAGCTGGAGCAGGTGCTGCCCAGCAGGCTGCGCCACCGGGTCGCCGACCTCCAGGCCGCGACCAGTGCGCTGACCAGCGGCGACGGCCCGACCATCGCGCCGGAGACGCTGACCGTGATGGCCTCCACCATCGCCGGGCACGAGCGGCTGCGCTTCGCCTACCGCGCCGCCGACGGCACCGGATCCCGTCGGC
Source organism: Streptomyces composti (assembly GCF_012034205.1). Taxonomy (GTDB): domain Bacteria; phylum Actinomycetota; class Actinomycetes; order Streptomycetales; family Streptomycetaceae; genus Streptomyces; species Streptomyces composti. The sequence continues at coordinate 9,101 of NZ_JAATEM010000016.1, forward strand.
TGACCGAGCCCTACCGCCTGGTGTCGACCGGGCGCCGCTGGTACCTCGTCGCCTACGACCTCGACCGCGCCGACTGGCGCACCTTCCGCGTCGACCGGGTGAGCGACCCGTTCGCCACGGGCGCCCGCTTCACCCCCCGGGAGCTGCCGACCGGCGACGCCGCGGAGTACCTGCGGCGCTCCATGCACCGCAACCAGGACACCTACGAGCTGGACATCACCTTCGCGGCACCGGCGCAGACCGTCGCCGCCCGGCTGCCCGGCTGGCTCGGCGCGCCCGAGCCCCTGGACGAACACAGCTGCCGGCTCCGCACCACGACCACCGACGCCAAGGACTGGCTGGCGGTACGCCTGGCCATGCTGGGCATCGGCTTCACCATCAATTCCCCGGGCGAACTGGCGGACGCGGCCCTCGCGTTGGGCGACCGTCTGCGGCAGGCGGCAGCCGGGGCCGCGACGCGCTGAGCACGGCCGCGCGGTCCCCAGGGCGTCCGCCGCCGTCACTCCCCGCCGCTCGTCAGTTCCTCCCAGGGGAAGCCCCGCAGGCATCCGAGGTTCCCCAGGGCCAGTTCGGCAGGCCCTTGCGCTCCCTCCGGCGGTGCCTCCCCCGCCGCCCATGCCTCGACCGCCGTGCGCACCGCCGCGCTCGCGACGGCCGCCGCGTACCGGAGACGGACCGGGACGGCAACGTTGTCGGAAGCGTCGAGGGCGCCGGGACCGCCGACGCGCCGGGGTGCCGTCACCCGCCGGGCCAGTACCTCCGCCAGCTGCCGCTCCGAGGCCTGGCCGACCTCCGCCCAGACCCGGCGCAGCGCGGGCTCCGAACCGGCGAGCCGGATCAGCGTGCGCATCCACTCCCAGGACCCCGCCGAGACGCCCATCCCTGGCGTCAGGGTGTGCCGTACCGCCGCTGCCAGCGCCTCCGGGACGGACATCCCGGCCGGGGCAGCCGACACCGCTTCCGTCCAGCGCAGGGCGCCGGCCTCGTAGAGCGGGGCGACGGCCTCCTCCTTGACGGCGAAGTACCGGTAGAAGGTGCGCGGGGCGATGCCCGCGGCCTGGGCGATGTCCTCCGCGCGGGTGGCCCTGAGCCCCCGCCGCACGAAGAGGCCGGCCGCGGCGCGGGCGACGGCCATGCGGGTCTCGGCCTTGCGGCGCTCGGTGAGCGAGAGCGCCGGAGAGGTCGCAGGGGTGGTACCGGTCACGCCCGGCAGGCTATGCCCATGTGGCACAATCTGCCATCTGGCGGGCCACCCCGGGGTTCAGGTCCGGGGTGACCCGCCCCCAGGCACCCGTCTGTCCGGAGCCGGACATGAAGAAGCCGGGCCCGGCGCCCGGGGGGAAGAGCGCCGAAGCCCGGCTGGGAAGTCCCGGCGCCGGGGGGTGTGCGTCGGGACGTGGTTCTCGGGGCCGCGAACGGGCACGGCCGAAGGGGGGTCGGACCTGAAGCCCGGGACCCGGCCCGGACGATGCCGGACTGGTCCGAACTCCCGGTCTTGGAAGTCTTGTTCCCGGAGCTGTCGATTTGAAGCGACGCGGAACGGCCAATGTTTGCGCGGTCTTTCGCCACCCGGCGTACGCCGTGGGCGGCCTGCCGCCCCTCACCGGGGGTCGCCCCCGAGCGGGCGGTGAGAGGTTCCCCGCGCTCTCTGCGCGGTTCTGGAGGCTCTGCGAGTCTGCTGCGCTCTGCGCGCGACCGGCCGCCGGCCGCGGCGTCGCGCGGCGGCATCACGCCGCCGCGTCGAAGCCGGTGTCGCGTGCCAGCTTCTTCAGCTCCAGCAACGCGTGCTTCTCGATCTGGCGGATGCGCTCGCGAGTCAGGCCGTGCTCCTTGCCGACCTCGGTCAGCGTGCGCTCCCGGCCGTCCTCGATGCCGTAGCGCATCTTGATGATCGAGGCCGTGCGCTGGTCGAGGCGGCCGATCAGGTCGTCCAGTTCCTCGCTGCGCAGCAGCGTCAGCACCGACTGCTCGGGGGACACGGCGGAGGTGTCCTCCAGCAGGTCGCCGAACTGGGTCTCGCCCTCGTCGTCCACCGACATGTTCAGCGAGACCGGGTCACGGGCCCAGTCCAGCACGTCGGTCACTCGCTCCGGCGTCGAGCCCAGCTCCTCGGCTATCTCCGCCGGCTCCGGGTCACGGCCGTGCTCACGGTTGAACTCGCGCTGCACACGGCGGATGCGGCCCAGCTCCTCCACCAGGTGGACAGGCAGGCGGATGGTACGGGACTGGTCGGCTATCGACCGCGTGATGGCCTGCCGGATCCACCAGGTCGCGTACGTGGAGAACTTGAAGCCCTTGCGGTAGTCGAACTTCTCCACCGCGCGCACCAGGCCGGCGTTGCCCTCCTGGATCAGGTCGAGCAGCGGCAGACCGCTGCGCGGATAGCGGCGGGCGACGGCGACGACCAGGCGCAGGTTGGAGCGGATGAAGATGTCCTTGGCCCGCTCGGCCTCGTCGACCAGGGCCTGGAGCTCCTCACGGGTGGCTCCGGCCTTGTTCTCCTCGTAGCCGTCGAGGATCTGTCGTGCGAACACACCCGCCTCGATGATCTTTGACAGCTCGACCTCCTTGGCGGCGTCGAGCAGCGGTGTGCGCGCGATCTCGTCGAGGTACATGCCGACCAGATCGCGGTCTGCGATCTCGCCGCCATGGGCGCGAACACTGCTTGCCGTGTCGACCGTCTCGCCGGTGGCGGACTGACGACGGGCGACGGCGCGGGTTGCCATGCGTGCTCCCTTGCGATGGTGAGGTCAGCGGGCGGTCCTGCGGACGCTCGGCACTGCTCAGGTCTTCTTCGGACTCTTCTCGGGTGCCCGGCATCCGTACGAAACAACGACTTGAATCGGGACAGAATTCCCAAGCCGACCCACAACTTTTGTGATCATGCAGTACCCTGTCCGGCCACACGGGGAGGCGTGATGCCATCTGAGCTTGCAGAGGTCCAGGTCAGGCCGGGGTGCGAGGGGGATCTGCCGGCTCTCACCACGCTGTACAACCACTACGTACGTGAGACGCCCATCACCTTCGACACGGCGCCGTTCACTCCGGAGGAGCGCCGCCCTTGGCTGCTCTCCCACCCCATAGACGGGCCGCACCGCCTGATGGTTGCCACGGGCCCCGATCCCGGGCGGCCGGTCCTCGGCTACGCCACGTCCGGCCCGTTCCGTCCCAAGCCCGCCTATGGCACCTCCGTGGAGACGACGATCTACGTCGCCGCCGGCGCCGGCGGCCAGGGCGTCGGCACGCTGCTCTACAAGGCTCTCTTCGAGGCCCTCGCCGGGGAGAACCTGCACCGCGCCTACGCGGGCATCACCCAGCCGAACGAGGCCTCGACCCGGCTGCACGCGCGCTTCGGCTTCCGGTACGTCGGCACGTACCACGAGGTGGGGTACAAGTTCGGCCGCTACTGGGACGTGGCCTGGTACGAGAAGGAGCTGTGAGGCCCCGGAAGCGTGACCACCCGTCCTGCGCGACCGGAACGCGCGCCACCGGGCCTGTGCGACCGGGACGCGGCGCGGGACGCCGGGACGCCCGAGGCCGGGCCTGTGCGACCGGGACGCGGCGCGGGACGCCGGGACGCCCGAGGCCGGGCCTGTGCGACCGGGACGCGGCGCGGGACGCCCTCAGCCGAACTGCACCGACCGCTTGGCCAGCCCCATCCAGAACCCGTCGATCACCGACTTCTGTTCCCCGAGATCACCGGCCGCGTCGGCGGCCCCCATGGTCACGAAGAGCGGTGCGAAGTGCTCGGTGCGCGGATGGGCGAGCCGGCCGGCCGGTGAGGTGCGCGTGAAGTCGAGCAGCGCGTCCACGTCGCCCGACTCCAGGGCCCGGCGCCCCCAGTCGTCGAACTCCGCCGACCAGGCGGGGACGCCGCCCTGGCGCAGCGCGGCGAGATTGTGGGTGAAGAAGCCGGAGCCGATGATCAGCACGCCTTCGTCGCGCAGCGGGGCCAGCCTGCGCCCGATCCGCATCAGCCGGACGGGGTCCAGGGTCGGCATGGAGATCTGCAGGACGGGGATGCCGGCGTCCGGGTACATCTCGACGAGCGGGACGTAGGCGCCGTGGTCGAGGCCCCGGTCGGGCACGTCCTGGACGGGCAGGCCGGGGGCGCGCAGCAGCTTGCGCACCGAGTCGGCGAGCTCCGGTGCGCCGGGGGCGTCGTAGGTGACCTTGTAGTAGTGCTCGGGGAAGCCCCAGAAGTCGTAGACGAGCGGGACCCGGGTGGTGGCGCCGAGGGCGAGCGGGGCCTCCTCCCAGTGGGCGGAGACCACGAGGATCGCCTTCGGGCGGGGCAGGGCGGCCGACCAGGCGGCCAGCTCACCGGGCCAGACCGGGTCGTCGGCGAGCGGTGGCGCGCCGTGGCTGAGGTAGACGGCGGGCATGCGCTCGGCGCTCTGGCTGGTCATGGCGGCGGCTCCCTCCGGGCGGCGCCGGACCCGCGCGAGGCGGTTCCGGCCACGGACACCCGCGACTTACTTAAACTCTAAACTTCTCCCTCCCGACCGTACGCCCCGCTAGTTTAAAGTTCAAGCAGTGCCGCCGTAGAGTGGACGCATGAACACGGCACCCGCATCCGAACCCGCCGAGGGACCCCGCTGGCTCACCGACCGGGAGCAGGCCGTATGGCGTGCGTACATCGAGGCCACGACCCTCCTCGAGGACCACCTGGACCGCCAGCTCCAGCACGACGCCGGCATGCCGCACATCTACTACGGCCTGCTGGTCACACTCGCCGAGTCCCCCCGGCGGCGGATGCGGATGACGGAACTGGCCATGCACGCGAAGATCACCCGCTCGCGTCTCTCGCACGCCGTGGCCCGCCTGGAGAAGAACGGCTGGGTGCGCCGCGAGGACTGCCCCTCCGACAAACGGGGCCAGTTCGCGGTGCTCACCGACGAGGGCTACGAGGTGCTGCGCCGGACCGCACCCGGCCATGTGGAGGCCGTGCGCCAGGCGGTCTTCGACCGGCTCAGCCCCGAACAGCAGGAGTCCCTCGGCGAGATCATGCGGATCATCGCCGAGGGACTCCAGCCCAAGGACGCGGGTGCGGACCTGCCCTGGCTGCGCTGAGCGGCCGGGGCAGGTCCGCGGGAGGCGTACCGGACGAGGCGTCCCCTCCTCGCCGGTACGCGAGGCCCGGATCCCTCCGTGGGCCCGAAGGGGTACCCCCGAGGGGGCGGGATCAGCGGGGCGGGTGGCTCAGTGGGCGACCACCGGCACCGCCGCCTCGTCCTCCTCGGCGGCCCCGGCCGAACCGGCGACCGCCGTGGTGCCGGGCCGGCCCGCGTTGACGAAGGTCAGCGCGATCGTGGCGGCCAGGACCAGGATGCCGACGGCGAACCAGATGGCGCTGGTGTAGCCGTGCACCATCCCCTGCAGCTGGACCAGCTGCTGCTGGGACCGGCTGGTGGCACCGCCGATGTGGTCGGCGACGTAGGCCGTGGTGGCCGAGGCGGCGACGGTGTTCAGCAGGGCCGTACCGATCGCGCCGCCCACCTGCTGCGAGGTGTTGACCATCGCGGAGGCGACACCGGAGTCCCGCGGCTCGACGCCCAGGGTGGCCAGCGACATGGCCGGCATGAACGCCGTGCCCATGCCCAGACCGAGCAGCAGCATCGCCGGCAGCAGCAGGGTCGCGTACGAGGAGCCGATCTCCAGCTGGGTCAGCAGCAGCATGCCGAGCGCGGCGACCAGGAAGCCGGGCCCCATCAGCAGCCGCGGGGCGACCCGGGTCATCAGGCGGGTGCCGATCTGGGTGGAGCCCGTGATCATGCCCGCGATCATCGGCAGGAAGGCGAAGCCCGTCCTGACCGGCGAGTACCCCTTCACGACCTGCAGGTAGTAGGTGAGGAAGAGGAACAGGCCGAACATCGCGATGATCGCCAGGCCGAGCGACAGGTAGACCCCGCCGCGGTTGCGCTCGGTGATCACGCGCAGCGGCAGCAGCGGCGCCTTGACCCGCGACTCCACGACCACGAACGCCAGCAGCAGCACGGCGGAGGCCACGAACATGGCGACCGTCACCGAGTCGCTCCAGCCGTCGGACTCGGCCCGGGTGAAGCCGTAGACCAGGGCGACCAGACCCAGGGTGGACAGGATCACGCCGGGTATGTCGAGCGGCGAGCGATTGCGGCCGCCCCTGGGCTCACGGATGACGAAGTACGCCCCGGCCGCGGCGACCACGGCGAACGGGATGTTGACGAAGAACGTCCAGCGCCAGTCCAGGTACTCGGTGAGGAAACCGCCGAGGATCAGACCGACGGCACCACCGCCACCGGCGATCGCACCGTAGATGCCGAACGCCTTGGCGCGCTCCTTGCCGTCGGTGAACATCACCGCGAGCAGCGACAGCGCGGCCGGCGCGAGCAGCGCGCCGAACACACCCTGCAGGGCGCGGGAGCCGAACATCATCGCCTCATTGGTGGCCGCGCCGCCCATCGCGGAGGCGGCGGCGAAACCGGCCAGACCGGTGACGAAGGTGCGCTTGCGGCCCCACAGGTCGGCGATACGGCCGCCGAAGAGCAGCAGACCGCCGAAGGCGAGCGCATAGGCGGTCACCACCCACTGGCGGTTCCCGTCCGAGATGCCCAGGTCCTGCTGGGCGGAGGGCAGGGCGATGTTCACGATGGTGGCGTCCAGCACCACCATCAGCTGGGCGAGCGCGATGAAGACCAGCGCTTTCCAGCGGTTGGGATCGACTGCCTGGACGGCGCGCTGAACGCTGTCCGGGATCTTCGAGGCTGAAGAAGACATGGGGGTACCCACTTCGGAACTTCGTGACGGAAATTTCGGGACTGGTGAAGTAAGAGCGCGTGCTGCGGCAGAGGCCCGGCGGCGGTCACCCGCGCCTGTGGCCGTCTCCGCGGATCTGTCGGTGTGGTGGTGGCGGGGGCTGTGTCGTCGCGGTCGGCCGGTGCACGACTGCCGGCCGCCCCCTGGCCGAATGCTGGTCTCTGATCGGGCGCTGGTCTCTGATCGGGTGCTGGTCTCTGATCGGGTGCTGTAGTCGGGCCGGCTTCGGAGCGATCAGCGAGCGGCGTGGTGACCGGCTCGTCCGCTCGTCGTCAGCCCTGGCGCAGGTCCTCCATCGTGACGGCGGTTCCCGGAAGGACGGACGGGGCCGGAGCCCGCATGCCGTCCAGGAGCAGCTGCACATGCCGGTGGACGAACCGGTTGAAGCGTTCGAGGGTGTCGCACCCGGTACCGGCCGGGGGCCGGCTGAGCTGCGAGACCCCGACCAGCAGGTCGCCGAGCTCCACGTCCTCACGGAGCCGGCCGGCCGCCTTGGCGCGGTCCATCAGCCGTGCGACCAGGTTCTCGACCCGCTCCCGCGACTCCTCCAGGTCGGGGTGGTGCTGGTCGAAGGCGCTGGAGACCATCGGGCACAGCGCGCTGATCCGCTCGTCCGCGGCGGCGTGCGCGAAGCGCTCCAGGGCCTCGAAGGCGTCCCCCGTCTCGGCGAGCGCCTCCTCGGCCGCCCGGGCGGTCCGCTCCATCACGGAGCAGACGACCTCGCGGACGAGCGCGTCGCGCTCGGGGAAGTTGCGGTACACCGTGGCGTTGCCGACGCCGGCCCGGCGTGCGATCTCGTCGAGCGGGACGTCGGGCCCGTGCGCGACGAACATCTCACGGGCGGCGGTGACGATCCGCTCCCGGTTGCGCAGGGCGTCGGCACGCGGCCGGGGCGCCTTGCGCGGTACTGGGGTGGCGGTCTGCACGGTGCGCTCCTGTGGTCGTTGCTTCTTCAGTACGAGCCGCTGCTCTCGCAGCTCTGCTGTCACTGCTTCCTTGCTGCTTCTGTTGCTGCTTCGGTTTCTGCCCTGTGCGGGGAACCGGGGAGCTGCTCCCCGTTTCGCGCGGACACAGGTCTAAACGGGGAAGGGCTCCCCGGTTATTTCCCTCCGGCCGAGAAATCCGCTTGTGACCTGAATCACAAGCTTGGCGGCACGGAACCCCACGATCGGCCCGCCCAGCGAGCGAGCGCGCATCCGGCGACGCAGGGTGATCGAGAGGGTGCAGTCGGAGACCGGCGGCTGCCGTGTGGAGCGGGAGGGTCTTCATGCAGCCGCAGCCGAGCAGACGCGCCATATGCCCGCGCCGCGTCGCCGCCCTGGCCTGCATGACCGCCCTCACCCTCGCCGTCAGCACCTCGGCGGGCAACGGCCGCCTCTCCCCCGCCACTTCGGCCGCCGGCGCAGGGTCCGGAGGCGTCCGGAACGTGCTGTCCCGCACCACCGCCCACGCCCCCTGCCTGATCAGCAGCTCCCGAGAGGTCCAGATGTCCGAGGGCATCCCGACCTCCTCCGGCTACGCCCGCTCCACCGGTACGGTCCGCGCCCTCACCCTGATGATCGACTTCTCCGACGCGCCCGGCGAGGGCGACGCCCTCGACCGCTACCGGGAGTTCTTCCCGAAGACCCAGGAGTGGTTCCGCACCAGCTCCTACGGCCGCCTGGACTACCGTCCCGAGATCCCGATCCCCGACTGGCTGCGCATGCCCAAGTCGTTCCGCGCCTACGGGATAGAGCGGGGAGCCCCCTTCGACCCCGGCTACCGCAACCTGGTCCGCGACATCGTGGCGGCGGCCGACCCCAAGGTGAACTTCCAGGACTACGACCTCCTGAACGTGCTGGTGACGCCGAACGCCGGCCCCTCCGCCCTGGACACGGTCCTGTCCGTCACCTTCGCCGGCAACACCCAGGCCCCCACCGCGGACGGCGTCCCCGTCGCCAACGCCTCCTTCGTCTACTCCCGCCAGGACGACGGCTCCGGCACCTACGGGCAGACCGGCTACCGGGTACTGCCGCACGAGAACGGCCACGTCTTCGGCCTGCCCGACCTCTACACCGCCGAGGGCGGCGGAGCGGTCGGCCACTGGGACATCATGAGCGAGGACTGGGGCGCCAACAACGACTTCCTCGCCTGGCACAAGTGGAAGCTGGGCTGGCTGGACGCGTCCCAGGTCCACTGCGCGGCCGAAGCGGGCACCCGCGACTACGCCCTCACCCCGCTGGCCCGCCCCGGCGGGCCCAAGCTCGTCTTCATCCCCCTCGACGACCGCACCGGCTACGCCGTCGAGGTCCGCACCCGGGCCGGAAACGACGAGGCCGTCTGCCGCCCCGGCGTCCTCATCTACAAGGTCGACGCCAACGTCGACACCGGCATGGGCCCCATCAAGGTCTACGACGCCCGCCGCGAGAGCGGCGGCTGCACCCGCAGCCCCAACGTCCACGCCGAACTCTCCGACGCCCCCTTCCGCAAGGGCCAGACCTTCATCGACCGCGAGGCCCGCATACGCGTGACCGTCGTCTCCGAACCGGACCCGGCCTCCGAGGCCGACGCAGAACCCGCAGCAGACCCCGCCACCGGCACCCGCCCGGCCGCCGACGACCACTACCGCGTACGGGTGTCCCGCGACGAGCCCCTGGACGACTGACGCCCTCCCCCGCCCTTCCCCCGCTCTCCCGATCTTGCTGCCACAACCCCCAGCCTCCACCGCGCACGATCCGGTACCCTGACGCCTGTGGTCCTCCACGACCACGGGCCACCACCAGGCCATGCCTTCGTAGCTCAGGGGATAGAGCACCGCTCTCCTAAAGCGGGTGTCGCAGGTTCGAATCCTGCCGGGGGCACGCGAAGAGACCCCGGACCGATCATGGTTCGGGGTCTTTGACGTTCAGCGGTGACGGCAACGGCGTCGGTCTCGGGCCGGGACCCCCGCAGCAGCTTGTAGGGGCGGAGGGCGTGGTCCCGTGGTGAGCTGCTGTCTTCAGGCGGCTGCCGGTGCTCGGCGTAGCTTCATAGCTCTCCCCACACGCGCACCACCCGGTAGCCGTCGAGGACTTGAGCGAAGTCGGTCAGGAAGCGGGAGGAGAACTCGGGCCAGTTCCAGAGTTCGAAGCCGAGGTGGGCGAAGGCGTAGAAGTCGTCGGCCCACGTCCAGGCGGGGAGGGCGGAGGGGGTGGTGCAGTGGGGGCAGGTGACGGTGGCCTCTCCGGTTTCGTGCCAGGTGGTCATGGCGTCGAGGAAGGCGTCGTCGGCGCCGTCCATGGGGTCCCAGGTCTCGGTGAAGAAGTCAGTGCGGTGCCGCATCGGGGGCAGATCGCGTACTGGGCGCCGCCCTGGCCACCGTGGAGGACCGTGCGGCCGGTCTGTACCGCGAGGCCGTCCGTGGGCTCCCGGTCCTCGTCGATGACTGTCCTGGCCCAGTGTTCGACGGGCGGGTGGCCGTCGGGTGTTCCGAGCACGCACTTGGCCGGCTGGGCGAGCACGATTCCCTCGCGCACGAGCCAGTCGAGAGCACGGTCCGCGAGGGCCGCTGCCTCTGCGGTGCGGCGTCGAGGTCGACGATGGTCTGGAAGTGATCGCCATGGGGTCGACCGTAGGGGGTGCCTGTGACAGGCCGTCTGAGGCGCCGGTCGTAGTAGAGGGCCGGGGGTTCATGGGGCGCCCTGGGCGCCGAAGAGGCCGGGCTGAAGGCCAAGGCTCAGGACTTGCTCAAATTCGTTGCCTTTGAGCCATGTTCACCACAAGATCAGTGCGACCGCGTTGACCAACGACCGCGTGACCAGCGGTTGCGTGAGGCGACGTGGCTGCATGCCCGACCAGCATGCGGAACGACAACGAAACATGGGGGAAGACGTGACCACGTCATTCATCGCCGCAGAGCACTCGGCCCGCAGCAGCAGTGACCAGTGGCGCAAGAGGCTCCGCGACGTCGCGGCTCTCACGGCGGCCGCGGTGGCACTGGGCGTAGCAGCTCCGCTGGCGAACGCCACGGCCGCGGAGCGAGCCGCCTCGACGGCGCCTTCGGTGAGCATGGCGGCGGAGACGGGGGGCGGACTGGCTGCACTGGAGGGCCTGGACGACGAGGCCGCCTTCGCCGGTCTGGAAGAGGTGCTCCGCGCCGTCAGCGAGATCCCGGACGACGTGCTGCAGCAGGGGCAGGAAGCCACCGAGCAGTGGCTCAAGGCGCGCCTCGGGGAGACGGCCGGCGAGGGCCGCATCCAGGTGTTCAAGTTCAACGCGGGTGGCTGTGCCCGGGGCATCCTGCTGGCCGTCGGCTCGAACCTGCTGGCCATCGGGAAGATCTACAAGGTCAAGAAGGCCATCGACAAGCTCGGCGGCGTCAAGAAGGTCGTCAAGAAGATCCAGGACAAGAAGAAGCGCGGGAAGAAGAGCTTCAAGAAGGCGATCATGGAGGTCTTCGAGGAGGCCGGAACCGGCGTCGGGGCCCTCGCGGCCGAGATCCTGGGCGTCGACCAGGTCATCAAGAACTGCTGGTAGGACGGTCGGACAAGGAGGAGACGGACGATGCACACGGTCGCGACGGTCCTGCAGTGGGCCTTTCTCGTCATCGGCTTCGCCGTCCTGGGTGCCGCGCTGGTGAGTTCGGTGCGGATGAAGCTGGCGGGGGCCGGGTTCGGAAAGGTCGTCGAGAACCTCGAGGAGCGGTGGTTCGGTGCCGGTTCGGTGCTGCTGGCGCTGCTTACCGGGACGCTGGCGATGACGGTGGCCGGGCGGCTGTCCGGGCACGGTGTCGGGATCGAGCAGGCTGCCCTGGTCGTCTTCCCGCTCGCGCTGGTAGCGGCCTTCGCGGTGCGCAGGCTCTCGGCGGGCGGCGGGACGGGGAGCGCCGGGAGGGGGACCGCTGTGCGGGCCTCGGGGCTGGTGATCGCCCCCGCCCTCCTCGGTGCCGTGATGTCGGCAGCCGGCTGATGTGAGATGCACGCCCGGCTGGATGTGAGACACGTCCGGCCGGGCGTGTGGTGTGTGTCCTCCGCCTCGAACATCCATCGCTGCTTCTCCAGACGTCCGGCTGGGCGTGTGGTACGTGTCCGGCCGGGCATGCGACGCGCGTTCATCGGTCTTCTTCCTGCACAACTGGCGGTGGAATGAGCCAAGTTCACGTAGGTTGGTGGGCTGGTGCACCGGTCGCCGTTCACTCACAGGAGGCTCAGCCGTGTCGGAGGACATCGCTCAGGACAGTGCCGGTTTCGAGACCCGGGCGCGGATCGACACGTCGCGGCCGCACTCGGCGCGGTTCTGGAACTACTTCATCGGCGGCAAGGACAACTACAAGGTCGACCGTGAGGTCGGGGACCAGATCAAGGAGATATTCCCCGGGCTCGTGGACGTGGCGGTCTCCAGCCGCAAGTTCCTCGGGCGGGCCGTGCGGTATCTCGCCGGCGAGCAGGGGATCCGGCAGTTCCTGGACATCGGCACGGGGCTGCCGACCGCCGACAACACGCACGAGGTCGCGCAGCGGGTCGCCCCGGACTCACGGATCGTGTACGTGGACAACGACCCGATCGTGCTGGCGCACGCCCAGGCCCTGCTGACCAGCACGCCCGAGGGCAAGACCGCCTACATCGACGCCGACATGCACGACCCCGACAAGGTGCTGGAGGCCGCCGCCGAGACGCTCGACTTCTCGAAGCCGGTCGGGCTCATGATCCTCAACACGCTCGGGCATGTGGACCCGTACGAGAACGCACGCGCCCTGGTGCAGCGGCTGATGGAGCGGCTGCCGTCCGGGAGCTACCTGGTGATCTCCGACAGTACGGCCACCAGCGAGCCCATGATCGCGGCCGCTGAGGCGTACCGGAACAGCGGGGCGGTGCCGTACTACGTGCGCGCCGTCGAGGAGATCGCCGGGTTCTTCGACGGGCTGAAGCTGGTGGAGCCGGGCGTCGTGCGGGTGCCGGAGTGGCGGCCCGAGGAAGGCGCGGAGAACGGTCCGGCCGACCTGGACGCGTACTGCGGCGTGGCGCTCAAGGAGTAGGCCCGCGGCGGGTACGCAGGCGACGGTTGACGGTTCACCGGTTCATGGCGGCTCCGGCTGCTGAGGGCCACCGAGCCGTCCACCAAGCCATCCGCCAGGCCCCCTCACCCGTCCGCCCCCGCCGTCCCCGCAGGTCGGCGGGGCGCGGGCGATAATCGGGGCATGGCCTCAGCGGGACCGGGATCGGTTGCCGGGACGAACGCCGTGCACGAGCGGCTGCGGGCGGATCTGCTCGCGGTCGGCGCGCCGTACGGGCTGGTGCTGGCCGGGGGCGATGCGGTGCGGGCGCACGGGCTTGTGGAGCGGGCCGGCCGGGGCGTGGACCTGGCCACCGAGGATGCCGCGCCGATGGGTGACATCGCCGACGCGGTGCGGGCGGGCCTGGAGGCCCGGGGGTGGGTCGTCGGGGAGGTGCAGGCGGACCCGCTGGCGGCGCGGCTGGTGGTGCGCGCGGCGGCGGACGGCGAGGAGTGCCCCGTGGACCTGCGCAAGGAGATGCTGTGGCGGCCGCCGGTGGTGACGGAGGCGGGGCCGGCGCTCTCCCTCGAGGACCTCATCGGCACGAAGGTCAGGGCGCTGGCCGACCGGGGACTGCCTCGCGACCTGGTCGACGTCCATACGGTGGCCGACCGCTGGAGTCATCCGGAGCTCGAGGAACTCGGCCGCCGTCACGCCCCCGACACCTTCGATCTCGCCGAACTCCAAACCCGCCTCGCCGGCACCGACTGGCTGGACGACGTCGAGTTCCGCAAACAGGGCCTCGACTCCCCCGCCGTCGACGAACTCCGCCGCTGGGCCCAGCAGTGGGCCGACGACATCGCGGAACGCCTCCTGGAGGGCGAGCCTCCGGAGGAGGAACAGGAGGAACAGGAGGGGTGAGAGGGGGAGGAGCGCGGGGAAGAGCCGCCGGTAGTGGGCTGACCCCGGCTGTCCGGCCGGCCCGCAACCGGCCACGCCGATTGTCGTACCCCCACCCGGAGCAACGTCTCTGCAGGTCAGCACACTGATGCCATGATCACCTGACGTGGTGAAACGGCAGGGAGCCCGGCAACCTCCGGATTTCGATCACGGTTGCCCTGGTGTTCGCAGAAAGACGCGAGACATCAGGAGGGGATTGCCTTGCTCTGGTCCTACGCCGCGCGCCTGACCACAGCACTCGCCGCCGCAGCCACGCTCACCGTCTCGATGCCGTTCACCGCGCATGCCTCGGCGGTCGGCTCGACGCCGGTCCGCACCTTCGAGTACAGCATCGGCGGGGCGACGATGAAGGTCCCGACGGGGTGCATGTTCACCCACATCATTCGCGGGAAGGGGCGCAAGATCACGTACCAGAACGCCGGTGTCGACTGCGGGTTCGTGGGTGCGCTCAACAGCGGGTTCTGCAACTGGCGCATCGACTTCGCCTACGCCGACACGAACAACCGCACGTATCGGACCTCCCGGGGCAAGACGCACCGGGAATGCAAGATCGGCCCCATGCGCAACAACTCTCCCCAGACACTGCCCCATTACGGCAAGGCGTGCGCACACCTCTATGTCAACGGCGTGCGGCGGGTGACCCAGTGCCACCACATCACGAAGTGAGCAGGACGGTCATGGGCGAGGAGCGTGGGCAGGGGGCTCGGGTCGTCGACCAGGTGCGGCTGCGGCGTGCAGGGGTGGTGGCCTTTGCCGTCGGAGTTGCCGGAGCGCTGGGGTTCTTCGGGTTCTTCCCGGGGCTGCCGCATGTCATCGACTCGGGGGCCGTTCTTGTGTCGTTGGCTGTGGGGGCGCTGGCGCGGTGGGGGGTTCGGGCTTGGTGGACGAGGAAGTGGGAGAGAGGGCGCGGCGGGATGCCGTGGCGGTGAGGGAGGTCGGGCCGGGGAGGGGTTGAACGCGCGGGGGCGTTCAGGTGGCGCGGCTAGCATCCGGGCATGACGAATGCCATGACGCACGCGGAGAACAGCGAGAACAACGGCAGCGGCGGGAACGGCGGGGAGTCGGTTCTCGATGTCGAGATCGGGGCGCTCACGGGCGGCCCGGCCGAGCTCAGGCAGTACGCCGGGCGGGTCGTGCTGGTGGTGAACGTGGCCTCCCAGTGCGGGCTGACGCCCCAGTACGAGGGGCTGGAGCGGCTGCACGAGCGGTATGCCGAGCGGGGGTTCACCGTGCTCGGGGTGCCCTGCAACCAGTTCCTCGGGCAGGAGCCGGGCAGTGCGGAGGAGATCGCCGAGTTCTGCTCGGCGACGTACGGGGTGACCTTCCCGATGACCGAGAAGATCGAGGTCAACGGGGAAGGCCGGCACCCGCTCTACCAGCGGCTGGTCGGTCACGCCGACGCCGGGGGACACAGCGGGGACATCCGCTGGAACTTCGAGAAGTTCCTGATCGGCCGGGACGGCCGGGTCGTCGCCCGGTTCGCGCCGCAGACCGAGCCGGAGTCGGCCGAGGTCGTGGCGGCGGTGGAGGAGGCTCTGGGGTGACGCCTCGGGACGTCCCTTGACCTTGCCCTTGGGGCAGGGGCGAGCGTCCTTGTCGCCGGGCGGAGAGGCCGTCCGGTGACGGAGGATGACGGCGTGGACGAGGAGCTGCTGAGCATCGGGGCGTTCGCCGCGCGGGCGCGGCTGTCGGCGAAGGCGTTGCGCCTGTACGACCGGCTGGGCCTGCTGGTGCCCGCGCGGGTCGACCCGGCCACCGGTTACCGGTACTACGCGGCGGGCCAGGTGGAGCGCGCCCGGCTGGTGGCGCTGCTGCGGCAGCTGGACATGCCGCTCGCCCGGATCGCCGAGGTCCTCGACGCCGGCGACGGTGGGGTGGCGGCCGATCGGCTAGCCGCCTACTGGGCCGGTGTCGAGACCCGGGTCGCCGGGCAGCGGGCGCTCGCCGAGTACCTCCGTGGACGACTGTCGGGGAGGAGCTCCGAGATGCACGGGAAGTTCGCGGTCGAGTTGGTGGATGTGCCGGAGCAGGTGGTGATCACCGAGAAGCGGCACACACTGGCCCCTGAGCTGCCGGCCTGGATCGGGGCGTCGCTGGGGCGGCTGGCGGCGGCGGCCGAGGAGTGCGGGGGTGTGGCGGGGGTGCCGTTCGTGGCGTACCACGCCGAGGTGTCGTTGGAGAGCGACGGACCGGCGGAGGCATGTGTTCCGGTCGCGGACGAGGCGGCGGCACGGGCGTGGGCCGAACAGCGGGGCCGGGCCTGGGAGACGACGGTGCGGGTGGAGCCGGCCCGCAGGCTGGCGTACACCCGGATCTCCAAGGCCCAGGTGGCCCATCCGCAGATCCTGGCGGCGTTCGAGGCGGTGGAGGAGTGGATCGCTGCCGAGGGGCTGAGCCAGGCGGGGCCGTGCCGGGAGGTGTACTTCGCGGACTGGGACGCGGCGGGAGCCGAGGATCCGGTGTGTGACGTTGCCTTTCCGGTGAAGTGAGCTGTGGGCTTGCGCCCACAAGCCGAGCCCTCTCGGCAAGGACGGCGAACTCGTCGAGAGGGCTCTGTCGGTGGTGCTTGAGGGTCTTCGCCGCCCGGGCTAGGACTTGACCGCGGCCACGAACGCGCTCCACGCGTCGGCGGGGAACGCCAGCTTCGGACCCTCGGGAATCTTGGTGTCGCCGAGCTCCAGCGCTTCCTCGGTGGTCGACCTGACCATCACGCACGCGCCGTTGTTGTTTGTGTAGGAGGACGTCGTCCACGTTTCCGTGGCGCCCAGACGAATTGCCATGTTCGCTCCGTAGCCAGTTGCTGAGTTGCGTCACCGGGCTGCGCATTCCGGCAAGGACCCGCAGAACGGATTGCGCCAACCTCGACTCGTGGTTGGCGTGATCGACGCTACTCGCCACCCTCCACTTTCGGAGCAGTCCTTCACTCAACTAGGGGCATATTCCAGGCGAGTCTTCCAGTTTGACGCGGTGGGGATGTAGGATTCGCCGCGCACTGCGCCCTGTGCCGCCCGGCGGACGTCAGCAGAGCCCGGCAGAAGGCCAGTTGCGCCGGTCTCCAGGGCTCGATCGCGCCCGGCCGCGGGGGTCGGTCGCGCCCGGCCGGAGGGCTCAGCGCGCGTACTCCTTGGCGATCCGCTCGACGAGCCGGCGCGAGGCCTCCACGTTCAGCGACTGCGCCCTCAAGTGCTCGTACATCACGGTGTACTTCTGCACGTCGTGCGGCTTCTCCAGGTACAGGTCGCTGGTCACGCCCTCGATGTAGACCACGCTCGAGTCGGCCGCGTCGGCGAACTCCAGGATCGAGTACTGGCCGTTGATGCCGGCGTGCGCGCCGACCTCGAACGGCAGCACCTGCACGGTGATGTGCGGCAGCCGGCTCATCTCCAGTACGTGCTCCAGCTGTTCGCGCATCACCTGGCGGCTGCCGACCACCCGGTGCAGCGCCGCCTCGTCCAGCACCACCCACAGCCGCAGCGGGTCCTTCTCGGCGGTGATCCGGCTCTGCCGGCGCAGCCGCACCTCGACCCGCTTGTCGTTCTCCTGCTCCGAGGCCTCCGGCGAACCGCCCTGGATGATGGCCTCGGCGTAGGCGCGGGTCTGCAACAGGCCGGTGATGATCTGGGGTTCGTAGACCCGGAGCGACTCGGCGTCGGTCTCCAGGCCGATGTAGACGCTGTACGGGATGTCACCGAAGGCGTGCCACCAGCCCTGCTGGCGCGAGTCCTTGGCCATCTGCATCAGGGACTCGACGATGCGCTGGTCCTCCACCTCGTAGACGTTGCACAGGTCGCGGACGTCGCGCTGGCTGATGCTGCGCCGCCCGTTCTCCAGACGGCTGATCTTCGACTGCGACACCAGCAGCCGCTCCGCCACTTCCTCCGCTGTCATGCCCTTGAGCTCGCGGAGCCTGCGCAACTCCTGGCCCAGCCGGCGTCGCCTGACGGTGGGATTGACATTGGACGCCACGGGACGTGCACCTCCGGCTGCGTGCCTCGTACTCGTACTCGGTACTTCTCGGTCTCGGTACTGCTCGGTACTTGCTCTGCCACTTTGCGTATCTGCTGTTGAGCAGATTGCCACCAAGAGGTCCGCTGCCGCTGGGAAACGGTCGATATTCGACGAGTACACGCCAGTTCACGGGGCCGGCGGGGGCCTGCGGGGCCGGACTGCGGCCCGCGGGCACGCCGAGCGGGGCGGAGAGAGTCCGTGCCTTCTCTCCGCCCCGCTCGGACAACGGCTCCCGTGACCGGGTCTGTGCTGCCGCGCCTCAGTGGGCCGCGGCTCGCGCCATGGAACCGCGGCGCGGTTGTGCGGGAACGCCTCGTGCGGGGTCCGTCGTGCCCCGCCGGCTGCCCGGGGCGGGCTGCCTGCCGGCGGCGGGGCTGCGGCGCGGCTGCGAGGCCACACCGTTCTGGACGTCCATCACGGCGTGCGCCACGAGGCCGCCCATCGGGTCGTGCCGGATCAGATCCCGCAGCCGGGAGCGGGACGAACGTCCCTCGTTGCCCGGATACAGGTGTTTGCCGAGGCCGACCGCGTGGGCCAGGGCGGCCAGCGCCGCGGTCCGCGGGTCCGGCGGCACACCGGTACGGATCGCGGCATCCAGCCGGGCCCTGATCTCCCGGCTGATCTCGGTGTCCGTCGCCTGGTAGCGAGTCGTCGGCAGCACCCCGCACATCTGTCCGGCCACGGCTTGCACCATGCCGCACCGCTCCAGATGCGAGAGGTAGGTCTGGCGGAGCCCGAGACGGGGCCCGCCGATCCAGTGGACCGCGCGCACCGGGGCGCCGCGCCTTCGCAGCAACTCCAGGGCGTGGTCCAGAGTCGGATCTCCTGTCGGCCGTGGCACCACCACGGCGATACGATCCCCGTCTGGGGCTATCCGTCCGGCCAGCGCCAGCTCCACTAGCTGTGCTCCGGCCAGACCGAGGTCGAGCGACTGCGGCTGTGCAGTGGTACCCGTGGCCGGGTCCAGTGCCAGCAGCAGAAGCTCCTCCGGAAGTGTTCTGCGGCTCCTGCCCATCCATGCCTCCCCGCGTGGATGAATGACAGGGTGACCCCTCTCACATTGGTCTGTCGAGGGTGCGTGACCGGTTCGTAAGGGAACCGGTAGGTATGTCGTTCTCGTCTACCGCGTGGGGTAGGCCCGCACACAGGACACTGGTACATGGTTCGGACAGCGCTCGGAGGCGTTGCCGGGCGGGCGGTTCACGGTTCGGTTGGCGCACGCGTGCGTGCGGCACATGGAGGAGGCATCGGTGGCGGGCGAGTCCCCCGACAAGTCGAAGCAGCGCGAGTCGTCGGCAGGAACGACGTCGGGGAGCGCCGGCCCGGTTCCCGAGGCGAGGAACTCCACGGAGGCGCGTGACCCGCGCCTGGCGGTCGCCCGGGAGGCTTCGCCCGCGAAGTCCGCGACGGCCGGGAAGTCCGCCGAGTCCGGTCCCGCGACGTCCACCGAGGGTGCCGAGCCGGCTGAGGCCCGGCCCAGGGTCGACACGGCCACCCAGGTGCTGCCGGTGCGGCCCCGGAAGGGCTCCGCCGCCGGTACGGGCGACAGTGCGCGGAAGTCCGGCGACACGGACGCGGGGCCCGCGAAGACGCCGTCGGACGAGGAGCGGGACGAGGCTGCGGCGGCGGCCGAGAGCGACGGACGCCTGCGGGACGCGGTGGCGGCGTGGGTCCGGGGGGCCGACTCCGGCGAGTCGCCGTCCGGGGCGTCCGGGGCATCCGGGACCTCTGAGGTCTCTGAGGCGGGTGAGGCGGAGGGCGGTGTGGCCGCCGGAGCCGGTGCTAACGGTGAGAAGGGCAAGGGCCGGGCGGCCGGCGAGGACGACACGGCGGCCGCCGACGGCAGCTCCGGGGCCTCCGGCGCAGGCAGCTCCGGGGCCTCGGCCGCAGAGGGCGCCACGGGCGGGGCCGGCGAGCGCGCGGCATCCGGCGAGGCGGGCCCCACCGCCGCCCCGTCCGGCAGCGACGCGTCCGGCGAGACGGCCGGGGCCGCCGGGGCCGGGGCGAAGAACGCGAACGGCACCAAGGACGCACCGGGCGCTTCAGGAAACAGCGACGGGTCCGGCGACACGACCAGAACCGCCGAGGCGGCAGCGAAGGGCGCCACGGGCGCACAGGACGCGGACCGCGCCGGCACCTCGGACGTACCGGGCGCCGCCGGCAAGGGCGGCGAGCGCGCCGCCTCCGGCACGGCGGCCCGGGCCGCCGCTCCGAGCGGGCGCAGGGCATCCGACGAGGCGACCGACAAGGCCGCCGGCGCCGGAGCGGACAGCGCCGAGGAAGCCGAGGGCACCAAGGAGGACGGCGGCGCCGAGCACGCGCCCGCCGCCGGCCGTACGGGCGCCGCGGATGCCACCGAGGCCGGGAACGACGCAGCCGGCAAGGCGAAGGCAACCGCCGTCGGTGACGGCGCCAAGGCCGAGACCAAGGCCGAGACCAAGGCCGAGACCGAGGCCGAGACCGAGGCCGAGACCGAGGCCGTGCGGGACGAGGGCGGCGGCACCAAGGGCACCCGGGACAAGGACTCCCGCCCCTCCGGCGCCCCGGCACCCAAGGGCACCCCGGCCCAGGGCTCCCGCCCCTCCGGCACGCCCGCGCCCAAGGGCACCCCGGACAAGGGCACCGCGCCCAAGGGTGCCGCGGGCAAGGGCGCCGGCGCCGGCAAGCCCGGGTCCGGCGATGCCGGCAAGGGCGACTCGGGCAGCAAGGGCGCGAAGGCCGAGCGGCCGGTCGATCAGCCCACTGCCGTGTTCAAGACCGTCCGCTCGGGGCCCGCGCTGGATCAGGCCACCACCATGCTCCGGGTCGACCGCTCGGACCAGAGCCAGAGCCCGGGCCAGATCCCGAGCCAGGGCGAGCGCGCATCCTCCGAGCCGGATCGGACGCCCGAGCCGAAGCCGGAAGCCGGTGGCACGGCCGAGCGGACCAGCAGGTTCGTCGCGCTGAAGTCGCTGGACGACCCCGACGTGCGCAAGCCCGCCCGTGGTGAGCCGGCCGCCGCCGACGCGACCACCGCGCTGCCGCAGATCGGGCCCGAGCGCACCGCGCAGCAGCCGCTGCCGCCCAAGCCGCCGCTGGATCTGCTCGCCGAGCTGACCAACACCCCGCCGCCGCCGGACACCCCGCTGCGCACGGCCGTGCGGCGGGTGAAGATCTGGACGCCGCTGGTCCTGCTGCTGGTGATCATCTTTGCGATCGCGCAGGCCGTGCGCCCGCTGCCGGAGCCCACGCTGACCGTCACCGCGAATTCCTATGTGTTCGAGGGCGACAAGGTGCAGCTGCCGTGGCCGGACGAGGGACAGGGCTGGATGCATGTCGACGGGGTCGGCACGATGGACCACTTCGGCGCGCAGAAGCCGGTGGCCATCGGGTCGGTCGCCAAGACCATGACCGCGTACGTCATCCTGCGGGACCACCCCCTCAAGCCGGGGGAGGAGGGCCCGGAGATCGAGATCGACGAGCGGGCGGAGAAGGAGGGCGGCTACAACAAGGACGGCGAGTCCACGCTGGACACCGTCAAGGCCGGCGACAAGCTCACGCTGAAGCAGGCGCTGTCCGCCGTCATGATCCCCTCCGCCAACAACATCGCCCGGCTGCTGGCCCGCTGGGACGCGGGATCCGAGGCGGCGTTCGTCAAGAAGATGAACGACACCGCCAAGGAGCTGGGGATGAGCGACACCCGCTACACCGACCCCTCGGGTCTGAAGGAGACCACCGTCTCCACGGCCGAGGACCAGGTGAAGCTGGGGCGCGCGGTGGTCAAGAACCCCGCCCTGGTGGCCATCACCAGCGTGGCGAGCTGGACCGACCCCTCCGGCAAGTACTGGACGAACTACAACGAGCTGCCGTACCGGATGGGCGCCATCGGCATCAAGACCGGCAGCACCACCAAGGCCGGCGGCAACCTGCTCTTCGCCTCCCGCGAGGAGGTCGACGGCCGGTCGGTGACGATCGTGGGCGCGATCCTCGGCCAGCACAAGCCGAAGATCCTGGAGACGGCCAACCGGGTCAGCCAGACGGCGCTGGAGGCCGCCGAGAACGCGCTCACCTCGGCACAGGTCGTGAAGAAGGGCACCGTGGTCGGCTATGTGGACGACCAGCTGGGCGGCCGTACTCCGGTCGTGGTCGCCAAGGACGTCTCCGCCGTCGGCTGGGCGGGTCTGAAGGTGAAGCTGTCCTTCGCCCCCGGATCCGTGCCGCACAGCGCCGAGGCCGGCACCGAGGTCGGCACGCTGACCGTCGGTGACGGGTCGTCCAGCGCGGTGAAGGTGCCGGTGGCCCTCAAGGAGGATCTCGTGGAGCCCGGCTTCACGGACAAGCTGACGCGCATCGCCTGATTGACGCGGTCGATCCACGCGGTGACCCGCGCACTCCCCTGCCGGCCGTCGCCCGTCACGGGCGACGGCCGGCAGGGGGTCTGCTAGCGTCACGAAACGGGCAGGTCGCCGGCGACCGGACGCAGTGGGAACGGCTGCGGACGACACGCGGCAGCCGATACGGAAGACGGGACACGGGGAGTGCCTTCAGGTGGCCACAGCGGAGCCGACACACGCCGACGACTCCGGTCCGGGCACCGGCCGACCGGACCCCGGGCAGGGGCCTGACGGTCCGCGAATAGGCGTGGACGAACACAGCTCCGCGGTGGACGGGGCCGCACCGGACAGGACTCCCCCGGAGCACGAGGCTTCGCAGGACCCCGCCGCCGACGGCTCTCCCGCGGCCGGCGAAGCCACCCGCGGCTCCCGTTCCCGGGCCGCGTTCCTCGCGCTGCGCGCCCGTATGCTGCGGCACCCCGTGCTGTCCGTCACGGGGCTCGCCGGAGCGCTGCACATCGTCTGGTTCTTCACGTTCGCCAACAGTGGCGGGGACCTCGCGGCGCAGGACGCCTGGGCGGAGTTCGTCGGCCGGCACCCGGACCGGGCGTACAACCTCGCCTGGTACGGCGGAATGCACCCGGTGTCGTACAGCGTGGTGTCGCCGTACCTGATGTCGCTGCTCGGCGTGCGGACCACCATGATGCTCGCCGGGACCGCATCGGCGGGGCTGCTGACGCTGATGCTGATGCGCAGCCGTGCGGTGCGCAATCCCCTGTGGGCGGCGCTGGCCGGGGTGTTCGCGCTGCTGTGCAACGCCGCCTCCGGGCGGGTGACGTTCGGCCTGGGCACGATGTTCGCGCTGGGCGCGGTCGCGGTGGTGTTCTGCTGGCCGCACAAGTGGCGGTACAAGCGCTGGGCGAAGGCGCTGTGCGCGGCCCCGCTGGCGGCGCTCGCCACCATGGCCTCGCCGGTGGCGGGGCTGTTCGTGGGCCTGGTGGCGGTGGCGCTGTTCCTGCAGAAGCGGCGGCCGGGGGCCTGGGCCCTGGGTCTTGCGCCGAGCGCGGTGGTGGCGCTGTCGGCGTGGCTGTTCCCGTTCTCGGGGACGCAGCCGATGGGGTTCGGCTCGGTGATCCTGCCGCTGGCGTTCTCGGTCGTGGTGTACCTGGTGGTGCCGCAGGGCTGGCGGACGGTCCGGCTGACGGCGGCGGTGTACGGGCTCGGGGTCGTGCTCGTGTGGCTCATCAGCTCGCAGATCGGGTCCAACATCACCCGGCTGGCGATGCTGTTCGCGGGCGTGGTGCTGGTGGCCGCGCTGCCCTACGCGGTGCCGAAGTCCCGCAAGTGGTACACGATCGTGCTGGCGTTCGCGGTCTTCATCGGCTGGATCGGCTACAAGTCGGTCGACGACATCGTGCACACCACCCCGGCCGCCTCCTGGGCGCGTGAGCTGGCGCCGCTGGTGAACGAGCTGCAGGAGGTCGGCGCCGAGCGGGGCCGGGTGGAGGTCGTCCCGGCGCGCTCGCACCGGGAGGCGTCCGCGCTCGCCCCGTACGTCAACCTGGCGCGCGGCTGGAACCGCCAGGCGGACATGGAGCGCAACCCGCTGTTCTACGACGACACCCTCAACTCGGCGAACTACCACGAGTGGCTCAAGCGGTGGGCCGTGCACTACGTGGTCCTGCCGAAGGACGAGCCGGACGGCGACGGCGGTCAGCGGGAGCGGCAGCTGCTGCAGCGGGGGCTGCCGTATCTGAAGCAGATCTGGGGCGACGCCAACTGGCAGTTGTTCGAGGTGATCGATCCGACGCCGATGGCGGAGCCGAACGCCGTGGTGGAGCGGGCCGAGCAGGGCGAGATGACCTTGCGGGTGGAGAAGGCCGGGCGGATCCTGGTGCGCATCCCCTACTCGCCGTGGCTGAGCATCGTCGACGAGGAGGGCGGGAAGCTGGAGCCGCCGCAGGAGACGGAGGCGTCCAGGAACCGCCCGGAGGGTGAGCCGAGGACGTTCGAGAACGTCAACGGCTGTCTGATGGAGACGGAGGAGGACGCCCACGGCGACCGCTGGACGGTGCTGCTCGCGCCCGAGCCGGGCACCTACCGGCTGGCCGCCCCGTACACCCTGCCGCGCGGCACGCCCTGCCCGGACGAGCTGCGCTGAGGGCGCGGCGTTGGGCACGGCCCGGCCGGCTCCGGGGGTCATGGATGCCGCGGGCGGGGCGCGGCCTGCCGCGCCGCCGGGGCAGAGCGCGATGCGGTACGGCGGGCTGCTCCGGGCGGCGGGTTGGCCTGGCCGCCGGTGGAGGGGGCGGGCCCGGTTGCCGGTCAGGCGCCGCGGGGGTAGCGGGCCAGCCAGGCCGGGGAGGAGGCGGCGGGGCTGTGCAGGGCGGCGCCCTGGGTCATCTCCATGGCGAAGTCGTCGGCGAGTTCCAGGATGGTGGGGCGGCCCTCCAGTTCGGCCAGCCAGGCCGGGGGCAGCGCCGTCTCGCCGTGCAGGGCACCGAGCAGACCGCCGGTGAGGGCACCGGTGGCGGCGGAGGGCCCGTCGTGGTTGACGGACAGGCACAGCGAGCGCCGGACGTCCTGGCCGACCAGGGTGCAGTAGACGGCGGCGGCCACGACGCCCTCCGCGGTGCCGGCGCCGATCAGACCGCTCACCCTCTCCGGGGTGGGCATGCCCTGCCGCACCGCGCCGAGCGCCTGCTGGAGCGCGTCGGAGACCGGCTGATGGCCGGGGCGGGTGGCCAGCAGGGCGAGGGTCTGCTGCACCGCCGCGTCCACGCTCTCGCCGCGGGCCAGCGCGTGCACGGTCACCGCGTACGCAGCCGCCGCGAGGCAGGCGACCGGGTGGCCGTGGGTCTGGGCGGCGCACTCCACGGCCAGCTGGGCCACCAGCTGGGGCTCCCAGCCGACGAGCAGACCGAACGGCGCGGAACGGGCCGCCGGCTCCGGGCCGGCCTCACCGGGGTTCTTCGGCGCGTCCGGAGTCCCCATGGTGTCGTCGCCGAGGCCGACCAGGAGCGTGCGGGCCGGGTCGCGGCGGGCGTACAGCCACTCCTCGCGGGCCAGCCAGCCGTCCTCCTTGCGGCGCTCGTCCGGGCCCCAGTCGCGCTGGGTGGTCGCCCAGCGCAGATACGCCCGGTGCAGATCGGTCGGCGGGTGCCAGGCGCCGGTGTCACGGCGCACCTGGGCGCGGATCAGGCCGTCCACGGAGAACAGGGTGAGCTGGGTGTGGTGGGTGACGGCGCCCCTGCGCCCGTACGCGGGGACCATGTCCGCCAGGCCGTCGGTGCCGTGCGCCTCGCGGATCGCCGCGACGCCCATCCCGTCCACGGGCGCGCCCAGCGCGTCGCCGACCGCCACGCCGAGGAGCGTCCCGCGCACCCGGCTGCGGAAGTCCTGCTGCTCGCGACGGCCCCACACGGGCCCGGCAGTGGCACCCACCCAGACCTCCCAGGCACCGTCCATACGTACGACGCCCAGCACTCTAATCGAATGCCGAGGTGCTGCTGAGGGGACGTTCAGGCCGAGGTCCGAGGAGCGCGTACGCCGAGGCGTGCTCGGGCCGTCAGCGCGTCCCGTGCGCGGGCGATCCGCTCGAACTCGGCGATGCCCGCACTCCGGTACCCGGCTGTCCGGTTACTCGACCACCCGGACCGTCGTCCCCGCCGTGCCGAAGGCCCACAGCGCCTTGCCGTCGGCCTTGCCGACGCGGATGCCGCCGGTCTTGGTGCCGGAGGCGGCGGGCGGGGGCGAGGAGCCGTCGACGGCGTTGGAGAAGGCGACCGAGACGCCGCTTTTCACGGCGAAGTACAGGATGTGCTCGACCTGGACGCCGTCGCTGCCGGTGGTGGCCTCGGTGCGGGTGCCGATGGTGTAGGTGCCGGGGTCCGGGGTGACCGTGCCGGGCCACACCTTGAAGGTGCGGCGGGGGGTGTCGCTGGCGTCGACCAGCCAGACCCGCTGGTCGCCGAGGGAGTAGACGATGCGGCGGCCGGTGCCGGAGTCGGCGGGCACGGCGGGCGGCTCCTCCGGCCTGGACGGCGGTTTCGCGTCCGCCGTCGCCGACGCGCTGGGCCGGGTCGCGGACGCGGTGGGCTTGGTGCCCTGGTCCGCCTGCACGGCCAGGACGGCCACCACGGCGATCGCCCCCGTGGTCAGCCCGGTCACCCAGGCCCACGAGGGAAGTCGGGCAGACACCGGTACGCATCTCCTCGGTCGGGCACGGTCCACCCCCGCAAGGGGCGTCGGATCATCCTACTGCCCGCCGGACCCCCGGCTTCCTGCCCGTCCGCGTCCCGCCGTCCGCAAGCCCGCGTCCCGCTTCCCGCAGCCCGCGCCCCACTTCCCGCAGCCCGCGCCTCGCTTCCCCGCCGGGCCCGGCGCCCCGGACCGGCACCAGGCCCGGCACTCCCCGGATCCGTTCAGTCCAGCACCGGCAGCAGCTCCGGCAGGTGCCCGTCCGATGCCTCCGCAGCCCTGCGGCGCTCCTCGGGGACCTCGCCGTAGAGGGTGGTGCGGGGCCGCGCCGGGCGGCCGGCCGCGCGGGCCACCGCGACCAGGTCCTTGACCGACTTGTAGGAGCCGTAGGAGGAGCCCGCCATCCGGGAGATCGTCTCCTCCATCAGCGTGCCGCCCAGGTCGTTGGCGCCGGAGCGGAGCATCTCCGCGGCACCCTCGGTGCCCAGTTTGACCCAGCTTGTCTGGATGTTGGGAATGTACGGGTGGAGGAGCAGCCGGGCCATCGCCGTCACCGCGCGGTTGTCGCGGACCGTCGGGCCGGGGCGGGCGATACCGGCCAGGTACACGGGGGCGTTGGTGTGCACGAAGGGCAGGGTGACGAACTCCGTGAAGCCCCCGGTCCGCTGCTGGATCCCGGCGAGGGTGCGCAGGTGACGCAGCCAGTGCCGGGGCTGGTCCACATGCCCGTACATCATCGTGGAGGAGGAGCGGATGCCCAGCTCGTGGGCGGTCTCGACGACCTCGATCCAGGTGGACGCGGGCAGCTTGCCCTTGGTGAGGATCCAGCGGACCTCGTCGTCGAGGATCTCCGCCGCCGTGCCCGGGATGGTGTCCAGGCCCGCCTCCTTGGCCGCCGTCAGCCACTCGCGGATGGACAGGCCGGTGCGGGTGGCGCCGTTGACCACCTCCATGGGCGAGAAGGCGTGCACATGCATGCCCGGGACGCGGTCCTTCACCGCCTTCGCCAGGTCGAAGTAGGCGGTGCCGGGCAGGTCCGGGTGGATGCCGCCCTGCATGCACACCTCGACCGCGCCCACCTCCCAGGCCTGCTGGGCCCGGTCCGCCACCTGCTCCAGGGACAGCGTGTAGGCGTCGGCGTCGGTGCGGCGCTGGGCGAAGGCGCAGAAGCGGCAGCCGGTGTAGCAGACGTTGGTGAAGTTGATGTTGCGGGTGACGATGTAGGTCACGTCGTCACCGACCGCCGATCTGCGCACGTCGTCGGCGATCCGGCACAGCGCGTCCAGGGCCGGGCCGTCGGCGTGCAGCAGGGCCAGCGCCTCGGCGTCGGTGAGCCGGGTCGGGTCGTCGGCGGCCGTCGCCAGCGCCTGGCGGACGTCGGTGTCGATCCGCTCGGGTGCCATGCCGGGGGCGGCGGCCTCGCGCAGGGCGCCCCAGTCGCCGTACACCTCGTCGAAGTCCTCGCGGCGGTCGGCGCCGCGGCCCTCGGTGTCGATGGTGCGGTGCAGGTCGGTGCGGCCGGTGGCGGTGAACGCCTCGTCCGGCTCCTGCCAGGGCAGGCCCTGCGGCATGGCGCCGGGGCGGGCCAGTCCGGTCTCCGGGTCGGCGAGGGCCGCCACGTGCGGGCGCAGCCGGGGGTCCAGCCAGGGCTCGCCGCGCCGCACGAACTCCGGGTAGACGCAGAGGCGTTCGCGCAGCTCGAAGCCGGCCGCCGCGGACCGCGCGGCCAGCTCCTCGATCTGCGGCCAGGGCCGTTCGGGGTTGACGTGGTCGATGGTGAGCGGGGAGATGCCGCCCCAGTCGTCGATGCCGGCCGCTATCAGCCGCTCGTACTCGGCGTCGACCAGGTTCGGCGGCGCCTGCAGGCAGGCGGAGGGGCCGAGCACATGGCGGGCGACGGCGACCGTGGCGACCAGCTCGTCGAGTTCCGCGTCCGGCATGCCGC
The DNA here is from genome assembly GCF_012034205.1 of Streptomyces composti. Taxonomy (GTDB): domain Bacteria; phylum Actinomycetota; class Actinomycetes; order Streptomycetales; family Streptomycetaceae; genus Streptomyces; species Streptomyces composti. Next base: position 37,272 of record NZ_JAATEM010000016.1, read on the forward strand.
GCATCGCGGTGTCCGGCTTGGCGCGGAAGTTCTGGATGATCAGTTCCTGGATGCCGTGGTAGGTCCGGGCGATCCGGCGCAGCGCGAACAGCGACTCGGCGCGCTCCTGGTAGGTCTCGCCGATGCCGATGAGGATGCCGGAGGTGAAGGGGACCGAGGAGCGGCCGGCGTCCTCCAGCACCCGCAGGCGCACGGCCGGTTCCTTGTCGGGGGAGCCGTGGTGGGGGCCGCCGGGCTCGGACCACAGCCGGGTCGCGGTGGTCTCCAGCATCATGCCCATGGAGGGGGCGACCGGCTTGAGCCGCTGGAAGTCGGTCCAGGTGAGCACGCCCGGGTTGAGGTGGGGCAGCAGGCCGGTCTCCTCCAGGATGCGGACGCAGACGGCACGGACGTAGGCGAGGGTGTCGTCGTAGCCGTGCGCGTCCAGCCACTCGCGGGCCTCCGGCCAGCGGTCCTCCGGCTTGTCGCCGAGGGTGATGAGGGCTTCCTTGCAGCCGAGGGCGGCGCCCTTGCGGGCGATGTCCAGCACCTCGTCGGGCGACATGAACATCCCGTGGCCGGCGCGGCGCAGCCTGCCGGGCACGGTGACGAAGGTGCAGTAGTGGCACTTGTCCCGGCACAGCCGGGTCAGCGGGATGAAGACGCTCTTGGAGTACGTGATGACGCCGGGCCGCCCAGCCGCCCGAAGGCCCGCGTCCCGCACCCGGGCGGCCGAGGCCGACAGGTCCTCCAGGTGCTCGCCCCGGGCCTGGAGCAGCACCGCGGCCTCGGCCACGTCGAGCGAGACCCCGTCCCGGGCCCGTTTCAGGGCGCGACGCAGGGAGTTCTCGGTGGGTCCGGATCCTGGGGCCGCGGCATTCGTCATCCTCCGAGCATACGATCGCCCTGATCAGACGGGCATGAGCGCTTCGTACCGCTTCCGGCCACTCCCGCGAGGCCCGAACCGCCGCTTGGGGCGGCTCCCGCGAGGCCCGAACCGCCGCTTGGGGCGGCTCCCGCCGGGCCGCACCGGCTCTTACCGCGAGCCCTCGACGTACTGCTCGTACTCCTCCAGCGTCTTGAGCACCTCGCTCTCCCCCGCCGACGGAAGCTGCACCACGACCTCCTCGATGCCGAGGCCGGCGAAGCGGGCGAGCTTGCCCGGGTTCGGGTGGACGGCGTAGGGGACGACCTGGAGGGCGTCCGGGTCGCGGCCCGCGTCGGACCAGGCGGCGCGGAGTTCCGGCAGGGACTCCGACAGGCCGCGGCCGCCGATGGGGAGCCAGCCGTCGGCGTACTCGCAGATGTGGGCGAACAGCTTGGGTCCTGCCGCCCCGCCGAGCAGAGTGCGCGGGCCGGTCACCGGGCCGCGTGGCCGCTGCACCGGCTTGGGGTGGGCGTGGCTGGCCCGGACGCTGCCGAACTCGCCCTGGAAGGCGGTGGGTTCATCCGCCCACAGCGCCCGCATCAGGGCCATCCGGTCGCGCACCAGCGCACGCCGGGTGGGCCAGTCGACGCCGTGGTCGGCGGCCTCCTCCACGTTCCAGCCGAAGCCGACGCCGAGGGTGAGGCGTCCGCCGGACAGGTGGTCCACGGTGGCGATCTGTTTGGCCAGGGCGATCGGGTCGTGCTGGGCGACCAGCGTGATGCCGGTGCCGAGACCGAGCCGCTCGGTGACCGCGGCGGCCTGCCCGAGCGCGACGAACGGGTCCAGGCAGCGGCCGTAGGCGCGCGGCAGCTCCCCGCCGCCCGGGAACGGCGTGGTCCGCTCCACCGGGATGTGGGTGTGCTCCGGCAGATACAGGCCCGCGAACCCGCGCTGCTCCAGCTCACGCGCGAGCCGGACGGGGGTGATGGTCTCGTCGGTGAGGAAGATCGTGACGGCGATACGCATGCACCATCCCTACCCCGCCCGCGATCCATTCCCCGCACGCACCGGAAATCCGCCGATCCCCGTGCCTTCCACGGCAGTTCACCGCTCACTACAAAGGTTGCACGCACCACCGGGTCCCACCCCTGCACCACCCATGTCAGGTCGCAACCACAGTCAAGGTCGGACGACACCTGGGGAGCAGCCACATGTGCAGCCATATGCGCGAGGACCACACCGGCATCGGACGGCGTGCCGTGTTCGTGACGGGCGCCGCCGCCGCGCTTACGTTGGGAAGCGTGAGCTTCGCTTCCGCGGCGGACCGCGACGGCGGCCGGGAGACCAGAACGGTGCGCGGCACCCTGGAGCCGGGCGCGCCCGACTTCGTGTACGTGCCCGTCGAGGTGCCGTCCGGCGTGCGGGAGATCCACGTCTCCTACACCTACGACCGGCCGTCCGTGCCGCCCGGCACCACCGGCAACGCCCTCGACATCGGCCTGTTCGACGAGCGCGGCACCGAACTGGGCGGGCGCGGCTTCCGCGGCTGGTCCGGCGGGGCGCGCACCGAGTTCTTCGTGCGCGCCGACGAGGCCACCCCCGGCTACCTGCCGGGCCCGGTGCGGGAGGGCACCTGGCACATCGCGCTCGGCCCGTACACCGTGGCCCCGCAGGGCCTGTCGTACGAGATCACGATCACGCTGACCTACGGGGAGCCGGGCGAGACCCCGAAGCCGGTGTATCCGCCGGAGCGGGTCAGGGGGCGGGGCCGCGGCTGGTACCGCGGTGACTGCCATCTGCACTCCTGGCACTCCGACGGCCGCCGCACCCCGGAGGAGATCGCCGCGCTGGCCCGTGCCGCCGGGCTGGACTTCATCAACTCCGCCGAGCACAACACGCACTCCGCGCACGCCCACTGGGCCGAGGCGGCCGGGGACGACCTGCTGGTGATGCTGGGCGAGGAGGTGACCACCCGCAACGGGCACGTGGTGGCGCTCGGCACCGACCCGGGGACGTTCGTCGACTGGCGCTACCGGGCCCGCGACAACCGCTTCGGCCGGTACGCCCGGCAGATCCGGCGGGCGGGCGGCCTGGTCGTGCCGGCCCATCCGCACGCGACCTGCATCGGCTGCAACTGGAAGTTCGGCTTCGGCGAGGCGGACGCGATCGAGGTGTGGAACGGGCCCTGGACGCCCGACGACGAGATGGCCCTCGCCGACTGGGACAGCATGCTGGTGGCCTCGGTGCGCGACGGACGGGAGTGGATTCCCGCCATGGGCGGCAGCGACGCCCACCGCGACCCGGACGCCGTGGGGCTGCCGCAGACCGTCGTCCTCGCCGACGAGCTGTCCCGGCGGGCCATCCAGGAGGGCATCCGGGCGGGCCGCTCCTATGTCGCCGAGTCCAGCGGTGTCTCCCTGGCGTTCGGCGCCTCCGGCGGGCGGGGCGAGCACGCCGGGATCGGCGAGCGGCTCGAGGTGGACCGGGACACCCCGGTCACCGTGCGCCTGGAGGTGACCGGCGCCCCGCGCTGCACGGTCCGCCTGGTCACCGACCAGGGCGTGCTGCACACCAGCGCCCCGCTGCCGGTGTCCGGCTCCGGGGTCGTCGAATGGCGCACCACGCCCTCGTACGCGGCCTATGTGCGTGCCGAGTTGCGGCACGAGACGGCCGCCGGGCCGCTGCCGGGCGCGCCGGCCGCGTTCACCAATCCGGTCTTCCTGGGCCGGCGGCCCCGGCAGGGCCGGTGACAGGCTCTAGGCTTCCCGCACATGACCACGAACGCCGAACGCAAGTACCGGCGGGCCACCGCCTTCCAGCGCCGGATCAATCCCCTGCTGCGCCGGCTGCCGTTCCAGACGGTGCTCGAGACCACCGGCCGCGTCTCCGGGCTGCCCCGGCTCACCCCCGTGGGCGGGCGGCGCATCGGGGACTCCTTCTGGCTGGTGTCCGAGTTCGGCGAGCGCTCCCAGTACGTCCGCAACATCAAGGCGAACCCCCGGGTACGTCTCCGCATCCGGGGGCGCTGGTACTCCGGCACCGCCCATCTGCTGCCCGGCGACGACCCGGTGGCCCGGCTGCGCACCCTGCCCCGCTACAACAGCGCGGTGGTGCGCGCCGTCGGGGCCGGGCTGCTCACGGTGCGGATCGACCTCGACGTCTGAGGAGTCGTCCGGCCGGGGCGGCTACGACGGCCCGCCGCCCCGGCCACGCTCACCCCGGCCGGACGATCGACTGCACCTCGCTGCGGGCGTGCGGGGCGCAGGAGCCGACGTCCCGGCCGACGCCGCTGCCGCGGAACCCGCCGAACGTCGCCCCCCGTGTTCCGGCCCGCGGTCACCGTGACGCCGATCTGACGGACCGTCTGCTGTGCGTTCACGGGGTCCTGCACGGCATGATCTGTGCGAACGAGCGGGCGGACGGTGTGAGAACCCTGTGTGGACCTGGACCCAGGGCCTGTGACGGGCGTCTCGCACGGCTGACGCATCTGCCGTGAACAAGGCAAACTGGCCTGGTTGCTCGGAGCGCGCAGCAGGACGCATAGGGGGACTCACTGCATGGACGGTGTACCGCGAGTGCCGGAGCAGCGGAGGTCCGCATCCGGAGCGGACTCCGGGTCCGGTTCCGGGGCCGGACCCGAAGGGCTGCGCTTCGGCGTGCTCGGTCCGGTGCGCGCCTGGCGCGACGGCGAGCCGCTCGCCACCGGCAGCCCCCAGCAACGCGCTCTGCTCGCGGCCCTGTTGCTGCGCGAGGGCCGTACCGCCACGGCGGCCGAACTGATCGACGCCCTGTGGGGCGAGGAGCCGCCGTCGCAGGCGCTGGCGGCGGTGCGCACCTACGCGTCCCGGCTGCGCAAGGTGCTGGACCCGGGCGTGCTGGTCAGCGAGTCCGGCGGCTACGCGGTGCGCGGGCTCGGCGAGGGCGCCCTGGACCTGGCGGTGGCGCAGGAGCTGGCGGCCGAGGCGGAGAAGGCGCGCAACACCGGGGACCTGTACCGTGCGCGGGAGGCGCTGCGGCAGGCGCTGGCCCTGTGGGACGGGGAGACACTGGCCGGAGTGCCGGGCCCGTACGCGCAGGCGCAGCGGGTCAGGCTCGAGGAGTGGCGGCTGCAACTGCTCGAGACGCGGCTGGACCTGGACCTGGAGCAGGGCTGCCACGCGGAGGCCGTCTCCGAGCTGACCGCGCTGACCGCGGCGCATCCGCTGCGGGAGCGGCTGCGCGAGCTGCTGATGCTGGCGCTGTACCGCAGCGGACGGCAGGCGGAGGCGCTGGCCGTCTACGCGGACACGCGGCGGCTGCTGGCGGAGGAACTGGGCGTGGACCCGCGCCCGGAGCTGCGCGAGCTGCAGCAGCGGGTGCTGCGCGCGGACCCCGCGCTGGCCGAGCACTCCGCCCCCGAGGCCGAGCCCGCCACCACCCGCGTCCGCCCCGCCCAGCTCCCCGCCTCCGTCCCCGACTTCACGGGCCGGGCCTCCTTCGTCCGCGAACTGGGCGACCTGCTCTCCTCGGCGGACGGCAGGGTGATGGCGGTGTCCGCGCTGGCGGGCATCGGCGGCGTCGGCAAGACGACCCTGGCGGTGCACGTCGCCCACCAGGCCCGGCCCGCCTTCCCCGACGGCCAGCTCTACGTCGACCTGCAGGGCGCGGGCCCGCGCGCCGCGGAGCCGGAGACGGTCCTGGGCTCCTTCCTGCGGGCCCTCGGCACGCCCGACTCGGCGATCCCGGACACGCTGGAGGAGCGGGCGGCGCTGTACCGCTCGGTGCTGGACGGACGCCGGGTGCTGGTCCTTCTGGACAACGCGCGGGACGCGGCGCAGGTGCGCCCCCTCCTGCCCGGCACGGAGGGCTGCGCCGCCCTGGTGACCTCCCGGGTGCGCATGGTGGACCTGGCCGGCGCCCACCTGGTCGACCTGGACGTGATGTCCCCCGACGAGGCGCTCGCGCTGTTCACCAGGATCGTGGGCGAGGAGCGGGTGGCCTCCGAACGCAAGGCCGCCCTCGACGTCGTCGCCGCCTGCGGCTTCCTGCCGCTGGCCATCCGCATCGCGGCGTCCCGTCTCGCGGCCCGCCGCACCTGGACGGTCTCCGTCCTGGCGGCGAAGCTCGCCGACGAACGGCGGCGCCTGGACGAACTCCAGGCGGGCGACCTGGCGGTCAAGGCCACGTTCGAGCTGGGCTACGGCCAGCTGGAGCCGGCCCAGGCCCGGGCCTTCCGCCTGCTGGGTCTGGCCGACGGCCCCGACATCTCCCTGGCCGCCGCGGCCGCCGTCCTCGACCTGCCGCTCGAGGAGACGGAGGACCTGCTGGAGTCCCTGGTCGACACGTCCCTGCTGGAGTCGGCGGCCCCCGGCCGCTACCGCTTCCACGACCTGGTCCGCCTCTACGCGCGTGCATGCGCGGAACGCGACGAACACCCCCCGAGCGAACGGGACGCGGCGATGTCCCGCCTCCTCGACTTCTACCTGGCGACCGCGGCGAAGGTCTACGCGATCGAACGGCCGGGGGACCGGCTGGTGGACCACCTGGCGGTGCCCGAGCGCCCGGCGCTCACCTTCGAGGACCGCGACAGCGCACGCGACTGGCTCTACACGGAGGCGAACTGCCTGCTGGCTCATGCCCGTCAGGCAGTGACCGGCCAGGACGCCCTGGGCAAGGCCATCGACCTGCTGTGGGCCGCCCTCGACATCTCCGAGTCCGGGGCGAATCCCAAGGAGTACGAGTCCACGGCGGGAGCGCTGCTGGAGGCGGCCCAGCGGCTCGGGGTGCCGCGGGTCGAGGCACGGGCACTGATGACCCTGGCGCACGCGCACCTGGACGGCGGCCGGTTCGACATGGCCGACGGGGAGGCGGAACGGGTCATCCGCCTCGCCCACGAGGCCGTCGACATCCTGCCGGTGTGCTGGGCGCACAACGCCCGGGGCGTCATCGCGCTCTACCAGGGCCGCCACGAGGACGGGGAGGCACATCTCTCCGAGGCCATCGAGCACTTCCGCGCCCTGGGCGACCGCCCGGGCGAGGCCAGCGCGCTGTGCAACCTCTCACGCATCCACCTGGCCATGGGGCGCACCCGGAGCGCGGTGGCACTGGCGCAGGAGGGCATCGCCATCTACGACGCGATGGGCAACTCCATGCGCGGCGCCAACGGACGGTATGCGCTGGGCATGGCCCTCACGCAGAGCGGCCGGCTCGACGAGGCGGCGGAACGGCTCCTGGAGGCGCTGAGCGTCTTCCGCGAGAGCCGGCAGCGGCTGTGGGAGGGCATGACCTTGTTCCGTCTGGCGGAGGTCGACATCGCCGCCCGCCGCTTCGGACAGGCGGCCAGCAACGCGGAGATGGCGCTGACCGTCCTGCGCGGCATCGGCGGCGAGTGGCGCCGGGGGAACGTTCTGACCGTGCTCGGGCACGCCCTCACCGGCATCGGTCAGACCGGCCGGGCACAGGTGTGCTGGCAGGACGCCCTGGAGATCTACGAGGAGCTGGGCTCACCCGAGGCACCCGCGGTACGGGAGCTTCTCAACCCCGTCAGCGCGGCCTGACAACCCGGCACGCCCGGCGTTCATCGTTCGTTTATCGCCGCGGGCCATGCTCGACTCAGTCGATCCGTCGCGTCGGGGGGCAGACGGGTCGGCGTCAGGGCCGTGAGCCTGCGAACTAGGGTTTGAGCGGCCGAAGGCCCGTCCGGTCATCCTCGGGGGAATGACCGGACGGGCCCCGCGAACCACGTCTGATCCCAGATCACTTCGAGCGGAGCACAGCATGAGCGACGAGCAGACCGCCAAGCCGCAGGGCGACATCCACGCCACGTCGGAGCCGGCCAAGGCCGACGCCGGGAAGGGCGACGTGGAGGCCACGCCGCAGGGCGACATCCACGCCACCGACGAGCCTCTGGAGACCAAGGACATCCACGCGACGTCGGAGCCCTTCAAGCCGGCGAAGTAGGCACACAACCACACGGGGGGATCGACCGCGGCGGCGCGGAGGGGAGCCGCCGCGGTCGGTGTGTGTCCGGGGTCAGCGATCGCGCAGATCGCCCTTCAGGACTTTGCCGCCGGCGCTTCTGGGGAGTCGGGGGACGAAGGTGACTCTTCTCGGGACCTCGCAGTGGGCCATTTCCCGGCGGGACCAGGTGATGTGGGCGTCGGATGTGAGGGGGCTGCCCGGGCGCCGGACGACGTAGGCGTGGCCTGCGCTCCCGCCCCGCAGCTGGTGGCGCTCGGCAAGCTGCCCGGCGAACGGCAGGCGGAACTGTCCGCCGGGCGGGAGCGGGGTGTGTTCCGGACGCGGTAGAGCGGGCCCGGTTTGTGCAGACCCGAGGCGGGGCCGGGATGCGGAGCGGTCAGCGCAGGGCCGGTGCCGTCGGCTCGGCGTCGCAGCGGGCGACCTTGGCGGCGCTCCCGCTCACGGCCACGTTCACGGTGGCGGAGTCGGATCCGGGCACCTCCACGGTCCGGGTACTGGTCGAGACGAGGTTGCCCTTGCCGTCCCGGAAGTCGACGGTGACCGAGAAGGTGACGTTGGCGGTGTTGGGGTTGGTGACCTCGACGGTGGCGTGCGGGGACGTCTTGCCGGCGCAGCTCACCAGCTTGACCGTGCCCTCCTCGAGCCCGGAGGAGCTGTCCGAGCCGGCTCCGGAGCCGCCGGAGGTGTCGGTGTCGTCGTAGCGGTCGTCGTAGCCGGTGTCGCCGTCGTAGTCGTCGTAGTCGTCGTAGTCGTCGTCCCGGTGCGAACCGCCTCCCGAGGTGGAGGAGTCGTGGTTCTGCGAGGAGCTGCTGCAGCCGCCGCCCCCGCCGCCGTCGCCGTGGCCGTGTCCGCCGCCGGTGCGGCCGGTGGAGAACCCGGTGAGGGTGAGGACGACGAGCGCGGACACGGCAGTGAGCTTGAGTGTGTTCCCCCGGAGCTTCATGACCGTGAGCCTAACGAGGGACGTGTCACGAGCATGTCACCAGGTCGCCACCATCGGGCACGCGGAGCAACGGCGGCCGGGGCAGGGACGGAGGCCGCTCCCCCGGGCCCGGACCGCACGACCGGCGGCCGCCGTCCCGTGCCCTCCGGGGCACCCGGCGCGGCGGCCGTCCGGTACGGCCGCGGGGCGCGCGCTCAGCTGGTGCGCGCCGTCCCCGTGCCCTTCTCCGCGTCCAGCGCGTAGACGCACCGGTCCTTGCTGCAGGCGTAGACGACGCCGTCGCGGACGACCGGGGAGCCGGTGATCTCGCCACCGGTGGCGAGCTTCCAGCGCAGGCGGCCGTCGTCGGCCTTGAGCGTGTAGAGCAGGTGGTCCGTCGAGCCGAAGTGGATGCGGCCCTCGGCGACCGCGGGGGCGCCGACGATCTCGCCGCCCGCCTGGAAGCGCCACTTGGGCGTGCCGGTGACCGCGTCCAGGGTGTAGACGGCCTTGCCGCTGCCGACGTGCACATGGCCCGCGGCGACCAGGACGGGCTCGATGGAGGAACGGGCCTCGGTGGCGATGCGCCAGCGGTCGCGGCCGTCGGTGGCGTCCAGGGCGTAGACCGTGCCGAGGTAGTCGGCGAGATAGACGCCGCCTCCGGTCACCGCGGGGCCGGGGACGAACGTCGGCGGGCACAGGAAGACCGCGGGCGCCTCGAAGTGCCAGCGGACGTGGCCCCCGGCGACATCCAGCGCGATGACCCGGGTGCCGGCGGAGACGTAGACGTAGCCGTCCGGTGCCTGGGTCAGGCGCACGGGCACGCCGCCGCAGGAGGCCGCGTCCCCGATGGGGTAGGACCAGCGCTCGTCGCCGGTGCGGGCGTCGAGGGCGCGCAGCCGGGCGTCCTGCCAGAGGTAGACGGTGCCGTCGTGCAGGGCGGGGCCGGCCTCGGGGGACTCGAAGTCGGTCTGGCAGCCGGTGATCTCCCACAGCTTCTGCCCGTTGGACGCCTCCCAGCCCTGGGCGCCGCCTCCGCGGGTGCCGGTGACGACGGTGCCGCGCTCGGCCCTGAGCGAGTACACCCAGGCGTCGGTGTTCAGCCGCCACAGGTCACTGCCCTCGCGGGCGTCCAGGGCGAACAGGGTGGGCCCGTCGGAGGCGTGGATGCGGCCGTCGGCGACGGCCATGGACCAGGCGACGTCGCGGGTCTTGAAGCGGCGCCGGCCGGTGGCCACGTCGAGCGCGTGCACCTCGAAGGAGGTGACGTAGACCAGGTCGCCGTCGACGGCGGGGGTGCCCCACAGGTCGTTGGACATGCGGAACCGCCACGGCCGCCAGCCGCTGGGCTGCTCGGGCGGCGCGGGGGCCGCCGCGGGCGCGGCACCGCCGGCGACCGCCGGGTCGGCGCCGTTGACGCCGGGCCGCGGCTTGGTCCAGGAGGCGGCGAGGGCGGCCTCGGGCGGGGGCGGTTTGACGGCGGCGGCCCGTACGTCGGCGACGCGCGGGCCCGGCCCGATGGGCACCGGGGCGCCGGCCAGCCGGACCGGGCCGTTGTCGGGGGCGCCGGCCGCGGCGCCCACCGGGGCGGGCGCCGACGGGGGCGGCGGGATGACCGGGTCGTGCGGCGGCGGGGGCGGCACCTGCGGGCGGGCGCCGCGGCCCTGGCCGGAGCCCTGCCCCTGGTCGGGCCGTGGCTTGGCCGCGGGGCGGCCGTTGCGGCGGGCCTCGATGAGGCTGACCGCAGCCTCGGGCAGCCAGGCCGAGGCGGTGCCGCTGTCGTCGGAGCCGGAGCCGAACAGATGCGGGGCGAGCTGCGCCTGGAGGTCGGCCGGGGTGGGCCGGGCCGAGGGCTCCATCTGCATGCAGCACTCGATCAGCGGGCGCAGCTCCTCCGGCAGTCCCTCCAGGTCCGGGCCCTCGCGCAGCAGCATGAACACGGTCTCGACCGGGTTGGCGCCGTGGAAGGGCGCGTGTCCGGTGGCGGCGAAGACGAGGGTGGAGCCGAGGGAGAAGACGTCGCTGGCGCCGGTGACGCTGCGGGAGTCCTTGGCCTGCTCCGGGGACATGTAGGCGGGCGTGCCGACGGCGACGTTCGTCATCGTCAAACGCGTGTTCGACACACCCGAGGCGATGCCGAAGTCGATCACCCGGGGGCCGTCCTCGACCACCAGGACGTTGCTTGGCTTGAGGTCGCGGTGGACCAGTCCGGCGCCGTGGATGGACTGCAGCGCCTCCGCGACCCCGGCCGCCAGCCAGCGCACCGCCTTGGCCGGCAGCGGCCCGCACTCGTTCACTATCTCCTCGAGCGAGGGAGCGGGCACATAAGCGGTGGCCAGCCACGGCACGGCGGCGCGCGGATCGGCGTCCACCACGGCCGCGGTGTAGAAGCCGGAGACGGCGCGGGCCGCCTCGACCTCGCGGGTGAAGCGCACCCGGAACAACTGGTCCTCGGCCAGTTCGGTACGGACCGTCTTGATCGCCACGCGCCGGCCGGACGCCGAGCGTGCGAGATAGACCAGCCCCATGCCGCCGGCTCCCAGCCGTCCCAGCACCTCGAACGGCCCGATACGCCGCGGATCGTGCTGCGTCAGCTGATCCACCACTTGCCTGCCACCTCCCCGTACGAGTCGCGCCACCACATGTGCCCGCGACCGAAGTGCAGCGTCTCACCACCGCACCGCCGTGGCGGCACGCACCCCGATTCTTCCTGGCCGGGGCCTTCGTTGCGAACCCGCCGACAATCGGGGTGTCAGGTGTTAAACAAGACATTCTGCCCGGCTGGTCGGGGTCCCCGTGCCCCGCTCAGCGGCGCAGCAGCGCGAAGGACGCCCCTTGATTGTCGGTGACGACCGCGGCCGTGCCGTAGGACGTCTCGAAGGGCGGCACCTGCACCCGGCCGCCGAGCCGTACCGCCTCCTGCGCGGCGGCGGCCACGTCCTCGACGGCGAAGTGGACCAGGAAGTGGGGCGGCATCTCGGCGGGGAAGACGTCGGAGACCGGGGCGCGGCCGAAGTCGGGCCGGGCCTCGGGCCCGAACAGGGCGTCGTGGAAGAGGCCGCCGTAGAAGGTGTCGGCCGCCTCGGTGTCGTTGGTGTAGAGCTGCGCCCAGGCGAAGGTGCCCGGCTCGTGGCGGCGGCCGAAGCCGGGGTGGGTGCCGGGCTGCCACAGGGCGAAGACGGCCCCCTGGCCGTCGGTGACCAGCGCGTGCACGCCCAGCTCGCCGAGGGGCAGGGGCGCGGCGACGATCCGCCCGCCGGCCGTGCGGATGCGCTGGCACAGGTTCTCGGCGTCCGGGGTCGCGAGGAACACCGTCCACACGGTGGGCAGCCGCCCGTCGGCCTTGCGCCGCAGGGAGGCGACGGGCTCACCGTCCTTCAGCGCCCGCACCCCTTCCCTCGGCAGATCCGGCTGGTCCTGGAAGGTCCACCCGAAGAGCTCCCCGTAGAAGCGCTTGCCGGCCGCCACGTCGGGCAGCTGCGCGTCCACCCAGCACGGGGTGCCCTCCCTGTACTCCGATGCCCTGTTTTCGGCCATGCCGCCAAACTAGCGGCGCCACCCGCACCCCGCAGACCAGGCACACCACGCTTCCGGAAGGGGCACACCCCATTTGCAGTCGGCCGAATCGCGCTCCGATCACCCCTCGGTAAGCTGACGACATGACAGGACAAGTGCGAACCGTCGACGGCCGCGTGGCCGGCCGGCGTGGGCAGGCGACCCGGCAGAAGCTGCTCGACTGCCTCAGCGAGATGCTCAGCTCTTCCCCCTACCGGGACGTCAAGGTGATCGACGTCGCCCGCAGGGCGGGCACTTCGCCCGCGACGTTCTATCAGTACTTCCCCGACGTCGAGGGCGCCGTTCTGGAGATCGCGGAGCAAACGGCGGCCGAGAGCTCGTCGTTGACCGAGCTGGTCGAGGGCCGCTCCTGGGTCGGCAAGGCCGGCTGGCAGACCGCGCAGGACCTGGTCGACGGCTTCCTGGACTTCTGGCGGAAGAACGACGCCATTCTGCGCGTGGTCGATCTCGGGGCGGCCGAGGGCGACAAGCGCTTCTACAAGATCCGCATGAAGATCCTCAACTCGGTGAACAACTCGCTCGCCGACGCCGTCGCCGACCTCCAGGCCAGGGGCCGGGTCGACAAGGAGGTGAACCCGGCCGCGATCGCCGGTTCGCTGGTCGCGATGCTCGCGGCGGTGGCCTCGCATCAGAAGGGCTTCACCTCCTGGGGCGTCAAGCAGGCCGAACTCAGGCCCAACCTCGCCCTGTTGGTCCACCTGGGAATCACCGGCAGGAAGCCGACGAAGTAGGCGACGCCAGGCACAGCACCTCTACTCTTTTCACAAGTCCTGTCTGGCAGGCGGTGGTTCACTCCGGTGGGCCACCGCCTGTCGCATTGTGCGGGGGCTTGTGTCATCGCGGTGCGCGGACGGTGCCCCGGCTCTCGTACGGCGGACCTCGCGCTGCGTGCACCGCGCGGCCGCGGGTTTGGACGGCGTGCTAACGCGCGGGCAGCGGCCGGTCCTTCACCACGTGCTTCATCACCAGCGTCGACGTCAGCCGCTGCACCCCCGGCAGGGTGGCCAGGCGCTCGTCGTAGAGCCGCTGATAGGCGGCGAGGTCGGCGGCGACCACCCGCAGCAGATAGTCGGGTTCCCCGAAGAGCCGCTGCGCCTCCAGCACCTCCTCCACCTCGCTCACCGCCCGCTCGAACTGCACGACCGTCTCCCGGTCCTCCTGCCGCATGGTGACGAACACCAGCGCCTCGAAGGTGAGCCCCACCGACGCCGGGTCCACCGCCGCCCGGTACCCGGTGATCGCCCCCGTCCGCTCCAGCTCGCGCAGCCGCCGGTGGCAGGGCGAGACGCTCAGCCGCACCCGGGCCGCCAGCTCCGTCACGGTCAGCCGTCCGTCCTGCTGCAGCTCAGCAAGAATCTTCCGATCCATGTCGTCCATGGAGCAAAATTCTGCCCCACGACAGGAGATACGGGGGAAACTTCAGAAACACATTCGGCCAGTTCCGGCCTAATGTGCCTGCCATGGACTCCGCCACCCTGCTCTCCTTCCTCGCGCTCGATCTGCTGCTCGTGTGCGTGCCGGGCGCCGACTGGGCGTACACGATCTCGGCGGGGCTGCGCGGACGCTCGGTGCTCGCGGCGGTCGGAGGCCTGGTCACCGGGTACGCCCTGCACACGGTGCTGGCCGCGGCGGGGCTCGCGGTCCTGGTCGCGGGCTCCCCCGCCCTGCTCACCGCGCTGACGGCGGCGGGGTCGGCGTATCTGGTGTGGCTCGGCTGGAGCGTGCTGCGCCGCCCCGGCACCCCGGGCACGGACGGCACCGCCGCCGAGGAGAGCGGCCTCGGGGCCTTCCGGCGCGGCGCGGTCATCAGCGGTCTGAACCCCAAGGGCCTGCTGCTCTACCTCTCCGTGCTCCCCCAGTTCCTGGTCACCGGCGACACCGCCCGGCTGCCGGTACCGGTGCAGACGGCCGCGCTCGGCGCCCTGCACATGGCGTGCTGCGCCGCCGTCTACCTCTCGGTGGGCCTCACCGCCCGCGCCCTCCTCGGCGCACGCCCCACGGCGGCCCGTGCGGTGGTCCGCACCTCCGGCGCCGCCATGCTCGGCATCGGCGCGTTCCTGCTGGTCCAGCGCCTGGCCGTGCTCTAGCACCGCGCACCGGCCTGGGCGTCACTCGCCGCGGGTGCCGTCCGCGCCGGCGGCAGCTGCGCAGTCCGTCATCTGCGACGGAGCCGGAACAGCCGGATCTCCCTCGCGGCCCTCGCCTGGTAGGGGGCGTACGACGGCCAGAACTCCAGCACCCGCCGCCACACCGCAGCCCGCTCGTCCCCCTCGAGCAGCCGGGCCGACACCGAGACCTCCTCGCCCCGCCAACTGATCACGGCGTCCGGACGGGCGAGCAGGTGGTACGTCCACGCCGGGTGGCGCGGGCGGCCGAAGCCGGACCGAGCTGGATCCGACTGTGCCCGTCCTCCTCCGGCATGCAGGCCGGCGGGGTGCGGCGGGCGCGGCCGGTGCACGCGCCGGTGGAGGTCAGCACCGCACAGGGCAGGAGCCAGGTGCTGAGCAGCTCCGTTCCCCCGGTGAGCCGGTGCAGGCCACGGTCCACGGCGGGCAGCACCGGGGGCGCGAGGCGGGCGAAGGCGCGGGGCGCCGACACCCGCTGCCCCCGCGCGGCAGCCGGCCCGCGCGGGGCCCGTGCGCCTCCCGCCGCGTCAGCGGGCCTCCCCTGTCCCGGCGGTCTCGAGGTACTCGGTGGTCTCGAAGAGACCTGCGCGGGCGGCGGCATGCGCCCGGAGCCGGTGGGGCGGGCCGAAGAGGAGTGCTGGGCACCGCCGAGTACGTGTCGCACGCGGCGATGTCCGGGTGGCCGGACTTCACGGTGTCCCCGGCCGCGGTCAGCGGGCCGCGCGCGTTCCGGCGGGCGGGGGTGCGGCCTGAGGAGACGGACCTCGCCGAGCTGTACGACACCTTCACCTGCATGACGCTGGTGACGCTGGAGGACCTGGGCTTCTGCGCCAAGGGCGAGGGCGGGGCCTTCGTGGAGAAGGGGCGGCTGCGGGTCGGGGGCGGCGGGCTGCCGGTGAACACCGACGGGGCGGCCTGTCCGCCCAGCATCCCGGAAAGCGGGGGCTGTTCCTGCTGGCGGAAGCGGTACGGCAGCTGCGGGGCGAGTGCGGACAGCGGCAGGTGCGCCGGGCCGACGGCTCACTGCCCCGGCCGGCCGTGGCCTCCGGCACCGGCGGCTGGTTCTGCTCGTCGGGGACGGTGGTGCGGGCCGGGCGGGAGAATCGGGGCATGGGAACCGATCTTCACGAGCTGCTGCGGTCACTGCGGGTGTGGGACCCGGAGGTGACCGAGCTGCCGGCCTTCGACCCGGCGGGCGCGCCCGGTGAACCGCTGGCGCTGTTCACCCGCTGGTTCGCCGAGGCGGTGGCGGCCGGCCAGACCGAGCCGCACACCATGTCGCTGGCCACGGCGGACGCGGACGGCCTGCCGGACGTGCGCATCGTGACGCTGCACGGCGCCGACGCCGGCGGCTGGGCCTTCGCCACCCACGCGCACAGCCGCAAGGGCGCCCAGCTCGCCCGACGCCCGTATGCGGCCCTGGCCTTCTACTGGCCGGTGCTCGGGCGCCAGGTGCGGCTGCGCGGGCCCGTGGAGCAGGCGCCCGCCGAGGAGGCGCAGGCCGATCTGCACGCCCGCTCCACCGCCGCCCTGGCCGCCGCGCTGACCGGACGGCAGAGCGGGGTGCTGGGCTCGCTCGAGGAGCTGGCCCGGGCGTCGGAAGCGGCCTGGGAGCGGGCCGAGCGGGAACCGGACACGCCGGTGGAGTCCTGGACGCTGTACCGGCTGCGGCCGGACGAGGCGGAGTTCTTCCAGGGCGAGGAGCGGCGCCGGCACGTACGGCTGCGCTACCGGCGGACCGGCGAGGGCTGGTCCCGGGAGCTGCTGTGGCCGTAGCGCCGGCGCCGGCGTTACGAGGGCTGCGAGGGCTGCGAGGGCTGCGAGAAGGAGTACAGGGCGAAGTCGGCGACCGGCCGGTATCCGATGCGCTGGTACAGCGCGTTGCTGGTGGGGTTGGCCAGGTCGGTGAAGAGCAGTACCTCCTGCGCCCCGCGCTCCCGGGCGGTCCGGCTGGCCTCGGCGGTGGCCGCCCCGGCGTATCCGCGGCGGCGCAGCGCGGGCGGGGTGTAGACGCAGGAGACCCTGACCTGCCCGGCGACCTGCGGGCCCAGGCAGGCCATGGCGACGGGCTCGCCCCCGGGATCCTCCCAGTAGGTCACGGCACGCTGCTCGATCCGGGAGTCCGCCCACTGCCCGGGGTCCTGGTAGACGGAGTCGCCCACCGCCTCGCAGAACTCGCGGTACCAGCGGCTCAGGTGGGCGCGGTCCTCGGGGCCTGCGGTCCTCGCCCGGCCCGGTGGGACGGGCTGCGGCACGGTCAGCTCGCCCAGCCGGTAGAGCCGCTGCCGCTCGTGGAGCGTGACCTCGGCTCCGGTACGGCGCCGCCAGGCGTCGGCGAAGGCCGCGGCGGTGTCCTGGTCACCCTGGACACCGGGAAGCGGCTGACCGCGGTCGTGGAGCAGACCGGCGAGCGCGTCGGCCTCGGCCGGCGTCAGCGGGGTGGGGCACAGCCGGTGCGGCGGAGTGCGGAAGAAGGCGGCCCGCACCTTCTGGTCCTGCTCCAGCACCCCGAACTCGGGGGGCTCGTCGCCGTACGACCGCGCTCCCCGCGTGCGCAGGGTCTCGGTGACCGTCAAGTGCACGGTGTGCGCGGCGGGCTCGGCGCGCAGGAAGTCACCGGCGCGGGCGAGGAAGTCGTCGATGTCGCGGGTGAGATACCAGTCGTCCCAAGCCATGCCCCATGGTGGCGCGTGGGGTGGGCGGGGCGCCTCCGAATTTGCGGCCGCTGCGTCCATGGCCCGGCCACCGTGCGGCCGGGCGTCTACCGCCCGGCCTCCGTCACGGGCTCCGGCGCAGGTGGTTCCGGGTCCGTCGCCAGCCGGGCGTGCAGATGCGCGTCGCGGAAGGCGTCGTGGCGGCCGGCGGCGAAGATGGCGTCCCGCATGGTCCCCTCGTAGCGGAAGCCGCAGCGTTCGGCGATGTGACAGGAGACCTCGTGGCCCACGGCGTGGTCCAGCTCCAGGCGGTGCAGGCCGAGGTCGGTCAGCGCCCAGCGCGCGGTGAGCAGCAGTGCCCGGGTGGCGACGCCCCGGCCGCGCGCCTCGGGGAGCACCCAGTAGCCGACCCGGGCCACCCGCAGCAGCGGCCGGATGTCGCTGACCGCGATGTGGCCGAGGAGGGTGCCGCTGCCGGCTTCGGCGATGCGGAACGAGGCCGTGGTCCCGTCGGCGGCCTGCGCCGCCCGCCCGCGCAGCACCTCACGGGCGCCCGCCAGATCCGTGACCGGGCGGAAGGGGGTGTTCCAGCGCCGGAACTCGGAGTCGGTGGTGCCGCGCAGCCAGGCCTCCACGTCGCTGCGGGACTCCGGGTCCCAGGGACCCAGGTGCAGTCCGTGACCGTGGAGCTCGGCGACGGTGCGGGCGGCAGAGGCGCGTTTGCGTGGGTGGGCCATGGCTCCATTCAAACCCGCCGCACCGACCGGAACAGGGGAAGGTCCGCGCGGAAGGTCACCTCCGGCTCCGTCCCGGGGGGCGGGCCGCCCGCCGCCTCCGCGTCCACCAGCTCCGTCATCGTCCTCGGCCCCTCCGCGAGGTCGACGACGGCGGCGGTGCAGGGGGTGCGGGCCGCGAACGGCGGCAGGTCGTTGCGGTGCACCACGGACCAGGTGGAGAGGGTGGCCCGGCCGCTCGCGGTCTCCCGGGTGACGTGCTCGCTCAGCAGTGGGGCAGAACTCGCGCGGGCAGTGGTGGGCACGGCCGCAGTCGCCGCACCGGCGGACGAGCAGCCGTCCCCGGTCCGCGGCCTCCAGGAGGTCCTGGTGAAGGCGTCTGCCCCGGGCAGCTTGGGGTTCCCTGATCCGGATGCGTTCTCCCTCTGCGCCTGCCGGGGTCGCGGGCCGGTACACACCTGACGGTAAGTCAGCTTCACTGTTTCCGCCCACCGCCCGCACGACCGCGCCGCAGGCCATGGGCGGGTCCGCACAGATGTGATCGATCCGCAACCAATTGTGGTCTTGACCGATACCCATCAAGCAGGTGCGTGATTACGCTCGCGCTCATGGCCGACACCACCGACCACACCGACCCCACCGGCAGATCCGCGCAGCCCGCGAGGCCCGCCCCGCCCGACCGCCCCGTCTACGTCATCGGCGGCGGCCCCGGAGGGCTCGCCGTCGCCTACGCGCTCCGCTCGCGGGGGCTCCGGGCCGTCGTGCTGGAGCGCTCCGAGCAGGTGGGCGCCTCCTGGCGGCGCCACTACGACCGGCTGCGGCTGCACACCACCCGGCGCCAGTCGGCCCTGCCCGGCCTGCCGATGCCGCGCCGCTTCGGGCGCTGGGTGGCACGCGACGACGTGGTCCGGTACCTGGAGAAGTACGCCGAGCACCACCGTCTGGAGATCGTCACCGGGGTGGAGGTCTCCCGGGTCGAGCGCTCCCCGGACGGCACCGGCTGGCTGCTGCGCGCCACCGGGGGCCGCGAGCTGACCGGCGCCGCAGTCGTCGTCGCCACCGGCTACAACCACACCCCGCGGGTGCCCGACTGGCCCGGCCGGGACGGCTTCACCGGCGAGTTCCTGCACGCCTCCGCCTACCGCAACCCGGCCCCCTTCACCGGCCGGGACGTGCTGGTGGTGGGCGTTGGCAACACCGGCGCCGAGATCGCCGTCGACCTGGCGGAGGGCGGCGCCTCCCGGGTGCGGCTCGCGGTGCGCACCGCCCCGCACATCGTGCGCCGCTCCACCGCCGGCTGGCCCGCCCAGTACTCGGGGATCCTGGTGCGGCACCTGCCGGTGAAACTGGTCGACCGGATCAGCCGGCTGCAGGCGAAGGTGGCGGTGCCCGACCTCTCCGCGCACGGCCTGCCCCGCCCCGAGACCGGCCTGTACAGCAGGGTCCTGGAGGGCGCCATCCCGGTGCAGGACGTGGGGCTGATCGACGCCGTGCGCAGCGGCCGGGTGGAGGTCGTGGCGGCCGTGGAGGGCTTCGAGAACGACAAGGTCCTCCTCGCCGACGGCACCCGCGTCGGCCCGGACGCGGTGATCGCGGCCACCGGGTACGAGCGGGGCCTGGAGCCGCTCGTCGGGCACCTCGGGGTCCTGGACGAGCGCGGCAGACCCGTGGCCCACGGCGCCCGCACCCCCGAGGGCGCCCCGGGCCTGTACTTCACCGGCTACACCAACCCCATCAGCGGCAACCTCCGCGAGCTGGCCATCGACGCCCAGCGCATCGCCAGGGCGGTGAGCCGGGACGGCGCGCCGGGGGTGTCCCGCCTTCCGGGGTGAGCGGCAAACTCCGGTTCCCCACCGCCGAACACCGGGTCGCTCACCTCAACTGGCCGTGTTCTTCCCGGTCCTGACATACCGTCCGTTCAGTACCTGACAGGGCGTCAGTCGTCGGCGGCTGTCTCGCAGGAGCGGACGAAGCCATCCTGGGATCGACCCACGGCACCCTCACCACCGACTACCGCCGCACCCGGGCCATCGCCTGCGGCGAGCGGACCGGTCCCCCCGTGCACGGCAGGCCGGGCGAGGCGGGCGACACCGATGTCAGCGGGCGCCCGCGGTACGCCGAGGTCCCCGATCCGGACCGGCTGTTCCGGCCGGAGTCGGTGGCCGTGATCGGTGCCTCGGACGCCGAGGGGCGACCGCACACCGGCATCACCCGGCAGCTGCTCGACTGGACCGGACGGGTCGGCGCCCGGCTGCTCCCGGTGCATCCGCGCCGCCAGCGGTCTTCGGCATCCCCCGCTCGCCCTCCGTGGCCGACCTGCCGGAACAGGTCGACGTCGCCGTCATGCCGGTCGGCGACCCGCTGCCGGTGGTCGAGGAACCGGCCGCGGCCAAGGCCCGCTCCGCGGTGGTGTTCGCCTCCGGGTTCGCCGAGACCGGCGACGAGGGTGCCGCCGCCCAGGAGCGGCCGGCCGCGGCCGTCGCGGATCCGGGATGCGGCGGCTCGGCCCCAACACCGACCTCAACGCCTTCGAGCGCTTCCGGGGCGGCCTCGAAGGACCCGCGATCGCCCCGATCACCCAGTCCGGCCACCAGGGGCGGCCGGTCTTCGCCCTCCAGGAGAGCGGCATCCGCGTCTCCCACTGGGCGCCCACCGGCAACGAGGCCGACCCGGAGACCGCCGGCTTCCTCTCCTGCTTCGCCACTCCGCCGATGCCGCGGATGCCGAAGATCAGGTCGAGCGCGTCGATCCCGTCGCAGCCGGTCCATGGATCCGCCACGTCACCCCCCGACCAGGTCGCCCACATCACCCTCGACCGCCCCGAGGCCCGCAACGCCCTCACGCCCGGTCTGCGCGACCGCCTCATCGACTGCTGGACGGCACCTCCGCCAACCCGGACGTGCGGGCCGTGGTCCTCACCGGCACGGAGCCGGTCCGGCCACCGGATGAGGCACGGGTCCCCCTCACCGGGCCACGGACACCCGCACCTCCGCCGTGCCCCGCCGGATCACCAGGGCCATCAGCGCCGCCGCGGCGCACAGCGCGCCCGAGGCGTACCAGACGATGTCGTAGGTGCCGAAGACGTCGCGGGCGAGCCCGCCGAGGAAGGCGACCAGGGCGGCGCCGACCTGGTGGGAGGCGAGCACCCAGCCGAAGACGATGGCGCTGTCCTCGCCGTAGTGCTCGCGGCACAGGGCGAGGGTGGGCGGCACGGTGGCGACCCAGTCGAGGCCGTAGAAGACGATGAACAGGACCATCGGCGGATGGACGCTGGGCGCCAGCAGCAGCGGCAGGAAGAGCAGCGACAGGCCGCGCAGGGCGTAGTAGACGGCGAGCAGGCGGCGGGCCTCGAAGCGGTCGGTGAACCAGCCGGAGGCCACCGTGCCGACGACGTCGAAGACGCCGATGACGGCGAGCAGGGAGGCGGCGGCCCGCACCGGCATGTGGGCGTCGTGCGCGGCGGGCACGAAGTGAGTCTGGATCAGGCCGTTGGTGGAGGCGCCGCAGATCGCGAAGGTGCCGGCGAGCAGCCAGAACGGGCCGGTGCGGGCGGCCGAGGCCAGCACCCTCAGCGCCCGCCGGGCGGCGCCGGGCACGGGCGCGGGCCTGGGCACGAACTCGGCTGCCCCGTAGGGCTCGAGACCCACGTCGGCCGGATGGTCGTGCAGCAGCAGCCAGACGAAGGGCACCACGGCGAGCGCGGCGAGGGCCACGGTGACGGCGGCGGGCCGCCAGTCGTAGGACTCGACGATCCAGGCCACCAGCGGCAGGAAGATCAGCTGCCCCGAGGCGGACGCGGCGGTGAGGATGCCGCTGACCAGGCCCCGGCGCTCGGTGAACCAGCGGTTGGTGACGGTGGCGGCGAAGGCCAGCGCCATGGACCCGGTGCCGAGGCCCACCAGCAGCCCCCAGCACAGCAGCAGTTGCCAGGCCGCGGTCATCCACACGGTCAGGCCCGAGCCGGCCGCGATCACCACCAGGGCGACGGCGACGACCCGGCGGATGCCGAAGCGGTCCATCAGCGCGGCCGCGAAGGGCGCGGTCAGCCCGTACAGGGCCAGGTTGATTGAGACGGCGGCGCCGATGGTGCCGCGGGACCAGCCGAACTCGGTGTGCAGGGGGTCGGTGAACAGTCCGGGAACGGCGCGGAAGGCCGCCGCGCCGATGATCGTCACGAAGGTGACGGCGGCGACGAACCAGGCGCGATGGATCCGCGGGCGGGCGCGCCGGGTGCCGGCCCCGGGCCCGGTGGCGGGTGTCTCGGTGGTCGTTGTCTGGGTCACGCCACAGAGCGTGCCGTTCGGCGATCTCCGTATCGAGTGGCCCGAGGGACACCCTTCGCTAGGATCGGGCCATGCTGCCGCATCGTGTCGTCGTCCTGGCCCTCGACGGGCTGCTCCCCTTCGAGCTGGGCATCCCGCACCGCATCTTCGGCCGCCCGCGGGACGCTCAGGGCCGCCCGCTGTACGAGGTGGCCACCTGCTCCGTCCGGCCGCCGGGGCCCGTGGAGACCGACGCCGACTTCACCCTGCACGTCCCGCACGGCCCGGAGGCGCTGGCCACGGCCGACACGGTGATCGTCCCGGCCTCCTACGAGCTGGGCCCGGTCTACGAGCGGGGCGAGCTGACCGGCGAACTGGCCGACGCCCTCGCCCTGATCCGGCCGGGCACCCGCATCGCCTCCATCTGCACCGGCGTCTACGTCCTGGCCGCCGCCGGACTGCTCGACGGGCGCCCGGCGACCACCCACTGGGCCGACGCCGAGCGCTTCCAGCGGCTCTTCCCGCGCGTCAAGGTCGACCCGGACGTGCTGTTCATCGACGACGGCGACATCCTCACCTCGGCGGGCGTGGCGGCCGGCATCGACCTGTGTCTGCACATGCTGCGCAGCGACCACGGTGCCGCCGTGGCCAACGACGTCGCGCGCAGGACGGTGGTGCCGCCGCACCGCGACGGCGGGCAGGCGCAGTACATCCAGCGCCCGGTGCCCGATCCGCAGCAGGCGTCCACCACCGCCGCCCGCGCCTGGGCGCTCGGCCGGCTGCACGAGCCGATCCAGCTGCGCGACATGGCCGCGCGGGAGTCGATGTCGGTCCGCACCTTCACCCGCCGCTTCCGCGAGGAGGTCGGCGTCAGCCCCGGGCAGTGGCTCACCCAGCAGCGGGTGGAGCGCGCCCGGCACCTGCTGGAGACCACCGACCTGTCGGTGGACCAGGTGGCCCGCGACGCCGGGTTCGGCACCGCGCAGTCGATGCGCCAGCACCTCCAGGCGGCCCTGGGCGTGACCCCGACCGCCTACCGGCGCACCTTCCGCGCCAACGGCACCGCCACCACCGGCGGGGGCGGCGGGGGCGCCGCCCAGAAGGTGAGCACCGCGCGGACGACCCGGCCGGCCTCCGCGTCCGCGCAGGCCTTGGCGAAGTCCTCCACCGGGTAGGTGCGGCCGACCAGTTCGCCGAGGAGCAGCCGCCCGTGCCGGCACAGCTCGGCGTACCGGGCGATGTCCCGCTGTGGCCGGGAGGAGCCCTAGCGGCGGCCGAGGATCGATGACATCGCCCGGGCCCGCGGCACGGACCGGCTCCAGGGCACACGGTCGCCCCCGAGGATCTGGAGGCGGCCGAGGAGCCGGCGGGCACCCGGGTGCGGGCCGGTGACGTGGTGCCGGCGCGGACCGGGCAGATGCGGCTCTGCCTGGACGGGGACCGCCAGGGCCACGCCCATCCCTCGCCCGGCCTGTCGATCCGCACCTCGGAGTGGTTCCACGCGCGGGACGTGGCGGCGGTGGCGAGCGACACCCTGACCTTCGAGATCTTCCCGCCGGAGATACCCGGGTTGTGGCTGCCGGTGCATGCCCTGCACCTATTGGGAGGCGGCCATGCCGCAGGGGCAGAACCGGGATCTCGAAAAGTTGTCCACAGCCTGTGGAGAAATCGGTCGCTGCGCGCTCCTGCTGTCGGCGACGCCGGAACCCTTCGCGGGCGGGACGGGCGCCCCCGTCGCGCCCGTCGCCGTCCTCTGACCCGCCCCCCTCTGCGGGCCGCCCCCCTCGAACCGACCCCGCTCCGGGCCGTCCCCCCTGATGCGGCGGCGCGGCGCCGGCCGCCCCGAGCACGGCAGCGCCGCCCCGCTTCCAGACGCCGGCGCTCCCGCCCCTGGTCCCCGTGGCCCTGAGGGACCCGCGCCGGACAACGACCCACACTCGCCGAGGACCCCCGTCGGAGCCCTCGCCGTCCCCTCGCGGCGAATCGCTGTCGACCAGCGTGATCAGCCGGACACGCCGCGTCAATGACGCGAACCGGGTGATCGCCGGGGAGGGGCATATGCCCAGCTCAGGACGGACCGCGCACGGAAGCACGCCCGGCGCACCACCTCATCGCGCATCAGGGGCCGCCCGTCCGCCCGTGCCACCGTGCACCGGCCGGCACGCCCGGCCGCACGGGTCACTCCTCCGTGCGCCCGCCGTTCAACGGCCCCGTTCAACAACCCGGTTCAACGGCCCGGTCCAACGGCCCCGCGGGGAGGGCTGCTCCAGCGGGGCTCAGACCGCCTCGTACGCCAGCCCGTCACAGGTCGGGGTCCGGCCGGCGCAGGCCGGGGTGGCGGGCCCCGGTTCGGGGCAGCGGTCGAGTTCGCACCAGATGCGCTTGCCGGTGCCCTCGCAGCTCCAGCCCCAGCGGTCGGCGAGGCCGTCGACCAGGGCGAGCCCGCGCCCGCCGGTCGCCTCGCCGTCCACCCAGCGCGGGACCGGCGCCTGGGCGCTGCGGTCGGCCACCTCCAGGCGGACGGTGGCGGTCTCGGCCGCGGCGCCCGGCAGGGACAGGCGCAGCACGGCCGGACAGCCGGTGTGCACCACGGCGTTGGTGACGAGTTCCGAGACCAGCAGGATCAGGGTCTCGGCGAGGGACTCGTCTGCCCCTATCCCGGCCCCGGCCAGCCGTGAGCGGGCCCACCGCCTGGCCCGTCCCACCTCAGCGGGGTCGGGCCGGATCTCCAGCTGCACTTGAAGCACCTGCACCGCTCACACCATCCGAACCGGCGGACACTTGGACTCGCGCCTCACGAGGGCCACGATCGTAGCCATTTTCTGCATGGCCAGAACAACGGCCGGGTCAGGGGTCACGGAACGTGAATCCCTGTTGGGACAGCATGGTTGACGTACAGTCACGCCAACAAGCGCTTCGGGCATATTCCAGCGCGAAGGAGTACCCGTACGGCATACTGTGCGACGCTCGCCGCGAGGAGTCGAACAGGCGGCAACCGTCGGCCGGAGCGCCCGATCGGCGCTCACATCCACTCGCATCCCACACAAGGTACCGGAGCAGAGGGCCGACTCCGGGCCGTGACGGGACGTCCCGAGGACACAACCCGGTATCAACGCTCCGTGATCAAGCAATGCCACGATCCGTGACATCCGCCGGGCGCGCGAGGGCGAGCACCGCAGGCGGCGCCGGTTTCCGCCGTCCCGGGCGAGCAGACCGGCGGCGAGGAGTTTCTCACTGTCCGTCACTCCACCCGGACGACGGGTGCGCACCCGGGCCCGCTTGAGGTGCAGACGCAGCTCCGCCGCCCAGGTGAAGCCCATGCCGCCGTGCACCTGGAGGCAGTCGCGGGCACCGACCGCGCACCGCGGCCTCGTCGGCGAGCAGCCGGGCGGCGGCGATGTCGGCCGGGTCGGCGGTGACGGTGGCGGCGTAGACGGCGGCGCGCGCCGTCTCGGTCCGCACCTGGATGTCCGCGCACAGATGCGCGACCGCCTGGAAGGCTCCGACGGCCCTGCCGAACTGCTGACGGGTCCGGGCGTGTTGCGCGGTCGGTGCCCGCGGCGGGCGTCGAGCCGCCGTCGCTGGAGGAGCTGGTGACCTTCCTGCGCGCGGAAGGGCTGTCCGTGCACGAGCTGCCGGAGCGGCTGGAGGGGACGGAGGCCCTTCCGCGCGGCCGGACGCTGCGCAAAATGCTCAGGCACGAGCTGCGCGAGCGTAACGGCGGTACGGCCGGCGGTGGTTCGGCTACTCGGGGACGGTGAAGTAGCGGGCGAAGGCCGGGACGATCTCGTCCTCGACGACCTTGCCGTCGCCGTCGGCGTCGAGGGCGGCGGCGGCCGCGCGGGCGGTGTCCTCGGCGACGCCGAGAACCTTCAGGACCCGGGCCGCCTCCGCCACGGTCGCCGCCCCGTCACCGTCGGTGTCGGCGACGGCGAGGGCCGCGCTCAGGAAGGGGCGGGCGATCTCGGCGAACCGGTCCGGGTTGTCGCGCAGCCGCTTGACCGCGCCGTTGACGAACTCCTCGCGGGTGATGCGCTGGTCACCGTCGCGGTCCGCGATGCCCGCCATGCCCTGCCAGAACGCCTCGGCCCCGATGTACAGGGCCTGGCCCTTGTCGGACCGGGCGGCGGTGCCGAACTCCGCGAGCAGGGCCTTGGCCGCTTGGCTGAAGTCCTCGCGGTCGATGTACCCGTTGCCGTCCTGGTCGAAGGTGGCGAACCGGGCTGCGATCCTGCGCTCGTACTCGCTGGTGACCATGTCTTCTTCAGGCCGCCTTAGGTCGGGGAACGTCTCGCTCGGAGCGTACGTGAGCGGCGGGGGGCAGGGGGCGCCGGCATCAGGGTTGTGCCAGGAACGGGAGCATTCCGCGACATCCGTGCACGGACGGGCACGCAGGCGGTGCGGTGCGTGTGCGCAGGCCGGTTCCGGCCGTGTCCCAGGAGGCTCCCGTGATCTCCTGTGACACCTGGGTACTCGAGGGAAGGCGCTGGGGCGGCGTCAGGCGGACAGCGGGCGGGAGTCGTCCGACACCGCGGACGGCACATCGGGGTGTATGTCGAACAGGCGGCGGACGCCGAGCGCGCCCAGGACCTTGTTGACATGGCTGCCGTCGGCCGCGCCCCGGGCGGGCAGGATCAGCCGCAGACTGCCCTGGCAGGAGCGCAGCAGCCGGCGGGCGGCGATCAGCACGCCGACCCCGCTGGAGTCGCAGAACCACACCTCGGACAGATCGAGCACGAGGCGGTGCCTGCCGTCGGCCACGGCGTCGTGCACGCGCTGGCGCAGCACAGGGGACGTCACCAGGTCCAGCTCTCCCGACACCCGGAGCACGGCCCACTCGCCCTGCTCCATGTCGGTCACTTTGAAACTCACCACCACGCCCCTCGCTGTCGAAACCGGAAGCAGTGCCTACGCTTCCTTGCTGCGCGGCTGCCCACCGGCCGTTCCCTGAAACCCGGGCACGGAAACGGTAACCGAACAGAAAAGGCTTGTTTCAGTCGACTTCGAACCGAATCGATCGGTTCCGATCGGCGCCCGCCCGGGCAGGCGCCGCCCGGACGACCGCCGGCCTGCACGGCGGGGCCCTTTACCATCCCCGGCCCGCCAGGGGGCGCACATTGCCACAAGGGGGCGTGAACTGTCGCACATGCCGACTACATTCGTTCAGACTGCGGGCACAGGCTGAATCCGGGCGGCGCGGCACCGGACGGCACGGTGCCGGGGAGGGAACTGGGGGTGAGGAGCCACATGGCGACCAGGGACGTATCACCCGTACCGCCTCGCTGGGACCGCACGATGCAGCAGCGGCTGGCCCGCGGGGAGGCGGCAGCCCTGGGCGAGCTCTACGACCGGTACGCCTCCCTGGTGCACGGTCTCGCCCACCGCGTCCTCGGCGACGAGCGGGCCGCCGACGCCATCACCCGCGACGTCTTCGCCCACGTCTGGGAGCACCCCGGCACCTACGACCCCAAGCAGGGCCCGCTGCGCAGCTGGGTGGCGGCGCTCACCCACCGGCTGGCCGTCCAGCGCCTGCGCGCCACCGAGACCGCGGCCCTCGCCCGCGGCGGCCCCGGCAGCACCGAGGACCTGGAGCGCAAGGTCCGCCGCGCCTCGGTGGCCGCCCGCGCCGACTACATCGTCCAGTCCATGCCCGCCCCGCTGCGCGCCGCACTGGAATCGGCCTACTTCAAGCGCCGCGACTACCGCCAGACCGCCGCCGACCTGGGCGTCACCGAGGACGAGGCGCGCCGCCGCCTCCGGCTCGGCCTCCAGCTCCTCGCCACCGCCCAGGACGCCGCCGCACCCGGCTCCCGCGGCACCCCGCCGGAGATCGGGGGTGCGGCATGACGGAGGACCCCTTCCACGCCTGCGACGACCCCGGCCACCAGGCCCGGGTCCCGCTCCCCCGCGACTCCGTGGAGGACACGGGCGCCCCGCCGCCCGCGCCGGCCACCGCTGCGCAGAGCGCCGTTCAGCCCCTCACCCTGGAGCATCCGGTGCTGAAGTCGCTGCTGGGCGCCTGGGCGCTGGCCGCCTGCGCCCCGGAGGAGGCCGCCGCCGTCGAGGAGCACCTCGACGAGTGCGGGGCCTGCGCCGACGAGGCGCTGCGCCTGCGCGAGGCGGTCGGCCTGCTGCAGCGCCCCGAGAGCCTCGACCTCGACCCCGCGCTGCGCACCCGCGTCCTGGAGTCCTGCCTGGAACGCCGCCCGCCGCGCATCCCCGTCCCCGAGTGGGCCGCCGCCTACGACGCCGAGACCGCCCGCCTGGACGCGCTGCTGCAGGACTTCGGCGACGCCGAATGGCACGCCCCGGTGCGGCTGCGCTGGTACGAGGCCGACGAGGCGGCCAGCCGCCGGACCACCGTCGCCGGGGTCATCGCCCATCTGATGACCGTGGACGGCCTGGTCGCCGTCGCCCTCGGCCTGGACGACCCGCTCGGTGAGGTCACCGCCGAGCGGCCCACCCCGTCGGCGCGCACCGAGGCGTACTGGCGGGCCGCCCACTTCCCGCCCACCCGCTCCGTACGGGCGCCCTGGCGTGAGCAGACCCACAGCCTGGTGCGCACGGTGTCCTTCACCGGCGGCCAGGACGCACGCGGCGGCATGCCCGTGCAGTACGGCGACTTCGAACTGCCGCTGCACGACGCCATGCTGGACCGCGCCTTCGAGTGCTGGGTGCACGCGGAGGACATCGCCGACGCGGTCGACTACCCGTACGATCCGCCCTCCGGCCGGCATCTGCACCACATGGTCGATCTGGCGGCGCGGCTGCTGCCGTCGGTGCTGCAGGCGCGGCGGCGGTCCGGGCTCGCGGCGCCCGCGGAGCGCCGCCTCGTGGCCGCGGGGGAGCCCGGGCGCA
This sequence comes from Streptomyces composti, assembly GCF_012034205.1. Lineage (GTDB taxonomy): Bacteria > Actinomycetota > Actinomycetes > Streptomycetales > Streptomycetaceae > Streptomyces > Streptomyces composti. The sequence goes on from NZ_JAATEM010000016.1 coordinate 66,211, forward strand.
GCCTGCGGCTGGAGATCGAGGGCTCGGGCGGCGGCGAGTGGCTGATCCCGCTGGACTCGCCCGCGGCGAAGGGCTCCGCCGAGCACGAGGTGGCGCATGTCGCGCTGGACGGAGCGGAGTTCTGCCGCCTGGCGGCGGGCCACGTCCCTCCGCTGGAAGCGGCGGCCGGTCAAGTGGGTGACCGCGAGGCCATCAAGGACGTGCTGCTGGCCGCCGCCAGCCTGAGCAGGATGTAGCGGCTCGCCGGGCTGTTCTGCTGTTTCGCCGGCGCGTGGGGCGGGTCGTCCGCGGCTGGTCGCGCAGCCGCCCGGACTCGTCAGGCCCCGGGCTCCCGGAACCTACGCAAAAACGACCGTACGCCTGCCGTTGAGCAGGATCCGCCGCTCCGCGTGCCACTTCACGGCCCGCGCCAGCGCCTGGCACTCCACATCACGGCCCACCGCCACCAACTGCTCCGGCGTGAGCTCGTGCCCGACCCGTTCGACCTCCTGCTCGATGATCGGCCCCTCGTCGAGATCCGCGGTCACATAGTGCGCCGTCGCCCCGATCAGCTTCACACCCCGCGCATGCGCCTGGTGATACGGCTTCGCGCCCTTGAAGCTCGGCAGGAACGAGTGGTGGATGTTGATGATCCGCCCCGACAGCTGCTTGCACAGATCGTCGGAGAGCACCTGCATGTAGCGGGCGAGCACGACCAGCTCGACCTGCTCCTCCCGCACGATCTCCAGCAGCCGTGCCTCCGCCTCCGGCTTGGTCTCCTTGGTGACCGGAATGTGGTGGAACGGGATGTTGTACGAGGCCACCAGCTCGGCGAAGTCCGGGTGGTTGGACACCACCCCGGCGATCTCCACCGGCAGCGCCCCGATCCGCGCCCGGAACAGCAGGTCGTTCAGGCAGTGCCCGAACTTGCTGACCATGATCAGAATGCGCATCTTCTCGTCGGCGCGGTTGATCTGCCAGTCCATCTGGAAGGAGTCACCGATCGCCGCGAAGCTCGCCCGCAGTTTGTCCACCGTCACCGGCGACTCCGCCGAGAAGTGCACCCGCATGAAGAACAGCCCGGTGTCGTGGTCGCCGAACTGCTGGCTGTCCTCGATGTTGCAGCCGGTCATGAACAGGTAGCTCGACACGGCGTGCACGATGCCCTGCTTGTCGGGGCAGGACAGGGTGAGGACGTACTGGTCGGCCTGGCCGGTACCGGCCGCTGCTCGGGTGGGCTGCTCGCTCATGGGAAAAGGTTCCCACACCCGCTCAGGCGACCGGCGTGCCGTCCCGTCAGGCGGAACGGGTCATGATCCGCAGCACCTCGAGGGTGCGCGGCGGCGCGTCCGGGTCCTCCCCGTCGCTGGTGGCCATCCGCACATGGGCGTCCCGCGCGGCCCGCACCGCCTCCGGCCAGCCGGGGTGCTCCAGATAGGCGGTGACCGGTGCGTCCGGGCCGACCTGGTGCATGATCCGCAGCACCCGCAGCACGGCGGTGTCGACCAGCGCCGCCTCCTGGGAGTCACGGAAGATCGTGCCGACGTACTTCTCGGCGGACCAGTTGTCCAGCCAGGTGTCCTCGACCAGCCGGTACACGGCGTCGGTGACGTCACCGTAGCCGTCCACGCCGGCCAGCCAGACGTCCCGCTGGAACACCGGGTCGGAGAGCATGTGCAGCGCGGAGCGCACATGGCTGCGCCAGCGCCACCACGGCATGTCGTTGAGTGGCATGCCGCCCATGGTGGAGGAGCGACGGCCGCGACGGGAAGAGTTCTCCGTACCTTGCACGGTCGTCGATCGTACGTTTCGCCCCGCAAGCACCTCGCGAGGACCCCGCAATTCACCTGTCGGTAACCGTCCGTCGACCGTGGGTCACCTTCCGGTTGGCCGTGTGACGGCATCGTGCGTGGCCATGACCGGCAGGCGACGCAACGGCAGCAGGTTCCTCCCCCGTCTCCTCCCCCGGCCCGGCCGCGCCCTGGCCGCGGGCGCCCTGGCGGCGTGCGCGCCGCTGATCACCGGCTGCGGGATCGTCCCCGGTGTCACGGGGGGCTCCGGGGACGACCCGATCACGGTGATGACCTGGGCGCCCGAGAGCACCGGTGCCGACGACAAGCCCGGGATGCCCGCCCTGGCCCGCGCCTACGGCCGCTGGGTCAACACCCGGGGCGGCATCGACGGCCGCGAGCTGCGGGTGCTGACCTGCAACGAGCGCAACGACAGCGTGGCCGTGGCCCGCTGCGCCCGGCGCGCGGTGGAGGAGAAGGCGGTCGCCGTCGTCGGCTCCTACAGCCAGCACACCGACTCCTTCCTCAACACCCTGGAGAGCGCCGGCATCCCCTACATCGGCGGCTACGGCATCACCAACGACGAGTTCACCAGCCCTCTGTCCTACCCGGTCAACGGCGGGCAGCCGGCGCTGCTGGCCGGACTCGGGCGGGCGCTGGCGGACCGCTGCGGGCCGGTCGCCCTGGTCCGGCCGGACACCATCGCGGGGGACCAGCTGCCGCCGCTGCTCGACTCGGGCCTGGCGGCCGGCGGTCACGGGCGGGCCGGCGACCAGCGGGCCGCGGAGGACGCCACCGCCTACGACGACCACGTCCGGCAGGCCCTCCGGCGGGCCACCGCCGAGCCGGGACGGCCCGGGTGCGTGGTCCCCGCCCTCGGCGACCGCACGCCCGTCTTCATGGACTCCTTCCGCCGGGCCCGCACGGACTTCCCCGAGGTGCGCACCGCGACCGTGCTCGGCAGCGTCGACCAGACCACGATCGACGCCTCCGGCGGGGCGTCGGGCCCCTACGAGGGCGCGTATGCCACCGGCTGGTACCCGCAGGCGAGCGACGAGCGCTGGGACGCGATGAAGGAGGTCATCGAGCAGGAGGCGTTCGGCGACACCCGGATCGACCCGGCGGACGCCGGGGTGCAGACCACCTGGATCGCCTACACCGTCCTGCACCGGGTCCTGGACACGCTCGGCGGCGAGGAGGTCAGCGCCGACGCCGTCACCGACGCGCTGGACGGCGGGCTGAAGGTGAGCACCGGCGGCCTCACCCCCACCCTGCAGTGGAAGGCGCGGCAGGAGCTGGCCGCCGCGGGCTTCCCGCGCATGGTCAACGCCGATGTGACCCAGCAGGTGGTCAGAGACGGGCGGCTGGTGACGGTCGGCCAGGGCTTCACCGACACCACCGAGACCCTTCAGGCGGCCGACCTGCTGTGACGGCGGGGCCGGCCGCCCAGGAAGGATCCGGGAGGCGGCGAAGGCGGGGGAAGGGACAGGGAGGGAAACGTCACAGCTGGGTCGGCTGGCGCTCGGTCAGGCCGTACCGGCGCGCCACCGCGTTCCACAGCTGGGAGGCCTTGCCCTTCTGCGCGGTCGCCACCCCGCTGGCCCGGTTCCCGGCCTGGGTCCGGGGGGTGGAGCGCGCCTGGCCCTTCTTGCACAGCTTGCGCTGCTTCTTGGCGACCTCGTCGGCCCACGCGGCGTAGTGGTTGTCGGCGGAGGCCGAGGCCCGCCATGCCTTGGTGAGCGCGGTGGTCAGCTCGGTGTGCCGGGGCAGCTTGTCCACGGACAGCTCACGCAGGTCGGTGACCAGTCGGCTGCGCTGCCTGGCCGCGTCCCGCAGGTTCTTGGACGCCTCGGGCAGATTGCGGCACGCCTTCACGTCGGCCACCGACTTGATCACGGTGGAGCGGCTGTCCCCGCTGGTGGCGAGCAGCTTGTCCAGCGCCACGGCCTGCTCGCGGGCCGGGTCGGCGGACGGCGAGGGTGAGGGGGAGGCCGACTCGCTCGCGGGAGCGGTGGCCGAGACCGTCTGTCTCTTGTCGCCGTCGTCCCCGCCGCCGTCGGCGAGCAGGGCGCCCGCACCGATGCCGACGCCGGCGATCACCACGCCGACCGCGGCGAGCGCCGGAACGCGTGAGCGGGATCCCCCGCCGCGTCCGCCGCGTCCGCCCGCGCCGACGGAACGGGGCGGCAGGGGTTCGTCGATGCGCGGGAGCTGCTGGGTCGCCCCCGCGGCGCCGCCGCCGCTGTCGCTGCGGAAGAGATTGTCGAACTCGGCCGGCGGCTGCCGGCTGCCGTCACCGGGCTGTACGCCGTAGGGCCCGCCGGTGACGGGCGGGATGTACTGGGTGGCCTCGGCGTCGGGATCGCCGGCGGGCGGCTGCGGCCGGCGCAGCGAGCGGGTCTCCTCGGAGTCCTCCCCGGCGGGCCGCTCCGGCGGCAGCCCGCCCGCGGCGACCGGCGGTATGTACTGCGTCGCGCCCTCGTCGGTGGCGTTGCCGGTCACGGGCGGTATGTACTGCGTGGCGCCCTCCGGCGAGGCCCCGTGCCCCACGGGGGGTATGTACTGCGTCGCGCCCTCGGGCGAGGCGGCGGGCTGCTGCGGGGCGGCGCCGTAGGCCTGGCCTCCGCCGTGCGTGCCGTAGCCGGGCTGCTGGGCGGAGTGGCTCCGGCCGCCGTCGGCGGGCGGCAGCGGGCCGGGGCCTGCGTGCCCGGCGGAGGCGGGCGGCAGCGAGCCCGGCTGCTGGTGCTGCTGCGCGGGCGGGGTGCCGCCGTGCTGGTACGAGGCGGAGGGTGCCGGCGCGCCCTCGGGAGGCAGCGGGCCGGGCCCGCTCTGCTGCCCGGCCTGGGGCTGCTGCCCGGCCTGGGGCTGCTGTCCGCCCGGCGCGCCCCAGGAGGACGGCGTCCCGGAGTCCCACTGGCCGGAGCCGTACGCGGCGGACGGAGCCTCGGGCTGGGCCTGCGGCTGCGGCTGGGCCTGCGGCTGCTGCCAGCCCTGGCCGCCGGCCGGGGCCTGCTGCTGCCCCTCGCCGGGACCCCACGGCTGGCCCCAGCCCTGACCGCCGGGGGGTGCCGAGGCGGGGGGCTGTGCGGACGGCTGGGAGGGCGCGGTGCCGGTCGGGGGCGTCACGCCCGGCAGCAGGGGCTCACCGCCGTCGGAGGGCAGCACGATGCCTTCGCGCGCGGGGCGCGACGAGGGCTCCTCGCCCTGTCCACTCTGCGTCACCGGGACTCCTACCAATGGGGGACCTTGTGAATCGTCGGGTCACGCTACCGGGTCCCCGGAGCCCGTTTCCACGCAGCACAGGACGTGATCTCCTGCCCTGTGAGCGCGGTAACAAAACCGCGTCACGGCACGCTGTTTATGTCACTTCCTTCACATCGGCCGCCCGGGACGCGAACGTTCGCCCCGGATGCCCGGCCGTTCACGTCCCGCGCGGCGGGGCCGCCCGCTCAGGCCGCGGCCTGCAGCCTGGTCCGCGCCCCGAACTCCCGTACCACCGGCTCCTCTCCGTACGGTTCGAGGCGCTGCTGGAAGTCCTCCAGGTACTCGGCGCCGCGGTTGGAGCGGAGCCCGTCGAGGATCTCCACCGCCTTCAGGCCCGTGGCACAGGCCTGTTCGATCTCCCGCTGCTGCACCTGGGCCGTGGCCAGCAGCACATAGCCGATGGCCCGCCGCCGCGCCCGTGACTCCGGATGCCCGGCGAGCGACTCGCGCGCATAGCGCGCGGCGGCCTCCGCCTGCCCGAGATCGCGATGGCAGTGCGCCAGCTCGTCCGCCAGATACGCCTCGTCGAAGTGGGCGATCCACGCCGGGTCGTCCCCGGACGCCGCGTCGGCCGCCTCCATGGCGCTGATCGCGCGCCCGGCCGCCGCCTGCGCGGCGCGCACGTCGCCCAGTACGGCGTGCCCACGCGCCTCCGCCGCGTGGAACATGGCCTCCGCGCGGGGCGTGACGCGCCCCCGTGCGCCCTCCTGGGCCGCCCGCGCCAACTGGGCGATCTCCCGCGGGTTGCCGAGCTGGGCGGCCAGGTGGCTCATGGAGGCGGCGAGCACATAGCCGCCGTATCCGCGGTCGCCCGCCGCCTGCGACAGCCTCAGCGCCTGGATGTAGTAGCGCTGCGCGAGCCCCGGCTGCCCGGTGTCCACCGCCATGTACCCGGCGAGCTCGGTCAACCGGGCGACCGCGGCGAAGAGTTCACGGCCCACCGACTCCCGGTAGGAGCCGGCCAGCAGCCCCGACACCACGCTGTTGAGGTAGTGCACGACGACCGGCCGCACATGCCCGCTGCCGTACTGGTGGTCGAGCTCCACCAGCGCCCGGGTCATGTCCCGTACCGCGGCCACGTCGGACCTGCCCACCCGCGGTCCGGCCGAGCGGGCCACCTGGGCGTCCGGCGCGGAGATCAGCCAGTCCCTGCTGGGCTCCACCAGCGCCGAGGCGGCGACGGCCGAGCCGGACAGGAAGTCCCGCCGGCCCACGTCGCTGCGCCACAGCTCGCAGACCTGCTCGATGGCCCCCAGTACCGTCGGCGAGAACTGGAGACCGACCCCGGAGGCGAGGTTCTTGCCGTTGGCCATACCGATCTCGTCGATCGTGACCGTACGGCCCAGTTTGCGGCCCAGCGCCTCCGCGATGATCGCCGGGGCGCGGCCCCGTGGCTGCTGTCCGCGCAGCCAGCGGGCCACCGACGTCTTGTCGTAGCGCAGGTCGAGGCCGTGCTCGGCGCCGCACATGTTGACCCTGCGGGCCAGCCCGGCGTTGGAGCATCCGGCTTCCTGGATGAGCGCCTGCAACCGCTCGTTCGGCTGCCGCGCGACGAGAGGCCTTGCGGCCATGGCGTAACCCCCTGTGGCTACGGTGCCTGCCCACACACCGAGTTGACGTGCTTTCCGTGGCCGTGCTCCTCACGTCCCGGCGAGGAGTTTCCGGCCGTGAAGATCAATGCCCCGCGGATGTACCGAAAATGCGGGACTTGTGAGGATTGCCGGGGTGACGGCATGCGAGGTCGTCCGCCGGCCCCACTCCTGGCTACCCACCCGCGGGCACCGTTCCCCCCGCGCGCCCCCGCCCGTGCACCCGTGCGCCCCGCACGCGGGGCCGATGCTCCGCCCCCGCGCACGCGCGCGGGCGTAACCACTGGTGGCGGGCGAAGTTGTGTTCATCGTGGAAGAGACGATCCCGGGCACCGAAGCCGCACAGATCCCGAAGCAGCGCGGGCAATCGCTGCTGGACACCGCAGTCCGCTATGCCGAGGAGCGTCACTGGGACGTGTTCCCGGGCACCTGGCTGGAGGCCGCCGACGGGGTGCAGCGCTGCTCGTGCGGCGACGCGGCCTGCCCCGCGCCCGGCGCGCACCCGGCCCGGCCCGACTGGGCGACGCAGGCGACGGGCAGCGCCACCGTCGCCCGCCGGATGTGGCAGAAGCAGCCGACCGCCTCGATCCTGCTGCCGACGGGCCGCACCTTCGACGCCATCTCCGTCCCGGAGACGGCCGGCTTCCTCGCCCTCGCGCGCCTGGAGCGGATGGAACTGACGCTGGGCCCGGTGACGCTGACGCCCGCGCGGCGGATGGAGTTCTTCGTGCTGCCGGGTGCCGCGGCGAAGGTCCCGGAGCTGGTGCGCGGGCTCGGCTGGTCGCCGGCCTCGATGGATCTGGCCGTGCTCGGCGAGGGCATGTACGTGGCCGCACCGCCCACGCGGGTCGGCTCCCGGGGCGCCGTGCAGTGGGCCTGCCGTCCGACCCCCGCCAACCGCTGGCTGCCCGACGCGGAGGAGCTGATCCCGGCTCTCGCCTACGCCTGCGGGCGCGACCGCTAGCGTCCGGCCGCGCGGCGGGATCCGCCGGGCAAGGGCCCCGGTCCCCGGCCGTACCTCCTGGTCAGACCGCCCGGCGCGGGCACGCCGGGACCGCCGGCCGGTCCGGCGACGGCTGCTCGGCGGCGCGGGCGTGCCCGTAGGCTGCTGCCATGACGGAGGGAACTCAGGCGGACGGGGCAGCGGTCCGCGTACGGGGACTGTGGAAGCGGTTCGGCGAGCAGGTGGCCGTCGCGGGGATCGATCTCGACCTGCCGGCGGGGAAGTTCATCGGGCTCGTCGGACCGAACGGGGCGGGCAAGACGACGACCCTGTCCATGGTGACCGGGCTGCTGCGGCCGGACCAGGGGACCGTGGAGATCGCCGGGCACGACGTGTGGCGGGACCCGGTGGCGGTCAAGGCCCGGATCGGGGTGCTGCCCGAGGGGCTGCGGCTGTTCGAGCGGCTGTCGGGGCGCGAACTCCTGGCCTACAGCGGCCGGTTGCGCGGGCTGCCCGGCGCCGAGGTCGACAAGCGGGCCACCCAGCTGCTCGACGTCCTCGACCTGGCCGGCGCCCAGCACAAGCTGGTCGTCGACTACTCCACCGGCATGCGCAAGAAGATCGGGCTGGCCGCGGCGCTGCTGCACAATCCCGAAGTCCTCTTCCTGGACGAGCCGTTCGAGGGCGTCGACCCGGTGTCCGCGCAGACCATCCGGGGCGTGCTCGAGCGCTACACCGCCTCCGGCGCCACCGTGGTGTTCTCCTCGCATGTGATGGAGCTGGTGGAGTCGCTGTGCGACTGGGTGGCGGTGATGGCCGCCGGGCGGATCCGGGCGCACGGCCCGCTCGCCGAGGTGCGCGGTGACGCGCCCTCCCTCCAGCGGGCGTTCCTGGAACTCGTCGGCGCGGACGGGCGGGACGCCTCCTCCGACCTCGACTGGCTGGGCGGCGGTGCCCGGTGAGCGCGCCCGCGATCACCCCCGTCGTCGTGCGGCTGAAGCTGTCGCTGCTGCGCAACGGGCTGCGCCAGTCCGGCGGCCGCCGCGCCGCCTACATCGCCTCCGCCGTCCTGGTGCTGCTCTTCGCCGCGCTGCAGCTGATCGGCCTGATCGCGCTGCGCGGGGTCGGGCACGCCGAGTCCCTGGTGGTGCTGCTCGTCGCGGTGCTGGGCCTCGGCTGGGCGGTGATGCCGCTGTTCTTCCCCAGCGGCGACGAGACCCTGGACCCGACCCGCCTGGTGATGCTGCCGCTGCGGCCCCGCCCGCTGGTGCGGGCGCTCCTGGTGGCCTCGCTGGTGGGCATCGGGCCGCTGTTCACGCTGTGCATGTTCACCGGCTCGGTGATCGCGGTCGCCCGGGGTGGTGCCGCCTTCGCGGTCGGGGTGCTCGCCGTCCCGCTGGCGCTGCTGGTGTGCGTGGCGCTGGCGCGGGCGGTCGCCGCCGCCAACGTGCGGCTGCTGACCAGCCGCAAGGGGCGTGACCTCGCCGTGCTCAGCGGCCTGGTGATCGCCATCGGCGCCCAGGTGGTCAATTTCGGCGCCCAGCGGCTCGGCTCCTCGGGGCTGGGCGAGCTGGACCCGGTGGCCGGGGTGCTGCAGTGGATCCCGCCCGCCTCCGCGGTCGGCGCCGTGCACGCGGTGGGCGAGGGCGCCCACGGGACGGCGCTGGCGCAGCTGGCGCTGAGCGTGGCCGCCCTGGTGGTGCTGCTGGCGCTGTGGTCGCGGTCGCTGACCCGGCTGATGACGGCGCCGGACGGCTCCACCCTGCAGACCGGTGAGAAGGCGGTGCGGGAGCGCTCCGCGAGCGGCCTGGCCCGGCTGCTGCCGGCCGGGCGCACCGGCACGGTGGTGGAGCGCAGCCTGCGTTATGTGTGGCGCGACCCGAAGACCAAGGCGGCCTGGGTGACCTCGCTGGCCATCGGGCTGATCGTGCCGGTATTCAACGCCTGGCAGGGCACCGGCTCGGTGTACTTCGCCTGCTTCGCGGCCGGCATGCTCGGCATCCAGATGTACAACCAGTTCGGCCAGGACACCTCGGCGTTCTGGATGGTCGCCATGACCATCTCCACCACCCGTGACGCCTACGCCGAGCTGCGCGCCCGTGCCCTGGCCCTGCTGCTGATCACCCTGCCGTACGCCACGCTGGTGACCGTGCTGACCACGGCCATGCTGGGCGCCTGGCGGCGGCTGCCGGAGACGCTGGGGCTGTCGTTCGCGCTGCTGGGCGCCATGCTCGCGACCGGCGCCTGGACCTCGGCGCGGTTCCCGTACTCCATCCCGCAGGAGGGTCACAAGAACGTCGCGCCGGGGCAGGTGGGCCTGGCCTGGATCTCCATCTTCGGCGGCATGATCGCGGCGGCGGTGCTGTGCGCCCCGGTCATCGCTCTGACCATCTGGTGGAACCTCAGCGCCGACGGCCAGGACCTGCTGTGGCTGCTGCTGCCGGTCGGCACGGCCTACGGTGCGCTGCTGACCCTGCTCGGGCTGAGGCTGGCCGCACCGCAGACGGCACGGCGGCTGCCGGAGATCCTCACGGCGGTCAGCAAGGGCTGAGGCGCACCCGGCGGGCGCCCGGTACGCCTCCGGTTCAGCTCTCGCGCAGGGAGGCCAGGAACGGTTCGATCGCCGCGCGCCAGCCCTCGGGCTGGTCGTAGTGGACCAGGTGGCCGGCGTCGGCGACCTCCGCGTACTGCCCGCGCGGCAGGACCCGGACCATCTCCTGGGCCTCCGCGCGGCCCAGCTCCCCGTCGAGGCCCCGCACCACCAGGGCGGGGCAGCGGACCTGGGCCAGCTCCTCCCAGTGCGCGTCGTACACCCAGGTCTCGCGGGAGCGGAGCATCACCTCCTGGTCGAAGACCGGGCGCCAGCCGTCCGGGGACTCGGCCATCACCTCGGCGTAGAACTCGCCGCGGGCCGGGTTGGGCCGCTCCACCCAGGGGTCGTCCTCGCCGAACCACTTGCGGACGTCGGCGAGGGTGGCGAACGGAACCGGCCACGCCCGGAACCACTCCTCCCACTCGCGCTGCGAGGCCGCGCCGAGCGCGGAGGCCCGCATGTCGCAGATGACCACGCCGCGGACCAGGTCGGGGCGCCTGGCGGCCAGTTGCCAGGCGGTCAGGGCGCCCATGGCGTGGCCGATGAGGACGGCGGGGGCGAGATCCAGCTGCTCGAGGGCGGCCTCGGCGTCGTCGACGTAGGCCTCCCGGCTGTAGGAGGCGTGCGGGGGCTTCTCGCTGCGGCCGTGGCCGCGCTGGTCGAGGGCGACCGCGCGGTACCGCTCGGAGAGCCAGCGGGCGGTGGACGCCCAGTGCGAGGCGCGCCCCATCAGTCCGTGCAGTAAGAGCACGCCGGGGGCGGCCTCGGCCTCGGTGCCCGTCTTGGGCGGGTCGCCGAACTCCCAGGCGGCGAGCTGCACGCCGTCCGCCCCGGTCACGCCGATGCGTCGCGCCATTCTCCAGGCACCCCCCAAGCTCGCTGTCTGCCGTGCCGGACCTGTCTGCCGTACCGCGCCAGATTATCGAATACGTTTTCGAGAACGGAGTTCCGGCGGGCAACACCCCTCAATCGAGTGACACGCCGCCAGGAATGATCGCCGCGCCCCAGGGGAGATCTTCAGCGGGAGGCGGACCGCTCGGGGAAACCGGTCCGAGGGGAATGACCCTGAGAGCTCGGGGCTCCGGGTCAGTACAGGGGAGGACAAGCCCCGGCGCCCTGCGGCGCCGGGGCTCCTCACATGCTCACGGCCCATCCTCCCCGCCCCTCCCCGGCCGGGTGACATCGCTGTCAGGACCGACACCGCGCCCGACCGCGAACCCCGGGTCATGCCTCATGCGACAGCCTGGCACGCGATCCGGGCGCGCGCTGCGATTCCCCGCACTGGATCTTCGAAACGACGGGATCACATCGGTGGCCGTACGGATCCGTGCGGCGCGGCCCCCCCGGTCCGCGGGCACACGGTTCGCGCGCGACGTCAGGGAGGTGTCAGGGCTCGGTCCACCCGGCCCGGCTCAGGGCTTGGCGACGAACACATGGGAGGCCACGTCCGGCTGGAGCTCGGCCGCCTCGCCGCTGCTGCCGACCATCACGCCGCCGCCCGCCGACTCGGTCACACTCACCACCGAGCCCGGCTGCACCCCCGCGCGGCGCAGCGTGTACATCAGCTGCGCATCCGTCTGGATGGGCTCGCCGATCCGGCGCACCACGACCGTCTTGCCCTCGTTGCCGGGGTCGAGATCGGCCAGCGACACCATGCCCTCGTCCAGGAACGGGTCCGCGCCGTCCGTCTCGCCCAGCTCCTCCAGGCCCGGGATCGGGTTGCCGTACGGCGACTCCGTCGGGTGCCGCAGCAGCTCGAGCACGCGGCGTTCGACCGCCTCGCTCATCACGTGCTCCCAGCGGCAGGCCTCCGCGTGCACCTGCTCCCACTCCAGGCCGATCACATCGACCAGCAGGCACTCGGCCAGGCGGTGCTTGCGCATCACCCGCGTGGCCAGGCGGCGGCCCTCGTCGGTCAGCTCCAGATGACGGTCGCTCGCCACGGAGACCAGGCCGTCCCGCTCCATCCGCGCCACCGTCTGGCTGACGGTCGGACCGCTCTGATCGAGCCGTTCCGCGATCCGGGCGCGCATGGGGACCACACCTTCCTCCTCCAGCTCGAGGATGGTGCGGAGATACATCTCCGTGGTGTCGATCAGTCCGGACATACGTGCCCCTTGATGTGATCTGCGATTGGCTCTGCCGGAGGCCGGCCGGCTCACCGGCACATGCGCTGGCCCAGGACTCAATTCTGACGCATGTCACTGACAAGCGTGCGGCGCCGTGGAAACGGGGTGCTTCAGGGGGCTTTGGCCACCGGTGCGTCGGGTTCCGGCCAAGCCCGCATCCGCCGCCGGGCACGCCCGCGCCGCCGTGGCCGGGCACGGCACCACCGTATTGACACGGCAGTGGTCCAGACCGCACCGTGATCCGCAACACAGCCACCCGAAGGGATACCGCATGAGCGACCGCACGCCGGCCGACCGGTTCCTCGACGCCGCGATCGACCTGCTGCACCGGGTCCGCGACGAGGAGGCCGGCTCCATCACGGCCGCCGGCACGCTGCTCGCCGACACGGTCGCGGACGGCGGACGGCTCTTCGCCTTCGGCGCCGGCCACTCCTCGCTCGCTGCGCAGGACATCGTCTACCGCGCGGGCGGCCTCGCCCTGATGAACCTGCTCGCCGTGCCCGGCGCCGTCGGCGTCGACGTCACGCCCGCGACGCTCGGCTCCGCCCTGGAGCGCGTCGACGGGCTCGCCACCGCCGTGCTCGGTTCCTCACCGCTGCGCGCCGGCGACGCGCTGGTGATCATCTCGCTGTCCGGGCGCAACGCCCTGCCCGTGGAGATGGCCATGCGCGCCCGCGCCCTGGGCGTGAAGGTGATCGGCGTGACCTCGGTCGCCTACGCCACGGAGACCGCCTCGCGGCACTCCTCGGGGACCTTCCTGAAGGACCACTGCGACGTCGTACTGGACTCCAAGATCGCGGTCGGCGACGCGGAGCTCACCCTCGACAACGTCCCCGCGCCGTTCGCCCCCGCGTCCACGGTCGTCACCTCGGCCCTCCTCCAGGCCGTGATGGCCACCGCCGCCGCCACCCTCGCCGAACGCGGCATCGAGCCCCCGCTGCTGCGCTCCGGCAACGTGGACGGCGGCCACGAGTGGAACGCCCGCATCTTCGAGCAGTACGGGGACCGCATCTTCTACCGGCACTGAGGACCGGGCCCTCCCCCGCGGGACCGGGCCGGGACCGGATCCGGGCCCTCCTGCGGCACCGGGCCGGGACCGGATCCGGGCCCTCCTGCGGCACCGGGCCGGGACCGGATCACCGGTCCTGAGCACCGGTCCGGGTCACCGGTCCTCCTCGCCCTGCCCGCGCTCCACCAGCCCCGCCAGATCCAGCGCGGACGCGATCCGCACCGCCACGTCCTCCGCGTACAGGATGTCGGAGCGCTCGAAGGGCGTCCGCCCGGCGCCCCGCAGAAACGTCACGGCACCCAGGGTGCGCCCGCGGCTGCGCAACGCCGTGCACAGGGCGTGCACCGTGTCCGGCGGCCACTGGCGCGCCTGAGCCCAGGCCCGCCGCTCCTCGGGGCCCACCTTTCCGGCGTTCGCCCGCACCGAACCGGCCCGCTCCACGCACTGCAGCGCCGGATGCCCCCGCTCGTAGCGCACCGGCAGCCCCGCACCGCCCCCGAGACTGCTCGGCCCCGGCGCCCCGGAGGGCGTGGCCGCGATCCGCACCAGCCGGACCGGGCCCTCCCCCTCGCCGTCCCGCGCCGGGCTCCCCGCCGCCTCTGCGACCCGGTCGATCAGCGCATGATCGGCGAACCCGGCCAGCGCGAAGTCCAGATGGACCGTCGCCGCCTCCGCCGGGTCCTCGCACTCCGCCGCCGCCCGCGCCGCCCGGTGCAGCTGCTGCGTGCGGAACTTCAGCAGCGAGGCCTCCTGCTCCGCCTGCTTGGACTCGGTCACGTCCTGGAACAGCCAGCCGACGCCCAGCGGAACGGGCTCCTCCGCCAGCGGCGAGGACAACCGCAGGAAGCCGCTGCGCCAGCAGCGCCGCCGCTCGCCCTCCGGCGTGCGCACACTCACCCAGATCTCCGCCGGAGCCGGCGGAGCGCCCTCCGCCAGCACATGCGTCAGCGCGCTCTCCAGCTCCTCCACACCCTGCGCCAGCAGCTCACCCAGCGGCCGGCCGAGCACCGAGGTGCGCCCCGTGCCCAGTGCCTTGGCCGCCGCCGTGTTCACCACCGCAGGACGCAGATCGGCGTCCACCAGCACCACGCCCCAGGAGGCGTCCTCGAGCAGCGCCTCGCTCAGCGCGATCGACCGCTCCAGATCGATCTGCGCGTGCACCTCGCTGAACGCGCAGTACACGCCGGCCGGCTTGCCGTCCGGGCCGCGCACCGCCGCCGACTGGGTGCGCACCAGCACCCGGCGGCCGTCCTTGGTCAGCAGCGCGAACTCGTGCACCTGCCGGCCCGGCGCGTCCATCGCCGACATCAGCCGGGCCTGGACCTCCTCGGCGTCCTCGGGCCGTACCGCCCAGCCCGCGAAGCCCTGCCGCCCGACCGCCTCCTCGGCGCTCCAGCCCAGAATCCGCTCCGCCTCACGGTTCCAGTGGGTGACCACCCCGTCCGCGTCGAAGGCGCACAGGGCGGCGTCCATGCCGTCCAGCAGAGCGGCGAGCAGATCGGACCCGTCCGAGCCGTCCCTGCTCTCCCGCTCGGGCTCGTCGGGCCCCAGTTCGTCCTTGGTTCCAGTACGCCGGGAAGCACTCACCTGGACCCCCTGCAGGCTGCGTGCGCACTACGGCGCGACGGTTCACTCACTCGCAATCATTCAACTTGAACGTGATCCACCGCACATCGAGTTCCCGGAAGATTGAGTCGATCGTTGTACACGGCCGATTCCTCGCCCGCCCGGCCCGCTCCGCCTGCCCGCCCCGTCATCTGCCATGACGGCAGTCCGAGTGATCTCCGCCGGCCGGCTGGGAGAAATTCCGGAAAAGGGATCGCAAAAAGCGGTTGCTGCGCGAGGGAGGCGCTTCTTAGGGTTCCAGGTACACGAGAAGGGAGGTGGTTCGGCAGATGTATGACTACCGGACGCGTGAGGTGGCTGCGGGCTAGCGGTCCGCCACCACACTCAGTGCGGTGCCGGACCAGCTCGTGAACGAGACGGGCAGCCGGCCCAATCCCAAGCAGTCACCCGACCCGCGAGTCGCCGGTACGTCCGGCCGGCTCCTCCCGTTGCGGAGGACCCAGGCTCGCGGGTCGTCTGCGTCTCGGGGCCCGGTCAGTGGGCGATCTCGGCGTAGCCCTCGACCTCGCGCGGGTCGCGCGGGCCCGGGCCCACATAGCGGGCGGAGGGACGGACCAGGCGGCCGGTGCGCTTCTGCTCCAGGATGTGGGCGGACCAGCCGGCCGTGCGGGCGCAGGTGAACATGGACGTGAACATGTGCGCCGGGACCTCGGCGAAGTCGAGGACGATCGCCGCCCAGAACTCCACGTTGGTGGCCAGCACCCGGTCGGGGCGGCGGGCGTGCAGCTCGGCCAGGGCGGCCTTCTCCAGCGCCTCGGCGACCTCGTAGCGGGGGGCGCCCAGTTCCCGCGCGGTGCGGCGCAGCACGCGGGCGCGGGGGTCCTCGGCGCGGTAGACGCGGTGGCCGAAGCCCATGATGCGCTCGCCCTTGTCGAGGGCCTTCTTGACGTAGCCCTCGGCGTCGCCGGTGCGCTCGATCTCCTCGATCATGCCGAGCACCCGGGAGGGGGCGCCGCCGTGCAGCGGGCCGGACATGGCGCCGACGGCTCCGGACAGGGCGGCGGCCACGTCGGCGCCGGTGGAGGCGATGACGCGGGCGGTGAAGGTGGAGGCGTTCATGCCGTGCTCGGCGGCGGAGGTCCAGTAGGCGTCGACGGCGGCGACATGCCTGGGGTCGGGCTCACCGCGCCAGCGGATCATGAAGCGCTCGACGACAGACTGGGCCTTGTCTATCTCGCGCTGCGGCACCATGGGCAGGCCCTGGCCGCGGGCCGACTGGGCGACGTAGGACAGCGCCATGACGGCGGCGCGGGCGAGGTCGTCGCGGGCCTGCTTCTCGTCGATGTCGAGGAGCGGTTTCAGGCCCCAGACGGGGGCCAGCATGGCAAGGGCGGACTGCACGTCGACGCGGATGTCCCCGGAGTGGACCGGGATGGGGAAGGGCTCGGCCGGCGGCAGGCCGGGGTTGAAGGCACCGTCGACGAGCAGGCCCCACACGTTGCCGAAGGACACATGGCCGACGAGGTCCTCGATGTCGACGCCGCGGTAGCGGAGCGCGCCGCCCTCCTTGTCCGGTTCGGCGATCTCCGTCTCGAACGCGATGACTCCTTCGAGCCCGGGTACGAAGTCGGACATCAGGCGGCTCCTCGTGATGTGGACAGATGCGATGCGCTGCGGCAGGCGGTTGTGCGTCCGGTGGATCCGCGGACCCGTCGAGGTGACGCGCGGTTCGGACGTACCCCTGTGATGCCCGGTTGGCGGTCACCCAACCGGATCAGTGGCAGCACGATATCCCCGGGTGCCACGCTTGGGGAGAGTTCGCGGCACTCAGTGCCACTCAGTGACGAAGGCCACCGTGGGCCCCACCGATCTGGGGGGATGCGGCAGGATGACGGCGTGACCGATCGAGATGCCGCACCGTTCGATCTCGCCGCGATGCGCAAGCAGTACCGGAGCGAGGGTCTTCTGGAGTCGGACCTCGCCGCCACACCCGTCGAGCAGTTCGCACGCTGGTTCAAGCAGGCCGCGACGGAGGGCGGTCTGTTCGAGCCGAACGCGATGATCGTGTCCACGGCGGACGCCCGGGGCCGGCCCAGCTCACGGACGGTGCTGCTGAAGCACTTCGACGACGAGGGGTTCGTGTTCTACACGAACTACGAGTCCCGCAAGGGCCGCGACCTGGCGGAGAACCCGTATGTGTCGCTGCTGTTCCCCTGGCACGGGATGGCCCGGCAGGTGATCGTGAACGGTGTGGCGCGGCGGACCGGCCGGGACGAGACGGCCGCGTACTTCCGCACCCGTCCGCACGGCTCGCAGCTGGGCGCGTGGGCCAGCGCCCAGTCGCGGGTGGTGGCCGCACGCGAGGAGCTGGACGCCGCCTACGCCGAGCTGGCGGCGCGCTATCCGGAGGGCGAGCAGGTGCCGGTGCCGCCGCACTGGGGCGGCTTCCGGGTCGAACCGGAGACGGTGGAGTTCTGGCAGGGGCGGGAGAACCGGCTGCACGACCGGCTGCGGTACGTGGCGGAGCCGGGCGGCGGCTGGCGGGTGGAGCGGCTTGCTCCCTGAGCACAAGCGGCCCGCCCCCGGGCGAGAGCGGCTTGCTCCCCGGGCGAGAGCGGCTCGCTCCCCGGGCGTGAACGGCCGGCTCCCTGCGTGCGGCCCCCGCCCCGTCCGGATGCCTAGCCGTCGAGGACGTCGTCGAGCAGCCGGGCCCACTGCTCCACCACACGGGCCCGGCGGGCGGAGTCGTCGGTGAGGAGGTTGGCGAGGCCGAGGCCGCGGGCCATGTCGAGCAGGCCCTGGACGGTCTCGCGGACGCCGGGGCGGGTCTCGTCGGCGCCGAGGAGGTCCACGGCGATGCGGTGGCTCTCGCGGCCGACGCGGGTCTCCAGCTCGGTGACGCGGGCGCGCAGCTGCTCCTCGTTGGTGGCGGCGACCCACAGGTGCAGGGCGGCGCGGAACAGGGGGCCGGTGTAGAGGTCGACGAGGGCGGCGACCACGGCATGGCGGTCGGCGGCCCCCGCGCCCTCGGGGAAGAGGGCGCGCAGCGCGGTGGAGCGTTCCTCGGCGACGTACTCGACGGCGGCGGTGAACAGGTCCTCGCGGGTCGGGAAGTGGTGCTGGGCGGCACCCCGGGAGACACCGGCGCGTTCGGCGACGACGGAGACCGTGGAGCCCGCCCAGCCGTGTTCGGCCAGGCAGGCCACGGCGGCCTCCAGGAGGCGCTGCCGGGTGAGCCGGCTGCGGTCCTGCTTGGGGACTCGTTCGGCACGGTCTGCCGTGCTCACACCACCCATTCCGCATCCCGTCGTTCGAGGAAGGCCGTCATCCCCTCGCGCGCCTCGGCGGAGGCGAAGAGGCGGGCCGAGAGCGCGGTGAGGTCGGCCGCGTCCTGGTCGAATGTCTCCAGCACCCTAGCCGTGAGCAGCCGCTTCGTCTCGGCCAGGGCCCGGGGTGAGGCCCGGCGGATCCCGTCGAGGACGGGTTCGAGCACGGCGTCCACGTCAACTGCGTCATCCTCGCCCGCGGCGGTGACCAGGCCGAGCCGGGCGGCCTCCACCGCGCCGAACCGCTCGCCGGTGAGGTAGTAGCGGGCGAGGGCGCGGGGGTCGGTGCGGGGCAGCAGGGTGAGGGAGATGACGGCGGGGGCGACGCCGATGCGCACCTCGGTGAAGGCGAAGGTCGCCTGGGCGGAGGCGGCGGCGATGTCGCAGGCGGCGAGCAGGCCGAGACCGCCGGCGCGGACGTGGCCGGTGACCCGGGCGACGACCGGTTTGGGCAGTTCGACGATCTGCCGCAGCAGGCCGACCAGGGCGTCGGGCTCCGGCGGGTCGCGCAGGTCGGCGCCGGCGCTGAAGGTGTTGCCGGTGTGGGTGAGCAGCACGGCGCGGACGCCGGGATCCTTGCCGGCGTCGGTGAGCGCGGCGGCGAGGTCGCCGACGAGGGCGGCGGAGAGGGCGTTGCGGTTCTGCGGGGAGTCGAGCGTGAGGGTCTCGACCCCCCGCGTCCGCGTGCGGTGGACCAGGGTCATGTGCGTTCCCTCAGTTCGCGGCGGAGGATCTTGCCGCTGGCGGCGCGGGGCACGGCGTCGATGAAGGTGACGCGCCGGATGCGCTTGTAGGGGGCGACGCGTTCGGCGACGTACATCATCACCTCGCCCTCGGAGAGTCCGGGTGCGGAGGGCTGGCGGACGACATGGGCGTGCGGGACCTCGTTGCCGTCGTCGTCATAGGCGCCGATGACGGCGGCGTCGGCGATGCCCGGGTGGGTGAGCAGCAGGGCCTCGAGTTCGGCGGGGGCGACCTGGAAGCCCTTGTACTTGATCAGTTCCTTGACGCGGTCGACGACGAAGAGCCAGCCGTCCTCGTCGACGTGTCCGACGTCGCCGGTGTGCAGCCAGCCGTCCTCGTCGATCATGGCGGCGGTCTCGTCGGGGCGGCCGAGGTAGCCCTTCATCACCTGGGGGCCGCGGATGAGGATCTCCCCGGACTCGCCGGGGCCGAGGTCCTTGCCGGGGTCGTCGAGGGAGACGATGCGCATATCGGTGCCGGCGATGAGCTTGCCGACGGTGCCGGGCGGGGCCTCGCGCATGGAGTCGAGGGGCACGACGTGGGTGCCGGGGGAGAGTTCGGTCATGCCGTAGGCCTGGCCGACGGGTGGCAGGCCGAGCCGTTCGGCGCAGGCGACGGCGAGCCGGGCGTCCAGGGGTGCGGCGGCGCTGATGATGTACTTCAGGGAGCTGAGGTCGTACTGGGTGACCAGCGGGTGCTTGGCGAGGGCCAGCACGATGGGCGGGGCCACGTACAGGCCGGTGATGCGGTGGTTCTGGATGGCGGCGAGGAACGTCTCCAGCTCGAAGCGGGGCAGCACCACCACGGTGGCGCCGTGCCGCAGGGGGGCGTTCATCAGGGCGGTCAGCCCGTAGATGTGGAAGAACGGCAGCACGGCGAGGATGCGGTCGCCGGGGCCGGCGCTGATCGCCGCGTTGAGCTGGGCGAGGTTGGTGGCGATCTGCCGGTGGGTGAGCATCACGCCCTTGGGGGTGCCGGTGGTGCCGGAGGAGTACGGCAGGGCGGCGACGTCCTCGGCCGGGTCGATGGCCGCCTCGGGCTCGGGCGCGGTGCTGCCGAGCATGTCGATCAGCGAGCGGTGTCCGGGCGCGCTGTCGCAGACGAAGATCTCCTGCACGCCGCTGGCGATGTCGGCGGCGCGGCGGGCGGTGTCCAGCAGCGGGGAGACGGTGACGATCCAGCGGGCCGAGCAGTCCTTGAGCTGTTTGCCGAACTCCTCGGCGGTGGCGAGCGGGTGCACGGTGGTGACCGAGGCTCCCGCCCGGGTGGCGGCGTAGAAGGCGGTGGGGAAGGCGATGGTGTTGGGGCTGTGCAGGGCGAGCACGTCGCCCTTGCGCACGCCGGCCTCGGCGAGCGCGGCGGCGATCCGCCGGTGGAACCGGTCCACCTGCTCGTAGGAGAGAGTGGTGCCGTCGGTGCCGTCGATCAGGGCGGGGGCGTCGCCGAACTCGGCGGCGCGTCCCAGGACGGCCTCGTGGATGGGGAGTTCGACGGGCGGGACGTCTGCGTACTCGCTGCGGAACATCGTTCCTCCAAGGCGGCGACGGCCTAGTACGACTTCGGAAGGCCCAGGGTCTGGTGGGACACGTAGTTGAGAATCATCTCCCGGCTGACCGGTGCGATACGAGACACGCGCGCGGCCGTCACCATGGAGGCGAGCCCGAACTCGCGGGTGAGGCCGTTGCCGCCGAGGGTGTGCACGGCCTGGTCGACGGCGTGCACGCAGGCCTCCGCTGCCGCGTACTTGGCCATGTTGGCGGCCTCCCCCGCGCCCACGTCGTCGCCGGCGTCGTAGAGGTGGGCGGCCTTCTGCATCATCAGGCGGGCCAGTTCGAGCTCGATGTGTGCCTGGGCGAGCGGGTGGGCGATGGCCTGGTGGGCGCCGATCGGGGTCTTCCAGACGGTGCGTTCGCGGGCGTACTCGACGGCCCGGCCGAGCGCGTGGCGGCCCATGCCGATGGCGAACGCGGCGGTCATGATGCGCTCGGGGTTGAGGCCGGCGAACAGCTGGAGCAGCCCCGCGTCCTCGTCGCCGACCAGCGCGTCGGCGGGCAGCCGCACATCGTCCAGGACCAGCTCGAACTGCTTCTCGGCGGCGTTGAGCTCCATGTCGATGGGCCGCCGCTGGAAGCCGGGCGTCTCGCGCGGGACGATGAACAGGCAGGGCTTGAGGCGTCCGGTGCGGGCGTCCTCGGTGCGGCCGACGATGAGGGTGGCGTCGGCGAAGTCGACGCCGGAGACGAACACCTTGCGGCCGTTGAGGATCCAGTCGCCGGAGCCGGGGTCGCGGCGGGCCGTGGTGGTGATGCGGTGGCTGTTGGAGCCGGCGTCGGGTTCGGTGATGCCGAAGGCCATGATGCGGCTGCCGTCGGCCAGGCCGGGCAGCCAGTCGCGCTTCTGCTGCTCGGTGCCGAAGCGGGCGATGACGGTGCCGCAGATGGCGGGCGAGACGATCAGCATCAGCAGCGGCGAGCCGGCCGCGCCGAGTTCCTCCAGGACGAGGGAGAGTTCGGCGATGCCGCCGCCTCCGCCGCCGTACTCCTCGGGGAGGTTGACGCCCAGGTAGCCGAGCTTGGCCGCGTCCTGCCACAGCTCGGCGGGGTGGCGGCCCTCGGCGACGGTGCGGGTGAAGTAGTCGCGGCCGTAGCGCTTGCCGAAGGCGGCGACGGCTTCTCTCAGTGCCTTGTGCTCGTCGGATTCGATGTGGGTGGTCACGCGGTCCTCCGGGTGTGGGTTGTCTGTGACCGGGCCGCAGGCGCGGGGGCGCCTGAGCCCTCGCTCCCTGGGCGGGATCCCTGGGCGGGCATCCCTAGGCGGGTTGCACCACGGCCAGCACCGTGCCGGGCTCGACCTGCTGTCCCGGCTTGGCGTTGAGGCTGGTGAGGGTGCCGTCGGCGGGGGCGGTGATCTTGTGCTGCATCTTCATGGCCTCCAGCCACAGCAGGGGCTGCCCCGCCTGGACCGGGGCGCCCTCGGTGAGCCCCTCGGCGACGCGGACGACCACGCCGGGCATGGGGGCCAGCAAAGACCCCGGTGCGTGCTGGCCGGCCGGGTCGGGGAAGCGGGGCAGCGCGGTGAGGCGGGTGGCGTTCACGAAGACGGTGTCGCCGTACCTGGCCACCTCGAACCGGCGCCGCACTCCCTCGGCTTCGAGGACGACGAGCCCGGCGTCCGCGTGCACCACCCGTACCCCCTCGGCCTCCAGTCCGGCCCGGGTGTGCCGGTAGCGGACCTCGTGCTCCTCGCCGTCGACGGCGTACCGCTTGATCTGCGGAGCGGACGGCAGATTGCGCCAGCCGCCGAAGCGGGAGCGGCCGTGGGCGTCGGCGAGGGCGGCGGCCAGCGGGGCGAGCGCGTCGGGGGCGGGCCGGGTGAGGTCGGGCAGATGGCGCTCGTAGAAGCCGGTGTCCATCCGCCCCTCGGTGAACTCCGGGTGCCGCAGGGAGCGGACCAGCAGGTCCCGGTTCGTCACCGGGCCGTGGATCGCCGCGCGTTCCAGGGCGGCGGCCAGCTTGCGGATGGCTTCCACGCGGGTGGGCGCATGGGCGACGACCTTGGCGAGCATCGGGTCGTAGTGGACGCCGATGTCGTCGCCGTCGGTGTAGCCGGTGTCCAGGCGCACACCGCCGGGGACGGAGAGACGATGCAGCCGTCCGGTCTGCGGGGCCCACTCGCGCGCGGGGTCCTCGGCGTACAGCCGGACCTCGACGGCGTGACCGTGCGCGGACGGGGGCCCGGCCGCCAGCGCATGCCCCTCGGCGACGCGGATCTGCTCGGCGACCAGGTCGACGCCGAACACCGCCTCGGTGACCGGGTGTTCCACCTGCAGCCGGGTGTTCATCTCGAGGAAGTGCGCCCGGTCGCCCGCGACGAGGAACTCCACGGTCCCGGCGCCCACGTAGTCCACCGCGCGGGCGGCGCGCACGGCGAGGTCGTGGAGCTCCGCCGTGAGGGTCTCCGACAGCCCCGGAGCCGGGGCCTCCTCGACGACCTTCTGGTGGCGCCGCTGCAGGGAGCAGTCGCGGGTGCCGAGCGCCCAGACCGTGCCGTGGGTGTCGGCGAGGATCTGCACCTCGACATGGCGCCCGCCCTCCACATAGGGCTCGACGAACACCTCGCCGTCGCCGAAGGCGCTCGCCGCCTCCGCCCGGGCGGCTGCCAGCTCCGCGTCCAGGTCGGCGAGTTCGCGCACGATACGCATGCCGCGTCCGCCGCCGCCCGCCGCGGCCTTCACCAGCACCGGCAGGTCGGCCTCGGTGACCTCGCGCAGCGGCTCGATGCCCATGAGCTGCTTGGCACGGGTCTTGGAGGCCATCGCCTCGATCGCCTCCGGGGGCGGCCCGATCCACACCAGGCCCGCGTCCTGGACGGCACGGGCGAAACCGGCGTTCTCGGAGAGGAAGCCGTAGCCGGGGTGCACCGCGTCCGCCCCCGCGGTGAGCGCCGCCTTCACGATCAGCTCGCCGCGCAGATAGGTGTCGGCGGGTGCCGAACCCGGCAGCCGTACGGCGCTGTCGGCCAGGCGGACGTGCAGGGCCCCCGCGTCGGCGTCCGAGTGCACGGCGACGGTGCGGATGCCCAGCTCGCGGCAGGTGCGGACGATCCGGCAGGCGATCTCGCCCCGGTTCGCGACAAGCACGGAATCAATCACTGTTGCCTCACATCCGGAAGACGCCGAAGCCGCCGCGTGCGCCCTCGTAGGGCGCGGTGTGGATGGCGGACAGGCACAGGCCGAGGACGGTGCGGGTGTCGCGCGGGTCGATGACGCCGTCGTCGTAGAGCCGGCCGGAGAGGAACATCGGCAGCGACTCGGACTCGATCTGCTGCTCCACCATGGCGCGCAGCGCCGCGTCCGCCTCCTCGTCGTACGGCTTGCCCTTCGCCGCGGCGGACTGGCGGGCGACGATGGACAGCACCCCGGCGAGCTGCTGCGGGCCCATCACCGCGGACTTGGCGCTGGGCCAGGCGAACAGGAAGCGGGGGTCGTAGGCCCGCCCGCACATGCCGTAGTGGCCCGCGCCGTACGAGGCCCCCATGAGCACCGACAGATGGGGCACCTTCGAGTTGCTGACCGCATTGATCATCATGGCGCCGTGCTTGATGATGCCGCCCTGCTCGTACTCCTTGCCGACCATGTAACCGGTGGTGTTGTGCAGGAACAGCAGCGGGATGTCGCGCTGGTTGGCGAGCTGGATGAACTGGGCGGCCTTCTGCGACTCCTCGGAGAACAGCACCCCCTGGGCGTTGGCGAGGATGCCCACCGGATAGCCGTGCAGGGTGGCCCAGCCGGTGGTGAGGCTCCTGCCGTACAGCGGCTTGAACTCGTCGAAGTCGGAGGCGTCGACGATACGGGCGATGACCTCGCGCGGATCGAAGGGGATCTTGAGGTCGTCCGGGACGATGCCGAGCAGTTCCTCCGGGTCGTACTTGGGGGGCTCGGCCGGGCCCGGATCGGGGTAGGCCTTGCGGTGGTTGAGGCGGGCGACGACGCGGCGGGCCTGGCGCAGCGCGTCCGTCTCGTCGAGGGCGAAGTAGTCGGCGAGGCCCGACACCCGCGCGTGCATCTCGGCGCCGCCCAGGGACTCGTCGTCGCTCTCCTCGCCGGTCGCCATCTTCACCAGCGGCGGACCGCCGAGGAACACCTTCGCCCGCTCCTTGACCATGATCACGTGGTCGGACATGCCGGGGACGTAGGCGCCGCCGGCCGTGGAGTTGCCGAAGACGACGGCGACGGTGGGGATGCCGGCGGCGGAGAGCCGGGTGAGATCGCGGAAGATGGCCCCGCCCGGGATGAAGATCTCCTTCTGGGACGGCAGATCCGCACCGCCGGACTCGACCAGGCTGATGAGGGGCAGCCGGTTGGCGAACGCGATCTCATGGGCGCGCAGCGCCTTCTTCAGGCTCCACGGATTGCTGGCACCGCCGCGCACGGTCGGATCGTTGGCGGTGATCAGACACTCCACACCCTCGACCACGCCGATGCCGGTGACCAGAGAGGCCCCGACGGTGTAGTCGCTCCCCCAGCCGGCCAGCGGGGAGAGCTCCAGGAACGGCGTGTCCGGATCGAGCAGCAGCTCGATCCGCTCCCGGGCGAGCAGCTTGCCGCGCTTGCGGTGCCGTTCGATGTACTTCTCCCCGCCGCCCGCTAGGGCCTTGGCGTGCTCGGCGTCGAGTTCGGCGAGCTTGGCGAGCATCGCCTCGCGCTGCGCCCGGTGTTCGGGGCTGTGGGTGTCCACGGCGGTGTCGAGAACCGTCACAGCAGGACCTCCGGTATGTCCAGGTGGCGGGAGCGCAGCCATTCGCCGAGTGCCTTGGCCTGCGGGTCGAAACGGTGCTGGGCGGCGACGCCCGCGCCGAGGATCCCCTCGACGACGAAGTTCAGGGCGCGCAGGTTGGGCAGGACGTGGCGGGTCACGGGAAGACCGGCGGCCTCCGGGATCAGCTCCCGGAACCGCTCCGCGGTCAGGTGATGCGCGAGCCATCGCCAGGCCTGCTCGCTGACCGCCCAGACACCGACGTTGGCGTCCCCGCCCTTGTCCCCGCTGCGGGCCCCGGCGACGAGACCCAGGGGTGCTCTGCGGGTGGGCCCGGCCGGCAGCGGCTCGGGCAGCGGCGGCTCGGGCACGGCCGTGAGCGGAGCGGTGTTCTCCGGCGGTGGCACCGGGATGCGGCGCCCGTCGGGGAGGACGGCGGCGTGCTCGACGGCGTCCTGCGCCACGTACGCCGCCTCGAACACCCCGTAGGGCGAGCCCTTCCCGGGCGGCGCCGGCACATGGAAGCCGGGGTAGCTGGCGAGCGCCAGCTCGATGGCGGCGCCGCTGAGCGCCCGCCCCACCTTCGCCTCGTCCGTGTCCCGTACGACGAGCCGCAGCAGGGCACTCGCGGTCTCCTCGGTGCCGGCGTCGGGCCGGTCGGTGCGCACCAGGTCCCAGCGCACCTCGGCGGGCGGCGACTTGGCGAGCGCCTCGCCCATCTGTGCCTTGACCAGCTCGGCCTTGGCCTCGATGTCGAGCCCGGTGAGCACGAAGACGACCTCGTTGCGGAATCCGCCGAGCCGGTTGAGCCCCACCTTGAGGGTGGGCGGCGGTGCCTCGCCCCGCACCCCGTCGATGCGCACCCGGTCGGTCCCCTCCCGGCTGAGCCGCACGGTGTCGAGCCGGGCAGTGACATCGGGCCCCGCGTACCGGGCTCCCCCGGTCTCGTAGAGCAGCTGCGCGGTGACGGTGCCGGGGTCGACGAAGCCGCCGGTGCCGGGGTGCTTGGTGATGACGCTGCTGCCGTCGGCGTGGATCTCGGCGAGCGGGAAGCCGGGGTGCCGGACGTCGCCGTCCCGGAAGAAGGAGTAGTTGCCGCCGGTCGCCTGGGTGCCGCACTCCAGCACATGCCCGGCGATCACGGCGCCCGCGAGCTGGTCGTGGTCCTCCGGGGTCCAGCCGAAACGGGCGGCTGCGGGGCCGGTGACCAGGGCCGCGTCGGTGACCCGTCCGGTGACCACGACGTCGGCGCCCTCGCGCAGACAGGCGGCGATGCCGAAGCCGCCGAGGTAGGCGTGGGCGGCCAGGGCGCCCGGGTGGGCGGCGGTGAGGTCGTCGCCCTCGACATGGGCGACGCGCACCGGCACACCGGCCTCGGCGGCCAGCTTGCGCACGGCGTCCGCGAGACCGGCCGGGTTGAGCCCGCCGGCATTGCTGACGATCTTCACGCCCCGCTCGTGGGCCAGGCCCAGGCACTCCTCGAGCTGCCGCAGGAAGGTGCGGGCATATCCGGCGTCCGGGTTCTTCAGCCGGTCCCGGGCCAGGATGAGCATGGTCAGCTCGGCGAGATAGTCGCCGGTGAGGACGTCCAGGTCGCCGCCGGTGAGCATCTCGCGCATCGCGTCGAAGCGGTCGCCGTAGAAGCCGGAGGCGTTACCGATGCGCAGGGGCGGCCCGGCCTTCGGCGTCCCGGCGGTCGTCGTGTCCGTCACGGGGCGGCCTCCCCTTCCGCCTCGGGCTCACGCCCGCTCGTGCCGGGCTCACGTCCGCCGCCCGGGGGCCCGGCGAAGGCCTGGGCGATGTCCAGCCAGCGGTCGGCGTCGGGGCCGTGGGCGGTGAGGGCGAGGTCGCTGCGGTGGGCGCGCTGGGTGACCAGCAGACAGAAGTCGAGCGCGGGGCCGGTGACGGACTGGGAGGCGTCCTCGGGTCCGTACACCCACCGGTTCTCGCCGTCCGGTGCCGTGAGCTCGACCCGGAAGGGCTCGGCGGGCGGGGTGAGCCGGTGCACCGCGTAGGCGAAGTCCCGGGTGCGGACGCCGAGCCGGGCCACGTGCCGGAGCCGGTCCGTGGGCGGGCGCACCACACCGAGCGCGTCGGCGATGTCCAGGCCGTGCGCCCAGGTCTCCATGAGCCGGGCGGTGGCCATGGAGGCGGCGGACATGGGCGGGCCGTACCAGGGGAAGCGAGCCCCGGCGGGAGCGGCCCGCAGGGCGCCGGCGAGTGCGGCACGGTCCTCTCGCCACCTGGCCAGCAGCGCGGCGGGCTCGGCCCGGGCTCCCTCCTCGGCACTCTCGTCCACGAACGAGTGCGGAGCGGCGAGGGCCGCCTCGACGAGCTTCTGGAAGCCGTCGGCGTCGGTGACGGCGAGCAGCGCGGACCGGTCGGTCCAGGCGAGGTGCGCGATCTGATGAGCGACCGTCCAGCCGGGCGCGGGAGTCGGCAGCCTCCAGCCGTCCTCCCCCAGCCCGGCCACCAGCCGGTCGAGTTCGTCGCTCTCGGCACACAGGTCGTCGATGACGGGCGTCGGGTCGGCCATGAGGGGGAGCATGGCAGTGACCCACTAAACAATCAAGCATGCTTGCATGAATTTTTCCCGGGCGCCGCAAGCCTCCTCGAGCCACGCGCCCCGGGACGGAACAGGCGGGGCGTCACGGACGGCGTCCGCCCCCGCCCCGAAGGGCCCCTATGCCCCGGACTCCCCCTCGCGCCTGCTCGGCCGCCGCCCCGCCTGGGTCCGCACCGCGCCCATGCTCGCCACGATGACCAGGGCGATGGCGGCGGCCTCGGGAGCGGTGAGGGTCTGGTCCAGGAGCAGGAAGCCCGCGGTCGCGGCGATGGCCGGCTCCAGGCTCATCAGAATGGCGAAGGTGGAGGCGGGCAGGCGCCGCAGGGCGAGCAGCTCCAGGGTGTAGGGCAGCACGGAGGAGAGCATCGCGACCGCTCCGCCGAGGGCGATGGTCGTCGGGTCGAGCAGCCTGGTGCCGGCCTCGGTGACGCCCAGCGGCAGGAAGAGCACCGCCGCCACGGCCATGGCGAGGGCGAGCCCGTCGGCCTGCGGGAAGCGCCGGCCGGTACGGGCGCTGAAGACGATGTACGCGGCCCACATCCCGCCGGCCCCCAGGGCGAAGAGGACACCCAGCGGATCGAGACCGCTGAACCCTCCCCCGCCGAGCAGGAACACGCCGACCAGGGCCAGCGCGGCCCACACCAGGTTGATCGCCCGGCGGGAGGCGACGACGGAGAGGATGAGCGGCCCGAGGACCTCCAGGGTGACCGCGGGGCCGAGCGGAATGCGGTCGACGGACTGATAGAACAGCCCGTTCATCCCGGCCATGGTGATCCCGAAGACGACGACCGTCCCCCAGTCGGTCCGCGAGTGTCCGCGCAGCCGGGGCCGGCAGACCGCCATCAGCACCACGGCGGCCACCAGCAGCCGCAGCGTGACCACCCCGAGCGCGCCGGCCCGGGGCATCAGCATCACCGCGAGCGCGCCGCCGAACTGCACGGATATCCCGCCGGCGAGCACCAGCCCGACCGGCCCGAGGGACGCCAGGCCGCGCGGGGCGCCACCCGGCACCGAGGCAGGGTCCTGGCCCGCCGGGGCGACGGTGGACGGGGTGGCGGTGCTGGGCGTGGTCACGGGGCCTTCCTGAGCGTCGGTACCGCGAGACAAGGGGTTCACCCTGCCGATGGTGCAACATGATGCACCGCACAGTCCACTGGATTGATCTGAGTCAGGACCGTGAACCGCTTACATGCCTGACCATGCGACCCCCGCCCCTCCCCGGTCAAGCCGGTCCGGCATACGGACAGCCCCGCGCGTCCCCTCGCCCGCCCGCCGAGGCGGCGTCCCGGCGGCCAGGCCCCCAGCCGCCCGGGTGATCCCTGAGCACCTGGTGGCTTCTGGCGTCCTGGAGCGCCGTTGATCAGTCCTGACCTTGCATAGCTCGCTACATCTAGCCGCATTTCGCCACAGCGCGGAGCATTGATCATGTGGAACTGGACCCGACCCGCGCGAAGTGGACTCAGATTGCCGCCGAGATCGAGCGGCGCATCGACGCGGGCGTGTACCCAGCGGGCGCGAAGCTTCCCGGCATTCTGGCCTTGTGCGCTGAGTTCGGCGTCGCCCAGGTGACCGCGCGGAAGGCACTTGCCGATCTGCGTGAGCGCGGGCTGATCCGTACCGAGAACGGCATCGGTTCGTTCGTCACTGGGCGCCCCGACTAGGCGTTGCCGTAAGAGGGTTGTGCGGCACAACGCCAGGTCGCGGCGGGTCGCTGCCGTACATGGTGAGTCCTCACCCTTCGGATACGAGGTGGCGCTGATCGACATCTTCACCGGCGCCCACGAGGGCGTGCCGCCCCTGGTCCGCTGCGTGTTCATCCTGGGCGCCCCGGTCTCCATCAGTGCGGTGTGCCTGTGGGAACTGCGCCGCCTGCGCCTGTACTGCGGGCGGGACCCGCGCGGGCTGCCGATGCGCTGGGGATCCCGGCGCGCGGCCGGCCTCTCAGGCGTCCGGCCCGTCGGGCAGGTCGTCCAGCCCCTCCGCCAGCACCTCCGCCAGGTGGCGGCCCCGTACGCCGGCCAGTTGGTGCAGCTGGGTGCGGCAGGAGAAGCCGTCGGCCAGGACCACCGCCGTCGCTCCGGCTGTGCGGACCGCGGGGAGGAGCTGTTCCTCGGCGCAGGCGGCCGAGATGTCGTAATGGCCGTTCTCGAAGCCGAAGTTGCCGGCGAGGCCGCAGCAGCCGCCGGTCAGGTCACCGGTGAGGCCGGCGGCGGTGCGCAGCCGCCGGTCGGCGGCGTCGCCGAGCACCGCGTGCTGGTGGCAGTGGGTCTGGCCGGTGACGGGACGGTCCAGTCTCGGCGGGCTCCAGCGCGGGGCGTACTGCTCCAGCGTCTCGGCGAAGGTACGGACGCGGGACGCCAGGCGCGCGGCCCTCGGATCGTCGTGCAGCAGTTCCGGCGCGTCCGCGCGCAGGGCAGCGGCGCAGCTCGGTTCCAGGACGACCACCGGGGCGTCCGTCTCCAGGACCGGTTCCAGCAGGTCCAGGGTGCGGCGCAGCACCGAGCGCGCCCGGTCGAGCTGGCCGGTGGAGATGTAGGTCAGCCCGCAGCAGACCCGGCCGCGCCGCGCGGTCAGCAGCCGTGCCGCCGACCGTGAGCGCGCGTCCCCCACCGGCCGGCCGCGCAGCCGCAGCGACGGGGGCAGGGCCACCCGCAGGCCCGCCGCCTCGAGCACCCGCACGGCCGCCCGCCCCACCGACGGCGACAGATGCTCGGTGAAGGTGTCGGGCCAGAGCACCACCAGGGGACCGTCCGCCCGGGCCCCGGAGCCGCGGCTCCGCCACCAGTGCGTGAAGGTGCGGCCCGCGATCCGCGGCAGCTCCCGCTGCGGTGCGATGCCGCCGAGACGTTTCCCCAGCCGGGCCAGCGGCCGCACCGACGCCAGCGCGTTGACCAGGGCCGCCGTCCGGGTCCGGGCCACCAGGCGCAGCCAGACGGGCAGCCGGCCCATGGAGTAGTGGGCGGCCGGGCGGCGGCGGCCGGCGTAGTGGTGGTGCAGGAACTCGGCCTTGTAGGTGGCCATGTCGACCCCGACGGGGCAGTCCGAGCGGCAGCCCTTGCAGGACAGGCACAGATCGAGCGCGTCCCGCACCTCGGTGGAGCGCCAGCCGTCCGTCACCAGTTCCCCGGCGAGCATCTCGTGCAGCAGCCGGGCGCGCCCGCGCGTGGAGTGCTCCTCGGCGCCGGTCGCCCGGAAGGAGGGGCACATCACCGCCGGCCCGGACACCGAGGTGGTACGGCACTTGGCGACGCCCACGCAGCGGCGCACCGCGGCCGAGAAGTCGCCGCCGTCGGCCGGGTAGCCGAAGGCGACGTCGACCGGCTCGCGGGGCAGCACGGCGAAGCGCAGCTGGGTGTCCAGCGGGGCGGGGCGGACCAGCATGCCCGGGTTCAGCAGGTCGCCGGGGTCCCAGAGGGCCTTGGTCCGCTCGAAGAGGGCCACCATCTCCGCGCCGTACATCCGCGGCAGCAGTTCGGCCCGCGCCTGCCCGTCGCCGTGCTCACCGGACAGCGAGCCGCCGTGTGCCACGACCAGGCCGGCCAGCTCCTCGGAGAAGCGGCGGAAGCGGGCGATGCCGGGCTCGGTGAGCAGGTCGAAGTCGATGCGGACGTGGATGCAGCCGTCCCCGAAGTGCCCGTAGGGGGTGCCGCGCAGGCCGTGGTCGGCCAGCAGGGCACGGAAGTCCCGCAGATAGGCGCCGAGGCGGGCGGGCGGCACCGCGCAGTCCTCCCAGCCGGGCCAGGCCTCGGTGCCGTCCGGCATCCGGGTGGCCGTGCCGCTCGCGTCCTCCCGGATCCGCCACAGCGCCCGCTGCCGCGCCGGGTCGGTCACCACCAGGTGGTCCACGACGTCGGCCGCGCGCACGATCGCCTCCGCCCGTGCCCGCGCCTCGTTCTCGGTGTCGCCGCCGGTCTCCACGAACAGCCATGCCCCGCCGCGCGGCAGGCCGGCCGGCGACGGCACCAGGTCGGCCGCCATGCCCTCCACCGTCAGCGGTCCGTACGGCAGCAGCCCGGCCGCCGCCTCGGCGGCCCCGCTCTCGTCCGCGTAGCCCAGCACCGCGAGCGCCCGCACCCGCGGCATCGGAACCAGCTCCACCACCGCCTCCGTCAGCACGCCCAGGGTGCCCTCGGACCCGCAGAAGAAGCGGGCCACATCGGCGCCCCGCTCCGGCAGCAGCGCGTCCAGTGCGTAGCCGGAGATGCGCCGGGGCAGCTCGGGGAATCCGGTGCGCAGCCGGGCCAGCTCGCCCTGCACCAGCTCCCGCAGCCCGGCCGGCGCCCCCGCCCATCCCCGGCCGAGCTCCAGCCGCTCGCCTCCCGGGGTGACGACCGACAGCGCGCGCACGCTGTCCGCCGTCGTCCCCCAGGCGACGGAGTGGGAGCCGCAGGAGTTGTTGCCGATCATTCCGCCGATGGTGCAGCGGGAGTGGGTGGACGGATCGGGGCCGAAGCGCAGGCCGTACGGGGCGGCGGCCTCCTGGAGGCGGTCGAGCACGAGCCCCGGCTGGACGACGGCGGTGCGCGCCCCGGGGTCGAGGCGCAGGATGCGGTTCATGTGCCGGGTGAAGTCCAGCACCACCCCGGTGCCGGTCGCCTGCCCCGCGATCGATGTCCCGCCGCCGCGCGCCACCACCGGCACGCCGTGCTCCCGGCAGACCGCGAGCGCGGCGGCCACGTCGTCGGCGTCCCGTGGCGCGACCACACCGAGCGGGACCCTCCGGTAGTTGGAGGCGTCCATGGTGTTCAGCGCCCGGGCGGTGACGCCGAAGTCCACGGACCCGCGTACGGCCCTGGCCAGCTCGTCCCGCAGCTGTCGGTGCTCCGTCGTTCCGGTGGTCATTCCCCCAGCATGCCCGCAGGAGCCGCCCGCGCCTCCCGCCGCATGCCCCGCGCCCTTCTTCCGCCGCATGCCCCGCACGCCCCGCGCCCCTCTTCCGCCGCATGCCCCGCACGCCCCGCGCCCGTCTCACCGGACGGACGACGTTTCGCCCGGCTTTCGCGGAGCCGCTAGGCTCCGACCGTGGCTGAGATCCAGATTCCCGCTGACATCAAGCCCGCCGACGGACGTTTCGGCTCGGGTCCCTCCAAGGTGCGGACGGAAGCGCTGGACGCGCTGGCCGCGACCGGTACGTCCCTGATGGGCACCTCCCACCGCCAGGCCCCCGTCAAGAACCTGGTCGGCCAGGTGCGCGAGGGCATCCGTGAGCTGTTCCAGCTCCCGGACGGCTATGAGGTGATCCTCGGCAACGGCGGCTCCACCGCGTTCTGGGACATCGCGACGCACGGCCTGATCGAGAACAAGTCGCAGCACCTCAGCTTCGGCGAGTTCAGCTCCAAGTTCGCCAAGGCGGCCAGGCTCGCCCCCTGGCTGGCCGAGCCGGACATCATCTCCACCGACCCGGGCACGCACCCGGAGCCGGTCGCCGAGGCCGGCGTGGACGTCTACGCCTTCACCCACAACGAGACCTCCACCGGTGTGGCCATGCCGATCAAGCGGGTGGCCGGCGCCGACGAGGGCGCGCTGGTCCTGGTGGACGCCACCTCCGGTGCCGGCGGCCTGCCCGTGGACATCGCGGAGACGGACGTCTACTACTTCGCCCCGCAGAAGT
This sequence comes from Streptomyces composti, assembly GCF_012034205.1. Taxonomy (GTDB): domain Bacteria; phylum Actinomycetota; class Actinomycetes; order Streptomycetales; family Streptomycetaceae; genus Streptomyces; species Streptomyces composti. The sequence continues at coordinate 99,574 of NZ_JAATEM010000016.1, forward strand.
CCTTCGCCGCCGACGGCGGCCTGTGGATCGGCATCTTCTCCCCGGCCGCCATCGAGCGCGCCGAGCGCATCCACGCCTCCGGCCGCCACATCCCGGAGTTCTTCAGCCTCCCCACGGCGATCGACAACTCCCGCAAGAACCAGACGTACAACACCCCGGCCCTCGCCACCCTGTTCCTGCTGAACCAGCAGCTGGAGTGGCTCAACGGCCAGGGCGGCCTCGACTGGGCGGTCCGCCGCACGGCCACCTCCGCCCGCACGCTCTACGGCTGGGCCGAGGACATCAAGTACGCCAACCCGTTCGTCGCCGACCCGGCCAAGCGCTCGGCGGTCGTCGGCACGATCGACTTCACGGACGAGATCGACGCCGCCGCCGTCGCCAAGACGCTGCGGGCCAACGGCATCGTCGACACCGAGCCGTACCGCAAGCTCGGCCGCAACCAGCTCCGGGTGGCGATGTTCCCGGCGATCGACCCGGCGGACATCGAGGCGCTGACGAAGTGCGTCGACTATGTGATCGAGCGGCTCTGACGGACGCGTCCGCCGGCGCGGTGCGCTGACGGAAGGTGCGCAAGGGGCGCCCGGCTGCTCGCCGGGCGCCCCTTCGTCCGTCCGGGCTTCGATCCGCCTCCTGCCGCGAACTGCCGCCTACCGGCTCAGCCGCTGGAAGCGCCGCACCGCCAGCGGCAGGAAGAGGACCGTCAGCACCGCCGGCCACAGCCCCGCCATCAGCAGCGCGTGCTGCTCGACCCAGGAGTCCCCTCCGCCGACCGGCGTGCCGAACAGCTCACGCGTGGCCGCGGACGTGGAGGAGAGTGGGTTCCAGGCCGCCACCCAGCCGAGCCAGTCGGGCATCAGCTGCGGCGCCACGAAGATGCTGGAGATCATGGTCAGCGGGAAGGCCACCGCGAACAGCCCGCCCGCCGCCTCCGGGTTGGGCACCAGCAGGCCCAGCCAGACGCCGAGCCAGATCAGCGCGAACCGCAGCCAGAGCAGCAGCCCGAACGCGGCGAGGAACTCCCAGCCGCCGTCCGGCCGCCAGCCCATGACCAGCGCGGTGAGCATCATGATGGCCAGCTCCGCGCAGGCGATGATCAGGTCGGTCACGCCGCGCCCGGCCACCACGGCCGAGGACGCCATCGGCATCGAGCGGAACCGGTCGATGACCCCCTTGGTGGAGTCGTAGACCACCACCGTCGCGGTGTTGATGAAGCCGAAGGCCATGGTCATCACGAACATGCCCGGCATCAGGAAGTCCTTGTAGTCCCCGCCGCCCGGCACCTGCATCGCACTGCCGAAGACATAGCCGTAGAGCAGCACGGAGAGGATCGGAAAGCCCAGCTGCCAGGCGATGTTGACCGGCTGGCGCTGGTAGTGGGTCAGTCCGCGGCGGACGATGTTCCACACGTCGGACAGCACCCAGAACGTACGGCCGTGCGCGGCCTCGACAGCGCTCATGCGCGGGTCCCCTTCCCCTTGTCCTCGACGGTCTCGGCGGTCTCGGCGGCCCTGTGGCCCTTGCCGCCGGTCCGCGCCGTTCCCGTCCTCGTGCCGTCCGTCTGCTCGGCCCGGTGGCCGGTGAGCCGCAGGAACACGTCGTCGAGACTCGGCCGGCGCAGTCCGATGTCCTCGACCCGCACGCCCTCGTCCTGCAGGGTGCGCGCCACCTCGGTCAGCGCGGACACCCGGTCGGTGACCGAGGCGTGCACCCGCAGCGCCTCGTCCTCGGCCTCGGGCTCCCCGTCGGCGACCCGGGCGACCACCTTCATCACCCGCGGGATCTCGGCGCGTTCGGCGACCACGACCTCGATGCGGTCGCCGCCCACGCGGTTCTTCAGGCCCTCCGGGGTGTCGTCGGCGATGGCCCGGCCCTGGTCGATGACGGTGATCCGGGAGGCCAGCCTGTCGGCCTCCTCCAGGTACTGCGTGGTCAGCAGCACCGTGGTCCCGTCGGCCACCAGCGCCCGCACCGACTCCCACACCTCGCCGCGGCTGCGCGGATCCAGCCCCGTGGTCGGCTCGTCCAGGAAGAGCACGGCCGGGGCGAGGATCATCGAGGCGGCGAGGTCGAGCCGCCGCCGCATGCCGCCGCTGTAGTCGCCGACGCCCTTGTCGGCGGCGTCCGTCAGGTCGAACTGCTCCAGCAGCTCGCCCGCCCGCGCCCTGGCCCGCCTGCCGCCCAGGTGGAACAGCCGGCCGAACATCTCCAGGTTCTGCCGCCCGGTGAGCACCTCGTCCACCGCCGCGTACTGCCCGGTGAGCCCGATTCGCGCCCGCACCTCGCGCGGCTGCCGGGCGACGTCCAGCCCGGCGACCGCGGCACGCCCGCCGTCGAGCCGGATCAGCGTGGACAGGATGCGCACCGCGGTGGTCTTGCCGGCGCCGTTGGGCCCGAGCAGCCCGTGCACGGTGCCCGCGCGCACGGCGAGGTCGAAGCCGTCCAGGGCGCGCTTGTCGCCGTAGCGCTTCTCGAGCCCCTCGGCCCGTACCGCGTATCCGTCGTTCATGGGTCCCCCTTCCAATAACTGAGTACACCGTACCCGATTACGCGTACGCCGTACTCAGTTTTTTGCGGGAGACCTAGACTGCCCTCATGACGAGCGGTAGGCAGACCAGCGGCAGCGGTGACATCGCCCGGACTCTCGACCTGCTCTGGGACACCGGACCGCGCCCCAGCCGGGGCCCGAAGCCCGGGCTGACCCTGGACCGCATCGTGGAGACCGCCGTCGGCATCGCGGACCGCGAGGGTCTCGACGCGGTGTCGATGCGCCGGATCGCCACCGAGCTGGGCACCGGCACGATGTCCCTCTACCGCTACGTCCCCGGCAAGGCGGAGCTGCTCGATCTGATGCTGGACCGCGTGCAGCGCCCCTCCGACGAGCCGGCCGGCCCGGGAGAGGTGGACTGGCGGACCGCCCTGGAGGCGCTCGGCCGCAGCATGCTCGACCTCTACCGGCGTCACCCCTGGCTGCTGGAGGTCAACCAGGCCCGTCCGATCCTCGGCCCCAACGCCCTGGAGAACATGGAGAACACGCTCGCCCGGATCCGGCCGATGGGCCTGACCGACCCCGAGCTGGTCTCGGTGATCATCCTGATCGACGGGTACGTGGTGGGCGCGGCCCGCACCCGGATCTTCGAGGAGGAGGCCGAGCGCAGAACCGGGATGACCGACACCGAGTTCTGGGAGGCGCAGCGGCCGGCCCTGGAAAAGGCGATGCACAGCGGCCGGTACCCGGTGCTGGCCTCGCTCTCCGAGGACGCCTTCAGCCCCGGGTTCGACCACTTCGAGTTCGGGCTGCAGCGCATCCTGGACGGCCTGGAGACGTGCGTCGAGGCGCGCCGCGCGGCCGCGGACGGCGGCTCTTCGGCGCGGGCTGCCGCGGACGCGTGCTCAGCCCCGGCGCCCGATGGCCCCTCCTCAGCCCCGTCGGCGGAACAGCCGTCGTAGCCCGAGGAACACGGCGATCCCGGTGATCACCGCGACCGCCCCCGAAGTCAGCACCGGGGGCACGGACTTGCCGTCACCGGAGGCGTCCGCGTCCCCCCTGCCGGAGGAGGACCCCTTGCTGCCGCCGGAGCCGCCCGGGGCCTCCCGTGCCACGACTCCGCTGCGCTCCCCCTCGCTGCCGAACAGCAGGTGCGAGCCGTCGGCGGAGTAGGTGACGGACTCCCCCTGGGGCTGGATGGGCACGCTCAGCCGCCCCCTGCGGCGCAGCTTCCCGCCGTTCCACTCGTAGTGCACGCCGCCGAAGTAGCCGCGCACGACCAGGTGTTCGCCGTCCGGCGAGAGCGCGGCGTCGGTCGCCCACATCTCCACGTCGGCGACCGGCCGGAAGACATTGGCGCCCGAGGGGCTCAACTCGGCGGGCCCCGCGTAGAGATGCCCGCCCTCCTCCTGCTTGTCGATGATGTACACGCGCCCGGTCTTCGGGTGCACGACCATCGACTCGGCGTCGCGGCTTCCGTCCGAGTACTTCACCACGTACTGGGTGGCCCGGACCGACTGGTCCTTGAGCACCTTCGGCTCGGGCAGCCGGTAGATCCACACATACGGCCACTGCACACCGTCGTTGTCGCCGATGTCGCCGACGTAGAGCTGGTCGTCCGGTCCCATCGAGATCGCCTCGACGTCGCGCGGGGTGCCGACCCCGGTCATGGTGATCGTCGCGACGGTCTCGCCGGTGCGGCTGTCCACGGCGTAGAGGAAGGCGCCCCGGTCCTGGTCGTTGTGCGTCCAGTAGATGCCCTTGTGGCGGCGGGAGGCGGCCAGCCCGCTGGACTCGGTGATGCGCGGATCCTTGATCTGGAACCCGCCGTCACCGTCGTCGCCGCCGGCGGCGGAAGCGGTCGGGACGGCGGCTCCGGCGAGGGCACCCGTCAGAAGTCCCGCGACGAGCAGGGCGAAAGATCGGCGCATGTCCCAAGAGTGCCACCCCGCGCGGCGGTACGAGGGCTGGTGGCCGGACTCACATCGCGGCGACCGGCGGTTTCGTCCATGATGATCGTGTGCTCAGGTTGATGCCCGTAGGCGACTCGATGACCATCGGGAGCGCGGGTGAACACACCTGGCGTTACCGGCTGTGGCAGCACCTGTGCGGGGCGTACGGCGGGCCCTTCACCTTCGTCGGACCGCGCGAGGCGCTGCGCGACCCGGCGACGGACGAACCCACCTCGTACGCCTACGCCGACCCCGACTTCCCGCGGGCGCATCTGGCCGGCTGGGGCGAGGGCTGGTGCCACATGGCCCCCCTGATCGGCGAGGCGGTCCGCACCTTCCGTGCGGACGTGCTGCTCGTCTCCCTCGGCCTGATCGACCTGGGCTTCTACACCAACGCCGAGCAGACGGCGGCCAACGTCCGCACCTTCGTGGACGAGGCGCGGGCCGCCCGCCCCGGCATCCGGATGGTGCTGCTGCCGGTGATCCCCAACATCCGCGCCCAGCAGGACGCGCCCTTCGCCGCCCAGGTCACCGAGTTCAACGAGCGCCTGGCCAAGACCGCGGCCGACCTGGACACCCCCGCCTCCCCCGTGCTGCTGGCCACCCCGGCCCCCTCCTACGACATCCACACCGACACCTACGACGGCACGCATCCCAACGCCAGCGGCGAGCACAAGCTGGCGGCGTCCTTCGCGGACGCGATGTGGCAGAGCTGGGACCTGGGCGGCCCCTACGAGGTGCGGGACCGCGGCAACGGCCGCTGACCCTCGTCGCGTCACCGCTGCCGAGCGAGCGCCGGCCCTCACCGGGCGACCGCTGCCCGGCCGGCGCCGGCGGCCCCGATCGCCCGCACCAGGAAGCGGGCGGCGGGCGCGATCCCGTCCCGCAGCTCCTCCCACCGCTCCTGCTTCTCCTCCCCCGTGCAGACCGCCCTGGCGTGCGCGACGACCGCCCGGTGACGGGCGTGGGGGATCCGCTCGAGCGCCCAGCCGGCCGCCGCCTCCTTCGACCGGATCTCCCCGGTGCTGAAGGTCAGCCAGATGCGGCACAGGGTGAGCAGCACATTGCGGGTGTCGGTCTCCAGCCCGGCGAGCAGATCCGGGATTCCGTCCCTCATGGCGCGCAGCACGTCGGTGTGCGGCACGGGGTCGAGCAGCCGGGCGGGCGGAGGGCCGTACACGGGTGCGCCCGCACCGAGCACCACGGTGAGCAGGAGCGCGAGATCCGGGCACGGCCCGGGCAGCGGGACCGCCCCGCGCTCGTACTCCTCGCGCCGCCACTCCCCGTACAGGAAGTCGCACTCCGGTGGATACCGCCAGGGCCGCACCGCGTCCCGCACGACACAGCTCAGCTCCACGGGCCGCCGCCCGCCGCCGGACACCCGCATCAACGCGTCGGTCAGCGCCCGGCGCCGGACCTCTCCCAGGGAACGCCGGGTCACCACGAGCAGATCGATGTCGCTGTGCGGGCGCAGCCCGCCCAGGGTGGCGGAGCCGTGCAGATACGCACCGAGCACGTCGTCCCCGAGGTGCCGCAGCACCAGCTCCGCCAGCCGGCCGACGCCGCTCCCGTCCGGCATACGCGTCCCCCTTCGTCCCTCGTCCCGTTGTACTCCGTGCCCGGCGTCCAGGGGCCCTCGCGGAACGTCCCCTTGCCTAGAGCGCACTCCACGACGTTGGCTGGACGGTCATGAAGTACACGCAGCTCGGACGCACCGGACTCAAGGTCAGCCGACTCGTCCTCGGCACGATGAACTTCGGTCCGCAGACCGACGAGGCCGGCAGCCACGCCATCATGGACGCGGCGCTGGACGCCGGGATCAACTTCTTCGACACCGCCAACGTCTACGGCTGGGGTGAGAACAAGGGCCGCACCGAGAGCATCATCGGCAACTGGTTCGCCAAGGGCGGCGGCCGGCGGGACAAGGTCGTCATCGCCACCAAGGTGTACGGGAACATGGGCGCCGACGGCGAGGTCTGGCCCAACCACGACAAGCTCTCCGCGGTCAACATCCGCCGGGCCGTGGACGCCAGCCTCAAGCGGCTCCAGACGGACCACATCGACCTCTACCAGTTCCACCACATCGACCGGGCCACCCCGTTCGAGGAGATCTGGCAGGCCATCGACGTCCTGATCCAGCAGGGCAAGATCCTCTACGTCGGCTCCTCCAACTTCCCCGGATACAAGATCGCCCAGGCCAACGAGCTGGCCGCCCGCCGCAGCGGCACCATCGGACTGGTCAGCGAGCAGTGCCTGTACAACCTCTACGAGCGGCGCGCCGAGATGGAGGTCATCCCGGCCGCACAGGACTACGGGCTCGGGGTGATCCCCTGGTCGCCGCTGCACGGCGGGCTGCTGGGCGGCGTGCTGAAGAAGCAGGCCGAGGGCGCCCGGCGGGCCTCGGGGCGCGCCGCGGAGACGCTGCAGGACCCGGCCGCGCGCGCGAAGATCCAGGCGTACGAGGATCTGGCCGACAAGCACGGCCTGGAGCCCGGCGAGCTGGCCCTGGCCTGGCTGCTCACCCGACCCGGCGTCACCGGCCCGATCGTCGGCCCGCGCACCGCGGAGCAGCTGGCCTCCGCGCTGCGGGCGGCGGAGCTGGAGCTGAGCGAGGAGCTGCTGGCCGGCCTGGACGAGATCTTCCCCGGCCCGGGCCCGTCCCCGGAGGCCTTCGCCTGGTAGTAGCGGGCGGGACCGGACGTCACCCGCACCCGGTGGCGGGCGGCGGCGCTACTTCCCGAGCACCGCCGCCAGCGCCACCACGACGAACATCAGCACGAGCGCACCGGCCATGATCCGGTTACGGGTCTTCGGGTCCACGCCTCGAGCCTAACCGGCCGCCCCGAGCGCCCGGCGCGCGACCGCCTCGTAGCGGGGCTGCTCGCCCGGCACCCCGCTCACCGGCAGATTGCTGCGCACCAGCGCCAGCTCGGCCACGGTCCAGGTACGGCTGCGGAAGGCGCGCAGCCGCGCGACGAAGGGCCTGACGTCGATGCCGTCCCGGCTGCGGGCCACCGTCAGATGCGGCTTGTACCTGCGGTGCTCCCCCATGTCGATGCCCGCCTTGCGCGCCGCCGCCTCGGCCCGCCCGGCGAGCACCCCGAGGGCCCGCACATCCCCGTCCGCCCCAGCCCACAGGGCCCTCCCGCGCCCGAACTGCCCCCCGCCGCCGAGCGCCAGCGCGAACGGCTCCGTACGGGACGCGGCCCGCCCGAGCCGCTCGGTCAGCGCGGGCACCAGCGCGTCGTCGACCTCCCCGTAGAAGGCCAGCGTGAAATGCCACCCCGGCCGCCCGGTCCACCGCAGCCCCTCGGCCCCGGGCAGCCTCCTCAGCCGGGCCACCTCGGCGGCGAGCTCCTCGGCGACGTCCTCGGGCGGCAGCACGGCGGCGAACAGTCTCATGGGTCCAGTCTGCCGGGTGTGCCCCGGTCACCGTGCGCAGCGTCGCACCGCACGGCCGCACAGGCATCGAGCGGCGCCCCGGCCACCGGCCGCTGTACCGCCCCGGCCGCTACACCGCCCGGGCCAGCGCCTTCTCCGGCTGCTCGCGGGGGACGAAGCGGATGTGGGGGTGGCCGTGGTGCCAGCCGACGGTGAGGCGGAGGTTGCCCACGCGGGCGAGGATCAGGCCGATGACGGCGGCGGCGGTGATGGCGACGGTGCCGCCCGCGGCGAACCCGACGCGGGCGCCGTAGGTGTCGGTGAGCCAGCCGACGACGGGCGCGCCGACGGGGGAGCCACCGAGGAAGACCATCATGTAGAGGGCCATGACACGGCCGCGGACGGCCGGGTCGGTGGACATCTGGATGGAGGTGTTCGTGGTGACGTTGACCGTCATCGCGAACAGGCCGATGGGGATCATCAGCAGGGCGAACATCCACAGCTCGGGGGCGGCCGCGGCGAGGATCTCCAGCGTGCCGAAGGCCAGCGCGGCCAGGATCAGCAGGCGCAGCCGGGCCGTGCCGCGGCGGGCGGCGAGCAGGGCGCCGGCCAGCGAGCCGACCGCCATCAGCGTGTTGAACATGCTGTAGACGCCCGCGTCCCCGTGGAAGACGTCGTCGGCGAAGGCGGAGAGGTAGACGGGGAAGTTGAAGGCGAAGGTGCCGATGAAGCCGATCAGCACGATCGGCCAGATCAGCTCGGGCCGGCCGGCCACGTAGCGCAGGCCCTCCCGCAGCTGGCCCTTGCCGCGTGGCGCGCGTTCCACGGCGTGCAGCTCGCGGGAGCGCATCAGCAGCAGGCCGGTGAGCGGTGCCACGAAGGACAGGCCGTTGAGGAGGAACGCCCAGCCCGTGCCGACGCCGGTGATCAGCAGGCCGGCGACGGCGGGGCCGACCAGGCGGGCGGACTGGAAGTTCGCGGAGTTCAGGCTGACCGCGTTCTGCAGCTGCTCGGGGCCGACCAGCTCGGAGACGAAGGACTGGCGGGCCGGGTTGTCGACCACGGTGGCCAGGCCGACGGCGAAGGCGGCGACGTAGACGTGCCAGACCTGCACCTGCCCGGTCAGGGTGAGGACGGCGAGCGCGATCGCGGTGAGGGCCATCGCGGACTGGGTGACGACGAGCGTGGGGCGCTTGCGCAGGCGGTCGACGAGCACGCCGCCGTACAGGCCGAACAGCAGCATCGGCAGGAACTGCAGGGCGGTGGTGATGCCGACGGCGGCGGCGGAGCCGGTGAGGCTGAGCACCAGCCAGTCCTGGGCGATGCGCTGCATCCAGGTGCCGATGTTGGAGACGACCTGGCCGAGGAAGAACAGGCGGTAGTTCCTGATCCTCAGGGAGGAGAACATCGACGTCTTGCGGGGGGTGGTCTCGCGGGCGGGTTCGTGGGTGTCCGGTGCGGGGGCGGAAGGTGCTCCGGGTCCCGTACTCAAAAGGTTCGCCTCCTCGCGAATCGACGTCTACAGGTGCGCCAGCTTCTCCAGCACCGGGGCCGCGACGCGCAGCTTGGCCCACTCCTCCTCGTCGAGCTCCTCCACCAGGGAGGCCAGGAAGGCGTTGCGCTTGCGGCGGCTCTCCTCGAGCATCGCCTCGGCCCGCTCGGTCTGCGTCACGACCTTCTGGCGCCGGTCGTCCGGATGCGGCTCCAGCCGGACCAGCCCTTTGGACTCCAGCAGTGCCACGATGCGGGTCATCGACGGCGGCTGCACGTGTTCCCTGCGGGCCAGCTCGCCCGGGGTGGCGCTGCCGCAGCGGGCCAGGGTGCCGAGCACCGACATCTCGGTGGGGCTGAGCGACTCGTCGACCCGCTGGTGCTTGAGCCGACGGGACAGCCGCATCACGGCGGATCGGAGTGCGTTCACGGCGGCCGCGTCGTCGCCATGGCTGAGGTCCGGCATGTTGTTTAGGTTATCTCATTACCCTGGCTAAAGACCACCGGAGAGGATCCATGGTGCCCGTGACGACCGCCACTCATACACCGGATCACTCATTTGGGTGATCCTTCAACGGAACCTGACACACCGCACCGAAGGGTGCGGCAACGCTCATGAGCCATGGGGACCGATGTGCTCAGCCTCCGCATAGATCACGAACTGCTCGAACGACTCAGGGAACATGCCGCCAAACGCGGCATGAGCGTCCAGGACTATGTCGTCCGGACGCTCATGCGCGATGACTTCGACCAGCGGTTCCAGGCCGCCGTCGAGGAGACGGAGAAGTTCTACGGGGTCACCTGACCCCGCCGGGTGCGCGGGCGGGGACCCGCCGGCCGGGTCGGGCCCGTCCGAGGGCGGCCCCGGGTTCCGCGGTGCCGGATCAGGTCAGGCCCAGAGCCGGCATCAGGTAGTAGAAGGCGAAGACCGCCGCCACCACGTACATCGCCGGCGGGACCTCCCGGCCGCGCCCGACCGCGAGGCGCAGCACCGCGAAGGTGATGAAGCCCATGCCGATGCCGTTGGTGATCGAGTAGGTGAACGGCATCATCAGCATCGTCACGAAGGCCGGCACGGCGATCGTGTAGTCCGCCCAGTCGATCTCCTTGACCGACCCGGCCAGGATCAGGAAGCCCACCGCGACCAGCGCGGGCGTGGCCGCCTGCGAGGGGACCATGGTGGCGACCGGGGTGAGGAACAGCGCCACGGCGAACAGCGCACCGGTGACCACATTGGCGAAGCCGGTGCGCGCGCCCTCGCCGACACCGGCGGTGGACTCCACGAAGCAGGTGGTGGCCGAGGCCGAGCTGGCACCGCCCGCGGCGACCGCGACACCGTCGACGAAGAGCACCTTGTTGATGCCGGGCATCTGGCCCTCGCCGTCGGTCAGCTTCGCCTCGTCGCTGACCCCCATGATCGTGCCCATCGCGTCGAAGAAGCACGACAGCAGCACGGTGAAGACGAACAGCACACCGGTCAGCACCCCGACCTTGCCGAACCCGCCGAACAGGCTGACCTCGCCGATCAGGCCGAAGTCGGGGGTGGCCACCGGGTTGCCGGGCCAGACCGGGTTGGTCAGGCCCCAGGAGGGGATGTCGGCGACGGCGTTGATGATCATGGCGACGACCGTCATCACCACGATCGACAGCAGGATCGCTCCGGGCACCCGGCGCACGATCAGCGCCAGCGTGAGCAGCGCGCCGAGCACGAAGACCAGCACCGGCCAGCCGGTGAGGTGGCCGTCCGCGCCGAGCTGCAGCGGGACGGTGGTCCGGGCGGCGTCGGGGATGCGGGAGACGAAGCCGGCGTCCACCAGGCCGATCAGCATGATGAACAGGCCGATACCGATCGCGATGGCCTTGCGCAGCCCGTAGGGCACGGCGTTCATCACGCGCTCACGCAGACCGGTGGCCACCAGCAGCATCACCACGAAACCGGCCAGCACCACCATGCCCATCGCGTCCGGCCAGGACATCCGCGGGGCGAGCTGGAGCGCGACGACCGAGTTCACGCCGAGACCCGCGGCCAGCGCGATCGGGACGTTGCCGATGACGCCCATCAGCAGCGTGGTGAACGCCGCGGTCAGCGCGGTCGCGGTGACCAGCTGGCCGTTGTCCAGCTGGTGGCCGTACATGTCCTTCGCACTGCCGAGGATGATCGGGTTCAGCACGATGATGTAGGCCATCGCGAAGAAGGTGGCGAATCCGCCGCGCACCTCGCGGGCGAGGGTGCTGCCGCGCTCGGAGATCTTGAAGAAGCGGTCGAGCGCTCCGGTGGCGGGGCCGGACCCCGGCTGATCGGGACTGGGGGCCTTGGCGGGTGCCGAGGTGGACATGCGGGACCTCATCACCAGCGGGCCTCCCCCACGGCCCTTTGGCGTTTCCTACGAACAGAAGCGGTCAGAAGCAAACGGATTCAGTATGAACATATAGCCGCCGCAAATCCATCTACTCGCGTAGAGACGCGGGCCCCGTAAGCTGTCGCTCATGGCAGGGCTTTTCTCGGGAACCCCGATCAGGCACGAGGCGCCGGAGCCCCTGGAGGGGCCGGTCGTCGCCACCGTCGTCGGCGGCACGATCGTCTGGTTCGTCCTCTTCCTGGTGCAGCTGCCCTTCTACGGCTGGTTCGAAGAGCACGGCCACACCTGGTGGCTGTGGACCTGCCTGGTCGGCGGCGGACTCGGGCTGATCGGCATCTGGTACGTGCGCAGGCGGGACGCGGCGATCAAGCGCGCGCGGGCGGAGCGCGAGGAGCAGCAGACCCCCTAGCCCCCGTCGCGTGACCGCCGCCGGCCCACCGCCCCCGCCCCCTCGTACGACCACGGCACGACAAGGCACCGGGCCCCGTCCTACCGAGGTCTGAACTCCGCGGCTCCGGCGGGTGAATGCCCCCGTCCGCACGTACCGTCGAATGCATGACGCATCTCGACGCGGGCACCCAGGCCGACGTCGCACGACCCGGCACCGGATCCACCACCCCGGCGAGCGGACTGACCTCCGCCGAGGTCGCCGAGCGGGTGGCCCGCGGCCAGGTCAACGACGTACCAGTGCGCAGCAGCCGGTCGCTGACCGACATCGTCCGCGCCAACGTCTTCACCCGCTTCAACGCGATCATCGGCGTGCTCTGGGTGATCATGCTGGCGGTCGCGCCCATCCAGGACAGCCTGTTCGGCTTCGTGATCCTCGCCAACACCGGCATCGGCATCGTGCAGGAGTGGCGGGCGAAGAAGACCCTCGACTCGCTGGCGCTGATCGGCGAGGCGCGTCCCACGGTCCGCAGGGACGGCACGGCCACCGAGGTCAGCACCTCCGAGATCGTGCTCGACGACCTCATAGAGATCGGGCCGGGCGACAAGATCGTCGTCGACGGGGTGTGCGTCGAGACGGACATGCTGGAGATCGACGAGTCGCTGCTCACCGGCGAGGCCGACCCGGTGGTCAAGCGTCCCGGCGACCAGGTGCTGTCCGGCAGTTTCGTGGTCGCGGGCGGCGGCGCCTTCCAGGCGACCAAGGTGGGCCGCGAGGCGTACGCGGCGCAGCTCGCCGAGGAGGCCTCCCGCTTCACCCTGGTCCACTCCGAGCTGCGCTCGGGCATCTCCACGATCCTCAAGTACGTGACGTGGATGATGATTCCGACCGCGATCGGTCTGATCGTCAGCCAGCTGGTGGTGAAGGACAACGAGCTGAAGGACTCCATCGCCCGCACCGTCGGCGGCATCGTGCCGATGGTCCCGGAAGGGCTGGTGCTGCTCACCTCCATAGCCTTCGCCATCGGCGTGATCCGGCTCGGCCGCAAGCAGTGCCTGGTGCAGGAGCTGCCCGCCATCGAGGGGCTGGCCCGGGTGGACACGGTGTGCCTGGACAAGACCGGCACCCTGACCGAGGGCGGCATGGACGTCGCCGAGCTGCGGGTCTTCGAGGGGTTCGAGGAGCCGTACGTGCACCGGGTACTCGGGGCGCTGGGCGCCTCCGACCCCCGCCCCAACGCCTCCCTCCAGGCGATCATCGACCGCTTCCCGTCCGACGGCGGCTGGCGCTGCACCGAGGCGCTGCCCTTCTCCTCCGCCCGCAAGTACAGCGGGGCGGTGCTCGAGGAGGACGGCGACCGCGGCGAGAGCGTCACCTGGCTGCTCGGGGCACCCGACGTCCTGCTGCCCGCCCGCCACCCCGCCCTGAACGACACCGACCGCCTCAACCGGCAGGGGCTCAGGGTGCTGCTGCTGGCCCGCACCGACCGTGCCCTGACCGCGGCGGACGTCGCCGAGGGCGTCCGGCCGGCCGCGCTGGTGGTGCTGGAGCAGCGGCTGCGCCCGGACGCCGCCGACACCCTGCGCTACTTCGAGGAGCAGAACGTCCGTGCCAAGGTCATCTCCGGCGACAACGCGGTGTCGGTGGGGGCGGTCGCCGCGAAGCTCGGCCTCGAGGGCAGGACGGTCGACGCGCGCCGGCTGCCCGCCGACCGGGACGAGATGGCCGAGGCGCTGGACGAGGCGACCGTCTTCGGCCGGGTCACCCCGCAGCAGAAGCGGAACATGGTCGGCGCGCTCCAGTCGCACGGGCACACCGTGGCGATGACCGGCGACGGCGTGAACGACGTGCTGGCGCTGAAGGACGCGGACATCGGCGTGGCGATGGGCTCGGGCTCGGAGGCGACCCGGGCCGTCGCGCAGATCGTGCTGCTGAACAACAGCTTCGCCACACTGCCGTCGGTGGTGGCGGAGGGCCGCCGGGTCATCGGCAACATCACGCGCGTGGCCACGCTGTTCCTGGTGAAGACGGTCTACTCGGTGCTGCTGGCCATCCTGGTGGTCTGCTCCCAGGTGGAGTACCCGTTCCTGCCCCGCCACCTGACCCTGCTGTCCACGCTGACCATCGGCGTCCCCGCCTTCTTCCTGGCCCTCGCCCCCAACCGCGAGCGGGCCCGCCCCCACTTCGTCCGCCGGGTCATGCGGTACGCCGTGCCCGGCGGCGCACTGGCCGCGCTCGCCACCTTCGCGACCTATCTGCTGGCCCGCTCCCACTACTCCGGCGAGGGCGCGCTGGAGGCCGAGACCAGCGCGGCGACCCTGACCCTCTTCCTCATCTCCATCTGGGTCCTGGCGGTCATCGCCCGCCCCTACACCTGGTGGCGGATCGCCCTGGTCGCGGCGATGGCGGGAGCCTTCCTGCTGGTGCTCGCGGTGCCCTGGCTGCAGGAGTTCTTCGCCCTGAGGCTGGTCGGCATGACGCTGCCGTGGATCGCGGTGGGCGTGGCCGTCGTGGCGGCGGTCGCCCTGGAGTTCCTGTGGAAGTGGGTGGACCGCCGCTTCCCCGCCTGATCCCGGTCGGACCGCGGCCCGCGTCGGCATCCGGGTGGCGGTGAGGGGCGCCGCCGGTGTTCACGGCGGCGCCCCTCGTTCGTTCCGGCCTCAGTCGAACCAGCGGTCGCGGGCCAGTTCCTCCGTGCGGGACGGGTCTTCCAGGAGGGCTGCCACCTCGAAGCGGCGGGGCCACTGCCCCGCGGCCCAGGCGAGGCCGGCGGCGACGCCCTCGAGGGTGGCGGCGTGCACGACGCCGTCGTCGGTGAGGCGCCAGTCGATCTCGACGCCGTCGACGACGAGTTCCTCGTGCTCCACGTAGCTGGAGGGCGTGCGCGGGCCGAGGAGGACGCGGACGGAGTCCGGGACCTCGTGCTCGGTGCCCTTGCTGTGCACCTCGCCGGTGACGGACTCGCTCAGGCGGCGCACCTGGAAGAGCTCGGCGAGTTCGGCGGCGCGGGCCGGGCGGACCGGGAGAAGCGGGACGCCCTCGGTGAAGGGCAGCAGGTCGGGCGAGTCGACGACCACCGCGTCGGCCGCGTCCACGACCCGGACCTCCCCGTCGACGACCGCGCGCAGCTCGTCCGGCAGGGTCACCTGCTCGGGGTCCAGGTCGGCCAACGCGGTGTACAGGGCGTGCAGTTGAGGTGCGGTGACCTCGCGGTCGGGGTCGGCGAGGCGGTCGAGGAGTTCGGCCGCGCCGCCCGGCTCGTCGAGCAGGGCGGCCACGGAGGTGCGCACGCCGAGTGCGCGCAGTACCTGTTCGTCGTCGAAGCCGGTGGCGTCGGCCTCGTCGTAGAGCCCCCGCAGCAGCAGGTCGCCGCCGGCGGCGCGCAGTCCAGCCGGGCGGCGTCCGTCGAGCACGGGGTGGCCGCGCAGCCACCAGGCGGTGTAGGGCCGCACGACCTCGTGGGTGCCGTCCGGCAGCAGGATCCGCACCGGCTGGATGAGCGCGTCCCGCAGCGGCGGCCGGGACAGCAGGGCCAGGGCGCGCGGCCACTGGTCGTCGTCGACCAGGTCCAGGTCGCGGACGGCGACGATCTCGGTGGCGACCGGCGGCACAGGGGTGTCGGGGAAGCGGTCGAGGATGTCCTCGCACCACACGTCCACCGCGTCCAGCAGCCCGGCGTCGTCCGGCTCGGGGTAGTCGCCCTCGCGCGGCTCGAGTTCGTCGGGGTCGAGGACGACGTCGGTGGCGCGGATCAGGGTGAAGTTCACCAGGACGCCGCAGGCGGCCAGCGGCTGCTCGCCCCACCGTTCGGCCAGCTCGGCGTCGACGGCGGCGAGTTCGCCCTCGCGCATCACGGAGGCGAACGGGCCGCCGGGGAAGACCAGTTCGCAGGCGGGGGACAGCTCGCCGTCCTCGTCGGGCAGCGCCAGGGCGCCCAGCCAGGGCTCGTCGCCGGGCTCGAGACCCGCGTCGCGCACCAGGCCGAGCACGGTGTCGGCCAGCTCCTCGGCGTCGAGACCGTCCTCCTCCCAGTTCAGCGGCCCCTCGTCGTCCAGCGAGGCGGCGACGGCGGCCCGCACCTGCGGGGTGGTGAGCACGGCGCGCGGGGTCGCCGGGAGCGCGCCCAGCTTCTCCAGCAGGGGGTGGGCGGCGTCCGGGTGGGCGACCTTCAGGCCGAGCCGGCCCAGCACCTCCGGGTCGATCCGGGCGGCGTCCGGGCCCGGCAGCAGCACCTGTCGCGGCCCGATGGTGGTGCGCCCGTCGGCGAGCGGCACCGGAAGCCCCGACAGCCGGTCGGGGTCGACACCGGCGAGGCTCTCGTAGAGCTGCCGCCACCAGTCGGGAGCCTTCTCCAGGCCGGCCAGCCGGTCGATCGCGTCGGTGAGCGGGACGCGGGCGACGCCGAGCGTGCGCAGCTCCACCCGCCGCTCCAGACCGGCGGGCAGCAGCGTCGGCAGCACCTGGGCCAGCACCCGTACGGTGTCCGCCCCCGCGCCCTCGACGATCTCGGCGTCCCGCGGCCGCAGCGCCTCCGGCAGTTCGCCGTCGTCGCCCTCGCCGCGCGGGGCGGCCGGCGGCAGGAACGCGGTGCGCGGCAGCCGCTCCAGGATGGCCCGGCGCAGCGCCCCGTCCAGCTCGCCCTTGCCGAGGGGGCCGGGCACCAGGCCGATGATCCCGGTGGTCACGGGCCGCCACTCGGCGAGGAGTTCGGCGTAGGCGTCGGCGGCGCGCTCGACCAGGAAGTCGGTGAGCGGGCCGGGGGCGGCGTGCCGCCGGGTGGAGTCGAGCGGGAAGGAGGCGATCAGCAGGGCCGGGATGCCGAGCGGCTCGTCGCTGGGCGTGGGGGCGTGCAGGACGGGGCTGGTGCGGGGCCGGCCGGGGCCGCCGTCGGGTTCGGCGGGGACGGCCCAGGTCACGGACCAGTGCGGGCGCAGCCGCTCCTCGACGGGCCGGTCGGCGAGCAGTTCGGGGGCGGTCGGGCCGTGCGCGGTGGCGGTGCGCCACCGGGTGGTCCCGTCCCTGGAGTCCTCCACGACGGTGAGACCGGCCTCGGTGCGCCGCCGCAGGGTGCGGGGCTGGTCGTCACCGGCCTCGATGACGACCTCCTCGAGGCCGGGCAGGGTGAGCAGCAGCGCGTCGTCGACGGCGTGCAGCAGACGCTCGGCGAGGTCGGTGGCCGCGGCGTCGCGCAGCGGCAGGATGACGGCGGTGTCGTACGGGGCGGGCGGGATGCCCTCGGCGGCGAAGGGCAGCCGCAGCAGGGGCACATGACCGTCACGGCGCCGGATCTCGTCGCCCAGGCCGGGGCTGTGCCGGGCGGTCTCCTGGGCCAGCTCCCGCGCCTCCGCGAGGGACCAGCGCACGCCGCCGTGCCGGCCGACGACGGCGGGCTCGTCGGAGACGGCGAGCACGGCGGCGAAGCCGACGCCGAACCGTCCCACGGCCCGCTCCGGTTCGTCCCGCTTGGCGGAGGCGCGCAGCGTGGACAGCGACTCGACACCGGCGGCGTCCAGCGGGGCGCCGGTGTTGGCGGCGACCAGTACACCGTCCCGCAGGGTCAGCCGGAGCCGGCCCGGTACTCCGGCGCGGGCGGCGGCGTCGGCGGCGTTCTGTGCGAGCTCGACGACGAGCCGGTCCCGGTAGCCGCCGAGGACCAGGTCCTCCTCGGCGTTGGCGTCCTCCCGGAACCGCGCGGGGCTGGTGGCCCAGGCGTCCAGCACCCCTCGCCGCAACCGGGCCGTCCCGAACGGATCGGCCCCCTCTGCGGCGGGCCGCACGAACATGCTCACGTTGATCTCTCCTCCGGGGCCCACATCGGCGCGTGTGGTCGAAGGTACCGCCCCGGCGACCACACCCACCAAGATCCGCGGGGCAGCCGGACGGGCGAGCACCCCTGCCGGGTCCGCCCTGGTGGCCGCCGGGCCCGGCGAGCACCCCTCACTCGCACGGGTGAACCTCCCGCGATCCCCCGCACACCACCCCGGACAACTCCCCTACGCTCGCGCCGAGTTCCCCCTGGCATATGCAATAGGCAAGGAAGCGCATGGTCGGCCCACCGCACGAAGCGACGCATCGCGTCTTCCAGCACGACCCCGGCCTCTTCAGCCGTGTCTCGCGCTTCCTGGGTGTCGACATGCCACCTCCGGTGGGCGCCGCGATCCTCCCCACCGACCTCACCGAGGCGAGCCCCGTCGAACGCCGGGTGGACACGCTCCTTCGCCTGGAGACCGCCGAGCAGGGATCCTTCCTCCTGGCCGTCGAGGCCCAGGGGAAGAAGCACCCGGAGAAGCAGGCGAGCTGGGCCTACTACGTCTCGTACCTGTGGACGAAGTACCGGCTGCCCACCGCCCTCCTGGTGGTCTGCCAGGACCACACCACCGCCAAGTGGGCCGGACAGCAGGTCAGCAGCGGGCCCGCCCAGGTGCCCACGCTCACCCTGCGCCCCCTGGTCGCCGGCCCGCACAACATGCCGGTCATCACCGACCCGGAGGAAGCCCGCGCCGATCTCGTCCTGACCAGCCTGTCGGCCATCACGCACGCCGCCGAACCGGCCGTCAACGGGATACTGAAGGCCCTGTCCGCAGGGTTGCAGAACGCGCCGGAGGCCGTCGCGGATCCCATCATCGAATTCACCGCTCAAGGCCTGGCAGAAGCCCGGCCAAGGATCTCTGGAGGAACCTGGTGGCCGTGGACCTGTCCTTCTACAAGTCGTACATCGCCGAGGAGATCCGCGAGGAAGGACGCACCGAGGGACGCGCCCAGGATGTCCTGCTCGTCCTCGAGCAGCGCGGTCTCGACATCCCCGACGCCGTACGCAGCCGCGTCCTGGACTGCCACGACCCCGAGATTTTCCGCCAATGGCTCGCACGAGCGGTGACCGCGGCCGAGGCGGAGGGAATCTTCGGGACGAGTGAGCCTGCGCCCCGGGGCGGCTACGAGTGGCCCAGTTCCGCCGAGTCCTCGTCCTGCGTGGCGGGGACGGAGCCGGAGTCGGGGGACGGGCGGAGGGGGAAGGGGTCGATCCGGGTCTCGTCGATGACCGGCGGGGCCGGGCGGGGCGGCTTCGGCATGACCGCCGCCTCGGAGTGGCCGCCGCAGCCGTAGGCGAGGGAGACCACGCGGCCGTCGGCCGGGGAGTACTCGTTGGCGCAGATGCCGAAGGCCTGGCCGAGGGAGCCGCCGATGGGGACGAGGAAGCCGCAGCTGACACAGGAGGCGGGGGCCGCCTGGGCCATCGGGGTCTTGGGGCCGAAGGCCTCCTCCCAGCGGTCGGCCGCGCTGTGCAGGCCGTAGCGGGACAGGACGCGGGCGCGGCCCATGCCCAGTTCCTCGGCGACCGCGGCGATGGACCCGCGCGCCGGGGCGGGCTGGTGCGCGGGCGTGCCCGGGGTGACCTCCGCGTCCTCCGCCTCGGCCAGGTCGGCGAACTCCCCGGAGAGCACCGAGTTGGGCGGGACCTCGTCCACGCCCGTGTAGCCGGGCTCGAGCCGCAGGTCCTCCGCGTCGGTGGGGAGCAGGTCGCCGGGGCCGAGATCGCCGGGGCGCAGCCGCTCGCTCCACGGCACCCACTCGGGTGCGAGCAGCGCGTCGGGGCCGGGCAGCAGCACCGCCTCGTCCACCGTGACGATCCTGGCGCGGGAGGCGCGGGCGACGGTGACGGCCCAGCGCCAGCCGCGGTAGCCGAGTTCCTTGCACTCGAAGAAGTGCGTGACGACCCGGTCGCCCTCGGAGACACAGCCTTCGTACTCGCCCACGACCCCGGGCGCGGCGGCTTCCTCGGCTGCGGCGCGCGCGAGGTCGACCGCCTCGGCGCACAGACGGTCGGGGGTCCGGCTTCGCGTTGCTGCGCTCACAGGTATCGCTTCTCTCCTACGCCGTCTCACGAGTGCGCCGCTCAAGCGCGGGGGGCGGACGGAGCGGACCGCTGGACCGCGTCGACATCCGCGCCGAATCGTGCTCGGGCGCGCCTCCATCCATTCTGCGGGATGGCTGAGATACGCACGCTACCTTCTCGCGTCCGCTGGGCCTACACCGACGGTTGATCTCGCCGTCCCGCGCGCCGCCGTCCGCCTCCGCCGTTGCGCCGGACAGCCCCACCGCCGCCGCGTCCGGGCCGACGGAGCACTAGAGAGCGCCGCGACGGGGCACTATGGCGTCGTGGCTACCGCGAGGACACCCCGGGGCGCCACCGGGAGCGGTGGGCCGGAAGGGGTCAAGGCAAGGCGGGCGGGCCGTCTCCGTGCGGTCGGCCGCGCGCTGCATCTCCCGTTCACCGGGGCCGCGCGCGGGATCCGCAAGGCCACCCATGCGCACGGCGCCGGGGAGTCCGGCCTCGGCAAGCTGATCGAGCTGCACGGCGTGAACGGCGCCGGCGACGTGATGATCACCGTGGCGCTCGCGTCGACCGTCTTCTTCTCCGTGCCGACGGACGAGGCCCGCGGGCGGGTCGCCCTCTACCTCGCCATCACCATGCTGCCCTTCACCCTGCTCGCCCCGGTCGTCGGCCCGCTGCTCGACCGGCTGCCGCACGGCCGCCGCGCGGCGATGGCCGGCGCGATGCTCGCCCGGGCGCTGCTGGCGCTGGTGCTGTCCGGGGCGGTCGTCAGCGGCAGCCTCCAGCTGTATCCGGCGGCGCTCGGCGTGCTGGTCGCCTCCAAGGCGTACGGGGTGGTCAGGAGCGCGGTCGTGCCGAGGCTGCTGCCGCCCACGTTCTCCCTGGTCAAGGCGAACTCGCGGGTCACCCTCGGCGGGCTGCTCGCCACCGGGATCGCCGCGCCGATCGGCGCCGGGCTGCAGCAGATCGGGCCTCGCTGGCCGCTCTACGGCGCGTTTGTGATCTTCGTCGCGGGGACGGTGCTGTCGTTCACCCTGCCGCCGAAGGTGGACTCCGCCAAGGGCGAGGACACCGCCCTGCTCGCCGCGGACGCCCGGCATCTGCACGGACCGCACCTGAAGCCGGTCAAGCGGCCGGGGCTGCGCACGGTCGGCCCGGCCGTCATCAACGCGCTCGGCGCCAACGCCTCGATCCGCTGCCTCACCGGCTTTCTGATCTTCTTCCTGGCGTTCCTGCTGCGCGAGCATCCGATGACCGGTCAGAGTGCCGCCGTGTCGCTGGGGATAGTGGGCGTGGCGGCAGGCACCGGCAACGCGCTCGGCACGGCGGTCGGCGCCTGGCTGAGATCGCGCGCCCCGGAGATCATCATCGTCACCGTGGTGGCCTGCGTCGCGGGGGCCGCGATCACCGCCGCGGTGTTCTTCGGCGCGTTCCTGGTCGCCTGTCTCGCCGCGATCGCCGGGTTCGCGCAGGCGCTGGCCAAGCTGTCCCTGGACGCGCTGATCCAGCGGGACGTGCCGGAGCTGGTGCGCACCTCGGCGTTCGCCCGCTCCGAGACGACGCTGCAGATGTCGTGGGTGCTGGGCGGCGCCATCGGCATCCTCATGCCGCTGATCGGCCCGCTGGGCCTCGCGGTCGGCGCGGGGATCGTCGGCACGGGCTGGCTGCTCACCGTCCGGGCGCTGATCGGTTCGGCCCGGCACGGGGGTACCCGGCGGGCGCGAGTGGCGTAACGCTCCGGCCACGCCGCACCCCCGCGTGGGAAGCGGACCGGATGCGCCCTATAGCCTTCGTGCCATGACCAGGTTGCAATCCGCTGTGCGACGCCGCCGCGCTGTCGCCGCCGCCGGCGCCGTATCCGCCGGACTGCTCGTCCTGTCGGCCTGTGACAAGCCCACGCCGCTGGCCACGATCACCGTGGGCGACTCCTCGGTGAGCTCCGAGGCCACCTGCGGCGGCGAGGGCGGGACGCTCAGGCCCGACGACATCAACAAGTGCCTGAAGGACAAGGGCGTCGAGGAGATCAAGGTCGATCCGGACGCCACCGTGCGCTTCGGTGTGGACCCGGACATCGCCGACGAGGGCTGGACCATCCTGATGAACGGCCGCCCGCTGACCGACTCCAGCACCAAGACGTACCGGACCATCCCCGGCAGCGTGTTCTTCAACGAGCAGTACGGCGCCCAGGGCGACTCGACCCTCGTGTCGATCAAGGAGGGCGAGGGCGACGCCACCGGCCTGTGGTCCTTCCGGCTGAAGAAGGACGCCTGATCACGACGTCCGCACGCATCCTCGTGGCCGCCGCGGTCCCCGCCGAACGGGACGCGGTGGCCCGGGCGTTCCCGGGGCGGGTGCGCGAGAGCGCCCTGCCCGGTGCGGCGCTGCACCGGATCACCGGCGGCCCCGACCTGCTCGCCGCCGGGGTCGGCCCGGCGCTCGCCGCCGCCTCCACCGCCGCCGCGCTCACCGCCGCGGCGCTGGACGGCCGTCCCTACGCCCTGGTGGTCTCCGCCGGGATCGCCGGGGGCTTCGCCCCGCGGGCGGCCGTCGGCTCCCTCGTCCTGGCCGACGAGATCACCGCCGCCGACCTGGGCGCCGAGACCGCCGAGGGCTTCGTGCCGGTGACCGGCCTCGGCTTCGGCACCGTCACCCACCGACCGCCGGCCGCCCTGGTGCGTGAGGTCGCCGCCGCGACCGGTGCGCTCACCGGCACCGTCCTGACCGTCTCCACGGTGACCGGCACCGCCGCCCGCGCCGAGGAGCTGCGCTCCCGCCATCCGCGGGCCCTGGCCGAGGCGATGGAGGGCTTCGGGGTCGCCGAGGCCGCCGCCGCGCACGGCGTGCCGGTGCTGGAGCTGCGGGCGGTGTCGAACCCCGTCGGCCCGCGCGACCGTGCCGCCTGGCGCATCGGCGACGCCCTGAGCGCCCTCACCGAGGGCTTCGGGAAGCTCGCGCCCGTCCTGCAGAGTTGGAACCCGCATGAGCAGTGAGCAGAACCAGCGGCAGCGGCTGCGGATCGCGTACTCGCCCTGCCCCAACGACACCTTCGTCTTCGACGCGCTCGCCCACGGCCGCGTCCCCGGCGCGCCCGCGCTGGACGTCACCTTCGCCGACATCGACATCACCAACGGCATGGCCGAACGCGGTGAGCTCGACGTGCTGAAGGTGTCCTACGCGGTGCTGCCGTACGTCCTGGACGACTACGCGCTGCTGCCCTGCGGGGGCGCGCTGGGCCGCGGCTGCGGGCCGCTGGTGCTGACCCGGGAGCCGGGCGCCGCCCTGGCGGGCGGCACCGTCGCCGTGCCGAGCGAGAAGTCCACGGCGTATCTGCTGTTCCGGCTGTGGGCGGCGGACGTGCTGCCGGACGGGGTGGGCCGGATCGTGGTGATGCCGTTCCACGAGATCATGCCGGCCGTGCGGGACGGCAAGGTCGACGCGGGCCTGGTCATCCACGAGGCGCGCTTCACGTACCAGAACTACGGGCTGCACAAGCTCGCCGACATGGGCGAGCACTGGGAGCACACCACCGGGCTGCCGATCCCGCTGGGCGCGATCATCGCCAGGCGGTCGCTGGGCGCGGATGCGCTGACGCGGCTCGCCGACGCCGTCCGCGCCTCGGTGCGGATGGCCTGGGACGACCCGGCCGCCTCCCGCCCCTACGTGATGGAGCACGCCCAGGAGATGGATCCGGCCGTCGCCGACCAGCACATCGGGCTGTATGTGAACGAGTTCACCGCGGCACTCGGCGAGGACGGCTATGCGGCCGTGCGGGGGCTGCTCACCCGTGCGGCGGCCGAGGGACTGGTACCGCCCCTCGGCCCCGACGCCCTGCGTTTTCCGTAGGTCTTCGTTCCGGGCCGTGCACCGTGCCTCAGACGTCCAGCTGGTCGGCGACCGCGCGCAGCAGGCCGGCGATCTTCTTGCCGGCCGCCTTGTCGGGGTAGCGGCCCCGCTCCAGCATCGGGGTGATGTTCTCCAGGAGCGTCGTCAGGTCCTGCACGATGGAGGCCAGCTCGTCGGGCTTCTTGCGCTGGGCCGCCGCGACCGACGGGGTCTCCAGGAGCGTCAGGGACAGGGCCTGGTCGCCGCGCTGCCCGGCGACCACGCCGAACTCCACGCGCTGACCCGGCTTGAGTGTCTCGACTCCGGCGGGGAGGACCGAGGAATGCACGAAGACGTCGCCGCCGTCGTCACGGGAGAGAAAGCCGAAGCCCTTCTCGCTGTTGAACCACTTGACCTTGCCGGTAGGCACGTCCGTCCTCGTCCTCGTACTCGTCGGAAAACTGCTTCTGAAACGGCTCTTGATAGCACTCGGGCGGGCCTGGTGACCCGCCGGTACCAAGGCTAATGGTCTCCAGGCCGGTGACAAGACGTCACCCGGTTGTTCCCCACGCGCTGGGAACTACCCTGGTCGGGTGCGTGACAAAACCCAAGCGAATTCCGCCGCGCCCGGTGACGGCCTGGTCCGTGCCGGTGCCGTCGTCTTCTTCATCGGCGCCGTGGCCACACTGGTCACGGTGGCCCCGCTGTTCCTCGGAACGGAGCCCTTTCCGACGTACATGTTCGGATTGAGCATGCTCATGGCGGTCGGATTCCTGATGGCGGGCGCGGGGGTTCTGCGCTCGGTCGCGGCGGGACGGCGTCAGGCCCGGGCGGGACGATAGTCCTCGCAGTAGTCCGAAAACCACCGGGGAAATTCCTGCAGATCGGCCAGAACGATGTCCGCACCGGCCGCGCGGAGCTCGTCCGGATTGCAGGGTCCGGTGGCGACGGCGACCGAGACCGCGCCGGCGGCCCTGGCTCCGCGCACGTCCCCGACGTGATCGCCCACATAGACGCTCGCACCGTGCTCGCGCAGGGCCACGGCCTTCTGCTCGGCCCACAGGTCGCCGATCACGGCGTCCGGCTCGAGGCCGAGGTGCTCCAGGTGCAGCTTGGCGTTCGGTTCGTGCTTGGCCGTGACGACGAGGGCGCGGCCGCCCGCCCGCTGCACGGCGCTGATCGCCTCACGGGCGCCGCTGAGGGCGAGCGTGGGCTCGATCGCGTACGCCGGGTACATGGACCGGTACAGCGCGGCCATCTCCTCCACCTGCTCGGCGGGGAACCAGTTGGCCATCTCCTCCGTCAGGGGCGGGCCCAGGCGGGTGACGGCGAGGTCGGCGTCGATGGGGGTGCCGGTGCGTTCCGCCAGCGCGACGTAGCAGGCGTGGATCCCCGGGCGGGAGTCGATCAGCGTCATGTCGAGATCGAATCCCACGGTGGGACCGGGCGGGGGGACGTGCACGTCGGTGGAAGCCATGGGTGCCATTGTCCAGGTCGGCTCCGGCCGCCCTTCCGGCGGAGGCGCACCGGCGCGCGTGCGGGCCGGCGCGGGCCGCACGGCCCGGGTCACCTGCGGCGCTGGGAGCGCCAGATCAGGAAGAGCGCGGAGGCGAGGGCGGCGCCGCGGACGACCCAGGGCCAGGTTCCGGCGATCGCCTCGTTCATCGCGCCCTCGGCGATCGGTTCGCCCCAGCGCCGGTCGGCCCTGCCCCACAGCCACACCACGCCCGACGTGAGCGCGAGGCCCGGCAGGATGACGACCGCCCACTTGACCTCCGCCGGGGTCAGCCGCCGCGAGGCGTAGGCGATCAGCCAGCCGAAGAGAAGAGCGAAGAGGTTGCCGAGCACCGTCCCGGCGATCAGCAGGCCTGCGGCGAGCAGGAGCATGGGGTTCTGCCAGCCCCGTTCGCGGGAGAGCAGGCGCAGGCGCCGGCGCCGGGAAGCCGCGGCGACCTCGGCCTGCGCCTCGAGCTCGCCCTCGGTCTCCGTCTCCGCCTGCTTCTCCTCCGGCTCCCTCGGCTGCGGCGGCCTGAGGAGTTCGGGGATCTCGATCCCGCCGGTGAAGCCGGGGACCTCGTCACCCACCCCGAGCGGGCCGCGGGCCTGCCACCAGTCGGGGCCGCGCGAGGCGTCCCCCAGCTCATCCATGCCGGCCCGGTGGGGCGGGGAGGGCCCGTCCGTTCGCGTTCGCTGTTCCCGCGCGGCCGGGGTGGCGGCCGTGGTGGAGGAGGCCGGCGCCTCCGCAGCGGCGTCCGGCAGGTCCGCGGGGCGGGTGCGGGGGACGACCTTCCGGAGCACACCCCTGCCGAACGTGCCCCGCCCGGCCTCCTCGCCGTGCTCACCCCGCTCACGGTCCCGCTGCAGCGGCACCGCCGCCCGCGCCTCCGGAGCCGCCGGCTTCGCGGCATCCTGCGCCCCCTCGGCGACCGCGGAGACCACCTCGTCCGGCGTGCCCAGGCGGGAGATGATCCGGCGGACCGCGGCCGGTGAGTCGACGACCGCCCTGGCCCGCCGCCGGTCGATCTCGTCCCGCAGCCGGGCGACCAGCCGCATGCGGTCCGACGACGGCAACTGCCGCTGCTGCGCCACGTCGCCGACCCGGCTCAGATACTCGTAGACGACCTGGTCACTCTCGATCCCCACGAAGTCCCCTCCGGGGCTGAAGTATTGGGACACCCGGTCGCACGACCGTATCGCGAGTCGCACCGGCCGACCCAGCTCCCGGGCCCCCCACGGCGTGGCCACCCGCTACCGTGAGTCGGATGAGCACCGAGGACAAGCCCGTGCCGGCCTCGTCGGCCGCGGCCCCCCGTTCCCTGGCTGAGGCGCTCAGGGGGCGGGACGACGCCTCCCTCGCCGCGCTGCTGCGCAGCAGGCCGGACCTCATCACGCCCGTGCCGACCGACCTGACCCAGCTGGCCACCCGCGCCGGGACCCGCGCCTCCGTGGTGCGCGCGCTGGAGCGGCTGGACCGGTTCGCGCTGCAGACCGCGGAGGCGCTCGCCGTGGCGTCGGACCCGGCGACGTACGAGGAACTGCTCGGCCTGATGGCGGGCGACGAGGGCGACCCGGCGGTCGCCGCCGCGCTGCCGCACGCGCTGGGCACGCTGCGCGAGCAGGCGCTGGTGTGGGGCGGCGACGACCGGCTGCGGCTGGTGCGCACCGCCCGTGAGCTGCTGTCCCCGTCGCCGCAGCACCCGTCCCCGACGGGTCTGGGGCCGACCGTGCAGGAGGCCACCGCCGGGATGTCTCCGGGGCGCATCCAGGAGATCCTGGCGGCCGCGGGGCTGCCGTCCACGCACGACTCGGTGTCCGCGGTGGCCGCGCTGACCGAGCTGTTCACCGACCGCCGGCGGATGGCGGCGCTGCTCGCCGACGCGCCGGCCGAGTCGCTCCAGGTGCTGGAACGGCTGGTGTGGGGCCCGCCGTACGGGCAGGTCACCGCCGACCCGGCGCCCAGGCTGCGCTGGCTGCTCGACCGGGGTCTGCTGCTGCCGACCGCGCCCGGCACGGTCGTACTGCCCCGCGAGGTGGCGCTGCATCTGCGCGGCGGCCGGGCGCACCGGACGCCGGAGCCCGTGCCGCCTCCGGTGGAGACCGCGGCGGCGCACCGTCCACAGGCTGTGGACGCGGCGGCGGCCGCGCAGGCGTACACCGCGCTGGCCACCGTCGAGGAGCTGCTGAAGGACTGGGACGAGGGCGGTCCCTCGGTGCTGCGGGCCGGGGGTCTGAGCGTGCGGGACCTCAAGCGCACCGCCGTCGCCCTGGACGTGCCGGAGCCGGTCGCCGCGTTCTGGGTGGAGCTGGCGTACGCGGCGGGCCTGATCGCCTCCGACGGTGAGGCGGACGAGCGGTACGCGGCCACCCCGGCGTACGACGAGTGGCGCGAGCAGCCGGCCGCCGAACGCTGGGCCCGGCTGGCGACCGCCTGGCTGACGGCCACCCGGGTCTCCGGCCTGGTCGGCGGCCGGGACGCGAAGGACCGCGCGCTCTCCGCGCTCGGCCCGGGTCTGGACCGCTCGGCGGCTGTGGAGGTGCGTCACCGGGTGCTGGCCCTGCTGGCCGGGCTTCCGGCGGGTGCCGCGCCGGTGCCGGAGTCGGTGCTCGCGCGGCTGCACTGGGAGCGCCCGCTGCGCGGCGGGCAGAACGGCCGCGGCGGGCAGAACACCGGGAGCGGCGCCGGGGGCGGCGAGGCGGGCGACGACCTGCGCAGCCGCATCGCCCGCTGGACCCTCTCCGAGACGGAACTGCTGGGGATCACCGGGCGCGGGGCGCTGTCCTCGCACGGGCGGGCGCTGATCGGCGCGCCCGCGCCGCCGGAGCCGGAGGCCGAGCCGGAGGGGCCGGGGGACAAGCTGCCGGTGCATCACCGGCCCGCCCCGCCGCTCGCGCCCCTGCCGCCGGCCGAGCAGGCCGCCGCCTCCGCCGCGGCAGCCCGGCTGCTGGCGCCCCAGCTGCCGGAGCCGCTGGACCATGTGCTGCTGCAGGCCGACCTGACCGCGGTGGCGCCCGGACCGTTGCAGCGGCCGCTGGCCGACATGCTGGGCGTACTGGCGGACGTGGAGTCCAAGGGCGGTGCGACCGTCTACCGGTTCACTCCGGGCTCGGTGCGGCGCGCCCTGGACGCCGGGCGGACCGCCGCCGATCTGCACGCCTTCCTCGCCGCGCACTCCCGCACCCCGGTGCCGCAGCCGCTGACGTACCTGATCGACGACGTCGCCCGGCGGCACGGGCAGCTGCGGGTCGGCGCCGCCTCCGCGTACGTCCGCTGCGACGACGACGCGATGCTGAACGAGATTCTCGCCGACCGGCGGGCCGCGGGACTGGGCCTGCGCCGGCTCGCGCCGACCGTGCTCGCGGCGCAGACGGACCCGGCCACGCTCCTCGAGGGGCTGCGCGCGATGGGGTTCGCGCCGGCCGCCGAGTCGGCGGAGGGCGATGTACTGATCAGCCGCGCCCACGCCTACCGCACCCCGCCGCGCTCGGCACCCGAACCGGTGCCGGAGGGGCCTCCCGTCCCCGACGACACGCTGCTGACGGCGGCGATCCGCGCCATCCGCGCGGGCGACCGCGCCTCCACCGCCCCGCGCAGGCAGATCGCCCCGGACAGCTCGGGGGACGGCGGCAGCGGCGGGCTGCCGCGCACCACGGCCGCCGAGACCCTCGCCGCCATGCAGGCGGCCGTCCTCACCGGCGAGGCCCTGTGGATCGGCTACGTCAACGCCGAGGGCGCCGCCAGCCAGCGCGTCGTCGCCCCGATCCGCGTCGAGGGCGGCTTCGTCACGGCGTACGACCACACCGCCGACGAGGTGCGGACGTATCCGCTGCACCGGATCACCGGCGTGGCGGAACTGGCCGAGGACGACTGAACGGGCCGGGAACGACCGAACGGGCCGGAGACGACCGAAGGGGCCGGGGCGCGCACGCCGCCGAGCCCGTCGGCAGCCGGTGGACCTCACACCTGCGGGTGTACGGCGGACTTCATGCACGCCACGCCGGAGACCTCCTACGACCGGGCGAACTCGGCGGCGTGTCCGCCTTCCGGGGCCGGCCGCGGGGCAGTCACCGGGTGTCCCTGAACGGGCCGGGCCCGGCCGACCGGGGGTCGGCCGGGCCCGTTCGTGTGCACCACGACAGAAAGACATCTCATGCGACGTGCCGCTCGCCGGGTCGCTGTCCCGGCGGTGGCGTGACTCTCTGGCGCGCTCCGCGCCTGCTCCGTTCTCGTTCTCTCGTTTCTCGCGGCCGGTCCCTGTCCCCGGGACCGGCCCGTCCCCGTACCAGGCTTCTGCGGCACGGGACGGGCCGCCCGTGCGGCTCCCGCTCGCCCTCGCCCTCCGCACCGCCGCCGCCTGCGTCCTGCTCGCCGGTGAACAACCTCACGCTGCCCGCGCCGAAGTAGCTCGTCCGCCCCGCCCCCGGCGGGCGGACGATCAGGCAGACTGGACGTTTGGCCGTGTGTGCCCGTGCCGAGCCCGTCGCAGAAAGGCAGCCGCGCGTGAATGGTCCGCTGATCGTCCAGTCCGACAAGACCCTGCTCCTCGAGGTCGACCACGAGCAGGCCGACGACTGCCGCCGCGCCATCGCGCCGTTCGCCGAACTGGAGCGGGCCCCCGAGCACATCCACACCTACCGGGTGACCCCGCTGGGCCTGTGGAACGCGCGGGCGGCGGGCCACGACGCGGAGCAGGTCGTCGACGCGCTGGTGCAGTACAGCCGCTACCCGGTGCCGCACGCGCTGCTGGTCGACATCGCCGAGACCATGGACCGCTACGGCCGGCTCAGCCTGGTCAAGCACCCGGCGCACGGGCTGGTCCTCACCACCACCGACCGGCCGGTCCTGGAGGAGGTGCTGCGCTCCAAGCGGATCGCCCCGCTGGTCGGCGCCCGGATCGATCCGGACACGGTGGCCGTGCACCCCTCGGAGCGCGGGCAGATCAAGCAGGTGCTGCTGAAGCTGGGCTGGCCCGCCGAGGACCTCGCCGGGTACGTCGACGGCGAGGCGCACCCCATCGAGCTGCGCGAGGAGGGCTGGAAGCTGCGGCCCTACCAGAAGCAGGCGGTGGAGAACTTCTGGCACGGCGGCAGCGGTGTCGTGGTGCTGCCCTGCGGCGCGGGCAAGACCCTGGTCGGGGCCGGTGCGATGGCGCAGGCGAAGTCGACCACGCTGATCCTGGTCACCAACACCGTCTCGGCCCGGCAGTGGAAGCACGAGCTGGTGCGGCGCACCTCCCTCACCGAGGACGAGATCGGCGAGTACAGCGGGACGAAGAAGGAGATCCGTCCGGTCACCATCGCCACGTACCAGGTGCTGACGACCAAGCGGAAGGGTGTCTACCCGCACCTGGAGCTGTTCGACTCCCGGGACTGGGGTCTGATCGTCTACGACGAGGTGCATCTGCTGCCCGCGCCCGTCTTCAAGTTCACCGCCGACCTCCAGGCCCGGCGCCGGCTGGGCCTGACCGCCACGCTGGTGCGTGAGGACGGCCGCGAGTCGGACGTGTTCTCACTGATCGGCCCCAAGCGGTTCGACGCGCCGTGGAAGGAGATCGAGGCGCAGGGCTACATCGCGCCCGCCGACTGCGTGGAGGTCCGTGTCAACCTCACCGACTCCGAGCGGCTCGCCTACGCCACCGCCGAGATGGAGGAGAAGTACCGCTTCTGCGCCACCACGGACACCAAGCGGAAGGTCACCGAGGCGATCGTCCGGCGGTTCGAGGGCCAGCAGATCCTCGTGATCGGCCAGTACATCGACCAGCTCGACGAGCTCGGGGAGCACCTGGGCGCGCCGGTGATCAAGGGCGAGACGTCCAACGCGCAGCGGGAGAAGCTGTTCGACGCGTTCCGCGAGGGCGAGATCAACGTCCTGGTGGTGTCGAAGGTGGCGAACTTCTCCATCGACCTGCCCGAGGCGACGGTCGCCATCCAGGTGTCGGGGACCTTCGGCTCCCGCCAGGAGGAGGCCCAGCGGCTCGGCCGCGTGCTGCGTCCCAAGGCGGACGGCCATCAGGCGCACTTCTACTCGGTGGTCGCCCGCGACACCATCGACCAGGACTTCGCCGCCCACCGCCAGCGCTTCCTCGCCGAACAGGGCTACGCCTACCGGATCATGGACGCGGACGAACTCCTGGCGGAGAGCTGAGCGTCAGCCCTCCGGCAGGCTCGTCACCAGCATCATCTGGAACGGCGACGGCATCAGCGACAGGGCCGCCGCCGGCGCCCGTCACATCGACCAGCGGTGCGTCCTGGGCGGCACCCACGAGGTGAGCCATGCCCCGAGGGTCAGCAGACCGCCGTGGACCGTCGTGCCCTCGATCAGGGCCAGCCGGGTCATGAGCGCCTGCGAGCAGTCGTCGGGGCCGCAGGAGTCGGTCGCCATGGGAGAGAGCCCGCCGAAGAACAGTGCGGCCGGGCCGAGGAAGACAGGATCGCGGTCGCGACAGCCGGCGCCGCCCAGGCTCGGCGATCGTGGTCGCCGGCAGCCGGGTGCGGGACCGCGGGGTTCGCGGTGATCGGGTGAGGGCTCGACCGGCTCATACCGCCAGTGAAGCCGCGGGCCGGTGCCCGGGCACCGGTCGGCGTACTCACTCCGCAGGGGCGGCAGTACTCAGGCACCGGTGTGCTCAGGAGCGGGTGGGGTCCTTGCGCCGGACGCCGGACTCCTCGGCGTACTCACCGAGGACGACGACGTCGAAGGCGGCGCGCAGGAAGACCCTGACGGCGCGGAGGGCGTCGCCGAGCCAGTGGTGGTGTTCGCCGCGCAGGGGGGTGGCGCCGGCCGGTGGCCGGCCCGGTGGGGTGACTGGGTGGATGGCTGCTGCACTCATGTCTCCATGGTGGCTCCGCCGGCCCCTGCGAAGCATCGGTCCAAAGGCCCCATTGCCGGGCTCGCGAGTACGTCTCCCGGCCGACGGGAAAGGGCCGCCGCCCGCCGCGGGGATGTACCCGCCCCCTAGGGGTCGGCCGGCGAAAAGGGGTGCACCGGGAAGGGAACCGGGAGGGCACCGGGCGCCGGAAATTCATTTGGCGGCCGCCCCGTTGCGTCCCTAGAATCACCGCCCTTGCCCGCCTCCCCTCACCGGAGTGCCGCCGACCGGACGGAAACCGGCCGGCATCTCGCATGCCCACCTCGCACAGGTCCCTCGGAGGCACCCCCTTGTCCAGCGCCGGCCCCCTGTCCCGTGAGCGCGCCCATCTCGCCGCGTCCCGAGCCGCTCTGCGCGCCATGCGGGAGGACGTCGAGGCCCTCGACATCAGCGACGTCACCGCGAACTGGGTCAACGCCCAGGTGCTCCAGCGCCAGATCGAGCAGCGCATCAAGGCGCTGGCCGACCTCAGCGACACCCCGCTGTTCTTCGGCCGCCTCGACTATCTGCACGCCCCCGGCGCCGAGCAGGCGGAGGGCGCCCGGGGCGAGTCCTTCTACATCGGGCGCCGTCACGTGCACGACGCGGACGGCGACCCGATGGTGATCGACTGGCGCGCGCCGGTGTCCCAGCCGTTCTACCGGGCGTCCAAGAAGGACCCGATGGACATCGCGCTGCGCCGCCGCTTCGGCTACACCGGCGGCGAGCTGACCGCCTACGAGGACGAGCACCTGTCGGACCCGGCGGAGGCGGCGCGGACCAGCAGGCTGCTCCAGCAGGAGATCGAGCGCCCGCGCGTGGGCCCGATGCGGGACATCGTCGCCACCATCCAGCCCGAGCAGGACGAGATCGTACGGTCCGGCCTGGCGGGCAGCGTCTGTGTGCAGGGCGGCCCCGGCACCGGCAAGACCGCCGTCGGCCTGCACCGGGTCGCCTACCTCCTCTACGCGCACCGCGAGCGCCTGGCCCGCACGGGCACCCTGGTGGTCGGCCCCAACCGTTCCTTCCTGCACTACATCGAGCAGGTGCTGCCCGCGCTGGGCGAACTGACCGTCGCGCAGGCCACGGTGGACGACCTGGTGGCCCATGTCGAGGTGCGCGCCACCGACGACACCCGGGCCGCGACCGTCAAGGGCGACGCACGCATGGCCGAGGTGCTGCGCCGCGCCCTCTACTCCCACGTCACCATGCCCACGGAACCGGTGGTCGTGGTCCGCGGCTCCCGCCGCTGGCGCGTCCCGGCGTACGAACTCGAGGAGATCGTCCGGCAGTTGCTGGAGCGGGACATCCGTTACGGCGCCGCCCGGGAGGCACTGCCGCAGCGCATCGCGCATGCCGTGCTGGTGCGGATGGAGCGGGCCGGGGAGGCGCCGGACGACCGGGTGCAGGACGCGGTGGCCCGCAACAGCGCCGTGAAGGCGGCGGTGAAGGCGATCTGGCCGCAGGTGGACCCGGCGAAGCTGGTGCTGCGGCTGCTCGGCGACGCCGAGTTCCTGGCCGAGCACTCCGCCGGGCTGCTCGACGAGGACGAGCGCAAGGCGATCCTGTGGCCGAAGCCGGCCCGCTCGGTGAAGTCGGCGAAGTGGTCCGCGGCGGACGCGGTCCTGATCGACGAGGCGGCGGATCTGATCCGTCGCACGCCGTCCCTGGGCCATGTCGTCCTCGACGAGGCGCAGGACCTCTCCCCCATGCAGTACCGGGCGGTCGGGCGCCGCTGCTCCACCGGTTCGGCCACCGTCCTCGGCGACCTGGCGCAGGGCACCACCCCGTGGGCGACCCGCAGCTGGCAGGAGGCCCTGGCCCACCTGGGCAAGCCGGACGCGGCGGTCGAGGAGCTCACGGCCGGCTTCCGCGTCCCCACGGACGTCATCGGCTACGCCTCCCGCCTGCTCCCGCACATCGCACCGGGCCTGACCCCGGTGACCTCCATCCGCGAGAACCCGGGCCTCTTCGAGATCCGCGGCGTCAGCCAGGACTCCCAAGTCGTCTCCGCCTGCGAGGAGTTGCTGCGGAACGAGGGCTCCGTGGGTCTGATCGCCGCCGACCCCCGCATCCCGCGGCTGTCCGAGGCCCTCGCGAGGGCGGGCCTGCCGCATCTGTCCCCGGGCGAGGAGACCACCGAGGGCACCCGCCTGACCCTGGTCCCCGCCTCCCTGGCGAAGGGCCTGGAGTACGACTACGTGGTCCTCGACGAGCCTTCGGCCGTGGTCGACGCCGAACCGGACGAGCCCACCGGCCTGCGCCGCCTCTACGTGGCCCTCACCCGAGCGGTCTCCGGCCTGATCATCACCCACACCGCCCCGCTGCCGGAGCAGCTGACGGCCTGATCGGCCGCCCCGGCGCGCCACAGGCCCCGCGAGCGGGACGGCGACCCGTTGGGCGGCGCGGGCCCGTGCCCCCGTGCGGCTCCGCACCGCGCGGGCGCCTCCAGCCCCCGTCCGCCCAGCTCCCGGGAAGGCACGGAGAACCCGCGCCCTCTCACGCGTCCAGCACTGCCCTCCAGCCGGCGACCGCCTCCGCGGAGACCGGCCCGCCCCACCCTTCAGGACGCGCGGCTCCGCCGATGTGGAACGCCTCGATGCCCGCCGCCCTCAACGCCGGCACGTGGTCGAGCCGCAGGCCGCCGCCCACGAGAAGCTGCTGCTCATACCCCGGTTCCCCCTGCAACCCCGCTTCCCGCACCAGCGTCGGCAGTCCCGCGTCCACCCCGTCCGCCGACCCGGCGGTCAGGTACGTGTCCAGCCCCGGCAGCCCGTCCAGCTGCTTGCGCAGCGCGTCGCGGTCCGCGGCGCGGTCGATGGCCCGGTGGAACGTCCACCTGCACCCGTCCAGCGCCGCGACGACCCGCTCCACCGCGTCCAGGTCCACGGTCCCGTCGGCGTGCAGAAAACCCAGCACGAACTCCTCGGCGCCGGCCGCCCGCAGCTCCCCCGCGACCCCGACCAGCCGGTCGACGTCCCCCGCGGCGAAGCCGTCCGCCAGGCGCAGCATCACCCGCAGGGGGAGGCCGACCGCCGCGCGGATCGCGGCCACCGTCCGGGGCGAGGGCGTGAGCCCGTCCGCCGCCATGTCGGTGACCAGTTCGAGGCGGTCCGCACCTCCGGCCCGGGCGGCGACCGCGTCCTCGACGTCGAGGGCGATCACCTCCAGGACTGCACGCTTGCTCATGGAACCTCATTCCTCGGCGTCGGGCGGCTACGGCGGCTCCGGGCCGCAGGGCCCGAGAGGTCTAGTCCAATCTAGACTACGCCCCTCGCCCGGTCAGTCACCGAGGATGTTCAGCTCCGCCGCCTCCACCCCCGCCAGCTCGTAGGGCCGGTCCGCGGGACGCCCCGCGTACAGGCGCAGCAGCGTCGAGCCGTCCCCGATGAACCGGGCCGGCGGGCGCTGCCCCGTCACGTCCCCGAGCCGCAGCGGCTCGTCCGCGTCGTCGAGGTCGGCGTGCACCGGCACATGCCCTCGCTCCGTGGTGACCTGCGCCAGCAGGGCCAGCGCGTACGGCAGCCCCGTGCCCGCGTACGCGCCGGGCTCGCCGAAGGCCACCCGCACATCACCGGCGTGCACCCACTCGCCCAGCGCGATCAGGTCCAGCGCACCGCCCGCCTCGGCGAACACCGGGCCCGCCTCGGTCATCCCGCGTTCCAGCTCGTCCACGACCTGGGCGTTGCTCCACCCGGCCCGCTCGGCGATGTCCCGGTCGTTGGACTCGGGCGAGAAGACACCCTTCTCGAAGCGGTTCTCCACCACCCGGGTCAGCGCGGCCGAACAGTGCGCCAGCACATCCCGCACCGTCCACGCGGGGCAGGCCGCCACCGGCAGCGCGAAGTCCTCCTCCGCCCTGCTGCGCAGCAGAGGGATCAGCGCGTCCCGCTCCACGGTCAGCAGCCGCCCGGGCAGCTCGGGGTCACGTACGTTCTGCACATCCGCAGGAGTCGTCATGCCCCTACGCTAGGCCTTCCGCCGCGCGGGATCTTCCCGGTCGTCGCGGCCGGAACGGACCGGGGGCACGACAATGGGGCCATGTCCGACACCGACGCCCTGCGCGCCCGTTTCGCCCGAGCCCTCGAAGGTGCCCGCGGTGGCGCCGACGGGCCCGATCCCGGGCCCTACGCCGACAACCTGCTCAAGCGGTGGCGGGAGCCGCAGCGGCACTATCACACGGTCGCGCATCTCACGGCGGTGCTGGACCACGTCGACGAGCTGCAGGCGTACGCCGACGACCCCGACGTGGTGCGGCTGGCGGCCTGGTTCCACGACGCGGTGTATCTGCCGGAGCGGTCGGAGAACGAGGAGCGGTCGGCGCGGCTCGCGGAGCGGGCGCTGCCCGAGGCCGGGGTGCCGGAGGGCAAGGTCGCCGAAGTGGCACGGCTGGTGCGGCTCACGGTCACGCACGACCCCGCGGACGACGACCGCGACGGGCAGGTGCTGTGCGACGCCGACCTGGCGGTCCTCGGAACGCCGCCGTCCGCCTACGCCCACTACACGGCGGCCGTCCGCGAGGAGTACCACTTCGTGCCCGCGGACGCCTTCCGCGAGGGGCGGGCCGCGGTGCTGCGGCAGCTCCTCGAGCTGCCGCGTCTGTTCCGCACGCCCTACGGCCGGGAGCACTGGGAGGCCACCGCCCGCCACAACATGCGCGGGGAGCTGGACATGCTGTCGCAGCCGGTGCCGCCGCCCTCGTAGCCTGCGTCTCATGCGGGTCACGGGAGCGGAGCAGGTGGAGGAGGCCGTCGCGGACTGCGTGGCGGCCCTGGGGGCGGTCACCGGACACGACTGGGGGGAGGTCAGGGCCGGGCGGCTGGAGTGGACCTGCCGGGAGACGGCCGTGCACATCGCGGAGGACCTGTTCGGGTACGCCGGCCAGCTGGCCGGGCGCCACCGCGAGGGCTACGCGCCCTTCGGGATCAGCCTCGAGGACGGCGCCGACGACGAGGGCGTGCTGCGGGTGATCGCCACCGGCGGTGCCCTGCTCGCCGCCGCCGTGCGCACCACCCCGCGCGCGGTGCGGGCCTGGCACCCGTTCCCGTTCCAGCAGGTGAACCGCGAGGGGTTCGCCGCGATGGGCGTCGCCGAGGTGCTGCTGCACACACACGACATCGCCGAGGCCCTGGGCGTCACGTACCAGCCGCCGGCCGGGCTCGCCGAGTTCGTCCTGACCCGGATCTTCCCGCATGTCCGGCCGGGCCCCACGCCGTGGCGGACGCTGCTGTGGGCGACCGGCCGCGGCGAACTGCCGGGCCGCGAGCCGGTCACCTCCTGGCGGTGGTGCAGCGCCCCGGTCCTGCGCACCGAGCGGCTCGCCCTGGAGGGCCTCACCCCGGCGGCCGCCGCGGATCTGTCCCTGGGCGGCGACGGCGGGTTCGACTGGGTCGCCTCCGGTCCCTGGGAGGGGACGCGCGAGGGCGCCGGGCTGGCGTTCGAGCAGTACCAGGAGGGCGCCTTCCGGCCGGAGTGGACCATGTACATGCTGGTCCGCCTCGAGGACGACCGTGCGGTGGGCGCGATGGGCTTCCACGGCGCCCCGGACGACACCGGCCGGGTGGAGATCGGCTACGACCTCGCCGCGGACGCCCGCGGCCGGGGCTACGCCACCGAGGCGCTGCGCGCGCTGGCCGGGTGGGCGGTGCGGCAGGAGGGCGTACGGAAGGTGGCGGCGGTCGTCGAGCGCGGCAACGTGCCCTCGCGACGGGTGCTGGAGCGGGCCGGGTTCGTCCGGGCCGGCGGGGACTCCGCCCGCCTCGGCTACGAGTTCCGCACCGACGGCTTCCGCGCCTGAGCGTCGCCCGGACCGCCCGTCCGTACCGCCCCCTTGCGCCTGCGCAGCCCCGACGCGTGCAGCAGCCGCACCACCTCGCGGCTGCTGACCTCCCGCGCCCCGGCGCGCACCGCGTCGGCGTACCGCTGGCGGGGGATGTCGTAGTGGTCGCGCTCGAAGGCGCGGCGCGGGACGCCGAGCCGCTCGGCGAAGGCGTGCAGTTCCTCGTAGGAGTGGTCGCTGACCAGATGGGACCAGAGACGGCCGTGGCCCGGCCAGACGGGCGGATCGATGTAGAGCGTCACGACGCGACCGGCCCGCCGCCCGTGGCCGTGCCCAGCGCGCCGACCGCCGCGACCTTCACACCGGCCTTGGTGCACACCCAGTGCGGGTCGGGCCCGAGCTCCGGTTCCACCTCCAGGGCGTGCAGGTCGCCGGAGCCGCACACCGGGCACAGCGGCCAGCGGCCGTACCGCTCGAGCAGGGCGTCCTGCACGTCCTGGGCGACGAGCCCGGCGAGATAGGCCGAGCCCTCCGGCCACTGCTCGACCCACCAGCGGCGCTGGGCCACGGACTCCTCGACCAGGGAGACCACGTCCGCCTCGGCCACCTCGCCCGCCACCAGATCGGCGAGCACCAGGGCGCGCGCCGCGTGCAGCGCCTGTTCCAAGGGGCTGACGCGGGCAGCGGAAGAGGCGTCGCCGGACGTACCGTGCGGGTCGGAGGGGCTCATATGCCTATTGTGCGCACTCTTGACCGCACCACGAAACCGAAAATATCTTTCATCTGTGACCAGTGAAGTGAAGGAAATTTTCGCGAGGGAGCGCGGCCCCGGCGGTTCCGCCTCCGCACCGCCCGCGCCCGCCGCCCTCGCGGCCAAGGTGCGCACGCTGGCCCCGTCGATGACCCGCTCCATGCAGCGGGTCGCGGAGGCCGTCGCGAACGACCCCGCGGGCTGCGCGGCGCTCACGGTCACCGGTCTCGCCGAGCTCACCGGCACCAGCGAGGCCACCGTGGTGCGCACCGCCCGCCTGCTCGGCTACCCCGGCTACCGCGATCTGCGCCTGGCCCTCGCCGGGCTCGCCGCCCAGCAGCAGTCCGGCCGGGCGCCCGCCATCACCACCGACATCGCGGTGGACGACCCCATCGCCGACGTGGTCGCCAAGCTCGCCTATGACGAGCAGCAGACCCTGGCCGACACCGCGGCCGGGCTGGACACCGTGCAGCTGGGCGCCGCCGTCACCGCGCTCGCCTCGGCGGGCCGGACCGACGTCTACGGCGTCGGCGCCTCCGGGCTGGTCGCCCAGGACCTCACCCAGAAGCTGCTGCGCATAGGACTCATAGCCCACGCCCACAGCGACCCGCACCTCGCCGTCACCAACGCGGTGCAGCTGCGTCCGGGCGACGTGGCCATCGCGATCACCCACTCCGGTTCCACCGGCGACGTCATCGAACCGCTCCGGGTCGCCTTCGAGCGCGGGGCGACCACGGTGGCGATCACCGGCCGGCCGGACAGCCCGGTCACCCAGTACGCCGACCATGTGCTGACCACCTCCACGGCGCGGGAGAGCGAGTTGCGCCCGGCGGCGATGTCCTCGCGCACCGGCCAGCTGCTGGTCGTCGACTGCCTGTTCGTCGGGGTGGCGCAGCGGACGTACGAGTCGGCCGCGCCGGCGCTGTCCGCCTCGTACGAGGCGCTGGCGCACCGGCACCGGGCCGGCCGCAAGGGCCCGTAGGGGCTCCGGACGCCGTGGTGAGCCGCGTACGGGTGGCGGCCGGCCGCACAGGTCCCCGCGCCCCCTGGGATGTCGCACCGCCCCCGCCGAGAAGAGACCCGAAAGAGCCGCCCCGCCCATGACCTCTGCATCCGACCCGCGTGATGTCCGCACGGAGCTGGCATCCCTCACCACCGAGGCCTACCGGCCGGAGCTGGCCGAGATCGACCGGCTGCCCACCCTCGAGATCGCCCGCCTGATGAACGGCGAGGACGCCACCGTGCCGGCCGCCGTGGCCGAGCGGCTGCCCGAGATCGCCGCCGCGATCGACGCCATCGCCGACCGGATGGCACGCGGCGGACGCCTGATCTACGCCGGCGCGGGCACGGCCGGCCGGCTGGGCGTGCTGGACGCCTCCGAGTGCCCGCCCACCTTCAACACCGCTCCCGGTCAGGTCGTCGGACTGATCGCCGGGGGCCCCGACGCCATGGTCACCTCCGTGGAGGGCGCCGAGGACTCGCGGGAGCTGGCCGAGGCGGACCTGGCCGCGCTGGACGTCACCGCCGACGACACGGTGGTCGGCATCTCCGCCTCCGGCCGCACCCCGTACGCCGTCGGCGCCGTCACCTGGGCCCGCGCCCGGGGCGCGCTCACGGTGGGCCTGTCCTGCAACGCGGGCAGCGCGCTGGCCGCGGCCGCCGAGCACGGCATCGAGGTCGTGGTGGGCCCGGAGCTCCTCACCGGCTCCACCCGGCTGAAGGCCGGCACCGCCCAGAAGCTGGTGCTCAACATGCTGTCGACGATCACCATGATCCGCCTGGGCAAGACCTACGGGAACCTGATGGTCGACGTCCGTGCCTCCAACGCCAAGCTGCGCGCCCGCTCCCATCGCATCGTCGCCCTCGCCACCGGGGCGGAGGACGCCGCGATCGAGCGCGCCCTGGCCGCCACCGACGGCGAGGTCAAGCCCGCGATCCTCACCCTCCTCACCGGCGTCGACGCCGCCACGGCCGCCCGTCTCCTGAAGGACACCGAGGGCCACCTGCGAGCGGCCCTGGAGGCGGCGGGGAGCTGACCGACGGCCGTCCGCCCCGCTCCCCGAGCGACGCGTCGGCCGTCAGCCGCGCAGCGACCTGCCCTGGCGCTGAAGCGCCTCGGTGAGAACGCGCACCGCTTTCGGACCGACGCCGTGCAGGGCCAGCAGCTCGTCCGCGGTGTGCCGGGCCACGTCGTCCAGCGTG
Source organism: Streptomyces composti (assembly GCF_012034205.1). Lineage (GTDB taxonomy): Bacteria > Actinomycetota > Actinomycetes > Streptomycetales > Streptomycetaceae > Streptomyces > Streptomyces composti. The sequence continues at coordinate 140,364 of NZ_JAATEM010000016.1, forward strand.
GCCAGGCCCGCCCCGAGCAGTGCCCGCGTCGCCGGCCGCCCGATACCGGCGGGCAGACTCGCAACGGCCCTCGCCGGACGCGGCCTCGGAAACAGCCTCGGACGGGGGCTCGGGTGTGGCGCCGGAAGCGGCCTCGGAAGCGGCGAGCTGCGCCGCGAGCCTCCTGGGCGCCCGGCAGGACCAGGCGACCCGCACCAGGGCGTTCAGGGCGTCGTCGTCGATGCCGGCCGGCGGAACACGGAAGCCGATCGTCTTCCCGGCCCGGGTGATGCGCTCACCGGCCGGATGCGCCGCCAGGGCGGCCTCGGTCTCGTCATCCGGCAGGTTCAGCTGCACCTGGCCGTCCTTCGTCACCGAGGCGAAGCCCTTGCCCCGCACCGAGAAGGCGACCATGCCGAAGTGGGTGCCCTCCTCCGTCTCCGGGAGGGCCAGCGCGTATGTGCGCAGGTGCTCCCATGTGGTCATCCGGCCAGTGTTCCGCAGCGGTCGGGGCGGACGCGATACTGAAGCGAAGCCGACCACGAAAGACACGCCATGAACCACGCGCAGCTCACCGCACTGGGCCGGGCCCTGCGGGTGCTCGGCGAGCACGGCGAGGCGCTCTCCGCCGACACCCCGGACGCCCGGCTGCACGAGGTACGGGCCGACCTCAGACGCGCCCTGGAGCTGCTGGACGAGACCGTCACCACCGAGGTCCCCCGCACCCGCTGCCCCGAGCACCCCACGGGCCCGGTCGACGAGAGCGCCCCGGACCTGTGCCTGCTGTGCGAGACCCGGCGTCGCGCCGCCCGCCGCGCCGAGTACGCGGGACCCGCCCCGCGGTACCGGTCGCCCGATCCGGCCCCGTCCCGCTACGGGGTGCGTGGCGACCGCCCGCAGCCGCAGCAGCGGTGGCTGCCGGAGGCGTGGAACGGGCAGGCCTGGCAGCTGTGCGGCACCCCACGACGGGACCGCCGCGAGGCCGAGCTGTATCTCGCGGCCCAGCGCCGCGGCCCCCGGCCGGCCGCGGCGTACCGGCTGGTCCACGAGTTCACCGACTACGAGGTGCTGCGGGTGTGGGGCACCCCGGTGCGCACCGACATCGAGCCGATGGGCGGGCTGTAGTCCCCGGGAGCGCCTGACGGCCGCACTCAGAGCAGCGGGAGCGGCCGGAACTCGTAGCCGTCCCACAGGCGGCGGGAGGTCTCCTCCGGGTAGGGCGCGACGCGCGGCTCCGCGTCCAGTACCTGCACAAGGCGCCGCTCGGTGTCGTAGGCGGGCCAGCCCGGGTCGCCGGTGCGGGCGAACGCCGTCCAGGCGGCCCGGAACCGGGACGACAGCGCCCTGGCGTCCTCACCGGGCCGCTCCCCGGCGAACATCAGCATCCCCAGGTCGGCCTCGAAGGTGCCGAAGAGCAGCGGGATGTCCAGGCCGTGGCAGGCGCCGAGCGCGCCGTCCAGGCCGGGTGCCGGCCAGGTGAGTTCGTAGAGGTGCGCCCGTCCGCCGCCGGCCAGCTGGGCCTCGGCCAGCTTCAGGGTGGGCATGGCGAACACCCAGTCGGTCTGCACCCGCTCGTACAGCTCGCCCGGCGAGGCCCCGGGGAAGGCGGCGCGGTAGGCGTCGGCGCCGCCGGGGCCCGGGGCGTACCTGCGCAGCGCCCGGTCCGCCTGCTCGGCGGTGATCTGCCCGAGCCGGCCGCCCAGGGCGATGAAGAGGCGGAACTCCTCGCGGTTGTGCCCGGTGACCAGCTCCACGTCCCGGGCGGAGCCCTCGGCGAGCGCCTGCCAGGGCGTGCTCGGCAGCACCTCGCCGTCGACGACCGGCGCGTACGGGGTCCGGGTGGGCGCGGCCTGCCCCCAGCGGTCCACCAGGCGGGGCATCTTCGGGCCCAGCGTCTCCCCGGCGGCGGTCAGCTTGCGCGGGTCCACCGTCGACAGGTCCGCCGCCGTCGGCCGCAGCCCGGTCTCGGCGGCGAGCGCGGCACCCAGGTCGCGGGCGAGGGCGTCGGAGAAGTACGTGCCGGGCACGCTCTGCGCGATCGCCCGCCGGAACAGTCCCGCGGCGCGGGGCATCGCCAGGAGCGCCGCGATCGAACCGGCGCCCGCCGACTCCCCGAACACCGTGACCTGGCCGGGGTCGCCGCCGAACGCCGCGATGTTGTCCCGCACCCATTCCAGCGCGGCCACCTGGTCGAGCAGTCCGCGGTTGGCAGGCGCCCCCTCGATGTGCGCGAAACCCTCCATTCCCACGCGGTAGTTGAGGGTCACCACGACGACGTCGCCGTCCTGTGCGATGCGGCGGGCGTCGTAGCCGGGGCTGCCGGAGTGGCCCAGCCGGAAGGAGCCGCCGTAGATCCACACCATGACCGGCCGGCGGGCGGCCGGATCCGGTTCGGGTGTCCAGACGTTGACGGTCAGCCAGTCGTCGCCGGCGGGCAGGCGGTCCACGACGGCCCGCCCGAGCAGCGCCGCGTCCTGCGGGGGCGGCGGTCCGAAGGCGTACGCCTCCCGCACGCCGTCCCAGCCGCGCACCGGCCGGGGCGCGGCGAAGCGGGCCTCGCCGACGGGCGGTTCGGCGAACGGGATGCCGCGGAACACCGCCAGCTCGCCCTCGTACCGTCCGCGCACGGCACCGGCGCCGGTCCGTACGACGGGCTCGGGGCGGGCGGTCTCACCGGCCGGCGGCCGGGGCTGGGGCGTCGTCATCGGCACTCCTTGCGCGAGCGGGCGGGCGCCGCGAGGGGAGAAGCGGCCCTCGCGGCAGGGGCGTTCATACCTACCGGTCGGTCATGCATGCAGGACCGACCTTACGCCCGCCCCCTTCCGCCCGCGCGAGCGGAACGCGTCAGCTGAGCGTCTTCAGGGAGGCCGCGTCGTACGGCGTCAGCTCGTCGAACCGGCCGGAGAGCACCTTGGCCGCCCACTCGGGGTCCTGGAGCAGGGCGCGGCCGACGGCCACCACGTCGAACTCGTCGCGCTCCAGGCGGTCGAGCAGGTTGTCGATGCTGCCGAGGGCCGCGCCGGTGCCCTGGAACGCCTCGATGAACTCCCCGTCCAGGCCCACCGATCCGACGGTGATGGCCGGCTTGCCGGTGAGCTTCTTGGTCCAGCCGGCGAGGTTGAGGTCGGTGCCCTCGAACTCGGGCACCCAGTAGCGGCGCTGCGAGGCGTGGAAGGCGTCGACACCGGCCGCGGAGATCGGGGCGAGGACCGCCTCCAGCTCCTCCGGCGTCTCGGCGAGCCGGGCGTCGTAGGCCTCCTGCTTCCACTGCGAGTAGCGGAAGATGACCGGGAAGCCGGGCGAGACCGCCTCCCGGACGGCCGCGACGATCTCGGCGGCGAAGGTGGCGCGGGCGACCGGGTCGCCGCCGTAGGCGTCGGTGCGGCGGTTGGTGCCGGCCCACAGGAACTGGTCGATCAGGTAGCCGTGGGCGCCGTGCAGCTCGACCCCGTCGAAGCCGATGCGCTCGGCCGCGGCGGCGGCCTCGGCGAAGGCGGCGATGACGTCGTCGATGTCCTTCTGGGTCATGGTGCGGCCGGCCTCGGTGCCGTCGATGCGCAGTCCGGAGGGTCCGACGGCCGGCGCCTCGGGGAACGGGCCCTGGCCCTCCTGGCGCACCATGCCGATGTGCCACAGCTGCGGCACGATCCTGCCGCCGGCCTCGTGCACCGCCTCGGCCACCTTGGCCCAGCCCGCCAGCTGCTCCTCGCCGTGGAAGCGGGGGACCCGGCTGCTGCCCCCGGCGGAGGGGTGCCCGACGTACGTGCCCTCGGTGATGATCAGCCCGACACCTGCGGCGGCGCGGCGGGCGTAGTACGAGGCCACGTCCTCCCCGGGAACGCCGTTCGGGGAGAACATGCGGGTCATCGGCGCCATGGCGATGCGGTTCGGCACGGTGAGACCGTTGATGGTCACCGGACGGGACAGCACGTCGGCGGCCCGGGAGGCGGAGTCGGCGATGGTGACGGTCACGTGGAGCTCCTTGACGGGGGAGGTACCGACTGGTATGTGCGCGTGCATGCAATCAGCGCACGTGAAGGAGAACCAGCGCAGGGAGATGGCCATTCCGGCCCACCTTGTGATCCGAACCACACGCCCACCCCTCGCCCGGTCCGCCCGCCGCGTACCCCTTGACCTCAACCGGAGTTGAGGTCGGAGGGTCGGAGGCATGACGGACAACGACGCGACGATGCTGCTCTTCCGGAACACCATGCGCATCACCGAGGGCCATCTGGAGGCCTTCCGCGAGGCCATCGCCCGGGCGGTGGACTTCGCCGAGCGGCACGGGCCGCAGCTCATGGTGCAGACCTTCGTGGACGAGGAACGGATGCTCGCCCACAGCTTCCAGCTCTACCGGGACTCCGACGCGGTCCGTCTGCACTGGAAGCTGGCCGACCCCTACATCCAGGACGTGATGGAGCACTGCAGGGTGGAGCATTTCGAGGTGTTCGGCGAGCCGGACGCCGATGTGGCCGAGGGCCTGCGCTCGGTGCTGGGCGAGCAGGGCGAGCCGGCCTTCAGCCCTCGCATCGCGGGCTTCCTGCGCTTCGGCACCCATGCCCCGGCCGAGAACACCCCCTGACACCCGGCCCGGCGGCCGCGGAACGCCCGAGGGCGGCACTCCCCCTCGCGGGGAGTGCCGCCCTCGGCGTGGAACGCGGGACGTCCGATCGGTGCCGAGGCCGATCAGAAGTCCATGTCGCCGCCCGGCATGCCGCCGCCGGCCGGCGCGGCGGCCTTCTCCGGCTTGTCGGCGATGACGGCCTCGGTGGTCAGGAAGAGCGCGGCGATGGAGGCGGCGTTCTGCAGCGCGGAACGGGTCACCTTCGCCGGGTCGATGATGCCTTCCTTGATCAGGTCGACGTACTCGCCGGTCGCGGCGTTCAGACCGTGGCCCGGGGTGAGGTTGCGGACCTTCTCCACCACGACGCCGCCCTCGAGGCCGGCGTTGACGGCGATCTGCTTCAGCGGGGCCTCCAGGGCCACGCGCACGGCGTTGGCACCGGTGGCCTCGTCGCCCTCGAGCTCCAGCTTCTCGAAGACCTGGGAGGCCTGCAGCAGGGCCACGCCACCACCGGCGACGATGCCCTCCTCGACGGCCGCCTTGGCGTTGCGGACGGCGTCCTCGATGCGGTGCTTGCGCTCCTTGAGCTCCACCTCGGTGGCGGCACCGGCCTTGATGACGGCCACACCGCCGGCCAGCTTGGCCAGGCGCTCCTGCAGCTTCTCGCGGTCGTAGTCGGAGTCGCTGTTCTCGATCTCGGCGCGGATCTGGTTGACGCGGCCCTGGACCTGGTCGGCGGAGCCGGCACCGTCGACGATGGTGGTCTCGTCCTTGGTGATGACCACCTTGCGGGCCTTGCCCAGCAGGTCGAGGGTGGCGTTCTCCAGCTTGAGGCCGACCTCCTCGGAGATGACCTCGCCGCCCGTGAGGATGGCGATGTCGCCGAGCATGGCCTTGCGGCGGTCGCCGAAGCCCGGGGCCTTGACGGCGACGGACTTGAAGGTGCCGCGGATCTTGTTGACGACCAGGGTCGACAGGGCCTCGCCCTCGACGTCCTCGGCGATGATCAGCAGCGGCTTGCCGGACTGCATGACCTTCTCGAGGAGCGGGAGCAGGTCCTTGACGTTGGAGATCTTGGAGTTGGCGATCAGGATGTAGGGGTCGTCGAGGACGGCCTCCATACGCTCCATGTCGGTGGCGAAGTACGCCGAGATGTACCCCTTGTCGAAGCGCATACCCTCGGTGAGCTCCAGCTCCAGACCGAAGGTCTGCGACTCCTCGACGGTGATGACGCCTTCCTTGCCGACCTTGTCCATCGCCTCGGCGATCAGCTCACCGATCTGGGTGTCGGCGGCGGAGATGGACGCGGTGGAGGCGATCTGCTCCTTGGTCTCGACGTCCTTCGCCTGCTCGAGCAGGGCGGCGGAGACGGCCTCGACGGCCTTCTCGATGCCGCGCTTCAGAGCCATCGGGTTGGCACCGGCGGCGACGTTGCGCAGGCCTTCCTTGACCAGGGCCTGGGCGAGCACGGTCGCGGTGGTCGTACCGTCACCGGCGACGTCGTCCGTCTTCTTGGCGACTTCCTTGACCAGCTCGGCGCCGATCTTCTCGTACGCGTCCTCGAGCTCGATCTCCTTGGCGATGGAGACACCGTCGTTGGTGATCGTGGGGGCGCCCCACTTCTTCTCGAGGACGACGTTGCGGCCCTTGGGGCCGAGGGTCACCTTGACGGCGTCCGCGAGCTGGTTCATGCCGCGCTCGAGGCCGCGCCGCGCCTCCTCGTCGAACGCGATGATCTTGGCCATGTGAAGTGGTCCCTCCAGGACTGGGGGTGATTCCTTCGGACCGCGCCCGCGCCCGCGACGGACGGCTCGCACGCCTTGTGGTTCCTTGCCCCACCCGGCCTGCGGGCCTCACCGACCCGGTCCTTCCGCTGTCACTCTCACCTTCAGAGTGCTAACGCCCAATGATTAGCACTCGACCCATGCGAGTGCAAGCGCCCTCCGGGGTTCGGACGGGCTCCCCGCGGCGCTCGGCGGGGCGTCGCGCGCCCCGTATCCCCTGGTCCCGGCATGCCCCGGAGGGCCCGCCCCGGGACGGGCGAAGGGCCCGCACCCGGCGGGGTGCGAGCCCTTCGTCAGCGAACGATGCCTGCGGCTGGTAAGCGTTCAGGCGGTGACGCGAACCATGTCGGCCTGCGGGCCCTTCTGGCCCTGCGAGATCTCGAACTCGACCCGCTGGCCCTCTTCCAGGGTGCGGTAGCCGTCCATCTGGATCGCGCTGTAGTGGACGAAAACATCCGCACCACCGTCGACCGCGATGAAGCCGTACCCCTTCTCCGCGTTGAACCACTTGACGGTGCCCTGAGCCATGCCTAACTCCCCTATTACTGGCCCTTGCACAGATCCACACTTCGCGGATCCGGGTCAGACCTCACCCCCCAACGGTTGGGGGCGTGCGCCGGAACGCGTCGACCGCGGCTGAATGTATCTGTCCAACTGCCGTCTGCAACAGGTCAATCGGACGAGAAATCTGGACGGCGCCGGTCCGGAATGTGGCAAGAATTCACCCGAATTCAGGGCAAGTCGGACCGCACAAATGCCGCAAAAGCCGCGAAAAGCGCCCGCACTTTGGCCATTTCCAGTCGGACTGGCGGCGGGAATTCAGGGTGCCCGATCGCCGGATCGGGAGCGCGTTCCCCAACTCTACCGCGCTCAACCCCATGGAATTGCCCCCTCCGCATCTCTCACGGAGGGGGCAACACGGTGAACGCTCGGTAATCGATGTTACCGAGGGTAATGCCTGGCGGGGATCAGCCGCCCGCGACGGCCGGGATGATGGACACGCCGGCACCGTCCGGAGTGGCGGTCTCGAGTCCCTGCTCGAAGCGGACGTCGTCGTCGTTGACGTAGACATTGACGAACCGGCGCAGCTTGCCCTGGTCGTCCAGGACCCGGGCGGCGATCCCGGTGTGGTTCTTCTCCAGGTCCTCGATGACCTCGGCGAGGGTGGACCCCTCGGCCGTGACCTCGGCCTTGCCCCCCGTGTAGGTGCGCAGGATGGTCGGGATGCGGACGGTGACGCTCATGGTGTGGACCTCCGGTCGACTGACGCCTCAAAGGCGCGGGGAACTGCGTGGCCGGCCCGCACCGGCCCGCAGACGTACGTCGGGCGGCGCTCAGGCGAGGCCGGCCTCGCGGAACGACTCCAGGCTGGGCCGGATCGTCGCGGTGAGCCCGGTACCGGCCACCGCGTCCAGCGTCTTCAGACCGTCCCCGGTGTTGAGCACCACGGTGGTCTTCGACGGGTCCAGCACCCCGTTCTCGACGAGCTTGCGGGTGACGCCCACGGTCACGCCGCCGGCGGTCTCCGCGAAGATGCCCTCGGTGCGCGCCAGCACCCTGATCGCGTCGACGATCTGTTCGTCCGTCACGTCCTCCACCGCACCGCCGGTGCGGCGTGCGATGTCCAGGACGTACGGCCCGTCCGCCGGGTTGCCGATCGCCAGCGACTTGGCGATGGTGTCCGGCTTCTGCGGACGCACCACGTCGTGCCCGGCCTTGAAGGCGGCCGACACCGGCGAACAGCCCTCGGCCTGGGCACCGAAGATCTTGTAGGGCTTGTCCTCGACCAGGCCCAGCCCGATCAGCTCCCGCAGACCCTTGTCGATCTTGGTGAGCTGGGAGCCGGAGGCGATCGGCACCACGATCTGGTCGGGGAGCTGCCAGCCGAGCTGCTCGCAGATCTCGTAGGCGAGCGTCTTGGAGCCCTCGGCGTAGTAGGGCCGCAGGTTGACGTTGACGAAGCCCCAGCCCTCGCCGGCCGGGTCGCCGATCAGCTCGGAGCAGAAGCGGTTGACGTCGTCGTAGTTGCCCTCGATGCCGACCAGTTCACCGCCGTAGACCGCGGCCATGACGACCTTGCCCTGCTCCAGGTCGTGCGGGATGAACACGCATGAGCGGAAGCCGGCCCGGGCGGCGGCGGCACCCACCGCGCCGGCCAGGTTGCCGGTGGAGGAGCAGGACAGGGTGGTGAAGCCGAAGACGCGCGCCGCCTCCAGGGCCTGGGCGACCACCCGGTCCTTGAAGGAGTGCGTCGGGTTGCCGGAGTCGTCCTTGACGTACAGCCCGCCGGTGATGCCCAGCTCGCCCGCCAGGTTGTCGGCCTTGACCAGCTTGGTCCAGCCGGGGTTGAGGTTGGGCTTGTCCGCCACGTCGGCGGGGACGGGCAGCAGGGGCGCGTAGCGCCAGATGTTCGCGGGGCCGGCCTCGATGCGCTCGCGGAGCTGCTCGGTGTCGTAGGAGGAGAAGTCGTAGGCGACCTCGAGCGGGCCGAAACACTCCTCGCAGGCGAAGACCGGGCCGAGCGGGACGCGGTGGCCGCACTCGCGACAGCTCAGGGCCGCTGCGGGGCCGAGGTCGACATTCCGGGCGGACGCGGTACCCGTGGAGTCCGTGGAGCTTGCAACAGTCTGCACAGCCATGTGAGGCGAGGCCCTTTCTCCTCATCTTCCTCACGACGCATCTCGCCGTGAGACGGATTTGGCACCTTCCCTAGCCGGGAGCCTCGCCACGTCCGTGTGACAAGAACCGACTGGAGGGTTGCCGGGGCTTCATCGGGCCGTGTCCCTCTGCCCCTCTGGATGAGCGGTGTTCAGTTGTCCGCGCGGCGACCCCGGCATGCGATGGTCACGCGCGTTGTTCAAGACTGTAACCGACAGCCAGGACACTTGAGACAGCCGTCCGAACCGCGAGATGGATCACGACCAGTGAGGAGCCGACGACCGTGCTGGAAGAAGTCGAGCGCTGGCTGATCGACCGCTCCTGGTCCGTGACCGACCGGCCGCTGCACCGGATCCTGGCCGCCAAGCGGGCCACCGGGCAGACGGTGAGCGTGGTGCTGCCCGCGCTGAACGAGGAGGAGACGGTCGGCGACATCGTCTCCGTCATCCGGGACGAGCTGCTGCTGAAGGCGCCCCTGGTGGACGAGATCGTGGTGGTGGACTCCGGCTCCACCGACCGCACCTCGCAGGTGGCCGCGGCGGCCGGTGCCCGGGTGGTGCACCGGGACGAGATCCTGCCCCGGCTGCCCGCGGTCCCCGGCAAGGGCGAGGTGCTGTGGCGCTCGCTGCTGGTCACCCGCGGCGACATCGTCTGCTTCGTCGACGCCGATCTGCGCGACTTCTCCGCCGACTTCGTCTCCGGCATCGTCGGCCCGCTGCTCACCGAGCCGGACGTGCAGTTCGTGAAGGCGATGTACGACCGGCCGCTGGGTGCCGCCGCGGGGCAGGGCGGACGGGTGACGGAGCTGATGGCCCGGCCGCTGCTGAACCTGCACTGGCCGCGGCTGGCCGGCTTCGTGCAGCCGCTGGGCGGCGAGTACGCGGCCCGCCGCTCGCTGCTGGAGCGGCTGCCCTTCCCGGTCGGCTACGGCGTGGAACTGGGCCTGCTCATCGACGCCCTGCACCTGGTGGGCCTGAACGCCCTGGCGCAGGTGGACGTGGGGGTGCGCAGGCACCGGCACCAGGACGGGCAGGCGCTCGGCCGGATGTCCGCCGCGATCTACCGCACCGCCCAGCTGCGGCTGGCCCGCGGGCATCTGATCCGCCCCGCGCTGACCCAGTTCGAGCGGACCGGCGGCACCTTCGAGCCGCGCACCTACCCGGTGGACACCGAGGAGCGGCCGCCCATGGCGGAGATCACGGAGTACCGGGAGCGCCGGGTCGCCTGAGCGCCCGGGACCCGGGCCCCCGGAAACGCCGGGGGCGACGGGGAACCGGCGTGACGTTCGTATACGGCCGGGCTCCACGTTTGACTGTCCGGGGGCCGGGCTAGGTTGAGCTTTATGGCTTCGACGTTCGGTGCAGCTCAGGTGCTGGTGGCCTCGAATCGGGGGCCGGTTTCCTACGTGAAGGACGACGACGGCTCGCTGCGCGCCAAACGGGGCGGCGGCGGGCTGGTCTCCGGGCTGTCGGCGATCGGACCGGACGCGGGTGCGCTGTGGGTGTGCTCGGCGCTGTCCGACGGCGACCGCGAGGCCGTGCGCCGCGGGCTCGGCGAGGACGGCGTGCGGATGCTGGACATCCCGGCCGAGGTGCACTCGGACGCCTACAACGGGATCGCCAACTCGGTGCTGTGGTTCGTGCACCACATGCTGTACCAGACGCCGCTCGAGCCGGTGTTCGACGCGGAGTTCCGCCGGCAGTGGGCCTCGTACGAGACCTACAACCGGGCGTTCGCCGAGGCGCTCGCCGAGGAGGCGGCGCAGGGCGCGGCCGTGCTGGTGCAGGACTACCACCTGACGCTGGTGCCGGGCATGCTGCGCGAGCTCCGCCCGGACCTGCGGATCGGGCACTTCTCGCACACCCCGTGGGCGCCGCCGGAGTACTTCCGGATGCTGCCGGACGACGTCGCCCTGCAGATCCTGCGCGGCATGCTGGGCGCGGACCGGCTCGGCTTCCTCACCCGCCGCTGGGCGGACGCCTTCACCGCGTGCTGCGAGCGCTTCGCGGGCGGCCTCGGCGACACCAGGATCGGCGTGCACGGTCTGGGTGCCGACCCCGACTTCCTGCGCGAGCGCGCCCACCGGGCGGACGTCGAGGAGCGCATGGCCGAGCTGCGGCGGGAGATCGGCGAGGGCCGCCGCGCCATCGTGCGGGTGGACCGCACCGAGCTGTCCAAGAACATCGTCCGCGGTCTGCTCGCCTACCGGCAGCTGCTCGCGGACCACCCGGAGTGGCGCGAGCGGGTGGTGCACGTCGCCTTCGCCTACCCCTCCCGGCAGGATCTCGCCGTCTACCGCGACTACACCGCCGAGGTGCAGCGGGTCGCCGAGGCGATCAACGAGGAGTACGGCACGGAGGGCTGGCGCCCGGTGGTGCTGCACGTCAAGGACGACTTCGCCCGCTCGCTGGCCGCCTACCGGCTCGCGGACGTGGGTCTGATCAACCCGATCCGCGACGGGATGAACCTGGTCGCCAAGGAGATCCCGGTCCTCTCCGACCAGGGTGCCGCCCTGGTGCTGTCCCGTGAGGCGGGCGCCCACGAGGAGATGGGCGAGGACGCGATCACCGTCAACCCCTACGACATCTCCGCCACCGCCGAGGCCCTGCACGAGGCGCTGACGCTGTCCCCCGCGGACCGCGCGGAGCGCTGCAAGCGGCTCGCCGCCGCCGCCACCGCACTGCCTCCGGCACGGTGGTTCCTGGATCAGCTGAACGCGCTGCGGGAGGGCTCGTGAGCCAGGACGCGGCCGGCCGCCGCCCCGGGACCCCGGACGGGGAGGGCGCCGTCCCCGAGCCCGTCACCCGGGCCGGGCGCGAGGGCCTTCAGGCGCTGCTCGCGCGGCCGGGCAAGGCGCTGATCGGGCTGGACTTCGACGGGACGCTCGCGCCGATCGTGGCCGACCCGGAGCAGGCGCGGGCCCACCCCGAGGCCGTGCCGGCGCTGGCCGGGCTGGCGCCGAAAGTGGCCTCGGTGGCCGTGATCACCGGGCGCCCGCCCGAGGTGGCGGTGCGCCTCGGTGGCTTCGCGGGCGTGAGCGGCCTGGAGCACCTGGTGGTCCTCGGGCACTACGGCGCCGAGCGCTGGGACGCCCGCACCGGCGAGATCACCGCTCCCCCGCCGCACCCGGGCGTGGCTGCCGCCCGTGCGGAGCTTCCTGGGCTGCTGGACGGCGTGGGCGCCGCGCAGGGGGCCTGGATCGAGGAGAAGGGGCGCGCGGTGGCCGTGCACACCCGGCGTGCCGCCGAGCCCCAGACCGCGTTCGAGGCGCTGCGGGACCCGCTGAGCGAGCTGGCCGCGCGGCACGGGCTGATCGTCGAGCCCGGCCGGCTGGTGCTGGAGCTGCGCCCGCCGGGCATGGACAAGGGCGTCGCCCTGCGGGAGTACGCCCGCGAGATCGGCGCCGGCTGCGTCCTCTACGCCGGTGACGACCTGGGCGATCTGCCGGCCTTCTCCGCGGTGGACACGCTGCGCTCGGACGGCGTGCCCGGCCTGCTGGTGTGCAGCGGCAGCGACGAGGTGACCGAGCTGCGGGAGCGCGCGGACCTGGTGGTCGACGGCCCCGCGGGGGTCGTGGGCCTGCTGCGGGCGCTCGCCCGGCGGACCGGCTGAGCGCACCGGCCGTGTCCCGGGCGCGTGCCCGCTGGTCGTGCCCGGTCAGCGCTCGGCGCGCCGCCGCTCCCGCACCCGGCGCAGGCGGTTCACCGTCACCGGATCGTGGGCCAGGGCGCGCGGGTCGTCGAGAAGGGCGTTGAGGAGCTGGTAGTAGCGCACGGGAGACAGGCCCAGCTCCTCGCGTATCACGCGTTCCTTGGCGCCGGGGCCGGAGAAGCCGCGGCGTTCCAGCGCCAGGATGCCGCGCTCGCGGCTGCCCAGGCCGCCGGCCGTCGGTTCCTCGTCCATGCCCGCACCGTAACCCGTGCCGCTGACAACACCGGCGCCGCCGGCGCCGCCGCCCCCGTGCCGGGCGGCGCCGGGCGCGGCGTCACTGCCCGGCCCGGACCGCCGTCGCCTGCAGGTTGCTCAGCACGGTCTCCGGGTCTCCGCCCGGGGCGACCGCCTTGCCGATCTGCTTCTTCAGGGCCGCGTTGACCGCCGCCCAGGCGCGGTCGCCGACCGGGTACAGCTCGGAGGTGACCAGCTGGTCCAGGAACGGCTTGAGGTGCTTGTCCTGCTCGGCCTCGGCCATGGTCCGGGACGCGGAGGTGGTCACCGGCAGCAGGTTGTAGTCACGGGAGAAGGCGAGCACCTGCTCCTCGCCGTAGACGAAGTCGAGGAAGTCGCCGATCTCCTCGCGGTGGCCGTTCTTCTTGAAGGCCATCATCCAGTCGGCGACGCCGAGCGTGGCGGAGCTGCGGCCTTCCCTGCCCGGGGTGGGCACCATCCCGTACTCGACGTCGTTCTTCTCGGCCATCGCCATCAGGGAGGGGTGGCCGTTGAGCATGCCGACGTCGCCGGCGGCGAACGCCTTGAAGGCGTCGGCCCGGTTCAGCTTGCCCGGTGGGACGGGTCCGGTCAGGCCCTTGCCGACCAGCTCGTCCTTCAGCCAGGTGAAGGTCTCCACATTGCTGCTGGAGTCGATGTTGAAGGAACCCACCGAGTCGGTGTAGCCGCCCTCGCCGCTGAGCAGCCACTGCATGGTCTCGGCCTGCGCCTCCTCGGGGCCGAGCGGCAGCGCGTACGGGTACTTCACGCCCTTGGCCTTCAGCGCCGCGGCATCGGCGGCCAGCTGCGCCCAGGTGCGGGGCGGGGTGATGCCGGCCTCGGCGAACAGCTTCTTGTTGTAGAAGAGCACGCGGGTGGAGGAGGCGAACGGCATGCCGTACTGCACACCGTTGACCCGGCCCGCCTCGGCCAGCTGGGAGACGAAGTCGGCCTGGACGGGTATGGAGAGCAGGTCGTCGGCGCGGTAGAGGAGGCCCTCGGCGGCGTAGTCGGAGTAGGCGCCGATCTGCGCCATGTCCGGCGGATCGCCCGCGTCGACCATCTCCTTGACCTTGCGGTCGACGTCGTTCCAGGAGTAGACGTCGGCCTCGATCCTGACGCCGGGGTGGTCGGCCTCGTACTTGTCGATCAGGGCGTCCCAGTACTTGCGGGAGCTGTTGGCGGCCGAGGTGCCGTAGTCGGCGGCGACCAGGTGCAGGGTGACGTCGGAGGAGCCGGAGCCGGCGCCGCAGCCGCCGAGGACTCCCGTCAGTCCCAGAGCGGCCACCACCGCGATCGTCCTCTTCCCGACCCGTCGCTGCACTGCTGCCCGCCCCACATCCGGCGCCCCGCGCCATCCGAAAGTCTTTCGATTACCGGATTATGGTCTACACCACGCGAGTGGACTAGACCTCTCGCGGGTCCGGGGGTCACACTGTTCTGCGTGAAACATGTCATCGCCCTCGACGTGGGCGGCACCGGGATGAAGGCCGCCCTGGTCGGGGCGGACGGCGAGCTGCTGCACCGGGCTCGCCGGGCCACCGGGCGGGAACGCGGCCCGGACGCGGTCGTCGCGGACATCCTCGACTTCGCCGCCGAACTGCGCGCCCACGGCGCCGACCGCTTCGGCGTGCCCGCCTCGGCCGCCGGCGTCGCCGTCCCCGGCATCGTCGACGACACCCGCGGCATCGCCGTCTACTCCGCCAACCTCGGCTGGCGCGACGTCCCGCTGCGCGCGCTGCTCGGCGAGCGCCTCGGCGGGGTGCCGGTGGCCCTCGGCCACGACGTGCGCACCGGCGGGCTCGCCGAGGGCCGCATCGGGGCCGGGCGGGGCGCCGACCGGTTCCTCTTCGTGCCGCTGGGCACCGGCATCGCCGGCGCCATCGGCATCGCCGGGCGGGTCGAGGCGGGCGCGCACGGCTTCGCGGGCGAGATCGGCCACATCGTCGTACGGCCCGACGGCGCCGCATGCCCCTGCGGGCAGCGCGGCTGTCTCGAGCGGTACGCCTCCGCCGCGGCGGTGAGCGAGGCCTGGGCCGCGGCCTGCGGCGACCCGGGCGCCGACGCCGCCGACTGCGCCAAGGCCGTCGAGTCCGGCGACGCGCGGGCCCGCGCGATCTGGCAGGAGGCCGTCGACGCCCTCGCCGACGGGCTGCTCACCGCGCTCACCCTGCTGGACCCGCGCACCGTGATCATCGGTGGCGGGCTCGCCGAAGCAGGAGAAACCTTGTTCACACCGCTGCGGGAGGCCGTCCGGCGGCGGATCACCTTCCAGAAACTGCCGTCGCTGGTCCCCGCGGCCCTCGGGGACGCCGCCGGATGCCTGGGCGCGGGACTCCTCGCCTGGGATCTCCTCGCATCCACCGACCCCTCGGAGGTAACCACCTGATGGCCCCCACCAAGGTTCTGACCGGTGCCCGGGTGGTACTGCCCACCGGGACCGTGGACGACGGCCGCGTGATCGTCGAGGGCACGCGGATCACGGACACGGCCCCCGGCGACGCCGAGACCGTCGACCTGTCCGGCCACTGGCTGGTGCCCGGCTTCGTCGACATCCACAACCACGGGGGCGGCGGTGCGTCCTTCACCGGCGGCACGCCCGAGGACGTCCTCAAGGCGGTGCGGACCCACCGCGAGCACGGCACCACCACGGTGGTCGCCTCCGCCGTCACCGGCGACCTGGACTTCCTCGCCCGGCACGCCGGGATGCTGGCCGAGCTGGCCCAGCAGGGCGACATCGCCGGCATCCACTTCGAGGGCCCGTTCATCTCGCCGTGCCGCAAGGGCGCGCACGACGAGGAACTGCTGCGCGACCCCGACCCGGCCGAGGTCCGCAAGCTGATCGACGCGGCGCACGGGCACGCCGTGATGATGACCCTGGCGACCGAACTGCCCGGCGGCCTGGACTCGGTGCGGCTGCTGGTCGAACACGGGGTGATCGCCGCCGTGGGGCACACCGACGCCACCTACGAGCAGACCGTGGCCGCGATCGACGCGGGCGCCACGGTCGCCACCCACCTGTTCAACGCGATGCCGGTGCTGGGCCACCGCGCGCCCGGCCCGATCGCGGCGCTGCTCCAGGACGAGCGGGTCACCGTCGAGCTGATCAACGACGGCACCCACCTGCACCCGGCCGCGCTCCAGCTGGCGTTCCGCCACGCGGGCGCCGACCGGGTCGCGTTCATCACCGACGCGATGGACGCGGCCGGCTTCGGCGACGGCCGCTACATGCTCGGCACGCTGGAGGTCGATGTCGCGGACGGGGTGGCCCGGCTGGTCGAGGGCGGCTCCATCGCGGGCTCCACGCTCACCTTGGACCGCGCCTTCAAACGCGCGGTGACCGTGGACGGCCTGCCCGTCGAGGACGTCGTCACCGCCATCTCCGCCACCCCGGCCCGCCTGCTCGGCCTGGACGACCGCGTCGGCTCCCTGGAGCCCGGCAAGGACGCCGATCTGGTCGTCCTGGACGCCGAGTTCACCGTCCGGGGCGTGATGCGCCGGGGGGAATGGGTGGTGGATCCCCGACTGGGCTGACCTGTCCCGTGGCCCCGGCGACGGTGGCCGGTCCGAGGGGTGGGCCGGTCGCCGTCTGTTTGGCATGATCGTGTCTCCGGGGCCCAGGCAAGGCGCAGGCACGAGGGGGAGGTCGTCCCGGTGATCCTCACGGTCACGCTGAACACCGCGCTCGACATCACCTACCGCGTACCGTCCCTGCGACCGCACGCCTCCCACCGGGTCTCCGAGGTGACCGAACGTCCCGGCGGCAAGGGCGTCAACGTGGCACGGGTCCTCGCGGCCCTCGGACACCGGGTGACCGTCACCGGGTTCGCGGGCGGCACCGCCGGCCGGATCCTGCGCGACCGCCTGATGCAGGTACCGAATCTGACCGACGCCCTGGTCCCCGTCTCCGGCACGACCCGCCGCACCATAGCCGTGGTCGACGACCTCTCCGGCGGCACCACCCAGCTCAACGAGCCGGGCCCCACCATCACCCAGGCCGAATGGTCGGCCTTCCAGGAGGTCTACCAGGACCTCCTCGCGGGCGCCTCGGCGGTCGCCCTGTGCGGCAGCCTGCCGCCCGGCATCCCGGTGGGCGCCTACGCGGGCCTGATCCGCACCGCACGCGCGGCCGGCGTCCCGGCCCTGCTGGACACCAGCGGGGCGGCGCTGCGCCGCGGGGTGGCGGGCCGCCCCGACATCCTCAAGCCCAACGCCGAGGAACTGGCCGAACTCACCGGCTCCCACGAGCCGTTGCGCGCCACCCAGGACGCCCGCCGCAGAGGCGCGGGCACCGTCGTGGCCTCCCTGGGTGCCGACGGCCTGCTGGCGGTGACCCCGGAGGGCCGCTGGCGCGCCACGCCTCCTGCGTCCCTGCGCGGCAACCCCACGGGCGCGGGCGACTCCGCGGTCGCGGGCCTGCTCTCCGGCCTGGCCGAAAACCTCCCCTGGCCGGACCGCCTCACCCGCGCGACCGCCCTGGCCGCAGCGACGGTCCTGTCCCCTGCCGCAGGCGAGTTCGACCGGGAGGCGTACGAGGAACTGCTGGGCCGGGTCACGGTGACGGGCGAGGCGAGCGCAGCCTGAGCGCCATCCGGCGTATGACGAAGTGCCCGTAGACCGACGTGCCCCGGCTCAGCAAGATCGAAAGGGTGGCCAACGACCGCAGCACCCCGCACAGGGGGAACAACTCATCATGCGCACACGCCTTTTGGCTTGGCCGGCGCAGCTGTGCTCGCCACGCTGCCGCTGACCGCAACAACGGCCACTGCCGCGACCAAGTGCGCCAGCGGCAAGATCTGCACGTGGAGCAAGCCCGGGTTCGGGGGCACGAAACACACCTATGGCAAGGACAGCGGCTGCTGTCCGCGCAGCGGCCGGTCGGTCTCCGACCAGAGCAACAAGGTCGTCACGCTCTGCAAGGACGCTTCCTGTTACGGATCCCGCTTCGACATCGAGCCGGGCCACTACTCGGAGAAGACCCCGTGGCCAGTGAAGAGCATGGCCGTCTGGGGGTGACCTACATCAGGCCCGAGGTCCGTTGCGTGAGACATCGGCTGTGGCCGCCGCAGATCCGGTAGCCACAGCTGCTTCATCCGTCAGTTCGGTGGTTGTTCCGCGAGCCAGAACTGGTCGAGATTGGCGTTGCACCGGTTGCCCTGGTTGCAGACGACCTCGATGGTGTTCGTGCCCTCTGTCAGGTTCACGTTGGCCCAGGTAGTCTGCCAGCCCTTTTCCCAGTCCCCCTTGGGCGTGCGACCGAAGTTCTCCATGTTCAGCGGGCGGGATTCGGGCTTGCCGTTGACCACCAGGGTGGCATTGGCATCCACGCCGGGGATGCCGTAGCGGGCGTAGAAGCGATAGGTGCCGGCCTTCTCGATGCCATTGATGGTCCACACGACCTTGGCGCCGACCTTGTTGAAGCCCGCGACGTAGACTCCCCCGTCCGCCTTCGCGCCCTTGATGTCCGACGCCGTGACCGCCCCGCCCTCCAGGCGGAGTGCCTTCGCATCGATCTTGGGAAGTTCGACCTCGTTGTCCTTCCCGCTCTCGCTCGCCGACGGAGTCGGGTCCTCCGGCTGGGACTGGCTCGGGGTGGAGCCCGCCTCGTTGCCGGTGCCGCCCTCCTCCTTGTCGCCGCCGATCATGGCGACGCCGATGCCGATGACGACCGCGGCGACCACCGCGATCGCGCCGATCAGCAGGCCCTTGGTGTTGGGGCCGCGGCCCCGGCCGCCGCCGGTGCCGCCGCCGTACGGCTGCTGCGCGGTGTGTGCCGGAGGCGCGCCCCCCGGCAGCGTCTCCGGGGCGGCGTAGTGCGGGTTCGGCTGGCCGTAGGCGCCCTGCTGCTGCGGTATCTGCGCGGCGGGACCGGTGCCCTGCTGGCCGTACTGGCGTGTGCCGACCGCCCGCACGCGGTTGACCGAGTTCGGGTAGCCGTAGCCACCGGACGGCGGCTGGGCCCCGTTGGCCTGGCCGTCGGCGTAGAGGTAGCCGAACGGGTCGTCGTCCTCGGGCGTGCTCGCGCCGTTGTTGCCGGGCGTCATCCCTTGGTGCTCCTAGCTGCGGATCGGGTGCGGATGCGGGTGGTGAGGATGGCGAGCCTACCCGCTTCGGCGCACCCGAACGGGTGACTCAGACCGCATCGACCCGCTGACCTGCGTCTCAGCCTGCACGCCGGTGCTGTTTGGGACGAGATCGTTTCTCGACGTACATCCGCTCGTCGGCGGATTTCAGCACCTCGTCCGCCGTCATGCCGCAGTGCGCCCATCCGATGCCGAAGCTGGCGCCCACCCTGACGGCCCGTCCCTCGGCCCTGATGGGCTGGATGATCTCGTTGCGCAGCCGCACCGCGAGGTCCTGGGCGTCGGCCCGGCCGAGCCCGTCGGCGAGGATCACGAACTCGTCGCCGCCGAGCCGGGCCACGGTGTCGCCGTCCCGTACCCCGTTGCTGAGCCTGCGGGCGACCTCGATGAGAACCGCGTCACCCGCGTTGTGCCCGAACCGGTCGTTGATCGACTTGAAGCCGTCCAGGTCGCAGAAGAGCACCGCCAGGCCCTTGGTTCCGTCGTCGCGGTCGCCGGGGGCGACGGTGTGCACATGGTGGTCGTAGCCCTGGTACTCGTCGGCCCCGGGCGGGAAGTCGAAGTCGTGGCCCCGGTCGAAGTCGGGCGGGCCGTAGGCGGCGTCCGCGGAGTCGAAGGACTCGTAGGGCTCCATGGCGGAGCCGACCGCGGCGGGCAGTGTCGGCTGCGGCCGCTGGCTGCACAGGCGGGCGGAGAGCCGGGCGCGCAGTTCTGCGCTGTTCGGCAGGCCGGTGAGCGAGTCGTGGGAGGCGCGGTGGGCGAGCTGGAGCTCGCGGCGCTTGCGCTCCTCGATGTCCTCGACGTGGGTGAGCAGGAAGCGGGGGCCGTCGGCGGCGTCGGCGACGACGGAGTTGCGCAGCGACACCCAGACGTAGGTGCCGTCGCGGCGGCCGAGGCGCAGCTCGGCGCGTCCGCCCTCGGCGGAGGTGCGCAGCAGGGTGCCTATGTCCTCGGGGTGGACGAGGTCGGAGAAGGAGTAGCGGCGCATCGCGGAGGCGGGGCGGCCCAGCAGCCGGCAGAGCGCGTCGTTGGTGCGCAGGATCCGCCCGTGCTGCTCGCCGCCCATCTCGGCGATGGCCATGCCGGAGGGCGCGTACTCGAAGGCCTGCCGGAAGGACTCCTCGCTGGCGCGCAGGGCCTGCTGCTCGCGCTCGAGGCGGACCAGGGCGCGCTGCATGTTGGCGCGCAGGCGGGCGTTGCTGATCGCGATGGCGGCCTGGAAGGCGTACATCTGGAGGGCCTCGCGGCCCCAGGCGCCGGGCCGGCGGCCGTTGCGGGGGCGGTCCACGGAGAGCACGCCGACGAGTTCGCCGGAGGCGCCGGCGCCCTGCGGGCCGGGCGCGTACATCGGGGCGAAGAGGCGGTCGGAGGGGTGCCACTCGTCCTCGAAGCGGGGCATAGGACCGTCGGTGTACCACTGGGGGACGTCGTCGTCGTCGAGGACCCAGCCCTCGGTGTGGGGTATGAACACCAGGTCGCCCCAGCGTTCGCCCATGGACAGGCGGCGTTCCCAGGAGGCGCGGGAGCCCACGCGCCCGGTGATGAGCGCCTCGGCGGCGGGGTTGCCGGAGAAGGCGGCGACCACGAGATCGCCGTCGGGGCGTACGAGGTTGACGCAGGCAAGCTCGTAGCCGAGGGCGTTCACGGCGCCGTCGGCGACGGTCTGCAACGTGTCCGCCAGGCTGCGGGCCGTGTTCATGTCGGCCATGACCTGGTGCAGCTGCCGCAGGGACGCAAGACGGACATAGGGTTCCGACTCGGTCTCCATGCTCGCCCTCCCCCCGAGACCTCGTGGCGAATCAAGGGTGCTCATCGGCGTATCGTCCTGGCAGGCTTCCCCGCCACTGAATCACAGCGCGCTGCCCACTCGGTACACAGGGTCAACAATTCCTCCCCCTTGTGACTCAAGTCACAGCGGAGTGTGAACACTTGTCAGGTTCGTGCGTGGTTCCCCGAGGCTTCCCGAGGGTGGATTGTGTGCCGATTGTGCACGGCCCGTGCCGGTCCCGCGGGCGGTGTGCGGTGCTGTCCGGTTCTGCTGGTCGGCCGCTGGTCCTAGGTCCAGGCTCGGACCGGGGTCCGATGCATGGGCCATGAAGCGGAGACTAGCGTTTCCGGCGTGCCCGACACTCCCTCTTCCCACTCAGCGATCACCGCTCCGCCCGCCGCCCGGCATGCTGAGGGGGTGAGCAACGACGAGTTCCGTGCCGCGATGTCCCGGCTGGCCTCCGGCGTGGTCCTGGTGACCGCCGTGGAGCCGCCGCTGGACCCGGACGACCCGCGGGCGCCGGCGGGCGAGGACGTGGGCATGACGGCGACCGCGTTCCTGTCGGTGTCACTGGACCCGCCGCTGGTGCTGGTCTCGCTGCGCGAGGGGTCCCGGATGGACGAGCTGCTCGAGGAGCAGCCGCTGTGGGCGGTCTCCGTCCTCTCCGAGCACCAGCGGCAGGTCGCGGGACGCTTCGCGATGAAGGGCCGGGTCAGCGACCGCCTGCTCTTCGCGGACCTCGACCATGTGCGCGGCCGGCACAGCGGCGCCCCGCTGGTGAGCGGCGCCCTGGCGACGCTGGAGTGCCGCACCGAGCAGCGGGTGACCGCCGGGGACCACACCCTGGTGATCGGCCGGGTGCTGGCGGCGGAGCTGCCGAGCGCCGAGGGCGGCCCACTGGTCTATTTCCGGTCCCGCTACCGGCAGTTGGGCTGAGCGCGGCCCGCGCGTGCTCTCCTTTCCGCGGGCGGAATTCCTTTTCCCGGCCGGCTCCCGGGCCCTTGCCCTGCCCGGCGTGACGACGACCACGACGGCGCCCCGCCTCGAAGAGATCACCGCGAAGAATCTGGACGCCGCGCTCGGCATACGCGTCCGGCCCGAGCAGGAGTTCGCGGTCGCCCCGGTGGTGAAGTCCCTCGCCGAGGCATACGTCCACCCCGGTGTCGCCTGGCCCCGCCTGATCATGGAAGGCGACCGCGCCGTCGGCTTCCTGATGGCCTTCTTCGACGTCGACTGGTTCGAGGACGGCAGCTGCTTCCGCTCGGGTCTGTGGCGGCTGGACATCGCGGCCGGGGAGCAGGGCAAGGGGTACGGCCGGTCGCGGTGGAGTCGGTCGCCGCCGGGCTGCGCCGCCGCGGCACCGAGGAGCTGTACGTGACCTGGCACCCCGGGGAGCACGGGCCGGAGGCCTTCTACCTGCGCCTCGGCTTCCGGCCCAACGGGGAGGTCGCGGAGGGGGAGACGGTGGGGGTGCTGCGGGTGCGCTGAGCGCGCCGGGCGGCTGGACCTTCATCACCGTCGGCTCCGGCGCCGAGGGCCGTGCGCGGGCCGGCCCCGGCCGCTTGCGACCGTCCGGGTCAGATCCAGCCGCGTGGGGAGCGGCCCCGCTTGGTCTCGGAGCGGCGCTTCTTCTCCCGCAGCCTGCGCTCGTCGATCCCGCGCGGCACCCGGGTGGGCTTGCGGGGCTTGGGCGGGGGCGCGGTGGCCTCGGCGAGCAGCGCCGCCAGACGCGCGGCGGCGGCCTCCCGGTTGCGCCATTGCGAACGGTGCTCGGAGGCCCGGACGGTGATCACGCCGTCGGTCAGACGTCCGGCCAGCCGCTCCAGCGCCCGCCGCTTCCACACCTCGGGCAGCGCCTCGGTGCGGGCCAGGTCGAAGCGCAGCTCCACCTGCGAGTCGCTGGTGTTCACATGCTGTCCCCCGGGCCCGGACGAACGCGAGAAACGCCACATCAGCTCCGACTCGGGCAGCGATACGGAGCCGCGGACGGTCAGATGCCGGGGCGCCAGGCCCCCGGGCCTGCGGGAGAGACCGGACATGCCGTCCATGGTCGCGCCCGTGAGCGGGTCACGTCACCCGAATTTCGTAGGTAAAGAAAGTAAAGCGGCGGGAACCACGTGAACGCCTGTCCGCGTTCAAGGGGGTAGCTGTAGCTTTTTTGCCGTACGCACACGAGGGAAGGAACTCCCAACAATGGCTGTAAGCCTGTCCAAGGGTGGCAACGTCTCGCTCACCAAGGAGGCACCGGGCCTGACGGCTGTCACCGTGGGCCTCGGCTGGGACGTCCGCACCACCACCGGCACGGACTTCGACCTCGACGCGTCGGCGATCGCGGTCAACCCGCAGGGCAAGGTCTACTCCGACGCCCACTTCGTCTTCTTCAACAACAAGCAGACGCCGGACAACAGCATCGTCCACACCGGTGACAACCGCACCGGCGAGGGCGAGGGCGACGACGAGGCGATCAACGTCAACCTCGCCGCCCTCCCGGCCGATGTCGAGAAGGTCGTCTTCCCGGTCTCCATCTACGACGCGGAGAACCGCGGCCAGAACTTCGGGCAGGTCCGCAACGCCTACATCCGCATCGTCAACCAGGCCGGCGGCACCGAGATCGCCCGCTACGACCTGTCGGAGGACGCGGCCACCGAGACCGCCATGATCTTCGGCGAGCTCTACCGCAACGGCGCCGAGTGGAAGTTCCGCGCCGTCGGCCAGGGTTACGCCTCGGGCCTGGTCGGCATCGCCCAGGACTTCGGCGTGAACGTCTGACCCAGGCGTCCGCACGCGCACCGCAGTTCGCACGCGCACGTCCCGGAGCCCCCGGCCGCCCTGCTGCGGCCGGGGGCTCCGGCGCAGGTGCGACGTCCGGCCGGCTCCCGGCGGATGTGCGGGTCCCGGGTGCCGTCTCACGGTCGCGGCGGCTTGCCCTCCCCGTACAGCCAGTCGGACCAGACGGCTGTGAAGTCCCGCTCCGGGAAGCGGCGTTCGACGAAAGCGATGAAGTCCGCGGTGTCCGCGTTGCCGTGCCGGTGCTCGCGGGCCCAGCCGCGGATCAGGGCGGAGAAGCCGGCGTCGCCCACCGTCTGCCGGATCCGGTGCAGCACCATCGCGCCCCGCCAGTAGACCGGCACGTCCGAGATGTGCGCCGCGTCGGGCGGCTCGGCCGGCGGGAAGGACCACAACGCCTCGGCGGACTCCGCGTCCGGGAAGTACGCGCCCTCGTAGAGCGCGTCGAAGGTCTGCTGGGCGGTGTCCCCGCCGTGGTCCTCCTGCCACAGCCACTCCGCGTAGGTGGCGAACCCCTCGTTCAGCCACATGTCCCGCCAGGACTCGGGGGTGACGGAGTCGCCGTACCACTGGTGCGCCAGCTCGTGCACCAGCAGACCGGTGTCCGGGGCGCCCGGGAAGACGGGGCGGGTCTGGGTCTCCAGGGCGTAGCCCGAGTCCTCCGGCCGCTCGACGATCACGCCCGCCGAGGAGAACGGATACCGCCCGAACCGGCGCTGCGCCCAGTCCAGCACGCGGGGCAGCTCGGCCAGGGCGTCCCGGCTCGCCTCCGCCACCGCCGGATCGACCGCCGTGAGCAGCGGCACGCCGCCGGGCGTCCGGCCGCGCGCGATGTCGTAGCGGCCGATCGCGACGGTGGCGAGATAGCTCGCCATCGGTTCGGCGGTCCGCCACCTGAAGGTCGTACGGCCGTCCCGGGTGCGCTGCCCGGCCGGCTCCCCGTTGGACACCGCCGTCAGCCCCCGCGGCACGGTCACGGCGACGGTGTAGGTGGCCTTGTCCGAGGGGTGGTGGTTGCCGGGGAACCACGCCATGGAGCCCACCGGTTCACCCAGCGCCAGCGCCCCGTCCGCGGTGGGCAGCCAGCCCTCCTCGGAGCCGTCCGGGTCGGTGAGGGTGCGCGGGGTGCCGGAGTAGCGGACCGTCAGCCGGAAGGTGCGGTTCTGCCGCAGCTCCTCGGCGGGACGCACGGTCAGCTCCTGCCCCGCCCTGTTCCAGCGGGCCTCGGCCCCGCCCACGGTGACGCGCTCCACCTCCAGGCCCGTCAGGTCGAGGTTGAGCGAGGAGAGCCTGCGGGTGGTGCGGGCGGTGAGCGTCGCGGTGCCGGTGAGCTGCCGGGTGCGGGGCTCCCAGGCCAGGCGGAGGTCGTAGTGCGTGACGTCGTAGCCGCCGTTGCCCGCCTTGGGGAAGTACGGGTCGCGCAGCCCGGAGGCCCCCGGGGTGCCGTCCACGCCGCCGCACCCGGCGAGCAGGGCGAGCACGGCGATCAGGGACCGGTGAGCACGCACTTTCCGATCCTAAGAGCCGCACGGCCGGATCCACCGGTACTCCAGGGGGTGTCCGGAAGCTGCTGCCGCGGGCCGGCCCGGTCGGCGGCACGGCGGCGGCATGACACCATCGCCTGCGTGCTCGACATCGGCTACGCCCTCTCCAACCGCTTCCCCGACCCCCCGCAGACCGACTACCGCCGCGCGGACGTCCGTGCCCTGCGCCACGACCTGTTCTGCGGGGACGTCTATCTCGCCGACACCGAGTCGGACCGGGAGATCTCCACGGCCTGGGGATGGGTGCCGGTGCTCGACTTCGCGTGGGCGCTGTGCGACATCGTGGAGCGCGTCGACCGGGACCCGGCCGGCTCCCGCGCCTCCCGCCCGCAGCACGCGGAGCTGGACTTCACCGAGTCGACCGACCGCCTGCTCTTCGAGCGCCGCTTCGGCTGGGTGGACATCGAGGCGGAATGGCTGCCCGCCGCCGAGCCCCCGCTGACCTTCTCCCACGCCGAACTCCGCCGCGAGGCCCGGGACTTCCTGCACGACCTGATCGCCGACCTGGTCGACCTGCACGACGACCTCGGCGAGAACCCGGCGATCTGGACCCTCCAGGCCCGCTATCCCCGCGTCACATGACCGGTCCCCACCACACCGCCGCCCTCACCCCTCCACCCTGATCCCCAGCTGACCGGCCAGCAGCGGTGCCAGATCCAGCAGTTGCCCCGTGCTGATCACCGCCCCCGCCAGCCGGTCCACACCTCCCGCGATCTCCAGCGACGCCACCCCCCGCAGATCGACGTCCGTCAGCGTGGCCCCGGTGAGATCCACGCCCTTCAGCGCGCAGTCCACGAACTCCACCCGCTCCAGCCGGGCGCCGCCGAAGTCCGGCTCGACCAGCACACAGCCCTCGAAAACGACGTCTCTCAGCCGGGCCGCGCGCAGATTCAGGAAGTCGATCTTCCCGCCCCGGACCAGCACCCGCTCCAGCACCGCGCCGTGCAGTTGCGTGCCGCCGAGGCGCGCGTCGGTCAGCTCGACGTCGCGCAGGGTCGCCTCCGCGAGCCCGGTGCCCACACCCCGGACACCGGCGAGCACCGAGTCCAGGATCCGTGCCCGGGACAGCCGCGTCTCGTCCAGCGCGCACCCGGTCAGCGCGCAGTCCATGAACCGGGCACCGCCCCCGTCCTGCCCGGACAGGTCCGCCTCCCGGAACTCCAGCCCGTCGTAGTCCCCGTCCGGCTCCAGCCCGCTCCCCTCGAACCGCTCCAGCGCGGGCAGCCGCAGCTCGGGCCGCCGCGCCCCCTTCACTCCCGTACCGCCCGCCGCTCTCCTCGCCATGCCCCCATGCTGCACCCCGCCACTGACAACGCCCGTGACCTGCGACTTCACCACCCATGTCACATTCCGGGGCGCTCGAGCGGTCCTA
>NZ_JAATEM010000017.1 GCF_012034205.1 Streptomyces composti
TGTCGGAGGGGGGCGGCATGATGGGGGTATGCGGGCTGCTCGGCTGATCAAGATGGTGCTGCTGCTGCAGAATCGCGCCTCGATGACCGCCGCCGAGCTTGCGCGGGAGCTGGAGGTGT
The DNA here is from genome assembly GCF_012034205.1 of Streptomyces composti. GTDB lineage: Bacteria > Actinomycetota > Actinomycetes > Streptomycetales > Streptomycetaceae > Streptomyces > Streptomyces composti. The sequence continues at coordinate 120 of NZ_JAATEM010000017.1, forward strand.
CGGAGCGCACGGTGACCCGGGACGCGCAGGCGCTGTCGGAGGCGGGGGTGCCGGTGTACGCGGACCGCGGGCGGGCGGGCGGGTACCGGCTGGTCGGCGGGTACCGGACACGGCTGACCGGGCTGGCGCGCAGCGAGGCCGAGGCGCTGTTCCTCTCCGGTGTACCGGCCGCGCTGCGGGAGATGGGACTGGAGGACGCCGCCTCGGCGGCACGGCTGAAGGTGTCGGCCGCGCTGCTGCCGTCCCTGCGGGACGCCTCCCGTACCGCCGCGCAGCGGTTCCACCTCGACGCGCCGAACTGGTTCCGCGAGCCGAAGACACCGGAGCTGCTGCCGGCCGTCGCGGACGCGGTGTGGGACGACCGCAGGATCACCGCCCTCTACCGCCGCGGCGAGCACGAGGTGCGGCGCGAGCTGGAGCCGTACGGGCTCGTGCTGAAGGCCGGCGTCTGGTACCTCTGCGCCCGCGTCGCCGGACGCGAGTCCTACCGCGTCTACCGCATCGACCGCTTCACCTCCGTGGAGCCGGGCGAGGACCGCTTCGAGCGCGCGGCCGGCTTCGACCTGCCCGCGTTCTGGGAGGAGCGGGCGGAGCAGTTCGCCCGCTCGATCCTGCGCGCCGAGGTCGTGATACGCCTGTCCGAGGAGGGCACCCGCCGGCTGCCGCACGCCGTGGACCCGATGTCCGCCCGGGAGGCCCTGGCCGCGGCGGACGAGCCGGACGAGGACGGCTGGGTGACCCTGACCCTGCCGGTGGAGTCCGAGGAGGTCGCCCACACCCAACTGACCGCACTCGGCGCGGAGGTCGAGGTGCTCGCCCCGGAGAGCCTGCGCGAGCGTTTCGCCGCTCAGGCGGCCCGCCTGGCCGAGCTGTACCGTCCCCGGTGAACCTCACTGGCGCATCCGGCAATCCGATCCCTGCACTCCGGGTGCGTCCCCGGTCCCCAGGGCCGATGCTGGAGCCGTGATGGACGAAGCGCAGTTCTGGGAGCTGATCGACGCCGCCCGCGAGGACTCCGGGGGTGACCCGGAGGAGCAGGCCGACCTGCTGGTGGAGCGGCTGGTGCAGCTGGACCCGGAGTCCGTGCTGGACTTCGCCCGTCACTTCGAGTCCCGCTATCACCGCGCCTACACCTGGGACCTGTGGGGCGCCGCCTGGGTGCTGCTGGACGGCGCCAGCGACGACGCGTTCGACTCCTTCCGCTGCTGGCTGATCGGTCAGGGCCGCGAGGTGTTCGAGGGCGCGCTGCACGACGACCCGGACGAGCTCGCCGAGTTGCTCGACGACTTCGACGAGGAGATCGACGGCGACGGCGAGGAGCTCGGCTACGCAGCGGACGAGGCGTACGAGCAGCTCACCGGGATCCCGGCGCCCGATCTGGAGCTGCCGCCCGCACCGGCGGAGCCGGCCGGCACCCCGATCGACTTCGAGGACGACGCCGCACTCGCCGAGCGCTATCCCCGCCTGTGGTCCCGCTTCCGCGGCTGAGGAACGGGGACGGACAGCACGGGTACGGGGGCGGACGGCACCGGCGCGAAGAGACGCCGGATGCAGGGGCGCGGAGAGCGGGCGCACGGCCCCCTCCCGGTGCGGGCCGCCGCCCGTCCTCCGGATGCGGGCCGCCGCCCAGAGCGCCCGCGCCCGCCTTGCCCCGGTCCCCGGCGAGCGCCTGATGGCGCGGGGCGGCATTGGCCTGCATGAGGGTGGACGCCGTATGGGCCGCCGGGCCCAGGACGACGGCCGCCGCGGCGCACAGCGCCGACCACGGCCCGCGCAGGACGTCCGCCCAGCCGGTACTTCGGGGACGCGGGTCGTTGCCGGTGTTCATCGGCCCCACCTCGGTTCTGCTGCTGTGCCGCCCGCCGGTGACGGCGGTGCGGTGCGCCCGTCGCCCGCCCGGCCGGCGGCGCCCTGCACCGCCTGAACGGCGGCGGGCCGGCCCTGGAGGCGGGCGGCGAGCGCTCTGATCTCGGGCAGCCGGGCGTGCAGCGCGGCGCCCGGGCAGTCGGTCATGTAGCCGTCGCTGTGGCCTGCGAGGGCGGGCAGGGTGGCGGTGGTGCCGGCCGCGTACCGGCTGCCGCCGTTGCTGGAGACCAGCCGCACCTCGCCGCGCGGGTCGGTGCCGGAGATGCCGAGTTTCCAGGCGGCCACCGCGGCGATGGACTGCAGCATCTCCCGCGGCACCTCGACCCCGGCGGTGAACGTGCCGAGCGCGGCGATGCCCGTGGTGCGGTGATTGAAGCCCTGGGTGTGCGCCCCGGTGACGGGCCGGTCGACGCCTCCGGCTCGGCCCTCGTAGATGGTGCCGCAGCGGTCGACGACGAAGTTGTAGCCGAGGTCGTCCCAGTCGCGGCCGACGGTCTGCCCCTCGTAGAGGGAGCGGATGATGCCGGGCGCGTCGGCGCAGTCGTAGCCGTTCGGCGAGTCGGTGTGGTGGATGAAGACGGCGACGACCTCGTCGTCGTAGCGCGGCGGCGGCTGCTCGCGCTGCGCGCTGGCCAGCCAGACCGAGCGGGGCTGGATCGGCGGGCGGGGCGCGGTGAACGCGGGCGGGGCGGGGCCGGTGGCGCCGGCCGGGCGCCCGGCGGCGTCCTCCACGCCGTACGCGCACAGCACCAGCGCGGCGGCCGCGGCGGCCCCCGGCAGACAGCCCAGCGTCACCGTGACGGCCCGCGGCAGCCCCGGGGTGCCGGTGCCCGTGCCGGGCCCGCCGGATATCCGGGAGGCGCGGGGTCTTCGCTCCCCCCGTGATCTCCTGACGAAACGCATGGGACCACTGTGAGTCCCATCGCCGCCGCCCGCGATGTGTGTTCTGCCACCTGGTGGAACCATCGTCCGGGTGCGCGTCGTTTTCCCGTGTGCATGCGTGTGAGGCCGCCCGTCCGGCGGCCGGCCGCGCGCGTGGCTGATCACAGGGCCGCTCCCCCACGTATGAGAGGTCCCGTAGGCCGCTCCCGCGCGGGACGTGCCGGCCCGAGAGAAAGGCGACGTGCGTGGAACTGCTCGACATCCTGCTGGCGCTGGTCGTCCTGGCCTACGCGGCCTCCGGCTACCGGCGCGGGCTGGTGGCCGGCTGTGTGTCGCTGGCGGGGTTCGTGGGCGGTGCGGTGGTCGGCGTGTGGATCCTGCCGTGGGTGATGGACCTGGTCACGCCGGGCACCACCAGGGCGACGCTGACCGCCGTGGTGACGGTGCTGGTGCCGGCGGCGGTGGGCCACGAGCTGGCGGGGCGGCTCGCGCTGCGGCTGCGGCGGGAGCTGGACCGGGGCCCGCTGCGGGTGGCGGACGGCATCGGCGGGGCGGTGGCCAACTCGGTGGCGGTGCTGATCGTGGCCTGGGTGGCCGCGTCGGTGCTCGCCGTCTCCTCGTCACCGCTGATCACCTCGGCGATCCGGGACTCGCGGGTGCTCGGCGCGGTGCACGACGCCATGCCGGACACCACCCCGGCGTGGTTCTCCCGCGCCACCTCCGCGCTGACCGAGGCGGGCTTCCCCCAGGTGTTCAACCCGTTCGAGAGCGAGTCCACCGCCGAGGTCGCCGAGCCCTCCGGGGACAGCGTCACCCCGGCGGCGACCAGGGCGGCGCAGCGCAGCACGGTGAAGGTGGAGGGTGTCGCCGGCACCCAGGGCCGTGAGGGCAGCGGCTTCGTGTACGCGCGGGAGCGTGTGATGACCAACGCGCATGTGGTGGCCGGGATCGACGAGCCGACGGTGCGGGTGGGCGGCGTGGGCCGGACGTACCGGGCGCGGGTGGTGCTGTTCGACCCGCAGACGGACGTGGCGGTGCTGTACGTGCCCGGTCTGCGGGCGCCGGTGCTGCGGTTCGAACAGGACGCCCACCGGGGCGACTCGGCGGTGGTCGCCGGGTATCCGCAGGACGGCGACCTGAATCTGCAGGCGGCCACGGTCGCGGGCCGGGTGCAGGCCAGGGGCCAGAACATCTACAACGACGGGACGGTCACCCGCGAGATCTACTCGATCCGCTCCACGGTCCGCCCCGGCAACTCCGGCGGCCCGCTGCTGACCACCGACGGGCGGGTGTACGGCGTGGTGTTCGCCCGCTCCACCTCGGACGCCGAGACCGGCTATGTGCTGACGGCGGACGAGGTGTCCGACGAGGCACGGCGCGCGGAGCGGGCGACGGCGCCGGTGGACACGGGCGAGCTGGTCACCTCGTAGCGCGCTCGCCCGGCCTCGCCCGGGCGCCCGAGCGCCGGGCCTGCTGGGTCTCCGGGAGCAGCGACTGTCCCATCATCACGTCGTCGGCATACGCGCCGTCCAGGAAGAACTCCTCCGGCTGGACACCCTCCACGACGAACCCCTCGGACTCGTAGAGGGCGCGGGCGGGCGCGTTGTGCCCGAGGACGCGCAGGGTGATGCGGCGGAACCCGCGCTCCCGGGCGTCGGCCACGGCGGCCCGCAGCAGCGCCCGGCCGATGCCCTTGCCGCGGGCCTCCTCGGCGACCGCGAGGCCGCGGATCTGCCGTACGTGCGCGTTGGACGGGAGGGACGAGGCATACCCGAGGCGCACATAGCCCACGATGCGGCCGTCGTGCTCCGCGACGAAATGGTCACCGGGCCCGGCGTCCTCGCGGAAGAACGGCGGGTACGGGGGCCGGGGCCGCGGGGTGACCGCGTGCAGCGGTGACCAGGTGTCACGGTCGAGGCGGGCGAGTTCCGCCTCGTCGTCGGGGCGGGCGGTGCGTATCAGCGGCTCGGGCATGGCCGTCACTGTAGAAGGGGCGTCACGGCGTCTCATCCGCTTTTCGCGCACTGGCGTCTTTCCGCCGTGCCGCGTGCCCGGCACGCCGGGGCGTACCTCCTCTTACCCCGCCGCGCCTCTCCCACGTGCTTTTCCTCGGGCGCCGGGCAGGATGAGGGCCATGGAAGCTTCCCGAATCGCGGTGGCCGGCGGCTCCGGTCTCATCGGCAGCGCCCTGGTGCGGTCCCTGACGGCGGACGGGTACCGGGTGGTGCGTCTGGTGCGGGGCGCGCCGCGGGCGGCGGACGAGGTCCGCTGGGATCCCGAGCGGGGCACGGTGGACGCGGACGGGCTCGCGGGCTGCGCGGCCGTGGTCAATCTGGCCGGGGCGGGGGTGGGCGACCGGCGGTGGACGCCCGAGTACAAGGCACGGATCCGCACCAGCCGGGTGCGCGGTACGGCCGCGCTGGCCGAGGCGGTCGCGGGGCTGCCGGCAGAGGTCCGGCCGCGGGTGTTCGTCAACGGCAGCGCGATCGGCTACTACGGCGAGACCGGCGACCGGATCGTCGACGAGAGCGCGCCGCCCGGGGAGGGTTTTCTGCCACGGGTGTGCGTGGAGTGGGAGGGTGCGACGGCGCCGGTCCAGGAGGCGGGCGTGCGGACCGTGTTCGCCCGGACGGGCCTGGTGGTGGCGCGCGGGGGCGGGGCCTGGGGGCGGCTGTTCCCGCTGTTCCGGGCCGGGCTCGGCGGGCGGCTGGGCGACGGCGGCCAGTACTGGTCCTTCATCGCCCTGCACGACGAGGTGGCAGCGCTGCGGCATCTGCTGGACCGGGAGGACCTGTCCGGGCCGTTCAATCTGACCGCCCCCGAGCCGCTCACCAACCGTGAGATCACCGAGGCGATGGCCCGGGTGCTGCGCCGGCCGGCGGTGTTCACGGTGCCGGCGCCGGTGCTGCGCGCGGTGTTGGGCGAGATGGCCGGGGACGTGCTGGGCAGTGCCCGGGTGGTGCCGAAGCGGTTGCTGGAGTCCGGTTTCCGGTTCGCCTTCCCGGACATCGAGGGGGCGATCCGGGCGGCGCTGTGAGGCGATCCTGACGGCGCCGGCCGGAGCGGGAACCGGGCCCGCCGTGCGGAGCAGGAACCGGGCCCGCCGTGCGGAGCAGGAGCGGGACGCCGGGCCGGGCCGGGACGGGGCGCCGTGCGCCGGGACGGATGTGACCCACGACGGCCGTACGGGTACATCCGTGCGACCGTCGTGCGCCCGTGCCCCCGTCGATGCGCGACCCCCGGCGCCCGATCACGCCTCTAACCTCGAGCAGAACTCGGGTATTCCTTGGGCGTGTTGAGGGCATGACCCCTCCAGCGTCCGCGCAACCTCGAGGAGGGGCACGTGCTTGAGCCCACGTACCAGGCGGACGTCGTCGTCGTGGGGGCCGGGATCGCCGGACTCGCCGCGGCGCGACGACTGACCAGCGCAGGCATCACCACCACGGTCCTGGAGGCCGCCGCCACGGTGGGCGGCCGCATGGCGACCGAGAAGGTCGACGGCTTCCGGCTCGACCGGATGGGGCAGCTGCTGTCCACGGCCTATCCGGAACTGCGGCGGGCCCCTGGGCTGGAGGGGCTGGTCCTGCGCCCGTTCGCCCCCGGAGTCCTGCTGCACAGCGACGGCCGGCATCACCGGGCCGGCGTACCGGCGGGCACGGGGGGCGCAAGGGGCGCACTTCATGCGGTGCGCGCCCTGGCGAGCGCCCCCCGGTCGGGGTCCGCTCCACGGCGGCCGGCCGCGGTGCCCGGCCGGCAGGTGTCCCTGCCGCGGAGCCGTACCGGAGCCCCGCTGGGCACGGCCGTCGACCAGGCCCGGCTGGGCGCCGCCTTCACCCGGCTGGCCGGTACTCCGGTGGAGCGGCTGCTCGCCCGGCCCGAACTGACGGCGGCCGAGGCGCTGGTGGCCCGCGGCCTGCCGGCGCGCACCATCGACGGATTCCTGCGCCCCCTGCTGGCCGCGCTGCTGTGCGACCCGGATTTGACCACCTCCAGCCGGTGCGCGGATCTGGCGCTGCGCGCCTTCGCGAGCGGGCGGCTGTGTCTGCCGGAGGGCGGTGCCGAGGCGCTGCCGGAGCTGCTGCTGCGCGGCCTGCCGCCGGGCACGGTGCACACCGGGGTCCGGGTCACCTCCGTCTCGACGACCTCGGTGGTCACGGAGGAGCACGGCGAGTTCCGCTGCCGTGCGGTGCTGATCGCGACGGACGCGCGGTCCGCGGCCGAGCTGCTGCCCGGCCTGCGGGTGCCCGACGCGCACCCGGTGACGGTGCTGCACCACACCACCGACGAGCCCCCCGGCACCGGCGCCGCGCTCCTGCTCGACGCCGACCGCGGCGGCCCGGTCTCCCACACCGCGGTGATCAGCCGGGTCGACCCCACCCGCGCCCCCGCCGGACGCACGCTGATCTCCTCCACCGTCCTGGGGCACGCCACGCCCCACCTCGACACGTCCGTACGCCTGCATCTGGCCCGGCTCTACGGCACGTCGACGGCCCGCTGGGAGACCCTGGCCGTCCATCACACCGCCGAGGCCGTCCCGATGATGCGCCCGCCCCACGACCTGCGGCGCCCGGTGCGCCTGCTGGCGGGCCTGTACGTGTGCGGCGACCACCGGGACACCAGCACCGTCCAGGGCGCCCTGCACTCGGCCCACCGGGCGTCCGAGGCGATCCTCACCGACCTGGGCGCCGGCCGGTCCCTCCACATCGCGGACCCGGAACCAACGGTGCCGCGAGCCGCCTGATCACTCGGGGCCGGGGTGATGCCGACCCTCACCCCGGCCCCGTTCCAGCCACCCGGTGTTCGATTTTCCAGGCCATCCCACCGCCCCCGCCGACCCCTCGCGCCGCACCCTCAGAACCACCTTCTACCTGGGGATTTGATGGCAGCTCACACTCCCCGATCGTCAGTGCCTGGCAGTAGAATTGAGGAAGTGTTCGAGGGCGGGCACCGGGGTCGCCGAGGTCCCCGGCGGGCCGCCCTCACCGCGACAGGAGGATGCCTGTGCCCGCTGCCGCACTGAAGCCGAAGCCCCTGCCCACCCAGTCCACCGCCAAGCGTCCCGTCCTGCTCGAGATGCCCTGCGCCCCCGTGGAGAAGCGCCCGCTGCCGCCGGGCCGCCCGCGCCAGTGGTACATCACCCACAACCGCCGTCTGAAGGCGATGCGGCTGGCCATCGCCCTCCTCGACTCCGGCGTCTACGTGCCCGAACAGGCCCGCGACGAGACGATCCGCCGCACCGCCGAACTGATCGGGGTCCACCCCCCGTCCGGCACCACCTGCCACATGGTCCGCGCCTTCATGCGCTACAACCGCTGACACCGCACGGCGAAGAGGCCGGGGCGGGCCGGCACCGGCCCGCCCCGGCCTCACCCCGCCCCGGCCTCACCCCGTCACGGCAGCCGAGACCGGACGGTCCAGCACGGTTCGGCAGGGTTCACTGCGGCTCGGTACGGCTCAGTACGGCCGGAAATCGAGGTAGCCCAGGAGGATGATCACCAGGGCGATGGTGCCGAGGACCACGACCGTGGAGCGCCAGGAGGAGCGGTGGCCCGCTCCGGAGGGACGGCGACCCGCGCGCAGGGAGCGGCGGCGCGGCCGCGAGGTGTGCTCCGGGTCGGCGCGGAAGGGGACCGGGCCGGGCGGGTCGTGCTTCCAGCGGGCGGCCAGCATGCGAGCCCGGGCCGAGGGCTCCTTGTGCTGCGCCTGGTCGGCCCACTTGAGATCGAACTCCCGCTCCTCAGGGTCCTTCTCGGACATCCCCGTCGCCTTCCTCGAACAACCGTGTCAGTCCCATGGTCCCTCGCACGGCCGGTGAACGGGAAGGTTCCGGACACCAGGAGGGGCCGGGAGGGGGGAAACGGCGGCGCCCCGCCTCCCGGAGGCCGGGCGGCGGGGCGCCGTCGACGGATCGCATGGGATCACACATGGATCGGGCGGGATCAGACGAATCCCACGGGGATCACACGTCGAAGTACAGCTCGAACTCGTGCGGGTGCGGGCGGAGCTGGAGGGGGGCGATCTCGTTGGTGCGCTTGTAGTCGATCCACGTCTCGATCAGGTCGGACGTGAAGACGTCGCCCTGGAGAAGGAACTCGTGGTCGGCCTCGAGGGCGTCGAGGACGGCGCCGAGGGAGGTCGGGACCTGGGCCACGTTGGCGTGCTCCTCGGGAGCCAGCTCGTAGAGGTCCTTGTCGATCGGCTCGGCCGGCTCGATCTTGTTCTTGATGCCGTCCAGGCCCGCCAGCAGCAGCGCGGAGAACGCCAGGTACGGGTTGCCGGAGGAGTCGGGGGCGCGGAACTCGACGCGCTTGGCCTTCGGGTTCGAGCCGGTGATCGGGATACGCATGGCCGCGGAGCGGTTGCGCTGCGAGTACACCAGGTTGATCGGCGCCTCGAAGCCCGGCACCAGGCGGTGGTAGGAGTTCACCGTCGGGTTGGTGAAGGCCAGCAGCGACGGGGCGTGCTTGAGGATGCCGCCGATGTAGTACCGGGCGGTGTCCGACAGGCCGGCGTAGCCCTGCTCGTCGTAGAAGAGGGGCTCGCCGCCCGCCCACAGCGACTGGTGGACGTGCATGCCCGAGCCGTTGTCACCGAAGATCGGCTTCGGCATGAACGTGGCGGTCTTGCCGTTGCGCCAGGCGACGTTCTTGACGATGTACTTGAACAGCTGCAGGTCGTCGGCGGCGGCGAGCAGCGTGTTGAACTTGTAGTTGATCTCGGCCTGGCCGGCGGTGCCCACCTCGTGGTGCTGGCGCTCGACCTTCAGGCCCGCCTTCTCCAGCTCCAGGGTGATCTCGGCGCGCAGGTCGGCGAAGTGGTCGACCGGCGGGACCGGGAAGTAGCCGCCCTTGTAGCGGACCTTGTAACCGCGGTTCTCCTCGATGGCGCCGGTGTTCCAGGCGCCCGCCTCGGAGTCGATGTGGTAGAAGGACTCGTTCTCGGACGTCTTGAAGCGCACGCTGTCGAAGACGTAGAACTCGGCCTCGGGGCCGAAGAACGCGGTGTCGGCGATGCCCGTGGAGGCGAGGTAGGCCTCGGCCTTCTTCGCCACGTTCCGCGGGTCACGCGAGTACTGCTCGCCCGTGATCGGGTCATGGATGAAGAAGTTGATGTTCAGCGTCTTGTCGCGCCGGAACGGGTCGACCCGGGCGGTGGACAGGTCCGCGCGCAGCGCCATGTCCGACTCGTGGATGGCCTGGAAACCACGGATCGAGGATCCGTCGAAGGCCAGCTCCTCGTCGGGGTCGAACGCCTCAGCAGGCACCGTGAAGTGCTGCATCACGCCCGGGAGGTCGCAGAAGCGGACGTCGATGAACTTGACGTCCTCGTCCGCGATGAACTTCTTGGCCTCGTCGGCGTTCTGGAACATCCAGCTCCTCCTACTCCCGACCGCTGCGCCGGGGTGGTAGATCGTTGGTGCGGCCAGTGCGGGTGGCACACGCTGTGCTCGACCCTAAGGACGGGTGATTTCTCGGGCGTGACCCATTTGTTTCGCACAAGTTAACCGGCGCGTCCTCCACGGTAGCCCCGACGCACCCCGGCGTCCCCCGGTCATATCCGGGCGCAGTACCGTGGACGGGTGGACAACAGGCAAGCAATCGGATCATGGCTCTCCGGCCCCCGCTCGGCCATGGAGGCCGCCGGTGCCGACTTGGGTTACCGGGGCGAGCAGCTGGGGCTGCCGGAGTCGGGACCGGGGTCGATCGCCCGGCCGGGCCGCAGGCTCGGCGCCCTGGCGGTGGACTGGTCCCTGTGCGTCTTGATCGCATACGGTCTGATCACCGACGGCTACGGGCAGGCGACCAGCAACTGGGCGCTGCTGATCTTCCTGGTGCTGAGCATCCTCACCGTGGGCACGCTGGGCTTCACCCCGGGCAAGCGCCTGTTCGGCCTGCGGGTCGTCCAGGTCGGCACCGGCCAGGTCCACCCGGGCCGCGCCCTGCTCCGCTCGGTGCTGCTGTGCCTGGCGGTCCCGGCCCTGATCTGGGACCGCGACGGCCGCGGTCTGCACGACCGGCTCGCGGGCACGGTCGAGATCCGTCTCTGAGCCGGAAGCACGTGCTCCGGCAGCCACAGGACTTCCCATACGACGGTGGGGCGCCCGGAGAGATCCGGGCGCCCCACCGTCGTATGGGTGCGTCGTGCGGGCCGGCGGGCTGCCGGCCGGCCCGGGATGCGGCTCAGCGCATCTTCGGGCCGCCCTTCGGGAGCTTCATCCCCTTCGGCATCGGCCCCTTGGGCAGCGGCATGTTGCTCATCAGGTCGCCCAGGGCGCGCAGCCGGTCGTTGGTCGCGGTCACCTGCGGGCCGGTGAGCACACGGGGCAGCTTGACCATGGTGGTGCGCAGCTTCTTCAGCTCCACCTGGCCCTCGCCCGTGCCCACGATGATGTCGTGCACCGGGACGTCGGCGACGATGCGGTTCATCCGCCTCTTCTCCGCGGCGAGCAGGCTCTTCACCCGGTTCGGATTGCCCTCCGCGACCAGCACGATGCCGGCCTTGCCGACCGCGCGGTGCACCACGTCCTGGTTGCGGTTCATCGCCACCGCGGGGGTGGTCGTCCAGCCCCGCCCGATGTTGTCGAGCACGGCCGCCGCTGCGCCCGGCTGTCCCTCCATCTGCCCGAAGGCCGCTCGCTCGGCACGGCGTCCGAAGACGATCGCCGTCGCGAGGAAGGCGAGCAGGAAGCCGAGGATGCCGAGATAGATGGGGTGACCGATCAAGAAACCGATCGCGAGGAAGACACCGAAGGTGACGATTCCGACAGCCGCGAGTACAAGACCGATCTTCTTGTCGGCCCTGCGGGTCATCTTGTAGGTCAGGGCGATCTGCTTCAGTCGCCCGGGGTTCGCAGCGTCCGCTGCAGTTTCCTTCCTCGCCATGCCACGAAGTCTACGTGGCTCCGGCGGCGGACTCAGCGGCGGGCGGACCGGGACTGCTCGAGGACCCGCTGCGCCTCCACCCGGTCCTTGGCCCGGCGGCGGTCCTCGAGCACGGAGGTCCAGGCATTGCGGCGGGCGGTGCGCTGGCCCCCGCTCATCAGCAGCGACTCCACGGCCCGCAGCGCGGTGGTGAAGGACGGTATGGCGGTGGCGCGGACAGGCGCGGCCTGCATGGTGGAGGTACCCCCTCGGTCAAGGCTCCGGGTGACGCACGGGATGCACGTGCTGTGATTCCACTGTCACTGACGGGTGTTACCAGGGCGTGACCAGGCGGTCAAACGCCCATGAAGCCCCGGTGCGCAGGCCCGGAACGCCGGCGCGGCCCCGACCGGTGCCCTCATCTGCGAGGACGGCCGGGGCCGCGCTTCTCGGCCATTACCAGCGAGTAGGATCTTGTGCGCGAATTCACACGCAGCTCGGGCCCGCGACGGTTAGATCCGCGGAAGTCCGGTTCCGGAAGGTCAGCACTGACAGTGCCGGTCCGCTCCCCGCGCCGGACGGCCCGGCCTCAGACCGCCTGAGCCGCGATGTAGCCGCCCCGCTTCTCCACGGCCATCTGGTACAGGCGCCCGGCGCGGTACGAGGAGCGCACCAGCGGGCCGGACATCACGCCGGAGAAGCCGATCTCCTCGGCCTCCTCCTTCAGCTCCACGAACTCGTGCGGCTTCACCCAGCGCTCCACCGGGTGGTGCCGGACGGAGGGGCGCAGGTACTGGGTGATGGTGACCAGCTCGCAGCCGGCGTCGTGCAGCTGCTGCAGCGCCTCGCTGACCTCCTCGCGGGTCTCGCCCATGCCGAGGATCAGGTTCGACTTGGTGACCAGGCCGTAGTCGCGGGCCTTGGTGATGACCTCGAGGGAGCGCTCGTAGCGGAAGCCGGGGCGGATGCGCTTGAAGATCCGCGGCACCGTCTCCACGTTGTGCGCGAAGACCTCGGGGCGGGAGGAGAAGACCTCCTCCAGCTGCTCGGGGACCGCGTTGAAGTCGGGGGCCAGCAGCTCGACCTTGGTGCGGCCGCCCTCGCGGTCCGCGGTCTGCTGGTGGATCTGGCGCACGGTCTCGGCGTACAGCCAGGCGCCGCCGTCCTCCAGGTCGTCGCGGGCGACACCGGTGATGGTGGCGTAGTTCAGGTCCATGGTGACCACGGACTCGCCCACCCGGCGCGGCTCGTCACGGTCGAGCGCCTGGGGCTTGCCGGTGTCGATCTGGCAGAAGTCGCAGCGCCGGGTGCACTGGTCGCCGCCGATGAGGAAGGTCGCCTCGCGGTCCTCCCAGCACTCGTAGATGTTCGGACAGCCGGCTTCCTGGCAGACCGTGTGCAGGCCCTCGCTCTTGACCAGGTTCTGCATCTTCGAGTACTCGGGGCCCATTTTCGCCCGGGTCTTGATCCACTCGGGCTTGCGCTCGATGGGGGTCTGGCTGTTGCGGACCTCCAGGCGCAGCATCTTGCGTCCGTCGGGTGCGACTGCGGACACGACCGGCTCCCTAACGATTGATTCTTCGGCGACCTTCAGGGTACGCCCGTGGATTTGAATGCCCGGGGTGAGTACCGACCCCACTGTCAACACCGGGCGGACCGTATCTATGCCGGTGTCTTCTCGATCGCCCTCGGCTTGAGTTCCGCGTTCTCCAGCACGTCCCGCAGATGCCGCTCGACCACCGGCAGAACCTCCTCGACGGTGATGTCCCGGCCCAGCTCGCTCGCGAGCGAGGCGACCCCGGCGTCCCGGATGCCGCAGGGGATGATCTTGTCGAACCACTTGTTGTCCGGGTTCACGTTCAGGGCGAATCCATGCATGGTGACGCCCTTGGCGACCCGGATGCCGATGGCCGCGATCTTGCGGTCCTCGCGGCGCTGGCCGGCGTTGGACGGGGCGTACTCCGGGCCGTTGAGGCGCGGGTCGAACTCCTCGTCGTGCAGCCGCGGGTCGAAGTCCAGGGAGAGCCCGCCGAGGGCGGGGCGCTGCTCGACCGGGTCGCCGAGGACCCAGACGCCGCTGCGGCCCTCCACCCGGGTGGTCTCCAGGCCGAACTCCGCACAGGTGCGGATCAGCGCCTCCTCCAGGCGGCGCACGTGGGCCACCACGTCCACGGGGCGGGGCAGCTTCTGGATCGGGTAGCCGACCAGCTGGCCGGGACCGTGCCAGGTGATCTTGCCGCCGCGGTCCACGTCGATGACGGGGGTGCCGTCCAGCGGGCGCTCGCTGTCCTCGGTGCGCCGGCCCGCGGTGTAGACGGGCTGGTGCTCGAGCAGCAGCACGGTGTCGGGCACCTCGTCGGCGAACCGCGCGGCGTGCACCCGGCGCTGCTCCTCCCAGGCCGCCCGATACTCCACGGCGTCGGCACCGAACCCCATCCGGACGAACCGCAGCTCACTCACGGCAAGCGCCTCCCTGCAAGTCGTAAGGCACGAAACGCACCCACGCCACTGTACGTCCGCGTGACCGGACGTCCTCCGTCAGCCTCAGGAGCCAATCCTCACACGATCGGATGAATGCCTCCCGAACGCTGCGATCAGCTGCTTACTCTCCGCTACATTCGCGCCGTCCGGGGCGCCATAAGGGCTGCTCACCGGCAATACGGGCACATCAGATCCACGGCAGCACCGGATCACCATCAGTTCACGCACATCAGTTCGCCGGAAGGCAGGAGACCGCACCGCAGATGACGGAACGACCCGCGCAGCGCACCCCCAACCGTCAGCTCGCCGCGCTCATCGCAGAAGCGGGGTTCTCCAACGCGGGGCTCGCCCGTCGGGTGGACCAGCTCGGTCTGGAACACGGGCTCGACCTGAGATACGACAAGACCTCCGTCACCCGCTGGCTGCGCGGGCAGCAGCCCCGCGGCACCACCCCGGCGCTCATCGCGGAGGTGTTCACCCGCCGCCTCGGGCGCCGCCTCACCGCGCAGGACCTCGGGCTGGACTCCTGCACCCCCGTCTACGCGGGCCTGGAGTTCGCCGCCACGCCCGAGGAGGCGGTGGACATCGTCAGCGGGCTGTGGCGCAAGGACTCCGGCAGCCATGCGGAGCTGCGCAAGATCGCCTTCACCTCGGCCGGACTCGTCGTCCCCAGCCGCGACTGGCTGATCGGCCGCCCCGACGAGCGGGTGGCCCGTGCCGAGCCGCCGGTGCGGATCCCGGCCCAGGGCCGGCCGGCGACCCGCCCCTCCGCCCCGGCCGACCTCGGCTCCCGGCGCCGCCAGGCGGCCGAGCGCGCCCCCGGCCAGCGGGTCACCGGCGGCGACATCGCCGCGCTGCGCTCGGTGGGCGAGCTGTTCCGCACCCTGGACGACGCCTACGGCGGCGGGCACGCCCGGCAGGCGCTGGTGCGCTATCTGGAGCACGAGTGCGAGCCGATGCTGCGCGGCACCTACGGGGAGCAGATCGGCCGCCGCCTGTTCG
This sequence comes from Streptomyces composti, assembly GCF_012034205.1. Classification (GTDB taxonomy): domain Bacteria; phylum Actinomycetota; class Actinomycetes; order Streptomycetales; family Streptomycetaceae; genus Streptomyces; species Streptomyces composti. The sequence continues at coordinate 15,212 of NZ_JAATEM010000017.1, forward strand.
CCGCCGCCGCCGACCTGACCCGTCTCGCGGGCTGGACGTCGTACGACATCGGCGCGCACGGGCTCGCCCAGCGGTACTTCGTGCAGGCGCTGCGGCTGTCCCAGGCCGCCGGGGACCGGGCCTTCGGCGCCTACGTCCTGGTCTCCATGAGCCGGCAGGCCGTCTACCTCGGGCACGGCCGGGAGGCGGTGCAGCTGGCGCGGGTGGCGCAGCAGGGCGCGGGCAGCTCCGTGCCGCCCGTGGTGCAGGCGCTGCTGCACGCCGCCGAGGCGCGCGGGCACGGGGTGCTGGGCGAGGTGCGGGCCTGCACGGCCGCGCTGGTGCGCGCCGAGCGGGCGCTGGAGAGCGCCAGGCCCGGCGACGAGGTGCCGCACTGGGCGCGGTTCTTCGACGAGGCACAGCTCGCCGACGAGTTCGGGCACTGCCACCGGGATCTGCAGCAGTTCCGGGCGGCCGCCCAGCACGCCGAGCGCTCGCTCCATCTGCGCGCGCCCGGGTACGCGCGCAGCCGCCTGTTCTGCCGGGTGGTCCTCGCCACCGCCCGCCTCGGCCTCGGCGAACTCGACCAGGCCTGCCAGCTGGCGGCCGAGGCGGCCGGCCAGGCGGCGGAGATGCGCTCGGTGCGAGCGGTGGAGTACGTGCGCGACTTCGAACGCAGGCTGGAGCCCTACAAGGACGCGGTCCCGGTCCGTACCTACCGCGACAGAGTCGCGGCCCTCGGGTGACGGCGGCTGCCGGGCCCGGGACGCGGCACAGGGAACCGGCGGGCCCCGGGAGCCCGCCCCGAGGTACGCCCGCGGGCGTACCTTGGGGCGCATGGAGATCTGGATCAATCCCGCCTGTTCCAAGTGCCGCAGCGCGCTCAGCCTGCTCGACGCGGAGGGCGCCGACTACACCGTGCGCCGATACCTCGAGGACGTGCCGAGTGAGGACGAGATCCGCGAGGTGCTCCGGCGGCTGAAGCTGGAGCCGTGGGACATCACACGCACCCAGGAGGCCGCGGCCAAGGAGCTGGGGCTGAAGGAGTGGCCGCGGGACGCCGGGGCGCGCGACAAGTGGATCGCGGCGCTGGCGCAGCACCCCAAGCTGATCCAGCGGCCGATCATCACCGCGGACGACGGGACGGCGGTGGTGGCCCGTACCGAGGAGGCGGTGCGCGACGCGCTGTCCCGGTGACGCAGGCGTGGCACCGGGGGCGCGGTCGGCGGCGCCCGGCGCGCCACCGCCGGGCGAGCCGTCCCGGGCCACGGCCAACTGCCGTGTGACGCAGGTTACTTCGGCGACTTGGGTCAACCGCTGAGTAACTCCGTTCGGTATCTCGTACATAGCGGCGTACGCTCCCCTACCTCTTCAGGAGGCGCGCATGTCGCGTAGGAGAACTCTCGGCCCGAAGAAGAAGCTCGCGCTGCTGCTGAGCGCGGCCACGGTGGCGGGTGGCGGTGCCTTCGTCATGGCGAACACCTCGAACGCCGCGCAGACGCCGACCACCAAGTCGGCGGCGGACTCGACCGTGTGTCAGGGCCTCGCCACCGCGCTCGGCAACAACCAGCGCTTCATCGAGGCCCAGCGGGCCAACCCCGATGCGCAGTCCGAGGCGCGGATCGCCAACCGCGAGGCGGTCATCGAGGAGATCAAGCGCAAGCAGGAGGCGTCCGGATGCCAGGTTGGGGAGTCGGCTCAGGGCTCCCAGGCCGGGCAGCAGGCGGCGCCCTCCCAGCCCGCGCAGGGTGACCAGGCCGGCGGCGGCCAGCAGGCCGGAGACGACCAGGCGGGCGGCGGCCAGCAGGCCGGCGGTGGCGCCGCGGCCGGTGAGCAGGTCTGCCAGGGATCCACGGTCACGCTGTCCGGCGAGGACGGCGCCCCGGCCGCGTCCAGCAACCAGTTCCCCGCGGGCACCAAGCTGAAGGTGACCAACCTGGACAACAACAAGTCCACCACGGTGGAGGTCACCTCCGTCTCCGGAAGCTGTGTGCTGCTCAACAACGCCGCGTTCGAGCAGGTCCGCGAGCCCGGCAAGTTCCTGATCCGCCGGGCGCTGATCGAGAAGGTGGGGTGAGGCCCGGGCCGTCAGGAGTTCCCTGAGGCGGTGGCCCGGTTCGGGGGGCGGGGCGTGGTTCGTCGGCACGCCCCGGCTCCGGCCGCCGCCTCTCGCGGGCCCCGCCGCTCACGGCCACGAGCGGCGGGGCCCGCTCTTTGCGTACGACCGGACGGACCACCGGGCGAACGGCCGTACGAAGCGGGCGGGCGGGCCGTGCCCCAGGCGGGCGGCACACCCGCTTGCGTCGTGCTCACAGAGTGAGCCGGCCCACAGCAGGCTCAGGTAACACGGGGTTCACACCTGGGCAATGGCCGGGAAATCGCCTGTTGCCAGGCTGCGGGGCACCGAGAGCGTGGCGCCCCGGTGCCGCAGCGCCAACGCACCCGCACTAGCGCCCAGACCCACCCCCGAAGGATGTGGACCGTGAGCTTCAAGGCTGAGTACATCTGGATCGACGGCACGGAGCCGACGGCAAAGCTGCGTTCCAAGACCAAGATCCTGTCCGATGACGCCAAGGGCGCGGACCTGCCGGTCTGGGGCTTCGACGGTTCCTCCACCAATCAGGCCAAGGGCCACGCCTCGGACTGTGTGCTCAAGCCGGTCTTCGTCTGCCCGGACCCCATCCGCGGCGGCGACGACGTCCTGGTGCTGTGCGAGGTCCTCAACACGGACATGACCCCGCACGAGACCAACACCCGTGCCGCGCTGGCCGAGGTCGCCGAGCGGTTCGCCGCGCAGGAGCCGGTCTTCGGCATCGAGCAGGAGTACACCTTCTTCAAGGACGGCTACCCGCTCGGCTTCCCCAAGGGCGGCTTCCCGGCCCCGCAGGGCGGCTACTACTGCGGTGTCGGCTCGGACGAGATCTTCGGCCGTGACGTCGTCGAGGCCCACCTGGACAACTGCCTCAGGGCCGGCCTCGGCATCTCCGGCATCAACGCCGAGGTCATGCCCGGCCAGTGGGAGTTCCAGGTCGGCCCGCTGTCCCCGCTTCAGGTCGCCGACCAGCTGTGGGTGGCCCGCTGGCTGCTCTACCGCACCGCCGAGGACTACGGCATCGCCGCCACCCTCGACCCCAAGCCGGTCAAGGGCGACTGGAACGGCGCCGGCGCGCACACCAACTTCTCCACCAGGGCGATGCGCGAGTCCTACGACGCGATCATCACCGCCTGCGAGGCGCTCGGTGACGGCTCCAAGCCGCTCGACCACGTCAAGAACTACGGTGCCGGCATCGACGACCGCCTCACCGGCCTGCACGAGACCGCCCCGTGGGACAGGTTCTCCTACGGCGTCTCCGACCGCGGCGCCTCGGTCCGCATCCCGTGGCAGGTCGAGAAGGACGGCAAGGGCTACATCGAGGACCGCCGCCCGAACGCCAATGTCGACCCGTACGTGGTGACCCGTCTGCTGGTCGACACCTGCTGCACCGCGTTGGAGAAGGCCGGCCAGGTCTGATCCGCACCGCACGTGCGAAGGGGGCGCCCGCCCCGTCCGGTGGGCGCCCCTCGCGTTGTCAGTGGGGCGTGCCATCGTGAGGCCATGGAGATCGACGAGGGCCTGGCGGTCGAGGCCGAGGCGGAGAACGGGCGCACGTACACGCGGGTCACGGCCGAGCGGCTGCGGGAGCTGGTGCTGGGGCTCGGCGGACCGGGCGACCGCTGGCTGGTCCTGCAGCGGATACCGGACCTGCCGGACGTGTTCGCGCAGGTGTGGCACGAGTCGGGCGGCAACTACCACCTGGAGCACCGGCTCGGCGCCCGTCTCCTCGGCGCGGAGCTCTCCGATGCCGGCCGGGTGGCCGACCTGATGACGGGCTGGGCGCGGCAGGAGCCGGACTGGGACGCGGGCGTGGCATGGACGCCGGTGGAGCCCGGTCCCGGGAAGGACGCACCCGAGCCCCCGCGGAAATCGGCCGACGTGGTCGAGGAGCTGCTGCGGCAGCGGCTGCACTGCGGCTACGACACCCGGGCGGAACTGGTGGAGACGGCCGTGGACCACCTGGTCGGCAGCGAACTGGAACCGCTCACCCGGGCGCAGGCCCGCGCGCTGGTCGACCGGCTGTGGGCGGCACGGATCGCCGAGCAGCGGACCTGGCAGGGCGTCACCGACCCCGAGCGGCTGACCCGGGCCTTCCTGGCACTGGAGGCCGCCGGCATCACCGCCCGGGAGAACTTCACCTGCTGCCGCGGCTGCGGGCTGAGCGAGATCGGCGCCGAGCGCCCGGGGGCACGCGGTTTCGTGTTCTTCCACCAGCAGAGCACCGAGAGCGCGGCGGCCGGCCACGGACTGCCGCTGTACTACGGCGGGTTCGACGGCTCGGCGGACACCACGGCGGCCGTCGGGCGCGAGGTGGCGGCGGCGCTGCACGCGGAAGGGCTCTCCACCACGTGGGACGGCAGCCCGGACCGGGCCATCGTGGCGCCGCTGGACTGGCGCAAACGGCTCATGGGCTGAGGCGGTACAGGCCAGTTGGGGACCACCGGACGTCCAGTGGGTGAGAGAGGGCTCCTGCGCGGGGGCCGAGTCTGCTTCAATGGGGCCATGGCCAGCTTCCAGAAGAATCTCGCGACAGGTCGCCATGACCTCGAGCCCTTCTGGCCTTCCCGTCAGCACGACGACTTCGACCGGGTGTGTTGCCGCGCGAGCATCGCGCAGGCCCGCTGACGCCGTTCACCCGGTTCTTTCTCACGCCGTACCCCGGCGGTCTTCCGGCCCGCGCGCACCGACGTTAGTCCCTCGTCGTTCTCACGCGCGAAAAGAGCTGACCTCTCATGGCGACCACTCGTTCCCTGTCCACCGCCCCTCTCGCCCGCGTCACCACCCCGGCCGAACACGGCGGCCGGCACCGGCTGCGAGCCGTCAGCCCGGACGAGCCGGTGAATGTGGCGGACCTCCTGCCGCCGGGCGCCACCTGGCTGCCCGCACCGCAGCACGCCCTGCCCACCCTGCCGGGGCAGCCGCCGATGGTCGGCTACCTGGTGCTGGTCCCGGCCGACCAGCAGCCCCCGCTGCTCGCCGCCGCGGCACCCCGGGCCGCCACCGGCCCGCAGAGCACCGGCCCGGACGGCCGCCCCGCGGCCGACGCCGGTGCGGAGAACGGCACCGTCGAGGATCCCCTGATCCGCATCGACACCGTGCAGCGCACCGCCGAGGTCGACGGACGGCGGCTCGACCTCACCTACCTGGAGTTCGAGCTGCTGGCCCACCTGGTCGCGCATCCGGGCCGGGTGCACACCCGCGACCAGCTGGTCGGCACCGTCTGGGGCTACGGCCACGTCGGTGACGGCCGCACCGTGGACGTGCACATCGCCAGGCTGCGCCGCAAGCTCGGCCCGCGCCACCGGGGCGCCATCCACACCGTGCGCCGCGTCGGGTACAAGTACGTCCCGCCGGCCGGCCGCTGACGCCTCCCCCGGGGCTGCCCGCGGCCTCCCCGGGGCTCGGCAGGTCCCTCCGGCCGCCCCGGGCTTCCCCGGATCGTCTGCCGACAGCAGATTCCCGTTCCCCGGCCCCGGCCGGGCGGGCATGGTCACCGGCATGAGACTGCTGATGCTGGGTGGTACGGAGTTCGTGGGGCGGGCCGTCGTGGCGGCGGCCCTCGGGCGGGGCTGGGAGGTGACCGTCTTCCACCGGGGGCGGCGGCCGGCCCCGCCGGGCACCCGGGAGCTGCTCGGCGACCGCACCGAGGTGGACGGTCTCGCCCCGCTCGACGAGGAACCGGGCACCTGGGACGTCGTCGTCGACACCTGGTCCTGGGCTCCGCGCGCGGTGCGGGACACGGCCCGGCTGCTGCGCGGGCGCGCCGGGCGGTACGTGTATGTGTCGAGCTGCTCGGTGTACGCCTGGGCGCCGCCCGCCGGGTACACCGAAGAGGCCCCGGTGGTGGAGGGCGCCTCCCCGGACGCCGGGCAGACCGACTACGCCCGCGACAAGCGCGGCGGGGAGCTGGCGGCGGCCGGCGCCTTCGGCGAGGACCGTTCCCTGCTGGTGCGGGCCGGGCTGATCCTCGGCCGGAACGACAACATCGGCCGGCTGCCCTGGTGGCTGAACCGGACCGCCCGTGGCGGCCAGGTCCTGGCCCCGGGGCCGCAGGACCTGCCGCTGCAGTACGTCGACGTGCGCGACCTCGCCGAGTGGATCCTCGGCGCGGCCGAGCAGGGCCGGAGCGGCCCGTACAACCTGATGTCCCCGCAGGGGCACACCACCATGGGCGAGTTGCTCCAGGTGTGCACCGAGATCACCGGCGGTGCGGCCGAGCTGCGCTGGACCGACCCACGGGTGATCCTCGACGCCGGGATCGAGCCGTGGACGCACCTGCCGATGTGGGTGCCGCCCGACAGCGAGGGGTACCGCGCCCTGTACTCCGCGGATGTGTCCCGCGCGGTCGGGGCGGGGCTGCGCTGCCGTCCCGTCCGGGAGACGGTGGCCGACACCTGGGAATGGCTGCGGAGCATCGGCGGCACGCCCCCGCGGCGGCCCGACCGCCCGGCCGTGGGGCTGGACCCGGAGGTGGAGGCGAAGGTGCTGGCGGCCTCCGGGGCGTAGGCCCGCCGGAGGAGGCCGCCCGCCTCCGGCCCGCTCGCACCGGCAACCGTCCGGGACGGCCGGAACGAATCAGACCAACGACCGGCACACCACCGGCATCGCCACGAAACCGGCCCGTGCGCCCCCGTACGGGCGGCAACCCGCGCGTGCCGGTGGTTCCCGCGTATCACGACCACGCACGGGGAAACCGGACGCTGAGATTCACCCCCTGTACGGGATCAGCAACTCCCGGTGTTCCAGGGCGTGTTGAAACCCCCGTGACCGTACGGACTTCGCTGCGATTCGCGGGACGGGTGAACACCCGTGGTGCTGCGTGCGTACTCAAGGGAGCCGCTTCACTCCTGTCGGGCGCCTCGATGCCCCGCAATGGGATGCCCCGCAAGGAAGTCAGAGGAGTTCCATGGGACGCAACACAAGAAAACGCCGTACGCCGCTGGCCACCAAGGCCATAGCCGCATCGGCGGCCCTAGCGCTCGGTGGGGGCGGGCTGATCTGGGCGAACTTCTACGCCTCGGCGCACGAGAAGGGCGAGTCCGACAACCGGACGCGGTCGAGTGCGGCACAGATCGCGACGATCAACTGTCCGGACGTCGGCCAGCGGCTCACCAAGGTGCCGCGCAACGCGCGCAGGGGAGTCGCCCGAGAGCTGGCACGGCTCGACCAGCAGGTCACCGCCGCCTACAAGCGACTGGCTGAGACGCGGCAGGCCCAGGCGGGGGACCCGGACTACGTCAGCAACTCCATCCTGGGGCCGCTGAAGTCCAAGCGGGCGGCCACTCTCGACCGCATCCGCACCGCCATCAACCGCGCGGGCGGCCAGGCGCCGCGCAACCTCGGCGGCTTCGCCCGCTGCGAGGGTGTCCCGGCGGACATCAACGGCGGCGGCCGGGGCCAGAACCAGGACGGAGGCCAGAACCAGGGAGGCGGCGGCCAGGACAACGGCCAGGGCGGCAACGGCGGCCAGGCGGGCAACGGCCCCTCCGCCGAGGACTTCGTCAAGATCGAGGACGTCCAGCCCAACGGCGGCCCGCAGGGTGTGAACGGCAACGGCCTGCCCGCCAACGGTGACACCGGTTCGACCGGTTCCTTCACCACCAACTGCGGCACCAACCAGAACGAGAACCGCAACTCGGACAACGTGATCGTGGCGCCCGGCGTGTCCAACGGTGCTCAGCACCAGCACGACTACGTCGGCAACCAGGCCAACAACGCGTTCGCCAGCGACGAGGACCTGGCCAACGGCGAGACCACCTGTCAGAACCAGGGCGACAAGTCGTCCTACTTCTGGCCGGTGATCCGTCTGCAGAACGGCCAGAACGACATCGACGCCGACCAGCCCGGTGGCGGTCAGGACGGCAACGTCGGCCAGATCGTCGAGCCGGCCAAGGCCGAGCTGAAGTTCGTCGGCAACAAGACCAGCGACGTGGTCGCGATGCCGCGCGCCCTGCGCATCATCACCGGTGACGCCAAGTCCTTCGTGAACGGCCTGAACAACGCCAACACCAACTGGAGCTGCACCGGCTTCGAGGACCGCGTGGTGAACGACAAGTACCCGATCTGCCCCGAGGGCAGCTCCGTGGTGCGCACGTCCTTCTTCCAGAGCTGCTGGGACGGCCAGAACATCGACAGCGCCAACCACCGCACGCACGTCGCCTTCGTCGAGGCGGACGGCAGCTGCCCGAACGGCTTCCAGGCCATCCCCCAGCTGCAGGTCCGGCTGGTCTACGACATCCCGGCCCCGCAGATCCAGAACGGGCAGGTGCAGAACGCCTACGCGATCGACTCCTTCCCGGACCAGCTGCACAAGCCGATCACCGACCACAACGACTTCATCAACTTCTTCGACGAGAACCTGATGAACGAGATGGTCGACTGCATCAACAGCGGCAGGGACTGCCAGTAGTCCGGAACCGGCAGGAGACACAAGGAGCCGGTGGCGGGATGTCCCGCCACCGGCTCTTGTCATGTCCCCGGGCCGCTCGTCGCCCCCGGCTGCGAGCGGCCCCCAGGGGGGTCAGCCGTGATGACCGCCGCCGTGGCCGCCGCCCTTGTTGTGACTGCCGCCGGGGTTCATGTGCTCGGAGCCCTCCTCCAGCGTCCCGCCGAGCACGGACCGCAGTTCCTCCACCGTCTTCTCCTCGCCCACGGCCACCCACTTGCGGCCGACGAGGTAGTAACCGCCGTAGTCCTTGGCGCCGTTCAGCCACTCGCGCTGACCACGGTCGGTGGAGAAGGTGGCGAGGATGTACTTCTGCCCGCCCCGCTTGCAGATCGCCTGGCGGATGGTGTCGGCGTCGGTCTGCATGTTCGGCTTGCACTTGGCCTCGGCCGCGATGTGCTCCAGGCTGCCGGTCACCTCCTTCGGCGGCGCCGCCTCGCCCTTGCCGCCGGATCCGCAGCCGGCCAGCGCCAGAATCGCCGCCGCGCCGCTCAGCGCGAGCATCGGTCGGGTCAGCTTCATGTGTTCCTCCGGTCCTCGAGGTCCATCGGCGACAAGCCGCACGGAGCCCCGGCGAGGGGGCCCTCGCCTCTCATACGGCTGAGAGGGGCCGAGCACTCAAAATCCCGCGCCCGGGTGCGGGCGCCCGTGCGAGGCTGGCCGCATGGCACAGGACCGGGAGGAGCGGATGGCCGCCGCCTCGGCCACGCTCGACGACCACGAGGAGTCCGAGGAGGGCGGCGCGCGTTCCGCGCGGTGATCGACGCCCTGGTGGCGGAGCTGCCCGAGGACAGCCCGCTCGGCCCCGTTCGAGCGGGGCTGCGCCTTCGACTCCACCGGCCGTCCCGCCGAGGCGGTCGAGCAGTACCGGGCGGCGCTGGACGGCGGGCTCGGGAAGGTCGGCCCGTACAAGGCGCGACGGGCGAAGATCCAGCCGGCCGGCTCGCTGCGGAACATCGGCCGCCCCGAGGAGGGTGTCGCGCTGCTGCGGCCGGAGCTGGACGCGCCGTCCGACGAACTGGACGACGCGGTGCGCGCCTGTCTCGCGCTCTGCCTGTCGAGCCTGGGCCGCGACCGCGAGGGGCTGTCCCTGGTCCTCGAGGCGCCGGCCCGGCATCTGCCCCGGTATCAGCGGTCGATGGCCGCGTACGCGCGCGGGCTCGTTGGGCCGGACGGGGTGTGACGGACGGGGGTCAGGTGACCATCCGTGGATTCGCTCGTTCTGCTGAACGTGCAGTCACAGGATGTCGCCCAGCGCCCCTCCGAACCCGCGGATTCCGCCTCTCCCGCCGGCCCGGTGGTCGATGTGGAGCAGGCCGAGGCCGCACTCGTCGAGCACTACCCGCGGCTGGTGCGACTGGGGTACCTGGTGCTGCCGCCGACGCTGGGGCGCAGCAGACGGGTGCTGACCGCGCACGCCCTGACCCAGCGCGCGCTGCCCCGCCAGCAGGCGCCGGCGCCGGTGATCCCCGCCCAGTCCTCAGGGCCCGGCAGCGACCCGGGGTACGCCCTGGTGCGGCTGCAGGTGGTGCGTGCGGCGCTGCAAGCGGGGCTGCCGCTGAGGCGCAAGGCGTGGCCCAGGCGGGCGCAGCTGCCGCCGCTGCTGCCGCAGGTGTGGGGGCTGAAGCTGTTCCCGCGGCCGGGCGGCGCCGACGAACTCGCCCTGGACCAGAAGCTGTCCGCGCTCTCCGGTGCCGGGCGTGCCGCCTACGCGCTGCGTGGCCTGGACCGGCTGCCGGACGGCGAGGTGCGCAGGGTGCTCGGCGAGGCGGGCGTCGACGACCCGGACGCCGCGCTGGCCGAGGCGGACTCGGTGCCGGCCGAGTACAAGCTGCTGGAGTCCAGCGAGTTCGACCCCTGTTCGCTGCAGGCCCGCCCCACCGATCTGATGCGCCGCCGTCGGCATCTGAAGGTCGCGCTGGCCGCGGGCGCCGCTCTCGCCGTGTGCGGCATGCTGCTCGCGCTGCCCGGCGACGGCTGGGGGCCCGACGGGGCCGCGGCTCCGCCGTACGCGCAGAACCCGGCCGCGCAGGCCGCCCTGGACCCGGGCAGGCTCACCCGGGTCTCCCCCACCGCCTGGAAGACCTCCGCGCGCACCGACTTCTCGGTGTGGCCCGCGCGCGGCTCCCTCGTCCGTGACGAGGCCCTGCTGCGCCGCGCCCTGGCCGTGTGGGCCCGCCCCGGCGAGGCGGTGAAGGTCTCGCACACACCGGGCACCCCGACCGGCGGTCCGTCCGGACCGCCCCAGCTGCTGTACGCGGGGACGATCGACAACTCGCGGGTGGTGATCCTGTACGACGGGCTGCGCATCGTGCGCTACGCCGAGCCGCGCAAGGGCGCGGGGGGTGCCGCCCTCGACTTCGCCCGGGTCGACGGGGCGGGCCGGGCCGAGTCGGGCGCGGTGGTGCTGAGCCGCACCGACGGCAACGTCCGCTATCTGACCGCCCCGTGGGTGCGCAGGGCCGGTGAGCGGGACCTCCGCTCGCCCGGCGGGGGCGTGATGGACCTGGAGCTCACCGACGGGGTGACCGCACCGCTGGCGAGCCCGACCCTGCGCCGCGAGGGCTGCACCTCCTGGAACGTGCTGCAGCTGACCGACGGCACCGGCGCCCGGCTGCTGACCGACCTCGGCGAGCTGGTGCCGGCGCGGCTGACGGCCGGGCCGCCCGGCGCACCCGCCGAGGCCTCGCGGGCGCGGGCGCTGCGCACCTGGGCGCCGTACGCCTGCTCGCTGGGGCTGCTGCGCTCGGCCGGGGTGCGCAGCGTCAACGCCTGGGCGTACGCGCACCAGCCGCTGCCGGACAGCGACGACGAGGCGACCTGGCTGTGCACGCGGGCGGAGACCTGGCGGGGCGAGGGGGCGAGGGTGCTGGCCCAGTTCCACACGCCGCGCGGGCGGTTCGGCGCGGTGGCGGCACGGGCGGAGAGCGTGCCGGCCTGCGGGCCGCGCAAGCCTCAGGTGCTGGCCGGGGTGCTGTGGAAGTCGCCCAAGGGCTCCTGGTACCTGCTGGCGGCCGGCGGCCCCGGCACCACGTCGGTGAAGGCGACCGGCGGCATCGAGGCCTCCGCGGAGGGCCGGATGCTGACCGCGAAGGCCCGGCGGGGCGCCCAGGCGGACCTCAGCGCCACCCTGGAGGACGGCGACTCGCTCCGCGGCCTGCGCTGACCGTGAACACCGGTGGCCGCTCCGGGACGTTCGCGTCCGGAACCGATCGGTAAGGTGTTCGCATGAGCACCACCGGGGTACGCCGCAGGATGGGAGTCGAGGAGCGCCGCCAGCAGTTGATCGGTGTCGCCCTCGAACTGTTCAGCCGCCGTTCGCCCGACGACGTCTCCATCGACGAGATAGCGTCGGCGGCCGGTATCTCGCGCCCGCTGGTCTATCACTACTTCCCCGGCAAACTCAGCCTGTACGAGGCTGCCTTGCAGCGTGCCTCCGACGATCTGGCGTCCCGGTTCGCCGAACCGCACGAGGGCCCGCTGGGGGCGCGGCTGCTGCGGGTGATGGGGCGCTTCTTCGACTTCGTGGAGGACCACGGCCCCGGCTTCTCCGCCCTGATGCGCGGCGGCCCCGCGGTCGGCTCCTCCACCACCAACGCCCTGATCGACTCGGTGCGTCAGGCCGCGTACGACAACATGCTCTCGCACCTGGGGGTGGTGGGTGAGGCTCCGCCCCGCCTCGAGCTGGTGATCCGCTCGTGGATCTCGCTGGTGGAGTCCACGGCGCTGATCTGGCTGGAGGGCAAGCGCATTCCGCGCGGCGAGCTGGAGATGCAGCTGGTGCACGACTTCGCGGCGCTGGCCGCGGTCGCCGCCACCCACGACGAGGAACTCGGCACACTGCTGCGCACCCTGCTCAAGGACGAGCCGGGCGACGGCCCCTTCGCCGCTCTCGCGACCCGGCTGCTGACGCTCGCCTCGTCGTGACCGCCACCACGACATGGGGCCTGGTCGTCGAGACGACCGTGGGCGCCGCCGAGCGCAAACGCACCGAGGCCCAGGTGGTGGGGCTGGTCGAGGGGACGCGTGAGGAGGCGCTGGCGGAGCTGGAGCGACGGGCGCGTGAGCATGTGCCCGCCCATCCGTTCAACCCCAAGCGGCGCCGCCTGCTGCGGAGCCACGACGGGTTCCTGCTCATCGTCGACGGGGCGTGGAGCTCGTTCCTCACCCGGTTCAGCGTGGCGGAACTGCTTCAGGACTCGGCGGCACCGGCCCCCCAGCCGCCGCCGGAACCCGCCGCCGAAGAACCGGTCGCCGAGGAGCCGCCGGCGCCCGCGCGTCCCACGCCGGAGCAGCTCGCGCAGCGGGACGAGGACGGGGTGCCGGTGGTGCCCGGGTGGCTGGGCCGCCGCGACCTGATGTGAGCCGCGGGGCCCGCACTTGGTGGACCCGCGGGACGGACCCTACGCGCTGTCGTACTTGCGGTAGGAGGCGGCCTCCATCTCCCGGATCTCGGCGGAGGCGTGCAGGGTCAGCCCGTCCGGCTGTTCGAGATGCCGGCGCAGCAGCTCGAGCGCGGTCCCGGTGAGCCGTGCCTTCGTCTCCTCGGTGCGTCCGGGGAACAGGCCGATCTGCACATGGACCACCGCGTGCCCCTCGGTGTCCGTGCCGGCCACGGCCTCCTCGATGCGCCGGAAGCGCGTCTTGCACGACGAGGGCGACGCGGAGGCGATCTCGCCCACCGCTCCGTGCAGCTCGCGGGCGAACGCCGTCCGGTCGAATCCGTCCGCGAGCTGCTCGGAGTAGTCCACGGTGATCTGCGGCATGAGCCCTCCCGTTCGGTGTCCGGAGGGCTCACCCTAGCCGCAGCTCACGGGCGGGTCAGCGGGTGAACACCGCGACCGTGCGGGCCGGGACGGTGAAGGTGCCGGCGGCCTTCGCGTAGGACGAGGTCTTCACCACCGCGTCGCTGCCCGCCGCCTGGACCGGGTGCAGGCGGTAGCTCTTCCCGGCGAGCGAGGCGACGCGCTGCTTCTGCCGCTCGGGGGTGGCGTTGAAGACGACCACCAGGTCACCGAGCTGCATGGTGATCACGCCGGGCGTCTCGTCCTTCCCGGAGAGCGGGAACGACAGGCGGGACTGCACCTGCTCGGCGGTGTCCAGGGAGAACACCTTCTCGGTGGCGCGGATCCTCAGCAGGTCCCGGTAGGCGGCCGAGGCACCCTCGATGTGCGGGCAGTCGGCCTTGATCACCCCGAGCAGCGGCTTGGCGTACGGCCACTTGTCCTTGTTGTCGGCGGCCGGCGGCAGTCCCCGGCCGAAACCGTTGCCGTCCGCGCAGTTCCAGTGGATGGCGTTGAACCAGTCGCCGCTGTCGTAGGAGTTGCGGTCCAGGGACTTGGAGCGCAGCAGGTCGGTGCCCGCCTGGGAGAGCGCCGGGCCCTGCGAGAGGGTGGCGGTCGCCATGGCGAGGACCTGCATCCGCGCCCGGTCCGCCGCCGGGGTGTCCTTCGGCAGCTTGAAGGCGAGCGCGTCGAACAGGGACTCGTTGTCGTGCGCGTCGGCGTAGGCGAGGGCGTCGCCGGGTGCGGCCGCGTATCCGGCGGGTGAGCCGTTGTAGTCGACCTGGGAGCCCTTGACCCGCTTGCCGCTGGTGTCGGTGAAGCTGTAGTCGGCGAGGTTGCCGCTCAGGCCCACCTTGATGAGGTCCTGGTAGTGCAGCAGCCTGGCCTTCTGCTCGGCCTCGGTGCCGTTGCTCTGCGAGGAGTTGGGGTCGGTGTAGAGGCCGGAGGCGAAGCCCTGCACGCCGGGATCCTCGTCGAAGGGTCCGCCGCCGCGCACGGCGTCACGGGCCCGGTCGGAGAAGGTGGCGATGCCGGTGCCCGCCATGTTCTTCTGGGTGGCCTGCTCGAAGCGGGCGTCGTCGGCGATCTCGCCGAAGTTCCAGCCCTCCCCGTACAGGATGATCTTCTTGCCGTCGACGCCGTCCTTCTCGGGGGTGAGCGCGTCGAGAGCCTTGCGGACGGCGAGCATGTTCGCCTTGGGGTGGTGGCCCATGAGGTCGAAGCGGAAGCCGTCGACCTTGTACTCCTTGGCCCAGGTGACGACCGAGTCGACGACCAGCTTGCCCATCATGGCGTTCTCGGGCGCCGTGTTGGAGCAGCAGGTGCTGTCGGCGACGGAGCCGTCGGCGAGCAGCCGCTGGTAGTAGCCGGGGACGATCCGGTCCAGCACGGAGGTCTTCGCCTGGCCGTGGGCGGCGGTGTGGTTGTAGACCACGTCCATCACCACGCGCAGGCCGTCCTCGTTGAGCGCCTTGACCATCTTGCGGAACTCCACCGTGCGGGCGGTGCCGTCCGGGTCGGTGGCGTAGGAGCCCTCGGGGACCGTGTAGTGGTACGGGTCGTAGCCCCAGTTGTAGGCGTCCTTGCCGGCGGTCTTCGCGACGCACTCCTGCTGCTTGTCGCTGTCGGCCGGGTAGGAGGCCAGGTCGCAGGCGGGCTCCGCCTGGTCGGACCTGCGCTCGGGGATGGTGGCGATGTCGAAGGCGGGCAGCAGGTGCACGTACGAGGTGCCGGCCTTCGCCAGCTTGCGCAGATGCCGGCTGCCGTCGCTGTCCTTGTCGGTGAAGGCGAGGTAGGTGCCGCGGTGCTTCGCCGTGCGGTCGGCGACGGAGAAGTCGCGGATGTGCAGCTCCTGGATCTGGGCGTCCTTCAGCGGCACGGCCCTGGGCTTGGCGTAGCCGTCCCAGCCACGGGGCTTGAGGGAGGGGTCGGCCAGGTCGACGACGAGGCTGTGCTCGGAGTCGGTGGTGAGGGCGACCGAGTAGGGGTCGGTGACCTCGTTGGTGACGATCCGGCCGGCGTCGGGCGCCCACACGGTCACCGCGTAACGGTAGGGCTTGCCCTTCCAGGAGCGGGGGCCGGTGACGGACCAGACGCCGGAGTCGTCGTCGCGGCTCATCCGCACCGTGCGGCCGTCGATCCGCAGCGACACCTGCTGCGCGGTGGGCGCCCACACCGACAGGGTGGGCCGGCCGTTCCGGAACACCGGTCCGAGCCGGGACTTGACGGCGTGGCCGGCGTAGAGGGCGTCCAGGACCCCGGCGAGCTGCACGCCGGTCGCGGCGAGCACGGCGCCGTCGGCGGTCCGCTGGGTGGCGACGACCTGGCCGCGCAGGGCCTCGCGCACGGCTCCGCGGTCGCGCGGGTCGACCTCCCAGGCGGTGCCGTCCTTCAGGTGCGGGAGCTTCTTCTTCTGGGCGTCGGTGAGGCCGGTCCTGCGCAGCCGCAGCCAGCGTGCGCCGGTGTCGGTCAGGGTGCCGTTCTGCACCGTGACGGAGCCGGTGCGGGAGGCGAGCAGCTGAGTGGAGGCGGCGCCCTCGGAGCCGTTCCAGACCACGGTGTCCCGGTCGATCCAGACCGCCTTGGAGGTGGTCAGGTCGAGGGCCGCCGAGGAGCCCGCGGGCTGCGGCAGCAGGTACTTCTCCTGCCCGCTCAGCAGCCACACCTCGTGACCACTGGTCGTGAGGTCGAGGGCCTGGTCGGTGGGCAGGTCCTTCTCGTCGCCCTTGTGGACGATGTAGCTGAGGCTGGTGGCATCCTCGGCGAGCGGCACCTCGAAGACCGCGCCGTAGGAGTCGGTCCGCACCGGTTCGAGCGGCTTCGCCCAGTCGGTGGGATCGGCGGCGCCGGCCCACACGTGCAGGCCCCAGCCGTCGTAGTCGCCGTCCGCGCGGTGGTAGTGCAGGACGGCCTTGCTCCTGTCCTGCTCGGGGTGGTCCGGCCGTTCGGTGGTGACGGTCTCCTCGCCCTGCTCGATCCAGATCTCGCCGTGCCGGGTGACGTCGATGGTGCGGTCGGCGGCGACGTCCTTGGTGCCGTCCTTGTCGATCACCAGGAAGCCTACGTCGGAGGCGCCGGGCTTGAGCCTGACCCAGGCGAAGGCGCCGTAGGCGTCCCGGCCGGCGAAGGGGTGGCTCTCGGGCCATTCGGTGGCCTCGCCCTCGGCGAGGTCGCCCCAGGCGTACAGGCCCCAGTCGTCGTAGTTCCCGTCGGCGCGCTTGTAGTGGACGATCACGTGGTCGCGCGAGGACGCGGCGGGCGGGGTCTCGGCGGGCGGGGTGCCGGTGGTGGAGGCGGCCATGGCACTGTCGGTGCGCCCGGCCGAGTCGATCACCACGGCCTTGTAGCGCAGGGCGGTGCCTGCGGGCACGTCCTCGCCGATGGTGTGGGTGACCTTGTAGGGGGCGTGGTCGGCGGAGCCGAGGGTCCGCCAGGCGCCGTTGCCGGTCTGGGCGGCGAAGACGACCCGGTTGAGGCCGCCGCCGTCGACGTCGGCGGTCAGCTCGACGGTGCCGGTGGCACCGGCCTCGGGTGCCTCGAGGGTGATGGTGGGTGCGGCGGCGGGCCGGGCGAGCGGTCCGGCCGCCTTGAGGACGATCGCCGAGCGGGCCGGGACGGTGACGGTGATCTTCTTGTCGGCGCCGGACCGCACGGTGGCGTCGGTGCCGTACACGCCCTTGAAGGTCATGCCGGCCGAGCCGGTCGCGAAGGAGGCCCGCTTCTCGGTGCCGGCGTTGTTGAGGGCGACGACGTACTCGGTGCGGGTGGTGGCGTCGGTGCGGGAGAAGGCGTAGACGCCGGGACCGTCGGCCGCGTACCGCTCCTGCTGGACGCCGTCGGCGAGGGCCGGGTGGGCCTTGCGGAGCTTGGCGAGCTCGCCGATCGCACGGTAGAGGGGCGAGCGGGTGTCGTAGGTGTCCTCGGCGTGGGTGCGGTCGGTGCCGATGAGGTCGTCGTCGAGGTAGTCGGCGGTGCGCGAGGCGAACAGCGTCTGGCGGGCGTCCTTGTCGCCGCCGGCGCCGGTGAAGCCCTGCTCGTCGCCGTAGTAGATCACCGGGTTGCCTCGGCTGAGGAACATCAGCTCGTGGGCGAAGACGTCCTTCTTCAGCAGCTCGGCGTCGGAGGCCCCGGGGTCGTCCTGCTGGAGGAACGTCCCGATGCGGCCCATGTCGTGGTTGCCGAGGAAGGTGACCTGCTCGTAGGCGTTGGCCGTGCCGGAGGTGTACTTGTAGTCGTCGCCGAAGACGGCGGAGAGCGCGGCCGCGCTGCCGCCCTGGGAGACGTACCGGCGGGCGGCGTCCTGGAAGGGGAAGTCCAGGGTGGCGTCGAGCCGGCCCTGGGTGACGTACGGGGAGGTGACGTTCGTGTCGGCGGAGTACACCTCGCCGAACATGAAGAAGTCGTCCTGGCCCTGCTTGGCCGCGTAGGCGTCCAGGGCGGTGGCCCACTGGGTCCAGAACTCCATGTTGACGTGCTTCACGGTGTCGATCCGGAAGCCGTCGATGCCGAAGTCCCTCACCCAGCGCTGGTAGATCTTCTTCATGCCCTCGACGACCTCGGGACGCTCGGTCCACAGGTCGTCCAGGCCGGAGAAGTCGCCGTAGGTGGTGGACTCGCCCGCCCAGGTGGAGTCGCCCCGGTTGTGGTACATCGCCGGGTCGTTGAGCCAGGCGGGGACCTTGAGGTTCTTCTTGGCGGCGGGGACGACGGGGGTGCGCGGGAAGGTGCCGGTGCCGGTGCGCGGGAACTTCTTCCCGCCGTCGGCGTAGTCGGCGTCGTCGAAGGGCTTTCCGTCCTTGGTGAGGTAGGGGAAGGCGCCCTTGGAGAGGTAGCTGTAGGACTTCTCCTCGTAGTCGACGACGTCGGCGGTGTGGTTGGTGATGACGTCGAAGAAGACCTTCATGCCCTTGTGGTGGGCCTTGTCGATGAGCTTCTCGAGGTCCTCGTTGGTGCCGAAGTGCGGGTCGACCTGGGTGAAGTCGGTGATCCAGTAGCCGTGGTAGCCGGCCGAGGCGTCCTTGCCGGTGCCCTGCACGGGCTGGTTCTTGAAGATGGGGGCCATCCAGATGGCGGTGGTGCCGAGGCCCTTGATGTAGTCGAGCTTCTTGATCAGGCCCTTGAGGTCGCCGCCCTGGTAGAAGCCCTTGTCGGTGGGGTCGTACCCGGTGGTGAGCCGGGAGCCGGTCAGACCGCCGCGGTCGTTGCCCCGGTCGCCGTTGGCGAAACGGTCCGGCAGGACGAAGTAGAACTGCTCGCGGGTCAGGTCGTGCCGTGCGGGCTCCTCGGCGAGCCGGGTGTCCGACGGCGGCGCGGGCGGGGCGTCGGCGCGGGCGGCGAGCGGCTGCACAAGTGCGGCGGCCAGCGCGGCGACGGTGACGGCGGCGACCCGTCTGGCGCGCGCGGATCGGCGCCCCGGGGGCGCGGGCCAACTGGGTATCACAGGGTGCACTCCTTGCGATGACGGCTCATACGGGTCCGACCCCACGCCCTGGGGACGACCGTTTCGGCCACGTCACCGGGGCGCCCGCGCGACCGTACCGCTGTTGAAAGCTTTACAGCAAGACTCGTGAAAGCGGCGGCAAGAACTTCCAGGAGCTGCCGGGCGGAGCTTTCCGGCAGGGGCGGACGAGTGGGGCACGCAGCGGCCGGCGGCAGGCGGGCGCGGGCGCACACGACGGCGCGCCGCCGGCCCCGCGAGGGGAACCGGCGGCGCGCAGGTGCCGTATGACGATCCGTCGGCCGGCGTCAGGCCGCCTTGCGGCCGCAGATCACGTCGTAGGGACGGCCGATCCCGAGGGTCAGCTTCAGCGGGTCGGTGGTCTTGGCCGGGCACTCGGACTCCGTCTTGACCAGGTCGAGGACCTTGTAGTCGTCGGGTCCCGCCGAGGCGCAGGGGATCTCCTTGGCGGTGGAGTCGATGCAGTCGCCCTTCACCAGCTGGCCGCCGCCGGCGCCCGCGTCACCGGGGTGGTCGTCGGAGAGGTTGCGGCCGCAGACGGTGCTGGAGGGGATGCCGCCGCCGCTGGACGAACCGAAGCTGATGGAGACCTTGATGATGATGTCGGTGCCCGCGGGGCACTGGATGGAGTCGTCCAGGATGGCGCCGTCCAGGATCTTCATGGCCTTGAAGGTGGCGCCGGAGTCGTCGCAGTCGAGCTTCTTGTAGCTGTCGGACCCCTTGTCCGGGTCCGGGCCGCCGCAGTCGCCGACCTTCCAGCCGTCGGAGCCGCCGCCCTTGTCGTCCGGGGAGGACGACGAGGACGGGGACGAGGACGACGACGAGGAGGACGAGGAGGACGACGGGGACTCGTCGTCCCTGAAGTAGTTCCACGCGCCGATGATGCCGACGATGATCAGCGGCACCAGCAGGGCCTGCAGGCATCCCGCCACGCGTCCGCGGGGACGCTGAGTGTTGTTCACAGCCATGCGGATGGCTCCCCCTTGCGGCGCGGACGAGCGGCGCGGGGAGGGATCGCGCCGCAGCTCCTCATCCCCGCGGGGGAGTTCTTTATCCCGCGCTTACGCTAGCGTCCGGCGGCCACAGAACTGACCGCCGGACGTCACAGGTTTGCTGCAGCGGGTGCCCGGTCGTCTCAGCAGGCGCTCTTGCCCGCGTACACGGCGAGTGCGGTGTTGCTGCCGAGGGTGGCCGTGAGCCGGCCCGAACCGTCCACCGTCACCTGCCTGTTGCCCTGCACGTCGCAGTAGGTGCCGGCAGGCAGGGAGGTCTGATAGGTGCGGGTCAGCGGGCCGGACTCGTGGTTGATGGCCACGAAGCCCTTGTCGCCGCGGCCGAACGCGATGGCGTCAGCGCCGTTGTCCCACCAGTCGGTCACCGCCTGGCCGCGGGTGGCGTTGCGGAAGGCGACCATGGACTTGATCTCCGGCCAGGCGTGCTGGCACTTCCAGCCGCTCTGCCAGCAGGCGTCCACCCGGCCGCCGTCGGGGGGTCCGGCGTCGGGGTCGGAGAACTCGTAGCCGGAGTTGATGTCGGGGGCGCCGTAGGGCCAGGCCAGCATGAACACATTGGCCAGGGTGTAGTCGGCGTTGTCCTTGTAGCTGAGCGTGGAGCCGTTGCGCTCGGTGTCGTGGTTGTCGACGAAGACACCGGCGACGTCGCTCTTCAGGTAGCCCCAGCCCTCGCCGTAGTTCTTCAGGTAGGCGAGGTTCTCGTTGCGGAAGACGCGCTTGAGGTCGTAGGCGTAGCGGAACTCCTGGACGTCGCCGGTGCCGGTGTACTCGTCCGGCTGCACCGCCTCGCCCGCGCCGTAGATGACCTCCTGCTTCCAGTACGCCGACGGGTTGCTGAGCCGGGACTTGACGGCGGCGAGGTCGGCGGCCGGGATGTGCTTGGCGGCGTCGATGCGGAATCCGTCCACGCCGAGCGAGAGCAGGTCGTTCATGTACCCGGCGATCGCGCCGCGCACGTACTCCTCGCCGGTGTCCAGGTCGGCGAGCCCGACGAGCTCGCAGTTCTGGACGTTCCAGCGGTCCCGGTAGTCGGTGATCTCGGAGGTGCAGGTGTCGAAGTCGGAGGCCGAGTACAGGCCGGGGTAGTCGTACTTCGTGTACGACGAGCCGCCGGTGCCGGTGCCGCTGCCCGCGGACATGTGGTTGATGACGGTGTCGACGACGACCTTGACTCCGGCCGCGTGACACGTGTCGACCATGTTCTTGAAGGCGGTACGGTCGCCGAGGCGGCCCGCGATCCGGTAGCTGACGGGCTGGTAGGAGGTCCACCACTGCCCGCCCTGTATGTGCTCGGCAGGCGGGGAGACCTGCACGTAGCCGTAGCCGGCGGGGCCCAGGGTGGTGGTGCACTCACGGGCGACGGAGGCGAAGTTCCACTCGAAGAGGACGGCGGTGACGTCCTTCGAGCCCGGTGGGGAGGCCTCCGCGATGGTCGGGGTCATGACAAGCGAGGCGGCGACGAGAGCGGCCGCCCCGGCGAGGGTTCTGCGTGCCATGTGTGGGGTTTCCTTCTACGTTGAAGGTGTTTGCTGAAACATTCAGCAAACTTGCGGCAACGCAGATGTTAAAGGCCCGCCGCCCGAAAGGGCAGCGGGCCGTACGAACTTGAACCAGAAAGTTGCCGGGCGGACCGTCCGTCAGGCGGTGGTCCACCACACGGTGGTGTCGCCCGGCACCTTCGTCTCCCCGCCGGTCTCGGCGACCTCGCTGCTGGAGATCAGCACCCGCCCGTACGCGGGCACGGTCACCGACTCGCCGGTGGTGTTGGCGACGCACACGAAGTCCCCGCGCCGGAAGGCGAGCACGCCCTCCGGCGCCCGCAGCCACTCCACCGAGTCGCCCGCGCCCAGGTCGGGCTGCTCCCGGCGCACCGCGAGCGCCGCCCGGTACATCTCCAGCGTCGAGCCGGGCACCCCGGTCTGCGCCTCCACGCTCAGCTCGCCCCACCACGCCGGCTGCGGCAGCCAGCTTCCGCCGTCGCCGAAGCCGAAGGAGGAGCCCTCACGGGTCCACGGGATCGGCACCCGGCACCCGTCGCGGAAACCGTCCTGGCCCGCACCCCGGAAGTACGCCGGGTCCTGGCGCACCTCGTCGGGCAGGTCCACGACGTCCGGCAGGCCCAGCTCCTCGCCCTGGTAGACGTAGGCCGAACCGGGCAGCGCCAGCATCAGCAGGGTGGCGGCGCGGGCGCGGCGCAGGCCCAGCTCGCGGTCCCCGGCCTGCCGGATCTGGGTGCCGAGCCCGGGCGGGTTGGCGAAGCGGGTGGCGTGCCGGGTGACGTCGTGGTTGGACAGCACCCAGGTGGCGGGGGCGCCGACCGGGCGCATGGCGTCCAGGGTGCGGTCGATGACCTCACGCAGCTCGGCCGCGTCCCAGTAGGTGCCCAGATACTGGAAGTTGAACGCCTGGTGCAGCTCGTCGGGGCGCACGTAGTTGGCGGTGCGCTCCACGGTGGGCGTCCACGCCTCGGCGACGAAGATGCGCCCGCCCGTCGCCCGTCCCCGCCCCTGGGCGGAGGCGCCTTCGGGCTCCAGCGCATCGGAGTACTCGTCGAGGATCTTCCGCCACTGCCGGTAGATCTCGTGCACCCCGTCCTGGTCGAAGAACGGCATGACATCGTTGCCCAGCAGCTTCAGCTGCTCATGGCTTCCGAGGTCGGGAAGACCCTCGGCCTTCACCATGCCGTGGGCGACGTCGATGCGGAAGCCGTCCACGCCCATGTCCAGCCAGAAGCGCAGGATGGAGCGGAACTCGTCGCCGACCGCCGGGTGCTCCCAGTTGAAGTCGGGCTGCTCGGGGGCGAAGAGGTGCAGGTACCACTCGCCGGGCGTGCCGTCGGGCTCGGTGACCCGGGTCCAGGCGGGGCCGCCGAAGATCGACTCCCAGTCGTTGGGCGGGAGTTCGCCGTTCTTCCCCTTGCCGGGCCGGAAGTGGTAGCGCTCCCTCAGCGGCGAGCCGGGGCCCTCGGCGACGGCCCGCTTGAACCACTCGTGCTGGTCGGAGGAATGGTTGGGCACCAGGTCGACGATGATCCGCAGGCCCAGTGCATGGGCGTCGCGGATCAGCGCGTCCGCGTCCAGCAGGGTGCCGAACATGGGGTCGACGGCACGGTAGTCGGAGACGTCGTATCCGGCGTCCGCCTGCGGGGAGGCGTAGAAGGGGCTGAGCCACACCGCGTCCACGCCGAGGTCGCGCAGGTAGGGCAGGCGGGAGCGGATGCCCTCCAGGTCGCCCATGCCGTCGCCGTTGCTGTCGGCGAAGCTGCGCGGATACACCTGGTAGATCACCGCTTCCCGCCACCAGTCACGGCGCCTGGTGACGGTGGCGACGGCCGAGTCGGCGGAGGGCGTCGGCTGGGTCGAGGAGGTCGGGACCTGGGCGGCGGAGTGCTGCTGACTCATGTCGTCCTTGCGTTGCGTCAGTGCGGTCGTGTGAGGCGTGGGTGCGGGCGGGGGACCGGACGAGGCGGCCCGCGGTGTCAGCGGGGTCGGATGGGCACCGCGGGCCGCCTACCCGCGCGGTCAGGCGCGCGGGAGTCTCCGGCCGAAGGGGGTCAGCCCTTCGTGCCGCCGGCGGTGAGTCCGGTCACCAGGTTCTTCTGCACCAGGTAGAAGAACCCGGAGACGGGTATCGCGATCAGGACCGCGGTGGCGGCCATGAGGTTGCGCTGGGCGTCGTGCTCGCTGATGAAGCTCTGCAGACCGACGGCGAGGGTGTACTTCTCGTCGTCCAGCATGAACGTCGTGGCGAAGGCCACCTCGCCGAACGCCGTGATGAAACTGTAGAACGCGGCGACCGCCAGGCCCGGCTTGGCGAGCGGCAGGATCAGCCGCGCGAAGGTCCCGAAGGGGGTCAGCCCGTCGACCCGGCCCGCCTCGTCGATCTCGAACGGGATGGTGTCGAAGTAGCCCTTCATCAGCCAGGCGCAGTACGGCACGGCAGTGGTGCAGTACACCAGGATCAGGCCGAGGTAGGTGTCGATCAGCTGCAGCTCGGACAGGAGCTGGTACATCGGCACCATCAGGACGGCCACCGGGAACATCTGGGTGACCAGCAGCACCCACATGAACTTCTTGTAGCCCGGGAAGCGCATGCGGGAGACCGCGTAGCCGGTGGTGGCGGCGACCAGCACACCGATCACCGTCGTCCCGAGGGAGACGATCAGCGAGCTCTTCAGCCAGTGGAAGAAGGCCGTGTGCTCCAGGACGAACGCGTAGTTGTCCAGCGTCATCTTGCCCCAGATGCGGCCGGGGTGCAGGTAGTCGTCCTTGTCCGGGCCGAGGGAGAGGAAGACCAGCCAGGCGACCGGGAAGAGCGCGATCAGGCTGGCCACGGTCAGTACGCCGTGGGAGGTCAGCCGGGCCGGCAGGCTGAGTTCGCCGCGCCGGCGCACCGGACGCTTCACGGTCGTCCCACCGCCGTCCGGCCGGGCCGGAGCAGCCTTCTCGACAGTCGTGGTGCTCATGAGAACTCCTGCCTCAGATCGCGAGCTGCTGCTCGTTGCGGTTCAGCCAGCGGCGGTAGAAGGAGGTGAAGACGACCAGGATGGCCAGCAGCAGCATGCCGTAGGCCGCCGACTCGGCGAACTCGCGCGGCTGCTGTCCGAAGCCGAGGTAGTAGGCCCAGGTCACCAGGATCTGCGCGTCCGGCGCGGTGGTGCCGAACAGCAGGAAGATGATCGCGAACTGGTTGAAGGTCCAGATGATGCCGAGCAGCACCACGGTGGAGCTGACCGAGCGCAGCCCCGGCAGGGTGACGTTGCGGAAGCGCTGCCAGGCGTTGGCGCCGTCCATCTCGGCCGCCTCGTACAGCGTGGAGTCGATCGACTGCAGTCCGCCGAGCAGCGAGACCATCATGAACGGCACACCGCACCAGGTGTTGACCATGATCGCGGCGAACCGCTGCCAGAAGGGGTCCTCCAGCCAGGGCGGGGTGGGCAGGCCGAGGGAGCCGAGGCCGGAGTTGATGATCCCGGTGTCGGCGAGCATGAAGCGCCAGCCGAAGACGGTGACGAAGGTCGGCACCGCCCAGGGCAGGATGAGGATGAGCCGGTACAGGGTGCGCCCGCGCAGCTTCTGGTTGAGCAGCAGCGCGAGACCGAGACCGATGCCGTAGTGGAGGGTGACACAGGCCGCGGTCCACACGATCGTCCAGATGAAGTGCGACCAGAAGCGGTCGTAGGCCGTCTCGCCCCACAGGATCTCGGCGTAGTTGTCCAGGCCGACGAACTTGTAGGTGGCCTCGATCTTGTTGACGCCGATGGTGCGGGCCGAGTTGAGGCTGTCGGCGTCGGTCAGGGTCAGGTAGAAGCCGTAGGCCAGGGGGTACAGCACGATGACGCCGAGCACGACGACCACCGGCGCGATCATGGCGTAGGCGTACCAGTGCTTGGCGAATGACCGCCTCAGGCGGGTGACCGGGCCGGGCCGGGGCGCGCGGTCACCGCGGCTCTTGCCGGTCGCGCGGTCGATGGCGACTGTCATGGTTCGGCACCTTCTGGATGATCAAGGAGTACGGCACACCGGCCGGTGGCCGCCGGACCTCCCCCTCCCGGGGAGCGGTCCGGCGGCCACGCGGGCGTCACTTGCTGAAGTCCGGCACCAGCTTGGCGATCGACGTCTCGGCGTCGGTCAGCCCCTTGTCCAGGGACTTCTTGCCGCCGGCGATCTGCGGCAGCTCGTCGTCGAGCGGACCCCAGATGGAGCTGTACTCGGGCAGCGCCGGCCGCGGCTGGGCGGCGGCGAGGACCGTCTGGAAGCCGGCGATGCCCGGGTCGGCCTTGACCTTGTCGGTGTAGGCGTCGTCCCGCGTGGGCAGCGTGGAGTTCTTCAGCGCGATGGTCTCCTGCGCCTTGGCCGAGGTCATGAAGTTCACGAACTTCAGCGCGGCCTCCTGCTTCTCCTTGGTGGAGCCGGCGTAGACGGACAGGTTGTGGCCGCCGGTCGGGGCGCCGGCCTCGCCGGTGGAGCCGGCCGGGACGGTGGCGATGCCGAGGTTGTCCTTGTCCTTGAACGCCGAGCCCTTGTAGAAGTTGGTGATCTCCCACGGGCCCTGGATGATCGCGGCGACCTTGCCGTTGACGAACGCGTCCTGGATGTGCGCGTAGGCCTCGGCGGTGGTGTCGGCCTTGTGCAGGCCCTTGCCCTTGAACAGGCTCAGCCAGGTGCCGTAGGCCTTCTTGGCCGCGGGCGACTTGACGGTGATCTTCTTGGCGTCGACGTCGACGGTGTCGGTGCCCTCGCCGTAGAGGAAGGTCTGCGCGTAGTAGCCGGCGGTGGAGCCCCAGTAGCCGTCGACGCCGGTCTTGTCCTTGATGGTGGCGGCGGCCTTCTTCAGGTCGTCCCAGGTCTTGGGCGCCTCGACGCCGGCCTTCTCGAACAGCTCCTTGTTGTAGACCAGCGCGAGCGTGTCCGTGGTGAACGGGACGCCGTAGGTCTTGCCCTCGTACTTGGCCTGCTCGAGCAGGTTGGACTTGAACTTGTCCTGCTCCTTCAGGGCCTCGGTGCCGTCCAGCGGGAGGAAGTAGCCCTTCTTGGCGAAGGCGGGGGTCCAGCCGACCTCGGAGCGCAGCACGTCGGGGGCGCCCTTGGAACCGGCGGCGGTGTCGAACTTGTTCTGCGCCTGGTCGAAGGGGACGTTGACGTACTTGACCTTGATGTCCTTGTTGGCGGCCTCGAACTCCTTGACCAGGGCCTTGTACGTCGGCGCCTCGTTGGTCGCGTTGGAGGTGTCCCACCAGGTGATGGTGACCGGGCCGCCGGCCTTGTCTCCGCTGTCGCCGTCCGAACCGCAGGCCGTCGCCGCGAGGGCGAGGGACGCCACCAGCGCGGTGGCCGCTATGCCACGCCGCATGAGTTCTCCTTGAGGGTGAAAGCCCGAGTGGAGCAGGAGACGGCCCCGTCTGCCGTCCTGCCGCTTGCCGACTGCGCCGCTGGGGGACCCACCCCTCGGGTGAGGCCGGGAGTGGGAGGCCGTCGGGCGAGGTGAACGTAACAGCCATGTAAGCGTTCCGAAAGACCTTGCTGCAAAATTTTGCAAGAAGCCGCGAGAGTTATCCCGCCGTGACCTCCCCTCGACCGCTCCGCGACGTGATTTTCCGGGGCTCAGCAGGGCATCGAACCTTTGTGCAAGACTCTGCAAGCACTTGCCATGCGTTTCCGCCCGGTGAATCATCCGTTGCGGAACGGACGCCGACCACCACGTGAGGGACCGCGATGAGCCAGCAGCGCACGGCCCGTTCGACGGCGCGCACCAGGCGTCCGTTCGGTGTGCAGCCGGAGGCACGCCAGCTACAGTCAGGTCCTGTGACCACACGGCTTGCCGATATCGCTGCTCAGGCGGGGGTGAGCGAGGCGACCGTCAGCCGGGTCCTGAACGGCAAGCCGGGCGTCGCCGCCACCACCCGCCAGTCCGTGCTCGCCGCCCTCGACGTCCTGGGCTACGAACGCCCGGTACGGCTCCGCCAGCGCAGCGAGGGCCTGGTGGGCCTGATCACCCCCGAGCTGGAGAACCCGATCTTCCCGGCGCTCGCCCAGGTCATCGGCCAGGCGCTGACCCGCCAGGGCTACACCCCGGTCCTGGCCACCCAGACTCCGGGCGGCTCCACCGAGGACGAGCTCACCGAGATGCTGGTGGACCGCGGCGTGGCCGGCATCATCTACGTCTCGGGCCTGCACGCGGACACCACGGCCGACATGCAGCGCTATGAGCGCCTGCGCGCCCGGGGCGTGCCCTTCGTGCTGGTCGACGGCTTCTCCCCCGAGGTGCAGGCGCCGTTCATCTCCCCCGACGACCGCGCCGCGATGACGCTGGCGGTGACCCACCTGGTCTCCCTGGGCCACACCCGGATCGGCCTGGCCCTCGGCCCCAAGCGCTTCGTCCCCGTGCAGCGCAAGATCGAGGGCTTCGTCCGCGCCATGCAGGACCAGCTGGGCCTGTCCGCGGAGACGGTCGAGACCGAGCTGATCCAGCATTCGCTGTACAGCCTGGAGGGCGGTCAGGCCGCCGCCGCGGCGCTGATCGAGCGGCACTGCACGGCCGTGGTCTGCGCCAGCGACATGATGGCCCTGGGCGCGATACGCGCGGCCCGCCAGCAGAACCTCGAGGTCCCCGACGACATCTCCGTGGTGGGCTTCGACGACTCCCCGCTGATCGCCTTCACCGACCCGCCGCTGACCACCATCCGCAAGCCGGTCCCGGCGATGGGCCAGGCGGCGGTCCGTACCCTCCTCGAGGAGATCGGCGGAACCCCCGCCCCGCACAGCGAGTTCGTCTTCATGCCGGAGCTGGTGGTCCGCGGCTCGACGGCCTCCGCACCCGCGGCCGGCCGCACCTCCTAGGTGCCTCACCCCGACGTCTCTCCGGGCTCCTCGCCGGTCCCCCCGAGGACAACATGCGGGTCGTCCCCGACCGGAGGATGATCTGAGAAGGAGGCCTTTTCTGGCAGACTTTGTGCTCATGGGTGACACGACGGTTACCGGACTGAAGGGTCGGCAGCAGGCCGTCTCACACCCCGTCACGGACCTGTCACCCCGGGCGAGGCGCACTCCGCGCAGGCCCCGCCTCTGGTTCGAGATCCTGCTCATCGCGGTGAGTTACTGGACGTACTCACTGATCCGCAACGCGGTACCGGAGCAGCGGTCCGAGGCGCTGCGCAACGCCGACTGGATCTGGCAGCTGGAGCAGACCCTCGGCATCGCCGTCGAGAAGTCGGTCAACCACGCCGTGAACTCGGTGACTTGGCTGATCGTCGGCATGAACTACTACTACGCCACGCTGCACTTCGTGGTGACCCTCGGTGTCCTGGTGTGGCTGTTCCGCAGTCACCCGGGTCGCTATGCGGCGACCCGCATGGTTCTGTTCTCCACCACCGCGGCCGCCCTGGCCGGTTACTACCTCTACCCCCTGGCCCCGCCGCGCCTGATGAACGGTGAGGCGTTCATCGACACCGTGATGGTCCACGAGACCTGGGGCTCCATGGCGTCCGGCGACCTGAAGAACATGTCCAACCAGTACGCCGCGATGCCGTCGATGCACATCGGCTGGTCCCTGTGGTGCGGGCTGACGATCTTCGCCCTGACCACCGTCCCCTGGGTCCGCGTGCTCGGCCTGCTCTACCCCGCGGCGACCCTGGTGGTCATCGTCGCCACCGCCAACCACTTCTGGCTGGACGCGGTGGGCGGCGTGCTCTGCCTGGCCTTCGGCTATGCCTTCGCCCGCCTGTGGTACGGCGCGCTCCCCCACCGTCTGCCCCGGCATGTGCCGCCCCGCGGGGCCGCCGGGGCGGCACCCGGGCAGGCGTCCGGCGGCGCCGCGCGGGACGCCGCTGCCGCGCCTCCTCTGCCCGCCCGGCCCCGCACCGCCCCGGACCAGCAGGCCCCAGAGCGGTCGGCCCCGTCCGTGTGACCGGCGCCGCAGTCCGTCCGGGCGGCGGCGGTCCCGGGATGCGGCGCCCGTGCCACGGCGCGGCGTCCGCCCCTCGGGACTGCGTCAGTCGGTGTAGAACAGCTCCTCGACGACCGCGCGCGCACGGCGGGCCGTGCGCCGGTAGGCGTCGAGCATGTCCCCCGCGTGGCCGGGCCCGTACCCGAGGTAGCGGCCCACGGCGGCCAGCTCCCGCGGGTCGGTGGGGAAGGTGTCCCCCGCCCGCCCGCGGACCAGCATCACCGCGTTGCGCACCCGGGTGGCCAGCACCCAGGCCTCGTCCAGGGTCCCGGCGTCCTCCTCGGACACCAGCCCCGCCTCGGCGGCCGCCGCCAGCGCCGCCCGGGTCCGCGTGGTCCGCAGACCCTCCACCTCGGCGCCGTGCCGCAGCTGCATCAGCTGTACGGTCCACTCCACGTCCGAGAGGCCGCCCGGCCCCAGCTTGGCGTGCAGCTTCGGGTCGGCGCCGCGGGGCAGCCGCTCGGTCTCCATGCGGGCCTTCAGCCGCCGGATCTCCCGCACCGCCTCGTCGCCGAGACCGCCGGCCGGGTACCGCAGCGGGTCGATCATCTCGATGAAGCGGCGCCCGAGGTCCTCGTCGCCGGCCACGTACTCGGCCCGCAGCAGCGCGTGCCGCTCCCAGACCAGCGCCCAGCGCCGGTAGTACGCCTCGTACGACTTGAGGGTGCGCACCAGCGGTCCGGACTTGCCCTCCGGCCGCAGGTCGGCGTCGATCAGCAGCGGCGGGTCGGAGCTGGGCAGCTGCAGCAGCCGGCGCATCTCCTCGACGACCCGGTTCGCGGCCCGTCCCGCCTCCTGCTCGTCCACGCCCTCGCGCGGCTCGTGCACGAACAGCACGTCGGCGTCGGAGCCGTAGCCCAGCTCATGGCCGCCGAACCGGCCCATGCCGATGATCGTGAACCGAGTGGGCAGGGTGTCGCCCCATCCCTCCCGCACCACCGCCCGCAGCGTCCCGGCGAGCGTGGCGGCGGTCAGGTCGGACACCGCGCCGCCCACCATGTCGACCAGTGCGCCGGAGTCCGCCTCGGCGGGCTGCGACTCGGTGCCGTAGGAGCCCACGATGTCCGCGGCGGCGGTGCGGAACAGCTCGCGCCGCCGCACCCCGCGGGCCGCGTTGACCGCCTGCACGGCCCCGTCGGCCCGCCCCACGGCGGCGAGGATCTCCTGCTCCAGATGGGTGCGGGTGCGGGGCTTGAGTCCGCCGCCGCTGCCGTTGCCCAGCAGGGCGACCGCCTCGGGCGCCCGCATCAGCAGGTCGGGGGCGAGCCGCCCGGCGGACAGCACCCGGGCGAGGTTCTCGGCCGCGGCGCCCTCGTCCCGCAGCAGCCGCAGGTACCAGGGCGTCTTGCCCAGGGCGTCGGAGACCTTGCGGAAGTTCAGCAGCCCCGCGTCCGGGTCCGCGGAGTCCGCGAACCAGCCCAGCAGCACCGGCAGCAGCGTCCGCTGGATCGCCGCCTTGCGCGTCACCCCGGAGGCCAGCGCCTCCAGGTGCCGCAGCGCCGCCGCGGGATCGGCGTACCCCAGGGCGACCAGTCGCTCCCGCGCGGCCTCCGCGCTCAGCCGGGCCTCGCCGGGCGCCAGCGCCGCCACCGCGTCGAGCAGCGGCCGGTAGAACAGCTTCTCGTGCAGCCGTCGCACCACGGAGGCGTGCCGCCGCCACTCCCGCTTCAGCTCGGTCACCGGGTCGGTGCGCAGCCCCAGCGAGCGTCCGAGCCGCCGCAGGTCGGCCTCGTCCTCCGGCACCAGATGGGTGCGCCGCAGCCGGTACAGCTGGATGCGGTGCTCCATGGACCGCAGGAAGCGGTACGCCTCGTCGAGCTGCGCCGCGTCGGCCCGCCCCACGTACCCGCCGGCGGCCAGCGCCTTCAGCGCATCCAGCGTCTTGCCGCTGCGCAGCGAGGCGTCGGTCCGCCCGTGCACCAGCTGCAGCAGCTGCACCGCGAACTCCACGTCCCTCAGGCCCCCGGGCCCCAGCTTCAGCTGCCGGTCTATCTCGGACGCGGGAATGTTCTCCACCACGCGGCGGCGCATCTTCTGCACGTCGGCCACGAAGTTCTCCCGCTCGGCCGCCTGCCACACCAGCGGCTGCAGCGCCTCGGTGTACTCCTGCCCGAGCCCGAGGTCGCCGGCGACCGGGCGGGCCTTGAGCAGCGCCTGGAACTCCCAGGTCTTGGCCCAGCGCTGGTAGTACGTGACGTGGGAGGCCAGGGTGCGCACCAGCGGCCCGTTGCGTCCCTCGGGCCGCAGATTGGCGTCCACCGGCCAGATGGCGCCCTCGACGGTGGTCTCCGAGCAGATCCGCATCATGTGCGAGGCGAGCCGGGTGGCCGCCTGCAGGGCCTTGCGCTCGTCCGCGCCGTCCGCCGGCTCCCCGACGAAGACCACGTCGACGTCGGAGACGTAGTTCAGCTCGTGCCCGCCGCACTTCCCCATGGCGATCACGGCCAGCCGGCACAGCGCGGCGTCGTCCGGCGCGTCGGCCTCGGCGAGCGCGAGCGCCCTGCGCAGCGTGGCGGTGGCGAGGTCGGCGAGCTCGGCGGCGGTGTCGGCGACGTCGATGGTGCCGCACACGTCCCGGGCGGCGATGGACAGCAGGCAGCGCCGGTAGGCGATCCGCAGCGACACCGGGTCGGTCGCCCCGGCCAGCCCCCGCTCGAACTCCTCGATGCCGGGGTGCAGGTCGCTGGGCTCGTAGGTGACCAGCGCCCGCCAGTCCCCGCTGTGCCGGACGAGATGGTCGCCGAGCGCGGCCGAGGCGCCGAGCACCCCGAGCAGCCGGTCCCGCAGCGGCTTGGCCGCGATCAGGGTGTCCAGCAGCTCCTGCCGGTCGGTCGGCCCGGGCTGCGCCTCCAGCAGCCGCACCAGATGGAGCAGCGCCAGATCCGGGTCGGCGGTGGCGCCGAGTGCGGGCAGCAGCACCGGGTCGTTGCGCACGGGCGCCAGTTCCGGCGCGTCCAGCAGCCGCTCGGCGGCCGAGGGATCGGTGAAGCCGTGCCGCAGCAGCCGAGTGAAGGTACTGCTCCTGCGCCCCGGCGCCGACGTCATCCCCGGCCTCCCTCATGCCTCGGATCAGGGTCGTACGGCCATGAGCCTAGCCCGAGTGCCGGGCGGCGGCCCCGCGATGAGTTTTCCGGCCGTGCGCCCCGCCGCAGCACGGCACAGGAAGGGATGGCCGTGCCCGCGCCGCGACGGCCGCCTCGGCCACGGCGACGGACGCGCCCGGGTCTTCTCGGTGGCGCCCCGGTGCGTTTTCGGATTCGGTGAGGGAGAGCCGTTCAGCCGGACGAGGCGGCGGTTCACCCGACGAAGGAGTCGCGCACATGGACATGACCCTCGAAGTGATCCCGCTGCCCGTCAGCGACATCGACCGGGCCAGGGACTTCTACCGGGACAAGGTCGGCTTTCACGTGGACATCGACCAGGAGGTCATGCCGGGCATGCGCATCGTCCAGCTGACCCCGCCCGGCTCCGGCTGCTCGATCGCGCTCGGCGACCAGATCTGGGAGATGACCCCGGGCCCCGCCCCGGCCCCCGGCTCCTACCAGGGCCTGCAGCTCTGCGTCGCCGACATCGGGGCCGCCCACGCGGAGCTGACCGCGCGCGGCCTGGACGTCTCCGAGCCGGTCCAGTACGCCCCGGACGACGGCGCGACGTTCATGCACTTCAAGGACCCGGACGGCAACGGCTGGGCGGTCCAGGAGTACCGCCGCCGCGCCACGGAGCCGCTGCACAAGCTCCTGGCGGCCCTGGCGGCACGCAACGCCTGACGACACGGCAAAGGCGAGGAGACCACTCCTCGCCACTCTCAACGTATAGCGCAGAGGGGGCCTTGCGGCAAGGCCCCCTCTGTCGCGCAGAATCTCCGCCCGTGATCCCACACCTGCTCCACTCTGTGCCACTCTGCGCCGTTTCGCGCCCAGCATGGGGGAATGCCGTGACCGACGTCCTCATCACCGGAGCCGGCCCCACCGGCCTGATGCTCGCCGCCGAACTGCGCCTGCACGGCGTCGACGTGGTGGTCCTGGACAAGGCCGCCGAGCGCACCCCGGTCGTCCGCGCCCTCGGTCTGCACGTCCGCAGCATCGAGATCATGGCCCAGCGCGGTCTGCTCGACCGGTTTCTGGCCCACGGCAAGCAGTACCGGGTGGGCGGCTTCTTCGCCGGCATCGAGGCGCCCTGGCCGGACGACCTGGACACCGCCCACGGCTATGTCCTCGGCATCCCGCAGACCGTCACCGACCGCCTGCTGGAGGAGCACGCCGCCGAGGCCGGCGCGGACATCCGGCGCGGCTGCGAGCTGACCGGTCTGAGCCAGGACGCCGAGGGCGTCACCGCCGAGCTGGCCGACGGCACCCGGCTGCGCGCCCGCTACCTGGTCGGCTGCGACGGCGGCCGCAGCACCGTGCGCAAGCTGCTCGGCGTGGCCTTCCCGGGCGAGCCCAGCACCAGCGACACGCTGCTCGGCGAGATGCGGGTCGACGCACCGCAGGAGACGGTGACCGCCACGGTCGCGGAGGTCCGCAAGACCCAGAAGCGCTTCGGGCTCGCGCCCCTCGGCGACGGCGTCTACCGCGTCGTCGTCCCCGCCGCCGACGTCGTCGAGGACCGCGGCCTCACCCCCACCCTCGAGGACTTCAGAACCCAGCTGCGGGCCACCGCCGGCACCGACTTCGGCGTCCACTCCCCGCGCTGGCTGTCCCGCTTCGGCGACGCCACCCGGCAGGCCGAGCGCTACCGTTGCGGCCGGGTCCTCCTCGCGGGCGACGCCGCCCACGTCCACCCGCCGCTCGGCGGGCAGGGCCTCAACCTCGGCATCCAGGACGCGTTCAACCTCGGCTGGAAGCTGGCGGCGGAGGCAGAGGGCTGGGCCCCGCCCGGGCTCCTGGACACCTACGAGTCCGAACGCCACCCGGTGGCCGCCGCCGTCCTGGACACCACCCGCGCCATGTCCCTCCTGGTCTCCACCGAGCCGGGGCCCCGGGCGGTGCGCCGCCTCTTCGCCGGACTCCTGGACATCCACGAGGTGAACCGGCGCCTCGTCGAGAAGATCACCGCACTCGACGTCCGCTACGACGTCGGCGACGGTCACCCGCTCCTCGGCCGGCGCCTGCGCGACCTCGCCCTCGGGCAGCGGCGGCTCTACGACCTGATGCACACCGGGCGCGGACTGCTCCTCGACCGGACGGGCCGGCTCTCCGTGGACGGCTGGGCGGATCGTGTGGACCACGTGATCGGCCCGACCGACGAACTCGGCGTCCCCGCGGTCCTTCTGCGCCCCGACGGCCATGTCGTCTGGACCGGCGACGAGCAGGACTCCCTCAGCGGGTCCCTGTCCCGGTGGTTCGGCACACCGGCCTGAACGCCGGGCACGCACGCCCTGACCGGGCGCCCGGGGCGGGTGCCGGCCGGGCGCGGGTCTGCGCCGGCCGGCAACCCCCACGCGCGGATCGCCGTCAGACCGCCGGAGGCACCCGTTCGCTCCAGCCGCTGGTGATGGGCAGGCGGCGGTCCTTGCCGAAGCCCTTCGGGGAGATCTTCGTGCCCGGCGGGTACTGGCGCCGCTTGTACTCCGCCCGGTCCACCATCCGCAGCGTCTTCGCCACCAGCTCCGGCTCGAACCCGGCCGCGACGATCTCGTCCGCCCCCTTGTCCTTGTCCACGTACAGCTCGAGGATCGCGTCCAGGACCGGATAGTCCGGCAGCGAGTCCGTGTCGACCTGCCCCGGCCGCAGCTCCGCACTCGGCGGCTTGGAGATCGAGTTCTCCGGGATCGGCGGCGTCTCCCCCCGCTCCACCGCCGCCCGGTTGCGCCACTCGGCCAGCCGGAACACCAGCGTCTTGTACACGTCCTTGATGGGCCCGTACGCCCCCACCGAGTCCCCGTACAGCGTCGAATACCCCACCGCCAGCTCGGACTTGTTGCCCGGCGCCAGCACGATGTGGCCCTCCTGGTTGGAGATGGCCATCAGCAGCACACCCCGCAGCCGCGACTGCAGGTTCTCCTCCGCCAGCCCGGTCAGCTCCAGCGCCCCCATGTACGCATCGAACATCGGCTCGATCGACACGGTCCGGAAGTTCAGCCCGGTCCGCCGCGCCAGCTCCGCCGCATCGTCCTTGGAGTGCTCGGAGGAGTACTTCGACGGCATGGACACGCCGTAGACGTTCTCGGGCCCCACCGCGTCACACGCGATCGCGGCCACCAGCGACGAGTCGATACCGCCCGACAGCCCGATCAGCACCGACCGGAACCCGTTCTTCTCCACATACGCCCGCAGCCCCACGACCAGCGCGGAGTAGACCTCCTCGTCGTCGTCGAGCCGCTGTGCGTACCCACCGGTCCGCTCCGGCTCGTACGCCGGCACCGGCTCCTCGGAGATCACCACCCGCTCGATCCGCAGCCCGTCGTCCACCACCCCGGTGGGCGCGTCCTCGGCCGCCGCCGGCAGCTCCAGGTCCACCACCAGGCACTCCTCGGCGAACTGCGGCGCCCGGGCGAGCACGTCGCCCCTCGGGTCCACGACGATGGAGTCCCCGTCGAAGACGAGGTCGTCCTGCCCGCCCGTCATGGCGAGGTAGGCCGTGGTGACGCCGGCCTCCTGGGCCCGCTTGCGGACCAGTTCGAGCCGCGTGTCGTCCTTGTCCCGCTCGTACGGCGAGGCGTTGACCGACAGCAGCAGCCCGGCCCGGGCGGAGCGCGCCGCAGGCACCCGGCCGCCGTCCTGCCACAGGTCCTCGCAGATGGCGAGCGCGACATCGACACCGCGCACCCGCACCACCGGCATGGTGTCCCCGGGCACGAAGTAGCGGAACTCGTCGAAGACGCCGTAGTTGGGCAGGTGATGCTTGGCGAAGCTGAGGACGACCTCGCCGCCGTACAGCACGGCTGCCGCGTTCCGCGGCGCTCCCGCCGGCTGCCCGTACTTCGGCTGGGCGGTCTCGCTGCGGTCGAGGTAGCCGACGACGACCGGCAGCTCGCCGAAGCCCTCGTCGGCGAGGCGCGCGGCGAGCGAGCGCAGGGCGGCGCGGGCGGCCTCCACGAAGGACGACCGGAGGGCCAGGTCCTCCACCGGATATCCGGTCAGCGCCATCTCGGGGAACGCCACGAGGTGCGCTCCCTGCTCGGCGGAGCGCCGGGTCCAGCGGACAATCGTTTCGGCGTTGCCGGTGAGGTCACCGACGCGGGTGTCGATCTGATTCAGGGCGAGGCGAAGTTGAGGCACGCGCCCAGTGTAATCGTCAAAGCGACGCAATACGCGGCGAGCGCCCGCCGGAGCACCCCCGAGCCGCGCTCACCGCGCCCTCACCCGCACCCGGGCCGCCCGCGCCGGGCCCCGGCCCGGCCTCTCACCGCGCCCGAGCCCCCCGGTCCCGCAGCATCCCGGCCATCAGCTCGATCTCCGACTGCTGCCCCTCCACCATCGTCCGGGCCAGCCGCCTCTCCACCCCGACCGCGCACTTGCTGAGGCACCCCTGGGCCATGTGCACCCCGCCCTTGTGATGGTCGGTCATCAGCTGCAGGTAGAAGATCTCGGCCTGCTTGCCGTTGAGCTCTCCCAGCCGCTTCATCTCGGCGTCGGTCGCCATCCCCGGCATCAGCGCCCCGTCGGCGTCCCCACCGGCATCTGCCGTGCCGCCCATGCCCATCCACGTCATCGGCGGGTCCGCCGACACCTTCGGCAGCTCCCACAGGTCGAGCCAGCCGAGCAGCATGCCCCGCTGGTTCGCCTGTGTCTGGGCGATGTCGTAGGCGAGCCGCCGCACCTCCTCGTTCTCCGTCCGGTCCCGGACGATGTACGACATCTCCACCGCCTGCTGGTGGTGCACGGCCATGTCCCGGGCGAACCCGGCGTCCGCCGACTCGGCCGAGGGCGTGCTCCCGCCGTCCTCGTCCCCCGCGACGGCCGCGTAGCCGAGTGCGCCGCCGCCGACCAGCACCAGCGCCGCGGCGCCCGCGATCACCCCGAAGTGCTTCATGGAGCCGCCTGCCTCACTCGGCCAGGCCGCCGGTGCAGGCGGCCCCCGGCTCGGGTGTCTGCTGCCCCTGCACGAACTGCGCGAAGAACGTGTCGACGGCCGGATCGTCGGCACCCTTCACCGTCCGCTGGTGCCCCCAGGCGGACAGCATGATCGGGTCCTTCTGCCCGTCGACCGGGCTCATCAGGGTGTACGGGGTCTTCCTCACCTTGGCGGCCAGGGCGTCGACGTCCTCCTCGGCGGCCTCGGAGTTGTAGGTCACCCACACCGCGCCGTGCTCGAGGGAGTGGACGGCGTTGGTGTTGTTGATCTCCTTGGTGTAGACGTCGCCGTTGCAGTTCATCCAGACCGGGTGGTGGTCGCCGCCGACCGGGGGCGTCACCGGGTAGCTGACCGACTTGGTGACGTGGTTGCGGGCGAGCGTGCCCTCCCACTTCTTCACGCCGTCCTTGCCGGTGACGAACCTGCCCGCGCTCTTGTCGTTCGAGGCGCTGTCCGAGTCGTCCTTCTGGGAGCGCACCAGGAACACGCCGCCGGCCACGAGCGCGCCGACGACCACCACGGCGGCTCCGATGGTGAGGATCCGCGCACGGCGCTCACGGGCCTGCTCCGCGCGCCGCATCTCCTCTATGCGTGCCTTGCGTGCCGCGCTGCTCTTCTTGGCGGAGCCCATGGGTGCGCCCTTCGGGGGTGAGGGTGGGACGATCGGGTGAGCTGATCGTAATGGGGAAGGTGTGGCCCGTCGTAGGGGGCAAGAAATTTGAACCCTGGATGAGCATTAACCTACGCTCCCGGTATGCGGCTGCTGCGCTCCACCGACCTGGCCCTGCGCCTGCTGATGCGCCTCGCCGCGACCCCCGACCCGAACCCCACGACCCGTGATGTCGCGGCGGCGATGGACGTGCCCTACACCCACGCCGCGAAGGTCGTCGCCGAACTCCAGCACATGGGGCTGCTCACGGCTCGCCGCGGCCGGGGCGGCGGACTCGCCCTGACCGAGAAGGGCCGCACCGCGTCCGTGGGCAGGCTGGTGCGCGCCTTCGAGGGCGAGGGCGACGTCGTCGACTGCG
Organism: Streptomyces composti; assembly: GCF_012034205.1. Classification (GTDB taxonomy): domain Bacteria; phylum Actinomycetota; class Actinomycetes; order Streptomycetales; family Streptomycetaceae; genus Streptomyces; species Streptomyces composti. The sequence goes on from NZ_JAATEM010000017.1 coordinate 53,474, forward strand.
AGGGCTCCGCCACCGCGGCCGCCTGCCCCCTCAGCCCCGCCTGCCGTCTCCGCGGTGCGCTCCGCCAGGCCCAGGAGGCCTTCTACGCCTCCCTGGACCCCCTCACCATCACCGACCTCACCACGTCCCCGACCGGCCCGCTCCTGCTGAGCATCTCGAAACGGCCGTAGGGCCGACGGTCCACGACCGCCGGCCCCACGGCACCGGATCGACGCGAGCCCTCCCCCGGCCCGCCCGCCACTACAGCACCGGCAGGTTCTTCCGCAGCTCGAACGCCGTCACCTCGGAGCGGTACTCCTCCCACTCCTGCTTCTTGTTGCGGAGGAAGAAGTCGAAGACGTGCTCGCCGAGGGTCTCGGCGACCAGGTCGCTGCGTTCCATCAGGGTGAGGGCCTCGCCGAGGTTCTGCGGCAGGGGCTCGATGCCGAGGGCGCGGCGTTCCGCGTCGGAGAGGGCCCAGACGTCGTCCTCGGCACCCGGCGGGAGTTCGTAGCCCTCCTCGATGCCCTTGAGCCCGGCGGCGAGGAGAACGGCGTAGGCCAGATAGGGGTTGGCGCCGGAGTCCAGGGAGCGGACCTCGACGCGGGCCGAGCCGGTCTTGCCGGGCTTGTACATGGGGACGCGGACCAGGGCGGAGCGGTTGTTGTGACCCCAGCAGATGTAGGACGGGGCCTCGCCGCCCGCGCCGGCGGTGCGCTCGGCGCCGCCCCAGATGCGCTTGTAGCTGTTGACCCACTGGTTGGTGACCGCGGAGATCTCCGCCGCATGCCGCAGCAGGCCGGCGATGAAGGAGCGGCCGACCTTGGAGAGCTGGTACTCGGCCCCGGACTCGTAGAAGGCGTTCCGGTCCCCCTCGAAGAGGGACAGGTGGGTGTGCATGCCGGAGCCGGGGTGCTCGGAGAAGGGCTTCGGCATGAAGGTCGCCTGGACGCCCTGCTCGAGCGCCACCTGCTTCATGACCAGGCGGAAGGTCATGACGTTGTCCGCGGTGGACAGCGCGTCGGCGTAGCGCAGGTCGATCTCCTGCTGGCCGGGGGCGCCCTCGTGGTGGGAGAACTCCACCGAGATGCCCATGGACTCCAGCATGGTGATCGCCTGGCGGCGGAAGTCCATGCCGACGTTCTGCGGGGTGTGGTCGAAGTAGCCGGAGTTGTCGGCCGGGGTCGGGCGGCTGCCGTCGACCGGCTTGTCCTTCAGCAGGAAGAACTCGATCTCGGGGTGGGTGTAGAAGGTGAAGCCCTGGTCGGAGGCGCGGGCGAGGGCGCGCTTGAGGACGTAGCGCGGGTCCGCGAAGGACGGGGAGCCGTCCGGCATCAGGATGTCGCAGAACATCCGGGCGGTGCCGGGGGCCTCGGCGCGCCAGGGGAGGATCTGGAAGGTGGACGGGTCCGGCTTGGCGATCATGTCGGACTCGTAGACCCGGGCGAATCCCTCGATGGCGGAGCCGTCGAAGCCGATGCCCTCGTCGAACGCCTGCTCCAGCTCGGCCGGAGCCACGGCCACGGACTTCAGGAAGCCCAGCACGTCCGTGAACCACAGGCGTACGAACCGGATGTCGCGCTCCTCCAAGGTCCGGAGCACGAACTCCTGCTGCTTGTCCATCTTCCGCTTCCCCATCCTTGCCGGTCAGGCCACCTGTCGTCCCGGGCCACGGGAGACGGTCGGGCGCTCGGGGTCATCCCACCACACCAGCGTTTCATGTGCGTTGCCGACCGCCCTGACGCCCATCTTGCCCGTTCACGGCCACCTCCGTAACAGCCGGGGTCGCCCGTTCCGCCCGCCGCTCCGCCGGCCGCTCGGTGCGCTGCGCCATGCGCCGCTCCGGAAGCCGCCGGGATCCGCCGCAGGTCAGGGGCGCACGTGGCCGGAACTCCACCCCCGCGTTAATTGGAATCTCAGATGCAAGTTTTAATGAGGGGGCAAGCAGCCGAGCCGGTCCGGCGCCCCGCCGGGCCTGCCCATGCCCAGTCGGAGGAGACCTGATGCTGTCCGAGCAGTCCGCTGCCGTCGTGCGTGCCACGCTTCCCGTCGTCGGTGCGTCCCTCGACAAGATCACCGAGCGGTTCTACGCCGGGATGTTCGCCGCCCACCCCGAGTTGCTGCGCGATCTGTTCAACCGCGGCAACCAGGCCGCCGGCACCCAGCGGCAGGCCCTCGCCGGATCCATCGCCGCCTTCGCGTCCCACCTGCTGGACCACCCCGACCAGCGGCCGGACGCGATGCTCCAGCGGATCGCCCACAAGCACGCCTCCCTCGGCGTCACCGCGGACCAGTACGAGATCGTCCACCGGCACCTGTTCGCCGCCATCGCCGAGGTGCTCGGCGAGGCCGTCACGCCCGAGGTGGCGGCCGCCTGGGACGAGGTCTACTGGCTGATGGGGAACGCCCTGATCGCCCTGGAGAAGCGGCTCTACGAGGAGCGCGGCGGGCACGGCTGGCGCACCTGGCGGGTCGTCGAGCGCGTCCCGGAGACCGCCGACGTGGTGACCTTCCGGCTCCGCCCGGCCGACGGGGGCCCGGTGCGCGACTTCCGCCCCGGTCAGTACGTGTCCGTGCGGGTCGCCCTCCCCGACGGCGCCCGGCAGATACGGCAGTACAGCCTGACCGGCGCGCCCAGCCCCGGGGAACGGCAGTTCGCGGTCAAGCGGGTGCACGGGGGCGGCGCGCCGGACGGCGAGGTCTCCCATCACCTGCACGCCCAGGTGCACGCGGGTGACCTGCTGGAGCTGTCCGAGGCGTACGGCGACCTGGTGCTGGACGCGGCCCCGGGCACACCGCTGCTGCTCGCCTCCGCCGGCATCGGCGTGACCCCGATGATCGCCATGCTGGCGCACCTCGCCGAGAACGGGCACCAGGCCCCGGTCACCGTGGTGCACGGCGACCGCTCCCCCGCCGACCACGCGCTGCGCAACGACCACCTGGCCTACGCCGCCAAGCTGCCCGACGGTGCGGTGCACCTCTGGTACGAGCAGGACGCCCCGGCCGACACGCACACCGGCTACGTCGATCTCGCGGAGGTGCCGGTCGTCCCCGGCACGCGCGCCTACCTGTGCGGCCCGCTGCCCTTCATGCGGTCGGTGCGTGAGCAGCTGCTCGGCAAGGGTGTCGCACCGGCCGACATCCACTACGAGGTGTTCGGCCCGGACCTGTGGCTGGCCCGGCAGGACTGACGCCGGCCCGGTGCCGGCCGGGTGCCGGTGAGGCGAGGGGCACCGGCAGGGCGCCCCTCGCGAACGGCCCTCACCTGGCTTCCAGCGCCTCCGCCCCCTGCGGCACGCGGCCGGCCACGACCCTCCCGGGGATCCGGGCCGCCCTGCGGTCCACCGCGTGGGCCAGGGCGGCCACGCCGATGCCCAGAGCCGCCAGGGCCGCGCCCGCGAGCGCCGGGGAGGTCGCACCGAGTCCGGCGGCGAGGGCCAGGCCACCGATCCAGGCGCCGCCGGCGTTCGCCAGGTTGAAGGCGGCCTGGTTGGCGGAGGAGGCCAGGGAGGGGGCGGAGGCGGCCTTCTCCATGACCATCAGCTGGAGCGGGGAGCCGGTGACGAAGGCGGCGAGGCCCAGCAGGACCACCGCGGCCGCCGCCGTCGCCTGGGTGCGCATCAGCAGCGGGAAGAGGGCCAGGACCACGGTGAGGGAGGCCAGGCCGCCGAACAGGGTGGCCCGCAGGGAGCGGTCGGCGAGGCGGCCGCCCAGCAGGTTCCCCGCGGTCGCGCCGACGCCGAAGAGCGCGAGCAGCAGCGTCACGGTGCTCTCGCCGTAGCCGGCCGCCCCGGTGAGCATCGGGGCGATGTAGCTGTAGGCGGCGAAGAGCGCGCCGAAGCCCGCGACGGTGGTGCCGAGGGCCAGCCAGACGGGCAGCGAGCGCAGGGCGGTGAGCTCGCCGCGCAGTCCCGTGCGCGGGGCGGTGGGGCTGTCGGCGGCGGGGATCAGCAGGGCCAGCGAGGCGATCGCGGCGAGGCCGATCGCACAGACCGCGAGGAAGGTGGTGCGCCAGCCGAGGTGCTGGCCCATGAGCGTGGCGAGCGGGACGCCCACGACGTTGGCGAGCGTGAGTCCCAGGAACATCAGGGAGACGGACCGGGCCTTGCGGTCGGGGGTCACCAGGTCGGCCGCCACCACGGCGCCGACCCCGAAGAACGCGCCGTGCGGCAGTCCGCTCAGGAAGCGGGCGGCCAGCAGCCAGCCGTGGTCGGGGGCGAGCGCGGAGAGCGCGTTGCCCGCCACGAACAGGGCCATGAGTCCGATCAGCACCCGGCGGCGCGGCATGCGGGCGGTCGCGGCGGCGAGCAGCGGGGCGCCCACGACCACCCCGAGCGCGTACGCCGAGACCAGGTGCCCCGCACCGGGGATGGAGGTGCCCAGGTCGGCGGCGACGTCGGGGAGCAGGCCCATCATGACGAACTCGGTGGTGCCGATGCCGAAGGCGCCTACGGCGAGGGCGAGGAGGGCCAGGGGCATGAAGGAGCGGACCTTTCGGGGCGGGAGCGTCGGACGTGCGTCCGGCTTTATGTTCAGCGACTGAACAAAGTCTCTCAGGACTCGCTCCCGGCATGCGCGGCGCGGGGCCGGCAAAGCACCGGCCCCGCGCCGTTGACCTGGGGTTTCTCGCGCCTCTTACGAATCTTCTGTGGTCAGCTTCACACGCGCCGCGATCGGCAGGTGGTCGCTCGGGGTCTGGGGCAGCGTCCAGGAGCTCGTCGGCTCCGCGCCCTTGACCATGATCTGGTCGATCCGCGCCATCGGGAACGCGGCCGGCCAGCTGAAGCCGAAGCCGCTGCCCACCGCGCCCTGGGTGGAGCGCATCTGGGAGGTGACCGCGTTCAGGGAGCGGTCGTTCATGGTCCCGTTGAGGTCGCCCAGCAGGACGATGTTGCGCAGCGGCTCGCCGGCGATCGCCTCGCCGAGGGCGTCGGCGCTCTTGTCGCGCTGACGGGCCGTGAAACCGGCCTCCAGCTTCACCCGCACCGACGGCAGATGCGCCACGTACACCGCGACCTGGCCGCCGGGCGCGCTCACCGTGGCGCGCATGGCGCGCTTCCAGCCGAGCCGGATGTCGACCGCCTCGACGTCGCTGAGCGGGTACTTGCTCCACAGGCCGACCGTGCCCACCACGGCGTGGTGGCGGTAGGTGGACCGCAGCGCGTCCCGGTAGACCGGGACCGCGGACGCCTTGAGCTCCTCGAGCGCGAGCACATCGGCGCCGGAGGCGGCCACCTCACGCGCGGTGCCCGCCGGGTCGGGGTTCTCCGCGTTGACGTTGTGCGTGGCCACCGTCAGCTCGCCGCCGGTGGTGGTCTTGTCGGTGAGCAGACCGCCGAAGAGGTTCAGCCAGACCACCGCCGGGAGCAGCGTCGCGATCAGCGCCGTGGCCGACCTGCGCAGCAGGGCCAGCAGGAGCAGCACCGGGATGAACACGCCCAGCCAGGGCAGGAACGTCTCCACCAGGCTGCCCAGGTTGCCGATCCGGTTCGGGATCTGCGCGTGAGCCAGCATCACCACGGCCAGCACCACGGCGAAGGCCGCCAGCACCAGGCCCCGGCGCCAGATGCGGCGGTCGTCCCGCCAGCCTCTGGTCAGGGCGTCGATCAGGCGCTGAAGCCGGGATGTCCGGTGCTCGGGATCCGAGCCACCGTTGTCCGTCTGCGTCATGTACGCCTGCTGCGCCATACCGTCGCCTCACAACTTGCCGTGCGCACCGTCTCTCCCGTGTCCGTACAGACCCTAGGGGATGATCGGTGCCCTTCCTGCCGTCTCTCGACGGCCGTACGGGGGCGATGACGTGGCATGGCGGGGCACGAGTTCCGTCTGTGACGAAATGCGCACATGCCGGGTTCAACGGCCGGGGCGCAGGCCCTCCAGAAGGGTGTCGACGACCTCGGCGGCGAGGTCCTCGGGGAGGTCGGCGTCGGGACGCATCACGGTGCGCAGCAGGATGGGGCCGACCACTATGTCGTTGAGCAGTTCCAGGTCGACGTCGGTGCGCAGTTCGCCGTTCTCCTGACCCCGGCGCAGCACCTCGAGCCCGAGGCGGCGGCGTGGTTCGATGGCGGTGGCCTGGTAGGCCGCCCAGATCTTCGGGCTGCTCTTCATCTGGGCGTGCACGTTGTGCAGGATCGCCGAGGTTCTGCTGGCCAGTCCGCGCCGGCGCAGGGACTCGAGCAGCACGACGAGGTCGTCGCGCAGGCAGGTGCCGGGGAGTTCGGGGTCCGGGGGCTCGGCGGCGCGGACCACGTCGACGAAGAGTTCCTCCTTGCCGCTCCAGCGGCGGTAGATGGTGGCCTTGCCGACGCCGGCGGTGCGGGCGATCCGCTCGATCGACAGCTCCGCGAGCGGCACGCCCGCCTCCAGGAGCTTCATCACGCCGTCGATGATGGCGCGTTCGACCGCCTCGCTGCGGGGCCGTCCGCGGGCGGGGCCGCCGTCCTGGCGGGTGCCGTTCGTCTCCTCGGCCGCGGTGCGCGGGGCGGCACCCGGGTACGGGGCGCCGTCGGCCCTGCTGCCGTCGCCGGCGCCGTTGCTGCCGCCGGTGCGCGCGCCGTCGTACGTACCGGGGCGCGCGCTGTCGTACGTACCGGTGCCGGTCTCGGCGGGGCTCACGTCCTTCGTTCCCTTCCCTGGGCCGCGTCGGGCGCTTCAGTCTGCCGCCTTCACCAACTCCGGTCCCCGCTCCCCGTTCTCCGGCGGCGCGGGATCGCGCCGGGGCAGGAACAGAGCGGTGACGACGGCCCCGGCGAGGGCGACGCCCGCGCCCCACAGCGCCGTGACATGCATGGCGTGCACGAACGCATCGGCCGCCGGCCCGGCCAGGGCCCGGCCCGGGTCGCCGAGCCGCTCCGCGGCGGCCAGGGTGGCCTCGATGGACTCGCCGGCCGCGTGGCGGACGCCGGGCGGCAGCACGGCCAGCTCCTCCTCGACGCCGTTGCGGTACGCCGCGGAGAGCACCGAGCCGAGCACGGCGACGCCGAGGGCGCCGCCGACCTGGCGGAAGGTGTTGCTGAGCGCGGAGGCCCGGCCCGCCTTCTCCCGGGGCAGCGCCTGCATGATCAGAACGCTGACCGGGGTCATCACATGCGCCATCCCGGCACCCATGAGGAAGAAGACGACCTCGAGGAGCCAGATGGGGGTGTCGCGGTCCAGGAGGGTGAAGGCGGCGAGCATCGAGGCGAGCAGCAGCAGACCGCCGGTGGTGGTGGCGCGGTTGCCGAAGCGGTCGACGAGGAGCCGGGCCCGCGGTGCGAAGAACATCTGCGCGACGGCGATCGGCAGCATCAGCAGGCCGGTCTCCAGCGGCGAGTAGCCGCGCACGCTCTGGGCGTAGAAGACCGCGAAGAACATCACGCCCATGAGCGCGAAGAAGACCAGCGCGACGGCGCCGATCGACGCGGAGAACACCTTGTTGCGGAAGTACCGCACATCCAGGGACGGATGGTCGCTGCGCGCCTCGAACACCACGAAGGCCGCCAGCACCGCGAGCCCGGCGCCGGCCGTGGTCAGCACGGTGGGGTCGGTGAGGTCGGCGAGCTGGCCGCCCTTGATGATCCCGTAGACCAGCAGGACCAGGCCGACCACGGAGAGCAGGACGCCGACGGGATCCAGCCGTCCGGGCCGGGGATCGCGCGAGTCGGGCACCAGCCACAGCATCAGGGCGAGGGCCAGCAGCACGATCGGCACATTGACCAGGAAGACCGAGCCCCACCAGAAGTGGTCGAGCAGCAGGCCGCCGGTGACCGGTCCGATGGCGATGGCCAGCCCCACGCCGCCCGCCCAGACGCCGATGGCCTTGGGCTGTTCGTCGCGCTCGAAGACGTTCATCAGCACGGCCAGGGTGGCCGGCATCACGAAGGCCGCGCCCAGGCCCATCAGCGCGCGCCAGCCGATCAGCTGCCCGGGCGAGGCGGAGAAGGCGGCGAGCGCCGAGCCGAGGCCGAACACGGTGAGGCCGCCGAGCAGCACCTTCTTGCGGCCGAGGCGGTCGCCGACCAGGCCGGCGGTGAACAGCAGGCCGGCGAAGACGAGCGTGTAGGCGTTGATCGCCCATTCGAGTTCGCTCTGGGTGGCGCCGAGGCCGGTGGGGGCCGGGGTGGAGATCGTCCGGATGGCGACGTTCAGGATCGAGTTGTCCAGCACCACGATCAGCAGGCTCAGCATCAGCACGCCGAGGATCACCCAGCGGCGCCGGTGCACCGACTCGGGGACGCGGCGGGCGGGAGCGGCGGGATTACTCATACGGCCAGCGTCTCACGGATTCCGATACGGCACCGTCTCGTATCGGATCGCCTGTCCCCCGGAGGGGCCGTCCGCGCCAAGGCGCCGAGGGCCGGCGGACCCCACGAGCGGCCCGGCGGAGGTCACAGAGGGACGTCGGGAGGACCCCTGGCCCTCGGCCGTCCGAGGTGCAACCATGGACGTGGTCCGGGGACGCCGTGAGGGCGCCTCGAGATGACGTGTTAGGAGCCGTTGCCATGACGCAGCTTTCGGCTGCCCAGACGGCTGCGCGGACCGCGCAGCCCGCGAAGTCAGCATCCTCCGACGGCAGCAAGGCGCTGTACGGGGGCAAGGGCACTCGCCGTATCACCGTCCGCGACATCGCCCTCGCCAAGGAGCGGGGCGAGAAGTGGCCCATGCTCACCGCCTACGACGCGATGACCGCGTCCGTGTTCGACGAGGCCGGGATCCCGGTCATGCTGGTGGGCGACTCGGCCGGCAACTGCCACCTCGGGTACGACACCACCGTTCCCGTCACCCTCGACGAGATGGTCATGCTCTCGGCGGCCGTCGTACGGGGCACCTCGCGTGCCCTGATCGTCGGCGACCTGCCCTTCGGCTCGTACCAGGAGGGCCCGGTGCAGGCGCTGCGCTCGGCGACCCGGCTGGTGAAGGAGGCCGGGGTCGGCGCGGTGAAGCTGGAGGGCGGGGAGCGCTCGCACCGGCAGATCGAGCTGCTGGTGGAGTCCGGGATTCCCGTGATGGCGCACATCGGGCTGACCCCGCAGTCCGTGAACACGATGGGCTACCGCGTGCAGGGGCGCGGCGAGGAGGCGGCGCAGCAGCTACTGCGGGACGCCAAGGCCGTGCAGGACGCGGGGGCGTTCGCGGTGGTCCTCGAGCTGGTGCCGGCGGAGCTGGCGGCCGAGGTGACGCGGGTACTGCACATTCCGACGGTCGGGATCGGGGCCGGGCCGGAGACGGATGCGCAGGTGCTGGTGTGGACCGACATGCTCGGGCTCACCCAGGGCCGGGTGCCGAGGTTCGTGAAGCAGTACGCCGATCTGCGGTCCGTCATGACGGGAGCGGTGAAGGCGTTCGCCGACGAGGTCGTCGCCGGGACGTTCCCCCAGGAGGAGCACTCCGTCCACTGACCGCCCGGAACAACCGAAGCCACTGTGGTTCCACCGTGCAGCCCGCCGATCCTCCCCCGTCGGCGGGCTGCCGCTCGCAGGCGCCCGCAGGGCGGGCGCGCCCGGCCGACAGGGAGCCGACCAGGGCGCTGTCGGTGCAGTGTCGGTGATCTGTCGGCGGCGGATGTCACCGTCGGGGGCATGAAGCAACAAGGGACACACACCGGGGGATCCGCAGGCGCGGTGACCGTGCGAGGGCTGGTCAAGCACTACGGGGAGACCAAGGCGCTGGCCGGCGTCGATCTGGATGTGCGCGAGGGCACCGTGATGGGTGTGCTCGGCCCGAACGGCGCCGGCAAGACCACCCTCGTCCGCATCCTGTCCACCCTGCTGGCCCCCACCGCCGGCCAGGCGACCGTGGCCGGCTACGACGTCGTCCGCCAACCCCGGCAGCTGCGCCGGGTGATCGGCCTGACCGGCCAGTACGCCTCGGTGGACGAGAAGCTGCCGGGCTGGGAGAACCTGTACCTGATCGGCCGGCTGCTCGACCTGTCCCGCAAGGAGGCCCGCGCCCGCGCCGACGAGCTGCTGGAGCGGTTCTCGCTCACGGACGCCGCCCGGCGCCCGGCGGGCACGTACTCCGGTGGTATGCGCCGCCGGCTGGACCTGGCCGCGTCGATGATCGGGCGCCCGGCCGTGCTGTTCCTGGACGAGCCGACCACCGGCCTGGACCCGCGCACCCGCAACGAGGTGTGGGACGAGGTCAAGCGGCTGGTCGGTGAGGGCGTGACCGTGCTGCTGACCACCCAGTACATGGAGGAGGCCGAGCAGCTCGCCTCCGAGCTGACCGTCATGGACCGCGGGAAGGTCATCGCGAGGGGCGGCATCGAGGAGCTGAAGGCCAGGGTCGGCGGCCGCACCCTGCGGATCCGCCCTGCGGACCCGTTGCGGCTGCGCCCGCTGGCGGCGGCCCTGGACGAGCTGGGCATCACCGGCCTCGCCCCGGTCACCGTGGACGCCGAGCGTGCGGCGCTGCTGGTGCCGGTTCTGAGCGACGAGCAGCTGACGGCCGTGGTCGGCGCGGTCACCGCACAGGACGTCACCCTGGCCTCCATCAGCACCGAACTGCCCAGCCTGGACGAGGTGTTCCTCTCGCTCACCGGGCACCGCGCCGGTGAGCCGCTGGACACCGAGCCCGCCGGTTCCGCCGAGCACCGCGAGGAGGTCGCCGCATGAGCGCCACGACCGTGCCCCCTGCCCAGACCGTTCACGACGCGCGGATCCCGCTGCGCGGGCATCTTCGGCACACCGGCGCGCTGGTGCGCCGCAATCTGCTGTGGATCCGTCAGGACCCGGAGTCGATGTTCGACGCCGTGCTGTTCCCGATCGTGTTCACGCTGCTGTTCGTGTACGTCTTCGGCGGCTCGATCGGGCAGGCCCTGGGCGGCGGACAGGAGGCGTATGTGCAGTACATCGTGCCCGGCCTGATGGCCATGATGGGCATGAACATGGCCCAGGGCGTGGGCACCGGCTTCAACCAGGACTTCAACTCCGGGGTGATGGACCGCTTCCGCTCGCTGCCGATCGGCCGCGGCTCGGTGCTGTTCGCCAAGATCGCCGTGGAACTGGTGCGCATGCTGATCGCCACCACGATCCTGATGGTGGTCGGGGTGCTGGTCGGTTTCGACATCACCAACTGGCCGGGGCTGCTGGCGGCCGTGGGCCTGTCCGCGGTGTTCGGCTCGGCCCTGATGTGGATCTTCCTCACGCTCGGCGTGACCATGAAGAACGCGCAGTCGGTGCAGGCGATGGGCTTCCTGGTGCTGATGCCGCTGCAGTTCGGCTCGTCGATCTTCGCGCCGCCGCAGTCGATGCCGGACTGGCTGGAGAGCTTCACCGAGTACAACCCGCTGTCCTCGCTGGCCGACGCCGCACGCGGGCTGATGGTGGGCGGGCCCGTGGCGCACGACCTGTGGATGACCCTGGGCTGGACGGTGGCGATCACGGCGGTGATGGCACCGGTCGCGATCCACAAGTTCCGCACCAAGGACTGAGCAGAAGAACCGCCGGAAGGGGGTCACACACAAAGCCGGAGAGGCCACACAGGAACAGAGAAGAAAAGAGAAGAGCAGTCAGAGCAGGGCGGCGGCCTCCCCGGGCGTGAGGCCGCCGCCCTGCGCGTAGGCGGATGCGTACGCCTCGTCGTCGCCGAGCGCGGCCCGGATGCGCTGCTCGGTGCGTGCGCGGCAGGTGGCCTCGACCCTGCCCGGGACATGGCCGGGCAGCAGCCAGGAGTCGGCGGCGCCCAGCAGGCGGGCCGCCTCGCCGGCGCGCCTGCCGCCGTCGACTCCGGCGAGGGCCATCGCGGCCCCGGTCAGGTGCCCGCTGCGCATCTGCGGGGCGACGGTCTCGCACACCGGGTCCTGGGCGCGTTCGAACGCCTGCCGGAAGGTGCGGAGCGCCCTGGCGTCGTCCCCGTCGAACACGTCCAGCCAGCCCTCGGCGCCGAGGATGAACGCGTCGAACACGATGTACTGCGCGATCCGGAACTCCTCGCGCAGCAGGTTCAGCTGCTGCCGTGCCTCGGCGGTGCGGCCGGTCATGCCGAGCCAGCCGGCCAGCATGAGGCGGGCGAAGGGCATGGCCTCGTTGTGGCCGCACCGGGTGGTCTCGATGATCTCCCGCAGCAGCCGCTCCCCGCGTTCGGTGTGCCCCGCCTCCAGCAGCGCGTTGCCCAGCCGGGCGGACAGCACGGCGATCTGGGCGCGGGCGCCCAGCCGTTCGGCGTGCTCGATGGCGGCGGCGAAGTCGGCGGCCGCGGCGTCGTAGCGGCCCCGGCGTTCGTGCGCCTCGCCGCGCGCGGACAGGGCCTCGGCGGTGCCCCAGGAGTCGTCCAGGCGCCGGTAGATCTCCAGGGCCTCGTCCGCGTCGCGGGCGGCGCCGCCGGCCAGGTCGGCGCGGTTGGCCAGGACATTGGCGCGGATCTGCAGACAGCCGGCCAGCTCCCACTCGTAACCGGGGGTCCGGCGGGCGACGTCGACGGCGGCGTCCAGGGCGCGGCGCAGCCGCTCGGTGTCGCCGGTCAGCATCAGCGAGAAGATCCACAGCAGGCCGGGCGACCGGCAGGTCTGCGGCAGGCCGGGCTCGTAGGTCGCGGCGATGATCCGCAGCCGGTCCTGCGCCTCGGGCGTCTGCCAGTTGTCCAGCTCGGTGTCCATGCAGGCCAGGTGCGCCAGATGCACTCCGCGGCGGGCCTCGGCGAGCACCTCGCCGGTCATCGGGGGCGGGTGCTCGGTGCAGCGCTGCCACACGGGGGCGGCCGGGCGGACCTCGGCGAACGGGTCGGGGCCGAGGGCCATCACCTCGCGGCACCAGTTGCGGGCGTCGATCCTGAGGTCGCGCATCTGCCAGAAGAAGGCGAGCGACAGCGTCAGGCACAGCGCCTCCTGCTCGTCGCGCAGGGCGAGCGCGTGACGCAGCGCGGTGCGCAGGTTGTCGTACTCGCGCTCCAGCCGTTCGATGGCGGTGCGCTGCTGCCCGCCGCGCAGCAACGGGTCGGTGGTACGGGCGAGTTCGCGGTAGTACGTGAGGTGGGCTCGGATCGCCTCGGTGCGCCGGCCGGTCTCGTCGAGGCGTTCGGCCGCGTACTCGCCGACGGTCTCGAGGAGCCGGTAGCGCATCTCGCCGTCGCCGGAGGGCGCCGCCACCACCAGGGACTTGTCGACGAGCGAGGCGAGCGACTCCAGCGCGGCGGGCCCGCACACCGCCTCGGCGGCGGCGAGGTCGCAGCCGCCGGCGAAGACCGACAGGCGGCTCAGCACCTCGCGTTCGTCCGTGTCGAGCAGCTCCCAGGACCAGTCGACGACGGCCCGCAGGGTCTGCTGGCGGGGCAGGGCGGTGCGGCTGCCGGAGGTGAGCAGGCGGAAGCGGTCGTCGAGGCGGTCGGCGATCTGGCGCGGGGTGAGCATCCGCAGCCGGGCGGCGGCGAGTTCGATGGCGAGGGGCAGTCCGTCGAGCCGGCGGCAGATCTCGGCGCAGGCCTCCGGGTCGTCCTCGACGCGGAATCCGGGCCGGGCGGCGGCACCGCGGTCGGCGAGCAGCCGCAGGGCCACCGGTTCCGGCAGCGGTTCCACCGGGCGCAGCAACTCGCCCTGCACACCGAGGGGTTCGCGGCTGGTGGCGAGGACGGTGAGGTGGGGGCAGCGCTCCAGCAGCGTCTGCGCCAGGCGGGCGGCGGCGTCCACGACGTGCTCGCAGTTGTCCAGGATCAGCAGCATGCGGCGCCGGCCGCAGTGTTCGGCGAGGCGGTCGACGGGGTCGTCGTGGCGCTCGGCGACGGCCCGCATGCTCTCGGCGCCGGCGCCGTAGAGCACGGTCTCGCGGGCGCCGACGGCGGTGAGCACGGCCTCGGGGACGGCGTCGGGGTCGTCGACCGGGGCCAGCTCGGCCAGCCACACCCCGTCGGGCAGGGCGTCCCGTACGGTCTCGGCCGCCTCCTGCGACAGCCGGGTCTTCCCTGAGCCGCCGGGCCCGAGCAGGGTGACCAGGCGGGCGGCGGACAGGTCGGCGCGGATGGCCTCGATGTCCCGCTCCCGGCCGACGAAGGAGGTCAGCCGGGCGCGCAGATTGCCCCGCCGCGGTGCCGTCCCGGCCGGCGCGGGTCCCGGCGCGGCCCGGGAGGCGGGCTGCGGGCGGAGCAGGTCGGCGTGCAGGGCCCGCAGTTCGGCGCCCGGATCGGAGCCGAGCCGGTCGGCGAGGAGGCGGCGCACGTCCTCGTAGGCGGCGAGGGCCTCGGCGGTGCGGCCGGTGTCGCGCAGCGCGCGCAGCCGCAGCGCCTGGAGGGGTTCGTCGAGCGGGTGGGTGTCGCACAGGGCGGTCAGCTCGGGCAGCGACTGCTCGGCCTGTCCGAGGGCGAGCGCGGCGGTGTGCCGGGCGCGCAGCGCCTCCAGCCGCCGGGTCTCGGCGCGGGCGGCCTCGGCGGTGGAGTCGGGCAGGTCGGCGAGGGCGGGCCCGCGCCACAGTGCCAGGGCGTCGTCGAGCACCACCGCCGCCTTCCGCGGGTCGCCGTCGGCCAGGGCGCGCAGGCCCTCGCCGGTCAGCCGCTCGAAGCGGTGCAGGTCGATGTCGTCGGCCGCGGCGGTGAGCCGGTAGCCGCCGTCGGCGGAGGCGACCGCGTCGGCGCCGAGCACCCGGCGCAGCCGGCCGACCAGGGCCTGCAGCGCCCCGGTGGCGTCGGCCGGCGGCTCGTCGTCCCACACCTCGTCGACCAGGACGCGCACCGGCACGACCCGCCCGGGCCGCAGGGCGAGCACGGTCAGCAGGGCACGCAGCCGCGCCCCGCCCACGGGGAGGGCGGTGCCGTCGGGGCGCAGGGCCTGGGTGGTGCCGAGGACGCGATATCGCACGAGGTCCATTGTCGTCGGTGCTCCGGGGCCCATCACCGCGGCCCGCGCACGGTGCCCGGGAAGTGCGGCGGGTGCTCCGGCAGGGGCCGGGCCACCTCGTCGCCGACCGTGAACGGCTCGCCGCAGCGCTCCGTCCGCCCGTCCTCGTGGATCACGTGCCACAGCCCCATGCCCCTACTCTCCGACGGAACCGGCGGCCCGCGCGAGACGTTTTCCCGTTGCGCCCGGTACGGTCGGGCAGTCCCGTCGCCCGTCCCGTGCGTGTCCGACAGTCCAGGGAGTCCCATGACCACCGCCGCCCCCCGCCGCAGCGACCGGAGGATCAGCCCCGTCTTCCTGGCGATCGTGGCCGTGATGGCGGTCACCGGCTGGGCCACCTGGACGGGCTTCGCGGAGCAGCCGGGCCTCGCGGTGTTCCTGTTCGTGACGGCCGCGTGGGTCGTCTCGCTGTGCCTGCACGAGTACGCGCACGCGCGCACCGCCCTGCACAGCGGGGACCTCTCCGTCGGTGCCAAGGGCTACCTCACGCTGAACCCGGTGAAGTACACGCACGCCCTGCTGAGCATCGTGCTGCCCGTGCTGTTCGTGATCATGGGCGGGATCGGTCTGCCCGGCGGTGCCGTGTTCATCGACCGGGGGCGGATCCGGGGCCGCTGGCGGCACAGCCTGATCTCGGCGGCGGGCCCCCTGACCAATGTGCTGTTCGCGGCGGTGTGCACCGCCCCGTTCTGGCTGGGCGCGCTGGAGGGCGTGCCCACCGGCTTCCGCTACGCCCTCGCCTTCCTGGCGCTGCTGCAGGTGACGGCGGCCATCCTGAACTTCCTGCCGGTGCCGGGCCTGGACGGCTACGGAGTGATCGAGCCGTGGCTGTCCCACGGCGTCCGGCGCCAGGTGGAGCCGTTCGCCCCGTTCGGCCTGCTCTTCGTCTTCGCGCTGCTGTGGGTGCCGGCGCTCAACGGCGCCTTCTTCGGCGCGGTGGACGCGGTGCTGCGCGGCCTCGGCATCGGGGACGTGGAGTCGTACTGCGGCTTCGAGCTGTACCGCTTCTGGCAGACGGACGAGCTGTGCACGATCCCCCGTTAGCGGGTGCCGTCAGCCGGAGGGACGGGTGCCGTCAGCCGGTGGCGGAGGAGGAGGAGCGGCGGGCGTCGCGTCCGCGCTTGACGTAGTAGAGGCACATGTTGGACGACAGCCCCGCCAGCAGCACCCAGACCACGCCCATCAGCACCATGCCCTGCACGAAGGAGACGACGGCCGCGGCGACGGCGAGCAGGCAGACGACGAGGGCGTAGACGGCGAGGCGGGGCATAGGACTGGTCTCCTGTCGGGGGACACGGACGGTCTGTGCTTCACCCCCAGTGTCCCCCATCGGGTCATACGTCCGTGACGCGGAGCCCGGCGTGTGCCTTGTAGCGCCGGTTGACCGAGATCAGGTTGGCGACCAGCGCCTCCACCTGGTGCGCATTGCGCAGCCGGCCCGCGTAGACGCCGCGCATGCCGGGGATGCGCCCGGCCAGCGCCTGCACGATCTCCACATCGGCGCGCACCTCGCCGAGCACCATCACATCGGTCTCGATCCGGTCGGTCTCCGGGTCGGTGAGCAGCACGGCCGACAGGTGGTGGAAGGCGGCGGTGACCCGGGAGTCCGGCAGCAGGGCGGCGGCCTGCTCGGCGGCGCTGCCCTCCTCGGGCCTGAGCGCGTAGGCGCCCTTCTTGTCGAAGCCGAGCGGGTTGACGCAGTCGACGACGAGCTTGCCCGCCAGCTCCTCGCGCAGCGCCGTGAGGGTGTCGCCGTGCCCGTCCCACGGCACGGCGACGATCACGATGTCGCTGCGGCGGGCGCACTCGGCGTTGTCGGCGCCCTCGATGCCGTGGCCGAGCTCCTCGGCGGCGGCCCGGGCACGCTCGGCGGCGCGGGAACCGATGATCACCTTCTGGCCGGCCCGGGCGAGGCGGAAGGCGAGGCCCTTGCCCTGCGGGCCGGTGCCGCCGAGTACGCCGACGACGTACCCGGAGACGTCGGGGAGGTCCCAGGGGTCCTTGGCGGGCGGCTTTGCACTGTCGGTAGAGGTCATGGCCCGACTTTACGACCCGTCCACGGACGGGCGATTCCCGGGCGAACGCCGGGCCGCGGCGAACCGGTTGGGGCAGGATGCGCCGCATGGATGCGGTACGGGTCGCGTTGCTGCGGGAAGTGCTCGCCGGGACGGAGTGGCTGGGGGCCACCCGGAGGTTCGCGGGGGCGCTGCGGGGGTCGGTGGTGTCGCACGGGGGCGGGCTGCTGCTGGTGGGGACGCGGGAGTACGAGCCGTGGCATCTGGCGGCGCATCTGGTGGACGAGGCGGCGTGGTCGGGGACGCCGGAGCTCGCGCCGACGCTGGTGCGGCATGACGCGCGGCCGTCGGATCCGGCACATCTGGCGGTGGGGCTGGGGAGGCTGGAGGCGGTGCGGCGGGGGGAGACGCTGCTGGTGGTGGCACCGGGGGAACCGGGTGACGGGCTGCTGGAGCGGGTGTCGGACGCGCGGCGGGCGGGGGCGGTGTTGCTGGCGCTGGGGCCGGAGGAGGGAGAGCTGCCGGGGCTGGCGCACGAGACGTTGGCGGTGCCGGAGGGGGGTGAGCTGGATCTGGACACGGTGCAGCATCTGGTGAGTGCGGCGGCCGGGGAGAACGCGGTTCCCGGTGCGGGCGCCTCCCGGCGGGGGAGGCGGAGGTTCCGGGAGCGGCTTTCCCATCTGGCGGATCTGCTGATGGCGCCGCCTCCGCCGCGGTGGTGAGGTCGCCGGTGCGGGGGTGGGTGTGCGCCGGGCCCGCAGCAGGGGTGCCGCCGCGCCCGTCCTCCCCCGCTGCCCGGGCGGCACGACTGCCCGCGGTCCCGTGCGTCGGCGCGGATGCCCGGAGTTGTGCCGCCTGCGGAAAATCGCTTGTCCGGCGCGATCGAGGGCGCCGAGGATGAGCCGCTGTGAGTCGGTCGTTGCTTCCTGATCTCGGGCCCTGGCGGGAGTCCGCGGATTTCCGGCGGATGTGGGTGGCCGGGCTGATCACCAATTTCGGGAGCTTTCTGACCTTTGTCGCGCTGCCCGTGCAGATCAAGGACCTGACCGGCTCCGCGGCGGCCGTCGGGGCGATCGGGGCCGTGCAGCTGGTGCCGCTGGTGGTGTTCGGGCTCTACGGCGGGGCGTTCGCCGACGCCTGGGACAAACGCAAGCTGATCGTGTGGACCGAGGCGGGCCAGGGCGTCCTGTGCGCCGTGCTGCTGCTGAACGTGCTGCTGCCCTCCCCCGCCGTCTGGGCCCTGTATGTGGTGGCGGCGCTGTCGTCGGCGCTGTCCTCGGTCCAGCGGCCCGCCCTGGACGCGCTCACTCCGCGCATCGTCCGCCATGAGCTGCTCCCCGCCGCCGCGGCGCTGAACTCGCTGCGCTGGCAGGTGGGCGCGGTCGCGGGGCCCGCGCTCGCCGGCCTGGTCGTCGCGTTCGCCGGGCTGGCCTGGGCGTACGCCATCGACCTGGCCACCTTCGCGGTCTCCGTGGTGCTGGGCCTCGGGCTGCGCCCCTCCCCCGCCTCGCACGCGGCGAAAAAGCCGTCCTGGGCGGCGATCGCGGAGGGCGCCCGGTACGCCTGGAGCCGCAAGGAGCTGCTGGGCACCTATGCGATCGACCTGGCGGCGATGTGCCTGGCGATGCCGCTGGCGGTGCTTCCGTTCCTCGCCGACGAGCTGGGCGCCGAGTGGTCGCTGGGGCTGATGTACGCCGCGATCCCGGCCGGGTCGCTGCTGGTGAGCCTGACCAGCGGCTGGACCTCGCGGGTGCACCGGCACGGCCGGCTGGTGGTGCTGGCGGCGGCCGGCTGGGGGCTGGCGATCGTCGCGGCGGGCGTCGCGGGCAACGTCTGGCTGGTGCTGCTGTGCCTGACGGTGGGCGGCGCCTTCGACATGGTCAGCGGCATCTTCCGCAGCGCGATGTGGAACCAGACCATCCCGGACGAGCTGCGCGGCAGGCTCGCCGGTATCGAGCTGCTGTCGTACGCGGTGGGCCCGCGGCTCGGGCAGGTCCGGGTGGGCGGCATGGCCGCCTGGCTCGGCGTGCGGACGTCGGTGTGGTCGGGCGGACTGCTGTGCGCGGGCGCGGTGGCGCTGCTGGCGCTGTGCCTGCCCAAGCTGATGAGCTACGACGTGCGGACGAACGAGCACGCGGTCCGGCTGCGCGAGCAGCGCACGGCGGCAGCCGGATCCGCGAGCACGGCCACGGCGTAGCGCCGGGCGGAACGCACAGCGGCCATGGCGTGGGGCCGGGCGGGATCAGTCCTCGGGCCCGGAGGCGGGGGCGTCGTGCCAGCGCGGGTCGTTCTCCCACTGCAGGTTCCGCTCCCGCGCGGTCTCCATCGCACGCTCGGCCTCACCGGGGCTGGCGTACGGTCCGAAGCGGTCCTTGCCGGGGCACTCGGGCCCCTCCTCGACCTTCTTGTGCTCCAGGCAGTAGTACCACTCGCCCGGCTTTCCGACCGTGCGCTTCTTGAACAGGGGCATGACCGGCTCCTCTCACCACGAAGATGGTCCCCCATCGCCGCTGACTTAGACTCGCTGGCATGTCTGGCCAGTCGCTGCTCGTCCCAGGGGAGCTGTCTCCCACCCGCTCCGTGCCCGGAAACATCCGCCGTCCCGAGTACGTCGGCAAGCCCGCCCCGACGCCGTACACGGGTCCGGAGGTGCAGACCCCGGAGACCATCGAGGCGATGCGGATCGCCGGCCGGATCGCCGCGCAGGCGATGGAGGAGGCGGCCAAGCACATCGCGCCGGGGGTGACCACCGACGAGCTGGACCGGGTGACGCACGAGTTCCTGTGCGACCACGGCGCCTACCCCTCCACCCTGGGCTACCGCGGGTTCCCGAAGTCGCTGTGCACCTCGATCAACGAGGTGATCTGCCACGGCATCCCGGACTCCACGGTGCTGCGGGACGGCGACATCGTGAACCTGGACGTGACCGCGTACATCGGCGGGGTGCACGGCGACAACAACGCCACCTACCTGGTGGGCGACGTGGACGAGGAGAGCCGGCTGCTGGTGGAGCGCACCTGGGAGGCGCTGAACCGGGCGATCAAGGCGGTCAAGCCGGGCCGGCAGATCAATGTGATCGGCCGGGTCATCGAGTCGTACGCCAAGCGCTTCGGATACGGAGTGGTGCGGGACTTCACCGGCCACGGCATCAACAGCTCGTTCCACTCGGGCCTGATCATCCCGCACTACGACAGCCCGCACGCCACCACGGTGATGCAGCCGGGCATGACCTTCACCATCGAGCCGATGCTGACCCTGGGCACCCACGAGTACGACATCTGGGACGACGGCTGGACGGTGGTGACGAAGGACCGCAAGCGGACGGCGCAGTTCGAGCACACGCTGGTGGTCACGGACACGGGTGCGGAGATCCTGACCCTGCCCTGACCCGGCCCGGGCTCGTGCCGCCCGCCACGCCCCGGTCCTGCCCCGTTTCTGCCCTGATTCCTGCCCTGATCCGGGTGCTGCGGGTGTCCGGCGTGGGTAGGCTCTTGCCGACAGACCGTCGGCAAACCTATTGACTTAGGTAAGCCTAACCACAGAAGATCGGTGTATGGACTCCTTCTCGACGCTCATCCGCACCGCGTCCCATGAGCAGCACGTGGAGGCCGAGACCTCGACGTTCATGAGCGACCTGCTCGGCGGGCGGCTCGGCGTCGACGCGTTCGCCCGTTACACCGAGCAGCTGTGGTTCGTGTACGAGGCGCTGGAGGCGTCCGCGGCGCGGCTTGCGGCGGATCCGGTGGCGGGCCCGTTCATCCGGCCGGAGCTGATGCGCCTGGCCTCGCTGGAGCGGGACCTGGAGCATCTGCGCGGCCCCGGCTGGCGGGAGTCGCTGTCCGCCCTGCCGGCGACCCGGGCGTACGCGGACCGGGTGCGCGAGTGCGCCGAGCGCTGGCCGGGCGGCTATGTCGCCCACCACTACACGCGCTACCTGGGCGATCTGTCCGGCGGCCAGATCATCCGCGACAAGGCGGAGAGGACCTGGGGCTTCGCCAGGAAGGGCGACGGAGTCCGCTTCTACGTCTTCGAGGACATCGCCAACCCGGCCGCCTTCAAGCGGATGTACCGGGGGCTGCTGGACGCGCTGCCGGCGGACGACCTGGAGAAGCAGCGGATCGTCAGTGAGTGCAAAGCCGCGTTCGGGCTGAACACCGGGGTGTTCCGGGCACTGGGCGAGGAGTTCCCGCTCTCGGCGTGAGCGGCGGTCACGGCGCCTCACGGCAACGACTGCCTCTCGGCGGCGACTACCTCTCGAGGACGACGCGTCCGCCGACCTCCACCCACCCCTCCGGCTGCGGCGCGGTGAGGATCTGCGAACCGGAGCCCTGGGTGATGTTGAGGGCCCGGCCCAGCCGGTGGGTGAGCAGCAGTGCCGCCGCGCCGGTCGCCTCGTCCTCGTCGATGCCGTCGTCGCGGCCGGGGAAGGCGCGGGCCCGGACACGGCCGGCCGGTTCGTCCTCCCACGCCCAGGCGTAGATCCACTCCCCCTTCGGCGGCACGGGCAGGTCGTCGACCTCGGCCGCGGTGGCGTACTGGCGCAGCGTGCGCGGCGGCACCCACTCCGCGCGGGCCTCGATCCAGCAGAACTCCCCGTCCTGCCGGGCGCCCACCACCCCGGCGGGCGTGACGAGTTCGGGCACGTCGATCAGCCAGGCCGTGCCGACGCAGGGGTGTCCGGCGAAGGGCAGCCGCCCGGCCGGGGTGTAGATGTCGATGATCCCGCGCTCGGGGTCGTCGACGAACACGGTCTCGCTGAAGCCGAGCTTCGCCGCGAGCTCCTGCCGCTGGTCCCGCCCGGGCACGACGGAACCGTCGCGCACGACGCCGAGTTCATTGCCGTAGCCGCCCCGGGGCCCGCAGAAGACGCGGAGCACGTCGTAGTCAGTCACGGGGGCATTCAAGCATCGTGTCCGCAGACCGGGAGGCGAGATCGGCCGGAGGGCGCCCCCTGGGCCCTTGACGCCTCCTTGCCCCTGACCGACCTCTCCTTGACCGACACATGGCGTGCGTGGTGAGCCACTGTGATCGGCGCGCTCCCCTGCACCGTCCATGAAAGCGGGCTCACGGAACGCCCGGGTACCGACCGGGAGTTCCCTCGCTGTGTCGGCCTCACCTTCCTTCGGGCGCTGCGGACCGACCCGGCCCGGTTCTTCACCCGGACCGGCGCCATGCCGGTCGTGGCGGCGGGCGTCCCGGCCTACGGATTCCACGACCTGCAGGAGGCCGACCCGCTGCCCGGCCTGACGAACCGTGCCTTCGACATCAGCGGCGCCGTCCCGCCGGACAGCTGGTACGGCACGCTGCTGAAGGGCGAGTTCACCTTCCAGCCCGGCCCGACCGTGCTCCAGGTCACGGTGTGGCTGCTCTACCCGATCCCGGCGCTCGCCCTTTTCCCCTCCCCGGTAGGGTTCGCCTCCGGGAAGGGGAAGGTGAAGGAACCGGATGAGCAGGGATCTCGGCCTTCGAAGGCTCCGCAGGCACCGCAGGTTTGAGAAGTGCGTGCTGCTGGTGGCCGCCTTGTCGGTGGCCACCAGCGGTTGTGTGGTGGTGCACGGCGAACGCGAGGTGCTTCCGGCGGCCACGCGCGGCGAGGCCGCGAAGGCGCTGCGGCAGTTCACCACCGCCTACAACAAGGCCGATGAGGCGTACGACAGCTCCCTGGACGCCACGTACACCACCGGGGCGCTCGGCGACATCGACAAGGCGCGGCTGACCGCCGGGAAGGCCAACAACCCCGAGGGCAACCCCTCGCACACGCCGCTGAAGCTGACCGACGCGAAGTTCACCATCCCGAAGAAGGCCGGCTGGCCCCGCTGGTTCCTCGCCGACGCGGCCGGGAACAAGGGCGGCGAGGCCCGCTGGCTGCTGGTGTTCACCCGCGACTCGCTGGACGAGCCGTGGCAGGTCGCCTATCTGACGCTGGTCGACCCGGACGAGATACCGCGGTTCAGGACGGACGAGGACGGCTGGGCGGAGGCGGTGCCGGCGAACGCCACCGATGTGGCGGTGGCGCCGGAGGAGCTGAGCCAGAAGTACGCCACGTACCTGAAGGACGGCGGGGACGCGTTCGCGGTGGGCCCGCACACCAGTGCCTGGCGGGCGCTGCGGAAGAAGCGGTCGGAGCGGCCGGGGCTGGCCACCCAGTACCTCGACGAGCCGGTGACGGGCGGGGACTACCGGCCGCTGGCGCTGCGCACCGAGGACGGCGGCGCGCTGGTGTTCTTCACCACGCGGCACTTCGAGAAGCAGACGGCCGCCGCGGGGGCGACGGTGCCCACGCCCAACAAGGACGTGCTGGCGCTGACCACCGGGGAGATCCGCCAGTCGCTGACCATGCAGTTCATCTCGAACGAGGTCGCGCTGGACCCGGCGGGCGACGGTGCGGTGGAGGTCCTGGGGCGCATCCAGGGGCTGGTGTCCGCGAAGGGCGAGTAGCAGCGCCCCCCCCCGGGGGGTGCCGGGTGCCGTCAGTGGTGACGCAGGGGCCAGGCCGTGCCCGCGGAGTCGGAGAAGGCCTCGGCGTGCCGGGCGCAGGAGTCGGTGAGGAACTCCAGGATGGTCAACGGGTCCGGCAGCTTGTGCTCGGGGCCGCGGATCCAGCGGACCGAGGGGCCGTCGTCGCCGGGGAGGCGGGCCGGGGGGACCAGAACGTAGGAACCCCGGCAGTGCCAGCGCAGGCCGGGGTGCTCGTCCATGGTCTCCGGGTGGCAGTCCAGCTCGCAGGGCCACCACTCGTCCTCGTCCTCGGGGGTGCCCCGGGTGAGGGTGAAGAAGAACATCCGTCCATCGTCGCTCTCGGCGACCGGGCCGACCTCGACCCCGGCGGCGAGCAGGTGCTCCAAAGCCTCGCGACCGGCCACGTGGGGCACGTCGAGGACGTCGTGCACCATGCCGGTCGCGGTGATGAAGTTGGCCTGCGGCTGATGGCGGGCCCAGCGTTCGATCTGGGCGCGGTCGGTGGTCGACTGCGTCTGCCAGGCGAAGGACACCGGGTGCCGGGCCGGGGTGGGACAGCCCACGCGGTCGCAGGAGCAGCGGTATCCGACGGGGTGGGCGGCGGGTGCGAGCGGCAGACCCACGGCGGCGGCGGCGAGCAGCAGGGTCTCACGGCCGCCGTCGTCGGCGGCCTGCTTCGGGCGGCGTCCTCGCAGCCACCGGGAGAGTTTGCCCTGCCGGCCGGTCCGGCCCTGGAAGTCCGCGCTCATCTATCCCCTCGCCTCTGTCCCCTCGCCGTCGTGCGGTCCAGCATGCCCTATGGTCCCACCATCGTGCGCATCGGGGGCCCGGAGCCCACAAACTGCCCAGGTGGGACGAGGGGGGATCATTCCCCGGCCGGGGATCCGGGCTGTCCGGGCTCCTCGGCCGGGGCCGGGGCGTTCGACCTCCTCAGCGGGGGGCCAGTCCGTTCAGGGCGTAGTCGACCAGGGTGTCGGTGTACTCGTAGCTGATCGGGCCGGTGTGCTGCAGCCAGCGCTGGGCGAGCGGGGAGACGAACAGTTCCAGGGCGATGCGCGGATCGATGTCGGCGCGGACCTGCCCGGCCCGCTGGGCGGAGCGCAGGCGGTCGGCGTAGAGCTCCAGCTGCGGCAGCAGCAGCCTGGCCACGAAGCGGCGGCCCAGCTCCTCGTTGACCACGCCCTCGGCAGCCAGGGCGCGGGAGGGCGCGGCGAAGGCGGGGTCCTGCAGCTCGTCCACCGTGGCCCGCAGGACGCCCTTGAGGTCGGCGGCGAGATCGCCGGTGTCCGGGATCGCGTACGGCGCCTGCCCGGCGGCCTCGGCGGCCTGCTCGCTCAGGTCCAGGAAGGCGTCGAGCAGCACGTCGGCCTTCGACCGCCACCAGCGGTAGATCGTCTGCTTCCCCACGCCGGCGCGGGCGGCGATGCCCTCGACGGTGGTCTTGGGGTAGCCGACCTCGCCGACGAGGGCGAGGGCGGCGTCGAAGATCGCGCGGCGGGAGCGCTCGCTGCGGCGTGAGACGTCGGGCGTGGACTCCTTGCTGGCCATGCAGCCGAATCTATCAGGTTGACAAGACGGTGCGTCTCGCCGACAGTGGTGAGGCCAGCGTACGAGACGAACCGTCTCGTCACACCACACCGCGGGGAGCGTCCGGGGACGTCCGGGCGGAAGGGAGAACGCCATGACGCGTGGCGGAGCCGGAAACATGCTGGGAGTCGGGGGCACCCGGCAGCACCTCGGGCGCAAGGCACTGCGCGGAGGGGAGCGCGGCGGCCGCATCGGGGGCGGGCTCGACCCGCAGGCCCAGAAGCGGGAACTGCTGCGCAGGCTGCAGCAGCAGCGCGCGGACCGCGCACAGCGGGCCGCGCGGAGGGACACGGATCAGGAGGTGCGGGAGTGAGCGGTCACCGAGCCGGGCGGCAGCCGGGCCGTCAGTGACCGGCCGGGGGCCACGGGTCGCCCCAGCCGGTGTCCCGGGCCGCCCGGTAGACGTCCCCGTGGCGCTTGGTGATCGTGGCGCGGCGCAGGCTCGGCTCGGTCTCGCACAGGTCGAGCAGGACCTGGCCCTTGCGGATCTGCGGCCTGCGCACCACCCGGGCGGGGGCCGGTACGGCCGGGTGCCGGGTGGCGGCGACGTAGCTGAACTTCTCGTCCTCGTACGCGAGCGAGCCGCCCTTGATCTGGCGGTGCAGCGAGGAACGGCTGACCCTGGCCGAGAAGTGGCACCAGTCGGTGCCGGGCACGACGGGGCAGACGGCGCTGTGCGGGCAGGGGGCGGCGATGCGGAAGCCGGCGGCGATCAGGCGGTCGCGGGCCTCGATGACGCGGGCGTAGCCGTCGGGGGTGCCGGGCTCGACGATCACCACGGCCCCGGCCGCCTCGGCGGCGGTGTCGACGAGGGCGGCGCGGTCGGGGGCGGTCAGCTCGTTGAGCACGTAGGAGACGGTGACCAGGTCCACGGGCTCGAGGACGAGGCCGGGGCCGATGCGGTCGCGGCGCCACTCGGCCCTGCCCAGGGCCGGATTGGCTCCGGCCAGTTCACGGCCGAGAGCGAGCGCGGGCTCGGCCCAGTCGAGCACGGTCACCGGGCGTTCGCCGGGCCAGGTGGCGGTGACCGCCCAGGCGGCGGCGCCGGTGCCGCCGCCGAGGTCGGTGTGGCTGCCCGGTGTCCAGTCCGGCACGGCCCCGGCGAACGCCGTCAGCGCCTGGTGCACCGCCTCGAAGGTGGCGGGCATCCGGTAGGCCGCGTAGGCCGCGACGTCGGCGCGGTCGCGCAGGATCGGCGCGTGGGTGGGGGTGGCGCCGCGGTAGGCGGAGATCAGCCGCTCGACGGCCCGGGCGGCCTGGCGCGGCGGGAGCCCGTCCAGCAGGCCGGCCAGGGCGGAGCGGAGGTCGTCGGCGGCGTTCACCCGGAGATTCTAGGAGACCCCTCCCCCTGCTCCGCGCCCCCGTCCCGGGAGGATCGACCTGGCGAGGAGCGTCGCCGCGGTGGCCCTCGGGGCGTTGTCCGCCCTGCGGCGGCGGGGGTGGACCGTGTTGGCCAGCAGGACGAGGAAGGTGTCCGTGGCCCGGTCCAGGATCAGGCACGTTCCGGTGAAGCCGCAGTGGCCCGCGGCCCCGCGGCCGGCGAGTTCGCCCATGAACCAGGGCTGGTCCAGGGCGAAGCCCAGGCCGGGCGGGGCGAACAGCAGGTCCACGTAGTCGGGGCCGAGGATGCGGGCGGGGCCGTAGGCGCCGCCGGCCAGCAGGGCGCGGCAGAAGACCGCGAGGTCCCGGGCCGTGGAGAACAGCCCGGCGTGGCCCGCGACGCCGCCCAGCGCCCAGGCGTTCTCGTCGTGCACCTCGCCCCGCAGCATGCCCCGGTCCGCCTTGGCCCACGGCGTGCGCTGGTCCTCGGTGGCCGCCGCGCCGGGGCAGGGGCCGAAGCCGGTCGACGTCATGCCGAGCGGGCGGGTGATGCCGTCGTGGACCAGGGTGTCGAGGGCGCGGCCGGTGATGCGCTGCAGCACCTGCTGGAGCAGCAGCATGTTCAGGTCGGAGTAGCAGTACGTGCCGGGCGCCGTCACCGGTTCCTCCGCGCGCAGCATGTCCAGCCGCTCGGCGTCGTCGGCGCAGTCGTACAGCGGCAGTTCGGGGCGGAGCCCGGAGGTGTGGGTGAGCAGCTGCCGCACGGTGATGCCGTGCCGGCCCGCGCCGGTGAAGTCCGGCAGGTAGGCGCCGACGCGGGCGTCGATGCCGAGGGTGCCCCGCTCCAACTGCTGCACGGCGGCGACCGAGGTGAACAGCTTGGTCACGGAGGCCAGGTCGAACGGGGTGTCCACGGTGGCCGGGACGCGCTCGGCCGGCGGGAGTTCCACCGCGGTGCCGGTGCGCTCGTCCCAGCCGGCACAGCGCACGGCCCAGCCCGACGCCTCCTCCAGGGCGATCACCGGTCCGCGTCCGGCGATCACCACGGCGCCCGCCGTCCAGGGGTCGTCCCCGGTGGTGAGGGCGCGCACATGACCGGCGAGGCGGCGCAGTCCCGCGGGGTCGAGCCCGGCCCGTTCCGGTGAGCTGTGGCGCAGTTTCGGGGCGCTCAGCGTTCTGCCCTCACGGTCTCGTCGCGCAGGCCGTCCTGTGTGCCGTCGTGCCGTCCGTCCTGCCCCGTCTCCTCCTGCCGGGTCCGCCAGGGCCGGCACAGCCCCAGGAAGCAGACGGTCGCGACCAGCGCGGCGCCGAGCTGCACCACGGCCATCGGCACGGCGGTGTCCTCGCCGGCGATCCCCACCAGCGGCGAGGCGATCGCACCGATCAGGAAGGACGAGGTGCCGAGCAGCGCGGAGGCCGAGCCCGCGCCGTGCCGCACCCGCATCAGGGCGAGCGCCTGGGTGTTGGGCAGGGTGATGCCCATCGCGGACATCAGCACGAACAGCGCGGCGGCCACCGGGAACAGCCCCGTGAAGCCGAAGACGCCGAGCGAGAGCAGCAGCAGCGCGGTCGCGGCGAGGACGACGACGGTGAGGCCGACGGCCAGCACCCGGTCCAGGCGGACCCGGCCGACCAGGATCCTGCCGTTGACCTGGCCCACGGTCACCAGGCCGACCGCGTTCAGCCCGAACAGCAGGCTGAACGTCTGCGGGGAGGCGCCGTGGATCTCCTGGACGACGAACGGCGAGGCCGCGATGTAGGCGAAGAGGGCGGCGAAGGCGAAGCCGCCGGCGAGCAGATAGCCGGTGAAGGCGCGGTCGGCGAGCAGCCGGCGCATCGCGCCGAGCGCCTCCCCCGCCCCGCCGGCGTGCCGGTCGCCGGGCGCCAGGGTCTCCGGGAGCCGAGCCCACACCACGAGGCCGAGCAGCGCGCCGACCACGGCGAGGACCACGAACACGCCCCGCCAGTCGGTCACCCGCAGGATCTGCCCGCCGATCAGCGGCGCCACGATCGGGGCCATGCCGGAGATCAGCATCAGGGTGGAGAAGAAGCGGGCCATGGCCACGCCGTCGTACAGGTCGCGGACCACGGCGCGGGCGATGACGATGCCGGCCGCGCCCGCGAGTCCCTGCACCAGCCGGCAGACCGTCAGCAGCTGAACCGTCGGCGCGACGGCGCACAGCACGGTGGCGACGACATACACCGCGAGGCCGGCGAGCAGCGGGCGGCGGCGTCCCCAGCGGTCGCTCATCGGGCCGACGACCAGCTGCCCGAGCGCCATGCCGGCCAGGCAGGCGGTGAGGGTGAGCTGAACGGTGGCGGCGGGCGCGTGCAGGGACCGGGTGACCTCCGGGAGCGCCGGGAGGTACATGTCCATCGCCAGCGGGGGCGTGGCGGTCAGCCCGCCGAGGACGAGCGTGACGAACAGTCCGGTGCGGCGCGCCGCGCCCCCCGGTCCTCCTCCCCCGCCCGCTTTTGCCGGTCTCCCCGCCGAGCCGGCCGTGGACGCCCCACCCTCGGGCATGTGGCCCCTCCCTCTTCGCATCGTGCGGTCCCTATGCTCTCAGCTCGTACACGTGGCCGATGACACAGCAGGGGTGGGACGGATGACAGGGCAGAAGGTGCGCTGGGGAATCCTCGCGACCGGGGGGATGGCCGCGACGTTCACGGCGGATCTCGTCGATCTTCCCGACGCGGAGGTCGTGGCGGTCGCCTCGCGCTCGCAGGACTCGGCGCGGGCGTTCGCCGAGCGGTTCGGCATCGGGCGGGCCTACGGCGACTGGGCGTCGCTGGCGCGGGACGAGGACGTCGACGTCGTGTACGTGGCCACCCCGCACACGGCACACCGCCAGGCGGCCGGGCTGTGCCTGGAGAACGGGCGGAACGTGCTCTGCGAGAAGCCGTTCACGCTGAATCTGCGCGAGGCGGAGGAGCTGGTGGCGCTGGCGCGGGAGCAGGGGCGCTTCCTGATGGAGGCGATGTGGATGTACTGCAATCCCCTGATCCGCCGGCTGAAGGCGCTCGTGGACGACGGGGCGATCGGCGAGGTGCGCAGTGTGCAGGCGGACTTCGGGCTGGCGGGCCCCTTCCCGCCCTCGCACCGGCTGCGGGACCCCGAGCTGGGCGGGGGCGCGCTGCTGGATCTCGGCGTGTACCCGGTGTCGTTCGCGCACCTGCTGCTCGGCGAGCCCTCGGACGTGGCGGCGCGGGCGGTGCTCTCGGACGAGGGCGTGGACCTGCAGACCGGGGCGCTGCTCTGCTACGACAGCGGCGCGCTGGCCTCGGTGCACTGCTCCATCGTCGGCGGCACGGCGACGCAGGCGTCGGTGACCGGCTCCCGGGGCCGCATCGACGTGCCGTACGGCTTCTACTACCCGGACCGCTTCGTGCTGCACCGGGACGGCCGGGACACCGAGGAGTTCACGGCCGACCCGGCCGACGGGCCGCGGGCCAGCCTGCGCCACGAGGCGGCGGAGGTGATGCGCGCACTGCGGGCCGGGGAGACCGAGTCGCCGCTGGTGCCGCTGGACGGCACCCTCGCGGTGATGCGGACCCTCGACACGGTCCGCGACCGCATCGGCGTCCGCTACCCGGGCGAGCGCCCCGTGCGGGAAGCCCAGGGGGCTGAGGGGGCTCAGGGGCCGGTGGTCACGCCGGCGTGAGCGTCCGGCCGCGGTCCCCGCACGTACGCTGCGAGGTCATGAGCACCGTTCGGACCGGCGGCGGAGCCGGGGCGGCGAGCGGTGGGAGAGACAGCGAGGAGAGGCGGGCGCGATGACGGGCGGCACGACCGGGGAGCGGCGGATCGCCGTGGTGACCGGGGCGGGTTCCGGGATCGGCCGGGCGGTGGCGGCGGAGCTGCTGCGGGCGGGGTGGTCGGTGGCCCTTGCGGGCCGCCGCACCGGGACGCTGGAGGAGACGGCCGCGCTCGTCCCGGAGGGCACCGCCCTCGCGGTCCGCACCGACGTCTCGCAACCGGACGACGTGGCCGCCCTGTTCGCGGCCACGGTGGAGCGCTTCGGGCGGGTGGACCTGCTGTTCAACAACGCGGGGACGTTCGGTCCCGGCGGGGTGCCGGTGGAGGACCTGTCCTACGACGCCTGGCGGCACGTGGTGGACACCAACCTCAACGGCGCGTTCCTGTGCGCCCAGGCGGCCTACCGGCAGATGAAGGAGCAGCGCCCGCAGGGCGGCCGGATCATCAACAACGGCTCGATCTCGGCGCACGCGCCGCGCCCGCACTCGGTCGCCTACACCGCCACCAAGCACGCGCTGACCGGCCTGACCAAGTCGCTGTCGCTGGACGGGCGGCCGTACCGGATCGCGGTGGGCCAGATCGACATCGGCAACGCGGCGACGGACATGACGAAGGCGATGGCCTCGGGGGTGCTGCAGGCGAGCGGGGAGGTCGTGCCGGAGCCGGTGATGGACGTCGCCGATGTGGCCCGCACGGTGCGGCACATGGCGGAGCTTCCCCTCGAGGCGAACGTGCAGTTCGCGACGGTGCTGGCGACGACCATGCCGTACGTGGGGCGGGGCTGAGGCTCACCGCCGTGCGGTCCTGACGGGGTCCCGCTCTGCGTGCGGACGGGATCCCGTTCTGCGTGCGGACGGGGTCCCGTTCTGCGTGCACGCGCCTTCTGCACAAGCGGATTGGTTGCTGCCGCACCATTGCCCCCGGCGAAGGCCGTATGCTCAACTTCTCTCCACAAAAGCTTCACACTTGGAGGGTGGGGCTTCGCCGGAGCCTGCACAGGCCATGTCCAGGGGGGAGGCGGCAGCCGTTCCACGCCATCGGGTGGGGGTGGACCCGCGCGGGACCGCGGGTACGCACCGGGGCGCGGAACGGCTGCCGTGTCAGGCCTGGCCGGTCTCGAAGCGGGAGATCCGGCCGTCGTCGGTCACCTCGAAGGACCACCGGGTGCGCATCTCCCCCCAGGTGTCGTTGCGGTAGCCGACGAGCAGCGTGCGGCCGTTGTCGGACTCGCGCTCGACGTCCATGTGGCCGTTGGAGGAGAAGATCTCGCGGTCGACCCAGTCGGTGAGATTCCGCTCGGTGCCGTCGTCGGCCATGGTGGCCCCGGGCGCGAGCAGCGCCATGAAGCCCTCGCGGTCGTGGTTGTTGACGGCGGTGACGAAGGCGCGGACAGCCGGGTCGCTGAGGCGAGTGGTCTGAATGGTCATGTCCGTCAGCGTCGTACCGTTCGTCCGGTCCCGCCACCAGGGGCCACCCGAACGGCGTCCGGCGACGGGCCTCGCCGGGGCGGGGATGCGACGGTGGTCGCGGCGAAGCGACCGCTCCGGCCGCCGTGTGCCGGCCGCCTGCCCCGGGAGAGCGACTGTGATCTTTTGCGAGCGACACGACTCCGGCCCCGGCCGGCGCGATGCGGGCCTGTTGCTGCTGCGCCTCGGGGCGGGCGGCGTGCTGATGGCCCATGGCACGCAGAAGCTGTTCGGCTGGTTCGGCGGGCACGGCATCGAGGGCACCGGCCAGTTCATGGAGACCGTCGGCTACTCACCGGGCAAACCGAGCGCGACCGCCGCGGGCCTGGCGGAGACGGGCGGCGGCGCGCTCCTCGCGCTCGGTCTGGCCACCCCCGCGGCGGGCGCGGCCGCGGCCGGGGCGATGGCGGGCGCGGCAGCCGTGCACACCCCGAACGGCTTCTTCGCCCAGGAGGGCGGCTACGAGTACGCCGCCACCCTCGGCCTGACCGCGGCCGGTCTCGCCATCACCGGGGCGGGCCGCCTCTCCCTGGACCACGCCCTCGGCCACGTCCTGGACCGCAACTGGATGCTTCCGGCGGCCTTCGGGGTGACCGCGGCGGCCACGGCGCTGGTGATCGGCGCCCGCGCCAAGCGGCTGCGCAAGGCCAGGGAGGGCGAGCAGCAGACGCTCTTCGAGGAGTAGGCCCGCGGGACGGGCGGACGGGGAACAGGCAAGGGCCGGGCGTTGTCAGTGGGGTCTGCCACCCTGTGTGCCATGAGCGGACACACGCCCGGCCTCTGGGACGCCGTCGAGGATCTGCACACCTGGCTGGACCGCCACCGCGCGGTCGGCAGCCGGGAGGACCCGCTGCTGTGCATCCTGAAGCTGTCCGAGGAGGTCGGCGAGGTGGCCCAGGCGGTGGTGGGGGTCACGGGGCAGAACCCGCGCAAGGGCACCACCCACACCTGGGAGGACGTGCACTCCGAGCTGTGCGATGTGGCCCTCACCGCCCTGATCGCCCTGCGCACGCTCACGCCCGACGCCCGGGAGGTGTTCACCCGGCACCTGGAGAAGGTGACGGCCCGCTCGCTCGGCGGGACGGCCATGGGCTGAGGAGCGGCTCGGGCCGGGAGGGCATTCAGCGCGTCAGCTGAAGCAGGCGCTGCATCAGATGCCGCTCCTCCTCCGCGGCCTCGTGCACCATCGCCGAGGCGCTGTGCAGGCACTCCCGCGAGGAGGTGGCCCCGGCCTCGCGCACCAGGCCTGCCACATCGGTCCACTTCTTCGACACCCCGCGGTAGGCGTCCGAGATCTCCTGGAACTCGCCCACGCCGGTGAGTTCGGCCGTCTCCGCCAGGAACTCCGCCCACATCATGCGGAACAGGCCCCCGCCGGTCCCCGCGTCCTCCATGATCGTGGAAATCTCGGGCAGAGAGGTTTCCGGGGATTCGAGGTCGTCGAGCCACTGCGGCATCAGATCGGCGACCTTGTGCATTCCCTTGAACCCGAAGTTGGAGATCGGCGGATTCAGAATGTTCTGCGCGGACGCCCTGATGCCTTTGCGGGCGGCTTCCCCGAGATCGGGAAGGCCGTCCCCCCGGGGTTCCAGGGTGAAGGCACGATTGCGGGAACTCATCGGGCCCCGGGGGTCGCGCGCGGCCGCGAGTGATTCGCCCGACGCCCATTTCAGGCCGAGCGGCTTGGTTTCCACCAGGGCGAAACGGTCGTCCTCGTGTCCCACGCAGGCCACATAGTGCGCCGCGAACCGGAAGTCGTCGGTGGAGTAGTCGAGCAGATAGCGGTCCAGTTTGAGGCCGACGACATTTCCGGAGCCGAGCTCCGCCAGCAGATGCTCCTTCGCCCGCCTGGCCGAGGACGTCTCGTGCACCGACAGCCGCAGGCCGAGCGCGTCAGCGAGATTCTCGGACAGCGTGTCCGGCTTGATGCGACCGCCGACGAACGGCGTCGGCATCTGCTTCGTCCGCCAGTAGATGAAGGACAAACCACCGGCGAGCCCGAAGACGAACGACTCCGACAGGTCGATGTCCCGCTGCCGCAGCAGATTCACCAGGGTGGTCGACTCGCAGTGGTTACCGACGAACGGGTGCTCCTCTAACAGCGACACTTGGCTGCGTCTCCCTTCGTTCGCGGTAGAGCGTAGCGCAACAGGCGCAAGGGAAATTGCGGACAGCCAAGATCGGAAAGGGAGTCACTCGGGGCTCACCCGGCACTCACTCGCTCCCCCGTCGCGACACCAGGAAGTTCCCCAGGAACAAATGATCCATCTCCGTCTTGAGGTAGCAGGACAGGGCGTCGGAGGGAGAGCAGACGATGGGTTCCCCGGCGACGTTGAACGAGGTGTTGATCAGGCAGGGAATTCCGGTCAGCTCGGTGAACCGGGTGAGCAGCTCGGCCAGCAGCGGATTGCTCTGCTCGGTGACGGTCTGGATCCGCGAGGTGCCGTCGACATGGCAGGCGCCCTGGATCTTCTCGCGGTACCCGGGTCGCACCGGGACCACGAAGGTCATGTAGGGCGAGGACTTCTTCTTGCCCATCTCGAAGACCTCGGGCGCGACGTGCTCGAGGACCACCGGGGCGAAGGGCCGGAACTGCTCGCGGTGCTTGATGCGCTCGTTGATGATGTCCTTGATGTCGGGGAAGCTCGGGTTGGCCAGGATGCTGCGGTTGCCCAGCGCCCGCGGCCCGTACTCCATGCGTCCCTGGAACCAGCCGATCACGCACCGCTGCCGCATCAGCCACGCCGCCTCGCCCGGCACGTCCGCGGGCTCCAGCTCGCGCCAGACCACCTGGTCCGCGAACTCCTGGAGGGCCGCGAGGATCTCCTCACGGCCGTAGGAGGGGCCGAGGTAGGGGGTCGCCTCGATGCGGGGCTTGGTGCCGGCCTGGCTGCTGGCGTACAGGGCCGCGCCGATGGCCACGCCGACGTCGCTGGCGCCGAAGCTGACGTCCATGTCGGTGAAGCGGGACCGCTCCAGCAGCTTGGTGTTGTTGACGCAGTTCAGGGCGAGTCCGCCCTCGAAGACCACGCGCGGCAGGTCGCTGCGGGCCTGAAGGGTGCGGATCTGGCCGGCGGTGAGCGTCTCCAGCATGTGCTGGGCGGCGCTCGCCACGCGGACCCGGTAGCCGAAGTCCTCCCTGAGCTCGGGGCCGCCGCCGAAGACGCGGTCGAACAGCTCGTAGTAGGCGGGGACGGCGTTGGCCGGGTAGGGGATGCGGTAGGTGCCGTCCGGGCGGGTCTCCACCACGTCGGTCAGGAACGGGTTGGGCTCGGGCGGCGGGGCGTAGCCGGCCAGGCCCATCACCTTGTACTCGTCGTTGTTGGGGACGAAGCCGAGGTAGCGGGTCACCACCGAGAAGAGCATCGCCAGGGAGTGCCGCGAGTCGACGGTCAGGTCGTCGAAGACCTTCACCTCGCCGTCGCGCACCTCGCCCATGATCGACGACAGCCACTCGGCGCGGCCGTCGCTCACCAGGAACGCCGCGTCCCCGCCGCCCGCCAGGTGGTAGCCGGTCATCAGATGGGCGATGTGGTGCGGGACCCGGACCAGCTTGCCGGGGTCCAGCCGGTGACCGGTGTACTCCAGGAAGTCGGCCTCGGTGGCGTCCTGGCTGAACAGCGCCCGGTGCGTCTGGGCGAGGCGTTCCAGGCGGGCGAACTTCTGCTCCGCCGTGGCCTGCCGGTCCTCGGTGATCTCGGCGATCATCCGGTCGATCACGTCGTCGGAGAAGCGCCAGGAGAAGGCGAAGACGTCGACGTCGTCGAAGGTGAGCCCGGCCGACTCCAGGCACCAGCGCATCGCGTCGACCGGGTACTCGGACGTCTTCTTCTCCCGGTTGAGCCGCTCCTCCTCGACGGCGGCCACCAGCTCCCCGTCGACCACCAGGGCGGCCGAGGAGTCGTGCCCGTACAGCAGATGCCGGTCGATGCCGGTGGCCCGGAAGAGGCGCCCGAAGATCTCCGCCGACCTGGCGAACCCGTTGTAGCCCAGAACGATCATGAGGAGCTCCTTTCGCTTGGCCAGATCGTGAGGTAGTCCGAGATCACCGAGGAGCGGTCGAAGGAGGGGTCCAGCTCGGCGCCGGTCAGATCGGCACCGCTGAGATCGGCGCCGTCCAGGTTGGCGCCCACGAGCCGGCAGCCGTTCAGCTCGGCCAGGATGAGGTACGCCTCGCACAGGTCGGCGCCCTCGAGGTCGGCGTCCCGCAGGTCGGCGGAGATCAGATACGCCTCGGTGAGCACGGCGCCGGTGAAGTCGGCGCCGGCGAGTTCGGCGCCCTGCAGATCGGCGCCGTGCAGCATCGCCTTGCGCAGATCGGGGCGGAAGGGGCCCTGGGCGCGGCGCCTGCGGGCGTGTTCGTTCCAGCGTCCGGGGCCCTGGAGCAGGATGGACTCGTCCTCGGTGGGCATCTCGGGGGACCTCGCGTCTACAGGGTGGTGAGCGCGGTGAGCGCCCGCTTCTCGGCGGCCGACGCGGACCGTGCGGTGTCGGCCACGGCGTCCACCAGCGTCTTCAGGTCGTCGCGGGCGGTGTGGCCGCCCGCCGTCAGCAGGGCGGAGCCCAGCTCGGACCAGAGCCGGCCGCTGTCGGAGAACTGTCCGGCGGCCTCGGCGTAGCGTTCCTCGCCGGTGGCCTCGGCCAGCCGGGCCAGGAAGCGGGCGGTCATCGGCCGGAAGAGTCCGCCCCCGGTGCCGAAGGACTCGATCTGCCGTCCCAGGTGCAGCAGTTGCCGGGCCAGCGCGTCGGTGTGCACCACCCGTCCGGTCAGGTCCACGTCCTCGGCCTCGCCCCGCTTGGTTTCGGGCCAGGACGGCGCGGTGGCGGCGAGCTGCTTCATGCCGGCGATCCCGAGGTTGCGGCTTCCGGGCCGGAGGATCTCGCGGCACATCGTGCGGACGGCGACCGGGCCGACCTTGTCCAGCTGCGGGGTCCGGCGGGGTGTGCCGAAGACGTAGACCTTCCAGTCCGGGTCGAGCGGCGGGGAGTTGCGGCTGGAGCGGGCGGCCTGCAGGGCGTCCGCGGGGACTGTGACGGGGTCGTCGAAGGCCGGGTCGGACACCTCGAAGGCGTCGCCGAGGTCGCGGACCACATTGACGAAGTAGCCGCCGAAGGAGGACCGCCCGTCCAGGCCCCAGTGCGGGAGCAGCCCGAGGTCCACCCGGGTCAGCACGGCCGGCGCCGACCGCAGCAGCCCGGCGAGACCCGCGGCGGACTTGGGGGTGTGCGCGGTGACCTCGACGCCCATCAGCCGGGCCGCA
Organism: Streptomyces composti; assembly: GCF_012034205.1. GTDB lineage: Bacteria > Actinomycetota > Actinomycetes > Streptomycetales > Streptomycetaceae > Streptomyces > Streptomyces composti. The sequence continues at coordinate 90,121 of NZ_JAATEM010000017.1, forward strand.
CGAAGCGGCAGGACGGCCTGCTTGCCGACGACGATGTCCGGGGCGTTGCCGTTCGCCGGGAAGTAGGAGAAGCCGAAGCCTCCGTCCAGGCCGAACACGATCTCCTCGTCCACCCGGTGTCCGCCCGCCGCGAGCAGCGCGCACTGGCAGGCCGACTCGCAGTGGATGCCGCGCCGGTGGACATAGCGGCCGGTCTCGCTCATCGCGTCACCTCTGTCCCAGTGCCATCAAGGACCGGCGCAGCCGCGGGTCCATCTTCTCCACCGCGTACCGGAAGGTGTCGCGGGGCATCTCGGTGTGCCAGGTGCGCAGGAACTCGGCCACCTCGTCGGGGTGGACCTCGGCGGTGACCTTGAGCAGCCAGCCGCAGCCCTTCTGCACAGAGGGATGGTCGTCGTGCATCAGCCGCTCGCAGTTGCCGAAGACGTGCTCCAGCGGCAGTTCGTGGACGACGCGGCCGACCTTGCGGCGGACGAACTTCACCACGGCCACATTGGCGGCGCGCCTGGCCCAGGGGGAGTGCGCGCCGGTCCAGTCGCGGGTGCGTCCGATCAGCTCCAGGTGGCCGAGGAAGTACGGGTACAGCAGCTTCAGGCACAGGTCGTCGCACTGTGCCCAGTTGGACACGTACTTCTCCAGCCAGTGCTCGCAGCGGTCGAGCAGCTCGGGGCCGAGACCCCGGCGGGCGACCTTGTGGAGCACGGCGAAGCCGAGCAGCACCTCTTCGTGGTGCCGGGCGCGGGCCAGCAGTTCATCGGCGAGCAGCAGCCGTTCGGCGGCGGGGACGCCGGGGCGGTCGCGGAAGTATCCGCCGGCGATCTCCACGACCGCGGCGTTGGCGACGCCGAGGGCCTGGATCTCGTGCGGGAAGTACCGCTGCATACGGGCCGCGAACTCCGGGTCGGCGCGGGCGGCGAGCGCGGCGGACAGGTCGTCCGCGGCCTTGGCGACGTCCATCACGAGGCTCCGATCGTGATGGGGAGCGGCCGGGTGGCCGTCTTCTTCTTCGGTGCCCGCTCCAGGCGCGGCTTGCCCTGCATCACGTACTCGTACTCCTGCTGCATGTCGGCCACCAGCTGGATGGTGTGCCGGGCCCGGTCGTAGAGGTTCTGGCCGCGCAGGCCCCACCACAGGTACCAGTTGCGGTGGCTGAGGTAGGCGTCGCGGACGTAGTCGAGAGTGTCGCGGTCGGCGAGGATCGCGGGCTCCACATAGAAGGCGGGGACGAAGGTGCCCTGGTCCTCCGTCAGGATGCCGGCCTTGATCGCCTGCTTCTGCAGCTTGGTGCCGCTGAGGATGCGGATGCCGAGGTTGGCGTAGATCTGGGCCGGGTTGAGGTACTTCTCGGTGAAGCGGATCGACTCCCGCAGCGCCTGCGGGGTCTCCCCCGGCCCGCCGAGGAAGATGCAGTGGGTGTGTTCGATGGGACTGGCGGTGAACAGCCGGTCCACCTCGAGGACGCGGGCCATGTCGAAGCCCTTCATCAGGTCGGCCAGGGCCTCGTCGGTGAGCGCGTCGGTGCCGAGGTCGACCCGGATGCAGCCGGCCGCGTGGAGCAGCTTCACGAACTCCGGGGTGACCGCGTTCGGGGTGAGCTGGCAGTACCACGGCACGTCGAGGCCGGCGCGGATCATCTCCTCGCACACCTCGGCGGCGTACTCCATCGGGTAGTTGAAGGTGGCGTCGACGATCTCGAACTCCTGCACGGCCGGGTTCTCCGCCATGGCCCGCTGGATCTCGGCGACGACCTCGGCCGGCTCCTTGAACCGGTCGCCCTTGCCCTCGGTCTTGCGGATGATGCAGTAGGAGCAGAACAGCTTGCAGCCGCGCTTGGTCTGCAGGGTCTCGATGGCCGGCTGGTGGTCCCGGGTGAGGTCGGAGGCGGCGGAGACGCCCTCCTCGAAGTACCGCGGGTCGTAGACGGTCCGGTCCGGCTCCAGGGCGCGCAGGTCGAAGGCGGAGCTGGACGGGTTCTGGCAGAACCTGCCCTGCTCGTCGAGGTAGCACAGCCCCGGGATCGACTCCAGGTCGCCGCCGTGCTCCAGGTAGTCCATCAGCTGGACGACCCCGGCCTCGCCCTCACCGGCGATGCCGTAGTCGGGCTGGGCGTACTCGAAGAACGACAGCGGCTCCACGGAGAAGCCGGAGCCGCCGAGGACGACCGTGGCGTCGGTGTACTTGCGCACGCACTGGACGATCTTCTCGGTCATCGGGCCGAAGAAGACCGGGTCGATGAAGGTGAGGTTGTCCAGGTTCCGCACGGCGATGCCGACCACGTCGTACCGCTCGGCGGTCAGCCGCTCCCGGACCGCCTTGAGCTCGCGGGACTCCCAGAGCAGGTCCAGGACGTCGACCTGGTGGCCGGCGTGCTTGAGCGCGGCGCTGATGTAGGCCATGCCGATGGGCAGCGCCGGCCGCGGCACCCGGATCTTGTTGGTGGAGATGAGCAGTACACGCATGGGCCTTCACTCCCGCTCGAACTGCCAGTACGTCGCCGGCCGCAGATCGCCGGTCAGGGTGGCCTTGGTGCGGTAGCGGCGCATGCGGTCCAGGTCGATCTCGGCGACGCCGACGCCCGCCTCCTTGCCGAGGTCGGTCATGCGTTCGTCACCGTCGACGAAGTCGAAGCGCTCCGCCTCCAGGAACAGCGGGTCGGCCAGGATCTGGCTGCACCCCATGTAGCTGAACCCGGCGTACAGGTTGTGGCCGATGCCGGAGGCGAAGGCGATGACGCACTCGGCGTCCACGGCCCGGACCGGCAGCCGCAGGTTGGCCACGTAGGCGAACATGTCGGGCACCAGCGCGGAGCAGACGATGACGTCGACGCCGCGCAGGCAGTACTCCCGTGCCGTCTCCGGGAAGTTGATGTCGTAGCCCTGCATCAGGCCGATGCGTCCGAAACCGGTGTCGAAGACGGGGTACTCCGTGCCGCCGGTGAGGTAGCGGGCCTCCAGTTCGTGCAGGTGGACCCGCCGGTAGCGGCCGAGCAGGGTGCCCTCGGGTCCGCACAGCACGGAGGTGCTGTAGTACGTGCCGTTCTCGCCCCGCTCCAGCAGGCCCGCGGCGATGTGGGTGCCGGTCTGCTTCGCCTGCTCGCAGAGGAACTCGGTCTCCGGGCCGGGGATCGGCACCGACACCTCGGCGACCTCGAGGATGTTCCCGGAGGTGGAGAACGCCTCGGGCAGGCAGATCAGGTGGGCGCCCTGCTCTGCGGCCTGCTGGATGTACCGCTCGGCCCGGCGCAGGTTCTGCTGCGGCTTGCCGAGCTTCGACTCCATCTGGACGACGGCGATCCTCGTCGCGGCCATCACTCACTCACCTGCTCCAGGGAACGCGAGGAGATCACCAGGCCGAGATCCTCCTCGGCGACCTGCCAGTCCTCCAGGCCGGCCTCCTTGAGCAGGTCGGCCACCTCGTCGCGGGTGTAGGCGGCCTGCAGCGACCGCATGAACTCCTCGCCGCCCTCCTTGACGAACTGGAGGATGAAGGTGATGTGCCCCTCCTCGGCGTGCCGGTTCATGTCCTCGATGATCACCACGCCGCCGGGCTTGCAGATGCGGGCGCACTCCTTGAGCGTCTCCACCGGCCGGCGCCAGCGGTGCAGCGAGGAGAAGGAGAAGACGATGTCGGCGGAGTCGTCCGGGAACGGCATCCGGTGCAGCTTGGCCATCTCGAACTCGACGTCGCCCGCGCTGTTCGCCCACACCGCGAGCGTCAGGTTGTCCTCGGCGACATCGACCAGGTTCTGGTTCTCCTCCACCCCGGAGACGGCCAGGTCGGGCAGTTTGCCGGCCACGTGCAGGGAGAGCAGCCCGGTGTTGAAGCCGACCTCGACCAGGTCGGTCATGTCGTCCTGGACCTGGGCGAGGATGCGCTCGGTCGGCCGCTTGTAGGCCATCAGGGCGGAGCGGCGCATGCCGAGGTCGTACAGCCGCACCTTGTCGATGTCGTCGTGCGGCGAGGGGATCGGGACGCGTTCGGCCAGGTCGAGCAGTCGGGTGTCAGTGGCCACAGCCGGCCTCCTCGGTGGTGGGACGCGTGGTGATCTGGACGGGCACGGGCTGCCGGGCGATGAAGCTGGAGATGTCCGCGCCCAGGTGCTGCGGGTAGCGCCGGTACTCCGGCGAGTAGAAGGCCTTGGAGATGTTGTCGAGGTAGTACCAGCCCTTGGGGCCGGTCACCGTGATGCCGTCCTCGTCGGCGGTGATCAGGCCCTTGTCGACCAGGTCGTCGATCTCGGCGCGGAACATCTCCATGAAGTCGACGCCGTGCAGCCGGCGGAAGGTGTCGCGGCGGACCCGGCCGGCCTTGACGCCGAGCACCATGGAGCGGCGGATCGCCTCGGACCTGGTGATGTGCTTGCCCATGGAGATCGGCAGCCTGCCCTCCATCACGGTCTGGATGTAGCGGCCGATGTCGGGCTCGTTGAAGTACCAGTGGTCGCGCAGATGCCCCGTGGCGGTGGGGCCCAGCGGGATGATCGGCACGTCCTCGCTCCACGAGGTCTCGCCGTACTTGGGCTGGCAGCCGGGCTTGGCGAAGCAGTCGCCGTAGTAGCCCAGGTAGCCGGCCTTGGTGAGCTTCTCCGCGGCGAACAGGAACATCTCGTCGACCACGGCCTTCTCGGGGACCGGCGGCAGCTTGCGGCGCTTGGTGGAGACCTGCGCGAACTCCATGTACGTGTAGAAGGAGATGCAGGTGACGCCGAGCTCGATGGCGACGTCCAGGCTGTACTCCCAGCTCTCCATCGTCTGGCCGTTGATGCCGTGCATCAGGTCGATGTTGATGTTCTCGAAGCCGCAGCGGCGCAGCAGCCGGATGCTCTCCTTGAGCATCTCCGGGTCGTTGGGGCGGCCGAGGTTCTTCAGCTCCTCCGCGACGAAGGTCTGCACGCCGAGGCTGATGCGCCGCACCCCGCGCTCCAGCAGCACCTTGGCCTTGCGCTCGGTGATGTCGACGGGGGTGCTCTCGATGGAGAAGTCCGCGCCCTCCTCGACGTTGAGGCTGCCGAAGAGGTGCCCGAGCAGGTCGTCGAGCTGGGTGGCGGTGAGCGCGGTCGGGGTGCCGCCGCCGATGTAGCCGAGGGTGATGACGTGGTCCTGGATGTAGGGCCGCCCGGCGTAGTTGGTGATCTCCTTCTTCAGCGCCTCGAGGTAGGTGCGGGTCAGGTCGCGGTCGGTCTGGTGCTTGATGTAGGGGCAGCTGAAGCAGAGCCGGTTGCAGAAGGGGATGTGGACGTAGACGCCCATCGGCCGGGAGGCGAAGACCTCCTCCTCGGTCACCGGGACGTGCTTGGTGGGGTACTGCCGCACCCACTCGTTGTCCCGCTCCGGGTACTCCTTCCAGAACGGCATGCTGGTGGTCGTGGTGCTGATGCTCATGCGTGGTCCTCCGGTTCGGCTCGGCCGACGAGGGAGCGGACGACATCGGCGAGGGTGGGCTGGAAGTAGGCTGCGGAGCGCAGCGCCAGGCCGGCGGCATGGGCACGGGACACCAGCTCCGCCAGGGTGGACCGGTGGTCGCCGCCGGACAGGTCGAGCTTGACGCCGTTCTCGGCGGGGGCGACGGCCCGCACCGGGCCTCCCGTGCCGCCGTCCGTGGTCTGCTGCCGCGCCCAGGCGCGCAGCCGCGCGAGATCGGACTCGGTGAAGGCCTCCAGGACGAGGCTGGAGCGTTCTCCCCACCGGGTGACGGTCTCCAGGGAGGCGTCCTGGAGCTGGCGGCCCTGGTGCAGCGCGACCACCGAGTCGGCCAGGGCGAGAAGTTCGTCGCGGTGGTGGCTGGCGAACAGCACGCCGACGCCGTCCTTCTTCAGGCTGCGCAGCAGCTCGAGCAGCGTCTCGCGCGCGGTGGGGTCCAGGCCGGTGGTGGGCTCGTCGAGGATCAGCAGGTCGGGGCGGTGCGCGACGGCGCTGATGACGTGCAGCTTGCGCTGGCTGCCACCGGAGAGGCTGCGTACGTACCGGTCGCGGTACTGCTCCAGGTCGGCCAGCGCGAGCAGCTCCTCGTAGCGGCCGGGGCCGGCCCTCCGCAGCTTGAGCTGGTGCCTGAGGTAGGTCTCGACGGTGACGCCGTCCGGCAGGTCCTTGGCCTGCTGGACGTAGCCGATGTGGCGGCTGACCTGCCCCCATCGGCGGGGCGGGGTGCCGCAGATGCGGATCTCGCCGCCGTCCGGGCGCAGCAGGCCGGCCACCAGCCGGATCAGGGTGGTCTTGCCGGCGCCGTTGGTGCCGATGATGGCCACGCCCTGGCCCGCCGCCACGGTGAAGCCGATGGAGCGCAGGGCGAAGCCGGGGCCCACCCGGTGGTCGAGCCGGGAGACCGACAGCACGGGGGTGCCGGCGCGCGGGGTGTCAGCCATGGCCGATCCTCCTGCGGAAGGCGAAGGCGGCGATGCCGAGGGCGAGGAAGGAGTAGGCCACCGCCAGCACCGACGCGGCGGTGGCGCCGAGATCGGGTGAGGTGGCGGCGCGGAAGATGTCGACGTGCACCGAGAGCGGGAGCTTGTCGAAGACGTCCCCCAGCGCCCCGAGGTTGTCCAGCGGGAAGAAGATCCCGGCGAAGTACATCAGCGGGATGACGATGATGTTCACCACCGCGGGGAAGGAGATCTCGTTGGTGTAGGTGGCGATGAGGATGCCGAGTCCGGCGAAGGCCGTGCAGGCGGTGAAGAAGCCCAGCACGAACAGCGGCAGCGAGTGGACCTCGGCGTCGAAGACCCCGAGGCCGAGCACCAGCACCAGCACGAACTGGAACAGGCACTTGAGCACCACGCCGACGATCCGGGCGAGCAGGAACCCCGAGTACGACAGGGGCGAGAGGATCAGGTCCTCGATGGTGCGCCGGTTGCGGTCGATGATGACCGTGTAGCCGACGGTGTAGGTGCAGCTGAACATGATGCCCGCGCCGATGATCCCGGGGAAGACGAAGCCGAAGTAGTTGGCCGCCGAGGGGTCCGGGCTCACCATCTGGTCGGTGGCCGCGCCGAAGGCCAGCACCATCGACACCGAGGTCAGCAGCGTCGACACGGCGAAGAGGCGGTTGTCGAAGAACTGCCGCATGTCGATGGCGACCAGGCCGAGCACGTCACCGAGCCAGCTGTTCTCCGGCCGCATGCGGGTCGCTCTGGTCCTCATCGGTCGCGGCTCCCGTGGGTCGTGGTCCACAGCGCGCGGACGTCGTCGTGGAACGGCAGACCGGCGCGGGTCTTGCGCCGCTGTCTGAGGTGGATGTCGGCGTGCAGGACGGTCTCGTGGGCGTCGGGTCCCGCCTCGGCGAGGACATCCGCCTCCGGGTCCTGCTGCACGTCCTGCACCAGGCCGTCGACGATCATGCTGCGGCCGGTGTAGGTCATGCCGGCGAAGCGGTTCTCGCCGACGCCGCTGGCGAACACCAGCGCACACTCGGTGTCGGCGGCCCGGGCCCGGCAGATGGAGCGCACCGGGTGGGAGAACGGCCCGAAGAGGTTGGCCACGCAGACCAGGAGGTCGGCGTCCTGGACCAGGTAGTGCCGGCTCGCCTCCGGGAAGCGCAGGTCGTAGCTGACCAGCAGGCCGATGCGGCCGACGGGTGTGTCGATCACCGGGCGGGGCGAGCCGGTGGACACGTACTCGGCCTCACCCTCCCAGACGCAGGCCCTGCGGTACCAGCCGAGCGGGTCGCCGCCCGGGCCGATCAGGACGGCGGCGTCGTAGATGTCCCGGCCCTGGGCGAGCAGCACGCCCGCCGCGATGTGCATACCGAGGGTGCGGGCCTGCTCGGCGAGGAACTCCACCACCGGGCCGTCCTCGGCCGTGGCGTCGCCGCGCAGGGTGGGGAAGTTGAGGCCGGTGGCGAACGTGGCGGGCAGGCACGCCAGGTCGGCCTCGCGTTCCCGGGCGGTGGACAGCAGCTTGGCGGCACGGGCCAGGTTCTCCTCCCGCCGACCCGGCTCGATCCGCATCTGCAGGGCGGCGAGCCGGGTGCGGGGACCGCGGAACAGGCTCATGAGACCGCCGCCTCGGCCGTGACGTCCTGGCACGCCTGCTGCAGCGCCGGCAGGAACTCGTCGACCGTCTCCCGGGTGACGTGCCGGGTGACGACCAGGCGCAGGGTCTCCCCGAACCGCTTGGAGGTGGAGACGATCCAGCCGCGGGACTCCAGAAGCTGCGAGATGCGCGCCGCGTGCGGCAGTCTGACCACCACGATGTTCAGCTGCGGCTCGGCGAACAGCTCGTACCCGGCGGCGCGCAGCGAGTCCACCAGGTACCGGGTCACCTCGAAGTTGGTGCGGGTGATGTCGCGGAAGCCGTCCCGGCCGAGGTGTTCCAGCACCGCGTAGACCGACACCGCGGCGGCGCCCGGCCGGGTGCCGAGCAGGGTGTGGTGCACGGGCGTGTCGACGAAGAAGGAGTCGACCGAGAAGCGCCCGGCGTCCTCGGCGCCCCGGAACAGGACGGCTCCGGCGGGCACGTTGGCCAGCCCGTACTTGTGCGGGTCGATGGTGATGGAGTCGACGCCCTCGACGGTGAAGTCGAACTGCGGCAGGTCGTGGCCGAGTTCGCGGGCGAAGGGGATGATGAAGCCGCCGGTGGCGGCGTCCACATGCAGGTGCACGCCCCGTCCGGCCACCACGGGCCCGATCTCGTCGACCGCGTCGACCACCCCGAACTCGCTGCTGCCGGCGGTCGCCACGACCGCCACGGTGTGTTCTCCGATGCGCCGCGCGGTCTCCTTCGCCGGCATCCGCAGGTCGTCGTCGACCGGCACCACCACCGGGGTCAGCCCCAGCAGGTGGAAGACCTTGGTGAAGGAGAAGTGCACGGTGCTGCTGACGACCACCTCGGGCCGCTCGGTCAGCCTGCCCCGGGCGCGCGCGGTCTCGCGGGCCACCAGCATCGCGATCAGGTTGGCCTCGGTGCCGCCGGAGACCAGGCTTCCCGAGCCCCCGGGATTGCCGAGGAGTTCCAGCAGCAGCCGCACCACCTCGCGCTCGATCCGCTTGGTGCCGCGGAAGATGCGCACATCGCCGAGGTTGGTGTGCGCCGCGCGGGACGCCATCTCCACGGCCAGTGGATGGGGTTCGGTGCAGATGGAGTTGAGCACCCGGTTCCAGGGCACGTCGTCCGCGAGCTGCGCCTCGATGCGCCGTCGCACGTCGGACGCCAGAGCGCCGGTGTTTCGCATCTCACTTCCCTTGCGCGGTCAGGTCCGTGTACAGCTCCGTCCGGCGAGCCCACAGCCCGAACCAGAGCGTCTGCTGGAAGCGCAGGTCGGGTTCGCGCAGGTACCGGATCTTCTCGGGGTCCCAGGGCGCCTCGAGCACGCCCTCGGCGGTGCCGGCCTCGGCCAGGAAGCCCTCGGGCATGGCCACCGCGCTGCCTCCGCCGCTGCTCTCGCTCAGTGCGGCGGCGAAGGCGACGGCGACGGTGTTGAGGGTGGCGATGCCCCAGACGGCGGAGCGCTGCGCTTCCCGCCGGGTGCCGTCGAGGGCCCCGGCCACCAGGAGCAGTTCGGCGCCGGCCAGGCACTGCACGCGGGGCGGTTCGACCAGCCAGAAGTCGGGGCCGAGCAGCACCCCGACGGTCCCGTACGGCGTCTCGACGACCGGGAAGTCGTCGCCGGTGCCGGTGGTGCCGTCGTCCAGGACGGGCCGTTCCACCCGGGCGCACTCGGTGCCGTCCGGGCCGAGCAGGCGGGCCACCTGCACCAGGGCGCCGCCCGCCCGTTCCTCGGGCCAGGAGCCGGTGAGCACGTACGTGCTCCGGTGCCGCGCCAGTGCGGTCAGGCGGTCCAGGCACCGTCCGGCCAGGTCCCCGGGCAGCGGCGCGGTGACGGCGCCGGTGGTGAAGGCGTTCTCGGGCAGGACGACGAACGACGCCTCCGCGGTGACCCGGCTCTCCAGGTCGCCGAGCACGGCGGCGGCCGTCGCCTCGGGGTCGCTGCGGCGGGCGTGCTGCGCTACGAACACGGTCACGGGCGGGCCCCCTCGGGTGCGCTGCTGGTGGCTGCGGCGGGCGGGGCGCCGTTCTGCGTCAGGCTGTCCCGCAGTTCGGCGGCAAGGTCGCGGTCGGCCCCGGCGTACGGGGTGAGCAGCCGCTGGTAGGCGGCGGGCCTGCGCAGCCGCTGCCACCGCCGGCCGTCGCCGGGGGCGGGCGGGTCGAGATCGACGACGAGGGTCTCGGGGCGGTCGCTGCCGGCCTGGGCGATCACGCCCTCGGGTCGGGCGACCAGGCTGGTCCCGGCGAAATTGATCTCCACGACCCGGTCGCCGCGCTTGCCGCGGACGACGCCGACCGAGCTGGCGTAGACGATGTTGACGTCGTTCAGGTACGCGGCCGTGCGCAGGGCGTTCACCATCAGCGGCTGGTTCTGGTTCAGCGTGCCGCCGGGTACGAAGACGGTGTGCGCGCCGGCCAGGGCGAGCAGCCGGATGACCTCCGGCATCCAGAAGTCCGAGCAGACGGCGATGCCGATGCGCCCGAACTCGGTGGTCAGCACGCCCAGCGAGTCGGCCTGACGGCACACCACCATCTCGTTGCCGAAGGCGTGCGCCTTGATCGCCTTGCCCGCGACGGCTCCCTGACGGCCGATCAGCAGCGAGGTGTTCCGGTACATGCCGTCCCGCAGGTCCTCGACGAGCGAGCCCAGCAGGATGTACGTGCCGAGTTTGCGGGCCAGGGACTGGAAGCCGTCGACGACGGGTCCCGGGATCGGTGTGTCGGTGCGCCCCTTGAGGCCGTCCTGCCCCGGCATGTACCAGGGCGGCCCGAGCAGGAACTCGGGGAAGCACACCAGGTCGATGTCGCCCCCGGCGCAGGCGTCCTCGATGGCCCGGTAGGCGTTGCGCCGGCCCTCCTCGTGATCGTCGACCCACTGGGTCTGTACTACCGCTACCCTCATACGTCTCGTCTCCTCGGATGCCACCGGTGGACCGGCCGCGGCGACCGCTCGCCACGCCGGGTGCGGGTCATGACCTGGCGGTGCTCCACTCCTTCGGGCCGGTGATGGTGACCTCGGCGCCGACGCCGAGCGCGTCCCGGATCCGGTTGCGCAGCCTTGCCCGCAGGGCGTCGGCGGGCGTCTGCTCCGGGTCGTCGACGGCGCAGGTCACCCGGAAGGCGCCGTCGAGGACCTCGCAGGCGAAGTGCGGTGCGAGCGAGGGCTCCCGGAACACGACCCGTTCCACGTCCACGGCCGTGACCGGTGCGCCGTCGGGTCCGGGCAGCGCCGTGGCGGTGCTGCCGAGCGGCACCAGGACCGGGCTCGCCGCGTCGCAGCCGCATGCCTCGCCGGCCGGGTGCAGCTCGGCCAGTTCGCCGGCCGGCGCGCCGTCGAGGTGCAGCTCGCCGCGGGGCCCGCCGGGGACCTCGGCCCGCAGCCGCGCGCACACATGGAGCGCGCCCGCCTCGCAGGGGACGGCCACCACCGGCGTCGACGGGGTGCCGTGGACGGCGGCGGTGCGGGCTGCCCCCCAGGCGGCGCCGACCCGCTGAAGCCGCTCCGGGGAGGCGGCCTCGCCCACGCAGACGACGGTGCGGACCGTCGAAGCCCGCGGCCGTTCACCGAGCGCGACCGCGACGCCCGCCAGGTGGGCGGCGAAGCCGGGCGAGCACACCAGTGCGGTCACCTCGTACTGCTCGATCAGGCCGAGCAGCCGCGGCAGCGGGCAGATGGTGCCGCTGGTGCCGGTGCTGATCACCGAGGCGCCGGTCAGCTCCACGGCCCGGTCCACCGCGGCTCCCAGGAAGGACAGTTCGTAGGGCACGGCCGAGACGACCACGTCGTCCTCGGTGAGCAGCCGGCCGAGCGCCAGCGCCAGGTCGATCTGGTGGGAGATCCACGCCTCGCGGGTGAGCGCGACCGGCCGGGCGGTGCCCCGGGCGTCGGCGCGTTCGCCGTAGCGGGCGAGCGGTCCGGCGGGTCCTTCCGGACCGGGGCCGCGGGTGCCGCCCGGGCGGGTCAGCAGGTCCAGGAACTGCTCGTAGTGCCGGGTGAGGGACGGGACGGTCGTCACCGGGCCTCCGCTTCCCGGGCGAACCGGCGCCACCCGTAGTCGTCGAGGGCGCTGTCGCCCTCGTCCTCGCGCAGCAGCGGCCGGCGGCCGTTGCCGGGGTCCATGTCGACGCTGACGACCGTCGCCAGGACGAACTCGTGGTCGCCGATGCGGTAGGTCGACTTCAGGCTGCAGTCGATGGTGCCGACGGCGCCGGGGAGCCGGGGGCAGCCGTTGGCGGACGGGGTCCACGCCAGCGTGTCGAAGCGGCTGTCCGGCCGGCCCTGGGAGAAGGCCTCGGACACCTCGCGCTGGTCCTCGCCGAGGATGTTGACGCAGAACCGTCCGGTCTCGGCGATGGCGGTCCAGCTGGTGCTGCGCGAGCGCACCAGGAAGCCGATCAGGGCGAGTTCGTCGGAGACGACGGTGAGCGAGCCGATGACCAGCCCGTACGGGGTCGGCCCCGCGTGCTCGGACCGGCGGGCGGTTCCCGCGACGACGGTGACCGCGCGCGGCAGCAGCTCGCCGATGACGCCCAGGTCCCGCATCGTGCCGGGCCGCCGGCCGCCGTCGGGTTCGGGCGGGGGCGGACCGGTCTCCTCGCCGAGCGCGCGGACGAACCGTCCGGTGACGCTGTCCGGGTGGGCGGCCACCTCCTCCGGGGTGCCGCTCACCACGATCCGGCCGCCGCCGCGCCCCGCGCCGGGCCCGAGGTCGATCACCCAGTCGGCGATGGCGATCACCTTCACGTTGTGCTCGATGACCAGCACGGTGTTGCCGGTGGAGATCAGCCGCTCGAACAGGGCCAGCAGGTGGCGGATGTCGGCGGAGTGCAGGCCGCGGGTCGGCTCGTCGAAGATGAACAGGGTGCGGCTGCGGCGCTGCTTGAGCAGCTCGCCGGCGAGGTTGAGCCGCTGCGCCTCGCCGCCGGAGAGGGTGGTGGTGGAGCAGCCGAGCTGCAGGTAGCCGAGGCCGAACTCGTCAAGGACGCGCAGCGCTTGGACGACCTTGGGGTGGGCGTCGGCGTCGAACCAGCCGAGGGCGTCCTCGACGGTCATCGACAGCACGTCGTGGATGTTCCTGCCGTTCAGCCGCACCTCGAGGACATGCTCCTGGAAGCGGCGTCCCTCGCACTCGGGGCAGACGATGAACTCGCTCTTGAACAGCGTCATCTCGATCTCGGCGAGCCCGAGACCCTTGCAGGACTCGCACCGGCCGCCCGCCACGTTGGGGCTGAACTCGGCTCGCCCCAGGCCCCGTTCGGCTGCCTCGGCGCTGTTGGCGAAGGCGTCGCGGATGTGGTCGCTGATGCCGATGCTGGTGACCAGGGTGCTGCGGCTCGAGCGGCCGATCGGCCGCTGCTCGACATAGATGACGTCGTCCAGGGCGTCGGCTCCGTCGACGCCGGTGCTGTCGGCCGGCGCACCGGAGCGCCGCCGGCCGACGGCCCGGGCGACGCGTTCGTGCAGGGCGGCCACCAGGGAGCTCTTGCCCGCGCCGGACACCCCGGAGACGCAGGTCAGCGCGCCGAGCGGGAACCTGGCGGTCTGGTCGGTGACGTTGTTGCGGGTGATGCCGCGGACCTCGATCCAGTCGGCGCCGGTGAGGTCGGTGCGGGTCCGTGAGGGTGCGCCGGAGCGCATGGCGGCCGCGGTCGGCGAGGAGCCGGACTTCAGCAGGTCGGCGAAGCGGCCCTCGAAGACGATCTCGCCGCCGCGGGAGCCTGCGCCGGGGCCCAGTTCGACGATCCAGTCGGCGGCCCGGATCACCGACTCGTCGTGCTCGATGACGATGACGGTGTTCCCGAGGTCGCGCAGCCGGCGCAGCGAGGTGAGGATCCTGCCGGTGTCGGCCTCGTGGAGTCCGGCGGTGGGTTCGTCGAGGACGTACATCACGCCGGTCAGGTCGCTGGCCAGGTGCTGGGCGAGCAGCAGCCGCTGCAGCTCGCCGCCGGACAGGGTGGCCACCGGGCGCTGCAGCTGCAGGTGGCCGAGGCCGACCTCCTCGATGTTGCCGCTCTGCTTGACGATCGCCGCGGCCAGTTCGCGGACCTGGTCCGGCAGGTCACCGGAGTCGAGGGCCCGGCGCAGCCGTGCGATGGAGTGCGACAGCTCGTCGCTCTGGAAGTCGTGGAAGGTGTGCCCGGCGACCGTGGCGGCGAGTGACTCGGGACGCAGCCGGCCGCCGTTGCAGCCGGGGCAGACCTCCCGGCCGAGGTAGTTGGCGAAGGCCTTCTTGCGGGCGGCCGAGGAGGCGGTGCGGTAGGCGCGGTCCAGGAAGCCCAGGATGCCCTCGAAGCGGAAGTCGTTGGTGACCTTGCGGATCTTGAGGGTGTAGACCTTGTCGTGGCCGTGCAGCACCCGCTCGGTCTGCTCGGGGGTCAGCTTCTCGAACGGCACGTCCAGGTCGATGCCGGTGTCCGCGGCCATCGCCTCGAAGGCCTTGCGCACATTGGGGACGGCGAAGGTGCCGGGGTCGGCTCCGTCGAAGATCTCGGTGAGCGTCTTCGACCGGTCGGGGATGATCTTGTCGAGGGAGAAGCCGACGAGTTCGCCGATGCCGTCGCACCGCAGGCACTTGCCTTCCTTGCGGTTGAAGCTGAAGTGCTTGGCGGAGTGCGGCTCGGCGAAGCAGCCGCACTCCTCGCAGAACAGGTCCGCTCCGGTGGGGCCGTAGCAGGCCGGGCAGACCGGGCGGGAGCCGGCGCCGAACAGCAGCCGGTACAGCCCGTCCAGGCCGGTGAGGGTGCCCACGGTGGAGCGGGGGTTGGACCAGCCGCCGTCGCGCTGGCGCAGGGCCACCGGCGGCTGGGTGCCGGCGATCCGGTCGAACTGGTAGTCGCCGTCGCCCATGTCGAGGGACTTGCTCGACAGGGCGCCCAGGTAGAGCGTCTTGGAGTGCTCGAACAGGGTGTCGATGACCAGGGACGACTTGCCCGATCCGGACACGCCCGCGGCGACGATCAGCTGCCCCTTGGGGAAGGAGACGTCGACCGACTTGAGGTTGTGGGTGGTGACTCCCTCGAGTCGAATGCTGTCCAGGCTCATGTGTGGTCCATCCGCCCTTCGGCCAGGTCGCGGGCCCCTGCTTCGCAGCGCCGCAGGTCGGGGTAGCGGTCGTAGAGCATCGAGCGGACCCGGGCGGGGTCGCCCCGGTTCCACGTCTCGTACAGCTCCTGCCGCATCCCGAAGCGGTCGACGGTCAGATCGGCGGCGAGCCGGAAGATGCGGGACTTCTCGTCCGGGCTCGTCTCCCGCCCGCACATGTAGGTGTCCAGGGCCGAGCGCAGGGCGGAGGTGCCCAGGTCGCCCTCGGAGGGCTGCATGATCAGACCGGAGGCGCCGATCTGCCGGATGATCTCCGAGGCGCGGCTGGAGAAGCGTCCTGCGACGGCGTCCAGCGCGGCCGTGGAACCGGGGGCGAGCAGCCCTGAGGCGGTGGGCCGGCTCTCGGCGTCGATCGCCTCCAGACCGAGCCGCACGAGCTCGACGTAGGAGGTGAGTTCACCGAGCAGATCGGTGACCTGCCGGAACTTGTTCACCCCGATCGCCTGGGCGAGCAGCGAGGCCACGCCGAGCAGGGTGCGCAGCCGGTGGTAGTAGCGGATCTGGCCGGTGTAGAGCGACCACTTGTTCAGCTCGGCGAAGCCGCGCACGGCGGTCTGGGAGTCGTCGAGCAGGAAGACCCGGTCCATGGGGACGAACACGTCGTCGAAGACCAGCATGGCGTCCTGCTCGTCGTAGCGCCCGGCGAGTCCGCCGGAGCCGGTGTACGAGGAGCGGCACAGCACGCGCAGCCCGGGCGAGGCGAGCGGCGCGGCGAACCAGCACACGTAACTGGGGTCCTCCCGCAGGTAGTTGGCGGGCGAGAGGTAGATCAGCACCTCGTGCGCGTACGGGGCGAGGGTGGCGATCTGCTTGGCGCCGCGCACCACGATGCCGTCGGCGCCGCGCCGCACCACCCGCAGTCCCAGCTCCGGCCGCTGGGCGGGGGTGGCGGACCGGTCGATCTGCGGGTCGCCGAGACCGTGGGTGAGGGTGAGGTCGTTCTCGCGGGCGTAGTGGTAGTAGTTCTCGGCGTTGCTCGCGAACCGCGGGTCCACCTCGGCGAGCTGGTGCCGGAAGTCGTAGAGGCCGACCACGACGTTGGACATGAAGTCGGGGATCCGGGAGAGCTGGCCGTGGGAGGCCTCGGCCCACCGGTGGGAGTTGGCCCACTTGCGGCCGAGGGCGTCCCGGTCGGCCGGCGCCAGGTACGACAGGCTGACCGGGTTGCCGGTGGTCTCGGACCGGTACAGCATCTGCCCGGCCCGGTCCGGCAGGTGCTGGGCGTCGTAGAGGCCGGCCAGCGTGGTCAGCATGGGGGTGAACTCGGGGTCGCCGGTCACGTCGACCCGGCGCCCCTCGCACCAGATCTCCCGGTCGTCCTTGAGGCTGGCGATGTACTCCGATCCTCGCCAGGCGCCGCCGGACGTGCCGGGCAGCAGGGTGGTCTCGCCGGGCCCGCCGGGGCCCGGGGCTCGGGATTCTGCGGTGGTCACCGTCGGCGCTCCTACGGGTTCCGCTCAGCCGCGCCGGAGCGGAACGGCTGATAGCTCTGCTCTTGGACCTGGGGGAAGTACTCGCGGGTCGCCTCGCCCACCAGCCGCATCAGCTCCGAGTCGAGGGAGCTGGGGTCGGTGATGAGCTTGACCAGGGGCGAGTCCGGCACCGCGTTGGCGAGGCCGGTGCGGCGCGCCCGGTGGACGGAGGCCAGCGAGTGCTGGGCGTTGGCGGCGTCGCGCATCTTGTAGACCGCCTGCGGCCCGTCCGGGATGCCGATCATGGACTTGGTGCCGCCGCTGCCCAGGCAGTTGCGGGGCATGTGCAGATGCTCGTGCCGCCACTGCTGGTGGGCGTCGTGCAGCCGGAACGCCCGGTCGAGCACGAGGTGCCGCAGCCAGGCGGCGGGGTCGTCGTGGCGGTGTGCGTCGATGTCCCGCACGGCGTCCTCCAGACAGGACGCGCCGAGCGAGCGCAGCCAGGTCTCCAGGTCGTTCCACAGGTGCTTGAACAGGTCCCGGAACATGTGCTGCTTGATGGCGAGCGAGTGGGTGCCGCTGGCGGGCCCCAGATTGATGCGGAAGGCGTGGTACTCACCGGTCGCCAGGTGCTCGGCCATCACCCGCTGCGCCTCGACCACCGGGTCGAGCAGCGTCCGGCACACCGTCAGGTGCTGGACCGCCCGGCTCAGCTCCGACGCCCGGATGGCCCGGATGGCGGTCTCCAGGTGGTCGTTGGCCTCGGCGACCAGGATCTCCGGGATCTGGTGCAGGGCGACGAACTCGCCGTGCAGGGTGGCGGCGTTCAGCTCGGTCGCGGCCACCGCCCGGGCCAGGGTCTCGGCGGAGATCAGCTCGTCGGTGCCGCGGCGCACCCCGACCGGCACGCCGGTCAGGTCGCTCTCCCACTTGGTGGCGTCGTGGCAGCTGAGCCGGATGCCGTGCAGCACCCGGTAGAGGGCGTTGTCGATGCTCTCGGTGGCGATGGTGGAGCGGACCAGCCGCGGCGAGGCGGTCATCAGGGTGGTGCGTGCCGCGTCCTCCAGTTCCCGCAGCGCGTCGACGTAGGCGGCGTAGCCGGCCGACTCGGAGACGCTCAGCGCGGCGGCCCCGTCGAGCGCGGCGGTCCCGAAGGCGCTGCGGACGTCGAACATCGCGGTGCCGAGGCCGCGCAGCAGCCGGTGGAAGCCGAGCGCCCACTGCGTGTAGCGGGAGGCGCCGGGGATGTCGCCGTCGAGCAGCCGGGCCTGGGTCCGTCCTGCCAGGCGGGCCAGGTTGAGCAGGCTCACCTCCGCGGCCTGGAAGACGGCGCACACCGTCGAGTCGTAGCTGCCCTCGGGCACCCCGCGGGCGGCCCGTGCCTCGCCGAGCAGATCGATGCGGTGCAGCTGGTCGTAGCTCTCGGCCACCGGGCCCAGTTCGGTCGTCTGCCGCCCGCCGGACTTCCGGCCGGCCGCGCGTGGATCGTCCAGGCTTGCCATTGCGCCATCACTCCTCGGTGGGCCCAGCTAGGTAGCGGATCGATTCGGTGGGGCAGGATTCGAAGGCGTCGAGAACCCGTTCGAGCTCGTCGGGCGTCTCGGGCTGCTTGCACACGTAGTGCACGTCGTGGTCGAGGTCCGCCTCGAAGTTGTCGGGCGCGAGGTCGTTGCAGAGCTTGCAGTCGATGCAGGTGTCGTCGATCTCGAAGTGACCTTCGAGCGGAAGGCGTGTGGGAAGCGGCAGTTCCACCCTCACCGCCGGTCACCTCCTCCCCCGTGGGCACTGAAGTTGCGCATGGTCGGTTTGGCAGAGGTGCGCAGCGCGGTCTCGAAGCGGTCGGTGTCCAGGAGGCGGAAGCGGGTGTCCGCGCCGAGCCGGTCACGGACGCCGGCCGCGATCGAGTCCCGCGTCGCGGTGTCGGAGCTGGACGGGGGCAGCGAAACGAGCAGGGCGTCCCCGTCGATGTCGAAGGCGAAGTAGTAGGGGGGCCGGGTCAGCGCGCCCAGCACGATGTCCTCGATCTCCAGCTGGGAGGTCCAGCGTTCGCCGAGGGGGATGCGGTCGCCGATCCGGCCGCGGTGCTGCAGCCGGCGCAGCGGGGAGCCGCAGGCGCACGGCGTGGCGTCGATGCGGCAGACGTCGCCGGTGCGGTAGCGCAGCAGCGGCATGGCGCGGGAGGCCAGGGTGGTCACCGCCAGTTCACCCGTCTGCCCGTCGGGCAGCCGCTCGCCGGTGGCCGGGTCCACCACCTCGAAGAACGTGCGGGTCTCGACCAGGTGCAGGGCGCGCTCGGGACAGAACATGGCCAGCGTGTTGGTCTCGGTCATGCCGAACATCGCGTAGGCGGTGGCGTCCCACTGGTCGGCCAGGCGCCGCTTCTTGGCGGGCGAGGCGCCCTCCCCCGCGGTGAGGATCTTGGTGACGGCGAGGTCGCGGCGCGGGTCGATGCCGCGCCGGCGGGCGATCTCGCCGAGGTACAGGGCGCGGGTGCCGGAGCAGACCAGGGTGGTGGCGCCGGAGCGCAGCAGTGCGTCGGTCATCCGCTCCGGGGTGCACGACGGCGAGGCGGCGCCGAGCGGCACGATGGCGCAGCCGAGGATCTCGATGGCCCGGTCGAGGTCCTGGCCGACACCGGCCAGTTCGTAGGGGACCGCGATGGCGGCGACGTCCCGCTCGTCGAGGACCGAGGAGAGCAGCCGGGCGACGGTGAGGTTGTTCTCCAGCCAGTCGGCCATGGTGAAGAACGCGGCGATGGAGCGCCCGTTGCCGGTGCCGGAGCTCTCGTCGAAGCGGATCACCTCGCGCCGCGGCACGGCGAGCATGCCGAGCGGGTAGGCGGCGGCCAGGTGGTCCCGGGTGGTGAAGGGGATGTCCTCGAACGCCTGCTCGCGCCCC
Source organism: Streptomyces composti (assembly GCF_012034205.1). Lineage (GTDB taxonomy): Bacteria > Actinomycetota > Actinomycetes > Streptomycetales > Streptomycetaceae > Streptomyces > Streptomyces composti. Next base: position 109,512 of record NZ_JAATEM010000017.1, read on the forward strand.
TGTGCCACGGCCCGTGCGACCCCGGCCGGCACATGGTGTGCGTAGAACGGGGAGTTGCGGCAGGCGTGGGCCACGGTCCCGGCGAGCGCCTGGGCGGTCCAGGCGTCGAGGCCGTGGCGGTCCAGGGAGGTGACCGCGGCGACCTTGCGGGCGATGCCGAGGCGGGCGGCGAGGGTGTCGTGCAGCCGGGTGCGCAGGCCGGGGCCGGCCGAGCGGGCGAGGGTGGTCATCGGGACACCTCCTCCAGCCGTGCCATGGCCGCGCGCTCCTCGCCGGCCAGGGAGTCGACGATCACGGCCGCCTGCTGCAGGGCCTGGCGGGCGCCGTCCTCGCCGGCGTTCCGCAGGAGGTTCGCCACCTCGGTCCAGCGGTCGGAGATGCGGCGGTACGCGACGGAGATCTCGTCGTAGGCCTCGATCCCGGTCAGCTCGTGGGCCTCCTCCAGGAACCGCGCCCACAGCGTCCGGAACAGCCCGCCGCCGGTGCCGCCCTCCTCCATGCTGGTGCCGACGATGCGCATGGCCTCGCCGGTGTCGTCGAGCCGGTCAGGCCAGGCGCGCATCAGGGTGGCGGCCTTGGTGATGCCCTTGAAGCCCATGTTGGTGATGGGCGGGTTCAAGAAGTCCTGCGCGGTGGCGAGGACCGCGGCCTGGCAGGCCTTGGGCAGCCGGGACGGGTCGTAGCCGTGCGGGTCGATCCGCACCGACAGGTTGCGCGAGGACATCGGCCCGCGGGCGGCGCGGGCGCGCGCCATGCTCTCCCGCGAGGTCGACTGCACGCCCAGCGCCCGGGTCTCCACCACGACGAACCGGTCGTCCTCGTAGCCGATGCAGGCGACGTAGTGCGCGGCGAAGTGGTGGTCCTCCTGCGCGTAGTCGAGGTGGTGGCGGTCGAGCTTGAGCCCCACCACGTCGCCCTCGTCGAGCGCCTGCAGCAGGGTGGCCTCGGCCTTGGCCCGCGATGCGGTCTCCTGGGTGCGCAGGCCGAGGGCGAGCGCTTCGGCCGCGTTGCGCATCAGATGGTCGGGCTTGACCCGGCCGGCGAGGAACGGCGTCGGCATCTGCCGGGAGTGCCAGTACAGGAAGGACAGCCCGCGCCCCAGGCCGAACAGCAGCGGTTCGCTCAGCTCGATCTCGTGGTTGCGGAGCATGTTGAGCAGGGCGGTGGACTCGCAGTGGTCCCCGGAGTACGGGGAGATGTCAATGACGGCCATCGGCGTGCCCCGTTCCGTCGCGCGGCTCCTCGTAGACGATCTCCAGCACGGTGCCGCTGTCGTTGTTGCGCAGGTGCCCGTAGGTGTGGCCGACCTCGTCGGCCTCGGTGTAGGCGATGGTCTCCAGGTGACCGGCCTCGCTCTCGAGGGTGTCCAGGACGTGGCGGACGTCGTCCCCGGTGCGGACGGCGATGGCGACGTGCGACATCAGCCGGCCCTTCTCCTCGGCGGGCCGCCGCGCCCAGGGGCCGAAGCGGCGGCAGGCGAACATCTCGATGACCCGCCCGTCGGCGAGGGTGACGGAGTTCCACCAGCCGGGGGTGCCGTACTGGCGGGGCGAGATGTAGGAGGGGCCCATCTCCACGGAGGTGACCGGTCCTGTGGTCTTCAGCTCGTTGAGGTGGGTGTGCCAGTCGAAGATCTCCTCGTCGCCGCCGTAGTCGCCCATGTAGACGCCGATGTGGTTGACCCCGGCGAGCCGGCCGACGACGTGGTCGGGGGCATGACCGCACCAGGTGGCCAGGTACTTGGCGCAGTCGAGCTCCTGCCAGGCGGCGGACGTCTGGAGCAGCTCCTCCCAGGCCCCGGGGAAGCCGGGGCGTGCGGGGAAGCGGCCCTCGTGGGTGGCGGTGATGGCCGGAGAGCTCTGCCCGAGTGGATTCATGGCCCTTCCTTCCTGCCCGTGATGACGAGCCCCATCTGCACTTCCGTCACGGCGGCCGTCTCCAGCGCGGTGCCCCTCAGCAGCTCCTCGACCTCGCTCGTGACGTACGAGGAGCGGATCGAGGTGCGGAAGCCGGGGCGCATGTCGGCGGCGATGTTGGCCTTCATGAACTGGAAGGTCGTCCGGTCGATGTCCCGGCGCAGGTCGGAGACGCAGTACCGGCCGCCGGGCCTGAGCACGCGGTGCATCTCCTCGAGGGCGGTCACCGGTTCCGCCCATTCGTGCAGCGAGGAGGCACTGATGACGTGGTCGAAGCTGCCGTCCTCGAACGGGAGTCGCAGCACGGTGCCGCATTCGTAGGCGCACCGGTCGCGCAGGCCGTACTCGGCGGCGTTGGCGCTCGCCCGCCGCAGCATCGCCGGTGAGATGTCGAGGCCGGTGAGCCGGGCGGTGCCGGGCGCCTGCCGGAGCCATTCCAGGCCGAGGTAGCCGGGGCCGCAGCCGAGTTCCAGCACCCTGCCCGAGTCGATGCCGGCGGCGAGGATGTCGTCGATCTTCTCCTGCAGCCAGCCGTTGTCCCGGATGTGGCGCTGCATCTCGTCGTACTTGAGGGCCAGTTCGTCGCCCTGCAGGCCCTCGTCGGTCTCCGGCACCCGGGGGGCGACGGTGCCGCGCGCGCTAGCCACGGCCGGGTCCCACTCGCCGGATGCCCACTGCCAGACCTCTCATCGTGGCGCTCCCCATCTGCACGTCGGAACGGTCGTTGCTGGTCAGGTGATTGACCGAGGATCTGAGCGACTCGTCGAGGGAGGACTCGCCCGGATACCACCAGCCGGCGTCCGCCAGCACGACGTCCGGCGCGACGGAGTCGGAGATCCGGACCGTCATGCGCACCTCGCGCGCACCGGCCCGCGTGAACAGGGCCACCTCGTCGCCGTCCGTGAGACCCTCACGCTTGGCGGTGTCCGGGTGGACGGTCACCCGGGCCGCCGGGCGGCGGCGCGCGGTGGTCGGCAACTGGTGGAACTCGGTGTTGTAGAACCGGCGCGGGTGCGCGCTGGTCATCAGGTACGGCAGCTCCGGGTCCGGCGGCGGGGCCGGGCGGTGCACCGGGAACGGCTCGTAGCCCATGGCCTTCAGCCCGTCGTGGCGCAGATCGACCCGTCCGGACCTGGTCCTGAAGCCGCCGTCGCGGTACTTGCGGTACCGCTTCTCGTTGCGGATGTAGCCGATCTCGGTGAACTGCTCCCAGGTCAGCCCGATGCCGGACAGCTTGGCGTCCAGGGCGGCGCGCACCGAAGGGAAGAAGTGCCGGGCGAGGCCGAGCCGTTCGGCGAGGGCGAGGATGATCTCCTCGTCGGAGCGGCAGCCCTCCACGGTGGCGACCTTCCGCCGGGCCGCGATGTAGGAGTTGAACTCCACGATCTGGTCCCGCTCCAGCCAGCTGGAGACGGGCAGCACCACATCGGCGTACCGGGCCGTCGGCGTCAGGAACATGTCGCAGACCACGACCAGGTCCAGCTTCTCCAGCGACCTGCGCACCAGCTCGGTGTTCTCGTGCGAGGCCAGGATGTTGCTGCCGAAGAGCAGCAGGGAGGTGACCGGGTACGGCGACCCGGTGACGACGGCCCGGTGCAGGTCGCCCGGCGCGACCCAGCCGGACATCGACAGGATCCGGTGCCGGTCGCCGCCGATCCGTTTCCTCGCCTGCTCCTCCGGGAGCAGGTCCGAGCGGGGGAAGGCCCGCCGGCCCTCGATCGGCATGGGCTCCCAGATCACGTCGCCGCCGGGGGCGTCGAGGTTGCCGCAGAGCGCGCAGAGCAGGGCGATGGCGCGGTGGGTGTCGAAGGAGTTCTCGTTCTGCGACAGCCCGGTGCCGGCCTCGATGCACGCCCGGGAGGCGGTGGCGTAGGCGCGGGTCGCCCGCCGGATCAGCTCCGGCTCGAGACCGGTGATCCCCGCGACCCGCTCGAGGTCGTACTCCCGTACATGCTCGGCGAGTTCGTCGAACCCCGTCGTGTACTCGGCGACGAAGTCACGGTCGTACCAGCCCTCGTCGACGACGAGCTTGATCATGCCGAGCGCCAGCGCGCAGTCGGTGCCCGGCCGGACGGGGAGGTGGAGCTCGGAGCGGGCGGCGGTCCGCGTCCGCCGCGGATCGACGGTGATCACCCGGCTGCCGCGTTCCACGGCCCGCAGCAGCTTCACCCCGATCACGCCGTCGGAGTGCGTGTCCGGCTTGTTGCTGCCCCACAGCAGCACCACCTCGGGGTCGCCCTCGTAGTCGCAGAAGGTGAAGGCGCCGTAGGTCATGATCGAGGCCATGACCCGCGGGTAGAAGCACACATGCGCGGGCCCCACCACATTGGGCGTGCCCAGCGCGTTGGCCAGCCGGAACACCCACTCCTGGTAGTTGCGGTCGGTGCCCTGGCCGAGTGCCACCGACTCCGGTCCGTGCCGGGCGATGGTCTCGGTCAGCCGGTGGCAGATCCGGTCCAGGGCCTCGTCCCAGCCGATCGGCTCGAAACTGCCCGAACCGCGTGGCCCGGTGCGCGCCAGCGGTGTGGTGAGCCGGTCCGGGCTGTGCAGCAGATCGAGCGAGGCCTTGCCCTTGATGCAGAAGTAGCCCTCGCTGGTGGGGTTGTCCGGGTCGCCGTGGATGGCGGTGGGAACACCGTTCTCCAGGTCGATGAGGGCGCCGCAGCCGCCGTGGCACATCCGGCAGACGGACTTCATCCGGGTGATCGTCACTCCGCCTCACCCGCCCGTTCGGCCGCGACGGCGAACAGCCGCTCGTACAGGCCCTGTTCGGCCTCCGCGGTCTCCGCGAGGAGCCCAGCGACGGTCCCGAGGACGCGCCGCCCCCGCTCGTCGTTCCCCGGGTAGCCCATCAGCAGGTCGGTCGCTTCCTCCCAGCGGCGGCGCACCTCGCCGAAGCCCTCGACGAGCGGGTCGAGCGCCGCGTCACCGGTGCGCTGCCGGGCCTCGTGCAGGAAGTCCCGGTACAACGTGCGGAAGTTGGCGCCCCCGGTGCCCGCGAACCGCCAGAAGCGGCCCACACCCGGCACCGACTCCCGCGCGTCCGCCAGGGTCTCGCCCCACTCGGCGATCTCGGCGGCCAGCGTGCGCAGGGCGCCGAGGCCGCGCCGCGGCCCGTGATCGCGCGACATCCGCCCGGCGGTGTCCCGTACGGCCGACCAGATCTGCTCCCGCAGCACCGCGTCGGTGTCCGCGAGCAGCCGGTCGGGGAGCCGCTCCACATACATCTGCCAGTGCGGCGACGGCAGGAACCCCTCGTCCGATGCGCGGGCCCGGCGCAGCGACTCCTCGGGCAAGGTCTGCGCCCCGCCCTGCTGCCCGGTGTCCACGACATGGGCGAGCGAGCCGTCCAGCCCGTACACCGCGATGCAGTGCGCGGAGAAGTGGCTGCGGGAGGAGAAGTAGTCGAGGTGGAAGATGTCGACGGACACCCCCACGACATGACCGGCCTCGAGCAGCTTCACCGCCTCGGCCCGCGCCGCCTCCCCGTCCGGTGCCCGCGACTCCCGCAGCTCCGCGCCGAGCGCGGCGCAGGCGTTGCGGGACAGCTCGGCCGGCCCGATCCGGCCGGTGAGCATGGGCGCGGTGCGGCCGGGCTCCGGGCCGTCCCAGTACTGCACGTCGATCCCCCGGCCCAGGCCGAACAGCATGGGCTCGGAGATGTCGGCACCGGCGTGGTGCAGCATGTTCCGCAGGGTGGACGTCTCACAGTGGACGCCGGGCCGGGGCTGGAATGTCGCCAAGCGCATAGGGCTTCCCAATCGCGCGGTGCGGAAGTGCGGTGACGGGGGCGGGTGGTGAGGGCGGGGCCCGGGACCGTTTCCGGGCCGGGGCGGTGGCCTGGGCCGGTTGGCGCCCGGGCGGGCCGGTGACCGGGCCGGCCGGTGCCGAGGCGGGTCGGCCGGCCACGGTGACGGGGGCGGACCGGCGGGCCCGCACCTGCGGCGAGGCCCGGAGGGGACCGTGGGCGAGGCGAGTGCGGTGCCCTTGCCCTGGCCGGCGCGCCCCCGCGCCTACGTATCGACCTGGGCCTCCCGCGTATCGCCCAGGACCTCGTGATAGCCCTGCAGGTCGAGGAAGCCGGCGCCGCTGGCCAGCACGACGATCACCGGTTCCCGCCGTTCCGTGCGGGCCTTTGCCGCCACCTCCACGGCCGCCGCCACCGCATGACTCGCCTCCGGGGCGAGCAGCAGACCCTCGGTCTGCAGCAGGAGACGGCCGGCCTCCAGGGCGGTGCGCTGGTCGAAGGCGACGGCGTCCAGGACGCCCTCGTGCCGCAGCAGGCTGACCAGGGCGGAGCTGTGGTGGTTGCGCAGGCCGCCCACATGATTGGGCGGCGGGATGAAGTCCTCACCCATGGTGTAGCCGAGCACCTCCGGCGTGAAGCCGCCCAGGTCGGTGCGGCCGTAGGCGTAGACGCCCTGCGTGAGCCGGGGGGCCGCCGTGGACTCCGCGGCGAGGAAGCGCAGATCCGCTCCGTCCGCCCTGGCCCTGAGGTGGGGTCCGACGAGTCCGCAGAGGTTGCTGCCGCCGCCGGAGCAGGCGATGAGGTGGTCGCCGCGCCCCTCCACGCCCAGCTCCTCGCCGTGCTCCGCGAGCTGCGCGGTCACTTCCAGGCCGAGCAGGGTCTGGTGGAGGTAGACGTGCGGCATGCCGCTGCCGGCGAGGTAGGCGGCGCCCGGCAGGCCCAGGGCGTGCTCGATCGCGTCACTGATCGCGGTGCCGAGGCTGCCGGGGTGGCCGGGCGTGTCCTGCAGGATCTTCCGCCCGATCGCGGTGCGGAGCGACGGCGAGGGCTCCACCTCGGCGCCCAGCAACTCCATGTAGTGCCGCCGGTAAGGCTTCTGCTCCAGCGAGCACCGCACCATGAAGATCTCGGCCCGCAGTCCGAACATCTTCGCCGCGAGCGCGACGCTCATCCCCCACTGCCCCGCACCGGTCTCGGTGACCAGGGTGGTCCGCCCCTCCTCGGCCGCGTAATGGGCCTGGGCGATTGCGGTGTTGAGCTTGAAGCTGCCGGTGGGCAGCACGTCCTCGCGCTTGAGGTAGATCCTCGCGCGGGTGCCGAGGTGCTGCTCCAGGCGGCGCGCCCGGTGCAGCGGCGTGGGCCGGCCGCACTGGCGCAGCCGTTCCATGACGGGCTCGGGTATCGGGATCCATTTCTGGTCCGTACCGTTCTGCTCGATCAGAATCCGGGGCCGGACCTTCTCGGCGATCTCCGCAGCACTGGGGCTCCCGGAATCCCGCACCTCGGGCACGGGCCCCGGAAGATCAGGCAGGAAGTTGTACCACTGTCCCGGCATCTCCGGTAACGCGGAATCACTCTGAGTCGTGGATATCACGTTCCCCCGCTTCGAAAGTCGGAAGCCATCGTACGAGCGCACTCGAACACGACACAACATTCCGGCCGACGGCCGCGATTTCTGTCGGCCCTATTCGGGCCTATGACGAGAGCCCCGGTCACGGGGGCCGCTTTTCCGTTCCGCTCGGAAACCGGAACAGGAAACGCCAGGAATCAACGAGACGACACACCATTGAGCACAGCCTGCCGGCGCCGCCGGAGCGACGGAAATCAGCCCCGGCAACCGGCGTCCGAAAGGGCCGTACGACTAGGCGCCAGCTTCCCTGGAATGCAGCCGTTCCGTCAATGATTCGGCCAGCAGCTGCCAGCTGACCGCCTGATGCCGGGCCAGTTCCGCGATCACCGGTGCGCAGTGGATCGGCAGGCTGCCGGCCATCGCCGCCCAGTCGTGCGGCTGAGCGGCCGAGGCGTCCAGCGTCCGCAGCAGCCTGCGGCCCACCTCGGTGAACCGCAGGGAGGGATCGGCCCGCAGCCGCCGGATGGCCAGCTGCAGGTCCGGGCACACGGGCTGCACCCGGGGGACCCTGGGGGGACGGGGACGCCGGACGGCCGCGGCAGCGTCGGCACCGGCGGCGCGAGCGGGCCCGTCGTCCCGGACGCTCGCGGCATCGACCGGCGGGGAGTCCCCGGGCCGGGCCGCACCGGGCCGCACAGCACCGGGCTGCATCGCACCGTTCCGCGCCTCACCGTTCGACGCGTCACCGTCTGGCGCCTCACCGTCTGACGCTTGACCGTCTGGCGCTTGACCGGACCGCGTCGCGCCGGGCGCGTCGTCCGGTTCGCCCTGTCCGGCGCGCACGCGCCTGCGCGCATCCTTCGCCGTGGTCAGCGAGATGCCCGCGGCGTGCGCGACCTCGCGCGCGGAGGCGTCCGGGTGCTCGGCGAGGTACGCCATCGCGCGCCTGCGCGCCTCCCCGGCCATCAGCGGATAGGCCACTCCGTCCCGGCCGACGCGGACGGTGGTCGGGTGCGGAAGTTCCGCAGCCGCCCTCCTGCGGAGCGCCGCGACGGTCTTGTCCGACAGACCGACGATCCCGGCCAGGCGCCGGTTGGACCACTCCGGGAAGTCGGCCAGCATCTGCAGCGCCGCGGCCTTGCGGTCGGCGAGCGTGAGCGGCAGTCCATGGCTGCTGTTCAGCTTGACGGCGAGGACGAAGGCCTCCCGCTCGTCCCCGTTGAAGAGGACGGCGCTGATATGAGTGGCACCGCTGCGCTGCACGGCCCGGAGCCGGTGCACCCCGTCGATGACGGTCATCGATTTCCGGTGCACGACGATCGGCGGCAGATCGGAGCAGACCTCGGCGAGCGCATTGATGTGCCGCGGATCCTCTCCGCCCGTACGAGGCGAGCCCGCGACCAGGATGCTGCGGATCGGTACCCGGGTGACTTCCGACAGGAGCCCGCCGAGGTACGAATCCGGACAGCGAAATCGGTGTTGCAAGGGTTTCCCCGCGGAAACCGGGGCGTGGCCCATCGTGTTTCCTTCCTCCCCTTCAGACTTCCGGCGGACCTACCAGGGTTGTGACGCATCCGGACACGGACGAGTCAGGCAGGGCGGCGAACCGCAGTCCGAGGAAAGGGAGAGCTGTTCCGGGTGGTCGCAAAGCTGTGGAACATCGTGTCTCCCCCATGACCCAATGCCGAGAACCGACGACTCTGACACCCTGCCAGGAGGACGAGGCCGGCGCAAGGTTTGCGTCCAGCACTTCTTCCGGAAATGGGATCACCCCTATTGATCATTGATCAAGGTACCCGCCCGGAAATAGAAAGGGAGCCGACGATTCCGCCCCTTCACCGACGATCGTCCTCCGCGGCGCCTTCGGACTCATCGCTCGCCCCCGGACATGGAGAAGCACGCGCGGCCGCAAGAATGCCTTTCAGCCAATTTTCCTGACCGATTCAATGACGACCCGGTCAATTGAGTATTCAAAGAATTGGGAGCGCTCCACCATCGGACCGGTGAGCCCGCACCCGCACCCTCCCCCTCGGCGTCCAACGAGCTGATGGGCTCGCCCGGCTCGCCTCTCAGCCCACACCGAAGTCCCCGACCGCGATGCGCGGTCGGGGGTTGCCTCTTGCGGTTACTGCCCCCTGTCGTCCTGACCGGCGGGTGCGGCCCGGTCGTCGATGACGACGTGGACGGGGTCTGCTCCGTCTCCCCGGTGGGGGCGGGTGACGATCTCCTGGACGGTCTCGGTGAGCCGCCCGTGCAGATGGGCGGCGATGGCCCGGGTGCCCGCGTCGCCGGCGGTGTGACTGACTCGGTGGAGACGGGTCAGCGCGGCGACGAGGCTGGGGCCGGAGACCTTGGCGAGGATCGTCCCCGCGGCGTCCTGGACCTCGGCAGGCAGGTGGAAGTGCTGGTCCTGACCGGCATGCTTGACCAGGAACTCCCACGTGTCGCGGTGGGCGTGGAGGGTGGCGGCGGAGATGCCGGCAGCGGCGCGGAGCACCTCCAGGTCCTGTTCGCCCTCCGGTCCCGGACGCGGTTCCGGGTCGGGGGCCGGTTCGGGCGGGACGTCGTCCACGGCAGGCGGTGGCGGTGGCGGCGGCGCCACCGGTGCGGGGTCCTGTTCCGGCACCTCGGTCGCCGGCGGCGGAGCGGTGCGCAGTCGCCCTTCGAGGCGGTTGATGGCGCCACGGATGGCGACGAGTTCGCTGCCGATGCCGGCGAGGGGCTCGGTGACGACCTCGCCGGTCCGGTCGAGTGCGCTGCGGGCGACGGCCCGGATATCCGCGAGACCGCTATTGATGGCGGCGGTGGCGTCCTGCTCCCGGATCTGACTGATGGCGTGCTGCTGATTCTCGACTTGCTGCTTGAGGGTGGCGAGGTCAGTGGCGAGATTCTTGAGTTGCGCGGCGATCTGCTCGAGTCGAGCCCTGTCTGCACTGCCGAACGGCACATTCCCCCCTTGCGGTCACCGGTGACCTTGAAAGGGTGATGTGCGGGGCAATATGTCGACAAGGGCGCAAATCGGCCACCGGGGCACGCCGAGGTGCGCAACCGGTCGCGGCAGTGCCCGCCGTGATCAGTCCTCCGGGGACCCGTCGTCCGGCCGGTAGGACCTGTTCCAGGTGGCGCCGCAGCGGCACTGAGCGCTTTCGAGCAGCTCGCCGTCGTCGCCGACGCCGGTGACGTCCCAGATACGGACGTGAATGTGTTCACCCATCGTTTCTCCTCACGATGAGCGCAAGGCTAGGCAGGCGTCCGCCGAAATGACCAGGATCGGCTCACATAGTGAGATTCACCCCGGATTCGGTGCAGCGTGGGACGGCCCGGGCGGCCAGGTCGGCTCTACGGCCGGACGACCCGGTCGGCTCTACGGCCGGACGACCCGGTCGCCGTCCGCGCGTGCGACGGTGGTGAGCCAGCTGATGATCCGGTTGATGTCGGACTGGGTGACGATGCCCACGAGCCTGTCGTCGGCCAGGACCAGGGCGCGGCGGGCCGGGCTCGCCTCGACGGCGGGCAGCAGGTCCACCAGCCGGTCCTCGGGATGCGCGGTCGGGAGATCGCCGAGCGGCACCATGACGTCCATGACCGGCGTGCGATGACGCGTGTCCGCCGGGACCTCGCCGGCCCGGTGCACACTGATCAGCCCGATGGGCAGTCCGGTCGCGTCGGTGACCGGGAAGGCCGAGTGCCGGTAGACCCAGGCCGGGTCGCTCAGGAACTGCTGGACGGTGATGGCGGCCGGCACCGTCTCGGGATCCGGAGTCATGGCCCGGCGCACCGGGACCGTGCCGAGCAGTTCCCGCATCCTCGCCTGACCGCCCTCGGCGCTCGCCATGGCGGTCATGAACCAGCCGATCAGCATCAGCCACAGCCCGTCGACCGCGGCGCCGGCGAACACCAGGAAGATGCCGGCGACGACGAGCAGCCAGCCGAGCACGCGGCCCGCGCCGGTGGCGACCTCGGTGGCCCGAAGCCTGCTGCCCGTGCGCCACCACACCAGGGCACGCAGCAGCCGCCCGCCGTCCAGCGGCGCCGCCGGGAGGGCGTTGAACAGCGCCAGCAGGATGTTGATCGCCGCGAGCCAGGCCAGCGCCTCGATCCACAGCCCGGTTCCGTAGGCCTGGCCGAACAGGACGGCCAGCAGTCCGAACACCACGCCCAGCGTCAGGCTGACCAGCGGGCCGACCCCGGCGATGCGCAGCTCGGCCCCAGGGCTCGGCGCCTCGCTCTTCAGGCGGGCGACCCCGCCCAGCAGCCAGAGCGTGATCTCGTCACTGGCCACACCATTGCGGCGGGCGACGATCGCATGGCTGAGCTCATGGGCCAGGAGCGACAGCAGGAAGAGCACCGCCGTGGCCACCCCGGCCACCGCGTACAGCCAGTCCGACCGGCCCGGGTGGGCGTCCGGCAGCCGCCCGGCCGCCAGCCCGACGGCGATCAGGCCGAAGATGACCAGGACACTCCAGTGCACCCCGATCCGGATACCTGCCACACGTCCCAACGAGAGCGTCGCCTTCATTGCGATTCGCCTCCGCAAGACTGCGCCATTCCGTCGATTCCATGGTGCGGGGCCGGGGGCGCTCGAGGCGAACGGCCGGGACCGGCGCCTCCGCGGCGGCGCATTCTCCCCGGACTCTCTCCGGCGCCGGATCCTTCGGAAGGCAGCAGAGGCCCCCGCTGCTGCAAAGACTGAGCGGCAGACGAGTCGGGCTGTACGCCGGGTTCTGTTCCCCGGGGTCCTCGCGGACCCCGGGGCGACGGCCATCCATCTAGGACCGGTGTTGCCACCGGCCTCGTGCGGTCTACCCGCGGACTCGGGCGGGCAGCCCTCGAGCGTCCGCGCAGAAGCACCGGGGTGCTTCCTCTTGACCTTGCTCCGGGTGGGGTTTACCTAGCCGCCTGAGTCACCCCAGGCGCTGGTGGTCTCTTACACCACCGTTTCACCCTTACCGAGGACCGAGGTCCCCGGCGGTCTGTTTTCTGTGGCACTGTCCCGCGGGTCACCCCGGGTGGCTGTTGGCCACCACCCTGCCCTGTGGAGCCCGGACGTTCCTCGGGGAGCCCCCGCAAGGGGAACTCCACGCGGCCGTCCGCCCGGCTCGTCTGCCGTGCTGACCATGGTACGTGACGTACAACGCGCCCCCGGGCGCACTTTCTTTCCGCGCCCTCGGAGGAAGAGCGAGCTCTGCACCCTGGTTGCTCGCCAGGCCGGCCGGGCCGAGGGCTCTGGTCATGATCAACGCACCCCGTTCGAAGCACCCCGCTCGCACGATCGCGTGTGCTTGACCCTGCCGCGACGTCAACGTTTCTACTGAGGGCATGCGGATCGGAGAACTCGCGGCCGTGGTCGGGGTCACCACGCGGGCCGTGCGGCACTACCACCATCTGGGGCTGCTGCCGGAGCCGGAGCGGCGGAGCAACGGGTATCGGGAGTACACGCTGCGGCATGCCGTGCTGCTCGCGCGGATCCGGCGGCTGACCGAGCTGGGGCTGGGGCTCGCCGAGGTGCGGGACGTGCTCGCGGACGACGCCGGGAAGGACCTCGCCGAGGTGCTGACGGAGCTGGACGAGGACCTGGCCCGGCAGGAGGCGGCGATCCGGGAGCGGCGGGCGCGGCTGCGGGCGCTGCTGGAGTCGGAGGGCGGGGTGCGGGCGGAAGGGCCGGTCTCGGCCGAGCTCGCCGCGCTGTTCCGGGACATGGGAGATCCGGGCGCCTCGCCGATGGCCGCCAAGGACCGCGAGCTCCTGGCGCTGATCGATGCCACCGCGCCGGAGGAGGAGCGGGAACGGCTGCTGGGTGTGCTGGCCGGGGCGCTGCGCACGCCGGAGGCGGTGGAGCGGGCGGCGGGTGCGTATGCGCTGCTGGACGCGCTCGCCGAGGCCGAGCCGGACGACCCCCGGGTGGAGGAGGCGGCTCGGGAGCTGGCCGCGTGTGTGCCCGCGGGGCTGGTGCCGGAGGGCGCGGGGATCGCCGGTGAGGAGACGGGCGAGCACGCGAGTTTTCTGCGGGCCTTCTTCGCGGACTTCCCGCCGGCCCAGGCGGAGGCGATCCGGCGGACGCTGCGGATCGTGCAGGGCGGACGAGAAGAGAGCAGGCGAGGAGGAGAAGCGGTGGGGCGGGGATGAGGGTGCTGGGGGCGGCCTGGGGGCTGGTGCGGCACGAGGTGCGGTTGCTGGTGAGTCTGGGGTTGTGGGCGGCCCGGAGGACGCACGGCACCGCGGGCGGGACGGCGTTCGGCTACAGCCGGGGGCAGGGGTCCTTGATGGCCGGCTTCGCCTTCGTGTGCGTGGTCGAGACGGCCGCGATGGTCTACCTGCTGCGGGACTGGCCGGTCGTGGAGCGTGCGGTGTTCGTGCTGGACGTGTACGGCGTGGTGATCGTCGTCGGCATGCATGCCGCGTCCGTGGTGCGGCCGCATGTGCTGTACCCGGGCGCACTGCGGGTGCGCCGCGCCGGTCATGTGGATGTGACGGTGCCGCTGGAGCGGATCGCCTCGGTACGGCGCGAGCTGCGGACCACGCACGAGCGGGCCGAGGGCGAGCTGAATCTGCCGGTGGCCGCGCAGACCTCGGTCACCATCGAGCTGAGCGAGCCCGTCACCCATGTCACCCTGCTGGGCCGGCGCAGGCCGGTCCGGGTGCTGCGTCTGCACGCGGACGACTCCGCCGCGCTGGTGCGCGCCCTCACCCAGGAGCAGCGGGCGGCCGCCTGAGCGGCGGGCCGTACCCTGTGCGGAGCGCTATCCGAAGGAGTACGTGTGCTCGTCCTGCTGCCGCCGTCCGAGGGCAAGGCCGCTTCCGGCCGCGGTGCCCCGCTGAAGCTGGAGTCGTTGTCGCTGCCGGGGCTGAACGAGGCCCGGGAGGCGGTGCTCACCGAGCTGGTGGATCTCTGCTCCGGCGACGAGGACAAGGCACGGGAGGTGCTCGGGCTGAGCGAGGGGCTGCGGGCCGAGGTCGCGAAGAACGCGGGGCTGCGCACCGCGGGCGCCCGGCCGGCCGGGGAGATCTACACCGGCGTGCTGTACGACGCCCTGGACCTGGCCTCGCTGGACACGGCGGCGAAACGCCGGGCGGGCCGCCAGCTGCTGGTGTTCTCGGGGCTGTGGGGTGCCGTCCGCATCACGGACCGGATCCCCTCCTACCGCTGCTCGATGGGTGTCAGGCTGCCCGGTCTCGGGGCGCTGGGCGCGCACTGGCGGACTCCGATGGCGGCTGTGCTGCCGGAGGCGGCGGGGGACGGCCTGGTGCTGGACCTGCGGTCGTCGGCGTACGCGGCGGCGTGGAAGCCGAAGGGCGAGTTGGCCGGGCGGACGGCGACGGTACGGGTGCTGCATGCGCCGACCCGGAAGGTGGTCAGCCACTTCAACAAGGCGACCAAGGGGCGGATCGTACGGAGCCTGCTGACGGCCGGTGCCGCGCCGGAGGGTCCTGAGGAGCTGGTGACGGTGCTGCGGGACCTCGGGTTCGTGGTGGAGGCGGAGGCTCCGGGCAAGGGCGGGAAGCCCTGGACGCTGGATGTGCTGGTGGACGACGTTCACTGACAGCCGCACACGAGTCGTTGCACTCTATGCAACAGCTTTTGCGGAGAGTGCAGCGGTGAGGGCAGGATGAGGCCCATGAGCTCGCCGCTGCCTGCTTCCGTGCTGGATCTCGCCCCCGTCGTGCCCGTCGTGGTGATCGAGGACGCCGCCGACGCCGTGCCGCTGGCGCGGGCGCTGGTGGCCGGGGGGCTGCCGGCGATCGAGGTGACCCTGCGGACGCCGGCCGCGCCGGCCGCGCTGCGGGCGATCGCCGGTGAGGTGCCGGACGCGGTGGTCGGGGCGGGCACGGTGATCACGCCGGAGCAGGTGCGCGAGGCGGTGGACGCGGGCGCGCGGTTCCTGGTGAGCCCGGGGTGGACGGACCGGCTGCTCGCGGCGATGCGGGAGGCCGGGGTGCCGTTCCTGCCCGGCGTGTCCACGGCCTCGGAGGTCGTGGCGCTGCTTGAGCGCGGGGTGCGGGAGATGAAGTTCTTCCCCGCGCAGGCAGCGGGCGGCACGGCGTATCTGAAGTCGCTCGCCGGACCGCTTCCGCAGGCCCGCTTCTGCCCGACCGGGGGCATCGGACCGGACTCGGCGCCGGACTACCTCGCGCTGCCCAACGTCGGTTGTGTGGGCGGGAGCTGGATGCTGCCGGCGGACGCGGTGGCGGGCCGCGACTGGGCGCGGATCGAGCGGCTGGCGCGCGCCGCGGCGGCCTCGGCAGCCGGCTCCGCGGCGGCTCCGGGAGCCGGCTCGGTGTCCCGGGCGGGCTCAGCGCAGGTGTGAGGTGTCGTTGAACAGCCGCACGCTGGCGTTGCCGTCGGCGTAGTAGGCGATCGCCGAGAGGGACGCGGCCGAGAGTTCCATGCGGAACAGGGACTCGGGCGGGGCTCCCAGGGCGAGGCGGACGAAGGTCTTGATCGGCGTGACATGGCTGACCAGCAGCACGGTGCGGCCCGCGTGGGCCGCGACCAGCTTGTCGCGGGCGGCGGCGACACGGGTCGCGGTGGCCGCGAAGCTCTCGCCGCCGCCGGTGGGTTCGGCGTCCGGTGAGGAGAGCCAGGCGTTCAGGTCGTCGGGGTAGCGTTCGCGGACCTCGGCGAAGGTGAGGCCCTCCCAGGCGCCGAAGTCGGTCTCGCGCAGCCCTTCCTCGACGGCGACGTCGAGGCCGAGGCGGGCGGCGATGATGGCGGCGGTCTCCCGGGTACGGGCGAGGGGCGAGCTGACGATCGCCTGGATGGTGCCGCGCCGGGCCAGCGCCGCTGCGGCCTTCTCGGCCTGCTCCCGGCCGATGCCGGAGAGGGAGGGATCGCTGCCGCCGCTGCCCGAGAAGCGCTTCTGGGGCGTGAGCGGGGTCTCGCCGTGGCGCAGCAGGACGAAGGTGGCGGGTGCGCCCATGTCGGCGGGGCCCCAACCGGTGCTGGGCGTGGCCACGGCTTGCGCGGCACGCGTATCGGCGGCACGTTTCGCGCCGGACCCGGCGGCGGGCTCGGCGGACCGCACGCCGGACTCGGCGTCGGACTCCGCCTCCAGCTCCCGGACTTCACCGGCCCGGCCGGCCCCGGCACCCGCGCCCACCGCAGCGGTTCCGGCGCCCGCACCACCGTCCACCGCGGCAGCCCCGGCGCCCGCACCGCCGCGGGCATCCTCATCCGCCCTGCGCTGGATCACCGTCCCCGGCTCCGCCCCGTCCATCGCCTCGTTGGCCAGGCGGTCCGCCTGCTTGTTCTGCTCGCGCGGGATCCACTCCCAGCTCACCCGCTCCGGCGGGAAGACCCGCGCCGCCCGGGTGGCCAGCGGCTTCAGATCGGGGTGCTTGATCTTCCACCGGCCCGCCATCTGCTCGATGACCAGCTTGGAGTCCATCCGGACGTGCACGGCCGCCCCGGGGTCGAGCTCCCGCGCGGCCTCCAGGCCGGCCAGCAGCCCCCGGTACTCGGCCACGTTGTTGGTGGCCACACCGAGGTACTCGGCGACCTCGACCAGGGTCTGCCCGGTCGCCGCGTCCACGACCACCGCGCCGTAGCCCGCCGGGCCGGGGTTGCCCCGCGACCCGCCGTCCGCCTCGACGATGAACTCCCGCACCGGTCCCGTGCTCCTACAGCCCCGACTCGGCCGTGCGCACCAGGATGCGGCGGCAGTTCTCGCAGCGCACCACCGCGTCCGGGGCGGCCTGGCGGATCTCGTTCAGCTCGGTGATGGCCAGTTCCTGGCGGCAGCCCTGGCAGGTGCGGGCGTGCAGCTTGGCCGCGCCGATGCCGCCCTGCTGCTCACGCAGCTTCTCGTACAGCTTGAGCAGGTCGGCGGGGACGGACGCGGCGACGACCTCGCGCTCCTTGGTGACCGAGGCGACCTCGCCGTCGATCTCCTCCAGCGCGGAGTCCCGGCGGGCGGTGACGTCGTCGATCCGCGACTGGACGGAGGCGACGCGCTCGGTGAGTTCCGCGATCCGCTGCTGGGCGGACTCACGGCGCTCCATCACCTCGAGGACGATGTCCTCGAGGTCTCCCTGCCGCTTGGCGAGGGAGGCGATCTCGTGCTGGAGGTTCTCCAGGTCCTTGGGCGAGGAGACGGCGCCGGAGTCGAGGCGCTGCTGGTCGCGGGCGGCACGCTGGCGCACCTGGTCCACGTCCTGCTCGGCCTTGGTCTGTTCGCGGGCGCAGTCGCTCTCCTCGGTCTGCGCGGCCACGAGCAGATCGCGCAGCTGGGTGAGGTCCCGGTTCAGCGACTCGAGCTCGCCGTGCTCGGGCAGCGACTTCCGCTTGTGGGCGAGCTGCTGGAGGCGGACGTCGAGGTCCTGGACGTCGAGAAGTCGGATCTGGTCGGCGGGCGCGGCGTTCAGTTGGGGGCTCCAGATGTTTCGGATTCAGCCGGGGTGTCGCTCCCCAGCGCGGGCGTGGTGGTCGACGGCCGGACGGACGCCGCGTGGGCGGTCCAGGGGTCGGTGACCGTGCGGGAGACCTGGACGCGCAGGCCCCATCCCCGGCGGTCGGAGATCTCGTCGAGCTGGGCTGCGGCCAGCTCGCACCAGGGCCACTCGGTGGCCCAGTGCGCCGCGTCGAGCAGCGCGAGAGGACTGTGGGCGACGGCCTCGGAGGCCGGGTGGTGGCGCAGGTCCGCGGTGAGGAAGGCGTCCACCCCGGCGGCGCGCACCTGGTCGAAGAGGCTGTCGCCGCTGCCGCCGCTGACGGCGAGGGTACGCACGACGGCCTCGGGGTCGCCGGCCACCCGGATGCCCTGCGCGGTGGCGGGCAGCCGCCGGGCGGCGAGAGCGGCGAGTTCGCGAACGGTCAAGGGGTGGTCGAGTTCGCAGATCCGGCCCAGGCCCCGGCGGCCGGCCGGGTCGGTCGGGTCGGGCACCAGGGGCCGCACCACGCGCACGCCCAGCGCCCCTGCGAGGGCGTCGCTGACGCCCGGGTCGGCGGTGTCGGCGTTGGTGTGGGCGACGTGCAGCGCGATGTCGTTCTTGATCAGCGTGTGCACGACGCGTCCCTTGAAGTGGGACGCCGCGACGGTGGTGGTGCCGCGCAGATAGAGCGGGTGGTGGGTGATCAGCAGGTCGGCGTCCTGCTCGACCGCCTCGTCGACGATCTCCTGGACCGGGTCGACGGCGATCAGGACCCGCCGGACCTCCTGGTCGGGGTCGCCCACGACGGTGCCGACCGCGTCCCAGGACTCCGCCCGCTCGGCGGGCCACAGGTTCTCCAGCGCGGTGATGACTTCTGACAGACGGGGCACGGGAGCAAGGCTACCTGCCCCTTTCCCGCCGCAGTACCTGCACGGGCGCCCCGGCCGACGACCGCTTCCGGACAGCACATGCACCCCCGTTTCCTCAGGCGAATCGTTCCTGGAACACCCTTATGTGTGAAGCGGACAGCGGTGGATGCCCCGACCGTGCGTGCGAAAACTACGTTCGTCGCCGGAGGTGACCGAACGATGACGGCTTGTGCGATCGAGCCTTCGACGGGACACGACGAGGCCGCCGGGGACGGCGGGGACGACGGGGACGCCGGACACGGCGGGACTGCCGGCGCCGGGCCGGACGGCGTGACCGGAACGGACGCCGGGACCGTGCGGGAAGCCGCGACCGGCGGGACCGGCGGCGCCGACGGAGCCGGCGGGACCGTCGGGGCCGTGCCGCCGGGCTGCAGCATCACCGCGGACGGCGCCTACGCCGCCCGCCTCGCCCGCTCCGGCGACAACCTCTACCCCGAGCGCTGGACCCTGGACGGCCCCGAGCCGTACGCGGTGCCGCTGGCCGGCCACCAGCCGGAGGAGCCCGGCACCGAGGTGCAGCCGCTGAGCGACGGCCGGGTCCTGCTCCACCGGCTGGTGGACGGACGGCACACCTTCTGTCTGCTGTATCCGACGGGCCCGGGCACCGGGGAGCTGCCGCTGGGGGCGGTGGAGTGCCCGGAGGCCGGCACCCGGGTGTCGCTGCTGCCGCCCGCGCCGTGCGGGGAGCGGGCCTACGCCGTCGCCGTGGGCGCCCGCTCCACGGTCCTGTGGCAGGTGGCGGGCGGCGCCTTCGGGCCGGAGCGGGTCGCCGAGATCCCCGGCCGCTGCTCGGGCGGGGCGTGGCTGGACCGTGCGGGGCGCCTGCTGGCGCTGGACCGGGAGACCGGGGGGCGGACCAAGGCGGTCGTGGTGGATCTGGGGCGCGGCGGTGAGGTGTCGCCGCTGCTGCAGATCGCCGCCGGGAGCGACGACCGGGTGCTGCTCGCGGACCCGGACAGCGGGCTGCTGCTGATCAGCTCGGACGCGCCCTCGCCGGGCAGCGTCCTGCTGGGCTGGGGTGTGCTGGGCAGCACGCTGCCGGTGCGGTTCCCGCAGTGCGTGCGGCTGCCCGGCTGCACGGTCACCCCGTTCGCGATCCAGCCCGGCCAGGTGCTCACCCCGGAGGGCTGTGCGGTGGCCCTGCGCATCGACGGCCCGCTGGGTTCCTGGGTGGGGGTGTGGCGGCCGGGCGAACGCCAGGTGCACCAGCTTCCCGCGCCCCGGGGGTGGTTGACCGGCAGCGGGCTGTTCACGGCGGACGGGATGCTGCGGCTGCCGTACGCCACGCCGGACGCGCCCTGCGGGGTGGCCTCGGTCCCGGCGCCCCCGCCGGAGGAGCGGAGCACACCCTCCGCGGCACCGTCCCAGGACCCGCCCGCAAAGGCCGCGGAAGCGGAGGCGGGCGCGCCGCCGGAACCGTCGGTGCCGCGTCCCGTTCCCCTGCAACAGGCGCCTCTGGGACGGCTTGTAACGAAGTAGTGGCGGTCGGCGTGGCCGCCTGGATCCGTGCCGTGGTGGGCCGGTTACACTCACCCGTCTGCAGGAAGATCATGTTTTTACGGGGTGAATTCCTTCCGATGAACGACGCCATCACCAACGAGGCGCCCACCACCGAAAGCGGTCAGATCCCTGCCGGGCGCGGCAAGCACCGGGGCCCGGTCGCCACGCACGACACGGAGACGACCCCGCGCGGCCGTCACCGCAAGCCGGTGGAGGAGAACGAGCCTGCGGAGTCGGCTGCCTGACGGAGCGTCAGCAGTCGATCCGGTGCACCACAGCGGCCCCCGTCCGGCGGACGGGGGCCGCTCCTCGTGTCCCGGCCATGCGGCGGGCCGGCTCCGACTTCCATGCCCGGCGAGCCGGTTCGGCCTCCCGCTGCCCGGCGGGCCGGTTCGGCCCTCCGCTGCCCGGCCGGCGGTCCAGCTCGAACATGTCGAGCTGCAGCTGGTCGTCCATGGCGCCCGCGCCGACCACGACGAGGTGCCGCCGCACCGAGAGGTCTCGTAGGCGGTGCGGGCGGTGGCGGAGCACCCGACGATCTCGAAGACGTAGCCGAAGCCCTCCCCGCCGGTGAGCTGCTGCTTGACGTCGGCCGGCTCCTCGGGGGCGACGCCGCGGGTGGCGCCGAACCGCAGCGCGCCCTCGCGCCGGGTGGGCACCGGATCGACGGCGACGATCTCGGCGGCGCCGCGCAGCCGGGCCCCCTGGATCGCGGAGACGCCGGGCCCCGCCGCAGCCGATGACCGCCACCGACGAACCGGCGGCCACGTCGGCGGTGTCGAGGGCGGCACCGAGTCCGGTGGTGACCCCGCAGCCGATGAGGGCGGCGATGCCGAAGGGCACGTCGTCCGGCAGGGGCACCGCGCAGCCGGCGTCGACCACGGCCTCCTAGGCGAAGGTGCCGGTGCCGGCGAAGCCGTGGACGTCACCGCCGGCCCGCCGGAAGTGGGGCGTACCGGCGTTCATGAACCCGGCCAGGCACGGCTCGCTCTGCCCGCGCCGGCAGGCCGGGCAGGCCCGGCACGGCGGCAGCCGGCAGACGACGGCCCGGTCCCCCCGTCGAGAGCCCGGCCACCCCTCCCCCACCTCGGCGATCTCACCGGCGCCCTCGTGACCGGGCACGAACGGCGCGGGCTGCGGCAGCACCCCGCTCTTCGCGGACGGATCGGAGTGGCACAGCCCGGTGGCCCGCACCCGGATCCGCACCTTGCCGGGGCCGAAGCCCACCGCCTCGATGTCGTCGTGGACCTCGAGCTCGTCCTGGCCGGTCTGGTGCAGTACGGCTGCCCGCACGGCATGGCTCCCCTCGGCTGGGCGATGGAGCCGGAAGAGGCGTGAGGCGCAGAAGGCGGTGAGGGCGTGGCCGGGGTTGCGGTGACGGCGGCGGACGGTCTTGCGGGTCTGCGGGTCTGCGGATTGCGGCATGACGGGCCGTCAGGAAAGTGCGACGACCGTGTCGGTGAGCACGGGCGCGTCGCCCCGGTCCGCCGCGCTCACCCTGACGTGCACCTGGCTCTCGCCCCGGTCCTCCCACATCCGGATCCGCAGGGTCTCGCCGGGGTGGACGACTCCGGCGAAGCGGGTGGCGTAGGCGCGGACACGGGTGACGTCCCCGCCGAGCAGCGTGTCGACGACGGCCTTGAGGGTGATGCCGTAGGTGCACAGCCCGTGCAGGATGGGCCGCTCGAAGCCGGCCTTCCGGGCGAACTCGGGGTCCGCGTGCAGCGGGTTGAAGTCGCCGGAGAGGCGGTACAGCAGCGCCTGGTCGTCACGCACGGTCCGCTCGACGGTCCGGTCCGGCTCCCCGGCGGGCGTCTCGCGCCGTACCGAGGGGCCCCGGTCGCCGCCCCAGCCGCCCTCGCCGCGCACGTAGATCTGGGCGTCGTCGGTCCACAGCGGCCCGTCGGCGTCGGCGACGTCGGTGCGCAGGAGGAGGACGGCGGCCTTGCCCTTGTCGTACACGGCGGCGACGCGGTGCGTGGCGGTGGCCCGGCCCTCGACGGGCAGCGGCCGGTGCAGGGTCAGCGACTGGCCGCCGTGCAGCACCCGGGACAGCTCGACCTCGACGCCCGGCATGGACAGGCCGCCGATGACTCCGGGCTCCCCGCCGCCGGCGACGGTGGCGAAGCTGGGCAGGACGTGCAGCCGGGACTCCAGGGTGTAGCGCAGTTCGCCGGGGTCGGTGGCGGGGGTGCCGGCGCCGACGCCGAGGTGGTAGAGCAGGACGTCCTTGGTTCCCCAGCTGATCTCGCCGGTCCGGGGTTCGGCGGCGAGGGCCTTGGCTGCGTCGATGGGCATGGGACTCCTGATCGCCGGGCCTGAACCGATGTCGAAGACCCCGGTACGGCCGTCCGCACCGTCGGCCGCACCGGGGTCGTCACGGGCCGCGGGAACCCGCCCATCACTAGAACGCGTTCCAGTACGGTCCCACCCTGTATAACCCAGCCTCGTGCAGTTGTGAAGGCTCCTGACGGTGTGTCAGCTATGGCCGTCGGATGAGGGGTCCGGCCGCGACCGGTCATCCGGCCGCCGGAGCAGCGCCGTCCACAGGAAGTCCGCCCCGAACCACGCACTGTCCCCGCCCTGCTGGACCATCCGCCGCAGTTCGATCTCCTCCAGGCCGGCCGTCTCCGCGAAGATCCGGCGCAGCGACTCGTCGGTGTAGGCGAGGCCGCCCTGCAGGCCGGTGCCCCGGTAGAACGCGTGGTCGTCCAGCTCGGACCCCATGCCGCCGGCGGCGAAGCAGGTGAGCGCGAAGCGACCGCCCGGTGCGAGCACCCGGTCCAGCAGGGCGAGGTAGCTGATCCTCCGGTGCGGCGGGAGGTGATGGAAGCAGCCGGAGTCGTAGACGAGGTCGTACGGTCCGCCCAGCTCGCCTGCGGTGAGGACGAAGGCGTCGCCGCAGTGGAAGCGCACGCCCCGCACCCCGGCCTCCTCCGCCCGTTCCCGGGCCCATGCGACGGCCACCGGGGACAGGTCCACCGCGTCCACCTCGAAGCCGCGCGTCGCCAGGAAGAGGGCGTTGCGGCCGGGGCCGCAGCCGAGGTCGAGGGCACGGCCGCCACCGGTGACGAGGCCGCGGTCGGCGTACGACACCAGGTTCTCGTCGGGCTTGGCCACGAAGAAGGGGACGGGGCGGGAGCGGTCCGCGTAGAAGGCGTCCCACCAGCCGGCGCCGCGCCTCGTCCACCGGTCCGCCTCCGGGGCGAACAGGTCGTCCAGAAGCGCGAGGACGTCGTCGACGGTGCGTATGTTCCGGTCCATCCGGACTCCTTTCCGGGCCCGCCGATGGTACGGCGCGGACGGGTGAAGTCCCAGGTCGGACAGGGTGATTCGGGGGTGGGCGAGGGGGTCTGGCGGGGGTCTGCGGGCCTGGCCCGGACCGCGGGCGCCAGGACCCTCACCGGCGGCGGAAAACGGGCACGGCACTCCGCCGAGGGCCGTCACGGGGCCGTTCCGGCGCGCGCCGGGCCCGCTTTTCCCGCCCCGGCTCGGCGCACCGCCGCACGCGGCGGCGAGGCCCGGCCGCGCTCAGTGCGCCGCCCCCGCCTTGCGCGGCAGCCACAGCCACATCATCACCGCCCCGGCCGCCAGCACCACCGCGCCCGTGCGGAAGGCGAGGGCGTAGCCCGCGGTGAGGGCCTCGGGGGCGGTGGACGCGCTGGTGCGGGCCGCCGCGATGGTGGACATGACCGCGAGGCCCAGGGAGCCGCCCATGGTGCGGGAGGTGTTGACCAGCCCGGAGACCAGGCCGGCCTCCTGCGGTGCGGCCCCGGAGGTGGCGAGCGCGGCGAGCGGGGTGCCGGCCAGGCCGCCGCCCAGCATCATCAGGATGCCGGGGAACATGATCGAGGTCAGGAAGGTGCCGTCCGCGGTCATCGTGGACTGCCAGCCGAAGCCGGCCGTGGCGACGAGCGTGCCGAGCACCGCCACGGCGCGCGGGCCGAGCGCGGGCATCAGCAGCGGTGCCAGTTTGGAGCCCAGCACGACGGCGAGTGAGCTGGGCACGAGGGAGAGTCCGGCCTCCAGCGGGCTGTAGCCGAGCACGTTCTGCGCGTACAGGGTCATCAGGTACCACATGCAGAACATGGCGGCACCGCTGACGAACATCGCCACGTTCGCCGAGGCCACCGCACGCAGCCGCAGCAGCCGGAGCGGCATCAGCGGCTCCCTCGCCCGCGCCTCGACGCACAGGAAGGCGGCGACCAGCAGCACGCCGGCGGTCAGCGGTACGACGGTGGCGGGCGCCGTCCAGCCCTCCGCCTCGGTCTGTGAGATGCCGTAGGCGAGGGTGCCGAGGCCCGCGGTCACCAGCAGGGCGCCGGGCAGGTCGAGGCGCCGCCGGTCACCGGCCCGGCTCTCGGTCAGCCAGAGCGCGGCGGCGGCGAGCACCACCGCGCCGACCGGCACATTGATCAGCAGCACCCAGCGCCAGGACAGCGAGTCCACCAGCACCCCGCCGACGAAGCCGCCGGCCGCGCCGCCGCCCGCGCCGACGGCGGTCCAGGTGGCGATGGCCCGTGCCCGGGCCGCGCCCTCCGGCACGGCGGAGGTCACCAGGGTGAGGGTGGACGGCGCGAGCACGGCGGCCCCGAGTCCCTGCACGGCCCGCGCCAGCAGCAGCTGCCAGCCCTCCTGGGCCAGTCCGCCCGCCAGGGAGGCCGCGGTGAACAGGCCGAGGCCGACGAGGAACATCCGCTTGCGTCCGTAGAGGTCGCCGGCGCGTCCGCCGAGCAGCATGAAGCCGGCGAAGGCGATCGCGTAGGCGTTGACCACCCACTGCAGGCCCTGGGCGTCGAGGCCGAGGGCGGTGCGGATGGAGGGCAGGGCGACGTTGACGACGGAGATGTCCAGGACGACCAGGAACTGGCCGGCGCAGGCCAGGGTCACCACCAGCCATGCGGGAGGTGCGGGACGCCGGGAGACGGGGGCGGAGGTGCCGGAAGCCTGGAGCATGACTGCCATGCTCTCAACCGCCGGGCGCGGGTCCGTCAAGAACCGGTCAAGAAATCGTTAGAGTGCCAAAGCAACGGAATAGTTGCCTCAGCAGACAGGTTGCCGCTGACCATGAGATCGACGACGACCGACTCCGCCGCCACCGGCACGCGTGAGACCCGTGGGACCGGCGCGGCCGTGGTGCCGCTGCTGGCCTTCGCCGGGATCGTGGTGGCGGTGATGCAGACCCTGCTGGTGCCGGTCATCAAGGATCTGCCGCGCCTGCTGGACGCCTCGCCCGCCGACGCCTCCTGGGTGCTGACCTCCACCCTGGTGTCCGGTGCCGTCGCCACCCCGATCCTGGGCCGGCTCGGCGACCTGTTCGGCAAGCGGCGGATGCTGGTGGCGGGCCTGGCGGTGATGGTGGTGGGGGCGCTGATCAGCGCGTTCACCAGCGATCTGCTGCTGATGATCGCCGGCCGTACCCTCCAGGGCTTCGCGATGGGCGCGATCCCGCTCGGCATCGGCCTGATGCGGGACCTGCTGCCGCGGGAGCGGCTGGCCTCGGCGATGGGCCTGATGAGCTCCTCCATAGGCGTCGGCGGCGGCCTCGCCCTGCCCGCCGCCGCGCTGGTCGCCCAGCACGCCGACTGGCACGTCCTCTACTTCGGCGCCGCCGGCCTCGGCCTGCTCGCGATCACGCTGATCCTCCTGGTCGTGCCCGAGTCGCCGGCGCGCGCCCCGGGCACCTTCGACCTGCCGGGCGCGCTGGGCCTGTCCGCCGGTCTCGTGCTGTTCCTGCTGCCGGTCTCCAAGGGCGGCGACTGGGGCTGGGCCTCGGCCACGACGCTCACGCTCTTCGGCGCCTCGGCGGTGGTGCTGCTGCTCTGGGGGTGGATGGAGCTGCGCCTGCCGGCTCCGCTGGTCGACCTGCGCACCACCGCACGCCGCGAGGTGCTGCTCACCAACCTCGCGTCGATCATGGTCGGCGTCTCCTTCTTCGTGGTCTCCCTGGTCCTTCCGCAGCTCCTGCAGCTGCCCGCCGACACCGGCTACGGGCTCGGGCAGTCGATGGTCGTCGCCGGTCTGTGCGTTGCACCGCTCGGCCTGACGATGATGTTCACCGCCCCGGTGTACGCCCGCCTCTCGGCCCGCTACGGCCCGCGGGCCACCCTCATCCTCGGCCTGCTGATCATCGGGCTCGGCTACGGCGGCGGCCTCGGCCTGATGAGCGCCGCCTGGCAGACCCTGGTGACCTCGGTCGTCCTGGGCGCCGGCATCGGCCTCGCCTACGCCTCGCTGCCCGCGCTGATCAACGCCGCGGTCCCGGCGTCGGAGACGGGCGCGGCGAACGGCCTGAACACGCTGATGCGGTCCATCGGCACCTCGGTGTCCAGCGCCGTGATCGGCACGGTGCTCGCGGCCACGGCACACACCACGGGCGGTGTGGCGGTGCCCTCGATGCACGGCTTCCGCCTCTCCTTCCTGATCGCCACGGGGGCGGTGGCCGTCGGCCTGCTCCTGGCGCTGTTCCTGCCGGCCGCGCGACCGCAGCCCGGCGGGCAGCTGCTGGCGAGCAGCGAGGACGATCCTGCCGCACGGCCGGCTCCCGGCCGGGTCTCCGCCTGACCCCGCTCATCGGCCGCGGCCGCGCGTACGGCAGCATGACCCCGTGGACACACGGACGACCTCCCAGGCCGGCGGCGCGCCGGCGGCACCCGGCCCCGGCGTACTCGCCGCGTTCGAGGCGGCGAAGGGCTTCATGCCCGTCGACGAAGGGCTCGCCCTGTACGCGGCGGCCCGGGAGGCGGGCGGCCTCGGCCTGCCCCTGCTGGAGGTCGGCACCTACTGCGGCCGCTCCACGATCCTGCTGGCCGACGCGGCCAGGGCGGCCGGGGTCACCGCGCTCACCGTGGACCACCACCGCGGCAGCGAGGAGCAGCAGCCCGGCTGGGAGTACCACGACCCGGAGACGGTCGATCCCGAGCTGGGCGTGATGGACACCCTGCCCGCCTTCCGCCGCACCCTGCACCGGGCGGGCCTGGAGGAGCACGTCGTCGCCCTCGTCGGCCGCTCACCGCAGATCGCGTCCCTGTGGGCCTCCCCGCTGGCCCTGGTCTTCATCGACGGCGGCCACACCGACGAGCACGCCACCGCCGACTACGAGGGCTGGGCGCCCCATGTCGCCCCGGGCGGCCTCCTCGTCATCCACGACGTCTTCCCCGACCCCGCCGACGAGTTCACCGGCCAGGCGCCCTACCGCGTCTACCTCCGCGCCCTCGCCTCCGGCGCCTTCACCGAGGTGTCCGCCCGGAACTCCCTGCGCGTACTGCGGCGTACGGGGCCGGGCATCTGAGGGAGCCCGTGGTCCGGGTCACTTGACGGACGCCCGCGCCCCGGAGTCGCGGGGAGCGGGCGGGACGGCGCGGAGGCCCCCCTCGAAGCGCGTGGCACCGCTCACTCCGCCCTCTTCCACGTCTTGCACCCGCTGGTCAGGAACGCCTTGTCGCTCGCGGAGACGGTGACGGTCGCCGGGCCATCGGTGTTCCCGTTGGTGATGATGTCGTCGAACTCACCCGAGGTCCCGCTGAGCCTGGCCCAGTAGCAGTTGGGGATGACCGAGTCCTCGGGACCGTCGGTCCGGTAGGTCCCTGGCCGGATCTCCTTGCCGACGACGAAGGTGCCGTCCCCGGGGACCTCGTCGGCGGGCTCGCGGGACGCCTCCTGAGCGGATGCCTCTCCCCGGGCGGATTCCTCCCCCGCCGGGTCGGCCGGCGCGGCGCCGGTGCCGGACGCCGACTCCGTGACGGTCTCGGTGACCGTGCTCTCCGCCGAGGGCGAGGTGTCGTTGTCCGAGCCGCCGCCCGCCCCGATGACGTTGCCGATGACGAGTCCGAGGACGACGGCCACGGTGTGCGTGAGAACACCGCGCACGGAGCGCGACCTGCGCGGTGCGCCGGGCGGCTGCGGCCCCCGCTGCGGGAGTTCCTCCCGCCGGCCCCATCGGGGAGGCTCCTCCGGCGGCCCCCATGAGCCGGAGGCATCGTTGCCGTTCCTGCACTCAGGGTGCGCCCGGGGGAACGAATCCGCACGGCGGAAGCCGCTAGGGTGGCTGCGTGTCGTATACGGGGCCCGATTTCGATGATCCTGAGCCGCGGCGGTCACGGCGGGGGCCGCTGACCGTGGCGCTGGCCGCCCTGGTGCCGGGTGCGCTGCTCGGGTGGGCGGTGTACGCCGTGGCCGGCGGGGGGTCGGGGGACGGCGAGCGGAACGGCGGTGCGGCGGGCGAGGCGTCGGCCTCGGTGTCGTCGCGGGCGCCGTCGTCGGCGACGGCGCCGGCCTCGCCGTCGGGGAAGCCGTCCGGGAAGCCGTCCAGGAGTGCGGAGCCGAGTGCGTCCGCGGCCTCCGGGTCCGTTTCGGCGCCGGCCGCGTCCGGTCCCCTCACGGGGAAGGTCGTGGTCATCGACCCGGGGCACAATCCCGGCAATTTCCGGCACACCGCCGAGATCAACCGTCAGGTGGACATCGGGACCCACCGCAAGGAGTGCGACACCACCGGAACCTCCACCAACGGTGGTTACATCGAGGCGAAGTTCACACTCGACGTCGCCCGCCGGATGCGTGACCTGCTCGAGGCGCAGGGCGCGACGGTGAAGCTGACGCAGGACGGCGACCGGCCGTTCGGCCCGTGCATCGACGAGCGGGCCCGGATCGGCAACGAGGCGAAGGCGGATGCCGTGGTGTCCCTCCACGCCGACGGCTCCGGAGCCGGCAACCGCGGGTTCCATGTGATCCTGCCCGGCGCCGTGAACGCCGGCGCGGCCGACACCCGGGCCATCGTCGGACCGTCCCGTGAACTCGGTGAGCGCATCGCCGGGAACTTCGTCCGGGTCACCGGCAGCGCGCCCTCCAACTACGTGGGCGGCGGCACGGGTCTCGTCACGCGTAAGGACCTGGGCGGTCTCAATCTGTCAACGGTTCCCAAGGTGTTCATCGAGTGCGGGAACATGCGCGATAGCAAGGACGCGGCACAGCTGACCAGCGGTGCCTGGCGGCAGAAAGCGGCGCGTGGGATTTCGGATGGAATCGTGAGTTTTCTGCGCGGGTAGCAGTCCGGGGCACTGGTCCCGGCGGACAGCCTGATCGAGCGGACGATAGTGTCGTTCCTACGATGAGGGGCCACCCCCGCGCTTCGCACCCTGGCCCGAGGGCGACAAGGTGACAGCGACGCCTCTACCGACGACGAGACGACAACGAAGGACCTGAAGTGAATATCCGCTCCCTCACTCGAGGCGACGGCGTGGTGATCGGAGCAGCGGTGTTGCTGTTCATCGCGTCGTTCCTCGACATCTACTCGTTCGACGGCGTGGACGACGACGGCATCCCCAGCCTGTGGGGCAGCGGGCCGGTGTTGTTCGGTGTCGTGCTGGCGGGGTTGATCGGCGCCGCTCTCGTCGTCGTGGCCCGGGCCCTGCCGCAGCCGAAGAAGGTCGCGGGCCTCGACCTCGGGCAGCTCGGGATCGCCTTCACGGTCTTCGCCGCCTGGTGCGCTCTGGGCAACATCTTCGACCCGCTGGGTGCGTTCGACAACGACAACAGCAGCTTCGCCGACCGGATCGACCCGGGCATGGGCCTGATCCTCGCCCTCATCGCCACCCTGGTGCTGGCCGCCGCCGCGGTCGCCACCCCGCTGGTCCCGGCGCTCAAGGGCAACCTGCTCCCGGCCGGCGGCCCGTCCGCCCCGCAGCCCTACGGTGCCCAGCCGCCCGGCGGTTACGGCTACCCGGGCGCCCAGCAGCCCTACCCCGGCCAGCCGGGCCAGCCCGGTCCCGGCGGCCAGCAGCCGTTCCCGGGCGGTCAGCCGCAGCCGCAGCAGGGCCAGCCGCCGGCGCCCCAGCCCGCCGGGGACTTCTCCCCGTTCTGGTTCGCCGTGCCGGTGCCCCGGCCGCTGTTCCCCGAGGACGGCTCGCCGACGCCGATCGCCGAACTGGCGCCCGGCACCTGGTACCTGGCGGTGGAGCAGCGCGGTCAGGCGCTGGTCGCCCAGACGCAGGACGGCCGCCGCGGCGTGCTGCAGGACACCTCCGGTATCCAGCGCGGCTGACCCACGCCGGACTGCTCACGGCCCCTCGTCCTCCCGGGCGGGGGGCCGTTGCCGTACCCTCGACGCCCGCGCATACTGACGCACCGTCACTGGCCCCCCACCCGGCCCGAGGGCTTCGTCGTCGCCCCGATGGCCCAGGTACGGGTCTGCCGGGACGTCGCCGGGGGTCTGCTCCCGGTGAAGGCCATGCTCGGCTTCTCCATCGGCGGCTTGGGGCACGCCTCCCGCAACCTCCACGCCGCCCCGCCCGCATGGGGTACGAGGAGGAGGCCCGCCGGGTGCGGGAGCTGTTCCTGTCCGGGCGCCGCGAGGAGGCGGTGCGGGCGGTGCCGGACGCCTTCGCCGACGAGATCTCCCTGGTGGGGCCGCGGGAACGCATCGCCGAGCGGCTCGAGTTGTGGCGCAGGGGCCCGGTGACGGACCTGCGGGCGCCGGCCCCGGATCCGGTGAGCCTGCGGGTGCTCGCCGAACTCGATTCCTGAGCCCCCGTCCGAGGGCGCGCGGGCCTCGCGCAAGGACGCCCGGCCAACCCGCGGGTTTCACCCGGCGGATCGGGGCCAGACGGAAGACATGTCTCCCCGGTATCGCACTGGTTCCACCTCCGCGGGGACGGTCGTCGCGGTGATCGCGGACATCATGGCCGTCATCCTCGGACTGTGGATTCTGATGTACCTGCTGGACGCCAACCGCGGCAACGAACTGGTGCAGTTCGTGCACGACGCGGCCGACTGGCTGGCCGGCTGGTCCCGTGACCTGTTCACCTTCGACGAGGCCTGGGCGAGGGTGGTCTGCGGCTACGGCCTCGCCGCGGTCGTCTACCTCTTCATCGGCCACGCGATCGCGAACCGCCTGCGCAGGCACTGAGCCGCGCGGGCGGTGAACCCGACGACGCCCGCCCGTCCGTCAGTCCCCGGCGCAGCAGTCCGCGTCCAGGCCCCACGGCAGGTGTTCCCCGCCGAAGACCTGGCAGGTGGCCTCGTGGCCGCCCAGCGCGGCGACCGCGAGCAGCACCGAGCCGGCGGTCCAGGTGGTGAGCTCCTGCGGCCACACGGCGTCGTCGTCGAAGACGTACCCCGTCCAGTACAGGCCGCTCGCCGCGTCCCGCAGGTGCTGGATGGAGCGGAGGATCTCGAGCGCCCGGTCGGACTCGCCCATCGCCCACAGGGCCAGGGCGAGTTCGGCCGACTCGCCGCCGGTCACCCACGGGTTGGGCACCACGCAGCGCACCCCGAGGCCGGGCACCACGAAGCGGTCCCAGCCCTCCTCGATGCGCGCCTTGGCCTCCGCGCCGGTGAGCGCGCCGCCCAGCACCGGGTAGTACCAGTCCATCGAGTAGCGGTCCTTGTCCAGGAACCGCTCCGGGTGGCGCCGTATCGCGTGCCGCAGCGCGCCCGCGGCCAGCTCCCAGTCGGGCTGCGGCTCCTCCCGCTGCTCGGCGATGGCGAGCGCGCAGCGCAGCGCGTGGTGGATCGAGGAGGAGCCGGTGAGCAGCGCGTCGGTGGTGGCGGTGCCGTCGTCGTCGCGCCGCCAGCCGATCTGCCCGCCGGGCTGCTGGAGCCGCAGCACGAACTCGACCGCCGCGTACACCACGGGCCACAGGCGGTCGAGGAAGGTGTCGTCGCCGGTGGAGAGGTAGTGGTGCCACACCCCGACGGCGACATAGGCGACGAAGTTGGTCTCCCGGCCGCGGTCGGTGATGTCCCGGGGGTCGCCGTCGGCGTAGGCGGCGTACCAGGAGCCGTCGGGCTGCTGGTGCCGGGCCAGCCAGAGGTAGGCCCGCTCGGCGGCCTCGTGCTCGCCCGCCGCGTCCAGCGCCATGGCGGCCTCGACGTGGTCCCACGGGTCGAGGTGGTGGCCACGGAACCAGGGGATGGCGCCGTCCGCGCGCTGCAGCCGGAGGATGCCGCGCACGGTCGCGGCGGCCTGCCCGGCGGTCAGCACCCCGGGCAGCACCAGGTGTTCGGTCCGGGGCGTGGTCACGCGGCGTCCACCGGGGGCAGGTGCGGCTTGGTCGCGTACGCCACGAAGCTCTTGCCGATGAGCGGGTTGAGCGCCTGCTCGGCGATCCGGGTGGCCAGCGGCTTCTTCATGATGTCCCAGACCAGCAGCTTGTGGTACGCCCGCACGGGCAGCGCCTTGTCGTTGTCCACGCCGAAGGCGCACTTGAGCCACCAGTACGGGGAGTGCAGGGCGTGCGCGTGGTGCGTGCCGTACGGCCTGAGGCCGGCCTCGCGCATCCTGGCGAGCAGTTCGTCCGCCTTGTAGATGCGGATGTGGCCGCCCTCGACCTCGTGGTAGGCGTCGGACAGCGCCCAGCAGACCTTCTCGGGGCCGTAGCGGGGCACCGTGACGGCGATGCGGCCGCCCGGCTTGAGGACGCGGACCATCTCGGCGAGCACGCCCTTGTCGTCCGGGATGTGCTCCATCACCTCGGAGATGATCACGACGTCGAAGGACTCGTCGGGGAAGGGCAGCGCGAGGGCGTCGCCCTCCATGGCGGTGGCCTCGGCTCCCGCGGGGGCCTCGCCGGCCTCCTTCATCGCCGCGAACCACTTGGCGACCTCGCGGATCTCGTCCCCGTTCCGGTCGAGTGCCACGACGCGGGCGCCGCGCCGGTAGCACTCGAAGGCGTGCCGGCCGGCTCCACAGCCGAGGTCCAGGACACGGTCGCCGGGGGCGAGCGGGAACCGGGAGAAGTCGACGGTCAGCACGTGGCCCTGCTTTCGGGGTGGGAGGTTGCGGACTCTTCCGTGGGGGTGGCGTCGGGGGCGCCCGCCGACGCGGGCGCGGAACCGGTCGCGGGGGCGCCGGCCTGGGCGGCGGCGGTGCGGGCGGACCTTCCGGCCGGGCGGGCGGACCCTCCGGAGGGCGCGGTGCGGGCCGCGCGCGCCGCGTGGCCCGGCGGCGCGGCGTCGATGGCCTCGCGGTAGCGGGCCACGGTGCCTTCCGCGGCCCGCGCCCAGGTGAAGTGGCGCAGCACCCGTTCGCGGCCGGCCGCGCCCAGCCTGCGGCGCAGGTCCTCGTCCGCCAGCAGCCGGTTGAGTCCGGCGGCCAGCGCTCCGGCGTCGCCGGGCGGCACGGCCAGGCAGGTCTCGCCGTCGCGTCCGGCGACCTCGGGGATGGCGCCGCCGGTGGTGGCGAGCAGCGGGGTGCCGGTGGCCATGGCCTCGGCGGCGGGCAGCGAGAAGCCCTCGTAGAGCGAGGGGACGCAGGCGACCTGGGCCGAGCGCACCAGGTCGACCAGTTCGGCGTCGGAGATGCCCTTGACGAACTCGACGGCACCTTCGAGCCCGTACCGCTCGATCGCCTGCGCGACGGGGCCCTCGGCGGGCCGCTTGCCGACGACGACGAGGTGGGCGTCGGGGTGCTCGGTGCGCACCTTGGCCAGCGCCTCGACGAGGAACACCAGCCCCTTGAGCGGGACGTCGGCGCTGGAGGTGGTGACGATCCGGCCGGGTACGACCGGCACGGACGGGTCCGGCGAGAACAGGTCGGTGTCGGCGCCGATGTGCACGACGTGGATCCGCTCGGGCCGCACGCCGAGATGGTCGACGATCTCCTGGCGGGAGGTGCCGGAGACGGTGAGCACGGACGGCAGCCGCCGCGCGACCCGCTTCTGCATGCGGGTGAAGGCGTACCAGCGGCGCACCGAGCAGCGCCGCTGCCAGGTCTCGGCGGCGTCCAGCTCCAGCTGCCGGTCCACGGTGATGGGGTGGTGGATGGTGGTGACCAGGGGCGCGCCGAGGTCGCCGAGGAGTCCGTAGCCGAGGGTCTGGTTGTCGTGGACGACGTCGAAGTCGCCGCGGCGCGCGCGCAGATGGCGGCGGGCGCGCAGCGAGAAGGTGAGCGGCTCCGGGAAGCCGCCGGTCCACATGGTGCCGACCTCGAGGGCGTCGATCCAGTCGCGGTACTCCTCCCGCTTCGGGGTGCGGAAAGGATCCGGCTGGCGGTAGAGATCCAGGCTCGGCAGCTCGGTGAGGCTCAGCCCGTCGTAGCCCTCGTCGAGGACCGGGTAGGGCTGGGCTCCGATGACCTCCACGCGGTGCCCGAGGCGGGCGAGTTCGCGGGAGAGATGACGTACGTAGACGCCCTGCCCGCCACAGAACGGGTTTCCCTTGTAGGTCAGGAGTGCGATGCGCAGCGGGCGCAAGCCGTCGGCGGCAGGGCCCGCGAAGGGCCCGGCCTGACTGGCCTCAGCGGTCACCCTGGGCCCCCTTCTCCCTGCACTGTCCCGCGAGACTACGACGGGACGCTAACCTAGAACAAGTTTCAGAGTTGATCGTTCAGAGAACTCGAATCTACCGGCAGGTAAGGGTGCTGTGAGCAGTGGATCAGGTGATTCACGCCACGGCGGGCGGCATGCCATGCTGTCCGATCACTCACCCTCACCGAGGGTCACGACGCGGGCCCGCGCCCACGGGGGAGCGGCCAGGGCAAGACGGGCGCAGCAGGCAGGACGGGCAAGGTGGACATGGTGATCAAGTCGGAAGCCGGCACCGTAGGTACCTCTCCGGCCTCGCCGCTCACCGAGCGGCAGGAGGCACGCCGGCGCCGCATCCTGCACGCGACCGCGCAGCTGGCCGGCCGGGGCGGGTTCGACGCGGTGCAGATGCGGGAGGTGGCGGAGTCCTCCCAGGTGGCCCTCGGCACCCTGTACCGCTACTTCCCGTCCAAGATCCATCTGCTGGTGGCCACCATGCAGGACCAGCTGGAGCACATGCACGGCACGCTGCGGAAGAAGCCGCCGGCCGGTGAGACGGCGGCCGAGCGGGTGGCGGAGACGCTGATGCGGGCGTTCCGTGCGCTCCAGCGCGAGCCGCACCTCGCGGACGCGATGGTGCGCGCGCTGACCTTCGCGGACCGCAGCGTGAGCCCGGAGGTCGACCAGGTCTCCCGTCAGACCACCGCGATCATCCTGGACGCGATGGGCCTCGACCAGGACCCCACCCCCGACCAGCTCTCCGCGGTCCGCGTCATCGAGCACACCTGGCACTCGGCCCTGATCACCTGGCTGTCGGGCCGCGCCTCCATCGCCCAGGTCAAGATCGACATCGAAACGGTGTGCCGCCTGATCGACCTGCCGGCCGAGCGCCGGTAACGGCGGGGGTGCCCGCCGGCCGAACGGCCCGCGGGCGCAGCGACGAGCAGCCGCGCGGCGCCGGGCCGCACCCGGACAGCGGGTGCGCGGCCGGCCGGACAGCGCGTGGGCGCCCACGACGGAACGGGCCCCCCGCCGCCCGCGACCGGGCGGCGGGCACGGGGCGGCCGGACGGCGTGCGAACGAGGGCCGAAGGGCCCGCAGCCGGGCGACGGACGGGCGCCCGCGTCCGTCCCCCACCGCCCGAGGGAAAGGGCCCCTGGCCGCCCGCGCCCGAAAGGGCCGTCCGCAGCGGGACAGCATCTGGACGCTCGCGCCCGCCCCGGCCGTCCCGTGGCCGGCGGGCCCGCCGCCGGCCGGCCCCGCGGGCGCCCGCGGGGCAGCGGCCCGTGGACTCCCGCGGGCGAACGGCTTGTTGACGCACGTGGCCGGCCCGCCGCACCGGCCGCCGAGGATCCGCTGCCGAAGTCCGCGGCCCGAGAGCCCGTTGCCGACGCCCGCTGCGACGGGCCCTTTGCCGCCGCCCCCTGCCGCAGATGCCGGTAATGCCGGTGGCTGCCGTGAGTCGGTGAGCGACGCGCCCCGGACCGCACGGGATCGCGGGGTGAGCCACCCCACCCGCCCCCCTGACGACGTGCGGGTAAAGTGGCGGCGTCGCTTCACGCCGTACGGGGGGAAGCCGGTGCAATTCCGGCGCTGACCCGCAACCGTGATCCGTCCCCCGAGGACGGTCAGCCGGAATGCCCCGCACGGACCGTGACCGGCTCTCGTGCCCGGCAGTCCGCCGGAGCACGGCACCGTCGAGGTATACGGGGCCGAGCCGCCGGGGTCTCCCCTGCCGCCCGCCCCTGCACCGGCATCACAGGAGAGAGGCACCCGCCGATCATGAACGTCCGCCGCTGCGCCGCGGTCCTGGCCGCCGTCGCCGTGATCGGCGCCGCCACCCCGGCCGCCGCCGACTCGTCCCCGTCCCCCGAGCCGTCCAAGGCCCTCCCCTCCGCCCTGTACGGCGACGGCGACCCGCAGTACGACGGCGTCTGGCGCCAGTCGCTGGCGCTGCTCGCCCAGGACGCGGCCGGCGTGAAGCCGCCGAAGGCGGCCGTGGACTGGCTGGCCGGCCAGCAGTGCGCCGACGGCTCCTTCGCCCCGTACCGCGCCGACACCTCGCGCGACTGCGACGCCAAGACCCCCGTCGACACCAACCAGACGGCCGCCGCGGTCCAGGCCCTCGCCGCGCTCGGCGGGCACGACGAGGTGACCGGCAAGGCGGTCGGCTGGCTGAAGTCCATACAGAACAAGGACGGCGGCTGGGGTTACACCGCCGGCGGCCCCAGCGACGCCAACTCCACCTCCGTCGTCATCGGTGCGCTCGCCGCCGCCGGTGACAAGCCGGCCGAGGTGACCAAGGGCGGCAAGTCCCCCTACGACGCCCTGCTGAAGCTGGCGCTGCCCTGCGAGGGCGACGGGGCGGGCGCGTTCGCCTTCCAGCCGGACAAGAAGGGCAAGCTGATCGCCAACGCGGACGCCACGGCGGCGGGCGTGCTCGGCCTGCTCGGCAAGGGTCTGGTGGTCGAGCCCGCCGCGAAGGGCACCCAGGACACTGCTGAACTCACCTGCGAGAAGGCCGGCGGCCCCGAGCAGGCCGCGGTCAACGGCGCCGCGTACCTGAGGGACGAGCTGGCCGAGGACGGCCACCTGGTCTCCGCGCTGGGCGGCTCCGAGCAGCCCGACCACGGCAACACCGCCGACGCGGTGGTCGCCCTCGCCGCGCTGGGCGCGACGGAGCCGGCGAAGAAGTCCCTGGCCTGGCTGGAGAAGAACGCCGCCGGCTGGGCGGAGCAGACCGGCCCCGCCGCCTACGCCCAGCTGATCCTCGCCGCCCACGCCACCGGCGCCGACCCGCGTGCCTTCGGCGGGGTGGACCTGGTGAAGCGGCTGGCCGCGACCGGGCCCGCGGCGGAGCAGGAGAAGGCGGAGGCCGCCGCCTCCGACGCGGAGTCCGGTTCCGGCTCCGGCTTCGGCGTCTGGTGGTACGTGGGCGTGTGCCTGATCGCCGGTATCGGCATCGGATTCCTGATCAGCGGCCGCAGGAAGAGGCAGCAGCCGTGATCCGCAGAGCGCTCGTGCCGCTCCTGGCCGTACTGCTCCTGCCGGTCCTGGCGGGAGCGGGCCAGGCGCAGGCCGCCGGGTACCGCTACTGGTCGTTCTGGGAGCGCGAGGGCGGGACGTGGACGTACGCCACCCAGGGCCCGTCCACCGCCCGGCCCTATGACGGCGACGTCCAGGGCTTCCGCTTCTCCGTCAGCGAGGACTCCGGTGACGCGGCGAAGCCGCGCGGCCCCGCCGGCTTCGACACCATCTGCGCCAAGACCCCGCCGAAGGACGGCACCAAGCGCGTTGCGCTGGTCCTCGACTTCGGCACCCGGGCCGACGCCCCGCCGGGCGAGCGTCCGCCCGCCAACCGCACGGCCTGCGCCCGGGTCCCCGAGGACGCGACGACCGCCGACGCGCTGGCGGCCGTCGCCGAACCCCTGCGCTACGACACCAAGGCGATGCTGTGCGCGATCGCCGGCTACCCGGCGAAGGGCTGCGGGGAGCAGGTCTCCGGAAAGGCCCCGGAGGACTCCGCGGACGGGGACCAGCCCGCGGGCAAGGACGAGTCCGCCGGGTCCGCCTCCGGCGGCGGGCCTTCGCTGGGCCTGATCGGCGGCGCCGCCGCCGTGGTGCTGCTGGCCGTCGCCGCCCTCTGGCAGACCCGACGCAGGCATGGCCGATAGCCCGCCCCACGGCCGGCCCTCCCCCCGCGAGGGCCTGCGGGGCACGTCCGCGACCGGCGAGCCGGCCGGCTCCCCCGGTGAGAGCGCGGGGACCGGTCCGACGGGGAGGGCCGCGCCCGCGGCTCGCCGCGGGCGCCCGGACGCGCTGCACCCGGGCGCCTGGTGGCTGTGGGCGCTGGCGCTCGGTACCGCGGCCACGCGTACCACCAACCCGCTGCTGCTCGGCCTGCTCATCGCCGTGTCCGCGTATGTCGTGGCCGCCCGGCGCCCCGATGCGCCCTGGGCGCGCTCCTACGGGGTGTTCGTCAAGCTGGCGCTCGCCGTCCTCCTCGTCCGCCTCGTGTTCGCGACCGTCCTGGGCTCGCCGATCCCCGGCGCGCGGGTGATCGTCGCCCTCCCCGAAGTCCCGCTGCCCGACTGGGCGCAGGGCATCCGGCTGGGCGGCAAGGTCACCGCCGAGGCGCTGACCTTCGCGCTCTACGACGGGCTCCGGCTCGCCGCCCTGCTGGTCTGCGTGGGCGCCGCGAACTCCCTGGCCAATCCCTCCCGGCTGCTGAAGTCCCTGCCCGGCGCGCTCTACGAGACGGGCGTGGCCGTGGTCGTGGCGCTCACCTTCGCGCCGCATCTCATCGCCGACGTCCAGCGGCTGCGCGCCGCACGGCGCCTGCGGGGCCGTCCGGACAGGGGATTCCGGGGCCTGGCGCAGGTGGCCCTGCCCGTGCTGGAGGGCGCGCTGGAGCGCTCCGTCGCGCTCGCCGCCGCCATGGACGCCCGCGGCTACGGCCGCACCGCGCAGGTCCCGCCCGCCGTCCGCAGGACCACAGCCGCGCTCACCCTGGGCGGTCTGCTCGGCGTGTGCGCGGGGACGTACGGTCTGCTCTCCGCGGCGGGCGCCGGCTACGGCGTGCCCCTGCTGCTCTGCGGGCTCGCCGCGGCGCTGGCGGGGCTGTGGCTGGGTGGCCGGCGTTCGCTGCGCACCCGGTACCGCCCGGACCGCTGGGACGCGCGCGCCTGGCTGGTCGCCGCGTCCGGCGCCGCCGTCGCGGCGGTGACGGCGCTGGCCGCCGTCCGTGATCCGGCGGCACTGCACCCCGGTGTGGTCCCGCTGGTCGCCCCGACGCTTCCGCTGTGGCCGGCGGCGGCCGTGCTGCTCGGTCTGCTGCCCGCCTTCATCGCCCCAGCACCTCAAGCCCCAGCACCTCACAAGGACAGCCGCGAGGAGCCGTCGTGATCCGCTTCGAGAACGTGTCGGTGACCTACGACGGGGCGGACGAACCCACCGTCAGGGGCATCGACTTCGAGGTCGCCGAGGGTGAACTGGTGCTGCTGGCCGGTCCTTCCGGCGTCGGCAAGTCGACGGTGCTGGGCGCGGTGAGCGGCCTGGTCCCGCACTTCACCGGCGGCACCCTGCACGGCAGGGTCACCGTCGCAGGCCGTGACACCCGCACCCACAAGCCCCGCGAACTGGCCGACGTGGTCGGCACGGTGGGCCAGGACCCGCTCGCCCACTTCGTCACGGACACCGTGGAGGACGAACTCGCCTACGGCATGGAGTCGCTGGGCCTGGCACCGGAGGTGATGCGGCGCCGGGTCGAGGAGACCCTGGACCTGCTGGGCCTGGCCGGGCTGCGCGACCGTCCCCTCGCCACGCTCTCCGGCGGCCAGCAGCAGCGCGTCGCCATCGGCTCGGTCCTCACCCCGCACCCCCGGGTGCTGGTGCTGGACGAGCCGACCTCCGCCCTGGACCCGGCCGCGGCCGAAGAGGTCCTCGCCGTGCTGCAGCGCCTGGTCCACGACCTCGGGACGACGGTTCTGATGGCCGAGCACCGGCTGGAGCGGGTGATCCAGTACGCCGACCAGGTCGTCCTGCTGCCCGCTCCGGGCGAGCCGCCGCTGTCGGGCACGCCGCGCGAGGTGATGGCGGTCTCCCCCGTCTGCCCTCCGGTGGTGGAGCTGGGCCGGCTCGCCGGCTGGTCGCCGCTGCCGCTGACGGTCCGCGACGCCCGCCGCCGCGCGGCCCCGCTCCGCGGACGCCTCGCCGACCGGCAGCAGCACTGCCGACCGCCGCGCGAGGCCGCCCCGCCGGCACAGGCGCCCGCCCCCCGCCGGGGCCTGTTCCGGCGCGGCACCCCCGGTGCACGCACCGCGGCTCCCGCGCCCGCGTCACCCGTCGCCGAGGTGCGCTCGCTCGCCGTCCGCCGGGGGCGCATCCAGGCCCTGCGCCACATCGACCTCACCGTCGCACCCGGCGAGACCGTCGCCCTGATGGGGCGCAACGGCGCCGGGAAGTCGACCCTGCTGGGCGCGCTGGTGGGGCTGGTCGCACCGTCCGCCGGCTCGGTCCGCTCCGCGGGTGCCGTCCCGCACCGGACCCGCCCGCGCGATCTGGTGCGCCGCGTCGGGCTGGTCCCGCAGGAGCCGCGCGATCTGCTGTACGCGGACACGGTGGCCGCCGAGTGCGCCGCCGCCGACCGGGACGCGGGCGCGGAGCCCGGCACCTGCCGTGCGCTGCTGTCCGGGCTGCTGCCGGGGATCGACGACGCCACCCACCCCCGGGACCTGTCCGAGGGCCAGCGCCTGACCCTCGCTCTCGCCGTGGTCCTCACCGCACGCCCTCCGCTGCTCCTGCTCGACGAGCCGACCCGCGGCCTCGACTACGCGGCCAAGGCCCGCCTGGTCACGCTGCTGCGCGGCCTGGCCACGGAGGGTCACGCCATCGTGCTGGCCACCCATGACGTGGAGCTGGCCGCGGAGCTCGCCGACCGGGTCGTGCTGATCGCCGAGGGCGAGGTGATCGCGGACGGACCGGCGGCGGAGGTGGTCACCGCCTCGCCGTCGTTCGCCCCGCAGGTCGCCAAGATCCTCGCCCCGCAGCGCTGGCTCACGGTGGGCCAGGTGCGCGAGGCGCTGGCAGCCGGGGAGCCGCGATGACCGTCCGGCGGGCCGGGGAAGTCCGGCAGGCTCGCGACGTACGGCAGGCCAGGGCCGTCCGTCTCGGCCCGCGCTCGCTCGCCGCCCTCGCCCTGGTGAGCGCGGTGGGCGTGGTCGCCTTCGGCTGGCCGTTCCTGGCGCCGCCCGCCTCCGCGCTGACCGCGCACGCGCAGGACGCGCCGTGGCTCTTCGCGGGGCTGCTGGTGCTGCTGGTCGCGGTGGTGGCGGCGACGATCTCCGAGTCGGGGCT
This sequence comes from Streptomyces composti, assembly GCF_012034205.1. Classification (GTDB taxonomy): domain Bacteria; phylum Actinomycetota; class Actinomycetes; order Streptomycetales; family Streptomycetaceae; genus Streptomyces; species Streptomyces composti. The sequence goes on from NZ_JAATEM010000017.1 coordinate 150,638, forward strand.
GGGCCCGAAGGCGGTGGCGATGCTGGGTGTGCTGGCCGCGACGGGGGCGGCGCTGCGGCCGATCGGCGCGGGCACGGCCGGTCTGGAGCCGATGTTCTTCCTCATGGTGCTCAGCGGCCGGGTCCTCGGCCCCGGCTTCGGCTTCGTCCTCGGCGCGATCACCATGTTCGCCTCCGCGCTGCTCACCGGCGGGGTGGGGCCCTGGCTGCCGTTCCAGATGCTGGCGATGGGCTGGTTCACCATGGGCGCCGGCCTGCTGCCGGGCCCTGACCGGCTGCGCGGGCGCCCCGAGGTATGGCTGCTCGCCGGGTACGGCTTCCTGGCCGCCTTCGCCTACGGCACGGTGATGAACATGGCGGGCTGGCCCTTCATGTCGGCGCTGGCCTCGGGCATCGCCTTCGACCCCGACGCCTCGCTGGCCGGCAATCTGGCCCGCTTCACCGCCTACTGCCTGGCGACCTCCCTCGGCTGGGACCTCGGCCGGGCCGTGATCACGGTGGTACTGACCCTGACGCTCGGCAGGCCCGTGCTGAAGGCACTACGCAGAGCCACCCGGCGGGCCGCGTTCGAGGCCCCCGTCACCTTCCGGGACCCCGCCGAGGTGAAGCACCCCACATGACGTGGGTCACCTACGAGGCAGGGCCGTAGCCGCGATCCCCGCCCGGGAGCGGGCCTCCGCCCGCATCCCACCCCACGTGCGACGCAGGCTAGTAAAAGGGACCTTTGCGGACACATCCGCCCGTCTGCTTCTGTGGACGACGTCGCCAGGCGCCGATGTGCCCACCAGGGCCACGGCGCCGCCCCATGCCCCCGCCGCAGCGGCACGTCCCGTACGGCAACGGCACAAAGCGACCGTCATGCTCCCGACCGAAAGGCCGCCTGTGTCCGCCGCTTCCTTCCTCCGTACGATCTCCGCCCCCAAGAAGGCTCTGGCCGGTACCGCCCTGGCCGCCGTCACCTGCGGCACCCTGATCGCCGCCGCTCCCGCCCAGGCCGCCGACTCCGGCTCGGCCCAGGCGACCGCCAAGAAGATGATCGGCAACTCGGCGCAGTTCCAGTGCTTCTCGAAGATCGTCGAGCACGAGAGCGGCTGGAACCCGACCGCGACCAACGCCTCCAGCGGTGCGTACGGGCTGGTTCAGGCGCTTCCGGCCTCGAAGATGGCCTCGGCCGGCTCGGACTGGAAGACCAACCCCGCCACGCAGATCAAGTGGGGCCTGGACTACATGAACGAGCGCTACGGCAGCCCGTGCGAGGCGTGGGAGTTCTGGCAGGCCAACAACTGGTACTGAGCCGCTCCCGGCACCCCTGATACCGAAGGCGGCGCCCCCCAGATCCCCGGGGGCGCCGCCTTCGCCATGCCGTCACCGGCGCCCGCCGAACTGCCAGTTGTGCACCTCGACGGCGGCGTACCGGTCAGTGGTCAGCAGGGCGCGCGCCGCGTCCGGGTCCGGGGCCCTGACCAGCGCCGCCGTGCCGAGCCAGGTGGCTCCGTCGTCGGACAGCAGCGGCCCGTAGGCGATCAGCTCGTCCGCGTCCGGCGGCACGGTGAGGTCCGCGGGCCGCCCCGCGCCGAGACCGAGCACCAGGTACCGGTTGCCGCCGGCGGGGCCTCCGGGAAAGTCCCACATGGTGCGGCCCAGCAGGTTGCGCCACCGCCGCAGGAGCACATCGCGGTAGACGCCCGCCTGGTGATTCGGCTCGTCGAAGGCGAACGCGCGGGCGGCGACGGGATCAGGCAGATGGACGATGTGCACGCTGCCGGTGGGCGTGTCCCCGTCGTCGGCGAGGGTCGGACCGCGAGCGATCATCTCCTTCGCGTACCGGTCCATGTAGGACCAGTGCTTCTCCGCCAGCTCGTAGCGCAGCGGCAGGGAGTCCGGCCGGTCGCGGTGGTAACAGAAGAACTCCATGCGCACAGAATCCGCCCCCCGGGGCCGCCGGGGCGAGCGGTTTCCCCGCGGCGCCCGCCCGGCGGCCGAGCCCGCCGGGCCATCACCCGCTCAGTGCGCGCTCACCCGCGGCTCTTTCACGCCGTTCAGCCACGCGGAGCGGAGCCGGCGGGGCTCAGGCCGGGGTCGCGCCGGCGGGGGTGCTGAAGATGAGCGTGGGCATCTCCTGCGGCGTGGTGTCGATGTCCCGGGTGCCGCCGGGGTCGGCGTCCCCGCACGGGCCCGGCCGGCCCTTCCCCGACGAGTGGAACGTCGACCTGCCCAACCAGGTCGAGGCGGCCGAACGCATCGCACGCCACCGGGGCCTGAATCGAGAGCACGCGGACCGTCTCGGACTGCTCTCCCAGGGGCGGGCGGCCACCGCCTGGGCGGAGGAGCGCTTCAAGCGGGAGACCTGCGCCGCCCAGGTCCCGACGACCGAGCAGGAGCAGCACACCGGCCAGGGCATGTGGCGCCTGGTGGACCGGGACGAGGGCCTGCGCGACACGTCCATGGAGGCTCCGGCGGGCCTGCAGCCGGTGATGCCGACGGCCGTGCACACGGCGGGCAACTCCTCGCAGGTGTCCGGCGGTGCGGCGGCGATCCTGTGGGCGTCCAAGCGCATGGCCCGTGCCCTGAAGCTGAAGTTGAGGGCCCGGATCGTCGCCCATGCACTGGTCGGTGCGAACCCCCACGTCCACCTCGACGCCCCGGTCGACGCGACCTACGCGGTGCTGGGCGGCGCCGGGAGGACGCTCCGCGACATCGACCTGGCGGAGATCAACGAGGCGTTCGCCTCGGTGGTGCTGAGCTGGGCTCAGGTCTTCGACCAGGACCTGGAGAAGGCCGGCGTCGACGGCGGCGCCATCGACCTCGGCCACCCCGTCGGAGCGACCGGCGCCCGCCTCATCACCACGGCCCTGCACGAACTGAAGCGCACCGACGAGGAGTTCGCCCTCATCACCAGGTGCGCGGGCGGTGCCCTGGCCACGGGGACGATCATCCAGCGGTTGCAGGACGGGGCACTCCGGGGACTCGCGGACCGTCCGAGGGAGCTCGCAACCGGGACCGCACCACATTCCGCAGCCAACCGCACCCCGCACCGCACCACATTCCGCAGCCAACCGCACCCCGCACCGCACCACATTCCGCAGCCAACCGCACCCCGCACCGCACCGCGCTCCACGGCGAACCGCTCGTGCAGCCCTCACCCGGTGGGACCACCACCGTCAACGCCCCCCACCCGATGGCGGGGTGAAACAGCCCGCCGCCGCCTTGACGCCGGGGCAGCCCGCCCGGCCGGGCGGTGCCGCTCACCCCGTCATGGAGCGCACCGTCGCATACACGTCGAAGACCGCGAGGGCCAGCGGCACCAGGGTCAGCAGGACGAACGCCTCGGCGATCTCCAGGAACCGGCCCCAGAAGGGGGTCGGACCGCTGCGGGAGGCCACCAGGCCGATGGAGGTGATGAGAGCCGCCGCCAGCCCGATGGCGGCGATCAGCCAGACGGTGCGGATGTCCAGGTCGGCGCGGTCGCCTGCCAGTGCGTCGCGGATGATCGCGTGCGGCGGGTTCAGCGCCAGGCCCAGCCCGAGCGCGGTCAGCGAGCCGAGCCCCGCGATCAGCACGGTGGCGACCTGGGCGGTGTAGCGGAAGAGCTGAGCCCGCATCAGCAGGGCGATGCCGGTGGCCAGCGCGAGGAGCCGGCCCCACAGACCGCCGGAGAAGCTCAGCACCAGGGCGGCGCCGACCGAGAGCAGCGCACAGCCCCCGACCAGGCCGACCAGGAGCTCGTGGCCGCGGCGTGCCTGCGCCTCGATGCGGCCGGCGTCCACCGGCTGGTGCGGTTCGGGGTCGTTGCCGTAGGTGCTGCGCGTGGCGGTGTCCGGCGTCTCGAAGCCGATGGGCAGCCGCGCGAAGCGCACCGAAAGGCCCGGGAGGAAGGCGAGGGCGCCGATGGCGACGGGTGCGCACGCGGCGGCGATCTCCGCCGGGGACCAGCGCAGCAGCAGCGCCGCCAGGGTGACGGCGAGGGCGGTGCCCGAGGCGGCCGTACAGGCGACGAAGGGGCCGTCGCCGCGCGGCGAGCACAGGGTGAGGATCACGGAGGCCACCAGCACCGCGGCGCAGGCGAGCAGGAACTGGAGCTTGCCGATGCCCTGTCCGGCGGACAGCGACAGCAGTCCGGACCCGGCCACCCCGACGCTGGGCAGCGCGCCGAGGCCGAGCGCCACGGCACCGCCCCGGTCGCCGTAGACGCGGGCGCGGACGCAGGCGAGGACGACGAGGAGCGCCCCTGCGACTCCGGCGAGGATGCCGGGCAGGCTGTGCATGTCGTGGCGCGGGTCGGCGTTCCAGGCGGTGAACGCGAGCAGCGCCGACAGCACCCCTCCGCCGACGAGGCCCGCGGCGCGGGTGAGGTCGCGGCTCCACAGGGAGCGGTCCCGGGTCACCGCGGAGGCCACCGCCTCGGAGACGTCGTCGACGACGGCCGGCGGCAGCGACTCCGAGAAGGGGCGCAGGGTGAGCAGTTCGCCGTCGAGAATGCGCTGGGCCGCGAACGACCGGGAGCTGTCCAGGACCGCGCCGTCCCTGCGGACCAGGTGGTAGCCGACCGGCGCGCCGTCGGCGGCGGTCTGCCGGGACAGCCGGAGGATCTCCGGCAGCAGGTCGGCGACCGGCACGTCGTCGGGCAGCGCCACGTCGATCCTGGCGTCGGGCGCGACGATGGTGACGCGGCAGAACCCGAGGCCGGCGGCCGCTTGAGCCGGCTGCCCCGGAGCGCCGCCGCCCGCCGGACCGGCCGCGCCGCCCGGGCCCCCGGTGCCGGTGGCCGCCGTGGAGGCCGTCATACTCACCCGCTGCTCCCCCTCGATCTGCCTCGATCTGCTCGATCTGCTCGGTCCGCCGGTGTGCGCACTGGTTCTGTGCGCACGCGAACATCCGTCGGGCACCCTACCGTCCGCGGGGGTGTGGTGTGATCAGTAGGATCGCGCGGCGGCCCTCGTCCACCTGACACGGGGTGGTGGACGGCGAATTCGGCGGGTCGGCAAGAGGATTGGTGCAGTTGTGAGCCAGATCGTCGTGAAGCGTCCGCCTCGGGCCCTGCCGCCGGACGTGCCCTCGGGAGAGGTCGTCATCGAGCCGCCGCCCGAACTGCCGCGCAATCAGCACGAGAGCGTGCTGATGCAGCTGCTCCCGACGCTCGGCATGGGCGGCTCGGTGGTGTTCTTCTTCACCAGCGGGCAGCCCTTCATGCGCATCATGGGCATGGTGATGATCGCCTCCACGATCGCCATGTCGATCGCGATGGTGATCCGCTTCCGCCGGGGCAACCAGGGCCAGCTGGCCGACCTGCGCCGCGACTACCTGAGCTATCTGTCGCAGACCCGCCGCACCGCCCAGCGGACGGCGAAGGCCCAGCGCGACGCCCAGTACTACCTGCACCCCTCGCCCGAGCAGCTGTGGGCGCTGGTCGCCGAGGGCAGCCGGGTGTGGGAACGCCGCCCGGCCGACGAGGACTTCGGGCAGGTGCGCATCGGGCTCGGCCCGCAGCCCCTGGCCACGCCCCTGATCGCCCCCGAGACCGGCCCGGTCGACCAGCTGGAGCCGCTGACGGCCGGCGCGATGCAGCGGTTCGTCGCGGTGCACAGCGCCCTGGACGGCCTGCCGATGGCGGTCTCGCTGCGGGCCTTCTACCACGTCACCCTCGGCGGCGAGCCGGAGTCGGTGCGGTCCTCCGCCCGCGCCATGACCGGTTCGCTGGCCGCGCTGCACTCCCCCGAGGACCTGATCGTCGCGGTCGCCGCGAGCCGGGAGACGCTGCCGCACTGGGAGTGGGCCAAGTGGCTGCCGCACGTGCAGGTGCCGGGCGTCGCGGACGGCGCCGGCTCGCGCCGTCTGATCAGCGGCGACCCCCGTGAGATCGAGGACCTGCTGGCCTCCCGCCTCACCGGCCGCCCCCGCTTCCACCCCAACGCGGCGCCCCTGCCCGAGACCCCGCACATCGTCGTGGTCCTCGACGGGGTGTCCCTGCCGCCCGACTCGCTGCTCGCGAGCCCCGAGGGCCTGCAGGGCGTCACCGTCGTCGAGGTCGTCGAGGGCGACCCGGCCGGCGCCCACGGCGACCTCACCGTCCTTGTGCAGCCGCGAACCGTACGCCTGGAGTCCGCGCACGGTGCCGTCTACGAGGGGACGCCCGACACCCTGTCGTACGAGTCCGCCGAGGCGCTGGCCCGGCAGCTCGCCCCGCTGCGCATGGCCTCCGGCGGGGACGACGACGAACCGCTGCTGGCGAACCTGGAGTTCACCGACCTGCTGAACCTGGGCGACGCCGCCTCCGTCGACGTCCGCCGCACCTGGCGGCCCCGGTCCCAGGCGGAGCGGCTGCGGGTGCCGATCGGCGTCGGCGAGGACGGCCGCCCGGTGATGCTCGACATCAAGGAGGCCGCCCAGGAGGGCATGGGCCCGCACGGCCTTTGCGTGGGCGCCACCGGCTCCGGCAAGTCCGAGCTGCTGCGCACCCTGGTGCTGGGCCTCGCCGTCACCCACTCCTCCGAGACACTGAACTTCGTTCTCGCGGACTTCAAGGGCGGCGCCACCTTCGCCGGCATGGCACAGATGCCGCACGTCGCCGCCGTCATCACCAACCTGGCCGACGACCTCACCCTCGTCGATCGCATGGGCGACTCCATCCGCGGCGAGCTCAACCGCCGCCAGGAGCTGCTCCGCGACGCCGGCAACTACGCCAACATCCACGACTACGAGAAGGCCCGCGCCGCCGGCGCCCCGCTCCAGCCCATCCCCTCCCTGCTCGTCGTCATCGACGAGTTCAGCGAACTGCTGTCGGCCAAGCCCGACTTCATCGACATGTTCGTGCAGATCGGCCGCATCGGCCGCTCCCTCGGCGTGCATCTGCTGCTCGCCTCGCAGCGCCTGGAGGAGGGCCGGCTGCGCGGCCTGGAGACCTACCTGTCGTACCGGATCGGTCTGCGCACCTTCTCCGCCGCCGAGTCCCGGGCGGCCCTCGGCGTGCCCGACGCCTACGAGCTGCCGAACGTGCCCGGCTCCGGCTTCCTGAAACACGGCACCGACGAGATGGTCCGCTTCAAGGCGGCATACGTCTCCGGCGTCTACCGCTCCGGCCCGCAGCGCGACGTGTCCGCCGACGGCCGGCTGCCGGTGGACCGGCGCCCGGTGCTGTTCACCGCCGCCGAGGTCCCCGTCCGCTACGCGCCCATCCCCCACCAGCGCACCGCCTCCCCGAGCACCGGTGCCGGCGATGTGGACGACGCCCTCGCGGACACCGTCCTCGACGTGATCGTGCGCCGGCTCGAGGCCCAGGGCCCGGCCGCCCACCAGGTGTGGCTGCCGCCGCTGGACAGCCCGCCCTCGCTGGACTCGCTGCTGCCCGGCCTGACCGCAGTGGAGGGCCGCGGCCTGACCCCGCCCGACTACGAGGCCGCCGGCCGGCTGGTCGTCCCCGTCGGCCTCGTCGACAAGCCCTACGAGCAGCGCCGCGACCCGCTCCGGGTGGACTTCTCCGGCGCCGCAGGCCACATGCAGATCCTCGGCGGCCCCCAGTCCGGCAAGTCCGTCCTGCTCCGCTCCCTGATCTGCTCCTTCGCCCTCACCCACACCCCGCACGAGGTGCAGTTCTACGGCCTCGACTTCGGCGGCGGCGGCATGTCCGCGGTCGCCGGGCTGCCGCACGTCGGCGGCATCGCCTCCCGCCTGGACCCGGAGAAGGTCCGGCGCACCGTCGCCGAGGTCTACGGCGTCCTCAACCGCCGCGAGGAGTACTTCCGGGCCAACGGCATCCCCTCCATCGCCGAGTACCGCCTCAAGCGGGCCCGCGGCGAGATCTCGGTCACCGACCAGCCCTGGGGCGACGTCTTCCTGGTCATCGACGGCTGGGCCAACTTCCGCACCGAGTACGAGGCGCTCGACCCGGTGATCCAGGACATCGCCGCCCGTGGCCTCGGCTACGGCGTCCACCTGGTGCTGTCGGCCTCCCGCTCCATGGAGGTGCGCTCCGCGCTCAAGGACAACCTGCTCAACCGGCTCGAACTGCGGCTCGGCGACACCATGGACTCCGAGCTGGACCGCAAGGTGGCCGCCAACGTCCCGACCGGCGTGCCCGGCCGGGGCCAGTCCCCGCAGAAGCTCCACTTCATGGCGGCCGTGCCGCGCATCGACGGACTCACCTCCGACACGGACCTGGCCGACGCCACCACCGCGCTAGCCGCCGAGGTCGCCCGCCACTGGCAGGCGCCCGGCGCCCCCGAGGTCCGCCTGCTGCCGCGCCGCCTGCCGGCCGAGCAGCTCCCGCCCGGCGACCGCTTCCCGCGGCGCGGCATCGCGTTCGCCCTGGACGAGGACAACCTGGAGCCGGTCTTCGTCGACTTCGACCAGGACCCGTTCTTCCTGGTCTTCGGCGAGAGCGAGTCCGGCAAGTCCAATCTGCTGCGCCTGCTCATCAAGCAGCTCACCACCCGCTACCCCGGCGACGAGTGCAAGCTGTTCGTCGTCGACAACCGCCGCTCCCTCCTCGGCGCCACCCCCGACTCGCACCTCGCCGAGTACATCCCCATGTCGAACGCCATGGAGCACCACATGGTGGCCCTGGCCGACCTGATGAAGCGCCGCACCCCCACCGCCGACGTCACCGCCCAGCAGCTGCGCGAGCGCAGCTGGTGGCAGGGTCCGACGGTGTACGTGATCGTCGACGACTACGACCTGGTCGCCACCTCCAGCGGCAACCCGCTCAGCGGCATCACGGAACTCCTCCCGTTCGCCCGCGACGTCGGCGTCCGCTTCATCCTGGCCCGCTCCACCGCGGGCGCCAGCCGGGCCGGCTACGAGGCGTTCCTGCAGCGCATCAAGGAACTCGGCGCCCAGGGCGTGGTCCTGGCCGGCGACCCCACCGAGGGCGACGTCCTCGGCGGCGTCCGCCCCCGCCCGATGCCTCCGGGCCGGGGCGTGTTCGTCTCGCGGCGCAGGGGGCGTCCGCTGGTGCAGACGGGGTTGGTGAAGGAGGAGGACTACTGACGGCCGGGCTCGGTGGAGGACAGGACCACGGACCGCGGGGTCGGTGGAGGACAAGGACCACGGACCGCCGGGCTCGGTGGTCCAGGAAGACCACGGACGGCAGGGGTCGGTGGAGGAGGAGGAATCCTGCCGGCAGGAACAAGGACCGGTGGGGCTTCTCGCATGCTCCGCGGCACGGCAGGCAAGCGGCACGGCTGACCGGCTGAACGCCGGGGAAGGGCGCATCCATGGCATGGGACGAGTGGGAGCAGCTGAAGGCGCAGGCCGCCGACGGGACGCCGGCGCAACTGCGGCTGAACCAGTTGCCGGCCGAGGGCGGAGGCGGCGGAAAGCCCGATCTGGTCGCTCGCCAGGACGACCTCGGCGCCGTGGGGCATGACGCCTTCGTCCTGCACGGCGATCTCGTCAAGAAGGTGGACATCGCCGGCGCCGGCATGAACTCCGACCACGCCGGTTCCACCCATCAGGCGGCCACGGAACTCTCCGGCTCCGGCTTCACCATGGGCGACGAACTCATGACGACCCTGTCCGTCTGGGAGAGCCAGGTGAAGGCCGTCCGCCAGGCCTGCGCCCACATCTCCAACCACCTGGACTACAGCAAGAAGCTGCACGCCAACGACGACGCCCGGATCGCCGCGGTCATCGCGCAGCGCGACGGCACCGAGCTGCCCGTCTCGGAGCTCGAGAAGTACTTCAAGTAGCACGGGGGAAGACCGCCATGGCCATCACCTACAACGACCTGATGCAGGTCGACCTCGGCAAGCTGGGCACCGCGGTGTCGGACTGGAAGAAGGCTGTCGCCAACCTCAAGCAGCTGGAGACCGACGCCCGTGACGGCCTGAAGAAGAAGTCCGACCGGGCCCGCTGGGAAGGCGTCAACGCCGGCGTCACCCGGAAGTTCGTGAACAAGACCGTCAAGGAGTTCGCGGACCTCCACACCGAGGCCAACAGCATCTACCAGGTCCTGGACGACGCCCACCGCGAGCTGGTGGCACTGCAGAAGAGCGTGCGCACCCTCACTTCAGAGGCGAAGGAGAAGGGCTACACCCTCGAGGACAAGGGCGACGGAACGGTGAGTGTCGGCGTCCGCCCAGACTCCGACGCCGGCACCAAGGCAGGCAAGGACGGCGAGGACGGCACCAAGGCGGACCGGCAGCGCTACGCCGACACCATCACCCGGAAGATCGCCCACGCCCGGGACATCGACGCCTCCGCCAAGCTGGCGCTCAAGCGGGCCCACGGGAGCGATCCGTACAACGCCGGGCACGCCAAGTACGACTCCCTCAACGACGCCCAGGTCGAGCGCGCCCTCGAACTCGCCGAGAAGCGCGAGAAGATGACCGACCGCGAACTCGCGGAACTCAACCGTCTGCTGCGCCACAACGGCCGCGAGAAGGACGGCGAGTTCGCCACCGAGTTCTTCGAGGGCCTCGGCGGCCCCCGGCAGACACTCGAGTTCTACGCCGCCATGTCCATCGACGGCACCAGCGACGACGCCTCGAAGACCCGCCTCGCCGGCGTGCAGGACCTGCAGAAGTACATGGGCCACGCCCTGGCCAACGCCACCGATCCCTACACCCCGCAGAGCGTCCGCGGCGACCGGCAGCACCTTCCCTCCTGGTGGGGCGCGGAGTTCCGCAAACTGGGCACCCAGCAGATCGAGTGGACACGGGGCATGCTGGAAAAGCCCTACGGCTACCAGGTCCTGGGCGGCCTGCTCCGCTACGGCAACTACGACCCCGCGTTCCTGACCCCCATCGCGGAGCACGTCACCCAGCTGCACAAGGAGGATCCGCACCGCTTCACCTCCAACAGGATGCTGGGATCCCCGGACGGCTTCGGGTTCAACCCGTCCGGAAAACTCGGCAGCGGCAACGAACCGCTGAACAGCGTCCTGGAGGCACTGGGCCACAGCCCCGAGGCTGCCGAGCAGTTCTTCACCGAGAAGCCGACCGTCTACAACGAGGACGGCACGGTCAAGTCCGGGGCCAAGGCGGATTTCAAGTCCTACCTCGATCTCTTCACCGACAAGGACTTCGAGTGGACGGCCGACCGGAACGCGCAGAACATGCTGGCCGACTCCGAAGCGACGCAGGAGGCCCTCAATCACGGCCCCAACGCCCTGGGCCACGCACTCGAGGCAGCCGCGACGGGCCGCCCCTACGACAGCGACGTCGTCGATCCCTCGGTCAAGCACAGCAAGGAACAGGCGAAGCTGGTCCACGACATCGTGAAGAAGTTCGCCAACAACCCGGGCCTGCTGACCCACAACATGAACGGCGACCTGGAGGACGAGAAGACCGGCCCCCTCTACGCCCTCCGCGACAGCCTGGGCAACATCGCAGCCGACTACATGGGCGACTTCCAGCGCTCCATGTACATGGAAAGCGCCGACAGCAAGACCTTCCCGGTCAACGGGGCGCCGACCAACTTTGACTACGGAGACGCCCAGAGGTTCCTCGGCATCGTGGGCCAGGACCCGGATGCGTACAGCGCCATCACGGCATCGCAGCAGGCGTACACCACGGAGGTCGTCCATGAGTTCCTCAAGGCAGAGGGCAAGAACCTCACCGCCGAGGACGCCTCCCGCGTCGGCGACCTGGTCGCACCGGGTGCCGCCATCGCAGGCATCATGAGCAACTCACGGGCCGATGCGATCTACGACTATCACACGGCCTCTAACCAGGCATACAACGACGCGGTCAACGACAACGCGAAGTGGGTCAACCGAATCATCGGCCTGGGAACGGGCGCCATCCCGGCCCCCTTCTCCGCCGTCGCAGAACCCGTCAACTGGCTTGCCGAGGACATTACTGAGAGTGTCGTGGATAGCGTGTCGAAGGACATCACGGACGAGACCGAACGCAATGCAGGAAAGGAGTACACGCGGGGACGGCAGGCAGTGATGGAGGCTTCATCCCGAGCCGTCGACAGCTTCTTCCGACGGCACGACGAGTTCGATCAGAGAACGGTCGAAGCCATCAACCGAGGCGTTCGGACAGCAGCCGGCCAAAGTCATTCTGACGGCGCCCAATGGAATTCTTCAGGAGACGGCACGTGAGGGAGACCGACCGCATGACCCCGTCCACAAGGAAAGCACTCCTAGCAGCAATGCTGTGCACACTTCTAGTAACCGCATGCAGTACAACTGACGAAGGCCTCTCCTACCCCGTCCCGGACAACATCTGCGGAATCCCCGCAGACAAGGAAATCCTCGAGGAGTTGCTCGACGACGGCGACAAACTGGAACAGGAGACCAGCCCTTTCACCCTGGAGGAAGGGCAGGTTTGCCACATGTACGTCGACGGAAATGACTCTGTGGCCAGCGATGGAGACTGGGAGAAGAGCGGCTACACGCTACGCGACTACTTCGAGTTCTCAGAGAAGAAGAACATTCGCTACTTCGGAGGCGGAAGATACGCCTCTTGGAATTTTGGCGTAGTGACGATCATCCCATGCCCCGGAGTCAGCGAGAAGGGCGATGTCATCGCCGTGGCGGTCAACGACCTCCGATGGAACGAGAAGACACAACCCCTTCTCGAAAAGCTCGGACCACCCTACTTCGAGGCATACAAGAAGAAGCTCGGCTGCCCATCCTGATGAACCAGAAGACAGCACGTACAAGCGCGACCCGCCCAGGCCCCTCCCCCAGCAGAGCACTCACAGCAGTCCTGCTCTGCACACTCCCCCTCACCGCCTGCACCTCAACCAAAGAAGGCCTCTCCTACCCCGTCCCAGACAACATCTGCGGAATCCCCGCAGACAAGGAAATCCTCGAGGAGTTGCTCGACGACGGCGACAAACTGGAACAGAGCACTGGCCACTTCACCCTGACGGAAGGCCAGAGTACGTCGACGGGAACGACTCGGTACTCAGCGAGGGCAATTGGGAGAAGAGTGGCTATACACTGCGCGACTACTTCGAGTATTTCGACGTGAAGGGCGTACGTTATTTCGGGGGCGGTAAGTACGCTTCCTGGAGTTTCGGTGTAGCATCAGCCGCCCCCTGCCCCGGGATCAGCGACGAGGGTGAAGTCCTGGTCGTGGCCGTCCATGACCTTCGCTGGAATGAAAAGTCACAATCCCGCTTGGAGAGGCTCGGACCGCCCTACTTCGAGGCATACAAGAAGAAGCTGGGCTGCCCGTCCTGACGAGGACCGGCTTACCCTTCGAACCGTCTGCTCTCCGCCCCTCTGTGGGCTCGGGAGTGCCTGCCGTGATCCGCACATCGGTCCGAT
>NZ_JAATEM010000018.1 GCF_012034205.1 Streptomyces composti
CGGCCGTCCTCGCCGACCAGCGGATCTCGCAGTCGGGCCGGCTCGCCGTCGCCATCAGCGGCGGCTCCGGTGCCCGGCTGCGGGAGCGGGTGGCGCCCTCGCTGCCCGGCGCGACCTGGTTCGAGGTGGGCGGCGGCACCATCGACGACGCCGTCCGGCTCGCCGACGAGATGAAGTCCGGGCGCTACGACGCGGTCGTGGGGCTCGGCGGCGGCAAGGTCATCGACTGCGCCAAGTACTCGGCGGCCCGCATCGGGCTGCCGATGGTCGCGGTGGCCACCAACCTCTCGCACGACGGCATCTGCTCGCCCGTGTCCATCCTGGACAACGACGCGGGCCGCGGCTCCTACGGGGTGCCGACGCCGATCGCGCTGCTCATCGACCTGGACGTGATCCGTGAGGCGCCGGTGCGCTTCGTGCGCTCCGGGATCGGCGACGCCATCTCCAACATCTCCGCGGTCGCCGACTGGGAGCTGTCCCACCGGGTCAACGGCGAGAAGGTCGACGGTCTGGCCGCGGCGATGGCCCGTCAGGCGGGCGAGGCGGTGCTGCGGCACCCCGGCGGCGCGGGCGACGACGGCTTCCTCACCGTGCTGTCCGAGGGCCTGGTGATGTCGGGCATCGCCATGTCCATCGCGGGGCACACCCGGCCGTCCTCCGGCGCCTGCCACGAGATCAGCCACGCGCTCGACCTGCTGTACCCCAGGCGGGCGGCGAGCCACGGCGAGCAGGTGGGCCTCGGCGCGGCGTTCGCCATGCATCTGCGCGGCGACCAGCAGGGCTCGCGGCTGATGGCCGGGACCCTGCGCCGGCACGGGCTTCCGGTGCTGGCGGAGGAGATCGGGTTCAGCGACGAGGAGTTCGTGAGGGCCGTGGAGTTCGCGCCGGAGACCCGGCCGGGCCGCTACACGATCCTGGAGCACCTCCAGCTGTCACCGGAGCAGATCAAGGGCGCCTACGCCGACTACCGGACGTCCCTCCTGGACGGCGCGGGCCCGGTTTGACCCCTCGGGTGCGGGCCCCGTACCCTTGACCGTCGGCGTGTCCATCGGGACCGCCACATCCCCGTAAACCTCTTCCTTCCGGGCACCGAGGTGTCCGGGAGAGGCCGTTCGCGTTTCCGCCGAGCGGCTGGCCTGCGGGGGTGCCGTTCTTCGAGCGAAAGAGAGATCGCGTGTACGCCATCGTGCGCAGCGGTGGTCGCCAGCACAAGGTTGCAGTGGGCGACATCGTCGAGGTTGACAAGATTTCCACCGCCAAGGTGGGCGACACGGTCGAGCTCTCGACCCTGCTCGTCGTCGACGGCGACTCCGTGACCAGTGACCCGTGGGTGCTGGCCGGCATCAAGGTCCGCGCAGAGGTCGTGGACCACCACAAGGGCCAGAAGATCGACATTCTGCGCTACAAGAACAAGACCGGCTACCGCCGCCGGCAGGGCCACCGCCAGCAGTACACGGCGATCAAGGTCACTGAGATCCCCACGGCTGCGAAGTAAGGGACTGAGGAGAGATGGCACACAAGAAGGGCGCATCGTCCACCCGTAACGGTCGCGACTCGAACGCCCAGCGGCTCGGCGTGAAGCGCTTCGGCGGTCAGGTCGTCAACGCGGGTGAGATCCTGGTCCGTCAGCGCGGCACCCACTTCCACCCGGGTGCCGGTGTCGGCCGTGGCGGCGACGACACTCTGTTCGCGCTTCAGGCCGGTGCGGTGCAGTTCGGCACCAGCCGTGGCCGCAAGGTCGTGAACATCGTCCCGGTCGCCTGATTCGCCTGATTCAGCGCCGGAACACCTCGCGAGGCGGACCTCACTTCCCGGGCGGGAAGGCGGGTCCGCCTTTCGCGTGTTAGGACGCGTAGGACGCGTCATGAGCTGCTGCGTGCGGGGGCGCGCGGCACGAGCCGCGTGCAAGGACGCGTGGCACGGATCAAGAATCTTCTGAACGTCTCTGGAGGCACCCCACCATGACCACCTTCGTGGACCGCGTCGAACTGCATGTCGCCGCGGGTAACGGAGGTCACGGCTGTGCCTCCGTCCACCGTGAGAAGTTCAAGCCGCTCGGCGGACCCGACGGCGGCAACGGCGGGCGCGGCGGCGATGTGATCCTCACCGTCGACCAGTCCGTGACCACCCTGCTCGACTACCACCACTCGCCGCACCGCAAGGCCACCAACGGCAAGCCCGGCGAGGGCGGCAACCGCAGCGGCAAGGACGGCCAGGACCTGGTCCTGCCCGTGCCGGACGGCACCGTGGTGCTGGACAAGGCCGGCAACGTGCTCGCCGACCTCGTCGGGCACGGCACCTCCTACGTCGCCGCCCAGGGCGGACGCGGCGGGCTCGGCAACGCCGCTCTCGCCTCCGCGCGCCGCAAGGCGCCCGGCTTCGCCCTGCTGGGCGAGCCGGGGGACGTGCGGGACATCGTCCTGGAGCTGAAGACCGTTGCCGATGTGGCGCTGGTCGGCTACCCGAGCGCCGGCAAGTCCTCGCTGATCTCCGTGCTCTCCGCCGCCAAGCCGAAGATCGCGGACTACCCCTTCACCACGCTGGTGCCGAATCTCGGCGTGGTCACCGCCGGGTCGACCGTCTACACCATCGCGGACGTCCCCGGCCTGATCCCGGGGGCCAGCCAGGGCCGCGGCCTCGGGCTGGAGTTCCTGCGGCACGTGGAGCGGTGCAGCGTGCTGGTGCACGTCCTGGACACCGCCACCCTCGAGTCGGACCGCGACCCGGTCTCCGACCTCGACGTCATCGAGGCGGAGCTGCGCGCGTACGGCGGGCTCGACGACCGTCCCCGCGTGGTCGTCCTCAACAAGATCGACGTGCCGGACGGCAAGGACCTCGCCGAGATGGTGCGGCCGGATCTCGAGGCGCGCGGCTACCGCGTCTTCGAGGTGTCCGCCGTCGCGCACATCGGGCTGAAGGAGCTGTCGTACGCGCTCGCCGAGCTGGTCGCGCAGGCGCGGGCGGCCAGGCCCAAGGAGGAGTCGACCCGCATCGTCATCCGGCCCAAGGCCGTGGACGACGCCGGCTTCACCGTCACCCGCGAGGCCGACGGCCTGTTCCGGGTGCGCGGCGAGAAGCCCGAACGCTGGGTGCGCCAGACCGACTTCAACAACGACGAGGCCGTCGGCTACCTCGCCGACCGGCTCAACCGCCTCGGCGTCGAGGAGGAGCTGGTGAAGGCCGGTGCCCGCGCCGGTGACGGCGTGGCCATCGGTCCCGAGGAGAACGCGGTCGTCTTCGACTGGGAGCCGTCCCTGTCCGCCGGTGCCGAGATGCTCGGCCGGCGCGGCGAGGACCACCGCTTCGAGGCACCCCGCCCGGCCGCCCAGCGCCGCCGCGACCGCCAGGCCGAACGCGACGAGGCCGAGCGGCAGTTCGACGACTTCGACCCCTTCTAGTCCGGCCCGGGCGCCCGCTCTCCCCGCCGCCGGCGCGGAAATGGCCGGAACGTGATCTTTGACTGGTGCAACCTTTGACCGCCTGAACCGATCAGAGCAGGTGCAAGCATCTGCGGGGCGGCGACCGGGGAGGGTCGCGCCCAGGGGAGGGGCTCGTTGTGAAGATCGCATTTCTGGTGCGCGACCTGTGCCACATGGGCGGGGTGGTCAGCGCCACGCAGAACCTCGCGGGCGCGCTGGCCGCGCGGCACGAGGTGGAGATCGTGGCGCTGCGCAAGGTCCGGGACGCCTCGTACTTCGCGCTCGACAGCCGGGTGACGGTCCGGTCGCTGACCGACTTGCGGCCCCACTCCCCGGCCTACGACGGGGACGATCCGCTCGCCCACGAGTTCCCGCTGCGCTACCCGTACCCGGAGGGCGAGAAGAAGCCGGTGGTCAGCCGCCTGGCCGAGAAGCGCCTGCTGGCCTACCTGGCCGGCACCGACGCGGATGTGGTGGTCAGCTCCAACCCGCGCATCACCACGCTGCTCGCCACGGCCTCGGGCCGGTACCTCAAGGTCGCCCAGGAGCACTCCATGCCGGGGATCTACCCGGCGTCCGTCAGGAAGATCCTGTTCGGCGAGTCGTACCCGAGGCTCGACGCCATCACCGTGCTCACCCCCGAGGAGCGCACCTCGCTCAGCGGTCTGGTCCCGGACGTGCAGGGCCGCATCCACGTGATGCCGAACTGCATCCCCGACCCCGGGGGCCGGCTCTCCGAGGGCAGCAGCAAGGTGGTCGTCGCCGCGGGCGTGTTCAAGCCGCACAAGAATTTCGACGGGCTGATCGACGCCTTCGCCACCGTGGCCGCGCGCCACCCCGACTGGCGGCTGCGCATCTACGGCAGCGGCCCCGAGGAGTCCGCCCTGCGCCGGCGCATCCAGGAGCGGGGGCTGTACAACCACGTGCATCTGATGGGGCCCGCGTTCCCGGTCACCGCCGAGTTCGCCAAGGGCTCGGTCTTCGTCCTGCCGTCGCTGCGCGAGCCGTTCGGCAACGTGACCGTGGAGGCGATGACCCGGAGGCTGCCGGTGGTCGCGCTGGACTGCGACCACGGGCCGCGCAACATCCTCACGCACGGCGAGGACGGACTGCTGGTCCCGCCCGGGGACACCGAGGCTCTGGCACAGGCGGTCATCGACCTGATCGAGGACGACGACCGGCGCAGGGCCATGGCCGAGAAGGCCCGGCGGACCTCCGAGCGGTACGGCCCCGGCCCCAGCGCCGATCGGTTCGAGGCGATCCTCACCCTGGCCGCGGCCGCCCGTGAACTGCCCGGCGCGGCCGACTGCACCGTACTGGCCGGCGGGGATCTCCAGGTACGTCTCCGCCCGCGGCAGCAGGCCGGCGCGGTCCCTGACGGGCTGTCGCTGCTCTGCCGCGACGTACAGGGCAGAAACGATCCGGTGACCCTCTCCTTCGTCGGCGGCACGGCGATCGTCCCGCGCCGCGGCACCCTGGCCGAGGGCACCTGGGAACTGGTGGTCGTCTCGGACCAGGGCCCGGAGAAGGTGCTGCGGGCCGGGCACTGCGACGCCGGGCATCTGGTCGCCCCCGACTGGGAGCCCGGCCCCGAGGGCCTCCACGTGCTGCTGCCCCACGCGGAGGAGGACGGCCGGCTCCGGGTGCGCAGCCGGGTCCGCGCGGAGCACGCCGAGGTCACCCGGCTCGAGGTGGGCGAGGACAGCGTCCTGGTGGAGTGCCGCTTCTGGGGCGCGGGCACGGTCGCCGCGGGCGATGTCGTCACCGCGGTCAACCGCGGGGACCGCGGCCGGGAACTGTCCTTCCCCGTGGTCCGGGCGGAGGGGACCCGGTTCCGGTTCGAGACCCCGCTGGACACCCTGGTCGCCGAGCACGCCGGCGAGGAGCAGATCTGGGACGTCTGGGTGCGGCCCGGAACCGCGGGCCGGGCCCGGGTCGGCATGCTGCTCACCGACATCCTGCATCCGTACAAGGTCTTCCGGTATCCGCGCCCGGTGCGCCGGCGCCCCGTCGTACGGACGGCGGGCGCCGGCCGCCCCCAGGGCCGCCGCTTCCTGCGCGCCGCCCGCGGCGACCTTGCGGTGGCGGTCCGGGAGCAGACCGGGGTCGAGATCCGGCCGTACTACACCACGGCCGCGCAACTGGCGTTCAAGACGGTCGCCGTCTAGGGGCCCGGCGTCGAAGGACACGGCGTCGGTCACATCCGGCGGTCGAAGCAACCGATCCGCGTGAAACCCCGTCAACTGGTGCAGCGGGGTCATCCACTGATGAATCACCGGAATCCGATCGCGGGCATCGCGCTGAACGGTGACCGGCCCGCCCGGCGCACAGGGCCCGACCAGCCCGTGCGCCGAGTCGAACGCCACCTTCTGCTCCGTGGGGGAAACACATGGGCGCCGAGCCCGTATCGGATCCGGCCGTGTCGGTGATCGTCCCGGTCTACAACGCCCGGGACCACCTGGAGGAATGCCTGGAGTCGATCGCCGGTCAGTCGATCGGTTTCGGCCAGGTCGAGATCATCGCCGTGGACGACGGGTCCACGGACGGCAGCGGGGCCCTGCTGGACGAGTGGGCCCGCCGGCACCCCGGACGCGTCCAGGTCGTGCACCAGGAGAACTCCGGCGCGCCGGGCGGCCCGCGCAACCGGGCCGTCGAGATGGCCACCGGGGAGTTCCTCTTCTTCGCCGACCCCGACGACTACCTCGGCGAGCAGGCCCTGGAGCGGCTGGTGGCCGCCGCCCGCCGCGACGGGGCCGATGTGGTGCTCGGCAGGATCAAGGGGGTGGGCCGCAAGGCACCCGTCACCCCGTTCCGCAGGAACGTGCGGGGCGGCGACATCCACAGCACGCGCGCGGTGTGGAGCCTCACCGCGCACAAGCTCTTCCGGCGCTCGCTCGTCACCGGTCACGAGCTGCGCTTCGCCGAGGGGCTGCGGCTGGCGGAGGAGCAGCCCTTCGTGGTGGCGGCCTATCTGTTCGCCCGGTCGATCTCCGTGGTGGCCGACTACGACTGCTACTACCTGGTCCGCCGCGAGGGCGCCGCGCATCTGACGCGGCAGGAGCCCGAGCCCGGTCCCTTCTACGCCAACGTCCGCGCCGTGCTGGACCTGGTGACGCGGCACGTGCCGCCCGGCCGCAAGCGCGACGACCTGGTCCACCGCTGGGTCGCCCTGGAGATCCTCGGCCGCTTCAACGAGCCCTTCGCCGGCCTGCCCGAGGACACCCAGGCGCTGCACGTGCGGCTCGCCGGGCGGCTCCTGGACGATTACGCCTCCGACGAGCTCGTCGCCCGGCTGCCGCCGCTGGCCCGGCTGCGCTGCCTGCTGATCCGCCAGGGGCTGGTGGAGGAGCTCGCCGCCCTCGCCACGCTCGCGCCCCGGCCGAAGGCCAGGTCGGCGAAGCCGCAGCCCAGGTCCGAGCACCAGGTGAGGGCGACGCCCGCGCCGCAGACGCACGGTTCGTCCCGCCCCGCGCCCCGGCGCGGAAGGACGACCGCGGCCACGCTGCGCCGGATGCGCAGGTGGCTGCGCCGCTGAAGCAACGTCCGGACGAGTACCCACGGCAACGACGGAGGGCCGGCCGGGAGAACCCGGCCGGCCCCTGTCATGCACGCCCCTCGAGCGGGCTCAGACCTCCTTGGCCTGCTCCAGCATCCGGTCCACGACCCGCTTGGCGGCGTGACCGTCGTCGAGGTCGCAGAACAGGTTCTGGAAGCGCTCGAAGCGCTCCTTGTACTGCTCGGACACCTCGTCGATGTTCCGGATCGCCGTGATCAGCTCCTCGGAGGTGGAGATCAGCGGCCCGGGGGAGTCGGCCTCGAAGTCGAAGTAGAAGCCGCGCAGCGTGTCCCGGTAGTGCTCCAGGTCGTAGGTGAAGAAGAGCATCGGCCGCCGCAGGTGGGCGTAGTCGAACATCACGGACGAGTAGTCCGTGATCATCATGTCCGCCACCAGGTAGAGCTCGGCGATGTCCGGGTACTCCGAGACGTCCCACACGAAGCCGTTGCCGGCGCCGGGAACCGCGTCCACCACGTTGGAGTGGCGGCGGATCAGCAGCACATGGTCCTCGCCCAGCCGCCTGCGCGCGTCCTCGAGGTCGATGCGCAGGTCGAACAGGTACTGGCCGGCGCTGTGCGACTGGTCGTCGCGCCAGGTCGGCGCGTAGAGCACGACCTTCTTGCCCTTGGGGATGCCGAGTGTCTCGCGCACCTTGTCCGCGATCTTGTCGCGGTCCGGCGAGTACAGGTAGTCGTTGCGCGGGTAGCCCGCCTCGAGGATCTCGCCGTCGTAGGAGAAGGCCCGCTTGAGGATCGGCGTGGAGAACCGGTTGGAGGACACGAGCAGGCTCCAGTTCTTCGCCTCGAGCTCCAGGCGGTTCTGGTACTCGCGGTCGAAGTGCAGCGTCTCGATGTCGTGGCCGATCTTCTTCAGCATGGTGCCGTGCCAGGTCTGCACGATCACCTGCCCCGGCCGGCGCTCCACCCACTCGGGCAGATGCCCGTTGGTGACGATGTACCGGGAGGTGGCGAGCGCCTCGAACCACTCGCGGCCCCACATGCGCACCTTCTCGGCGGTGGGCGGCAGCACCACCTGACCGTCGCGCACGGCCCACAGGAACTTCAGGTCGCTGCCCCGGCGCAGCAGCTCCTCGTGCATGGCGCGGGGGCTGTCGGAGTACTGCTTGCCGTTGTAGCTGAGGAAGAACACCTGGTCGCGCAGCGGCTGCCGGCGGCGGGGGTAGTACACCTCGCGGCGCAGCTGCAGCTGGCGGTACGGGCCGCGCTCCAGGTCGCTCAGCTCGGAGCGGCAGTTGAGCTGCGGGAAGTCGCTCCAGCGGTTCTCGAACCAGTAGCGGCGCCCGCCCAGCTCGGCGTGGAGCGGGAACTGGGGCAGGGCCAGCCGGTCGATGACGAACTTGGCGTCGGGCACCTCGGGGTCGGCGGAGCGCAGCACCAGGTTCCAGCGTCCGGCGCGCAGCGGCACCTGCCCGTTGCCGCCCATCACCGACGGGTCGAAGGCCACGGTGAAGGTGCCGTCCTCGCTCCAGTCGACGCTCGCCTTGCGTTCGTCGAAGCGGTTGGTCGCCTTCAGGATCAGGTCGGCGCCCTTGAGGGCCTCGGCGGCGCGGCCCCGCACGACGATCTTGCCGTTCTCCAGGCCGGTCCCGGTGAGCACGGCGTGGCGCACCCGGCCGATGATCTTCAGATAGCCGTTGTGGCCGGACATCACCGCGATCTCGCGGTGGGCGCCCGCCTCGCCGAAGGACTCGGGCAGGCCGAAGGAGAGGTCCTCGAGGCCCTCCCGGACCACGCTGCTGAACTGGCGTTCGCTGCCGTCCGCGGCGGTGGCCAGCAGCGCCGTGCTCCAGCGGCGTCGGTCGGGCTGCGCCTGGTCGTCCACGGCGGCGGTGCCGAGCAGTGCCACGTCCGCGATCGGCACCCGGGCGCGGAAGGTGGTCCGGCCGCCCTGCTGCGCCAGCTCGGTCGGGTACTTGCGCACCTCGCCGCTCTTGGCGTTGCTCAGCCGGAAGGTGAGCGTCTCACCGGGCTTGAGCGGCACCCGCAACTCGCCGCTGATCTCCAGCGCGTCGCCGTCGAGCCGGCGGTCGGTGATCAGGGCGCGGACCTTCTCCACGCGCAGCTTCAGCGCGCCGCGCTCCACGGAGGGCAGCAGCCGGAAGTCCTGATCGAGCCACTGGTAGGGCGGGAAGTTGGCGGCCGAGCCGCCGCGGGCCCAGATGCCGCTGCGCCGCACCAGGCCGGAGGCGTAGACGTTGATGCCGACGTGCCACAGACCCTCCTGCCAGCTGCCGCCCTTGCGCAGCTTGGCGGGGTCCAGCGTCAGCTCCCAGCCGGCCCAGTCGTAGTTGTAGCGCTGCTGGCCCGAGTCGGTGGTGCACTCCGGGCGGTGGACGTTCTTCGCCGGCAGGAACATGCGGCGCCGGGAGCCGTCCCGCTTCAGCTGGACGATCTTGACGCTGCTCCGCTTGGCCGACATGTCGATCTTGTCGATGTAGGCGTCGCCGGACAGGTGCAGCTTGCCGTCGCGCCACTCCACCGAGCGCAGCGGGGCGCGCAGGTCCAGGTCGTGGTCGATGCGCAGCGCCTGCTTGGGCAGTTCGAAGCCGCTCTCCTCGAGGGTGCGGAAGCTGGCGTACTTGCGGAACGTGCCGGAGACCTCGATCGGCTCCCTGCGGCGCTGCGAGGCCAGCAGGGCGATCAGCTCGGGCATGGCGTGCTTGCGCACCAGCAGCCACTGGACGCGCAGATCGGCCGGCAGCGCCATGACGATCTTCGGGTCCACCATGTCGAGGTAGCGGTTGGCGGCCTCCAGGAACGCCTCGTGGAACTCGGCGGTGGCGTCCGGCACCACCCGCAGGAACAGCCGCAGGTCGTCGCGGAGCACCCGGTCGTCGTACTGGCGCTTGTACTCTGCGAACTCCTCGCCGGGCTGCTGGGCGAGGAAGTCGCTGACCATGCTGACCGCGGTGACCCGGTCGCGGATGGCCTGCGGCTCCTTGCGGCGCTGGGTGATCGAGGGGGCCGACTCGCCCTCGCGCAGCCGCCAGTAGTAGGTGGGCTCGCCGATGATGTCGATGGCCTGCGCGCGGTAGTGCGCGGGCACCACCACGGGGATGTCCTCGTGCAGGATCCCCTCGGGGAAGGAGAAGCCCTCGCCTTCCCAGAAGGTGCGCCGGAACACCTTGTTGCAGGCGATGCGGTCGGCGATCAGCTTCGGGTTCCTCGAGATGTGGGTGCGCTTGCGGGCCTCACCGGCCAGCATCTTCAGCAGCGGCACCTGCCAGGACTTCTCGCCCTTGAGGTGGTGGACGTTGCCGGTGCAGAAGTCCGAGCCGGACTCGTCCAGGCTGGCGATCATCTGCCGGTAGGCGTCCGGAGGGATCACGTCGTCGCTGTCGACGAAGGTCAGGTACTCGGAGTCCGGGGACATGTGCGCGATGCCGGTGTTGCGGGCGGCTCCGAGCCCCGCGTTCTCCTTGCGTATGAGCCTGAAGCGCGCGTCGCGGCGTTCGTACTCGGCGGCTATGGAGGCGGAGTCGTCCGGTGAGCCGTCGTCGACCATCAGGACCTCGATGTCCTGGAACGTCTGCGCGGCGAGCGAGTCGAGACACGCGGGCAGGTAGCGCTCGACGTTGTAGATGGGGACGACGACACTGAGCCGAGGGGCCATGTGCGTGCGGTCTCCTTTCGGGGGTTCAGGCCCGCTCGACCAGTTCGAGCGCCTGGGCGGGAGTCGGTGCGTGGGGTCGTTCGGCGAACGGGACGAACGGCAGCATGTCCTTCTCACCCAGGAAGACGCGCCGGACCACCCTCTCGGATGCACGACCGTCGTCGAACTCACAGAACCGACGCCGGAACGCCGAGCGGCGCTCGGCGGCGTCCGGCCCGTCGTACTCACGCGAGCCGAGCAGCCTGATCAGTTCCGCCTGCGAGGTCGCCACCACGCCGGGCGGCTCCTGCAGCAGATCGAAGTACGTTCCGCGGACCGCGGAGTAGACGTCCCAGTCGGGTGCGTAGGTGATGATCGGCCGGTCCAGGACCGCGTAGTCGAACATCGCCGAGGAGTAGTCCGTGATCAGGGCGTCCGCGGCCAGGTACAGCTCCTCCACGGGGTGGTGCCCGGAGACGTCGACGATGCGGCCGCTGCGGCGCAGCTCGGCCACGTGCGGCGAGCTGCCGTAGAAGTAGTGGCCGCGCACCATCAGCGTGACGTCGGGACCGAGCTCGTCGGCGAGACGGCCGAGGTCGAGGCTCGGCACGAAGCCGGGCTGGTACTCGCGGTGGGTCGGCATGTACAGGAACGCCCGGGTGCCCGCGCCGAGGCCCAGCGCGGCCCGCGCCTTGCGGACGTCGGCGGCGGTGGCGTTCACCAGCACATCGTTGCGGGGGTAGCCGGTCTCCAGGGAGGTGTACGAGCACGGGTACACCCGCTCCCAGATCGCGGTGGAGAAGCGGTTGGAGCTGAGGCTGTAGTCCCAGCGGTCGCACCGCTCGAGGAGCTTGGCGAAGTCCATGTGGGTGGAGGCCGGGTACTTCTGCTGGTCCAGGCCCATGGTCTTCAGCGGCGTGCCGTGGTGGGTCTGCACATGGACCTGGCCCTCGCGCTTGACCACGGCGTCCGCGAAGTTGACGTTGTTGACCAGGTACTTGGCGCGGGCCAGCGCCGCCCAGTACTCGCGCGAGCCGACCCGGACGAACTCCACGCCCTCCGGCACCTGGTCCACGGCGTCCGGCCGGATGGCCCACACCCGGCGGATGTGCGGGGCGCGCCGGCCCAGCTCGGCGGCGATCGCCGCGGGGTTGCAGGAGACGCTGCGGCTCCAGTAGGCGGAGAACACGGCGAGGTTCTCGTCGATCGGCAGCCGCAGCTGCGACTGGTAGAAGGCGGCCACGGCGCTGCGCCGGGACCGGGTGACCGCGGTGCGGGCCCGCTTCTTCACCGCGCGCCGCACCTTGATCGCCGCGCTCGCTCCCACCCAGGCCGCGTACGCGTCCCGCTCGAGGAGCGCGTACTTGCGGCCGCGGCCGCCCTCCGGGCGGCGGAAGCCGGCGGGCAGGTAGGCGCGGTAGTCGGCGGCGGCGCGGTGGAAGAACTCCGCCCGCGCGTCCTGCGGCAGCCTGCCCGGACGCTCGAGGACGGTGAGGTAGTGGTCGACCATCTTGCGGAACAAGGGCTCCCGCCAGACGTCGAGTTGCTCACGCTCGGCGATGAAGTCGAAGACGCGGCGGTACTGGTCGAAGACGTCGAAGTGCTTGCGGCTGACCGTCTTGAGGATGTTGCCGCCCTGCCGGCGCTGCCGGTAGTGCACGCAGACCCGGTCGAGCACGGCGATGCGCTCGGCGCTGATCAGCGAGCAGTACGTCCAGGGGGCGTCCTCGTAGTACCCGGGCGGGAAGGTGAGGCCGGTACGGGTGATGAATTCGCGGCGGTAGGCCTTGTTCCAGACGATCTGGAGCAGCTCGAGCAGCTCCGGGCGGTCGGCGAGACGGAAGACGTCGGGGCCCTGCTGCTTCAGCAGATGCGCACGCTGATTGGCCAGAATCCGGTTGTCCCAGTAGGTGCGCGCATAGTCGAAGACAAGGATGTCGGGGTCCCCGGTGGCCTCCAGGCGTTCGGCCACCGCCTGCAGAGCGCCCTCCGACAACGTGTCGTCGCTGTCCAGAAAGAGGACGTAATCCCCTTGTGTCTTCTCCAGCCCCGCATTGCGCGCGCGCCCCAGACCCACATTTTCCGTGAGGTGAATCACATGTATTCGGGCGTCGTGCTCCGCGTACCGGTCGAGTATGGAACCGGAGTCGTCCGGTGAGCAGTCGTCGACCGCTATGACCTCGAAGTCCGTGTAGCTCTGCCCGAGGATGGAGTCCAGGCACTCGGACAGGTAGCCCTGCACCTTGTACACGGGAACAACGAGAGAGAGTCTGGGCATCCTTACAACCTGTTCCGAGAACGACCACGTGCGCACGGGCGGGGAGGGCCGAACGGGCTCCGGGCGTGCAACTGCCAGGAGGAATCGGCCACGTCAGTCCATCAGCGTAAAGGATTCGCGTGAACATTCTGTGGGCGAGGTGGCCGACCTGCGACGGGCCGGCCGGTGGCTGACCCACCCGAATCGGGGCGCCTTACGGGTGGTGCCATACCGCCCCTCACGAGTGGTTGATCTGGTGGCATTTCCTGAGGTGTGTACCATCTGCCGGACTCGATTTTCCACGGCCCGCACAAGAGGCTGCACGCAGTCAAGACGACCCTGGAGGCATGACAATGAGCTGGCTGGTCACGGGTGGGGCGGGCTACATCGGTGCGCATGTGGTGCGTGCTCTGACCGCCGGCGGCGAGTCCGTGGTCGTCTACGACGACCTGTCCACCGGAAGCGCGGACCGGGTGCCCCAGGGGGTGCCTTTCATTCAGGGCAGCGTCCTGGACCGGGAACTGCTGGAGCAGTCGATCCGTGACAAGGCTGTGACAGGCGTGGTGCATATCGCGGCCAAGAAACAGGTCGGCGAGTCCGTCGAGCGGCCGCTGCACTACTACCGCGAGAACGTCACCGGATTGCAGACGCTGCTCGAGGCGATGGCCGCGGCCGGCGCCGGCGAGCTCGTCTTCTCCTCGTCCGCGGCCGTGTACGGCATGCCCGATGTGGATCTCGTCACGGAGGACACCCCGTGCGCCCCGGTCAGCCCCTACGGCGAGACCAAGCTCGTGGGGGAGTGGCTCATCAAGGCGGCGGCCAGGGCCCACGGGCTGCGCACGGCGAGCCTGCGCTACTTCAACGTGGCCGGAGCCGCCTCGCCGGAGCTGTCCGACACCGGTGTGTTCAATCTGATCCCCATGGTCTTCGAGCGGCTCGAGGAGGGCCGGCCGCCGCGCATCTTCGGCGCCGACTACCCGACCCCGGACGGCACCTGCGTGCGCGACTACATCCACGTCGAGGACATCGCCTCCGCCCACCTGGCCGCCGCTCGGCGTCTTGCGGACGTCCCCGAGGGCACGGCGCTCACCCTCAACATCGGGCGCGGCGAGGGCAGTTCGGTCCGCGAGATGGTGGACCGCATCCTCAAGCTCACCGGCCACGAGCAGATGGAGCCCGAGATCACGGACCGCCGCCCCGGCGACCCGGCCCGCGTGGTGGCCGCCGCGGAGCGCATCCGGAGGGAACTGAACTGGACCGCGCGGTACGGCCTGGACGAGATGATCGAGTCGGCCTGGCGCGGCTGGCGCCACCGGCATCAGTGACGGTGAGAATCCGGTAAGAGCCGGCCGTGGCCGTCGGGAACTTGAGGAAACGGTAGGAGAAGCGAAACGGGTGAGGGCCCGCTCCGGACCACGGGGCGGGCCCTCACCCGTGGGCGAAGGCATTCCCGGAGGACCGGGAATGCCTTCCTGTATTCCGCGGGGATTGCCCGTCCGATCTCCCGGGCTGCTTTCCTGGATCGTCCCGTCGGGTGAGTTCACGAAAACCGCCCTGACTTCCCGCAGATCATGTGGTCCGTATGAAAGTTCCCGGTGTGCGGCGGCCCCGCCCGGCACATGCGCCCAGGATGCGGGTGACCT
The DNA here is from genome assembly GCF_012034205.1 of Streptomyces composti. GTDB lineage: Bacteria > Actinomycetota > Actinomycetes > Streptomycetales > Streptomycetaceae > Streptomyces > Streptomyces composti. Next base: position 14,488 of record NZ_JAATEM010000018.1, read on the forward strand.
GGGGCTCGGCCTCTCGTTGGACCCGGTATGTTGCCGTCGCCGAGCCGCCCGCCGTGCGGTCGACCGGGTGCGCGGCCGGGGTTCCCCAGGAGCGGCCGGCGGTGCGTGGCGGTGCCGGATGCCCGGCCCGGCCGGGGGCGGCGGGGTGCGGGCGGCGAGCGGCCGGACCGCCGCGGGCGACCCGGACCGCGCGACACCTGTGAATGGCGGAGTGGTAGTTGAAGATCTCCCTCTGCTGATACACCCTGAAAGGCACAAACGCTGCCATCCGCTCGTGCTCGTCAAGTTCGGAATTTCCCGACCCATTGTCGTTGTTCATGGCAGCCCTGAGGGAGGTCGCCTGTGTCCCGCACGGACAAGCCCCGTACCACCGCAGTGATCCTGGCCGGCGGTACCGGACAGCGGGTGGGGCTGTCGATTCCCAAACAGCTGCTGAAGATCGCCGGTAAGGCGGTCATCGAGCACACCCTGAACACCTTTGAGAAAGCCGACTCGGTCGACGACATCCTGGTCCTGATGGCACCGGGCTACGTGCCCGAGGTCGAGAAGATCGTCGCCAGGGCCGGCTTCACCAAGGTCACCAAGGTCATCGAGGGCGGCGCCACCCGCAACGAGACCACCGAACGGGCCATCGCGGAGCTGAGCGCCTCCCTCGCCGAGGGCGAGGACCTCAACGTCCTCTTCCACGACGCCGTACGCCCCCTGCTGTCGCAGCGGGTCATCGACGACTGCGTGGCCGCCCTGGAGCGCTACCAGGCCGTCGACGTGGCCATCCCCTCCGCCGACACCATCATCGTCACCCGCACCCACGGCGACGACGGCGAGTTCATCACCGAGATCCCGGACCGCTCCCGGCTGCGCCGCGGCCAGACCCCCCAGGCCTTCAAGCTGTCCACCATCCGCCGGGCCTACGAGATCGCCGCCGAGGACCCCAACTTCCAGGCCACGGACGACTGCACCGTGGTGCTCAGATACCTGCCGAACGTGCCGATCCACGTCGTCGCGGGCGACGAGTACAACATGAAGGTCACCCAGCCCGTCGACGTCTTCATCGCCGACAAGCTGTTCCAGCTCGCCTCCACCGCGGCCCCCGAGCAGAACGACGAGCACGTCTACCGGGAGCTGCTCACCGGCCGCACCCTGGTCGTCTTCGGCGGCTCCTACGGCATCGGCCGGGACATCGCCGACCTCGCCCGCTCCTACGGCGCCACCGTGTACGCGCTGGGCCGCTCCACCACCGGCACTCATGTGGAGAACCCCCAGGACGTCGACGAGGCCCTCGCCAAGGCCTACGCCGACACCGGTCGCATCGACTACGTCGTCAACACCGCCGGAGTGCTGCGCATCGGAAGGCTCGCCGAGACCGACAACGCCACCATCGAGGAGGCGCTGAAGGTCAACTACCTCGCCCCCGTGCAGATCGCCCGCTCCGCCCACCGCTACCTGGCCAGGACCAAGGGGCAGCTGCTGCTCTACACCTCCAGCAGCTACACCCGAGGCCGCGCCGAGTACAGCCTGTACTCCTCGACCAAGGCCGCCATCGTCAACCTCACCCAGGCCCTGTCCGACGAGTGGGCCGCCGACGGCGTCCGCGTCAACTGCATCAACCCCGAACGCACGGCCACGCCGATGCGCACCAAGGCCTTCGGGCAGGAGCCCGCGGGCACCCTGCTGTCCTCCGAGGCGGTGGCCCGCACCTCGCTGGACGTGCTGCTGTCGGAACTCACCGGCCACGTCATCGACGTGCGCCAGCAGGACCCGACGGCGGGCGCCGCCCGCGCCTCCGGCTTCGAACAGGCGCTGGCCTCGGTACTGGACCGGCAGGACGGAGTGTGATTCTTGTCTTGAACAAGCTCCGGCAACCATCCATCCCAGAGCAGGTTTATCCGTGCTGACCACTGCAATTCGTGTCGCCCGGGTGGGCACCGCCGCCGAACTCGCCGCCGCGGTCCTCATGATGCTGGGCTTCGGCTGCCTGATGCCGGCCGCGCTGCTGCCGAGCGTCCCCGCCTTCGCCGCGGCGGCCGCCGTCACCTACCTCGCGGACCACTATCTGCACCGCAAGGGCAGCTATCTCATCAGCCGGCTCAGCAAGGTCAGGGCCGGCCTGTCCATCCGCTTCCTGATCCGCCAGCTGCTGCTGATCCTGCTGCTGGCCCGGCTCTCCCTCGCGGACGACCTGCTCTACTACGGCTCCATCGCCTGCTTCATCGCCTTCTACGGCCTCCAGGCCCCGCACGGCGCGCTCACCGTGCTGATCCGCAACCGGCGCCGCATGCCGGTCGTCGCCCGCAACGTGGATCTGGCCTCGCGCATCCGCATCCCGGACGCCCCGCCGCGCTTCCTGATGCACCGCGCGGCCGAGAAGATGCTCCATCTGGACGTCCCGGCGGTCGCCGGGATACTGCTGGCCGCGGCCACCGACGAGCCGCTGATCGGCTTCGTCTGCATGGCCGTCACGATACTGCTGGGCACCCTCTACGTCGCCGTCCTGATGCCCTGCCTGCGCCCCAGCAACATCCCGCCGAAGGCCGAGAAGGTCCTGGAGGCCGTCGACGACTGGCTGCGCGAGTACCGGCCCGAGACGGTGCTGTACTTCTCCGGCTCCAAGGAGTCCGCCTACCAGGTCAACATGTGGCTGGAGACCATGGAGCGGCTGGACACCCGCCCGCTGATCATCCTGCGCGAGCGGGTCATCCTGCAGAACCTCGCGCCCACCACGGTGCCCGTCCTCTGCGTGCCCGGCGGGGTGCACCTGATGAACCTGGACCTGTCCACGGTCCGGGTCGCGCTCTACGCGGCGAACGTCGGCAAGAACATCCACCTGCTGCGCGTGCCCACCATGAAGCACGTCTTCATCGGTCACGGCGACAGCGACAAGCTGGCCAGCGTCAACCCGTTCAGCAAGGTCTACGACGAGGTGTGGACCGCCGGCCGGGCCGGCCGCGACCGCTACGCCGTCGCCGACGTCGGCGTCCGCGACGAGGACATCGTCGAGGTCGGCCGCCCCCAGCTGGCCGCCATCCGGCCCTGGGAGGGCGTGTCGGAGGGCCGCATGCCCACCGTCCTGTACGCGCCCACCTGGGAGGGCTGGGACGACAACCCGGGCAACACCTCCATCCTGCGGGCCGGCGAGAACATCGTGCGGCGGCTGGTCACCGCCGAGCCCGCGGTGCGCGTCCTGTACAAGCCGCACCCCTTCACGGGCACCCGCAGCCCCGAGGCGAAGGCCGCCCACGAGCGGATCGCCGCCCTGGTCGAGCAGGCCGCCGCGGAGCGCGCCGCCGACCCGCGCTTCTCCGCCGACGAGGAGGCCCAGGCGCGGGCCCGGGCGGAACTGGCCCGGATCGAGGCGCGGCTGGCGGAGCTGACCGGGGACGACGAGAACGGCGACGAGGCGGAGGCGACCCGCGACGGGCTGGTCGACGTGGCCCGGCACGAGGAGATCGCCCGGCTGCGCGCCGAGTGGAACTCCGCGTACTGGCGTTCCTTCCCCGACTGGGAGCACCGGGTGATCACGGGCCCCGAACCGCCGCTGTACGACTGCTTCAACGTCTCCGACGCGCTGGTCTCCGACATCTCCAGCGTGGTCTCCGACTTCATCGCGAGCGGCAAGCCGTACGCGGTGACCGACTCCGCGGAGCTGGGCGCCGAGGAGTTCAAGCGGCAGAACACCGCGGTCCGCGCGGCGGTGATCCTCACCAACAGCGCGGCCGGCCTCGACGAGCTGCTGGACGCGGTCCGCTCCCCGGAGGCCGACCCGCTGGCCGCCGACCGGCGGGAGCTCAAGCGCTATCTGCTCGGCCCCGACGAGCCGCCGTCCATCGAGCAGTTCAACCACGCCGTGAAGCAGCTCGCGCTGCGGGCCGAGTCCCGCAACATCCGCCAGCGCTCCCAGTCGGCCGCCGCCGCACCGGAGGCCGAACTGGCGGAGGCGGTGCCGGTGCAGCGCGTCGCGGCGGCGGGGGACTCCGGCACGGACGGCGGCTGAGGCGGCCGGCAGCCCCGTAGAACGACACTGCCCGCCCCCGACGAAGGGGGGCGGGCAGACGCGTGTTCCAGGGCGCCTCGGTCAGCACCGGCCGACCGTGGCGGTCGCCTCGGTCACGGGGTCGCGCCGGTCACCTCGGTCACCGTCTCGCGGCGCTGGCTCGGCACCGCGTTGAGCCGCCGGGCCATGCGGGTGCGGTGCGCCTCCGCGGCCTCGTACAGGTTCTGCACGGCCGCGTTGAAGCGCTCCTGGGAGGGCGGCTCGGCGGGGCCCAGCAGGCGCAGCTTCAGCTCCCTGCGGGCCTCGGCCAGTTCGTCCTTCTCCGGGTCGCGGACGGCGGCGAGCAGACCGGGCACACCGGAGGCGTCCGGGGTGAGCACCGTCGCCGCCGTCACCGTCGGGAAGGCGGCCCGGAACTCCGGCTCGGACAGCCCGCTGGTGTTGACCACCGCATACGGCTTCTCGCTGGCCAGGAAGTCGCTGACCACGCTGGACACGTCGCTGATCAGCAGGTCGGACACGTTGAAGCAGGAGTACAGCGCCGGCCGGACGTCGGTGACGATCTGGTGCTCCCACTCCGGAAGCGACGCCCAGTACAGCTCCTCCCAGGCGGCCGTGGTCCGCTCCACCGCCTCGGCGCGGCCGGGCTCGGGGGCGGACTGCACCTGCATCCGCTCCACCTGGTCGGCGCTCGGCCGGAACACCGACGTGGTGAGCCGGTCCAGCTCGGTGGTGAGCCGGTCCAGCTCGGTGGTGAGCCGGTCCAGGTCCGCCGAGGGTGCCGGACGCGCCCCGGAGCGCTCACGGTTCGCGGCGCGGATCAGCTCCCGGATGCGGCGGTCCGCGGCCCCCGCCCGCGGGTCCACCGAACCGGTCAGCGGGTGCGGCTTGTACAGCAGGCGCACCCCCGGGTCGGCGAGCAGCGCGCGCACCACGTTCTCGCCGGCCTCGATCACCGAGGTGTTGCCCGGGTTGCCGTCCCAGCCCTCCCAGGTCGGTGCGTACAGCACGGTGGTGTAGTCACCGGCGGGCGGACCGGCGTACGGGCGCACGGCGTCCAGCTGCGGACGCCCGATCTCCACCACGTCCTTGTCCTCGACGCCCACGTCGGCGAGCGCGTACCGCTCCCGCGCGGCGGGACCGGCCACCCACACCTCGTCGTACGCCTTGGCGTACGGGTTGCAGGAGGACAGCTTGTCGGACTCGCCGTGGTTGACGAACGTGTGCTTGATCGTGGGGATCCGCAGGACCTGCGAGGTCTTGCCGGAGTTTGAGGGGTGGATGAGGACCCGCAGCGTGGAGTGCTCCAGGCGCATCAGCGTGGCGACCTTCGGCAGGCACACGATCGGGATGTCGGTCGCCGCGATCTTCGGCACCATGAAGCGCTCGCGCAGGATGATGACCGGCCGGCCGTCGAGCCTGGCGAGCGGCTCGAGCCACATGTTCGCCTGGTAGGCGGAGGAGACGCCGCCGGAGAAGTACAGGCCGACCGTGGGCCGGTACTCGGCCAGCCAGGCGTCGAACCAGTCGAGGACCGCCTGCTCGTCGACGGGCCGCCGAGAAGGCAGCAGCCGCGAGGTCAGCACGCCGAGGCCCACCAGGGCGACCACCGCCGAGAGCGCCACACCGGCCACCGCGGGGACGACGGAGCCGGTCGCAGCCGACGCGGCGAGACCGGCCGTCGCCGGCAGACCGAAGACCAGCAGCCGGTGGCCGGGGCGGCGCAGCAGCATGTGCGGGGCAGGGGAGAGCCGCAGTGCCGAGGCGTCGATGTTCCGGGTCACCACCGGCAGCGTCCGGGTGCGGCGGACCAGCACCGACACCGCCTGGATCGCGAAGTGCAGCGCGTAGAAGCCGAGCAGACCCACCAGAACCGGGGCGTACTGCGCCTCACCGTCCTGCTCGGCCGTCCGCAGCACGCCCGCCACCAGCAGCAGGTCCCGCAGCACATGCCGGACCGTGAGGTCGGCCTGTGACTTGGCGAACACCGACAGCAGCTCGGGCTGCCACCGGTACAGCACCCCTTCGACCACCAGCGACACGGCCGTCGCGGCGATCAGCAGCGGGACGTTGGGAGCGAGGGCGGCTAGCGCCTGGACGACGAAAGCGGCGGCCAGTAGCGCTGTGACGAGCGCTCGCGCCGGCATCCGGGACAGGGACGTGGGCACTGCGGTGACTCCAGGGTCGGGGGGAATTCGTGCGACCGGTTATAACGTGCGGCGGCCACCGTACGACACGCGGGTTCCCCGGACCCTCGCACAACCGTCGGAGCCCCGGCAGTCCCGCCCGACTGTGACGTATTCGTGCCAGCAGATCGGTCAGACGTTCGAGGCGGGGCTCGGACGTCCGGGGACTGGACCGGTGCGCCGCACGCCATCCGCTTCGCGTAGATTGCCAGGCGAGCGACGTATCGACAATGACGTGACCCGAGGGGACGGACCGCAAGGTGGCAGGGGCAAGGCAGGCCGTGCGAGAGGCGCGCAGGATCGTCGTCAAGGTCGGCTCCTCCTCGCTGACCACCGCCAGCGGCGGCCTGGACGCGGACCGCGTCGACGCGCTCGTCGACGTGCTCGCCAAGGTGCGCAGCCAGGGTGTGCCCCGCGCCACCCCCGCCGAGGGCGGCGAGAGGGGGCGCAACGGCGGACGCAACGGTGCATCGGAGCGGGAGATCGTGCTGGTCTCCTCCGGCGCCATCGCCGCCGGCCTCGCCCCGCTGGGCCTGCGCCGGCGCCCGAGGGACCTGGCCCGCCAGCAGGCCGCCGCCAGTGTCGGCCAGGGGCTGCTGGTCGCCCGCTACACCGCCTCCTTCGCCCGCTACGGGGTGCGGGTCGGGCAGGTGCTGCTCACCTCCGACGACATGAGCCGCCGCGCCCACCACCGCAACGCCTCCCGCACGCTGGACAAGCTGCTGGCGATGGGCGCGTTCCCGATCGTCAACGAGAACGACACGGTCGCCACCGACGAGATCCGCTTCGGCGACAACGACCGGCTCGCCGCCCTGGTCGCCCACCTGGTCCGCGCCGACCTGCTGGTGCTGCTCTCCGACGTCGACGGCGTCTACGACGGCGACCCGGGCAGGCCCGGCACCTCCCGGATAGCCGAGGTGCGCAGCCCGGCCGACCTCGCGCATGTCGAGATCGGCAGCGCCGGGAAGGCCGGCGTCGGCACCGGCGGCATGGTCACCAAGGTCGAGGCCGCCAGGATCGCCGCCGCGGCCGGCATCCCGGTGGTGCTGACCAGCGCGATCCACGCGGCCGACGCCCTCGGCGGCGAGGACACCGGCACCTACTTCCACCCCACCGGGCGCCGCTCCGCCGACCGGCTGCTGTGGCTGCAGCACGCCTCCACCCCGCAGGGCGCGCTCACCCTCGACGACGGGGCGGTGCGCGCGGTGGTGCACGGCCGCAAGTCGTTGCTGCCGGCCGGCATCGCCGGCGTCGAGGGCGACTTCAGCGCCGGCGACCCGGTGGAGCTGCGGGACGGCGAGGGACGCGCGGTGGCGCGCGGGCTCGTCAACTTCGACGCCAAGGAGATCCCCCTTCTGATAGGCCGCTCCACCCGCGAACTGGCCCGCGATCTCGGTCCTGCGTACGAACGTGAGGTCGTACACAGGGACGACCTGGTGGTCCTGCATCCGTAATGAGGGGAAACGTCCGCCCCCGGTGGTGGACGTTCCGCAAAATCGCCCCACGATCCCCCTGCGGCCTGCTGCACTTTGACCCGGGGACCCGCCCGGGCGAGGGCGTGTCCCGCTACGGCACGGGCAGCGTGAGAAGGAGGCCGACGTGAGGCGAGTGCGCCCGGGGACGACGTCCCGCGGTGGTGCCGGCTCCCGGGCGGCCGGCGCGGAACGGGGGCTCACCAGCGTCGCGACCGGCGACGCCGTCGCCGGAGGCGAGAGCGAGGACCTGCCCCGCCTGTGGCACATCACCCTCAGCGTCTCCGGCGAGCAGGCGCCGCTGAAGGAGGTCCGCAGGGCGCTGGAGCAGCTCGCCCACGACCACCCCTTCCTGCTGACCAGCCGCTACGCCGACGACCACGCGGAGATCCGCTACTGGGAGGAGGCCCGCGATCTGCACGACGCGGCGGCGGTGGCACTGCGCCTGTGGGGCGAGCACCGTCAGTCGGCGGGCCTGCCGCCCTGGGAGATCGTCGGCCTGGAGGTCATCGACCGGGCCACCTACCACCAGCGCATCGCCGAGGGGTACGGTCCGCCGCCGGCCAGTCCGGTCGGGGTGCACCCCTTCTGAGACCCCACCGCGTGCTGCCGCCGCGCGGAAGGCGGTGCCGGACGGTTTCCGGAATGTCTCGGTGTGCGGGACGGACGCCACCACCGGGGCCGGCCGCACTACCCTTCCCTCATGACCACGCTCTCGCCGTTCGACTCGATGTCCCCGGTCAACCAGGCCGCCTACCGCGCCAAGGCCGCCGCCGCGACCCTCGCGCCGCTGCCTCGCGCCGCCAAGGACGACGCGCTGCTCGCCATCGCCGACGCGCTGGAGGTCCGTACCGCCGAGATCGTCGAGGCCAACGCCCAGGACGTGGCCAAGGCGCGCGAGGCCGGCACCAGCGAGGGCATGATCGACCGGCTCACCCTCACCCCCGAGCGGGTCCGCGCCATCGCCTCCGACGTGCGCGACGTGGCCGCGCTGCCCGACCCGGTCGGCGAGGTCGTCCGCGGCTCCACCCTGCCCAACGGCATCGACCTGCGGCAGGTCAGGGTGCCGCTCGGCGTCGTCGGGATCATCTACGAGGGCCGGCCCAATGTCACCGTGGACGCCGCCGCCCTGTGCCTGAAGTCCGGCAACGCCGTCCTGCTGCGCGGCTCCTCCTCGGCGTACCAGTCGAACACCGCGCTGGTGAGGGTGCTGCGGGACGCCGTGGGCGGGGCCGGGCTGCCCGCCGACGCCGTGCAGCTGGTGCCCGGCGAGAGCCGCGACAGCGTGCGCGAGCTGATGCGCGCCCGCGGCCTGGTCGACGTGCTCATCCCGCGCGGCGGCGCCTCGCTGATCAACACCGTGGTGCAGGAGTCCACCGTCCCGGTGATCGAGACCGGCACCGGCAACTGCCACGTCTACGTCGACGCCCAGGCCGACCTCGACATGGCCGTGGAGATCCTGGTCAACTCCAAGGCCCAGCGGGTCGGCGTCTGCAACGCCGCGGAGACCCTCCTGGTCCACCAGGACATCGCGCCCGCCTTCCTGCCGCGCGCCCTGGACGCGCTGGCCGAGGCCGGGGTCACCGTGCACGCCGACGAGCGGGTCATGGCGTACGCCGAGGACTCCAAGGCCACCGTCGTCGAGGCCACGGCCGAGGACTGGGAGACCGAGTACCTCTCCTACGACATCGCCGCCGCGGTGGTCGACTCGCTCGACAAGGCCGTGGAGCACATCCGGCTGTGGACCTCCGGGCACACCGAGGCCATCGTCACCAGCTCCCAGGCCGCCGCCCGCCGGTTCACCCAGTTGGTGGATTCCACCACCGTCGCCGTGAACGCCTCCACCCGCTTCACCGACGGCGGCCAGTTCGGTTTCGGCGCGGAGATCGGCATCTCCACCCAGAAGCTGCACGCCCGTGGCCCCATGGGCCTGCCCGAGCTGACCAGCACCAAGTACATCGTGACCGGCGACGGGCACACCCGGCGCTGACCGGCCCCGGCACCTTGCCGGGGCGCCGGACGAATTTCCATACCGTCTGCCCAAATTGACCCCCCAGGTCTACTCTGGATCCGTGCCGGAGGACGTGGGGGGCACGCCGTTCCCTGACGGCTGGGAGCCCGACGACGACCACGACCGCGGGGTGTCGGACGAAGAGTTCGCCTCCGTGGTCTTCGACGAGGCCTTCGTACGTGCGGCCACGGTGCACGAGCCGACCGCCGTCGAGCGCCTCCTGGCCGCGGCGCAGGCCAGAGCCGAGGCCTCCGAGGCGGAGGCCCACCGCGCCCGCTCCGGAGGCGAGCGCTACGACGACGGCTACGGCCGCTACCGGGCCGACCCCGACCCCGACGACGAGGACGAGGACCTCGACGTCCTGGAGGACGGCTACGGCCACGCCGGCCCGTACGGCAGACAGGTGCGCTGGCACCGGCCGGTCGCCTGGGTGCTCGCCCTGGTCATGGGCATCGGCATGGTGGCGCTCGCCTTCACGGCGGTCTACCGCGGCGCCTCCTCGGGCCGCGAGGAGCAGGTGCCGCCGCCCGTCACCACCGAGCCGGCCCAGGGCGGCACGGCGGTGCCGTCGGCGTCCGCGGACCACTCCCCGCCGACCGTGCCGGTGCTCCCGCCCAGCCCCTGACGCAGGCCCGCGTGTACGCGCCGGACGCGTGCCGCGCAGCGCGCCGGACAGGGCCGGACGGAGGGTGCGTTCCGGGTGCCGTTCCGGGTGCGGTCCCGGGTGCATTTCTTGGTGAGAACCTGTCAGAACTTGTCGCCCGGCGGGGCGTTTACCCGGCGTCCCGCGGACCTACCCTGAAGATATGGAAGGGCCTGCGGACCCACCCGAGGGGAACCCCGAGGGCACCCCGAGAGGTGGCGAGGACGAGTACCGGTCCGTCGTCTTCGACGAGTCCTTCGTCCGTGCTGCCCGCCTTCAGGAGTACTCCGCCCAGGAACGCATCACCGACCACGCTCCCGCGGTCCGGCGCCGCCCGCCACTGCGCAGGGCGGGGCTCTCCCGGCAGGCGCTGGTCCTGGTCGTGCTGATCGCCCTCGCCTTCGGCACCGCCCTCTACATGGGCATACGCCACCCCTACCAGAGCCCCGCCGCGCGGGAGCCGGCCGAGCCGCTGCGGATGACGGTGGTGCCGCTCGCTCCCGAGGGCAAGGTGCCGGGACACACCGACGTCGAGCACCTCTACACCAGCAGCCCCGCGGCCCAGTTCCGGATCGGCGCCGAGGGCGTACCGCTGCCGGCCTCCCGGCGCACCGCGCACTTCTCCGAGAGCCAGGTGGTCTCCGCGCTGACCACGGCGAAGGACTACATCGTCCGCTCCTCGCTCGACCCCGAGGTGCTCACCGGCCGAGCGACCCGCTCGGTGCGGGTGCTGCTCGACCCCGACCAGCTGGACCAGTTCGACCGGAGCCTGGCCCGGCCCGCCGCGGACGGCCGGCACGCGCTCACCGGGTGGCTGGTCCGCCTCGACCCGGCCCAGGCCCAGCTGGCCGACCGCAAGGTGCGCGTCCAGGGCACCCTCCAGGCCACCGAGGCCGACTCCTCCACCCTGGAGGTCCTCTCCGACCACACCTTCGTCTACGCGCTGCGCCCGGCCGGCGCCGACCGTGACGCGCGGGCGTCGCTGTTCACCGTCCGGCGCGAGCTGCACTTCCGCTTCGACCGCGAGGACCTGCGGCTGCACCAGGCCGAGCTGGTCGTCTCGCACGTCCAGGCCGGCCCGATGTCCTGCGCCGAGGACTCCGCCGCCCGGCTGCGCCCGCTGCTCGCCGGGCAGACGGCCGACCAGCGCGGCCCGGCCGGCACCGACCCGTACGCAACCGGCGGCACGCCCGCCCTGTGCGGCGCCCTGGCACCGGCGGCGCAGCCGAAGCTCTAGCTCCGACGGACCCGGTCGCGACGGGCGACGGGCTCAGTCCTCGTCGCGGGGCGGCTGCTCGTCCTCGGGCCGGGGCGGCTGCTCGTCCTTGGGCCGGGGCGGCTTGGGCGAGGCGAACCCGCTGAACCCGCGCCAGACCCGTTCGCCCAGGTCACCGGCGCCGCCCGCGATGTCGTTGACCAGCTTCATCAGCGGGTCCTTGGAGGTCTTCACCTCGTCCGCGTAGGAGCCTGCCGACTCCCGCCAGGAGTCCCGCACCGAGGCGTCCTTGTCCTCGTCCCGGCGCGGGTAGTGGCCGTCCATGAGCCGCTGGTAGTCGCGGGAGGCCGCCCACTTCTTCAGCTCCGCCGCCCGCACGGTGGTGAACGGGTGGGAGCGGGGCAGCACATTGAGGATCTTCAGCACGGAGTCGCGCAGGTCGCCGCCCGCCTCGTACTCCTCGGCCTGTTCCAGGAAGGCGTCCACGTTCATCTCGTGCAGGTGGTTGCCGCCGGCGATCTTCATCAGGCCGCGCATCGAGGCGTGCACGTCCTGGCCGACCAGCAGCCCGGCGCGGTCCGCGGACAGCTCCGACTTGCGGAACCACTCCCGCAGCGCCGTCACGATCGCCATGATCGCGAAGTTGCCGAGCGGGATCCACGCCACCCGGACCGCGAGCGAGGTCAGGAACAGCAGGATCGTGCGGTAGACCGCGTGCCCGGACAGCGCGTGCCCGACCTCGTGGCCGACGACCGCCCGCATCTCCTCCTCGTCCAGCAGCTCCACCAGGCCCGTGGTGACCACGATGATCGGCTCGTCCATGCCGATGCACATGGCGTTCGGGACGGGGTCCTGCTTGACGTACATCGGCGGGACCTTCTCCAGGTCCAGGATGTAGCACGCGTCCCGCAGCATGTCGTTCAGATGGGCGAACTGGCGGTCGGAGACGCGCACCGAGTCCGACAGGAACAGCAGCCGCAGGCTGCGCTCCGGCAGCAGGCCGCTCAGCGCCTTGAAGACCGTGTCGAAGCCGCTGAGCTTGCGCAGCGCCACCAGGGCGGAGCGGTCGGCCGGATGCTCGTAGGCGCGCGAGGAGATCCCGGGGAAGCGCCTGCGCTGCCTGCCCGGCACGTGCTCGTGCCCGCTGTGCTGGTGGCCGTCGGACATGTTTCCCCCAAGTGCGTCGGGTGGTCCCGGGTCCCTGCGTGCCTCGGCCGTGCTCCCGGGGCCGAGGCCCAGCCTAGGCGGGTTTACCGTGGACGGGCAGTACGGCGCCGGACCCGCCAAGGAGACCCAGGTGATCAGGATCGCCCTCGTCGTGATGGTGGTGGGCTGTGCGCTCACCGCGTGGTTCCTGCTCCGCGGTTACAGGCAGAAGGACGACTGAGAGCACGCGAAGGTTGCCGCAAGCGCGGAGTCGGCGTGATCGTCACGAAGGCGCCCGCTTACGATGAGCCGACGTCTTTATCCCGCCCACACGCGATAGGTCCTGCCGAAGATGAGCTTCCACAGCACCGCTGCCCAGTTGGTCACCCTCGCTTCCGAAGGCGGAGAGGGCGGCAACCACGAGAGCCTCAGCCCCTACCTCACCGGTGGCGGCGCCCTGTTCGCGCTGCTGCTCCTGCTGTGGATCACCACCCGCTTCAACCGCGACCGCTGAGCCCCTCACGGGCGACCAGGGGAACTGGTGACCGAGACCCGCGGGCCGGGCCGGTAGGGTCTGCACGCATGGGACAGCAGGACATGCCTACCGGCCCCGGCTGCGGCCCCGTGAGGTCGGGCAAGCGCCGCCTCGGTGTCATGGGCGGCACCTTCGACCCGATCCACCACGGGCACCTGGTGGCGGCCAGCGAGGTCGCCGCCCAGTTCCACCTGGACGAGGTGGTCTTCGTCCCCACCGGGCAGCCGTGGCAGAAGAGCCACCGCTCGGTCTCCCCGGCCGAGGACCGCTACCTGATGACGGTCATCGCCACCGCCGAGAACCCGCAGTTCTCGGTGAGCCGCATCGACATCGACCGCGGCGGCCCCACCTACACCGTGGACACGCTGCGCGACCTGCGCGCACTCAACCCGGACACCGACCTGTTCTTCATCACCGGCGCCGACGCCCTCGCCCAGATCCTGACCTGGCGCGACAGCGAGGAGCTGTTCTCCCTGGCGCACTTCATCGGCGTCACCCGGCCCGGCCATCACCTCAGTGACCCCGGGCTGCCCGAGGGCGGGGTCACCCTGGTCGAGGTTCCGGCCCTCGCCATCTCCTCCACGGACTGCCGTGCGAGAGTCGCCAAGGGAGCACCCGTCTGGTATCTGGTGCCGGACGGAGTCGTGCGCTACATCGCCAAGCGAGCGCTGTACCGCGGCGAGTGAGCCGAGAGGGGCACCGGTGAACGACCGATACGACGCGGGCTACGGGACCGACGGGTCCGCCCCGTACGAGCTCGTCGGCTACGACGAGTACGGCCGGCCTGTTTACCGGCAGGCCCCGCCCCAGCAGGTTCACGACCCCTACCAGCAGCACGGACAGCAGGAGTACGGCTACGACCCGTACACCACCGGAGCCGGTCAGCCCGGGACCGGCTACGAACCCCAGAGCGGCTACGACCCCTCGGCGTTCCCGCCCGACCCGTCGGGCCAGTCCTACGGCGGCTACGGCGGCTACGACCCCTACGGCGTCCCTGGTCAGCCGCAGCAGCCGCAGCAGCAGCCCCGGCAGCCGCACATCCCCGCCCAGGCCCCGCCGCACGCCGCCCAGCCCCCGCAGGGCCAGTACGACCCCTATGGCGGCGGCCCGCAGACCGCGCACATCCCGCAGCAGCCCGGGCCCGTCGACGGGGAGCACCCGGGCCCCGGCGAGCCGGACGGGGCCGGGGAGCCGGAGCGCGAGTACCGCACGGAGCAGTTCGCCTTCGTCGAGGACCCGGACGACGCCTCCGAGGACGTCATCGACTGGCTGAAGTTCACCGAGAACCGCACCGAGCGCCGCGAGGAGGCCCGCCGCCGCGCCCGCAGCCGGCTCATCGCCCTGGCCGTGGTCTTCGCCCTGGTCGCCACCGGCGGCGTCGGCTACCTCTGGTACGCCGGAAAGCTGCCCGGCCTGTCCGGCTCCGGCACCGGCACGGGCACCACGACCGCCGCGGCGGCGCAGAAGCGCGACGTGATCGTGGTGCATCTGCACGACACCAAGAAGGGCGGCACCTCCACCGCGCTGCTGGTGGACAACACCACCACCAAGCAGGGCACCACCGTGCTGGTGCCCAACTCGCTGGCGCTGACCGCCGAGGACGGCACCACCACCACACTCGCCAAGTCCGTCGAGGACGACGGCTCCGAGGCCACCCGGACCGCCCTGGACACGGTCCTGGGCACCGAGATCGAGGGCACCTGGCGGCTGGACACGCCGTTCCTGCTCACCCTGGTCGACCTGGTCGGCAACATCGAGATCGACACCGACGCCGACGTGCCCGACCCGGACGCCAAGAAGAAGGGCCAGAGCCCGCTGGTCCGCAAGGGGGAGAAGCAGACCCTCAGCGGCAAGATGGCCGTCGCCTACGCCACCTACCGCGCGCCCGGCGAGTCCTCCGACGCCCAGCTCAAGCGGTTCGGGCAGGTGATGCACGGGGTCCTGCGCAAGATGACCTCCGACCCGGACGCCGCCACCACCACCGTGCAGACGCTGGGGCAGATCATCGAGCCGCCCCTGACCGACGCCGACCTCGGATCCTTCCTCGCCCGGCTCTCCGACCTCGCCAAGGGCGGCGACCACACGACCACGATGCTGCCGGTGCAGCAGGACGGCACGATCAGCGCCCGGGCCGGCGACGGCGTGGTCAAGAAGATCCTCGGCGGCACCGCCAAGAGTCCCGACAAGGACGCCGCCGTCAGCGTCAGCGTGCGCAACGCCACAGGGGTGAAGGACAACACCGAGAAGGCCCGGGTCACGCTGCTCAACGGCGGCTTCACCTTCCTGGAGGGCGGCAGCACCGGCGCCGCGGCGACGTCCAGGGTCGTCTACGCCGAGGCCGCCGACAAGGAGCACGCCACCGAGGTCGCCAAGACGCTGGGCCTGCCGGCGGGCTCCGTCACCAAGGGCGAGGTCTCAGCGGGCGCCAGGGTGTCGGTCGTCCTGGGCCAGGACTACGACCCCGGTTCGTAGCGGCCGGGCCGGCTGCGCGCGTAAATGCGTCAGGTGGCCCGGCCGGTCCGTGAGACCCTGGAGGGCGTAGTGTCCGCCGACCGAAAGCCTTGTAGTGACCGCAACCGACCGTTCCCTCGAGCTCGTCACCACCGCCGCCCAGGCGGCCGCCGACAAGCTCGCGCACGACATCGTCGCCTACGACGTCAGTGACGTGCTGTCCATCACCGACGCCTTCCTGCTCGCCTCCGCGCCCAACGACCGCCAGGTCAAGTCCATCGTGGACGAGATCGAGGAGCGGTTGCAGAAGGAGCTGGGCGCCAAGCCGGTCCGCCGTGAGGGCGACCGGGAGGCCCGCTGGGTCCTGCTCGACTACGTCGACATCGTCGTCCACGTCCAGCACAGCGAGGAGCGCGTCTTCTACGCCCTGGAACGGCTGTGGAAGGACTGCCCCGAGCTGGAGCTGCCCGAGGACGCCAAGGCGACCCGCGGCAAGGCCGCCGAGCACGCCCGGCAGCAGGAGGCCGAGGCCGCAGCGGAGACGGGCGGTGAGTGGCGGTGAGCACCACCGGAGAGGTGGGCGGCTCCCGGACGAAGGGCCGCCGCATCATCCTGTGGCGCCACGGCCAGACCCGCTGGAACGTGGAGCGCCGCTTCCAGGGCAGCACGGACGTGGAGCTCACCGAGACCGGCCGCGCCCAGGCCCGCCGGGCCGCCCGGCTGCTGGCCGGTCTGCGCCCGGACGCCATCATCGCCTCCGACCTCCGGCGCGCCGCGGACACCGCCGCGGAGCTGGCCGCGCTCACCGGCCTGGAGGTGACCCTCGACGAGGCCCTGCGGGAGACCTACGCGGGAGTCTGGCAGGGCCTGACGCACGACGAGATCATCGCCCGGTACGGCGACGAGTACGCCGCCTGGAAGCGCGGCGAGCCGGTGCGCCGGGGCGGCGGTGAGCTGGAGACCGAGGTCGCCGACCGGGCCGCCCCCGTGGTGCTCCGGCACGTGGAGAAGCTGCCGGAGGACGGCACTCTGGTCGTCGTCAGCCACGGTGGCACCATTCGTACGACCATCGGCCGGTTGCTGGGTCTCGATCCGCGCGACTGGGAGAGCCTCGGCGGTCTCACCAACTGCTGCTGGTCCGTCCTCGGCCAGGGCCTCCGCGGCTGGCGGCTGCTCGAGCACAACGCCGGCACGCTGCCCGAACCGGTGCTGGGCGACGACGACTGAGCGGCGACCGGCCAGGTCGCGCCGGGCCGGGACCCGGATTTCACTTTCCGGCAGGTCACAGGCTAAAGTTCTTCTTGTTCGCCCGCCGAGCGGGGGGCGGACAACATGCGGCTTGGCCGCGTGACCAAGCCAAGGGGCTATAGCTCAGTTGGTAGAGCGCCTGCATGGCATGCAGGAGGTCAGGAGTTCAATTCTCCTTAGCTCCACAGCTCGACAGAGAAGATCCCGTTCCCCTCAGGGGGGCGGGATTTTTTCGTTCCCCGGGTTGAGCAGACCGCGTCCGACAGGCGTATACCTCTACGAGGCGCCCATTCGTGTCCCGACCGGTACCACGGCGTCGCTGACCGTATTGGCCCGGTCGTGGCAGAATCAAACGGCCGGAAGGGGGCGCGGCCCGACGGGAGGGAGTTGCGATGCCTGTGAGCATCCGCGAGGAGGTCGGACACCTCCTCACAGCGGTGTTGACGCTACGGACCTCGACCCGCATCCACTGCCCTTCCTGCGGTTCCGCCCATGTCGCCCAGGTGCTCGGCGACAACGGTGGCATCTCGTACGTGTGCACGGCCTGCGGCCACAGCTGGAGCTGATCGATGGGTGCACACAGGCGGAAGTGCGACTGGTGCGGCAGCGGGACGCCGATCGTCCGCGACATGGAGCCGATCAACCCCGACTACCAGTACTGGTGCGAGGAATGCGCGCGGGCGCTGATCATAAAGGGCGACCCCATCGAGACGTACCGGGAACTCGAGGGGGAGCCGATCTACGGCCGGCTCCTGGAAGAGCACTGCACCCTCAAGCGGTTCTATTCCTTCGTGACCGCGTGACCGCGTGACCGCGGGGCCGCGGGGCCGTTCCAGGAGGCGTGACCTTCGAGGCGGCGGCCTCCTGCCCGCACGGCTCCTTGAGCGGGCCAGGCTCCCCGACCAAAGAACAAAGGCGCCAAATCGGGCACACCGGAAACGATTTGGTGTTGGGCCGGGGGGACCGTGTAATGTTGGCGTCGCCGCCGGGGAAACCCGGAAGGCGGACAACAAGGGGCTATAGCTCAGTTGGTAGAGCGCCTGCATGGCATGCAGGAGGTCAGGAGTTCAATTCTCCTTAGCTCCACAGAAAGATCCCCCGGTCCTGACGGACCGGGGGATCGTCGTTTGTGCGGGTGCGGGTGCGGGTGCGGGTGCGGGTGCGGGTGCGGGTGCGCGGGGCGCGTGGTGCGCAGTGGTCGTGTACGGGCCCTGGGCACCCGTCTGCGGGCCGGGGCGCGAGCCCCGGTGGCGTAACCGGGGCCCGCGCGCCGCAGGCGTGTCCTCAGCGCCCCAGGGCGCGCCGTCCGCGGCCCTGGGAGAGCACCGGCAGGTTCCGGCTCGGGGCCTTCGCCTGCGGCCCCTCCTCCTCGATGCGCAGGGCCAGCGCCGGGCAGCGGCGCACCGCCCGCATCGCCTTGGCCTCCGCATAGCGCGGCACCGGGGCCTGAGCCACCGTCGGGAAGCCGTCCGCGCCCAGCTGGAAGACCTCCGGCAGGATGTCCGCGCACAGGCCGTGACCCCGGCACAGCGTCCAGTCGACGAAGATCTTCTGACGGCTGGGGCCGTTCTCCTCCGACTGCCCGCCGCCCGGGATGCCCGTCGGTGCCCTGCCCCCCTCGAAGAGCGGCAGGACGCCGTGCACGGGCCGTCCGCAGCCGTTGCCGAGGACATGGGCGGCCAGGTCGTCGGTGAACGCCTTGACCGTCGACTCCAGGAACATCGCGGAGCCGTCCGGGTGCGAGCAGGCACCGCGGCGCTTCACGTTCTTGGCGACCTGCTTGAGCGCCTCGAGGGCGGCGGGACCGCCGCCGTTGAGGATGTCCTCCATGCCGCGCGCGGCGGCCGGCAGGCCCAGGTAGCAGGGGCCGCACTGGCCCGCGCTCTCCTCGGCCAGCCACTGCGCCACCCGCAGCGACTCGCCCAGCGGGCAGGTCTCCTGACTGATCGGCAGGATCGCGCCGGCGCCGAGCGAACCGCCCACCGCGTCCAGTGAGTTGCGGGAGACGATCGCCTCGTTGACGGTCGCCGCGTCGATCCACTTGCCGTGGTAGCCGCCGGTCAGCACGCCCTGCGGCACCGGCGGCGCCCCGGCGAGCTGCAGCACATAGCGCAGCGGCACGCCCGTCGGCACCTCGATCACCATGGGACGGGCCACCGCCCCGGACACCGTGAGCATCACGGTGCCCGGCTCGTCGTACAGGCCCGTGTTGCAGTAGCGCTCCGGGCCGATGCGGGCGGCGATGGCGAGCTGCGCGAACGTCTCGGCGTTGGAGAGCAGGGTGGGTGCGCCGCCGACGCCGCTCTTGGACGCGCTGATCTTGCGGCCGGGCGGGATCGCCGGGCCGCCGTCGATGGAGCGGATCAGGGAGGCGGCGGCGCCGGTCACCATGCGGACCGGGTTGCGCTGCACCCGTGCCCGCAGCGCCGAGCGGCGGCCGTTGCTCAGGCCGCGCTCGGCGAGCGCCTTCTCCATCGAGCGCTGGGTCGACTCACGGGTGACCCCCACCACGAGCGTGCGGGCTCCCATGGCCTCGGCGCACAGCAGCGCGCCGTCCAGGATCAGATGCGGGGCACGGTTGATCAGCACCGTGTCCTTGCGGCAGGCCGGTTCGTCCTCACTGCCGTTGACCACGACGACCGGCCGGACGCCGCGTTTGATCGCCGACTCGGCGACCGAGCGCAGCTTCTTGTGGAAGGGGAAGCCCGCGCCGCCGCGCCCCCTGAGATTGATGCGCTCGGCGAGCGACGCGAGTTGCTCGCCGCCCATCGGCTCGAGCGGCCCGTGCACCTTGAGGTGCATGGGCAGATCGAGCCGGTCCACAAGGTCGAAGCCCGACGTGAGCTGGGGAAGGCCGACGACGCGGACTTCGGGGACGTCGGGCAGGGCCTCGTTCACTTATAGCCTCCGGAAGGCATGTTCCAAGGTTCGCCCGAGCCCGGAGCGTCGAAGTCGTAGGACGAGGACGCACCGGGGAGTGTTTCAGTGGCGGGACCGCTGTTGTACGTGTCACTCGGGTTGTACGTCCCGGAGAGGGTGTTCGTCTCACCGGTGTCGTACACATCACTCGAGCCGTAGCCGGGTCCGCCCGGATTGTTGTAGGCCGGGATGGTGTATCCCGTGTCGTTGAGCGGGTCGTAGGCCGACGGCGGGGCCTCGCCGACCGGCGGCGGGGACGGGATCGGCCAGTTGCCCGAGGTGCTGGAGGGGGAGTCGACGCGCGGCATGCTCCCCGTGGAGTCCACCCGGGGCAGGCTGCCCGTGGAGTCCACCTGCGGGATGCCGCCCGTGGAGTCCATCCGCGGCATGCTCCCCGTGGAGTCCACCTGCGGCATGGTGCCGGTGGACTGCAGGTCCAGCGGGGACGTGGCGGTCTGGTCCGTGAACTGCGGCATCTGCTGGGTCTGGGGCGGCGCAGAGACCGCGCGGTAGGCGGCGGCGAACCCGTTCGCGGGCTCCGCCGCGGCCGGCCGCTCGGCCTTCTCGAAACGCGGGCCGTCGTCGCGCTTCGACCCGCCGGCGCGGCCCTCGTAGCCGGGCAGCGTGGCCTCCGCGGCCCGGGACCTGCTCTCCTCCAGCAGTTCCTCGCGCCGCGGCTGGTCCTCGGTGATGCCGAGGAAGCCGGTGATCCCGTCGGCGACCCTGCGCTTGACCGAGCGCGGGGAGGCGCGCAGCACCAGGGCCGCGGTGACGCCCAGCACCGACAGGCCGTAGAGGATCATGAAGATCGGCTTGGCCGCTCGACCCGCGTAGAGCCCGTGGACGAGCGCGGCGCACCAGGCCGGATAGGCCAGCATGTGCATGGCCCGCCAGCGGGCGGCGACGGGCGCCGGGGTGGCGAAGCGGTTGCGCAGGATGCCGGTGATGCCCACGAAGATCATCAGCATCGCGGCGATGGTGCCCAGGCCGATGAGAAAGGTCCGGCCCAGGACCACCTCGTCGTCGGTGAGGGCCAGGCCGAAGGGGATCACCGCGGCGATCCACGAGGTGTGGTCGAGGATCAGCTTGATGGCTATGTGCACCAGCAGGAACAGGATCGAGGCGACCGCCGTGGTGCGGTGCACCGCCTGCGCCATGATCCGCTGACGCACCCCGAGCAGCACCCGGTCCTGGGCGACCAGGCCCCAGATCACCGAGCAGCTCAGGCACACCAGCGACAGGACGCCCACGCCGAAGTTGAGGAACTCCAGGATCCAGTCGTCCGCCGTGCTGTCGTCCGGCCTCACTGCCTACCTCCCCGCGTCTCGGCGGCGGACGGGCACGGCGCATCGGCAGCCGGCCGGCCCCTCAGGGGCGGCGGGCTGCTGTGTGGAGGCAGGTTCATGGGGCAACTCCGAACGGTTCGGTAAAGCGGTCCCGCTGCCGCACTCTAAGCCCAGTGATACCGGTGGGTACGAGGTTTGAGTTATTGCGCTGTTATCAAAAGAGCATCTGGTCGTTGTAATGCCCCTTAGTGGCTGTTACGCGAAGTAACTTTTGAGCGGCGTTCAGGCGATACGCGCCGGGAAGTGCGTCGCGGGCGGCTCCGGCGCTGCGGTACCCTTGCGCCATGCGTGCCGTACGCCTTCTGCTTAGCGGGCCGCGCTGATCAGTCCCGGCCATCGCCCGAGAGCCGTTCGCATCGGGTGGCCGGAGTCGGCGCGGCGTCCCCTCCTGTGCGAGGGGATTTTTCATTTCCCGGAAGTCGCAGGTCGCAGGCAGAGACGATCGATGGAGCTTTGAGGACATGAGCGAGACGAACCCCGCTGCCGCCGCCGCGGAGGCCGCGCCGCACCGCTACACGGCCGCCCTGGCCGCCGAGATCGAGGCACGCTGGCAGGACTTCTGGGACGCCGAGGGCACCTACGCCGCCCCCAACCCCACCGGAGACCTGGCGGGCGACCCCGAGACGGTCGCCAAGCCCAAGAAGTTCATCATGGACATGTTCCCGTACCCCTCCGGTGCGGGCCTGCACGTCGGCCACCCCCTGGGCTACATCGCCACCGATGTCTACGCCCGGTTCCAGCGCATGACCGGCCACAACGTGCTGCACACCCTGGGCTTCGACGCCTTCGGCCTGCCCGCCGAGCAGTACGCGGTGCAGACCGGCACGCACCCGCGCGTGTCCACCGAGGCCAACATCGAGAATATGAAGACCCAGCTGCGCCGGCTGGGCCTGGGCCACGACAAGCGCCGGTCGTTCGCCACGATCGACCCCGACTACTACAAGTGGACCCAGTGGATCTTCCTGCAGATCTTCAACTCCTGGTACGACGACAAGGCCCGCAAGGCCCGCCCGATCTCCGAGCTGATCGCCGAGTTCGAGTCCGGTGAGCGCGAGGTACCGGGACACACCCGCCCCTGGAGCGAGCTGAGCGAGGCCGAGCGGGCCGACGTGCTGGGCGAGTTCCGCCTGGCCTACGCCTCCGACGCGCCGGTCAACTGGTGCCCCGGCCTGGGCACCGTGCTGGCCAACGAGGAGGTCACCGCCGAGGGCCGCTCCGAGCGCGGCAACTTCCCCGTCTTCAAGGCCAACCTGCGCCAGTGGAACATGCGCATCACCGCCTACGCGGACCGCCTGCTGGAGGACCTGGAGGCGCTGGACTGGCCCGAGGCCATCAAGCTGCAGCAGCGCAACTGGATCGGCCGCTCCGAGGGCGCCCGCGTCGACTTCCCGATCGACGGCGAGCGCATCACCGTCTTCACCACCCGCCCCGACACCCTGTTCGGCGCCACCTACATGGTGCTGGCGCCCGAGCACCCGCTGGTGGAGAAGTTCACCCCGCAGGAGTGGCCCGAGGGCACCCACCCGGCGTGGACCGGCGGCCACGCCGGCCCCGCCGAGGCCGTCGCCGCCTACCGCGCCCAGGCCGCCGCCAAGTCCGACGTCGAGCGGCAGGCCGAGGCCAAGGACAAGACCGGCGTCTTCATCGGCGCCTACGCCACCAACCCGGTCAACGGCGAGCAGGTGCCCGTCTTCATCGCCGACTACGTCCTGATGGGCTACGGCACCGGCGCCATCATGGCCGTCCCCGGCCACGACTCCCGCGACTTCGAGTTCGCCCGCGCCTTCGAACTGCCCGTCCGCTGCGTGGTCGAACCCACCGACGGCCGCGGCACCGACCCGGCCACGTGGGACGACGCCTTCGTCTCCCACGACGCCAAGATCGTGAACTCCTCGGGCGAGGACATCTCGCTGGACGGCCTGAACGTCACCGAGGCCAAGGCCCGCATCACCGAGTGGCTGGAGAGCAGGGGCTACGGCGAGGGCACCGTCAACTACCGGCTGCGTGACTGGCTGTTCAGCCGTCAGCGCTACTGGGGCGAGCCCTTCCCGATCGTCTACGACGAGGACGGCATCGCCCACGCCCTGCCCGAGTCGATGCTGCCGCTGGAACTGCCCGAGGTGGACGACTACTCGCCGCGCACCTTCGACCCGGACGACGCCGACACCCAGCCCGAGACGCCGCTGTCGCGCAACGAGGAGTGGGTCAACGTCACCCTGGACCTGGGCGACGGCAAGGGCCCGCGCCGCTTCCGGCGGGAGACCAACACCATGCCCAACTGGGCGGGTTCCTGCTGGTACGAGCTGCGCTACCTGGACCCGCACAACAGCGAGCAGCTGGTCGACCCGGAGATCGAGCGCTACTGGATGGGCCCGCGCGAGGGCATGCCGCACGGCGGCGTCGACCTGTACGTCGGCGGCTCCGAACACGCCGTGCTGCACCTGCTGTACGCGCGCTTCTGGTCCAAGGTCCTGCACGACCTGGGGCACATCTCCTCGGCGGAGCCGTTCCACAAGCTGTTCAACCAGGGCATGATCCAGGCCTACGTGTACCGCGACAGCCGCGGCATCGCGGTGCCGGCCGCCGAGGTGGAGGAGCGCGACGGCGCCTACTACTACCAGGGCGAGAAGGTCACCCGCCTGCTGGGCAAGATGGGCAAGTCCCTGAAGAACGCCGTCACCCCGGACGAGATCTGCGCCGAGTACGGCGCCGACACCCTGCGCCTGTACGAGATGGCGATGGGCCCGCTGGACGTCTCCCGGCCCTGGGACACGCGTGCGGTGGTCGGCCAGTTCCGGCTGCTGCAGCGCCTGTGGCGCAACATCGTCGACGAGGCCACCGGCGAGGTCACCGTCGTGGACGCCGAGCCCGACGAGGAGACGCTGCGCGCCCTGCACAAGGCGATCGACGGGGTCCGCCAGGACCTGGAGAACCTGCGCTTCAACACCGCCATCGCCAAGATCACCGAGCTGAACAACCACCTGACCAAGGCGGGCCGCCCGGTGCCGCGCTCGGTCGCCGAGCCGCTGGTGAAACTGATCGCGCCGCTGGCCCCGCACATCGCCGAGGAGCTGTGGCGCCGGCTGGGCCACGAGGAGACCGTGGTCTACCAGGACTTCCCGGTGGCCGACCCGGCCTACGTCGTCGACGAGACCGTCACCTGCGTGGTGCAGGTCAAGGGCAAGGTCAAGGCCCGCCTGGAGGTGTCGCCGGACATCTCCGAGCAGGAGCTGGAGCAGGCGGCCCTGGCCGACGAGAAGGTCGTCGCGGCGCTGGGCGGGGCCGGCATCCGCAAGGTGATCGTGCGGGCGCCGAAGCTGGTGAACATCGTTCCGGTCTGATCACCCCTGGCGGGGCCTGATCGTCCCTGGGGGCTGGTCCCCCAGGGACGGGCCGGTGTCCCCTACGGGTAGCCGGGCTCTCGTCTGCGGGCAGGTTCGGGGTTCCACCGGAACTCCGCCCCTGCCCGTTGCGTTTACCGTGGAAGAGCGGCGCGGAGCGTGCCGGTACAGGTGCTACGGCCCTCAGGAGGAGCCCCGTGGAGGCAGTGTTCGCAGTTGTCGCCCTGCTTTTCGTGCTCCTGATGGTGCTCGGCGTCTACGCCACGGTGAAGGTCGTCGGCGCCGCCAAGCGCACTGCCGACCGCCACATCACCCAGGCCCGCCGCACCGTCGAGGACCACACCCTGAAGGTCAAGTCCCTGGTCGCGCCCGGCCCCGCGGCCGAGGTCGCCCGACTCCGGCTCAAGCTGCGCACCTCCATGCGGGCCACCCAGGACACGCTCCAGGCGGCCGCCGCCGACGACGAGTCGGTCAAGGAGTCCCTCGCCCTCTTCGAGCGCCTCAGCGCCCACGGCCACGAGCTGGACGCGGAGCTGCGCCGCCTCGAGGCCGAGCCGGACCGGTCCGCCCTCGCCGGGCGGCTGCCCGGCCTGCGCGAGCGCACCGAGCGCATCACACAGTCGGCGGACTCCCTGCGCTGGGCCGCCCTCGACCGCGCCCGCCGCTTCGCCGAGGACGACCTGGAATCACTCAGCACACAGATCGACATGGAGGCCGGGGCCCTGCGGCACTGGATCACCGAGGAGCCGCCCGTGAGCGGGCAGACGCCGTCCGGGAGCGGGCCGGGCTCGTCGACCGCCGCGCCGTGGCCCGAGGCGCCCGCCCAGTCCCCGACAGCCGGTCAGACCTGGCCCGAGGAACCGGCCAAGGCACAGGAGCCGGAGGCCGGGCGGCAGCGGCCCGCCATCGCACCTTCCGCACCGCGCCCCGCCTACCCCTGGGAGAAGAAGCGCCGCCCCGAGAGCACCACATGATCCGGACACCGCAGCACTCCGCCCGCAGGGCCGGGCTGCCGTGCGGGCGGCGCGCCGGGTAACCTCCAGCTCATGTCCCGCCATGTCGCGATCGTCACCGATTCAACGGCCTACCTCCCGGCCCGGACGATGGAGCGGCACGGCATCACCTCGGTACCCCTGACCGTGGTCCTCGGCGACCGCGCGCTCGAGGAGGGCACCGAGATCTCCACCCGTTCCCTGGCCCAGGCGCTGCAGAAGCGCCGCCCGGTCACCACCTCACGGCCCGGCCCCGAGGTCTTCGCCGAGACCTACCGCAAGGTCGCCGAGGCCGGTGCCACCGGCATCGTCTCCCTGCACCTGTCCGCCGAGCTGTCCGGCACCCACGACGCGGCCGTCGTCGCCGCCCGGCAGGCGCCGGTGCCGGTGCGGGTCGTGGACACCGGCATGATCGCCATGGCGCTCGGCTTCTGCGCCCTGGCCGCGGCGCAAACCGCGGAGGCGGGCGGCACGGTGGACGAGGCGGTCACGGCAGCCGAGAAGCGCGCCGCGGGCACCTCCGCCTACTTCTACGTCGACACCCTGGACTATCTGCGCCGCGGCGGCCGGATCGGGGCGGCGCAGGCGCTGCTGGGCTCGGCCCTCGCCGTGAAACCGCTGCTGCAGCTGGCCGACGGGCGGATCGAGCCGCTGGAGAAGGTGCGCACGGCGTCGAAGGCGATCGCCCGTCTGGAGGAGATCGCGGCCGAGCGGGCGGGCGGCGCGGAGGTCGACATCGCCGTGCACCATCTGGCGGCGCCGGAACGGGCGGCGGCGCTCGCGGAGCGGCTGCGGGACCGGATCCCCGGGCTGGCGGATCTGCATGTCAGCGAGGTGGGGGCGGTGATCGGGGCGCACACCGGGCCCGGGCTGCTGGGGGTCGTGGTCTCGGCGCGGTGAGATGGCGCGCCGTGAGGGGCGTGGTGAGGTGGCGCCGTGAGACGACTGTCACCCTGCGGGTGACGGAGTTGTCCACAACCCGCGGGTAGTCCACGGAAACCGAGCAAGATCATCGCGGTTCCGGCGAGGCCCCCGATCCTCGTCGCATGGCACTTCGATCACGTACACGCACAGCCACTGCGAGCAGCGGTCCGGGCCGCGGTCCCGCCTCCGACGGCCGCGTCCGTCACCGGCGGCCCCGTCACGGTCTCCGGCACCGGCACGAGGACCGCGAAGCCCCGGCGGACGAACTCCGGCGGCGCGCTGAGGCGTTGTTCGGGGCGCGGGGCGGGCGCCGGGTGCCGAGCTGGGCAGACGCGCCAGGCGTCCCAGGCGTGCCGGTGACGCCGCCCGCCGCGACCGACGACGAGCGGGCGGACTCGGAGGAGGCCCCCGGCCCCGCGCCCGGTCCGCCCGGTCCCCCCAGCCGCCGGGAGCGCTGGGGTCTCGCTCTTCGCGAGCGGTTACCGCTGTGGATCCAGTCGCGGTGCGGGATGGAGCGCCGGAGCCTGATCGCTCTGTCGGTGGTGCTGGTGGTCGCGGTGGGCTTCGCCGTCCAGCACTTCTGGGCGGGACGGACTCAGCCGGTGGAGCCCCCCGAGGTGCTGCGCGCAGCCGCCTCACCGAGCGTTCCCGAGCCGGCCCCGCGCGCCGCGGCGGAGGTCCCGGCCTCCGCCGCGGCGGAGATCGTCGTGGACGTCAGCGGCAAGGTGCGAGACCCGGGCGTCCACCGCCTGCCGGCAGGCTCCCGCGTGGAGGACGCCCTGCGAGCGGCGGGCGGAGTACGCCCCGGGACGAAGACCGACGGCCTCAACCGGGCCCGCTTCCTGGTCGACGGGGAGCAGGTCGTCGTCGGAGGCCCGGCGCCCGGCGGGAACGGCACGACGGGCATGACGGCCGCCAACGGGACCGGGACGGCAGGTGCCGGGCCGACCGCTCCCGTCTCGCTGAGCACCGCCACACCCGAGCAACTGGACACCCTGCCCGGAGTCGGCCCCGTGCTGGCCCAGCACATCATCGAGTACCGCACCCGCAACGGAGGCTTCCGCTCGGTGGACGAACTGCGCGAGGTGAGCGGCATCGGTGACCGCCGCTTCGCGGAGCTGCGGGATCTCGTCCGGCCATGAACGCCGCGCTGGACACCCCCGGCCCCCGGTCTCCGGTGCACGCCCGCTCCGGGCACCGGCTGGGAGCCGCCCGGCCGCGCCAGGAAGGGCCGGCGGACCTCCGGCTGGTGCCACCGGCGCTGGCGGCCTGGGCCACGGCGGCGCTGCTGCTGCCCGCACCCTCCGGCGTCAGCGCAGGGGTGGTGCTCGTCGCCCTGCTCGCCGCGGGCGGGCTGCTCGCCCTCCGGCGGAGGAGCCGGCGCCCCGCACCGACACGGGTCTCCGCCTCGGCCGTGCTGGTGTGCGTCGCCGCGGCGGCTGCCTCGGCCGGACTCCACGGCGCGGATCTGCGCCGGGGCCCGGTACCGGCGCTGGCACGGGAGTTCGTGACCGTGACGGCCGAGGTCGAGGTCACCTCCGACCCCCGGCTCAGCCGCCCGCGCGTCAGCGGCGCCCACATGACCCCGCCGGTGGTGCTGATCGAGGGCGAGGTGCGCCGGCTCCGGCGAGCGGACGGCGGGCCCGAGCAGCTGACCCGGACCCCGGTCCTGCTGATCGTCGACCCCCGGGCGGGCAAGACCGGCGGGAGCAGAACCGGGACTTCGACGCCACCAACCCCGTCAACCTCACCGACTCCACCAGCCGGACGCCCACCTGACGCCCGCTCGGCCTGGCTGGGACTGCTGCCCTCCACCCGACTCGCGCTCGAGGGGCGGCTCGCGCCCGCGCTCGCGAGCGGGGACCGGTTCGCGGCCGTCCTGCGGGTCAAGGGCCGCAGCGGGCCTGTGGTCGCAGACGAACCGTCGGCCGTGCAGCGCTTCGCGGAACGGCTCCGTGCCGGTCTGCGCGAGGCGACCGACGGGCTCTCCGCCGACGCGCGAGCACTGCTGCCGGGGCTGGTGGTCGGGGACACCTCCCGGATCACGCCCGAGCTGGACGAGGCGTTCCGGGAGACCGACCTGACGCACACGCTCGCCGTCTCCGGCTCCAACTTCACCATCCTGCTCGCCCTGCTGCTCGGCCCTCCCGGTCTGGCCCAGCGCGCGGAGCGCCGCGGCCTGGCGCCCCGGCTCGGCATCCCCCTGCGGGCCACGGCGCTCCTGGGAGCCGTGCTCTGTCTCGGCTTCGTCGTGGTGTGCCGGCCGGACCCGAGCGTGCTGCGGGCGGCGGCCTGCGGATCCGTCGCCCTGCTGGCGCTCGCCACCGGGCGCCGCAGATCCCTGATCCCGGCGCTCGCCACGGCCGTCCTGCTGCTGGTCCTCCACGATCCCTGGCTCTCCCGCAGCTACGGCTTCCTGCTCTCCGTGCTCGCCACCGGCGCGCTGCTCACGCTGGCACCGCGCTGGAGCACGGCGCTGCAACGGCACGGGGTCCCGCCCCGGCTCGCGGAGGCGCTGGCCGCGGCCGGTGCGGCACAGGCCCTGTGCGCTCCGGTGGTCGCCGTGCTGTCCGCCCGGGTGAGCCTGGTCGCGGTGCCGTGCAATCTCCTCGCGGAATGCGCCCTGGCACCGGCCACCGTGCTGGGCTTCGGCGCACTGGCCACCGCACCCTGGGCCATGCCGGCCGCCAAGGCCTCGGCCTGGTGCGCGAGTTGGCCCGCCGAGTGGATCGCACAGATCGCCCGCACCGGTGCCGCCCTCCCCGGCGCGGGCGTGGACTGGCCCGGCAGCTGGACCGGCGCGGCCCTGCTCGGCGCGCTCACCCCGGCCGCGCTGCTCGCCGGCCGACGGCTGCTGCGGCACCCCTGGTGGTGCGGGGCGTGCGCGCTGCTGCTGGTGCTCGTGGTGCTGCGCCCGCCCCCGCTGACCCGGGCCGTCACCGGCTGGCCGCCACCGGACTGGCGGTTGGTGATGTGCGACGTGGGCCAGGGCGACGCACTGGTGCTGGCGGCGGGCGAGGGCACCGGCGTCGTCGTGGACACCGGCCCCGACCCCGAACCGATCGACCGCTGCCTGCACTCCCTCGGCATCACCACCATCCCCCTCGTCGTCCTCACCCACTTCCACGCCGACCACGTGGCAGGCCTGAGCGGAGTGCTGCGCGGGAGATCCGTGGGCGCCATCGAGACCACCGGCCTCCAGGAGCCCGAGGCGCAGGCGGCGTCGGTCCGCAGACTGGCGGCCGCCCGGGGCATCCCGCTGACCCGGGCCGCCGCCGGGGAGCAACGCCGCACGGGAGCACTGACCTGGGAGGTGCTGTGGCCGCCCCCGCCGGGAACCGCCCTCCCCGAACCCCTGGGCCCGAACGACGCCAGCGTGGCCCTCCTGGCCCGCACGGCCGGCCTGCGCATCCTCCTGCTCGGCGACCTGGAACCCCCCGCCCAGCGGGCCCTGGCCCGCTCACCGGCGGGCGCGGCCCTCGCCGGGGTGGACGTCCTGAAGGTCGCGCATCACGGCTCGGCCTACCAGGACCCCGACCTGCTGCGCCGTGCCGCACCCCGGCTGGCCCTGATCAGCGTCGGCGCGGACAACACCTACGGCCACCCCGCCCCCGGCACGGTCGCCGCCCTGCGCGCCCAGGGATCGATGGTGCTGCGCACCGACCACCACGGAGCCCTGGCGGTCACCGGCACACCCGGCGCCCTGCGCGTCGCCGAGGACTGAACGCACAGAACTGCCACGGCCCGGACCGAACACACCGGAGGGAGACTTGAAACGCATGGACGGGAGACTAAGTGCATGAACTCCGAAGAGATCGAGGCCTATCTCGGTCGGCTGGGCGTCGAGCGCCCCGCCCGGCCCACCGACGACGCCCTGCGCACGCTGCACCTGCGGCATCTGCAGACCGTGCCGTTCGAGAACCTCTCCATCCACCTCGGGGAGGAGATCGTGCTCGAGGAGAAGCCGCTGCTGGACAAGCTCGTGGGCGCGCGGCGGGGCGGCTTCTGCTACGAACTCAACGGTGCCTTCGGGGCGTTGCTCATGGCCCTGGGCTACGACGTCACCCTGCTCGCGGCGCGGGTCTACGGGGAGGGCGGCCGGCTGGGCATCCCGTACGACCATCTCGCGCTGCGGGTACGGACGGTGGACGGCGGCGACTGGCTGACCGACGTGGGCTTCGGCGCCCACAGCCACCACCCGCTGGCGCTGGAGGAGCGGGGCGACCAGGAGGACCCCGGAGGCACGTTCCGGATCGCCGAGGCCGGGCCGGACGCGGCCGGGGTGCGGGGCGGAGACGACGCCGGCGGGTCGGGGGACCTGGACGTGCTGCGCAACGGCAAGCCCGCGTACCGGCTGGAGCGGCGTCCGCGCGTGCTTGGGGACTTCGTGACCGGGGCCTGGTGGCACAGCACCTCGCCGAGCTCGCACTTCCGGCAGTCCCTGGTCTGCTCACGGGTCACCGAGGACGGCGGCCGGGTCACCCTCAGCGGCCGCAAGCTCGTCCTCACCAAAGCGGGCGCCGGCGAGCGCGAGGAGCGGCGACTGGGCACGGACGAGGAGGTGCTGACCGCCTACCGGGACCGTTTCGGCATCCGGCTCGACCGGGTGCCCGAGGTGCGGGAGGTGAGCCGGCCGTGAGGCGGCGTCCCGGGTGACCGGGACGCGCTGACCTGGCCTCTCGCGGCGGACCCGAGAATGGGTGCCGTGAGTGATGTGCGACATGTGCTGGTACTGCCGGACCGGGACGCCGCGGAGGAGGCCGTCGAGGCGCTCGCCGAGAGGTTCGGGGTGCACGAGGAGGTGCGGATCGTCCGTGACGCCCTGGCCGGGGAGGACGACGCGGAGGACGCCCAGTGGCTGGTGCCCCTGCGGGACGAGGACGAGCGCCTCGACCCCGAGGAGCTGGACCGGTTCGCGGGGGAGTGGGACGGCTGGCGCGAGGAGCCGTAGTTTTTGGAGGCCACCGGCCGGGCCGACGGTGGTGGTCTCCGGCCGGGCCGACGGTTGGTGGCCTCACGCCGGGCCGACGGTGGATCGGCGGGTGTGAGACAGCGGATCCAAGCCCCTTCTCCTCCGGCCGGCCCTCGCCGGTGGGACACACTCCGCCGGGACGGCGCCCCCGGTCGGAGCGCCCCCGGCCGGGACACCTCCCGGGCCAAGGCGCCCCCGGCCGGGACACCTCCCGGGCCAAGGCGCCCCCGGCCGGGACGGCGCACCGCCCTGTCAGTACCCCGTGTCATCCTTGTCGCGATGGCCAGGAAAGCTGCTCAAGACGATCCCCTCGCTCCGGTGACGCTCGCCGTCGGTCAGGAGGAACTGCTGCTCGACCGTGCCGTGCAGGAGGTCGTCGCCGCGGCGAAGGCCTCCGACGCCGACACGGACGTCCGTGACCTGACCCCGGACCAGCTCCAGCCGGGCACCCTCGCCGAGCTGACCAGTCCCTCGCTCTTCGCGGAGCGCAAGGTCGTGGTGGTGCGCAACGCCCAGGACCTGTCCGCGGACACCGTGAAGGACGTCAAGGCGTATCTCGCCTCGCCCGCCGAGGAGATCACGCTGGTGCTGCTGCACGCGGGCGGCGCCAAGGGCAAGGGCCTGCTGGACGCCGCGCGCAAGGCGGGTGCCCGCGAGGTGGCCTGCCCCAGGATGACCAAGCCGGCGGACCGGCTGGCGTTCGTGCGCGGCGAGTTCCGTGCCGCGGGCCGGTCGGCGACGCCGGAGGCGTGCCAGGCGCTGGTCGACGCCGTGGGCAGTGATCTGCGGGAGCTGGCCTCGGCGGTCTCCCAGCTGGTCGCGGACGTCGAGGGCACCATCGACGAGGCGATCGTCGGCCGGTACTACACCGGCCGCGCCGAGGCATCGAGCTTCACCGTCGCCGACCGGGCGGTGGAGGGGCGGGCCGCCGAGGCGCTGGAGGCGCTGCGCTGGTCGCTGGCGACCGGGGTCGTGCCGGTGCTGATCACCAGCGCGCTGGCGCAGGGTGTGCGGGCGATCGGGAAGCTGCAGTCGGCGCGTGGCGGCAGGCCCGGCGATCTGGCCCGTGAGCTGGGCATGCCGCCGTGGAAGATCGACCGGGTGCGGCAGCAGATGCGGGGCTGGACGCCGGACGGGGTGGCCGTGGCGCTGCGCGCGGTCGCCGAGGCGGACGCGGGGGTCAAGGGCGGCGGCGACGACCCGGAGTACGTGCTGGAGAAGGCGGTCGTCACCATCGCCCGCGCGGCCCGCTCCAGAGGCCGGGCATGAAACACCCGGCTGGCGCGCCGGCGAGGACCCTGAGGACCGGGGCTTCTGAGGACCGGGGCTCCTGGGAACCGGGGCTCCTGGGAACCGGGGCTTCTGAGGACCGGGGCTCCTGAGAACCGGGTCCCCTGAGACCCGAGGTCTCTGAGGAGCGAGAAGGGTCTGAAACACCGAGGACCCCGTCCATCACCCTGGGGAGGGGTGACGGACGGGGTCCTCGTTCACAGCTGATGAGCTCGTACCCGCGTGGCGAACGCAGGCCGCGTACGAACTCGGTGTGCCGGTCGGGGGCGGATGAGAGAGGGCCCGCCCTGGGTCCTTCCGGCGATCAGATCAGCAGATCGACCGGCTTCGGGAGCCGGTCAGCCCTTGAGGGCCGCGACCTTCTGAGCCAGGGCCGACTTCTTGTTGGCGGCCTGGTTCTTGTGAATGACGCCCTTGGAGGCGGCCTTGTCGAGCTGACGCGCGGCAGCGCGCTGGTACTCGACGGCCTTCTCGACGTCACCCGCGGCAACGGCCTCGCGAGTCTTGCGGATCGCGGTCTTCAGAGAGGACTTGACGGCCTTGTTGCGCAGCCGGGCCTTCTCGTTGGTCTTGTTCCGCTTGATCTGGGACTTGATGTTCGCCACGAATGAGCCTTTTCAGAGTTGTTCTGAGTTGTCTCAGGTGGTACCTGAGCCTTCTGGAGTGTCTCGTGCGAGAGGGCAGGAGACACAGCGCCCTAGACTACCAGCGGCTCTTTGCCCGGCCCAAACCGGTCGCCGCTCCCCACCCGTGGGACCATGGAGACTACGTATCGATCCGACCCGAGGCATAAGGCGCCTCAAGAGACAGGACCCTGCGTGCCCGCGACCCCTAACAATGTGCCCGAACCGAGCCGCACCGATCCGGCTCTGATCCGCAACTTCTGCATCATCGCGCACATCGACCACGGCAAGTCCACGCTCGCCGACCGGATGCTCCAGCTGACCGGGGTGGTCGAGCAGCGGCAGATGCGCGCTCAGTACCTCGACCGCATGGACATCGAGCGAGAGCGCGGCATCACGATCAAGTCCCAGGCCGTGCGGTTGCCGTGGGCGCCGACCCACGACAAGGGCAACACGCACATCCTCAACATGATCGACACCCCGGGGCACGTCGACTTCACCTACGAGGTGTCCAGGTCGCTCGCCGCGTGCGAGGGGACCATCCTCCTCGTCGACGCCGCCCAGGGCATCGAGGCGCAGACCCTCGCCAACCTCTACCTGGCGATGGAGAACGACCTCACGATCATCCCGGTGCTGAACAAGATCGACCTGCCGGCGGCGCAGCCCGAGAAGTTCGCCGAGGAGCTCGCCAACCTGGTCGGCTGCGAACCCGACGACGTGCTGAAGGTCTCCGCGAAGACCGGGCTCGGCGTCGAGGCGCTGCTGGACAGGGTGGTCGAGGAGATCCCCGCCCCGGTCGGCGTCAAGGACGCCCCGGCCCGCGCGATGATCTTCGACTCGGTGTACGACTCCTACCGCGGCGTGGTGACGTACGTCCGGGTCGTCGACGGCCAGCTCAACAAGCGCGAGCGGATCCGGATGATGTCCACCGGCGCCACCCACGAGCTGCTGGAGATCGGCACCAACTCCCCGGAGATGCTCCCGGCCGACGGCCTCGGCGTCGGCGAGGTGGGCTATCTGATCACCGGTGTGAAGGACGTCCGCCAGTCCAAGGTCGGTGACACCGTCACCACCCAGCAGAAGGGCGCCGAGGAGCCGCTGGGCGGCTACAAGGACCCCAAGCCGATGGTGTTCTCCGGCCTGTACCCGCTGGACGGCTCGGACTACCCGGAGCTGCGCGAGGCGCTGGACAAGCTCCAGCTCAACGACGCCGCCCTGGTCTACGAGCCGGAGACCTCCGCCGCACTGGGCTTCGGCTTCCGCGTCGGCTTCCTCGGCCTGCTGCACCTGGACGTGATCCGGGAGCGGCTGGAGCGCGAGTTCGGCCTCGCACTGATCGCCACCGCGCCCAACGTGGTCTACCGCGTGATCATGGAGGACGGCACCGAGCACACCGTCACCAACCCGAGCGAGTTCCCCGAGGGCAAGATCCACGAGGTGTACGAGCCGGTGGTGCGCGCCACCATCCTGGCGCCCTCGGAGTTCATCGGCGCGATCATGGAGCTGTGCCAGGCCCGCCGCGGCACGCTGCTCGGCATGGACTACCTCTCCGAGGACCGGGTCGAGATCCGCTACACCCTGCCGCTGGCGGAGATCGTCTTCGACTTCTTCGACCAGCTGAAGTCCAAGACGCGCGGCTACGCCTCCCTCGACTACGAGCCCACCGGCGAGCAGAGCAGCTCCCTGGTCAAGGTCGACATCCTGCTGCACGGCGACAAGGTGGACGCCTTCTCGGCGATCACCCACAAGGACCAGGCGTACGCGTACGGCGTACGGCTGGTCGCCAAGCTGAAGGAGCTGATCCCGCGGCAGAACTTCGAGGTGCCGGTGCAGGCCGCCATCGGCTCGCGGGTCATCGCCCGTGAGACCATCCGCGCCATCCGCAAGGACGTTCTCGCCAAGTGCTACGGCGGTGACATCTCCCGTAAGCGGAAGCTGCTGGAGAAGCAGAAGGAAGGCAAGAAGCGGATGAAGATGGTGGGTTCCGTGGAGGTTCCGCAGGAGGCCTTCATCGCTGTTCTGTCCAGTGACGACAGCGCGGGCACAGGTAAGGGCAAGAAGTAACCGGAAGCCGACCGAGGGTCACGGGCAAAGCGGGCGAAAACGGGGTCCGTCGCACGAAAGTGGGGCGGACCCTTTCGCGTCCACGGGGTACCTCTCTGTGCGAAGCGACAGGTCGCAAACCCTTACGCGCGGCCCTGTCGGCCTTTACTCTGTCCCTGCTCGTAGTTACTCGCGAGTTAAACAACGAATCGCGAGAGTAATCAGCCGCAATAGCCGCAATGAGCCAGCCGCACTGTCGCGGGCCCCGGAGGATGTCGTGAGCGACGCACAGACTTTGATCGAGAACCGTCCGCCGTCCGTGGCGGCCCTCTTCCTGGAGCGCGTGGCGGCCACACCGGACGCCGAGGCATACCGCTACCCCGTCCCGCCGGCCTCCGGCCAGGGACCGGACGAGTGGAAGTCCCTGACCTGGGCCCAGGCCGCCCAGCGGGTGAACGCCATCGCGGCGGGTCTGATCGAGCTCGGTGTGCGTCCGGAGGAGCGCGTCGCGCTGGCCTCGGCCACCCGGGTCGAATGGATCCTCGCCGACCTCGGCATCCTCTGTGCGGGCGCCGCCACCACCACGATCTACCCGCAGACCAACGCCGACGAGTCCGCGTACATCCTGGCCGACTCCGGCAGCAAGGTGCTCATCGCGGAGAACGCCGAGCAGGTCGCCAAGGCGGTCGAGAAGCGGGCCGAGCTGCCCGAGCTGACCCGGGTCGTGGTCATCGACCCGGCCGGCGTGCAGACCGACGACTGGGTGATCACCCTCACCGACCTGGAGACCCGCGGCGCCGCCCGGCTGGAGAAGGACACCGAGCTGATCAAGGAGCGGGTCTCCGCGATCACCAAGGACCAGCTCGCCACCCTGATCTACACCTCGGGCACCACCGGCCGCCCCAAGGGCGTGCGCCTGCCGCACGACAACTGGTCCTACATGGCCAAGGCGATCGCCGCCACCGGCCTGGTCCACAGCGACGACGTCCAGTACCTGTGGCTGCCGCTGGCGCACGTCTTCGGCAAGGTGCTCACCTCGGGCCAGATCGAGGTCGGCCACGTCACCGCCGTGGACGGCCGGGTCGACAAGATCGTCGAGAACCTCCCGGTGGTCCAGCCGACCTACATGGCGGCCGTGCCGCGCATCTTCGAGAAGGTCTACAACGGCGTCGCCGCCAAGGCGAAGGCCGGCGGCCCCGCCAAGTACAAGATCTTCCAGTGGGCCGCCGGCGTGGCCCGCGAGTACGCGCAGATCACCCAGGACAACTTCCGCCGCACCGGCACGGCCTCCGCGCCCACCGGCCTGAAGATCAAGCACGCCCTCGCCGACAAGCTCGTCTACGCCAAGATCCGCGAGGCCTTCGGCGGCCGGCTGCGCGCCTGCGTCTCCGGCTCGGCGGCCCTCGCCCCGGAGATCGGCTACTTCTTCTCCGGCGCCGGCATCCACATCCTCGAGGGCTACGGCCTCACCGAGTCCTCCGCGGCCTCCTTCGTCAACCCCGGCGAGGCCTACCGCACCGGCACGGTCGGCAAGCCGCTGCCCGGCACCGAGGTGCGCATCGCGGACGACGGCGAGATCCTGCTGCGCGGACCCGGCATCATGCAGGGCTACCACAACCTGCCGGACAAGACCGCCGAGGTGCTGGAGCCCGACGGCTGGCTGCACACCGGCGACATCGGCGAGCTGTCGCCCGACGGCTACCTGCGCATCACCGACCGCAAGAAGGACCTCATCAAGACCTCCGGCGGCAAGTACGTCGCCCCCGCCGAGGTCGAGGGCCAGTTCAAGGCCGTCTGCCCCTACGTCTCCAACATCCTGGTGCACGGCGCCGACCGGAACTACTGCACCGCCCTGATCGCCCTCGACGAGGCCGCCCTGCAGGGCTGGGCCGAGGAGAACGGCCTGGGCGGCAAGTCCTACGCGGAGATCGTGGCCGCCCCGGCCACCGTGGAGATGGTCCAGGGCTACGTCGACAAGCTCAACGAGAACCTCCAGCGCTGGCAGACCATCAAGAAGTTCCGCCTCCTGCCGCGCGACCTCGACGTCGAGCACGGCGAGATCACCCCGAGCCTGAAGCTCAAGCGCCCGGTGGTGGAGCGCGAGTACAAGCACCTCATCGAGGAGATGTACGAGGGCACCCGCGAGGCCTGACCCCCGCCCGCTCCGGCCCCGGAGACGACGTCCTGGTGATGTCGCTCCGGGGCCGTGGCGTGTCCGCGGCCGGACCGGGCGCGCGCGAGCACCGGGTGGCGCCCGGCGGGAGGCGGTCCTCGCGGGCGCCCGCGCGTGTGCACGCGTGCACGAAAACGACCGGTTGTGCAGTGGTTTCTGAGCGGTTGGGGAGCGGGGTTCCCACGGTTGGCGGGCTACTTCGGTAACTCGGTGCTTATGGGCGGGGTCGGTCTGTCACCCTGTCGGCAGCGATCGAGGTGCATTCGTACGACCTGCCCGGGGAGCTGCCCATGGGGGCCATTCCGACGCAACGGGAGACCGCCTCGCGTGCTGCCGAGGTACCGGAGTGCGCGCGGGCGCACGCCACCCTGTCCGGAAGCTCCCTCGCGCCGGGGTCCGCGCGCGCACTGGTACGGGCCGCGCTCGCCGAGTGGACCGAGCGGCGCCTGCCCGGCACCGAACACCTGACCGCGCGGGCCGCCGAGGACGCCACCCTGGTCGCCAGCGAACTCGTCACCAACGCCGTGGTGCACGCCGGCACGGACGTACAGCTGACCTGCCGGCTGGAGGGCGACACCGGCGCACTGGTGGTCGAGGTCACCGACCAGCACCCCGCCCGCGCCCCGCGCGAGGGCGCACCGGCGCTCGCGGCGGCGCAGGAGCCGGGCGAGGTCGGCCGCGGGCTGCGCCTGGTGGCCGCGCTCTCCGAGGCCTGGGGGATCACCTACCGCCCGGTCGCCAAGACGGTCTGGGCCCGCCTGCCCGCCGAGGGACGCACCCCGCTGGAGGAGAGCGGGGCGTACACCGGGGAGGCGGCTCATCTCCTCGCGTCCGCGCCGGGCAGGAGCGGGCAGAGCACCGCCGGGCCGGAGTGGGAGTCCGGGGCCGCGCAGAAGGGTGCGGGAGGTGCGGGACAGCGGCCGGAGACGCTGGACGCGGAAGGCGCGGAGGACTGGGCCGGGGCCTCCAAGGGGGTGCTCTTCGGGGACGACTGGCTGGAGGGACGGGCCCGGCGGGAGGGGGCCTGGCTGGGGCGGGGTGCGCTGTCCTTCCTGGCCGAGGCCTCCGATCTGCTGGCCGGGCAGCTGGACGAGGACCTGGTCGCCGCGCTCACCGGGCAGCTGATCGTGCCGCGCCTCGCGGACTGGTGCGCGGTCTGGCTGGAGGACGAGGCCGGCGGACACGGCGGCTGGAGCGCCACCGCCTGGAGCGGCGGCGCCCGTCTCGCCCGCGTCTGGCACGCCAGCGAGAACCGTATCGAGGGCCTGAGCCGCGCCCTGGAACAGCGGCCGCCCCACCCCGGCGACCCGTTACGCTCCGGCCCCGTGCCGTATCCGTGGCCGGGCGCAGCCCTGGACGGACCGGACGACGACGCGCCCGGTACACCGCCGGACGGCGGCGCCGGCACCGCTCTCGCCTACCGCCTCGTCGCGGGCGGGCGGCCGCTCGGGACGCTGGTGATCGGGCGGGGCGGGATCGACCGTTTCCCCGACGAGATCACCGGCCTCGTGGAGGACCTCGGCCGGCGGGTCGCCCTCGCCATCGGGGCCGCCCGGCAGTACGCCCGGCAGGCGACCATCAGCGCCGTGCTCCAGCGCGGTCTGCTGCCCGGCGCCGTCGCCGAGATCCCCGGCGTGCGCAGCGCCCTCGTCTACGAGCCCTGCGACAAGGGCGGCCCCAGCGGCGACTTCTACGACCTCT
Organism: Streptomyces composti; assembly: GCF_012034205.1. Lineage (GTDB taxonomy): Bacteria > Actinomycetota > Actinomycetes > Streptomycetales > Streptomycetaceae > Streptomyces > Streptomyces composti. Next base: position 53,711 of record NZ_JAATEM010000018.1, read on the forward strand.
TCCCGGCCGGCCAGGGCCGCTGGTGCTTCGCCGTCGGTGACGTGCAGGGCAAGGGCCCGGAGGCGGCCGTCGTCATCGGCCTGGCCCGGCCCTGGCTGCGCCTGCTCGCCCGCGAGGGCTACCGCGTCGCCGACGTCCTCGACCGCCTCAACCAGCTCCTCCTCGACGACGCCACGGAGGCCGCCGACGCCGCCGCCCGCGCGCTGGTGGCCGCCGGCGCCCGCCCCACCGCCCCCGGCGACGGCCCTCAGACCCGCTTCCTGTCCCTCCTCTACGGCGAGCTCGTCCCCTTCCCCGGCGGCGTCCGCTGCACCCTCGCCTCCGCCGGACACCCCCTGCCCCTGCTGCTCGACCCCGACGGCGGCGTCCGCCCGGTGGCGCAGCCGCAGACCCTGCTCGGGGTGGTCGAGGATGCGGCGTACACCAGTGAGACCTTCGAGATGTACTCCGGCGACACCTTGCTCTGCGTCACCGACGGGGTCACCGAGCGGCGCTCGGGCTCCCGCCAGTTCGACGACGGCGACGGGCTCGCCACGGCCCTGGCGGGCTGCGCGGGGATGGAGGCCGAGCTGATAGCGGAACGGATCACCCAGCTCGTGCACGAGTTCGGCGCCCGGCCGCCCGCCGACGATCTCGCCCTGCTGGTGCTTCAGGCGGAGTGACCCGCCCGGTGCGGGACAATGGAACACATGCCTTCCGCACTCCCCGACGGCGAGCCCGTCCCCGCCGACGGCGCGCTGCCCGCGTCCGCGCTCGCCGGGGCCGCCGACCGCCCCCTCGGCTTCTACCTGCACGTCCCGTACTGCGCCACCCGCTGCGGCTACTGCGACTTCAACACCTACACCGCGACCGAGCTGCGCGGCACCGGCGGTGTGCTGGCCTCCCGCGACAACTACGCCGAGACCCTGATCGACGAGATCCGCCTGGCGCGCAAGGTGCTGGGCGACGACCCGCGGCCGGTCCGCACGGTGTTCGTCGGCGGCGGTACGCCGACCCTGCTCGCCGCCGGCGACCTGGTGCGGATGCTGGGGGCGATCCGGGAGGAGTTCGGGCTGGCGGCGGACGCGGAGGTGACGACGGAGGCGAACCCCGAGTCGGTCGACCCGGCGTATCTCGCGGCGCTGCGGGAGGGCGGCTTCAACCGGATCTCCTTCGGCATGCAGAGCGCCCGGCAGCACGTGCTGAAGGTGCTGGACCGCACCCACACCCCCGGGCGCCCGGAGGCGTGTGTCGCCGAGGCGCGGGCGGCGGGTTTCGAGCACGTCAACCTCGACCTGATCTACGGCACGCCGGGGGAGTCCGACGCGGACTGGCGGGCGTCCCTGGACGCGGCGGTCGGGGCCGGGCCGGACCACGTGAGCGCGTACGCGCTGATCGTGGAGGAGGGGACGCAGCTGGCGCGCCGGATCCGGCGGGGCGAGGTGCCGATGACGGACGACGACGTCCACGCCGACCGGTACCTGATCGCCGAGGAGATGCTGTCGGCGGCGGGTTTCCACTGGTACGAGGTGTCGAACTGGGCCACGTCGGACGCCGGCCGCTGTCTGCACAACGAGCTGTACTGGCGCGGCGCGGACTGGTGGGGCGCCGGCCCGGGCGCGCACTCGCACGTGGGCGGGGTGCGGTGGTGGAACGTCAAGCACCCGGGCGCGTACGCGGCGGCGCTGGCGGGCGGACGCTCGCCGGGAGCGGGCCGGGAGATCCTGTCGGACGAGGACCGGCGGGTCGAGCGGGTGCTGCTGGAGCTGCGGCTGGCGGAGGGGGTTCCGCTGTCGCTGCTGCGGCCGGAGGGGCTGAAGGCGGCCCGGCGGGCCCTGGACGAGGGGCTGCTGGCCGGGGGCCCCTACGGTGAGGGCCGCGCGGCCCTCACCCTGCGCGGGCGGCTGCTGGCGGACGCGGTGGTGCGGGACCTGGTCGACTGACCGGGGCGGGACGGGGCTCAGTCACCGGGGGCGAGGGCGCGCCAGCCGGACTCGAGCAGGTCGAAGGCGCGGACGACGGCCTCGCGGGGGTCGTCATGGCCGTGGGCGGCCCGGGGGGCTTCGAGCGCGAAGTGGGCGAGGGCGGTGCAGGCGGGGTCGTTGCCGGGCAGGCCGCTCTCCTCGGCGATGACCCGGGCCAGGGCGTCGGTGTGGCGCAGCCACATGGCCTGGGCGTAGTCGCGCAGGGCCGGCGTGCCGGCGACCAGCTCGCGGAACGCGGTGAAGCGGTCGTCGCCGTCCGCCGCCGCCATCCGGTGGCGCAGCGCGTGGTCGCGCAGCGCCGCGGGCACGGACCGGCCCTCGGGGCGGTCGCGCACGGCGGCGAGCAGGCTCGATTCCTGGTCGGCGTCCTCGTCGAAGACCAGGGCCTCCTTGACGGGGAAGTGCTTGAACAGCGTTGTCGTGGACACGTCGGCGGCGTCCGCGATCTCGCGGATGCCCACGGCGTCGTACCCCCGCTCCAGGAACAGGCGCAGCGCGGCGTCGGCGATGGCCCGGCGGGTGGCGGCCTTCTTGCGCTCACGGCGCCCCATCGGTGCGGGTGCGGCGCCGTTTCCGGTGTCGGTCATACCCGCGAGCCTAGCGCGTCGGTTGCTCAGCTTCAAAAGTGCATCCGTTGCACAAATTGAGTTGTTGTGCTCTTCTGGGGAGACGATGTGCCCCTCACGAACGGACAGCACCACCATGAACACCGCGACCACCCCCCGTGTCTCCGTCATCGGTGCCGGCCCCGGCGGGCTGACCTGCGCCCGCATCCTGCAGAAGCACGGCATCCCCGCCACCGTCTACGAGCGCGACCCGGCCCCCGACGCCCGCAACCAGGGCGGCAGCCTCGACCTGCACGCCGACGACGGCCAGCTCGCACTGCGCGAGGCGGGCCTGATCAAGCAGTTCTGGAAGGTGGCGCGCCCGGAAGGGCAGCAGATGCGCCGCTGGGACCCGGCCGGCAAGGTCCTCTTCGACCGGGTCCCGGACCCGGACGACCTCTACAAGCCGGAGATCGACCGAGGTCAGCTGCGCGACCTGCTCCTCGGCTCCCTCGCACCGGGCACGGTGCACTGGGGCCGCGCCCTCGCCTCGGTCGGCGGCCCCGCCGAAGGGCCGCGGATCCTGCGCTTCACCGACGGGACGAGCGTCGAGACCGATCTGGTCATCGGAGCGGACGGCGCGTTCTCCCGGGTCCGCCCGGCCGTCTCGGCGGCCCTCCCGCACTACTCCGGGGTCACCTTCACGGAAGCGTGGTTCGACGACGTCGAAGACCGCCACCCCGAGATCTCGGAGCTGGTCGGCAGCGGCAGCGGCACCGTGACCGACGGCGAGCGCGCCCTGTTCGCGCAGCGCAACAGCGGGGGGCACATCCGCGTCTACATCGTCCGGCGCGCCCCGGCCGACTGGATCACCGCGGCCGGACTGACCGCCGGGGACACCGCGGGCATCCGCGCCCACCTGCTGGACGAGTTCGCCGGATGGGCACCCGGCCTGCGGAGAATGATCAGCGACAACGACGGCCCCTACGCCGACCGGCCGCTGTACGTCCTGCCGGCACCGCACACCTGGGACCACGTGCCCACCGTGACGCTGCTCGGCGATGCCGCCCACCTCATGCCGCCGATCGGTGTGGGGGTCAATCTGGCCATGCTCGACGCCCATGACCTCGCGCTCGCCCTGGCCACGCACCCCACGGTCGGCGACGCCGTCCGTTCCTACGAGAAGACCATGCTGCCGCGCTCCAACGACCTCGCCGAAGCGCTCGCCGACGGCGCCGACTTCCTCCTGGAGGTGGACGAGCGGCCAGACGGCCGGGACGAGGCCCGCGCCCTGCAGCAAAGCCTCAAGGAGCACAGGGGCGTGGACGGAACCTGGGACCTCACCTTCCGCACCGGCGGCGGCGACGAGACCGGGGAACTCATTCTGGCCACTTCGGGCACGACCCTGGCCGGCACCTTCGGCGGCAGGCCGATCACCGACGGGCGCGTCGAGGGAACCACCGTGCGCTTCACCGCCGTCGTGACCTCACCGGTCAGGATGAAGATCAAGTGCACCGCCGAACTGGCCGGCGGCCGCCTGTCCGGCACGGCCAGGTCCCTGTTGCTGTCGCTCCCGTTCGAGGCCGTACGGCCTCCCGCGGACCCCTCGTCGGTCAGGCCGGCGCCGTGACGAAGTCGATCAGCTCTTCCACGCGGCCCAGGAGCTCCGGCTCCAGGTCCTTGTACGTGCGCACCGAGCCGAGGATCCGCTGCCACGCCTCGCCGGTGTGCGCCACGCGCCAGCCCAGCGCCGCGCACACCCCCGTCTTCCAGTCCTGCCCCCGCGGCACCCGGGGCCACGCCGGGATGCCGACCGACGCCGGCTTCACCGCCTCCCAGATATCGATGTAGGGGTGGCCCACCACCAGGGCGTGCTCGCTCGTCACCGACTCGGCGATGCGCCACTCCTTGGAGCCGGGGACCAGATGGTCCACCAGCACTCCCAGCCGCGCGTCCGGGCCCGGCGCGAAGTCCGCCACGATCGACGGCAGGTCGTCCACACCCTCCAGGTACTCCACGACCACCCCCTCGATCCGAAGGTCGTCGCCCCACACCTTCTCGACCAGCTCGGCGTCGTGCCGCCCCTCCACGTAGAGGCGCCCCGCGCGGGCCACCCGCGCCCGTGCGCCGGGAACGGCCACCGACCCCGACGCCGTACGGGCGGGCCGGGCCGGACCGGACGCCGGCCGCACCAGCGTCACCACGCGCCCCTCGAGCAGGAAACCCCGTGGCTCCAGCGGGAACACCCGGTGCTTGCCGAAGCGGTCCTCCAGGGTGACGGTGCCGGCCTCGCAGCGGATCACCGCGCCGCAGAAGCCGGTGGCGGGCTCCTCCACCACCAGGCCGGGGTCGGCGGGCACCTCGGGGACCGGCTGCGGCTTCTTCCACGGAGGGGTCAGATCGGCGGAGTACTGGCGCATTCTGATGACGATACGAGGAAGCGGGGCGCCGTGATCATCACGACACGCCGAACCTAGCCGCCAGCGCCTCGCGTTGGGCCCGTACGAACGCCGCGTCCACCACCGCCCCGTGACCGGGGACGTACGCCGCGTCCTCGCCGCCCAGCTCGAGGAGCCGGTCCAGCGCGGCGGGCCAGTGGGACGGCGCGGCGTCCGGCCCGGCCTGGGGCTCGCCCGACTCCTCCACCAGGTCGCCGCAGAAGACCACCTCGGGCTCGCCGGGCACCAGGACCACCAGGTCGTGGGCGGTGTGACCGGGGCCCACGTTCGCCAGCAGCACCTGCCGGCCGCCGCCCAGGTCGAGGGTCCGCTCGCCGCTCACCAGGTGCCTCGGGCGGATCAGCGCGTCCACGGCCTCCTCCGCCGCCCGCGGGTCGAGACCGTGCCGCACCGCGTCCGCGCGCAGCTCACCCCGGCCGTGCGCCAGCGCGGTGTCCAGGCCGACCGCGCCGAAGACCTCCGCGCCCGCGAAGGCGGCGGCGCCGAGGACATGGTCGAAGTGGGGGTGGGTGAGCGCGAGATGCGTCACACGGTGACCGGCGAGCGCCTGCGCCTCGGTGCGCAACCGCACGCCCTCGGCGAGACTCGAGCCCGCGTCGACCAGGAGCACCCCGTCCGCGCCGACCACGAGACCCGCCGTGCAGTCCCACACCGGCAGCCGGCACCGCCCCACCCCGGCCGCCACCCGCTCCCAGCCCGACTCTTCCCAAGTCACGGTCATACCGGCGACGCTAGCCGGGCGTGCCCGGCCTTGCCCGGGGTATACCTCCCGGCCGTACACTGGGCCGGGGAAGTCTGGCACTCGCGTGCGAAGAGTGCCAGAGACATGACCGGGCGGAAGGCTTCTGGAGGTGCGCCGTGCTCAGTGAACGCAGGCTCCAGGTGTTGCGCGCCATCGTCCAGGACTACGTCGGTACCGAGGAGCCCGTCGGCTCCAAGGCGCTCACCGAGCGGCACAATCTCGGCGTCTCCCCGGCCACCGTGCGCAACGACATGGCGGCTCTGGAGGAAGAGGGGTACATCGCCCAGCCGCACACCAGTGCGGGGCGCATCCCGACCGACAAGGGCTACCGGCTGTTCGTCGACAAGCTCGCCGGCGTCAAGCCGATGAGCCCGCCGGAGCGGCGGGCCATCCAGAACTTCCTCGAGGGAGCCGTCGACCTCGACGACGTGGTGGCGCGCACCGTCCGGCTGCTGGCCCAGCTCACCCGGCAGGTCGCCATCGTGCAGTACCCGTCGCTGACCCGGTCCACCGTGCGTCACGTGGAGCTGCTCTCGCTCGCGCCCGCCCGGGTGATGCTCGTCCTGATCACGGACACCGGCCGGGTGGAGCAGCGGGTGATCGACTGCCCGGCGCCCATCGGTGAGACATCGCTGGCGGACCTGCGCGCCCGGCTCAACAGCAGGGTCGCCGGCCGCCGCTTCACCGATGTGCCGAGCCTCGTCGAGGACCTCCCCGAGGCGTTCGAGGTCGAGGACCGCGGCACCGTCTCCACGGTGCTGTCCACCCTGCTGGAGACGCTCGTCGAGGAGAACGAGGAGCGGCTGATGATCGGCGGTACCGCCAATCTCACCCGCTTCGCCCACGACTTCCCCCTCACGATCCGGCCCGTCCTCGAGGCGCTGGAGGAGCAGGTGGTGCTCCTGAAGCTGCTCGGCGAGGCCAAGGATCCGGGCGTGACCGTCCGCATCGGTCATGAGAACGCCCATGAAGGACTCAACTCCACGTCCGTCGTGTCGGTGGGCTACGGTTCGGGCGGCGAGGCGGTTGCCAAGCTCGGCGTGGTCGGACCGACCCGCATGGACTACCCCGGAACGATGGGAGCGGTACGCGCAGTGGCACGGTACGTCGGACAGATCCTGGCGGAGTCGTAGTGGCCACGGACTACTACGCCGTACTCGGCGTGCGCCGCGACGCGTCGCAGGAAGAGATCAAGAAGGCCTTCCGGCGGCTCGCACGCGAGCTGCACCCGGACGTCAACCCCGACCCGAAGACCCAGGAGCGGTTCAAGGAGATCAACGCCGCCTACGAGGTGCTGTCGGACCCGCAGAAGAAGCAGGTCTACGACCTCGGCGGCGACCCGCTCTCGCAGTCCGCCGGCGGCGGCACGGGCGGCTTCGGTGCCGGTGGCTTCGGGAACTTCTCCGACATCATGGACGCGTTCTTCGGCACGGCGTCGCAGCGCGGCCCGCGCTCGCGCACCCGCCGGGGCCAGGACGCGATGATCCGCATCGACGTCGAGCTGGACGAGGCCGCGTTCGGCACGACCAAGGACATCCAGGTGGACACGGCCGTCGTGTGCACCACGTGCAACGGCGAGGGAGCCGCGCCCGGCACCAGCGCGCAGACCTGCGACATGTGCCGCGGCCGCGGTGAGGTCTCCCAGGTCACCCGGTCCTTCCTCGGCCAGGTCATGACCTCCCGCCCCTGCCCGCAGTGCCAGGGCTTCGGCACGGTCGTGCCGAACCCGTGCCCGGAGTGCGCGGGCGACGGCCGGGTCCGCTCGCGCCGCACGCTGACGGTGAAGATCCCCGCCGGCGTGGACAACGGCACCCGCATTCAGCTGGCCGGCGAGGGCGAGGTCGGCCCCGGTGGCGGTCCCCCCGGTGACCTGTACGTGGAGATCCACGAGCTGCCGCACCCCACCTTCCAGCGGCGCGGCGACGATCTGCACTGCACGGTCACCATCCCGATGACCGCGGCGGCGCTCGGCACCAAGGTGCCGCTGGAGACGCTGGACGGCATGGAGGAGGTCGACATCAGGCCCGGCACCCAGTCCGGCCAGTCGATCCCGCTGCGCGGCCGGGGCGTGACGCATCTGCGCGGCGGCGGCCGGGGCGACCTCATCGTGCACGTGGAGGTGCAGACGCCGACCAAGCTCGACCCGGAGCAGGAGCGGCTGCTGCGGGAGCTGGCCAAGCTGCGCGGCGAGGAGCGCCCGCAGGGGCAGTTCCAGCCGGGCCAGCAGGGGCTGTTCTCCCGGCTGAAGGACGCCTTCAACGGCCGCTGAACGAGCGTTCGGGACGGGCCGGCGCCACGGTGCCGGCCCGTCGCCGTGTCCGTCCGCGGGCATGAGGGCGGGACGGCCGAGTCCGGGCAAGCGGCGGTTTATGCCAGAGGAAAGGCTGATTCGGTGATGTTCCGAGGACATGGCACCATGCGGGCATGTCCTCCGCGCTGACCGGTCTTCTCCCGCACCCGATCGTGCAGGCCCCCATGGCGGGCGGCGTCTCCGTGCCGCAGCTCGCCGCGGCGGTCTGCGAGGCGGGCGGGCTCGGTTTCCTCGCCGCCGGGTACAAGACCGCGGACGGCATGTACCAGGAGATCAAGCAGCTGCGGGGACTGACCGGCCGCCCCTTCGGCGTCAACCTCTTCCTGCCGCAGCCGGAGACCGCCGACCCGGCCGCCGTGGACGTCTACGCCCACCAGCTGGCCGGCGAGGCCACCTGGTACGAGACCGAGCTGGGCGACCCGGACAGCGGCCGCGACGACGGCTACGACGCCAAGCTCGCCGTGCTCCTCGACGACCCGGTGCCGGTGGTGTCCTTCCACTTCGGCGTCCCGGCCCGGGAGGTCATCGACTCGCTGCACCGCGTCGGCACCTTCACCTTCGTCACCGCCACCACCGCCGAGGAGGCGCGGGCCGTGGAGCGCTGCGGCGCGGACGCGGTGATCGCACAGGGCATCGAGGCCGGCGGCCACCAGGGCACCCACCGCGACGTCCCCGAGGCGGACGGCGCCGGCGTCGGACTGCTCTCCCTGGTCGCCCAGGTACGGGAGGCCGTCAGCATCCCCGTCATCGCGGCCGGCGGCATCATGCGCGGCAGCCAGATAGCCGCCGTGCTCGCCGCCGGCGCCAGCGCCGCCCAGCTCGGGACCGCCTTCCTCGCCACCCACGAGTCCGGCGCCCACGCCCTGCACAAGCAGGCCCTCACCAACCCCCTCTTCGTCCGCACCGAGCTGACCCGCGCCTTCTCCGGCCGCCCGGCCCGCGGACTGGTCAACCGCTTCCTGCGCGAGCACGGCCCCTACGCGCCCGCCGCCTACCCCGACGTCCACCACCTCACCGCGCCGCTGCGCAAGGCCGCCGCCAAGGCGGGGGACGCCCAGGGGATGGCGCTCTGGGCGGGGCAGGGTCACCGGCTGGCGCGGGAGCTGCCCGCCGGGCAGCTGGTGGAGGTGCTGGCCGCCGAACTCGCCTCCGCCCGGACCGCGTTGTCGGCGGGAGGTGCCCTGTGACCGCGCCCGTGTTCGTCGTCGACCGCTTCGAGACCCTCGGCGGCGGCAGCTTCGTCCTGGACGGCCCCGAGGGCCGGCACGCCGTCTCCGTGAAGCGGCTGCGGCCCGGCGAGGCCGTCGTCCTCACCGACGGCGCCGGACGCTGGGCCGAGGGCGAGGTGGAGGCCGCCGAGGGCAAGGACCGGCTCGTGGTGCGCCTCGGCGAGGTCGAGGAGGAGCCCGCAGAGACCCCCACGATCACCGTGGTGCAGGCGCTGCCCAAGGGCGACCGGGGCGAGCTGGCCGTGGAGACCATGACCGAGGTCGGCGTCGACCGGATCGTCCCCTGGACGGCGTCCCGCTGCATCACCCAGTGGAAGGGCGAGCGCGGACTGAAGTCCCTCGGCAAGTGGCGGGCCACCGCCCGCGAGGCCGGCAAGCAGTCCCGCCGGGTGCGCTTCCCCGAGGTCGCCGACGCGGCGAGCACCAAGCAGGTTGCCTCACTTCTCGCCGAGGCCGGTTTCGCCGCCGTGCTGCACGAGAGCGGCACCGACCCGCTCGCCACCGCCGAACTCCCCGCCACCGGCGACATCGTGCTCGTCGTCGGTCCCGAGGGCGGCATCGCTCCCGACGAGCTGGCCCTCTTCGAGCAGTCCGGCGCCCGCGCCTACCGCCTGGGCCGCAGCGTGCTGCGCACCTCCACCGCCGGCACGGCGGCCGCGGCGCTGCTGCTGGGCCGCACCGGCCGCTGGTCCTGACCCGCGCCGGCACCCGCGGAGCACCAACCGCCGTAGGCGCACACCCGTAGAGCGCCAACCGCCGTGTGCGCAAGGGAGCATGACGGGGCGCACAGTGGCCGTATGCGCCCTACCGCCGCGCCGGTGACGGTGGCAGGCTGCCGTCCATGGGGGTGTGGCAGAAGCTGTGGGGCGCCACGCGGCTGCGGCGCACGGCCGTGGCGGCCGGTCTCGCCGTGGTGGCCGTGGGCGGTGTTGTGGCGTGCGAACCGGGGGCCGTGAGCTCCGCGACCGTGGCCTACACGGTCGACGAGACCGTCACCGACGAACTCAACCGGCAGAAGGCCGGGGTGCGCTGGCTCAGCTGCACCGCCTCCTTCGACGGCGACGGCGACGGGTCGGCCACCCGGTCGGCCCGGGAGCGGACCGTCGCCTCCGTCGACTGCCGGGGCGAGACGGAGGACGGCAAGGAGATCACCGTCACCGGCAAGGTCACCCACGCCCTCGACGGCGCCTGCGTGCGCGGCGACATCACCGCCAAGGTGGACGGGAAGCAGTGGTTCCGCGTCGACGGTCTGGGCGACTGCGACTCCGGCAGTCCGCCCCCGGTCGGCGGGCCCGCCCCGGACGGGCCCCGGCCCACCGTCACCGTGACCGTCACCACCACCGTCTGGTGCGACCGGTATCCCGACTGCCGCCCCGTCGAGGGCAAGTGATCGGAAGCCCTGGCCGGTCCGCCTCCCGCGTGCTTAGGGTGATCGGGTGACACAGCCTGCATCCGTCGCATCAGCCGCGTATCTCCGGTATCCGCACCCGCACGGCGATCTGGTCGCCTTCACCGCCGAGGACGATGTGTGGCTCGCCCCGCTCGACGGCGGCGGCCGGGCCTGGCGGGTCAGCGCCGACAACATGCCCGTCAACCACCCGCGCATCTCGCCCGACGGCACCACCGTCGCCTGGACCTCCACCCGCGACGGCGCACCCGAGGTGCACGTCGCGCCCGTCGACGGCGGCCCCGCCCGCCGCCTCACCTACTGGGGCAGTCCCAGAACACAGGTGCGCGGCTGGACCCCGGACGGCAGGGTCCTCGCGATCAGCGCGCACGGCCAGGCCAGCCTGCGCCGCACCTGGGCCCGCGCGGTCCCGCTCGACGGCGGACCCGCCGACACCCTGCCGTACGGGCCCGTCGGCGACGTCGCCCACGGCCCGCACACCGTGCTGCTGTCCGCCACCATGGGCCGCGAGGCGGCCACGTGGAAGCGCTACCGGGGCGGCACCGCCGGCAAGCTGTGGATCGACCGCGCCGGCCAGGACGGCCAGGACGGCCAGGACGGCCAGGACGGCCAGGACGGCGAGGACGGCGGAGAGTTCGTCCGGCTCCACGCCGACCTCGACGGCAACATCGAGTACCCGATGTGGGTCGGCGAGCGGATCGCGTTCCTCTCCGACCACGAGGGCACCGGAGCGCTCTACTCCTCCCTCGCCGACGGCTCCGACCTGCGCCGCCACACCCCGCTCGGCGGCTTCTACGCCCGCCACGCCGCCACCGACGGCACCCGCGTCGTCTACTCCAGCGCCGGCGAACTGTGGGTGCTGGACGACCTGGACGGCGCCGAACCGCGCCGGCTCGACATCCGGCTCGGCGGGCAGCGCGTCGACCTGCGGCCGTTCCCGCTGAACGCCGCCCGCTGGTTCGGCTCCGCCTCCCCCGACCACACCGCCCGCGGCAGCGCCGTCTGCGTCCGCGGCGCCGTCCACTGGGTCACCCACCGCTCGGGCCCCGCCCGAGCGCTCGCCGCCACCCCCGGGGTCCGGGCGCGCCGGCCCCGCACCTTCCGCGCCGACGGCGAGGAATGGGTGGTGTGGGTGACCGACGCCGAGGGTGACGACGCCCTGGAGTTCGCCCCGGCCACCGGACTCGCCCCCGGCGCCACCCCGCGCCGGATCGCCGCCGGGCGGCTCGGCCGGGTCCTCGACCTCGCCATGGCGCCCGACGGCAGCCGCGCCGCCGTCGCCTCGCACGACGGCCGGGTCCTGCTCGTCGAGCGCGAGACCGGGGAGGTCCGCGAGGTCGACCGCAGCGAGGACGGCGACGTCTCCGGGCTCACCTTCTCGCCCGACTCCGCCTGGCTGGCCTGGTCGCACCCCGGGCCGCGCCCGCTCAGCCAGATCCGCCTCGCCAGCACCACCGACCTGCAGGTCACCGAGGCGACCCCGCTGCGCTTCCAGGACTACGCGCCCGCCTTCACCCTCGATGGCAAGCACCTGGTGTTCCTGTCCACCCGCTCCTTCGACCCGGTCTACGACGAGCACGTCTTCGACCTGGCCTTCGTCGACAGCGTCCGGCCGTACCTGATCACGCTGGCGGCCACCACGCCGTCGCCGTTCGGCCCGCAGCGGCACGGGCGCGCCTTCGAGGCGGCCGACCGGGAGGAGACCCCCGACAGCGAGGGCACACCCACCACCCGCATCGACCTGGAGGGGTTCGCCGACCGGATCGTGCCGTTCCCGGTGGAGGCCGCCCGCTACTCCAACCTGCGCGCCGCCAAGGACGGCGTGCTCTGGCTGCGCCACCCGGTCACCGGCGTCCTCGGCGCCTCCCGGGCCACCCCGGACGACCCCGACCCGAAGACCGAGCTGGAGCGCTACGACCTCGCCCAGCAGCGCATCGAGCATCTCGCCGCCGACGCCGACCACTTCGAGGTCAGCGGCGACGGCAAGCGGGTGCTGCTGTGGACCGACGGGCGGCTGAAGGTGGTGCCCAGCGACCGGCGCGCCCCCGGCGACGACGACAGCGACTCCAACATCACCGTCGACCTGGGCCGGGTCCGCCAGATGATCGACCCGGCCGCGGAGTGGCGGCAGATGTTCGACGAGGCCGGGCGTCTGATGCGGGACAACTTCTGGCGCGCGGACATGAACGGCGTCGACTGGGACGGCGTGCTGGACCGCTACCGCCCGGTGCTCGACCGGCTCGCCACCCACGACGACCTGGTGGACCTGCTGTGGGAGGTGCAGGGCGAGCTGGGCACCTCGCACGCCTATGTCACCCCGCGCGGCGGCTGGGGCGACGGAGGCGCCCGGCAGGGGCTGCTCGGCGCCGACATCTCCCGGCACGAGGACGGCAGCTGGCGGGTCGACCGCATCCTGCCGTCGGAGACCTCCGACCCCGAGGCGCGCTCCCCGCTCGCCGCGCCGGGTGTGGCGATCCGGCCCGGGGACGCGATCGTGGCCGTGGCCGGGCAGCCGGTGGACCCGGTGACCGGACCCGCGCCCCTGCTCGTGGGGACGGCGGGCAAGCCGGTGGAGCTGACCGTGCTGCCCGCGGGCGGCGGGGAGCCGCGGCACGCGGTCGTGGTGCCGGTGGCCGACGAGGAGCCGCTGCGGTACCACGCCTGGGTCGGCGACCGGCGGGCGTACGTCCACGAGAAGTCCGGCGGACGCCTCGGGTATCTGCATGTGCCCGACATGATCGGCTCCGGGTGGGCCCAGCTGCACCGGGACCTGCGGGTGGAGGTCGCCCGGGAGGGGCTGGTGGTGGACGTCCGGGAGAACCGGGGCGGGCACACCTCGCAGCTGGTGGTGGAGAAGCTGGCGCGGCGGATCGTGGGATGGGACCTGCCGCGGGGCATGCGGCCGGAGAGCTATCCGCGGGACGCGCCCCGGGGGCCGGTGGTCACGGTGGCCAACGAGTTCTCCGGGTCGGACGGGGACATCGTCAACGCGGCGATCAAGGCGCTCGGCCTCGGCACGGTCGTCGGTACCCGGACGTGGGGCGGTGTCATCGGCATCGACAGCCGCTACCGGCTGGTGGACGGGACGTCCGTGACGCAGCCGAAGTACGCGTTCTGGCTGGAGGGTTACGGCTGGGACGTCGAGAACCACGGCGTCGACCCGGACGTCGAGGTCGTCCAACGCCCCCAGGACTACGCCGCGGGCAGGGATGTCCAGCTGGACGAGGCGATCCGCCTGGCCCTGGAGGCCCTGGAGCAGACCCCGGCGAAGGTTCCCCCGGCTGTGTCGTGAGCGTGCCGTGGCTGCGGGCTGCGGGGCCGGCCCGCAGCCGGGTCGGACAGCTGCCCGCAGCTCCGGTGGCTACGATGTTGCCGTAGGTGATCGGTTCGGTGAGGCGAGGAGGGCACATGGCCGGGGAGCCGCAGGACGACTGCTTGTTCTGCAAGATTGTCGCGGGAAGCATCCCGGCGACGATCGTCCGGGAGACCGAGACGACCATCGCGTTCCGGGACATCAACCCCCAGGCACCGACCCACGTCCTGGTGATCCCGAAGGAGCACCACCGCGACGCAGCCGCCCTGGCCGCCGCCGCTCCCCAGGTCGCCGCCGACGTCCTGCGCGAGACGCAGGCCGTCGCCGACGAGGACAAGCTGGAGAGCTACCGCATCGTCTTCAACACCGGCAGCGGCGCCGGCCAGACCGTCTGGCACGCGCACGCCCACGTCCTCGGCGGCCGCGGCCTCGAGTGGCCTCCCGGGTAAGCCGCCTTGTCCGTACGCGAACTGGTGGTGCTGGGCACCGCGAGTCAGGTCCCCACCCGGCACCGCAACCACAACGGCTACCTCCTGCGCTGGGACGGCGAGGGCTTCCTCTTCGACCCCGGCGAGGGCACCCAGCGGCAGATGCTGCGCGCCGGGGTCGCCGCGCACGACCTGAACCGGATCTGCGTCACCCACTTCCACGGTGACCACTCCCTCGGCCTCGCCGGGGTGATCCAGCGCATCAACCTGGACAAGGTGCCGCACCAGGTCACCGCGCACTATCCGCGGTCCGGGCAGCGGTTCTTCGACCGGCTGCGGTACGCCACCGCCTACCGGGAGACCGTCCCGCTCACCGAGGCTCCCGTGCACTCGGACGGCGTCCTCGCCGAGACCCCCGCCTACACGCTCGAGGCGCGCCGCCTCTCCCACCCCGTCGAGTCCTACGGCTACCGGATCACCGAGCCCGACGGGCGGCGCATGCTGCCCGAACGCCTGGCCGCGCACGGCATCAAGGGCCCGGACGTGGGCCGCCTCCAGCGCGAGGGCTCGCTGCGCGGGGTGACGCTTCAGGAGGTGAGCGAGGTGCGGCGCGGGCAGAAGTTCGCCTTCGTCATGGACACCCGGCTCTGCGACGGCGCCCGTGAGCTGGCTCAGGACTGCGACCTGCTGGTCATCGAGTCGACGTTCCTCGACGAGGACCGGGAACTCGCCGTCGAGCACGGGCATCTGACGGCGGGGCAGGCGGCCCGGGTGGCCCGCGACGGGGGCGTCAGGCATCTGGTGCTGACCCACTTCAGCCAGCGCTACGGCGACCCGTCCGTGTTCGAACGGCAGGCGCGGGCGGCGGGCTACGAGGGCGAGCTGACCGTGGCCCGCGATCTGCAGCGGGTTCCGCTCCCGAAGCGCCGCTGACCCGCGGTTGCCGTGCGCCGCTGACCCGGCTTACGCCGCTGACCTCGCCGTACGATGAAGTGATGGTCCTCCCGAAAGCCGAACTGCACCTCCACATCGAAGGCACCCTGGAGCCGGAGCTGGCCTTCGAACTGGCGCGACGCAACGGTGTCGAGCTGCCCTGGGCCGGTACCGAGGGGCTGCGCGAGGCGTACCGGTTCAGGGATCTGCAGTCCTTCCTGGACCTGTACTACGAGCTGATGGCGGTGCTGCGCACCGAGCGGGACTTCGAGGATCTCGCCGACGCCTACCTCGCCCGCGCCGCCGCCCAGGGCGTGCGGCACGCGGAGATCTTCTTCGACCCGCAGGCGCACCTCGCGCGGGGAGTCGGCATGGGCACGGTGGTCGAGGGGCTGTGGCGGGCGCTGGGCCGCAGTCCCGAGACGCACGGGGTGTCCACGCGGCTCATCATGTGTTTCCTGCGCGACGAGTCCGCCGAGTCGGCCATGGCCACCCTGGAGGCGGCCGAGCCGTATCTGGACCGGATCACCGGGGTGGGCCTGGACTCCGCCGAGGCCGGGCATCCGCCCGCCAAGTTCCGCGAGGTGTACGAGGCCGCCGCCGGGCTCGGACTGCGGCGCGTGGCGCACGCCGGGGAGGAGGGGCCGCCCGCGTACATCGCCGAGGCCCTGGACGTGCTCGGCGTGGAGCGGATCGACCACGGGCTGCGTTGCGTGGAGGACCCGGCGCTGGTGCGGCGGCTGGTGCGGGACCGCGTCCCGCTCACCCTCTGCCCCCTGTCCAACGTCCGCCTCCGGGCCGTGGACACCCTCGCCGACCACCCCCTGCCCGCCATGCTGGACGCCGGCCTGATGTGCACGGTCAACTCCGACGACCCGGCCTACTTCGGCGGCTACGCGGGCGACAACTTCGACGCCGTGCAGCGGGTGCTCGGCCTGTCCCGGGAGCGGCTGCGCGAGCTGGCCCGCAACTCGTTCCTGGCCTCCTTCCTGGAGGACGACGAGGAGCTGCGGGCCCGGTATCTCGCCGAGGTCGAGGCGTACCGATGGGAGGGCGTGGCGTGACGACGTGAGTGCTGTCGGTGCTGTGGTGCAGACTGGCCAGATCGGCACCACGTCAGGGAGCGCATCGTGAACGCGTCCACCGCGTCCCCCGCGTCGACCGGAGAGGGAGCGCACTCCCGCCAGGGCCAGGTCGACCCCCTCGCCCTGCTGCGCACTCCTCAGGACCCGCCCTGGGACGTCTATCTCACCGGCACCGTCTTCCTCGACATCATCTTCACCGGGCTGGACTCCGCCCCGGTGCGCGGGACCGAGTCCTGGGCGCGCGGCATGGGGTCGAGCCCCGGCGGGGTCGCCAACATGGCCACCGCCCTCGCCCGGCTCGGCCTGCGCACCTCGCTCGCGGGGGCGTTCGGCGACGATCACTACGGCGAGTACTGCTGGGACGCGCTGGCGCAGGGCGAGGGCATCGACCTGTCCCTGTCGCGCACGGTGCCGGGCTGGCACTCCCCGGTCACCGTCTCCATGGCCTACGAGGGGGAGCGGACGATGGTCTCCCACGGCCACGAGCCGCCGCCCGAGGAGCCGGCCCCCGACTGCCCGCCCCGGGCACGGGCCGCCGTCGCCGGCCTCACCCCGGGCCGCAGCTCCCCGTGGATCGCGCAGGCGGCGCGCAAGGGGGCGCTGATCTTCGGCGACGTGGGCTGGGACGACACCGGGGCCTGGGACCTGGCCGGTCTCGAGGACCTGCGCCACTGCGAGGCGTTCCTGCCGAACGCCGAGGAGGCGATGCGCTACACCCGCACGGAGAGCCCGCGCGCCGCCGCCCACGCGCTCACCGAGCACGTCCCGCTGGTCGTGGTCACGTGCGGAGCGGAGGGCGCCTACGCCGTGGACCGGCGGACCGGCGAGTGCGCGGAGGTGCCGGCGATCGAGGTGGAGGCGCTCGACCCGACGGGCGCCGGGGACGTCTTCGTCGCGGGCTTCGTCACCGGCACCCTGGCCGGCTGGCCGCTCGCCGACCGCCTCGCCTTCGCCGGCCTGACGGCGGCCCTGTCGGTGCAGGAGTTCGGCGGCTCCCTCTCCGCCCCCGGCTGGGCGGAGATCGGCGCCTGGTGGCGCAGGGTGCACTCCGTCCAGGGCCAGGATCCCGCCGCCCTGAGCCGCTACGCCTTCCTCGCCGACCTGATCCCCGAGGAGTCCACCCGCCGCTGGCCGCTCCGCCGGGCAGTGCCCACCATCGGCTTCCGCCGCTCGGCGTGACCCCGGGAGCGGGCGGGGCGGCTGCCGCCCCGGCCGTGTCGTGCAGCCACCGGTGCGGCCCGGTGGGTGCATGACGGGCGTGCCGCTGGACCGGCCCTCCTCGTGCGCGGCGGGCGAGCCGCACCACTGCAGCCGCGCCGAGAGGCAGCGGCCTCGCGCGGCGGGCGGCATCGCGTGGGGCGGATCCGCAGCCGCGGGGTGATCCCCGCGGGCGCGTGCGGAGGGGTGGGAGGCGGCGCGGCAGGCCCGCTCGATTTCCGGGTGGCGGCTTGCGGGTCCGTGGTGTGCGGACGGTCGTCGGGGCCGCCGGCCGGCGTGCGGGTGCGGGCGCGCGTGGGCCGGCGGCGGCCCGGCGGCCGTCCGGCCTGCCCGAACGGCAGCGTCGGTCCCGTCTCAGCGTCCCGCCGTCACCGGTCCGGGACGCCGGTGCCGGCGCCGGCGCCGCGGGCCTCCGGGGCCGGTGCGCCAAGTGGTGAGGCAGAGGCGCGGGGTGATGAGAGGAAAAGCCCTACGGGCTTGTCACACCCGCGTCGTACCCTGGGAGACGCGAGGCCGCCCTCAGCGATGCGGCCGTAACGAGGAGGAATCGCAGGCCAAGCGCCGGCCCATGACACAGACACCCACAGCTCACACCCCCGCGCAGGGGCAGGCGAGAGTGCAGCTCACCGTCCCCGCCCAGCACCCCATGGTGACCGTGCTGGGCTCCGGCGACTCCCTCCTGCGCGTGATCGAGAAGGCCTTCCCGGCGGCCGACATCCACGTCCGGGGCAATGAGATCACCGCGGTCGGCGATCCGGCCGAGGTCGCCCTGATCTCACGCGTGTTCGACGAGATGATGCTGGTGCTCCGCACCGGGCAGCCGATGACGGAGGACGCAGTGGAACGCTCGATCGCGATGCTCAGGGCGAGCGAGAACGCAGAGGGCGAGGTCCAGGAGACACCGGCCCAGGTGCTCACCCAGAACATCCTCTCCTCGCGCGGTCGCACGATCCGCCCCAAGACGCTCAACCAGAAGCGCTACGTCGACGCGATCGACCAGCACACCATCGTCTTCGGCATCGGCCCGGCCGGTACGGGCAAGACGTACCTGGCGATGGCCAAGGCGGTCCAGGCGCTGCAGTCCAAGCAGGTCAACCGCATCATCCTGACCCGCCCCGCGGTCGAGGCCGGTGAGCGGCTCGGCTTCCTGCCCGGCACGCTGTACGAGAAGATCGACCCGTATCTGCGCCCGCTGTACGACGCGCTGCACGACATGCTCGACCCGGATTCGATCCCGCGCCTGATGGCGGCCGGGACGATCGAGGTCGCACCGCTGGCGTACATGCGCGGACGCACGCTCAACGACGCCTTCATCATTCTCGACGAGGCCCAGAACACCAGCCCCGAGCAGATGAAGATGTTCCTGACGCGGCTCGGGTTCGACTCCAAGATCGTGATCACCGGTGACGTGACCCAGGTCGACCTGCCCGAGGGCACCAAGTCCGGTCTGCGGCAGGTGCAGGAGATCCTGGAGGGAGTGGAGGACGTCCACTTCTCCCGGCTGTCGTCCCACGATGTCGTCCGGCACAAGCTGGTGGGCCGTATCGTCGACGCGTACGACAGGTACGACAGCAAGCACGGCACCCAGAACGGCGCCCACAAGGGCGGCCGGGGCAAGTCCGGGCACAAGGGGAAGTAGACCGAGCACCAGATGTCGATCGACGTCAACAACGAGTCCGGAACCGAGGTCGACGAACAGGCGATCCTCGACATCGCCCGTTACGCCCTGGCACGGATGCGGATCCATCCGCTCTCCGAGCTCTCGGTGATCATCGTGGACGCCGGAGCCATGGAGCAGCTGCACATCCAGTGGATGGACCTGCCCGGTCCGACCGATGTGATGTCCTTCCCGATGGACGAGCTGCGGCCGCCGTCCAAGGACGACGAGGAGCCCCCGCAGGGGCTGCTCGGCGACATCGTGCTGTGCCCCGAGGTCGCCGCCAAGCAGGGGGCCGAGGCGCCGACGCAGCACACCATGGACGAGGAGCTGCAGCTGCTCACCGTCCACGGGGTGCTGCATCTGCTGGGCTACGACCACGAGGAGCCGGACGAGAAGGCCGAGATGTTCGGCCTGCAGGCCGCCATCGTGGACGGCTGGCGCGCGGAGCGGGGCCTGACCGGCCCGTCCCCGGCCCCCACCGTGTCATGAGCCCCGCACTCGTCCTGGGCGCGATCGCGCTGGTGGTCGTCGCCTGGCTGTTCGCCTGCGCGGAGACCGGCATCGCGCGGGTCTCCAGCTTCCGGGCCGAGGAGGCGGTGCGCTCCGGCCGCCGGGGCAGCGCCAAGCTGGCCCAGGTCGCCTCGGACCCGACCCGCTACCTGAATGTGGCGCTGCTGGTGCGCGTCGCCTGCGAGATGGCCGCCGCCGCGCTGATCACCTACGGCTGCCTGGAGGAGTTCGACAGCACCACCCAGGCGCTGCTGGTCGCCATCGCGATCATGGTCCTGGTCTCCTATGTCGCCGTGGGCGTCTCCCCGCGCACCATCGGCCGCCAGCACCCGCTGAACACGGCCACCGCCGCGGCCTATGTGCTGCTGCCGCTCGCCCGGATCATGGGCCCGGTCCCCTCGCTGCTGATCCTGATCGGTAATGCCCTCACCCCGGGCCAGGGTTTCCGGCGCGGCCCCTTCGCCTCCGAGGCGGAGCTGCGCGCCATGGTCGACCTGGCGGAGAAGGAGTCGCTGATCGAGGCCGAGGAACGCCGCATGGTGCACTCCGTCTTCGAGCTGGGCGACACCCTGGTGCGGGAGGTGATGGTCCCGCGCACCGACCTGGTGGTCATCGAGCGCTACAAGACCATCCGCCAGGCCCTGACCCTCGCCCTGCGCTCCGGGTTCTCCCGCATCCCGGTGACCGGGGAGAGCGAGGACGACATAGTCGGGATCGTCTATCTCAAGGACCTGGCCCGCAAGACGCACATCAACCGGGACGCGGAGAACGAGCTGGTCTCCACGGCGATGCGTCCGGCCATGTTCGTGCCCGACACCAAGAACGCCGGCGACCTGCTGCGCGAGATGCAGAAGGAGCGCAACCACGTCGCGGTCGCCGTCGACGAGTACGGCGGCACGGCCGGGATCGTCACCATCGAGGACATCCTGGAGGAGATCGTCGGCGAGATCACCGACGAGTACGACCGCGAGCTGCCGCCCGTCGAGGACCTCGGCGAGAACCGCTTCCGGGTCACCGCCCGCCTCGGCATCGGCGACCTGGGCGAGCTGTACGGTCTCGAGTCGTTCGACGACGAGGATGTGGAGACGGTCGGCGGGCTGCTCGCCAAGGCGCTCGGCCGGGTCCCGATCGCCGGCGCCTCCGTGCTCGTGGAGCTGCCCGATTCCCGCACCCTGCGGCTGACCGCGGAGGCCCCGGCCGGCCGCCGGAACAAGATCGTGACGGTGCTGGTGGAGCCGGTCGGCGACCCGTCCGGCGTCACGGAGGAGGAGGAACAGCCGGCGTGACACCGGGGGAGCTGCGCGACCTGTGCCTGTCCTTCAACGGGGCGGCGGAGGACTTCCCGTTCAACCCGGAGATCTCGGTCTTCAGGGTGCAGGGCAAGATGTTCGCCCTGACGAACCTGGACGCGCGGCCCCTGAAGGTCAACCTCAAGTGCGACCCGGAGGACGCCCTCCGCCTGCGCACCGAGTACGCGGGGCTGATCCTGCCCGGCTGGCACATGAACAAGCGGCACTGGAACACGGTCGTCGCAGGCGGCGCGGACGACGCCGGCGGCCCTCTGCCCGACGCCCTGGTGCGGGAGCTGGTCGAGGACTCCTACGACCTGGTCGTCGCCGGCCTGCCCCGGGCGGACCGCCTGCGCCTCGACCGGCCCCAGGGGCGAGGCCGTGCCCCTGGGGACCACCCCTGAAGACGCCGTCCGCGCCCTGAGAGCGGCGTTCCCGCGGGCAGGTCCGGGCCCCGCTGCGGGCGCGTCCTATGCTCGGATCATGACCGACAGCAGCGCGCTCGCCCCCGAAGACCGCAAGATCGTCACCCTGGCCCGCAGCGCCCGGGCCCGCAACCAGGTTCCCGAGGGGGCGGCCGTGCGTGACGAGACGGGCCGCACCTATGTCGCGGGGACCGTGGCGCTGGACTCGCTGAAGCTGAGCGCCCTGCAGACGGCGGTGGCGATGGCGGTGGCGTCCGGGGCGACCTCGCTGGAGGCCGCGGCGGTGGTGACCGAGGCCGAGTCGGCGGCGCCCGAGGACCGGGCGGCGGTACGGGACCTGGGCGGGCCCGGTACTCCGGTGCTGGTGGCCGGCCCGGACGGCACGGTGCGGCAGACGCTCACCGCGGGCTGACGGGACTCAGGTCCCGCCCGGAGCACGGCTCGTTACCGGCGGTAAGTCGGCCAGTTTTCCACCTTGCCGCGCCCTGCCCCGTGCGCATCAATGGGTACCGGCTTGTCTGACGATCCGTCAGGCACCGGCAGTTCCCCCCACACCGAAGGGACCCGGTACCCCATGAGAGTCACCAGAGGCAAGCGCATCGGAACGGGCATCTCCCTGCTGACGGCCGGTCTCGCCGTCACCGGACTCGCCCTCGCGCCCACGGCCGCCGCCGTCACCCCCGGCACCGCGACGATCACCGCGGACTGCGGAAGCTACGGCGGCGGCGAGGCCACCCTCACCGCCACCCAGGACGGCACCGCCGCCACCCTCACCCTGAGCACCACCGCGAT
Organism: Streptomyces composti; assembly: GCF_012034205.1. Lineage (GTDB taxonomy): Bacteria > Actinomycetota > Actinomycetes > Streptomycetales > Streptomycetaceae > Streptomyces > Streptomyces composti. The sequence goes on from NZ_JAATEM010000018.1 coordinate 76,022, forward strand.
GACCGCGCCCGTCGCGCTGGGGCAGGACTCGATCGTCTCCACCCTCACCATGGCCAGGACCGGCGGCGGCAGCGTCGTCTTCACGGGCACCAAGAACCCGGCCATGGCCACGGGCGACCCCGTCACCGTCGGTCCGCTCTCCGGCACCGTGGCCCCGGGCGACAGCCTGGAGGCCCACGGCGGCTCGCTGAAGATGACCGTCTTCGGCTTCATCACCATCACGTGCACCGCGACCGGACCCCAGTCGCCGGGACCGTTCGTCTTCGACTGATCCGCGCCGGCCTCCGGCGCCGCTGTCTCGGCGGCGACTTGGCGGCAGCGTTCCGCGGGCCGGACGCCCCTGGCGCCCGGCCCGCACCGTCCGTCCCGCCCGGCCCGCACCGGCCGTGGTGCCGAAGGGCTCCGGCGATCAGGGAGAATGGTCGCCATGAGCGTTCGTACCCAGTCATCCGAGCAGCCGGCCGACGCCGCGCACCGGGCCGGTTTCGCCTGCTTCGTGGGCCGCCCCAACGCGGGGAAGTCCACCCTCACGAACGCTCTGGTGGGGCAGAAGGTGGCCATCACCTCCAACCGGCCACAGACCACCCGGCACACCGTGCGCGGGATCGTGCACCGCCCGGACGCGCAGCTGATCCTGGTGGACACCCCCGGTCTGCACAAGCCGCGCACCCTGCTCGGCGAGCGCCTGAACGACGTGGTGCGCACCACCTGGGCCGAGGTCGATGTCATCGGATTCTGCCTGCCGGCCAACGAGAAGATCGGCCCCGGCGACCGCTTCATCGCCAAGGAGCTCGCCGGGATCAAGAAGACCCCGAAGGTCGCGGTGGTCACCAAGACCGACCTGGTGGACTCCAAGGCTCTGGCCGAGCAGCTGATCGCGGTCGACCAGCTCGGCAAGGAGCTGGGCATCGAGTGGGCGGAGATCGTCCCGGTCTCGGCGACCGCCAACAAGCAGGTCGATCTCCTCGGCGACCTGCTGATCCCGCTGCTGCCGGAGGGGCCCGCCCTCTACCCCGAGGGCGATCTCACCGACGAGCCCGAGCAGGTCATGGTCGCCGAGCTGATCCGCGAGGCCGCCCTGGAGGGTGTCCGCGACGAGCTGCCGCACTCCATCGCCGTGGTCGTGGAGGAGATGCTCCCCCGCGAGGACCGGCCCGCCGACAAGCCGCTGCTCGACATCCACGCCAACCTCTTCATCGAGCGCCCCAGTCAGAAGGGCATCATCATCGGCCCCAAGGGCAAGCGCCTGAAGGAGGTCGGCATCAAGTCCCGCAAGCAGATCGAGGCGCTGCTCGGCACCCCGGTCTTCCTCGATCTGCACGTCAAGGTCGCCAAGGACTGGCAGCGCGACCCCAAGCAGCTCAGGCGCCTCGGCTTCTGAGCCCGGCCGGCGCCGCGCCGGTCACCCGGCCCGGCGCTGGGCGAACAGGAAGCCCCGGTACCAGGCGTAGGACGCCTTCGGGGTGCGTTCCAGGGTCGCGTAGTCGACGTGGACCAGGCCGAAGCGGCGGGCGTACCCCTCCGCCCACTCGAAGTTGTCCAGCAGCGACCAGACGAAGTAGCCGCGCACGTCCACCCCTGCCCGGACCGCCTCGTGCAGCGCGCGCAGGTGGCCGTCCAGGTACGCGATGCGGTCCTGGTCGTCGAGACCCTCGTAGGAGCAGCCGTTCTCGGTGACGACCACGGGCGGCAGGCGGTCGCCGTAGCGGTCGCGGAAGCCGGTGAGCAGCTCGGTCAGCCCCTCGGGGACCACCGGCCAGCCGAAGTCGGTGCGCGGGCGGTCCTCGATCTCGCGCACCGAGAAGGGCAGTTCCGCCGGCATCCGCACCCCGCCGAAGTCGATCTCGGCGCCCTGCGGTGCGCCCACCTTCGTCGGGGCGTAGTAGTTGACGCCGTAGAAGTCGAGCGGCTCGGCGATGATTTTCAGGTCGTCGGCCGCGCCGTCCGGCATCAGCTCGCCGATGCCCTCCGGGTAGGCGCCCAGCAGCACCGGCTCGGCGAACATGCGGTTCAGCAGCACGTCGTAGAAGTCCGCCGCCTCGGTGTCGGCCGGCTCCGGCGAGGCAGGCCAGGTCGGGCCGTGCGAGTTGGTCAGACCGACCTCGGCGGCACCGGCCGCGCGCAGCGCCCGCACCGCCAGGCCGTGGGCGAGCAGCTGGTGGTGGGCCACCGGCAGTGCGTCGAACATCAGCCGCTCACCGGGTGCGTGGGTGCCCAGCGCATGCCCGAGCAGGGTGTGCTCGGCGGGCTCGTTGAGGGTGATCCACTGCCGCACCCGGTCGCCGAGACGGGCCGCGACCCGTGCCACGTAGGCGGCGAAGCGCTCGGCCGTGTCCCGCTCCCGCCAGCCGCCCGCCTCGTGCAGGGCCAGCGGAAGGTCCCAGTGGAACAGCGTCGGCACCGGGCGGATGCCGGCCCCGCACAGCTCGTCCACCAGCCGGTCGTAGAAGTCCAGACCGTCCTCGCGCAGCACCCTCGGCCAGGACACCGAGAAGCGGTAGGCGTTCACGCCCAGCCCCGCGAGCAGCGCCACGTCCTCGCGGTAGCGGTGATAGTGGTCGCAGGCCACCGCGGCGGTCGAGCCGTCCTTCACCCGCCCCGGCTGCTCGGTGAAGGCGTCCCACACCGACCGCTCGCGCAGCTCCGCCGCGCCCTCGATCTGGTGGGCGGAGGTGGACACGCCCCACAGGAAGCCGTCGGGGAAGCGGGGGAGGGGATGCGCGGTCGCCATGGCAGGGATCATCCGTACCCCGGGTGACGGAAGTCAACGGCCCGTCGGGCCCTCGACCGGCGGAGGTCGACGGCCCCTCGGGCGGGCTTCGCCGGCGCCGGCACGGCCCCGCCCCCCGTTCCACGCCCCCAGTTCCCCGGCCCCCTTGTTCTCTCAGGCCCCTTCCTTCAGCACCCGGCTGATCAGCCGGCGCTGCTCGTCGGTCAGCCGCGGGTCGGAGCAGTACACGGTCCGGCCGTCGACCGTGATCTGGTAGCTGAAGCCGTCGGGCACGCCGATGGGCGGGGTGCCCCGGCCCGCGGCCATCGCCTGCTCGGCCAGGGCGTGCCACTCGTCTGCATCGGCCCGGCCCGAGGTGTCGACCTCGGCCACCCGCTCGATGCCCGCGAAACCGCCGGTGCGTCTCACCTGGATGCGCATGGCTCCGTGTCTAGTACGGAACTACAGGGTCCGCACCCCGACCTGTTCCCAGGCCTTGTTCACCGCGTCCAGCTCCTCGCCCTCGCCGTAACGGGCGCGGGCCGCCGTCACGGTGAGCGTGGCGAAGTCGCTGAACGACGCGTCCTGCTGCAGCTCACCGCCGGTGAGCACGTCGTACCAGACCTGCCCGGCCCGCTCCCAGGCGTGCCCGCCCAGCTCGGTGGCCGCGAGGTAGAAGGCGTGGTTGGGGATGCCGGAGTTGATGTGCACCCCGCCGTTGTCCCGGCCGGTGTTCACATAGTCGTCCATGGTGGCCGGCTGCGGGTCCTTGCCGAGCACGTCGTCGTCGTAGGCGGTGCCCGGCGCCTTCATGGAGCGCAGCGCCTTGCCGGTGACGCGCGGGGCGAGCAGGCCGGCGCCGATCAGCCAGTCGGCCTCGTCGGCCGTCTGGCCCAGCGTGTACTGCTTGATCAGGGCGCCGAAGACGTCGGAGACGGACTCGTTGAGCGCGCCGGGCTGGCCGAAGTAGGTCAGGTTCGCCGTGTACTGGGTGACGCCGTGGGCGAGCTCGTGGCCGATGACGTCGATGGGGATGGTGAAGTCCAGGAAGATCTCCCCGTCGCCGTCCCCGAAGACCATCTGCTCGCCGTTCCAGAACGCGTTGTTGTACTCGCGGTCGTAGTGCACGGTCGCGTCCAGGGGCAGCCCGTGGCCGTCGATCGAGTCCCGCCCGTAGGCCTTGAGGAACAGCTCGAAGGTGGCGCCCAGGCCCGCGTAGGCGCGGTTGACGGTGGCGTCCTTGCCGGGTTCGTCGCCCTCGCCGCGGACCTTGCGGCCGGGCAGGTCGGTGCCGTTGCGGGCGTCGTACACCGTGCGGTGCGGCTTGCCGGGCTCGGCGGCGGCGAGCGGGGCGACGGCCCGGGCGCCGACCACGGTGGTCAGGCGGCGCTGGGTGCGCTCGTAGGCGTCGCGCTGGAGGGTGCGGCGGGCGGGACGGGCGAGGACGGGGTCGCCGGCCTGGGCGAGCCGGTCCAGGACGTGCGGCGGGACGATGGTGCAGAAGACGGGCGTGGTCATGTGCGGCACGATGGCACTGCGTGACGTCGATGTCACGGCATGCAACCATGATTGGTGAATTGTGCGGGCAATCCGCCACGGCGTCGCCGGGCGAAGTGGTATGCGGCACGTTTTGTCCAGTTCATCCCTCCCGTCCCGCATACTGATACATGCCCCCGCACCAAGCGCGGCTCGGATAAGCTGCGGAGCATCATGCGTTTCGGGCTGCTTCTCCTTAGCTGCCGCGGCGAGGGCCTGTAGTCGAGGCCGACCCCCTCCCCGCGGAGTTTGGCGCTGCGCCGTCGGCCGTCCATCCGGACCCCCGCGGACCATCGAGGAGCCCCAGGAAATGGCAAACCGCCAGCAGCCCAGCCCCATGCCGATCCACAAGTACGGCCGCTACGAGCAGGTCGACATCCCCGACCGCACCTGGCCGGACAAGCGGATCACCCAAGCCCCGCGCTGGCTGTCCACCGACCTGCGCGACGGCAACCAGGCCCTGATCGACCCCATGTCGCCCGCCCGCAAGCGCGCGATGTTCGACCTGCTGGTCAAGATGGGCTACAAGGAGATCGAGGTCGGCTTCCCCGCCTCCGGCCAGACCGACTTCGACTTCGTGCGCTCCATCATCGAGGAGCCCGGCGCCATCCCGGACGACGTCACCATCTCCGTCCTGACCCAGGCCCGTGAGGACCTGATCGAGCGGACCGTCGAGTCGCTGCAGGGCGCCAAGCGGGCCACCGTCCACCTGTACAACGCCACCGCCCCGGTCTTCCGCCGGGTGGTCTTCCGCGGCTCCAAGGACGACATCAAGCAGATCGCCGTCGACGGCACCCGCCTGGTGATGGAGTACGCCGAGAAGCTGCTGGGCGACGAGACCGAGTTCGGGTACCAGTACTCGCCGGAGATCTTCACCGACACCGAGCTGGACTTCGCGCTGGAGGTCTGCGAGGCGGTGATGGACGTCTGGCAGCCCGGCCCCGACCGGGAGATCATCCTGAACCTGCCGGCCACCGTCGAGCGCTCCACGCCCTCCACGCACGCCGACCGCTTCGAGTGGATGCACCGCAACCTCTCCCGCCGCGAGTACATCTGCCTGTCGGCCCACCCGCACAACGACCGCGGCACCGCCGTCGCCGCCGCCGAGCTGGCCGTGATGGCCGGCGCCGACCGCGTCGAGGGCTGCCTGTTCGGGCAGGGCGAGCGCACCGGCAACGTCGACCTGGTCACCCTGGGCATGAACCTGTTCTCCCAGGGCGTCGACCCGCAGATCGACTTCTCCGACATCGACGAGATCCGTCGCACGTGGGAGTACTGCAACCAGATGGAGGTCCACCCGCGCCACCCGTACGTGGGCGACCTGGTCTACACGTCCTTCTCCGGCTCCCACCAGGACGCCATCAAGAAGGGCTTCGACGCCATGGAGGCCGAGGCCGAGGCCAAGGGCGTCAGCGTCGACGACCTGGAGTGGGCCGTGCCGTACCTGCCCATCGACCCCAAGGACGTCGGCCGCTCCTACGAGGCGGTCATCCGGGTCAACTCGCAGTCCGGCAAGGGCGGTATCGCCTACGTCCTGAAGAACGACCACAACCTGGACCTGCCGCGCCGGATGCAGATCGAGTTCTCCAAGATCATCCAGGCGAAGACGGACGCCGAGGGCGGCGAGGTCACGCCGAAGGACATCTGGGAGATCTTCCAGGACGAGTACCTGCCCAACCCGGACAACCCCTGGGGCCGCATCCAGGTCAGGAACGGGCAGTCCACCACCGACCGGGACGGTGTGGACACGCTCACCGTCGAGGCCACCGTGGACGGTCAGGACACCGTGCTGACCGGCACCGGCAACGGTCCGATCTCGGCCTTCTTCGACGCGCTGCAGTCCATCGGCATCGACGTACGCCTGCTGGACTACCAGGAGCACACGATGAGCGAGGGCGCCTCCGCGCAGGCCGCCTCCTACATCGAGTGCGCCATCGGCGACAAGGTCCTGTGGGGCATCGGAATCGACGCGAACACCACGCGCGCCTCGCTGAAGGCGGTCGTCTCGGCCGTCAACCGGGCGGCTCGCTGAGCAGCCGGTTCGTGGGATGTGCGGGCTCCGTCCGCCTTTCGGGGCGGGCGGAGCCCCGTCGTATACCGGCCAACTCGCCGCAGAGGTCACGGAAAGGTCTCGTCCGGGGTGCTGACTCCACCCGGGGGATGTGGCTAACATCACGCAAGCGCGGCGACGATGCTGGGCTGATGGAGGTGCGACGTGCTGCCAGGACGGGGACCGAACGGCCGTGCCGCCGCGCTTGCGCGCCTTCTCGGCACCCGCATCGCCTGGACGCCGGTCGGTGACGGGGAGTTCTTCTGCCCCGGCTGCGGCGGCGACCGCAACTATCAGCGCCTCGCCGGGCATCGCCGCTTCTGTCTGCTGGGTGTGCCGGTGCTGCCGCGCGGCGAGACCGGCCCGGTCGTCGAGTGCGCCGCCTGCCGCCGCCACTTCGGCACCGACGTCCTCGACCACCCGACCACCACCCGCTTCTCCGCGATGCTCCGCGACGCCGTGCACACCGTCGCCCTCGCCGTGCTCGCCGCCGGCGGCACCACGTCCCGCGCCGCCCTGGAGACCGCCGCGAGCACCGTCCGCGCGGCCGGCTTCGAGGACTGCTCCACGGAGCAACTCGCCTCACTCGTCGACGCGCTGGCCGCCGACACCGGCCGCATCACCGGCGAGCCCTGCGCGGCCGGCCTCGCCATCGAGCTGCACGAGGCCCTCGATCCGCTCGCCCCGCACCTCGCCGCCCCCGGCCGCGAATCGATCCTGCTGCAGGCCGCCCGCATCGCCCTCGCCGACGGCCCCTACACCCCCGCCGAACGCGACACCCTCGCCACCGTCGGGGCGGCCCTGACCATCTGCACCGACGACATCACCCGCCTTCTGGAGTCGGCCCGCACGCCCTCCTGACCCGCACCACCCGATCACGAGCCGCAGCAACCGCCCCCGGGGGATGCTCCGGTGACGGTCCGTCCCGAGGGCTCCACCTGGACGACCCGCGGAGCGGGCGCGCAACAGCCGCCGCCCTCGAACTCCTGCGTCTCGGGGGCGTCGAACAGGCCCGCGCCGCCGCAGACCCCCGTCTCGGGGAGCGTCAGCTCCACGCGGTCGGCGGACTCCAGGTCACCGGCGATCGCCGCGGCGACGGAGCGGACCTGCTCGTATCCCGTCATCGCCAGGAACGTCGGGGCGCGGCCGTAGGACTTCATGCCCACCAGGTACACGCCCGGCTCGGGATGGGCGAGTTCGCGGTGGCCGTGGGGGTGGACGGTGCCGCAGGAGTGCTGGTTGGGGTCGATCAGGGGGGCCAGGGCGGCGGGGGCCTGGAGGCGTTCGTCCAGGCGCAGGCGCAACTCGTCCAGGAAGGACAGGTCGGGCCGGAAGCCGGTCAGCACGACCACCTCGTCGACCGGTTCCAGTCGGCGGCCGTCCTCGCCGGTCAGGACCAGGCGGCCGTCGGGGGCGCGTTCGATCGCCTCGGTGCGGAAGCCGGTGACCGCGTCCGCGTGACCCTCGTCCACGGCGGCCTTCGCGGCAAGGCCCAGGGCGCCCCGGGCGGGGAGCTGGTCGGCCTCGCCGCCGCCGAAGGTGGAGCCCGAGATGCCCCGGCGCAGGATCCACACGGCCTTCGTCCCCCTGCCGTCGCCGGACTGGGCCAGGTCGGCCAGGTACACCAGCGCGGTGAAGGCGGAGGCGCCGGAACCGATCACGGCGACGCGCCGGCCCGCGTACCGGGCGCGGATCGCGGGGACCTTCAGGTCCGGGACGCGGTAGGTGATCCGGTCCGCGGCGGCCTGCTCGCCGAGCGCGGGCAGACCGCTGCCCCCGGCCGGTGACGGTGTGCTCCAGGTGCCGGAGGCGTCGACGACGGCCCGGGCGAGCAGGCGTTCCTCGCGGCCGCCGGCGCGGGCGACCTGCACGACGAACGGCTGCCGCTCGCGGTCCGCGTCCACGATCCGGTCCCGGCCCGCTCGGGAGACACCGGTGACCCGGGCGCCGTAGCGCACCCGCTCGCCCAGGGCGTCGGCGAGCGGCTGGAGATACCGTTCCGCCCAGTCGCCACCGGAGGGACAGCCGGCCGGGTCGGGGCGGGACCAGCCCGTAGGGGCCAGGAGCTTCTCGGCGGCGGGATCGACCACCTCGCCCCAGGTGGAGAAGAGGCGCACGTGCGACCACTCGCGCACCGCGGCGCCGGCGGCGGACCCGGCCTCCAGGACCAGGGGCTCGATGCCCCGTTCGACCAGGTGAGCGGCGGCGGCCAGACCCACGGGTCCGGCCCCGATCACCACGACGGGCAACTCGGCGTCGACGGGCGCGTTCACGGCGGCTCCTCGAGTATTTCGACATCTGTCGATGACTTGCGCAGCCCAGCATGGCACCTGTATTGATGGGCGTCAACATAGACATTCATCAATATGGAGGGGATTGCTGATGGAGCAGCGTGATGTGGTGGTGATCGGTGGCGGCCAGTCCGGGCTCGCCACGGCGCATGCGCTGCTGCGGCGGAGGCTGCGGCCGGTGGTGCTGGAGGCGTCCGGCCGGGCGGCCGGGTCGTGGCCGCGCTACTATGACAGCCTCACGCTGTTCTCGCCGGCCCGCTACAGCTCACTGCCCGGGATGCCGTTCCCCGGAGCCGACCGCGACCGATATCCGCGCCGGGACGAGGTCGTCGCCTACCTCACCGCCTACGCCGAACGCCTGGATGCGGACATCCGCACCGGCTGCCGAGTCGGTGCCGTCCACCGCACGGGCGACACCTTCACGCTGGAACTTCAGGGGGGCGAGCGGCTGAGCGCACGGGCCGTCGTGGCCGCCTCAGGCGCGTTCGGGCGCCCGCACCGGCCCGCGCTGCCCGGCCTGGAGGAGTTCGAGGGCGAGGTGCTGCACGCCGCCGACTATCGCCGTCCGGCTCCGTTCACAGGCCGCCGGGTGGTCGTGGTCGGGGCCGGGAACTCTGCGGTCCAGATCGCCGCCGAGCTCGCCGGGACGGCGCGCGTCACGCTCGCCACCCGCGCACCGGTGAGGTTCGCCCCGCAGCGCATCCTTGGTCGTGACCTGCACTTCTGGCTGGCCCGTACCGGCTTGGACAGCGCCCCGCTCGGCCGGTTCCTGTCGCGCCCGCCCACCCAGCCGGTCCTGGACGACGGCCGTTACCGGGCCGCACTGGCCGCCGGACGGCCCGACCGGCGGCCGCTGTTCACGGAGGCCGACGGGTCCGAACTCCGCTGGCCGGACGGGCGGCGGGAGAAGGTCGACGCGATCGTGCTGGCCACCGGTTACCGCCCAGACCTGCCCTACTTGGCCGACCTGGACGGCGCGCTCGACGCCGAGGGGAACCCCCGGCACCGCGAGGGCATCGCCGTCGGCGTTCCGGGTCTGGCGTTCACCGGGCTGGAGTGGCAGCGCAGCCTGTCGTCGAACTCGCTGCGCGGCGTGGGGCGGGACGCAGGCCGCGTGGCCCGGCACCTTGCTGCCTACCTTGCGGGCCGGTGAAGGGAGCCTCGCGCAGCAGTGAGGGAACACGCGGTCTCCCGTAGCTGGTTCGACATGTGTCAACATAGACGTATGTCGAATGCCGAGGTGCTGCCGCTGCTCGGGCCCGCCGCCGACCAGGGCGTGACGCCGTGCTGCCCGCCGCTGACCGAGCGGCCGATGACCGCAGAGGAGGCCGAGACGGCCGCGCGGATGTTCAAGGCGCTGGGTGACCCCGTCCGGCTCCGGCTGTTCTCCGCGGTGGCCTCGCACGAGGGCGGCGAAGCCTGTGTGTGCGACATCTCCGACGTCGGCGTCTCCCAGCCCACGGTGTCCCACCACCTGAAGAAGCTCAAGGAAGCCGGACTGCTCACCTCGGAGCGGCGCGGGACCTGGGTCTACTACCGGGTCGAGCCGTCGGTGCTGGCCGCGATGGGCAGGCTGCTGGTCCCGTCGGCCGCCGCCTGAGCCCTGCGACCGGAAAGAGCGATCAGCGTGGCCGGCAAGCCCTCCGTCCTGTTCGTCTGCGTACACAACGCCGGCCGCTCCCAGATGGCCGCCGCGTGGCTGACTCATCTGGCCGGGGATCGCATCGAGGTCCGCTCCGCCGGCTCCGCCCCCGGCGACCGGGTCAACCCGGCCGCCGTCCAGGCCATGGCGGAGGCCGGCATCGACATCTCCCATCAGACGCCGAGGCTTCTCACCAGCGACGCCGTCCGCGAGTCGGACGTCTGCATCACCATGGGCTGCGGCGACACCTGCCCGGTCTTCCCCGGCAAGCGCTACCTCGACTGGAAGGTCGACGACCCCGCCGGTCAGGGCCTCGAGGCCGTGCGTACGATCCGCGACAAGATCAAGACCCTCGTGGAGGGCCTGATCGCCGAGATCATCGGGAGCAGCGAGGCCGACGAGCGGGGCCGGTGAGCACGTGCGGCCGCGCAGGCCGACGCGGCTGAGCGCAGGTCCGGCGGAGCGCCGTCGCCGCCGTTACTCCCCGGGGAGTACTCCCGCCCCCGTGCCGCCCGCGGCAGTACCCGGGAAGTCGGCCCCGCGCCCGACGAAACGGCCCCCGCGCGCCGGGAGTCTGGAGATGTTCCAGACACCGGACCGGAGGGAGTCCCGTTCATGGGGGCCGGAAGGACAGCTTCGCCGGGGCGGCGGGCGCTGCCGTGGGTGGTGGTCGGCCTGTGGCTGGCCGCGCTCGTGGTGCTCGGGCCGCTCGCCGGCAAGTTCAGTGACGCCCAGCAGAACCGCGCCGTCGACTATCTGCCCGACAGCGCCGACTCCACCCAGGTGGCGCGCATCCAGGACCAGCTGCCGGGCGGTGAGGCCACGGCACTGGTGGTGGTGTACCACCGGGACGGGGGACTCACGGGCCAGGACAAGCGGGTCGCGGGCGAGCAGATCGCCGAGATCAAGGAGACCTACCGGCTGGCGAACGAGCCGCAGGGTGTCCCCTCGAAGGACGGCAGCACCCTGATGTACCCGGTCTCCTCCACCGAGCCCGGCCAGGACGAGGAGGCCCGCGACGCCTTCGTCGACGGGGTGCGGGAGATCGCCGAGGGCGGCGGCGGGCTCAGTGCCGAGGTCGGCGGGGCGGGCGCCCTGAACACCGACATGGGCAAGGTGTTCGAGACCATCGACGGCACCCTGCTGCTGGCCACCCTCGCCGTGGTCACCGTGCTGCTGGTGCTGATCTACCGCAGCCCCTTCCTGTGGCTGGTGCCGCTCGCCGTCGCGGGCGTCGCCGCGGCGCTGGCGATGGCCGCCGCCTACGGGCTGCACGAACTGTTCGACGTCACCATCACCGGGCAGAGCGGCGGCATCATGACGGTGCTCGTCCTCGGCGCCGGCACCGACTACGCGCTGCTGCTGGTCTCCCGCTACCGCGAGGAGCTCCGCCGCCACGAGCGGCCCTACGACGCCATGCGCACAGCCCTGCGCGGCTGCGGGCCGGCGATCCTCGCCTCCTCCGGCACCGTCGCCGCCGGACTGCTCTGCCTGCTCGCCGCCGACCTCAACTCCAGCAGCGGCATGGGCCCGGTCGGCATGGTCGGCGTGCTCGCGGCGCTGGTCGCCATGACGACCCTGCTGCCCGCCGTCCTGGTCCTGCTCGGGCGCCGGGTGTTCTGGCCGCTGATCCCCGCCTACGGCAGCCGGCCCAAGGCCCGCCGCTCGCTGTTCGCCCTGATGGGCACCTCGGCCGCCCGGCGTCCCGCGGCCGTCCTCACCGGCGGTGCCGTGCTGCTCGGCGTGCTCGCCCTCGGCACGTTCAACCTCTCCGGCGACCTGAAGCAGGAGGACTCCTTCACCGACCGGCCCGAGTCCATCGCCGCGATGCGCACCCTCGCCGAGGAGTACCCGGAGCGCAGCAGCCGTCCGGTGACGGTGATGGCCCCCGCCGACCGCGCGGACACGGTGCTCGAGCAGGCCCGCGCAACCACCGGGGTCGCCGAGGCGGCCGCCGGGCGCAGCGGCGGCGGCTGGACCGAGATCGCCGTCTTTCCCGCCGCCGCACCGGAGTCGGCCGGCGAGACCAGGACCATCGAGGCCCTGCGTGCGGCACTCGACGACGACGGCGCCCACGTCGGCGGGCCCAGCGCCCAGCAGCTCGACCTCGCCGCCAGCGAGGCCCGCGACCGCAAGGTGATCGTGCCGCTGGTGCTCGCCGCCGTGTTCGTCATCCTGGTCGCCCTGCTGCGCAGCCTGGTCGCGCCGCTGCTGCTGCTCGCCGCGGTCGTGGCGGTCTGGGGCGCGGCCCTCGGCATCGGCGGACTGGTCTTCGAGCCGCTCTTCGGCTTCGCGGGCACCGACCCCGGACTCGGACTGCTGTCCTTCGTCTTCCTGGTCGCCCTCGGCGTCGACTACGGCATCTTCCTGATGCACCGGATGCGCGAGGAGTCCGTCAAGGGCGCCGAGCCGGAGGCCGCCGCGCTCACCGCGCTGCGCACCACCGGCGGGGTCATCGCCTCCGCGGGCATCGTGCTCGCCGCGACCTTCGCCGTCCTGACCACCCTGCCGCTGGTCCCGCTGGTGGAGCTCGGCTTCGTCATCGCCGTCGGCGTCCTGCTGGACACGTTCCTGGTGCGCACCTACCTGGTCACCACCGCCAGCGTGCTGCTGCGCCGCCGCATGTGGTGGCCGGGCCGCCTCTCCCGGGCCCCGCACCCGTCCGAGCCCGCGGAGCAGCGGCGGCAGCCGGAACCGGTGTGACGCCCGGGCGGCCCGACCGGTGCGATCGCCGGGTGACCCGACCGGTGTGACCGCCGAACGGCGCAACCGGTGTGATAGCCGGGCGACACCGCCGGCCGCTCCCGGCGCCCCTCCCTCCCGGAGGGGCGCCCTCGTCCCCGAGGATGGACCCGTGACCGCCGTGCAGGAAACGACCACCGCGGCCCCCGCACCGGGGCCGCCGCCTCCGCGTCCCCGCCTCGCCGAGCGGATCATCGCGGCCATCAACCGTGACCCGCTGACCGCCCCGCACGCCGTGCGCAACGACGCCCTGCTCGCCGTGGTCACCGCCACCCACGCGATCCTGGTGGCCCTGCTCACCGACGAGGGGCGCCGGCCCGACGCGCTCGGCTGGACGCTGCTGCTCGCCGCCCAGGTACCGCTGGCGTGGCGGCGCCGCCGCCCGATGCTGGTGCTCGTCGCCGTGGTCGCCCTGATCGGCCCCTACCACGCCCTCGACTTCAACCACCTCGCCCCCACCCCGGCGGCCTACGTCGCTCTTTACACCGTCGCCGCCACCAGCCGCCCGCTGCGCGCGATCGTCACCGGCGGCATCGTGCTCACCATCCCGCTGACCATCATGGTGGTGATCAACGCCCATGAGGCCGTCGAGCTGCTGCGCATCTCCGGCTGGGTGGTCGTGGTGCTGTTCGCCGGCATCGACATGCGCGTCTACCGGCACTACGTGGCCTCCATCGTGGAACGCGCCGAACGCGCCGAACGCACCCGCGAGGAGGAGGCCCGCCGCCGGGTCGCCGAGGAACGCCTGCGCATCGCCCGCGACCTGCACGACCTGCTCGCCCACAGCATCACCCTGATCGGCGTGCAGACCTCGGTCGCCGCGCACGTCCTGGCCGCCGACCCGGAACGCCTCGACCGCGACGCCGTCGCCAAGGCCCTCGACGACATCGCCGAGACCTGCCGCACCGCCCGCGGCGAACTGCGCACCACCCTGGAGGTGCTCCGCGAGGCCGGCACCTCCGCCGGGGGCCGCGATCCGCTGCCCTCCCTCGACGGGCTGCCCGACCTGGTGGAGGCCGCCCGCCTGGCCGGCGCCCGGGTCGAGCAGTCCGTACGCATCGGCCCGGTGCCGCCCGCCGTCGGCGCCGCCGCCTACCGCATCGTGCAGGAGGCTTTGACCAACGCCGTGCGGCACGCGGGACCCGAGCCGTCCGTCCGCGTCGACCTGCACGAGGAGGAGGGCGCCCTGCGGCTGTCCGTCACCGACGACGGCACCGGCCCCGCGCCCGGCGGCCCGCACGGATTCGGCCTGGTGGGCATGCGCGAGCGCGCCCGCAGCATCGGGGGCACCTTCGAGGCCGGGCCTCGCGAGACCGGCGGCTTCCAGGTCACCGCGACCCTGCCGCTGGCACCCCTGCCGACCGCCGACCCGGACCGAGGACATTCATGACCATCCGTGTGCTGCTCGCCGACGACCAGACGCTCGTCCGGGAGGCCTTCGCGCTGCTCGTCGAGTCGGCCCCCGGCATGGAGGTCGTCGGCCAGGCCGCCACCGGCCGCGAGGCGGTGGAACTGACCCGGGCCCGCCGGGCCGACCTCGTCGTCATGGACATCCGGATGCCCGACCTGGACGGCATCGAGGCGACCCGCCGCATCGCCGCCGACGACGACCTCGCCGGGGTGAAGGTCCTGATCCTCACCACCTACGACACCGACGAGAACATCGTGGAGGCGCTGCGCGCCGGTGCCTCCGGATTCCTGGTCAAGGACACCCGGCCCGCCGACCTGCTCGACGCCATCCGCACGGTCGCCGCCGGGGACGCGCTGCTCTCACCGGGCCCCACGGCCCGCCTGATCGAGCGCTTCTTGCGCAACCCCGCTCCGCCGGTCGCCGTGGCCGGCCCCGAGTGCCTGTCCTGCCGGGAGCGCGAGGTCCTCACCCTGGTCGCACGCGGTCTGAACAACACCGAGATCGCCGAGGCGCTGGGGCTGAGCCCGCTCACCGCGAAGACCCACGTCAGCCGCATGATGGGCAAGCTCGGCGCCCGGGACCGGGCCCAACTGGTCATCGTGGCCTACGAGTCTGGCCTGGTGGCACCGGGCTCGCGCTGAGCGGACCGGCCCGGCGCCGCGCTCAGGCCGCCCGCCGTCCGTGGTTCACAGCGCGTGGTACAGCCAGCGCTGAACCGTGGCCGTGATGCTGCCGGGCAGCGCGCTGAGGCTGTCGATGGCCTCACGGTCCTCGGGCCGCGGCGGGATGCCGGCGGCGGTGAGGGCGGCGTGCAGCTCCAGACGGCGCCGGTCGCGCGGGTCGATGCCCAGGTCCAGTTCGACGCGGTCCGCCGGGTTCGGCGGGGGCAGCAGGTAGTCGCCGTCGCGGTACTCGAACGTGGAGGCGGTCATGGCGGTCTCCTCACCCAGGGGTGTCGGTTGTGCTGGAGAGGAGGCCGGGGCGGGACGCGTCGGTTGCGATACCGGTGAAACGTCACGCCAAAGGAGCCATCGGCAGTTCATCGTCCGGTCCGACGAGCGGCGCGGCGGGAGGCGTCCGGGCGGCGGCCCTCGGCGCCCCGCCGTGGACCGCCGACCGGCGGGCACCGCCGCACGGCTCTGCTCCAAAGAACCCGTTGCAAAGAAATCCTTGCAACGGAATCTTTGCATCTCTACTCTCGTGTCATGGCAGATACTCGGGACCCGCAGGAGGTCCGCAGTCTCGACGCCCGCTCCCTGCGGGGTCTCGCCCACCCCCTGCGCATGGAGCTGCTGAACGCCCTGCGCCGGGGCGGCCCGGCGACGGCCTCCCAGCTCGCCGCGAAACTCGGCGAGTCCAGCGGCGCCACCAGCTATCACCTGCGTCAGCTCGCCGCGCACGGCTTCGTGGAGGACGTGCCGGAGCGGGGCAAGGGACGCGAGCGATGGTGGCGGGCGGTCCATGACGGCGTGCTCTTCGACGGCCGGCTCTTCGAGGACAGCGACCCCGAAGTACGCGGTGCCGCGGACCTGTTCGTGCACGAGGTGGCAGCGCTGCACACGCGTGAGCTGGCCACCTGGCTCGGTACCCGCGACGACTGGCCGGAGGAGTGGCAGCGGGCCTGGGACATGAGCGACTGGACACTCGACCTCACCCCGGAACTGGCGTGCGAGCTCCGGGAGAAGATGCACGACCTCGTGCAGAGCTACCGCGACCGGGCACCCGCCGGGGGAACGCCGGACACCGAGCAGGTCCGTCTGCACACCCACCTCATCCCCGTCCGCAAGGACGCCCGTACGGAGCGAGAGGCAGCACAGTGATGCACTCCGAGCCCGAGACACACCTCGTCCTGCACCGTCTCCGCACCGCCCAACTCCGCGGTCCCGCCCCGGTGGCGGCTCGTCGTCCCTCTCATGCCCCGGTGCGCACCCGGCTCGGCTGGACCCTGGTGGAGCTGGGCCTGCGGCTGGCCACCACCGATCACCGGGCACGGATGCGCACGGCGGTCACTGCGAGGGCCTTGTAGTGAGAGACGGTCAGGTGGCCGGCCCGTAGCGGCCGATGTGGACCAGCTCTTCGAGCACGACGGGGTACTGGCGTCCCGCCTGGGCGCGGCGGGGTGTCCCCGGCGATGACGGTACTCGGAGTGACGCGGCGTCCCTGCCCGACCTGATGGTCGAGCTGGAGGGCACGGCGGTCGCGTAGGGGTGCGGGTGCCTCCGGCGGTGACTGCTAACGGGGTTGCGTCGCGCCGCCGGTGGCCCCCACGGTACGTATGAACTCCGTCCACGCAGCCGACCCGACGACGATCACGGGACCATCGGTCACCTTGCCGTCCCGGACGGGCGCGACCCCGGCGACTCCGCCGGCGACTTCGACGCATTCGCCTTCGTTGCCGTCGCTGCAGGTGCTCTTGCGCCAGTGAGCGTTGCTCAGGTCGCACTCGCGCATCGTCTGTGGTCCTTCGCGGCGGATTCGATCAGGCCCAGGGACGCCTCAGGGGAGAGGGCGGCGGCTCTGAGCAGATCGTATGCCGAGTACGTGCGCTTCACTACGGCCGGATCGTCGAGCAGGGGTCCCGAATACACCGCTTCTGTACAGGCCGTTGGCGGGGTGTCCTCGAACTCCATGAGCTTCAATGATCCCGTCATCACGGCGTAGGCCCCGGCCATACAGGGCAGAACCTGAACCACCACTGCTCGATCCCGCGCCAAGCTCGCGACGTACTCACGTTGCTCGGCCATCACCTCGGGACCGCCGACCGGGACGCGGAGCACGTTCTCGTGGAGGATGCCCCAGTACGTCGGGCGCGTCGCGTCTTTGAGGATCCGGGCCCGCTCGATTCGGCCAGACACCCTCTCCTCGATGCTTTCGTCAGGTGTGCACGGGTTCATAGCCAACGTGACTGCGCGCGCGTACTCGGGGGTCTGCAAGAGACCCGGCGCCAACGCGGGAGCGAACTCGGAGATACTGATCGCCGGCGCTTCCGGTTCCGCCGCCTTGGCGAAGTAATCCGCATACCGCCGGTCATCAATCAGCTTCCTGCACAGCCGCTCGAAAATGCCATCGGTTTGCAGCACCTCGCCGATCCGCTGGGCCACATCCAATTGTGGTTTCCGAATCGCCTGTTCGAACTGGCCGGTACAACCGCCGGAGACAAAGACCCGCGCCCCCGGCACGACCTGCGTGAACCCCGCTTCCTCGCGCCGTCGCCTCGGTTCCGCACCGAAGAACTCCCACGCCGCCTGCCGTGAACCGTTGGCCATTGCTCAATCTCTTTGCGCAGCCTCGCAGTTGTAGTGCGCAAACCCTTCCCGAGTGTAGGCGGGCAACGCCACCGTGGGGGTGAGAAGAGTGAAACTCGAATAGCGAGGGGATCAGCGTGACGGCACGACACTCGGCGCTCTGCGCCGAAGAAGCGGAGGAAGTGGTGAAGGAATTGCGGGCAGCACTCGCGAAGGCCGGAATTGTTCTGCCCTCACTCGGTCTGGACCCGGTGAGTCTCGCGCGTGAGGCACCCTGCCCGCTGGTGGATTCGGGGCGCTGCCCGGTGGAGACCGACCGCCGGCTCGCCGGGGCGGTGGTGCGGTGAAGCCGCCGCTCGGAGCCTTCGTGGTCGACACCCGGACCGACCGGGTCGGGATCGTCATGGGCCACCAGGGGCCCTATGTCCAGCTCCGGCCGTACGGCGGCGGCAAGGAGTGGGACGCCGACCCGAGAGCCGTACGGCAGGCGACCCCGGCCGAGCGGCTGCGCGCGGCGACCGCGTACGCCAATGCCCGCAGCCGCGGTGAGGTGCCCTGAACGTGGGCGACAATGGGTGCCATGAGTCTGTTCCGCGACGACGGCATCGTGCTGCGCACCCAGAAGCTGGGTGAGGCGGACCGGATCATCACCTTGCTCACACGCGGTCACGGACGCGTACGCGCCGTGGCCAGGGGCGTGCGCCGGACGAAGTCGAAGTTCGGCGCACGCCTCGAACCGTTCTCGCACGTGGATGTGCAGTTCTTCGCCAAGGGCAGCGAGCTGGTCGGGCGGGGCCTGCCGCTGTGCACCCAGAGCGAGACGATCGCGCCCTACGGCGCCGGGATCGTCAGCGACTACGCCCGCTACACCGCCGGGACGGCCATGCTGGAGACCGCCGAGCGGTTCACCGACCACGAGGGCGAGCCGGCGGTGCAGCAGTATCTGCTGCTGGTCGGCGCCCTGCGCACGCTCGCCCGCGGCGAGCACGCTCCCGCCCTCGTCCTCGACGCCTTCCTGCTGCGCTCGCTCGCCGTCAACGGCTACGCCCCCAGCTTCGGCGACTGCGCGAAGTGCGGTATGCCCGGTCCGAACCGGTTCTTCTCGGTCGCCTCCGGCGGATCCCTCTGCGCCGACTGCCGGGTGCCCGGCAGCGTCGTACCCTCGCCCCAGACCCTGGAACTCCTCGGCGCACTGCTCACGGGAGACTGGGAGACCGCGGACGCGTGCGAGCCGCGGTATGTGCGGGAGGGCAGCGGGCTGGTCTCCGCCTACCTGCACTGGCATCTGGAGCGGGGGCTGCGCTCGCTCCGGTACGTCGAGAAGTAGCCGCAGCAGCCGTCCGGCGGCGCACGCACACCGCCGGGCGACAGCCACAGACATCACCACAGCCGTGAGGAGACGAGAGACACATGGCCGTACGCGACTTCCTGGGGCGCCAGCGCCGGGAGTACAGGACGCCGGAACCGCACCCGTCCGGCGCGCGGCCGCCGAAGCTCCCCGGCGAGCTGGTCCCGAACCATGTGGCGATCGTCATGGACGGCAACGGGCGCTGGGCCAAGGAGCGCGGGCTGCCGCGCACGGAGGGGCACAAGGTCGGCGCCGAGCGGGTGCTGGACGTGCTGCAGGGCGGCATCGAGATGGGCATCGGCGCGATCTCCCTGTACGCCTTCTCCACCGAGAACTGGAAGCGCTCGCCGGAAGAGGTGCGCTTCCTGATGAACTTCAACCGCGACTTCATCCGCAAGACCCGGGACCAGCTGGACGAGCTGGGGATCCAGGTGCGCTGGGTGGGGCGGATGCCCAAGCTGTGGAAGTCGGTCGCCAAGGAGCTCCAGGTCGCCCAGGAGCAGACCAAGGACAACGACCGGATGACGCTGTACTTCTGCATGAACTACGGCGGGCGCGCGGAGATCGCGGACGCGGCGAAGGCGCTCGCGGAGGACGTGCGGGCGGGACGGCTGGACCCGTCGAAGGTGACGGAGCGGACCTTCGCGAAGTACCTGTACTACCCGGACATGCCGGATGTGGATCTCTTCCTGCGGCCCAGCGGTGAGCAGCGCACCTCCAACTACCTGCTGTGGCAGAGCGCTTATGCCGAGCTGGTGTTCCAGGACGTGCTGTGGCCGGACTTCGACCGGCGCGACCTGTGGCGGGCGTGTGTGGAGTTCGCCTCCCGCGACCGCCGGTTCGGCGGCGCCATCCCGAACGAGGAGCTGCTGGCCATGGAGGGCCGGCAGTCGCAGTAGCCGCGGCCGGGGCAGGGGGAGGGCCCCGGAGCGCGGGGTGTCCGGTGTCCCGTATAGCCCACGCGTAGGCTCCGGCCGCGTGTCCGGGGCGGGCTGCGGGGTGACACGCGCGGCGCTGCCCACACTGGCGGCATGTCCGACGCTTCTGCTGTCTCCGCGAGCGATTACCGGCGGACGGCCGTCATGGGCCTGCTCACCGTGCTGGCGGGCGCCGTCGACGCCATCAGCTTCCTGACCATGGGGCACGTCTTCTGTGCGCTGGCGACCGGCAATGTGCTCTTCCTGGCGTTCGCGCTGGCGGGGGAGGGCGACGTGCCGGTGGCGCGGCCCGCGACGACGATCGCCGGTTTCGTGCTCGGGGCGGCCGTCTCGGGCGTGGTGCTGAAGCGGCTCGCCGACCGGGGGCGTCCCTGGTTCCCGGTCGGGCTGACGGGGGAGGCGCTGCTGCTGGCCGGCGGGGGCGCGGTGGTGCTGCTGCGGCACGGCACGGGCCCGGTCGGTGACACCTCCGACTTCTTCGGCATCGGGCTGGTGTCGCTGGCGATGGGTGTGCGCGCGTCCACCGCGCTGCGCATGCGGGTGCCGGGGATGCCGACCCTGCTGAGCCAGACCGCGATCGCCGAACTCGTCAACGACGTGCTGAACCGGCCCGCCGGCCTGCTGCGCGGGGCCTCGCCCCTGCAGCGGCTGGCGCGGACGCGGTGGACGGCGACCGTGGTGGGCATCTTCCTGGGCGGGGCGCTGTCCACCCTGCTGCTGGTGCCGCTGGGTACCGGTTGGGCGCTGCTGGTGATCGCCGTGCTGGTGGTGATCGTCGCGGTGTTCGCGATGCTCGTGCCGCTGGAGAAACGGCAGCAGGGCACGTAGGCGAGGAACGGGACAGAGGTGTCCGGTTCCCGGTGCGGTGCGGCCGGTCCTCCGCGACGGTCAGTCCTCGGCGGCGGCGCACTCCGCGCAGGTGCCGAAGATCTCCACCGTGTGGGCCACGTTCACATAGCCGTGCTCCGCCGCCACGGCCTCCGCCCACTTCTCCACGGCGGGGCCCTCCACCTCCACGGCCTTTCCGCAGTTCCGGCAAACCAGGTGGTGATGGTGCTCGCCGGTGGAGCAGCGGCGGTAGACGGACTCGCCGTCGGCGGTGCGCAGGACGTCCACCTCACCGGCGTCGGCGAGGGACTGCAGGGTGCGGTAGACCGTGGTGAGACCGACGGAGTCGCCCTTGTGCTTGAGCATGTCGTGGAGTTCCTGCGCGCTGCGGAACTCGTCGACCTCCTGGAGGGCGGCCGCCACTGCGGCACGCTGCCGGGTGGCGCGGCCCTTCACGGGCGGTCCTGCGGTCGTCACCGTTGCCTCCTCCGTACTGTCCGGGCCATGCCCGCGCCATTCTGCCAGCCCGGGCAGGGGCGGGGCAGGCGTCGCTCAGACGCCGGCCTCGTCCCCGGACCTCCGGGTGGCCGGAATGGCACACTCCGTGGGGTCCCCCGAGGGGTGGGCCGCGGCCAGGGCGGCCCGGGCGCGGCGGCGGGCCAGCGGCGCGGCCAGCGCGGTCAGTGCGATGAACGCGCCGATGGTCAGCAGCACGATCGTCGCGCCGGGCGGCACGTCCTGGTAGTACGAGGTGACCGTGCCGCCGAGGGAGACGCTCACGCCGATCGCGACGGCGATGGCGAAGGTGGCCGCGAAGCTGCGGCTGAGCTGCTGGGCCGCGGCCACCGGGACGACCATCAGCGCGGAGACCAGCAGCAGGCCCACCACCCGCATCGCCACCGTCACCGTCACCGCCGCCGTGACGGCCGTGAGCAGGTTCAGCAGCCGCACCGGCAGGCCGGTCACCCGCGCGAACTCCTCGTCCTGGCTCACCGCGAACAGCTGGCGGCGCAGCCCCACGGTGACCAGCACCACGAAGGCGGCGAGCAGGCAGATCGCGGTCACGTCGGACTGCGAGACCGTGGAGAGCGAGCCGAAGAGGAACGAGGTGAGGTTGGCGTTGGAGCCGCCCGGGGCGAGGTTGATGAACATCACGCCGCCCGCCATGCCGCCGTAGAACAGCATGGCGAGGGCGATGTCGCCGCGGGTGCGGCCGTACCAGCGGATCAGCTCCATCAGGACCGCGCCGAGGACGGACACCAGGGTGGCCATCCAGACGGGCGACCAGGACAGCAGGAAGCCGAGGCCCACACCGGTCATCGCCACATGCCCGATGCCGTCGCCCATCAGGGCCTGGCGGCGCTGCACCAGGTAGATGCCGACCGCGGGGGCGGTGATGCCGACCAGCACCGCCGCGAGCAGCGCGCGCTGCATGAAGGCGTAGTTCAGGATCTCCATCAGCTCAGCAGCCCCGTACGGATCGGTTCGGCACCCGCGGGCGCGTGCGGGTGGACATGGTCGTGGCCGGGCAGCGCGTGCTGGCCGACCGCCTTCGGCGGCGGGCCGTCGTGCACCACGCAGCCGTCGCGCAGCACGACCGCCCGGTCGATCAGCGGCTCCAGCGGGCCCAGTTCGTGCAGCACCAGCAGCACGGTCGCGCCGTCGGCGACCTGGCTGCGCAGGGTCTCGGCGAGCACCTCCTGGCTGGCCAGGTCCACGCCGGCCATCGGCTCGTCCATGATCAGCAGTTCGGGGGCGGCGGCGAGCGCGCGGGCGATCAGCACGCGCTGGTGCTGACCGCCGGAGAGCGCGTCCACCGGGTCCTTGACGCGGTCCGCCATGCCGACCTGCTCCAGGGCGCGCCGCACGGCGGCGCGGTCGGCGCTGCGGAAGAGGCCGAAGCGGGTGCGGGCCAGGCGGCCGGAGGCGACCACCTCGCCGACCGTCGCCGGGACCCCGCCGGCCGCGGTGGTGCGCTGCGGAACGTAGCCGACGCGCGCCCAGTCGCGGAAGCGGCGCCGCGGGGTGCCGAACAGCTCGATCTCGCCGGAGAGGACCGGCACCTGGCCGATGATGCTGCGCACCGCCGTCGACTTGCCGGAGCCGTTGGCGCCGAGCAGGGCGACGACCTCGCCGCGGTGCACGGTGAGGTCGATGCCGCGCAGGACGGGGCGCGAGCCCAGCTCGGCGCGGACGCCGCGCAGGGTGATGACGGGCTCGGTCATGCCGTCCTCCTCGGGGGTGTCACTCGGTGTGTCACGAGGCGTGTCACTGGTGCGGGCCGCCGGGCGGGTCACCGGGCGCCCAGGGCGGACCTCAGGGCGTGGAGGTTGGCCTCCATGACCTCGAAGTAGTCGTCGCCGCGGGAGTCGTCGGTGATGCCCTCGAGCGGGTCGAGCACATCGGTCTTCAGGCCGGCGTCCTCGGCCAGGGTCCTGGCGGTCCGGTCGCTGACGAGGGTCTCGTAGAAGACGGTGGTCACTCCGTCCTCCTTCGCGGTCCTCGACAGTTCCCTCACGCGGGCGCCGCTGGGCTCGGACTCGGGGTCGAGGCCGGCGATGGACTCCTCGACCAGGCCGTAGCGCTCGGCGAGGTAGCCGAAGGCGGAGTGGGTGGTGATGAAGACGTCGGTCTTCCGCTTCTCCAGGCCGGTGCGGAACTTCGCATCGAGGGCGGTCAGCTTCTTGACCAGGGCCTCGGTGTTCTCGCGGTAGTCGGAGGCGTGCTCCGGGTCGGCCTTCGCGAAGGCGGCGCCGACGCCCTCGGCGACCTCGGCGTACTTCACCGGGTCGAGCCAGATGTGCGGGTCCTTGCCGCCCTCGTGCGCATGATCGTGACCCTCGTGCTCTTCGCCGTGCTCCTCTGCGTGTCCCTCGTCGTGCTCCTCTTCGTGCACCTCGAGGGAGGTGAGGGCGGCGGCGTCGATCTTGGTCTTCACCGGGGACTGGCCGATGGCCTCGTCGACGGAGGGCTGGAGTCCCTTGAGGTAGAGGGCCGCGTCGGACTCCTCGAGCCGGGCCACCTGCCGGGCGCTGATCTCCAGGTCGTGCGGCTCCTGGCCCGGCTCGGTGAGGGTGGTGACGCTGACCTGATCGCCGCCGATCTGCTCGGCGAGGAAGGCCATCGGATAGAAGGAGGCGACGACGTCGAACTTCTCGGTGTCGCCCGCGGCGGCGCTGTCGCCGGCGCAGCCGGTCAGGGTGCCCAGGCCGAGAGCGGTGACCGTGGTGAAAGCGGCCGCGGATATCAGGCGTCGTCGTACGTTCATGAAAGTCATTTTCAAAGAAGATGGGAACCGTTGTCAACAAGCCTGGTGGGGGTGTGCGGCCGGGCGCTCCAGGGGGGGGCGATTTGGCCGTGGGGCAGGGCCCGCCGGTAACCTGAAGCATTCGCTGGAAGCATCTCGCTTCGTCGCCCGTCGTCGTAATGAAGAGAGCACCGTGGCCGCCGACAAGATCGACACCATCGTCAGCCTGAGCAAGCGCCGTGGCTTCGTATTCCCCTGCAGTGAGATCTACGGTGGCCAGCGGGCCGCCTGGGACTACGGGCCGCTGGGTGTCGAGCTCAAGGAGAACCTCAAGCGCCAGTGGTGGCGCTACATGGTGACGTCGCGCGAGGACGTGGTCGGCATCGACTCGTCCGTGATCCTGGCCCCCGAGGTGTGGGTGGCCTCCGGTCACGTCGCCACCTTCACGGACCCGCTCACCGAGTGCACCTCCTGTCACAAGCGGTTCCGAGCGGACCACCTGGAGGAGGCCTACGAGGCCAAGCACGGCAGGGCCCCGGAGAACGGCCTCGCCGACGTCAACTGCCCCAACTGCGGCAACAAGGGCCAGTTCACCGAGCCCAAGCAGTTCTCGGGCCTGCTGTCGACGCACCTCGGCCCGACGCAGGACTCCGGCTCCATCGCCTACCTGCGCCCCGAGACCGCACAGGGAATCTTCACCAACTTCACCCAGGTGCAGACCACCTCGCGCCGCAAGCCGCCGTTCGGCATCGCCCAGATGGGCAAGTCGTTCCGCAACGAGATCACGCCGGGCAACTTCATCTTCCGCACCCGCGAGTTCGAGCAGATGGAGATGGAGTTCTTCGTCAAGCCGGGCGAGGACGAGAAGTGGCACGAGTACTGGATGGAGCAGCGCTGGAACTGGTACACCGGCCTGGGTCTCCGTGAGGAGAACATGCGCTGGTACGAGCACCCCAAGGAGAAGCTCTCCCACTACTCCAAGCGCACCGCCGACATCGAGTACCGCTTCAACTTCGGCGGCAGCGAGTGGGGCGAGCTGGAGGGTGTCGCCAACCGCACCGACTTCGACCTCACCGCCCACTCCAAGGCCTCCGGCCAGGACCTGTCCTACTTCGACCAGGAGGCCGGCGAGCGCTGGACCCCCTACGTCATCGAGCCGGCGGCCGGTGTCGGCCGGGCCATGCTGGCCTTCCTGCTCGACGCCTACGTCGAGGACGAGGCGCCCAACGCCAAGGGCAAGATGGAGAAGCGCACCGTGCTGCGCCTCGACCACCGCCTCGCCCCGGTGAAGGTCGCCGTCCTGCCGCTGTCCCGCAACCCGCAGCTCTCCCCGAAGGCCAAGGGCCTCGCCCAGGCGCTGCGCCAGCACTGGAACATCGAGTTCGACGACGCCGGCGCCATCGGCCGCCGCTATCGCCGCCAGGACGAGATCGGCACGCCGTACTGCGTGACCGTCGACTTCGACACCCTGGACGACAACGCGGTGACCGTCCGCGAGCGCGACTCCATGAAGCAGGAGCGCGTCTCCCTCGACCAGATCGAGGGCTACCTGGCCGGCCGCCTGGTCGGCTGCTGACCGGCTTCGGGCCCGCTCAGGTTCACGACGCCCACCCGCCGCCCGGCACCGTCGGACGGCGGGTGGGCGCTTCCGTACCGTGGCGCGGCCGGGGTGCGGGGGCGCGGCCGTTGACGCGCAGGGTCTTCTCCGCGAAGTGGTCCTCGATACCGGCGGTCGAATGGACCTGTATCGGGGTCCGCGCCCTCAGCAGGCTGAGGGCATGAGTATCGCGTTTCTGCTGACCACGCTGGTCGTCGTCGTCACGCCCGGGACCGGAGTCGTCCACACCCTCGCCGCGGCGCTGGCATGGGGGCGGCGGGCCGGTGTCGTGGCCGCGTTCGGGTGCACGCTCGGGATCGTGCCGCACGTGGTGGCCGGCGTGACCGGGCTCGCCGCGCTGCTGCACGCCAGTGCCACCGCGTTCCAGGTCCTCAAGTACGCGGGGGTGGTCTATCTGCTGTACATGGCGTGGGCCACGCTGCGCGACCGGGAAGCGCCGGTATTCGGCCCGGAGGAGCAGCGGGAGGGGCAGGGTGGCGGGCACGTTCCGGCGGGGCGGGTGATCGCGCGGGGCGTGCTGGTCAACATCCTCAACCCCAAGCTGACGCTGTTCTTCTTCGCCTTCCTGCCGCAGTTCACCGACCGCGGGCAGCCCGACGCGCCGGTGCACATGCTGGTGCTGAGCGGGGTGTTCATGGCGGTGACGTTCCTGGTGTTCGCCGGGTACGGCGTGCTGGCCGCGTCCGTGCGCAGCCAGGTCGTCTCCCGTCCCCGGGTGATGACCTGGCTGCGGCGGGGGTTCGCCGGGTCCTTCCTGGCGCTGGGGGCGAAGCTGGCGTTCACGGCCCGGTAGGCCGCAGGGCCGGCTCGGCGGCGTGAGGAGTCAGCGGCCCTGGAGGGAGCGGACGTTGTCGCCGAAGGTCCAGTCCCTGGAGCCGTCCCAGTTGATCGACCAGGTCATCAGGCCCTTGAGGGCGCCGTTGTAGTGGTTCCAGGCCTGGGAGACCAGGCTCGGGGACATGTGGCCGCCGCCGGCGCCGGGCTGGGCGGGGAGGCCGGGGACCTGCTTGTCGTAGGGGACCCGGATGGTGGTGCCCTGGACGACCAGGCCGCGGTCGAGGCAGTCGGTCTGGGCGACGAAGCCCTCGACGGTGCCGGCGGGGTAGGAGTCGCCGGAGCAGCCGTACATGCTGCCGTTGTAGTACTGCATGTTCAGCCACCACAGGCGGCCGTTGTCCGCGTACTTCTTGATGATCGGCAGGTAGGCGCCCCAGATCGAGCCGTAGACCACGCTGCCGCCGGTGACGTAGGCGGTCTCCGGGGCCATGGTGAGGCCGAAGTTGTCCGGCATGCGGGCGAGGATGCCGTCGATGATCCGGATGAGGTTGGCCTGGGACGGGGAGAGGCGGTTGATGTCGCCGCTGCCGGTCAGGCCGGTCTCGATGTCGATGTCGATCCCGTCGAAGTTGTAGGTCTTCAGGATCGGGACGATCGTCTCGACGAAGCGGTCGGCCACCGCCTGCGAGCTGAGGTCGATGCCCGCGGTCGCACCGCCGATGGAGAGCAGGATCGTCTGGCCTGCCGCCTTCGCGGCGCACATCTCGGCGGGCGTCGCGACCTTCACGCCGGTGTCCATGCCGTCCTCCCACAGGGCCGTGCCGTCGGAGCGGATGACCGGGAAGGCGGCGTTGATCACGTTGTAGCCGTGGGCGGCGATCCGGGAGTCGGTGATCGGGGTCCAGCCGAAGGGCGGGTGGACGCCGTTGGCGGCGCCGTCCCAGTTCTCCCAGTAGCCCTGGAGGACCTTTCCGGCCGGCTTGGACTTCACGGGGCAGGTGTCGGCGGCCGGGGCGGCGGGGGCGGCGGCCGCGGTGGGGGTGAGCGAGGCGAGGAAGGTCAGGGCGAGCGCGGCGGTGAGTCTGCGGAGGGGGCGGAGCATGCGGAGGCCTCCCGGTGGGGGTCGGTGAGGTTGCCGGTGGGCGGATGTCGCAGGCATGACAGTCCTATGGTCCAGACCATTCGTCAAGAGGTCTGGACCGCTCAGAGCCGGGAAAGGGGCGGGTCGGTGACAGATGAATGAATGACAGATGTTGAAATCTGTCATCTGTCATGCCAGGGTGGAGGGCATGAGGACGAACACACGCACCCTCGGAAGCACCGGCCCCCGCGTCTTCCCCCTCGGCCTCGGCTGCATGGGCATGTCCGCGCTGTACGGAGAGGCGGACCGGGCCGAATCGATCGCGACCGTCCACGCCGCCCTGGAAGCCGGCGTGACCCTGCTCGACACCGGCGACTTCTACGCCATGGGCCACAACGAGCTGCTGATCGGCGAGGCGCTGCGCACCGCCCCCGCCGCCCGTCGCGAACAGGCCCTGCTCAGCGTGAAGTTCGGCGCCCTGCGCGACCCGGACGGCGACTGGGCCGGCTACGACGGACGCCCGGCCGCGGTGAAGAACTTCGCCGCCTACTCGCTCCAGCGCCTCGGCACCGACCACATCGACGTCTACCGCATCGCCCGCGCCGACCCGGACGTGCCGATCGAGGAGACCGTCGGCGCCATCGCCGAGCTGGTCGAGAAGGGGTACGTCCGGCACATCGGCCTCAGCGAGGTCGGCGCCGACACCATCCGCAGGGCCGCCGCGGTCGCGCCCATCAGCGACCTGCAGATCGAGTACTCGCTGATCTCCCGCGCCCTCGAGGAGGAGATCCTGCCCGCCACCCGTGAGCTGGGCATCGGCATCACCGCCTACGGGGTGCTCTCCCGCGGCCTGATCTCCGGCCACTTCACCGCGGACCGCAGGCTCGCCGCGAACGACTTCCGCGCCCACTCGCCCCGCTTCCAGGGCGACAACCTCCGGCACAACCTCGGTCTCGTCGACGCCCTGCGCAAGATCGCCGAGCACAAGGGCGTCACCGTCGCCCAGATCGCCATCGCCTGGGTGCTCTCCCGGGGCGAGGACATCGTGCCGCTGATCGGCGCCCGTACCCGCGAGCGGCTCGGCGAGTCGCTGGGCGCGCTGGACGTCACGCTCGGCGCGGACGACCTGGCCGCCATCGAGCGGGCCGTGCCGGCCGGTGCCGCCGCCGGCGCCCGCTACCCGGAACCGCAGATGGCGCACCTCGGAACGAAGGAGTGACCGAGGGAGTGGCCGGAGACGCGGCCCTCGCTCCAGGTACGGTCGAGGCATGGCAGCGACCGAGACCCTGACCGCCGAGCGCATCCTCGAAGCGACCGAGGAGGTGCTGCGCCGCCACGGCCCGGCGAAGGCGACCGTGGTGGACGTGGCCCGCGCGCTCGGCGTCAGCCACGGCAGCGTCTACCGGCACTTCCGCACCAAGGCGGCGCTCAGGGAGGCGGTCACCAAGCGCTGGCTCGACCGGACCTCCGAGGCACTGGCCGGGATCGTGGCCGACACCTCCCGCGACCCGGAGCGGCGGCTGCGCGACTGGCTCGCCGCGCTCTTCGAGGCCAAGCGCCACAAGGCGGGCGACGACCCCGAGCTGTTCGCCACCTATGTCGTGCTCACCGGCGAGCAGGGCAGGGCGGTCGCCGAGCATCTCGACGACCTGACGGGCCAGTTGACCCGCATCATCGAGGACGGCGTCGCGGCGGGCGTCTTCAGCAGTGACGACCCCGCGGCCACCGCCCGCGCCGTCTTCCACACCACGGGCCGCTTCCACGACCCGCAGTACGCGCCCGAGTGGAAGGACCCGCGTACGGACGCCGACTTCGCGGCGGTCGTGGACCTGGTACTGCGCGGGCTGCGCGCCTGAGCGGGCAACCGCCGTACGGCCGGCCGCGGTCCCTCATGCGGCGGTCGGATCGACGGTGGCCTGATGCGCCTCGGCCAGATGCTCCTCCGCCTTCAGCCAGGGCAGGAACTGCGCCCCTCTGCGCCAGCCGCAGGTCTCGCATCTGATGGTGCGCTGCACCCCGGTGCGCAGGACGTGCACCACATGCCGGCGCCCGTGCTGGTCGTAGCGGCTGACCTTGCTCGTGTCGATCTGCGGCATGACGCCTCCGGCATCCGTGCGGTCGCCTTCCCTGTCGTCCCGGTACCGGGACGACAAGGAGTGTGCAGCAAGACCAACATCAACAGGGGGCGCACGGCCGGGATTTCAGGCTTCGTACAACTGATCCGCGAACAAACGGGACATCGGGTACGGCGGGACGCCGGTCCACGGGGCGGCCGGTCCACGGGGCGCCCGGTCTGCGGGCGGCCGGTCCGGGGGCAGCCGTCAAGAACGGTTCCGGGAGCCGAGGTTCGCCGCCTCGTGGATCTCCCTGGACTCCAGGCGCTCGGCCGTGCGCAGGGCGGTGCGGCGGGCCCAGGGGCCGGAGGTGAGGGCGCCCACCAGGAGGACCGCCAGGCCGAAGGCGACCAGGATCCACCAGGCGGGGCGGGCCGCGGGCACGAAGGCGTCGGCGTAGGAGGAGGCGCCTACCCCGGCGGCCAGGACCGCCCCGATCACCGCGACACCGAGGGTCTGGCCGAGCTGGCGGCTGGTGGAGGCGACCGCGGAGGCCACACCGGCCTGGGCGCGGGGCATGCCGGAGACGGCGGTGTTGGTGATGGGTGCGTTGACGAAACCGAAGCCGATGCCGAAGAGGACGTAGCCGAGGAAGAGGGTGGTGGTGGAGGTCTCGGCCTCGAGGAGGGCGAAGAGGAGGGTGCCGGCGGTCATGGCGCCGCCGGCGATCAGCAGGGGCAGACGGGGGCCGCGGCTGCCGACCAGGCGGCCGGCCAGCGGGGCGCACAGGAACGTCGGGGCGGCCATCGGCAGCATCCACAGGCCGGCGTCCATGGGGCTCAGGCCGCGGACGTTCTGCAGGTAGAGCGTGGAGAGGAAGAGGAAGCCGCCGAGTGCGGCGAACGCGCTCACCGCGATCACCGTCGCCCCGCTGAACGGCGCCGAGCGGAAGAAGCGCAGGTCGATCAGGGGGTCGCGGCGGCGCGGCTCGTAGCGGAGCAGGGCCGTCAGGGCCACCAGGGCGAGGGCGGCGAACGGGGCGATGGCACCGGCGGTGGTGTGCGGGGCCTCGATGATCGCGTAGGTCAGCGAGCCGAAGAGGGTGATCACCAGGAGCTGGCCCACCGGGTCGGGGCGGCGGGCGGTGCCCGCGCGGGACTCGGGGACGAAGCGCAGGGTGAGCAGCAGGGCGGCGAGGCCCACCGGCAGGTTGACCCAGAAGATCGAGCGCCAGCCGACAGACTGCACCAGCAGCCCGCCCACCAGCGGGCCGGCGGCCATGGAGATGCCGACGACCGCACCCCACACACCGATCGCGCGGGCGCGCTCGCGGGGGTCGGTGAAGGTGTTGGTGATGATCGACATGGCCACCGGGTTGAGCATGGAGCCGCCCACCGCCTGGATCATCCGGAACGCGACCAGCGCCTCCAGGCTGGGGGCGAGGGAGCACAGCAGGGAGCCGAGGGTGAAGACCACCAGGCCCGCCTTGAAGACCCGCTTGCGGCCGATCCGGTCGGCGGTGGAGCCCGCCAGCATCAGCAGGGACGCCAGGACCAGGGTGTAGGCGTCGATGGCCCACTGCAGGCCCGAGGTGCCGGCGTTCAGGTCGCGCTGCAGGGAGGGGAGGGCGACGTTCAGCACGGTGTTGTCCAGGCTCACGATCAGCAGGCTCATGCAGCAGATCGCGAGCACCAGCAGCCGTCGGCGGGGGCTCAGCTCGGGCATGACCTCCACTGTACGCCGGTATCGATAGTGCGGCTAACTAATGAATTTTACGGTTTCATTGCATGGGCCATCCAGTGTCCGCGTTCCACGGAACGGGGCGTCCCGGCGGCACGGCACAATGGAGGAATGCCCACGCCCCTGCAGATCGGTGAGCACACCGTCCAGCCGCCCGTCGTCCTGGCCCCGATGGCCGGGATCACCAACGCGCCCTTCCGCACCCTGTGCCGGGAGTTCAGCGGAGGCAAGGGTCTGTTCGTCAGCGAGATGATCACCACCCGGGCGCTGGTCGAACGCAACGAGAAGACCATGCAGCTGATCCAGTTCGACGCGAGCGAGAAGCCGCGCTCCATCCAGCTGTACGGCGTCGACCCGGCGACCGTGGGCAAGGCCGTCCGCATGATCGCCGAGGAGGACCTCGCCGACCACATCGACCTCAACTTCGGCTGCCCCGTGCCCAAGGTCACCCGCAAGGGCGGCGGCTCGGCCCTCCCGTACAAGCGGAACCTGCTGCGCGCCATCCTGCGCGAGGCGGTCAGCGGCGCCGGGGACCTGCCGGTGACCATGAAGATGCGCAAGGGCATCGACGACGACCACCTCACCTACCTCGACGCCGGCCGCATCGCCGTGGAGGAGGGCGTCACCGCGATCGCGCTGCACGGCCGCACCACCGCCCAGCACTACGGCGGCACCGCCGACTGGGACGCCATCGCCCGCCTCAAGGAGCACGTGCCGGAGATACCGGTGCTCGGCAACGGCGACATCTGGTCGGCCGAGGACGCCCTGCGCATGGTGGAGCAGACCGGCTGCGACGGAGTCGTCGTGGGCCGCGGCTGCCTGGGCCGGCCGTGGCTCTTCGCCGACCTGGTCGCGGCCTTCGAGGGGCGCACCGACGAGCTGATGCGGCCCACCCTGCGCGAGGTGGCCGATGTGATGGTGCGGCACGCCACCCTGCTCGGCGAGTGGATCGGCGACCCGTCCCGCGGCGTGATCGACTTCCGCAAGCACGTCGCCTGGTACCTCAAGGGCTTCGCGGTCGGCTCCGAGATGCGCAAGCGGCTGGCCGTCACCTCCTCGCTCGAGGAGCTGCGGGCCGGGCTCGACGAGCTGGACCTCGACCAGCCCTGGCCGGCCGGCGCCGACGGCCCGCGCGGGCGCACCTCTGGCAACAACCGGGTGGTGCTGCCGGACGGCTGGCTGAAGGACCCCTACGACTGCGCGGGCGTCGGCGAGGACGCCGAACTGGACACCTCCGGCGGCTGATCACCGCGCCGGCGGGGTGCACACCTCCGGTGGCTGATCGTTCCGGGCGCACACCTCCGGCGGCTGATCACTCCTTCGTCGGGTGCGGTGTGGAGCCGAACGCGGTCAGGAAGCGGTCGCGGAAGTCGCTCATCTTCCACACTGGCGCCTTCTCCGCCGGCCTGAGCCCCTCCGTCCACTTCCAGTCGTCGATCTGCTCCAGCACCTTCGGGTCCTTGGCGACGATCGTGACGGGCACGTCACGGTTCGCGTTGAGGCCGCTGACCCTGGGCCTGGGCTGGTGGTCGCCCAGGAACACCAGCACGGTGTCGTCGGTGCCGTAGCGCTCCAGCCACTGCACCAGGCTGGTCACCGAGTAGCGGATGGACTTGCCGTACTCCTCCCGGGACCCGTCCGGGTCGGCCAGGACCTCCTCGGGCGACTTCCCGGCCGCCTCGATCTCCTTGAAGACCGAGCCGTCGCCCAGGTCCTCCCAGTCGACGAGCTCCGGGATCGGCGCCCAGGGCTGGTGGCTGGAGGTGAGGATGATCTCCGCCATCAGCGGCTTGTCCCGCTTCTTGCCGTGCTCGAGCCGCTGGAACGCCTCGAGCGCGTACTGGTCGGGCATGGTCGACCAGCTGAACTTCGGGCCCTTGTAACCGAGCTGGAAGGCGTTGTAGACCTTCTCCAGCCCGTACCACTCGGCCTCCGGCCAGCCCTTCTGCACACCGGGCATGATCCCCACGGTGTCCCAGGCACCGGTCTTCTGGAACGCCTTGGTGAGCGTCAGATGATTGCCGCTGGTCACGGTCCGGTACCGCTGCTGGTTGTCGACCCAGAGGCCGGACAGCGCGGTGGAGTGGCCCAGCCAGCTGCTGCCGCCGTAGGTCGCCGAGGTCAGCCAGCCGCTGCGGGCCTGGTAGCCGGCCTCGGCGAGAGACTCGGTGCCGGCGTCCAGCGCGGGCGTCACGGTGGGCGCGATCACGGGGTCCTCGATGGCGCTGCGCCCGTAGCTCTCGATGAAGGTGATCAGGACGTCCTTGCCACGCAGCTCGGGCACCAGCTGGTCGGGCGGCGTACCGCCGAAGGTGTCGGACCGCGCCTCCCGGGCGAAGGCCGCCTCGTCCCGCAGGGTGCCCACCACCCGGTCGGACTGCTCCCTGATCGCATCGGCCGTCCGTTCCGAGGCGATGGGCATTCCGGCCAGCTTCAGATGCAGCACGGCGCAGGCGATCCACGCGATCGCCGCGATCGCCGTGCCCCGCGAGGCACGGGGGCGGTGCCGGGCCAGCAGATGGGCCAGCCGGACGGTGGCGAGCGCGGTCAGCACCACCAGAAGCACGGAGAGGACGATCGCGCCGATGCCGGCGGCGGTCGCGGCGGTGCCGCCCATCGCGTCCGAGACGTAGGACTGGGCGTCGTCCAGAAGCTCCCAGTCGAGGACGAGGTTGAAGCCCCGGCCCAGGAACTCGTTGAAGCCCATGTCCAGCAGATTGAGCACGGTCAGCGCACCGAGCCCCGCGCCGCAGAGCGCGGCCACGGCGGTCCTCAGGCGGCGCCGGGGGAGCGCCAGCAGCACGACGACGGCGAGGATGCCCTCACCGGGGATCCGGGTGAACCGGTTGAGGCGCAGCGCGTCGAGCGAGCTGGGCAGCAGCAGAGCGCCCAGGACGAGGACCGCGGCGAGGACGTGGAGGGTGACGCGGGCGGCGGGGGACTTCGTGAGCCGCGCGCCGGGGAGCCGGAAGCGGGGCGTCGGAGCGGGTGCCCCGGTGTCCTCGGTGCCCTCCGGTTCTGGTCCCGGTTCCGGTGTCGCTTCCGGTCCCGGCTCGGCGGACGGCTGGTCCGGCTTCTCGCGGGCCTCTGAGTCCTTCGGAGCCTCCGCGTCCTTCGGGGCCTGCGCGTCCTTCGGGGCCTGCGCGTCCTTCGGGGCCTGCGCGTCGTCCGGCTCCTCCAGCTCCTCCGAGTCCTTCGGGTTCTCCGCGTTCTCCGGCTTCTCTGCGTGTTCCGAGCCCTTCAACTCCTCCTGCTCATCCGGATCGTCCGGCTTCTCCGGGTGTTCCGAGCCCTCCGGGTCGGCCGGGCCGTCCGCCGTCTCTGCGTTCCTCGCGTTCTCCTCGCTCTGTGCCTTCTGAGCCGGCTCTGCGTTCTCCGGCATCCGGTGCAGGCGTGTGTTGACAGGCAACCCGGAGGTCCTTCCGTACCCGTGACTCGGTGAGAGCGGCGGACCCGGCGTGGGGGCCCGGGTCCGCCACAGGTCCGTACGGGCGCGCTGACCGGTGCGTTCAGCGTGTGCCGTGCCGGCTCGGCAAACACCTGGCAAATACCCGGCCCCGCGAAGGACATCCCTGCGCCGCACTGTCCGCCGGCAGCCGCTCGGGGAGCCCGGGGGAGGGGCACCGGTCCGCCGGAGAAGGTGAGGATCTCGGCGTCTCCCCGCCGGCCGGCTCGGCCGGTCAGGGCGCCGGCCGTTCGTAGCGGGGCGCACCGTCGACGCGGTACGTCTGCAGGATCAGGCCGCCCGGGGTCGACCACAGGTCGGTCAGGGTCAGGCCGAGGTCGGGGCCGGTGCTGGGGAACAGACGGGGCCCTGGCCGACGACAACGGGGTGGACGAGCAGGACGAGTTCGTCGACGAGGCCGTGCGCGAGCAGCGTGCGGATCAGGGTGCCGCTGCCCCAGACCTGCAGCTCGCCGCCCGGCTCGGCCTTGAGCGCCCGGACGGCGTCGGGGACGTCGCCGGACAGGACGGTGGTGCCCGGCCAGTCCGGGTCGGTGAGGGTGGTGGAGACGACGTACTTGGGGCGGCCGTCGAGTGCCTGGCCGACGGGATTGCCCGGGTCCATGCCCGCGCCCCAGGAGGCGGCGAAGCTCTCGTAGGTGCGGCGGCCGAACAGGAACGCACCGGCGTTCAGGAAGGTCCGGCCGATGAACCCGGACGCCTCCTCGTCCAGCAGCGGCGGGGCCCAGCCGAACCGCGCGAAGCCGCCGCGGGCCTCCTGCTCTGCCGTGCCTGCCACCCGGATCCAGCGGTGCCCCTGGGTCACGCCGTCGACAAAGATGTTGGTGATCGTCCTGAGCCTCATGCCGTGCTTCCTTCCGCACCGGAGTCCGCCCGGAGCCCGCGCCGGATGTCCGGAGCCCGCGCCGGATGCCGGTGCCCGACGCCGGACTTCGCTCGGAGTCGTCCCCGGAGCCGTCGTCGGATGGGACCGGTTCGCGGAGCGGATCTCATCGGTGCCCGCATGGTGAAACGGCGGCCCCTGCGACAGCGTGATTCTCGCCACCCTTGATAGGTCTTGCGCTCAGATGAGCGGATCTTGGGCGGCTGCACTTCCGGAAGACATGGCACTCAGTGCCATCGGGCGATCGTTCATCGAGCAAAATCAGACGTGCCGAAGAGCGCTCATCTGAGCGCCCACCGGCCTTCGTGCGAGTGTCCGCGTTCAAGAAGTGAAAACATCGGCCCGTGGTTGCTTGCCCATCCTTGACTTTCGATCCACTGGCCGACGCGCGGTTACAGGCACATGACGCGAGACTGGACGTACCCAGAGGCCTTTGATCTGGGTACATTCCTCGCCGTCAGGGCAGCCACCGCGTCCTCGAGGAGTCGAGACCCGTGTCGGAAAACAAAGATCCCCACGTAGCTCAGTCGGGCACGAGCGTTGAGGGCGTGAAGTTCGTTTACGACTTCACCGAGGGCAACAAGGACCTCAAGGACCTCCTCGGCGGCAAGGGCGCCAACCTCGCCGAGATGACCAACCTCGGTCTCCCCGTGCCACCCGGCTTCACGATCACCACGGAGGCCTGCAAGGTCTACCTGGAGAGCGGTGAGGAGCCGGCCGAGCTGCGCGACGAGGTGAGTGCGCACCTCGAGGCCCTCGAGAAGAAGATGGGCAAGAAGCTCGGGCAGGCCGACAACCCCCTCCTCGTGTCGGTCCGTTCCGGGGCGAAGTTCTCCATGCCGGGCATGATGGACACCGTCCTCAACATCGGTCTGTCCGACAAGTCCGTGCAGGGCCTCGCCAAGCAGGCCGGCGACGACCGGTTCGCGTGGGACTCCTACCGTCGCCTGATCCAGATGTTCGGCAAGACCGTCCTCGGCGTCGACGGCGAGCTGTTCGAGGACGCGCTGGAGGCCGCCAAGGCCGCCAAGAAGGTCACCGACGACACCGAGCTGGAGGCCGCCGACCTCAAGAAGCTCGTCACCAAGTTCAAGAAGATCGTCAAGGCGGAGGCCGGCCGGGAGTTCCCGCAGGACCCGCGCGAGCAGATGGACCTCGCCATCAAGGCGGTCTTCGACTCGTGGAACGGCGAGCGCGCCAAGCTCTACCGCCGCCAGGAGCGCATCCCGCACGACCTCGGCACGGCCGTCAACGTCTGCTCGATGGTCTTCGGCAACCTCGGCCCGGACTCCGGTACCGGTGTCGCCTTCACCCGCGACCCCGCCTCCGGCCAGCAGGGCGTCTACGGCGACTACCTGCAGAACGCGCAGGGCGAGGACGTCGTCGCGGGCATCCGCAACACGGTCCCGCTCGCCGAGCTGGAGAAGATCGACAAGAAGTCGTACGACCAGCTCATGCAGATCATGGAGACCCTGGAGAATCACTACAAGGATCTCTGTGACATCGAGTTCACCATCGAGCGCGGCCAGCTGTGGATGCTGCAGACCCGCGTCGGCAAGCGCACCGCCGGTGCCGCCTTCCGCATCGCCACGCAGCTGGTGGACCAGGGCCTGATCGACGAGGCCGAGGCGCTCACCCGCGTCAACGGTGCCCAGCTCGCCCAGCTGATGTTCCCCCGCTTCGACGAGAGCGCCAAGGTCGAGCAGATCGGGCGCGGCATCGCGGCCTCGCCGGGTGCGGCGGTCGGCAAGGCGGTCTTCGACTCCTACACCGCCGTGAAGTGGTCCCGCTCCGGCGAGAAGGTCATCCTGATCCGCCGCGAGACCAACCCCGACGACCTGGACGGCATGATCGCCGCCGAGGGCATCCTCACCTCGCGCGGCGGCAAGACCTCCCACGCGGCCGTGGTCGCCCGCGGCATGGGCAAGACCTGTGTGTGCGGCGCCGAGGAGCTGGAGGTCGACACCAAGCGCCGCCGGATGACGGTGCCCGGCGGGCACGTCGTCGAGGAGGGCGACGTGATCTCCATCGACGGCTCCAGCGGCAAGGTCTACCTGGGCGAGGTCCCGGTCGTGCCGTCGCCGGTCGTGGAGTACTTCGAGGGCCGGATGCACCCGGGCGCCGACGACGCCGACGAGCTGGTCGAAGCCGTGCACCGGATGATGTCCTTCGCCGACCGCAAGCGCCGGCTGCGGGTGCGGGCCAACGCCGACAACGCCGAGGACGCGCTGCGCGCCCGCCGGTTCGGCGCCCAGGGCATCGGCCTGTGCCGCACCGAGCACATGTTCCTCGGCGACCGGCGCGAGCTGGTGGAGCGGCTGATCCTGGCCGACACCGAGGAGGAGCGCGAGGAGTCCCTGAAGGCCCTGCTGCCGCTGCAGAAGCAGGACTTCGTGGAGTTGTTCGAGGCGATGGACGGCCTGCCGGTCACCATCCGCCTGCTCGACCCGCCGCTGCACGAGTTCCTGCCGGACATCACCGAGCTGTCGGTCCGGGTGGCGCTGGCCGAGGCCCGCCAGGAGCCGCACGAGAACGACCTGCGGCTGCTCCAGGCCGTCCACCGGCTGCACGAGCAGAACCCGATGCTGGGTCTGCGCGGTGTCCGGCTCGGCCTGGTCATCCCCGGACTGTTCACCATGCAGGTGCGGGCCATCGCGGAGGCCGCGGCCGAGCGGCGCAACGCCAAGGGCGACCCGCGGGCGGAGATCATGATTCCGCTGGTCGGCACGGTGCAGGAGCTGGAGTTCGTCCGCGAGGAGGCCGACAAGGTCATCGCCGAGGTCGAGGCCGCGGCGGGCGTCAGCCTGAAGCTCGCCATCGGCACCATGATCGAGCTGCCGCGCGCCGCGCTGACCGCCGGTCAGATCGCCGAGGCCGCCGAGTTCTTCTCCTTCGGCACCAACGACCTCACCCAGACGGTGTGGGGCTTCAGCCGGGACGACGTGGAGGCGAGCTTCTTCACCGCGTACCTGGAGAAGGGCATCTTCGGCGTCTCCCCGTTCGAGACGATCGACAAGGACGGTGTGGGCTCCCTGGTGAAGCTGGCCGCCAAGGCCGGCCGGGAGACCCGCCCCGACCTGAAGCTCGGCGTCTGCGGCGAGCACGGCGGCGACCCGGAGTCCGTCCACTTCTTCCACGAGGTGGGCCTGGACTACGTCTCCTGCTCCCCGTTCCGCGTCCCCGTCGCCCGCCTCGAGGCCGGCCGCGCCGCGGTCACCGCGCAGGGCAGCGACCACCGCTAGGAGCCGCGGAGCGTCAAGTCCCCGGAGCCGTTGTCTGTCACCCGACCACCCTCACCGATCGGCATCGGCTCCGGACCGCGAAAAGGAGGGCGGGCACCCGTGCGGGGGTGCCCGCCCTCTCTTCGCGCCGCCCGCAACGCCGGTGCCCGGGCGGACGGCGGGTCAGCGGGCGTCGCGGCGCTTGCGGGCGGCGATGAGCAGGCCGCCGCCCGCGAGGACCACGACCGCGCCGGCCCCGGCGATGTACGGGGTGGCGTCATTGCCGCCGGTCTCGGCGAGGTCGGT
This sequence comes from Streptomyces composti, assembly GCF_012034205.1. Lineage (GTDB taxonomy): Bacteria > Actinomycetota > Actinomycetes > Streptomycetales > Streptomycetaceae > Streptomyces > Streptomyces composti. The sequence goes on from NZ_JAATEM010000018.1 coordinate 115,155, forward strand.
GCCGGAGCCGCCCTCGGCCCCGGTGCCGGAGGACTCCTTCGCACCGGTGCCGCTGCCCTCCGACTCGCCCTGGTCGCCGCGGGGCTTGAAGCCGGCCGGCGGCTTGTCGCAGCCGATGCCGTCGCCGTCCCGGTCCAGTCGCTTGGCGTAGTGCTCGTCGCCCTCCGGGATGTTGGAGTACCCGTTGTTGTAGGCGTCGGTGCAGTTGGCGAACGGGTGGTTGCCGTCGTGGGCCACGGCGGTGGCCGGGACCGCGGCCAGGGCGAGCGCGGCGAGGACCGCGGCTGACGCGCGGGCGGACGTGCGGATCGGGTTCATGGACGAATCCCCCCAGTGGTGCGTGTGCTCGGTTTCGAGGTGGACGAAGCTACTGAGCACTCCGGGATGTGGGGGAGATATGAAGAAGCCGTGACGGGAACGTGATGTGACCGGAGGGTAGCTCTCCGCAACTATCAGCGGACGCACGCTTCCTGACGCTGTATCAGCGGGTCTGCGAGGTCCCGTCAGGCGGGCAGCGCGGGCCGTTCTCTGCTGCGGGAACCCGAGCCGTCCGTGGTGCCGGACGACTCCGGCGCGGACGCCGAGGGGAGGCTGACCACAGCGTCCAGGCCGCCCGTCGCCGCCGCCCGCAGCGCCGCCTCACCGCCGCTCGCATGGGCCAGCCGCTGCACCAGGGCCAGACCCAGACCCGTGCCGCCCTTCGGGGCGCCGGGAGCGCGCCAGAACCGGTCGAAGGCACGTGCCCGCTGCTCCGCGGTCATGCCGGGGCCCTCGTCGGTGACATGCAGGTCGACCCGGCTGGGGCGGCCGTCGCGCAGGGCACGCCGGGCCGGCGGGTTCAGCCGCAGCTCCACGGTGACGGTGGTGCCGGCGGGGGAGTGCCGCAGGGCGTTCGACAACAGGTTGTCCAGGATCTGCTCCACCGCGCCCGGCACCGCGAGCACCCGCCCCACGCTGCCCGCGAACAGCACCAGGGACACACTCTGCCGCTGGAACATCGGCAGCCAGCTGCGATGGCGCTCGGCGCAGATCTCCCCGACGTCCACCGGGGCCGGAGTGGCCGCGTTCTCCTCCAGGCGGGCCATGGCCAGCAGGACCTCCACCATCCGCGCCAGCCGGTCGGTCTCGGTCAGCGCGGCCTCCAGGGTGCCGCGGGCGCGGGCCGCGACATGCGGCTGGAGGTTCTCCAGGCGCAGCCGCAGCGCGGCGAGCGGGGTCTTCAGCTGGTGCGAGGCCTCGCCCGCGAACGCCCGCTGGGAGGCGAGCAGATGGGCCAGCCGGGCCGCCGTGTGGTTGAACGCGGCGGCCAGCCCCCGCACTTCGGGCGGGCCCTTGGTCACCGGCACCGGCGCGAACGAGCCGCCGGCGCCCAGCGCCCTGGTCGCCCGCTCCAGTTGCCGTATCGGACGGGCCGCCCAGCGGGCGAAGGCGAAACCGGCCGCCGCGACCGCGACGAGGACGCCGAGGCCGCCCGCGGCGAGCAGCAGCCACACCTGGCGCACCCGCTGGTGCACCATCTCGGTCGGCACGGTCAGCCACACCGCGCCCCGCGGCCGCTGCCCCCGCTCGCCGACCGGCGCGGAGACCGAGAGGTACTCCACCCCGCCGATGGTGGAGGTGCGCACGTCCACGCTCGCCGTGCCGGCCAGGGCGGCCTTGACGCCCGGCCGGGAGGCGAGGGCCGCGGTGGCGCTCGTGCTCAGCGGATGGGAGGCGGCGAGCAGGCCGCCCGATCCGTCCACGATGACCACTCTGCCGTCGATGCGGCGGGCGCAGTGCTCCGCCCGCGCGGGCAGCTCCTGCCGGGCCCGGCCGGTGGCCAGGGACAGCGCGGCGTAGCTGGCGACCGACTCGGCCTCGTTGCGCGCCGAGTTCACCACCTGCTCCCGCTCCGCCCGCGAGTAGATGAAGCCGAGCGGTACCTCCAGGCAGAGCAGGACCAGCGTGGCCAGGCTCAGGTAGCTGAGGAGCAGGCGGCGGGTCACGCCGGTGCCTCCCGCCCCGCCCCTGGCCGGGTGTGCACCGCCAGCCGGAAGCCGACGCCGCGCAGGGTGCGGATCCAGCCCGGATGCCCCAGCTTCCGGCGCAGCGAGGCCACATGCACGTCCAGGGTCCTGGTCGGCCCGTCGTAGTGCGGGTCCCACACCCGGTCCAGGATCTGCTGCCGGGAGTAGACCGCCCCGGGGTCCTCGCTGAGCAGCGCCAGCAGGTCGAACTCCTTCGGGGTGAGCGGGACGGGCGTGTCGCCCACCCACACCTGCCGGGTGCGGCGGTCCACCACCAGCGGACCCGGGGCCGGCATCGCCTCGTGCGGCGTCTCGCCCACGGGCTCGTACGACGTCGAGGGCGGCGGCGCGGGCGCGGGAGGCGTCTGCTCGTGGGGCTGCTGGGGGCGCTGGGACCGCCGGGTGACCGCGCGCACCCGCGCCACCAGCTCCCGCATGCTGAACGGCTTCGCCAGGTAGTCGTCGGCGCCCAGCTCGAGCCCCAGCACCCGGTCGGCCTCCTCACCGCGGGCGCTGAGGATCAGGATCGGCACGTCGGAGACCTGCCGGATGCCCCGGCAGACGTCGATGCCGTCCATGTCCGGCAGCCCCAGGTCGAGCAGCACCACGTCGCCGTAGGGGCCGGCCAGTCCGCCCGCTCCCGTGGCGACGTGATCGACGTTCAGCCCGAAATGCGCGAGGCCCTCGACGAGCGGTTCCGCGATCGTCTCGTCGTCCTCGACGAGCAGCACCTGTATGCCCATGTGTTCTGCCTCTCCCCGAACCGGAAACACCCGTGAATATTGCGTTACCCGCTTTCCCCTGACGCCACGTTACAACCGCCTCCGAAGAAATACCGGCTCCTGTCCGGAATCTGACCGCGGCTTAACACTCCGCTGCAGGGGCGTCCTCTACGTTCGAAGTGAGGTGCGACCAACTTGCAACCAGGGAGGCCGAGTTGAGACAGTTGCTGGACCGTGCACGGACATTCAGCAGGCGCGTCGATTTCGAGAGCGACGCCTATCGGAAACTGGCCGAAGGGCAATGCCCGGAGGTGTTGTTCATCACCTGTTCGGATTCACGCGTGATTCCCGCGCTCATCACCGGAGCGCGGCCGGGTGAGATATTCGAGCTGCGGAACGCGGGCAATATCGTGCCGCCCTGCGGCCGGCCCGGGGCCTCCGGCGAGGCGGCCACCATCGAATACGCACTGCAGGTCCTGGAGGTTCAGGACATCGTCGTGTGCGGTCACTCACACTGCGGAGCCATGGGGGCACTGAAGTCGGGCGACGACCTGTCCGCACTGCCCGGAGTGGACGCCTGGCTGCGGATCGCCCGGCCCGGACTGACCCCGGTGCTCGACACCGCCCCGGACGAGCCCGCCCTGCGCGAGGTGGCCCAGGGCAACGTCGTCAACCAGCTCGCGGCGCTGCGCACCTACCCCGTGGTGCGGCAGCGCATCGACCAGGGGCGGCTGCGGCTGCACGGCTGGTACTACGAGATCGACACCGGCCACCTCCACGAACTGGACGCGGACGGCGACTTCCGGGTGCACGCCGCATGAGCGGGGCACACGCACGGGGCCGCTCCCGCGGCGGCCGGCCTCTCCCGTCCGTCGGGTTCAGCCGGTTCACCAGGCCGGCCGCGCCCGCGGCCGGCGTCCCGGCAGGACCGCCGGGGGCGTCCGGGACACCGAGGGCGGGAGAGAAGCCGGACCTCGCCACCGAGATCACCGCCTCCTTCGTCGTCTTCCTCGTCGCGCTGCCGCTGTGCATCGGCGTCGCCGTCGCCTCCGGCGTCCGGCCCGAGCTGGGCATCGTCTCCGGCGTCATCGGCGGTCTGGTGGTCGGCGCGATCCGGGGCAGCACGCTCCAGGTCAGCGGTCCGGCCGCCGGGCTCGCCGCCCTGGTCGCGGAGACCGTGGCCGACAAGGGCGTGGCCGCACTGGCCGTGATCGTCCTCTTCTCCGGTGTGCTGCAGATCGTCCTCGGACTGATCAAGCTGGGCCGGATGTTCCAGGCGATCTCCGTCGCCGTCGTGCAGGGCATGCTCGCCGGCATCGGACTGCCGCTGATGTTCAGCCAGCTCTACCCGCTGGCCGACGCCAGGGCGCCCGGCACACCGATCGAGAACATGGCCGGCGTCCCCGCGCTGCTGGGCCGTGTCCTCACCGACCCGCAGATGCTGATCGCCACCCTGCTCGGTGTCGTCACCATCGCGCTCAGCTTCCTGTGGAAGAAGGTCCCCCAGCCGCTCGGCAGGATGCCCGCCCCGCTGGTGGCCGTCGGCATCGGCTGCGCGGTCGCCGCGCTGCCCGGCGTGGAGATCCGCACCCTCCAGGTCGGCAACCTGCTGGGCTCGCTCCAGCTTCCGGGCCCCGAGCAGTTCGCCGGGCTCGCCGACCCCGCGATCCTCACCGCCATCGTCACCTTCACCGTGATCGCATCCGCGGAGAGCCTGTTCACCGCCGCCGCCGTCGACCGCATGCACTCGGGCCCGCGCACCCGCTACAACACCGAGCTGATCGCGCAGGGCGCAGGCAACACCCTGGCCGGCCTGGTCGGCGCGCTGCCCATCACGGCCGTGGTCGCGCGCAGTTCGGCGAATGTGCAGGCGGGTGCCAGGACCCGGCTGTCCCGCACCCTGCACGGCCTGTGGCTGCTGGCCTTCGCGCTGCTGCTGCCGCAGGTGCTGGCGCTGGTCCCGATCTCCGTGCTCGCCGGTGTCCTGGTGCACAGCGGCTGGAAGCTGCTCGCGCCCGGCGAGTTCCCCAAGATGTGGAAGCAGGACCGGGGCGAGTTCGCGGTGATGACGGTGACCATGCTGGTGATCGTGGCGACCGCGCTGCTGGAGGGCGTGCTCGTCGGTCTCGCCGCCGGTGTGCTGCTGGCCGCGCTGCGCATGTCCCGCACGGTGATCCGGCAGCACCTGGAGGAGGACACGGCCAAGGTCGTGATGGCGGGCAACGCCACGTTCCTGCGGCTGCCCGAGGTCATCGAGGCGCTGGAGAACGCGGCGGCCTCCGGCAAGCCCCGCATCCGCCTCGACCTGACCGGTGTGACCCACCTCGACCACGCCTGCCGCAACCAGGTGGAGGAGTTCACCGCCCAGCAGCGCGGGCTCGGCCTGCGGGTGGAGCTGCTGATGCCGAACCTGGACAAGCCCGCGGCGCGGACCAGGACGGACACCGCCGCGGCCACGGCGGACACCTCCGCCCGGGCCACCGCACCCGCCTGGGACGCACCCGCCGGGGACGCGCCGTCCGCCGGGCCCGGCCGGGACGGCCCGACCGGCTCCGCGCCGCCCCCCGCCGACCCGTTCGACGCCTTCGCCGGATACGACACCGGCGCCGCGCCCTCCGAGGGCACCGCCGGCTCCGCGTACGCCACCGCGTCCGCCCACCCCGGGAGCCTCGGCAGCGGAGCGTCGTTCGACGGCTTCGCCACCCACGACGGCACCCGGGGCCACGACGGCACGTCCGCCTACGGGGACGGCACCGGCCGCCCCGGCGGCTCCGCGTACGCCACCACGCCCGCCGGGCCGCCCGTCGCCGACGTCGAGTGGTTCTACCTCGACACCCGGCCCATGCCCGGCGACCACCCGGGACGGGCGGTGTACGGCGGCTGAGGGACGGCCGGGCGGTGAGGGTGCGCGCCCGGCCCCGCACGACCGGGCGCGCACCCTCGGGGTCAGCCCCGGGGACGCGCGCCCGGCTGTGCTCGCGAACCGCCCGGACCGCTGCTCAGGCGGCCTTCACCTCGTAGGCCGTCACCCGGACCGTCTCGTCGTCCAGGCACTGCCCGGTCTGCAGGTCGAAGCGCTGCTTGAGCAGCGGGGAGGCGACGAACGGACGGCCCTGGTGGGAGCCGGTCAGGCCGCGGGAGAGCACCGCGGCGCCGGTGAACGGGTCGCGGTTGTCGATCGCGTAGACGTTCCCGGCCCGGTCGGTGAAGACGGCGACCTGGCGGCCGTCGGGCAGCAGGGCCGCCGCTCCGCGGCCCGGGATCAGCGTGCTCAGGTCGCAGACCGTGAACCAGCCCTCCGCCAGGCGGAGCTGCACCTTCAGGTCGGTCGTCTCGAGTGCCAGGGTCATCGCTGGGCGCTTCCTTCCAGGATCTCGTCAGCGGGTCGCCGGCCGATGTCCAGCAGCGGCAGGTCGGGCTTGATCTGGTCGCGTTCGGGGACGAAGGAGACCACCGGGTCCGGGGTGTCCGGGGCGTTCACGAAGGACACGAACCGGGCCAGCCTTTCGGGGTCGTTGACGGTCTCGGCCCACTCGTCGCGGTAGTTGGCGACATGGGCGGCCATCAGGGCCTCCAGCTCGTCGCAGATGCCGAGCGAGTCGTGCACCACCACGTCCCGCACGTGCTCCAGGCCGCCGGGAATGCGCTCCAGCCAGGTGGAGGTGCGCTCGAGCCGGTCGGCGGTGCGGATGTAGAACATCAGGAACCGGTCGATCAGGCGGATCAGCTCGGCGTCCGACAGGTCCTGGGCCAGCAGGTCGGCGTGGCGCGGGGTGGCGCCGCCGTTGCCGCCGACGTACAGGTTCCAGCCGTTGGCGGTGGCGATCACACCGAAGTCCTTCGACCGGGCCTCGGCGCACTCGCGCTGGCAGCCGGAGACCGCCGACTTCAGCTTGTGCGGCGACCTCAGCCCCCGGTAGCGCAGCTCCAGGTCGATCGCCATGCGCACCGAGTCCTGGACGCCGTAGCGGCACCAGGTCTGCCCCACGCAGGACTTCACCGTGCGCAGCGACTTGCCGTAGGCGTGGCCGGACTCGAAACCCGCGTCCACCAGCCGGGCCCAGATCAGCGGCAGCTGCTCCACACGGGCGCCGAACATGTCGATCCGCTGACCGCCGGTGATCTTCGTGTAGAGGCCGAAGTCGCGGGCGATCTCCCCGATGACGATGAGCTTCTCCGGTGCGATCTCACCGCCGGGGATGCGCGGCACCACCGAGTAGGAGCCGTTCTTCTGCAGATTGGCCAGGAAGTGGTCGTTGGTGTCCTGCAGGGCCGCCTGCTCGCCGTCCAGGACGTAGGTGCTGGCGCCGATGGCCGGGGCGAGGGAGGCGATGATCGAGGCCACGGCCGGCTTGCAGATCTCGCAGCCCTCACCGCCCCGGGCGCCCTCCCGGCCGTAGCGGTCGAGGAGGTCCTGGTAGGAGGTGATGCGCAGGGCCAGGACGATCTCGTACAGCTCCTCGCGGGTCTGGGAGAAGCAGCCGCACAGGCCCCTGTCGACCTCGACGCCGCTCGCCTCCAGCTCCGCGTCGACCAGCCGGCCCAGCACCTTGACGCAACTGCCGCAGCCGGTACCGGCCCTGGTGCACTTCTTCACCTCGGGCACGGTGGTGCAGCGGTGCTCGGTGACCGCGCCGCGGATAGTGCCCTTGGTGACGTTGTGGCAGGAGCAGATCACCGCGTCGTCCGGCAGCGCGGACGGGCCGAGCTGGGCGGACTGGCCGGCCCCGGCGGGCAGCACCAGCGACTCCGGTGCCACGGGCGGCACCGAGCCGGTCAGGGCGCGCAGCGTGCCGTACGCCTCCGCGTCACCGACCAGGATGCCGCCGAGCAGGGTGCCGTCCCGGCCGACGACCAGCTTCTTGTACAGGCCGGCGCGGGAGTCGGAGTAGACGACGTCCAGGCAGTCCTCGGTGGTGCCGTGCGCGTCGCCGAAGGACGCCACGTCCACACCGAGAAGTTTCAGCTTGGTCGACAGGTCGGCGCCGGTGAACGCGCGGGCGTCCCCGGCGATGGCCGCGGCGGCCGTCTCGGCCTGCTCGTAGCCGGGGGCCACCAGGCCGTACACCCGGCCGTCGGCGGCCAGCGCGCACTCGCCGACGGCGAAGACGTTCGGGTCGGTGACCGTGCGGCACTGCTCGTCCACGGTGATGCCGCCGCGCTCGCCGACCTCGAGACCGCAGTCGCGGGCCAGCTGGTCGCGGGGGCGGACACCGGCGGAGAACACCACCAGGTCGGTGGCGAGTTCGGAGCCGTCGGACAGCTTCATGCCCGTGACCGCGCCGGACGCGTCGACCACGATCTCCTGGGTGCCGACCCCGGTGTGGACGGTCAGGCCCATCTCCTCGATGGTGCGCAGCAGAGCAGCGCCGCCGCCCTCGTCGACCTGCACCGGCATCAGCCGCGGCGCGAACTCCACGATGTGCGAGGCGAGTCCGAGCCCCTTCAGGGCGCCCGCCGCCTCCAGGCCCAGCAGGCCGCCGCCCACGACCGCACCGGTCTTCGCCCGGCTCCGGGCGTACTCCTCGATGGCGAGGACGTCCTCGACGGTGCGGTAGACGAAGCAGCCCTCGGCGTCCTTGTTCGGCACCGGCGGCACGAACGGGTAGGAGCCGGTGGCCAGGACGAGGACGTCGTAGCCGACGACCAGACCCGAGCGGGCGGTGACCTTGCGCGCCCCGCGGTCGATGCTCTCGGCCGGGTCGCCGACGTGCAGCTCGATGCCGTGCTCCTCGATGAACCGGAGGTCCGTCAGTGACAGGTCCTCGGGGGTCCGCCCCGAGAAGTACGAGGTGAGCTGCACGCGGTCATAGGCGGGGCGCGGCTCCTCGCACAGCACGACCACGCGGTGCGTGGCGGTCAGGCCGCGTTCGGCGAGCGCCTCGAGGAAGCGCTGGCCGACCATGCCGTGGCCGACGAGCACGATCGTGGGGGTGCCCCCCGGGTTGGCGGTCATTCAGGAGCCTCCATCGTTGGTGAGCAGGTGGAGCAGCGGCCCGCCGCCGGAGGGGAGCGGCTCTGCTCCCTCCCAGGCGCGTGCCAGGGCGCCGACCGTGCCGAGTTCGCCGACCAGGACCCCGCCGACCAGGCGGTCCTCGCGGACGACGACCTTGCGGTAGGTGCCGCGGGTGGCGTCGGTGAGCTGCACGACGTCGTCGCCGGGCAGCGGCTCGGCCCGGCCGAACGCGGCGAGGTCGAAGGGGCTGTCGGGTCCGGTGAGCGTCAGCCGGGTCAGGGAGCGGGTGCCGGTGTAGCGGGCGCCGGTGTCGCCGGCGAGCAGCGCGGCCAGCGCGTCGGCCTGCTCCAGTGCCGGGGCGGCCAGCCCGTAGACCGTGCCGGCGTGCTGGACGCAGTCCCCGACGGCGTGGATGTACGGGTCGGAGGTGCGCAGCTGGTCGTCGACGACGATGCCCTTGCCGACCTCGAGACCCGCCGCCTGGGCGAGACCGGCCCGCGGGTGCACCCCGCAGGCGAGCACCACCAGGTCGGCGCCGAGCGCATAGCCGTCGGCCATCTCCACCGAGCGGACCGCACCCGCGACGCAGCGCACGTCGCGCACCCGGCACTCGGTGTGCACCTCCACGCCGAGGTCGGTCAGATGCCGCTCGACCAGCGCGGACGCGGCCGGGTCGAGCTGGCGCTCCATCAGGCGCTCGGCCTGCTGGGCGAGAACCACCTGGGCGCCGCGCACGGCGAGTGCACGCGCCGCGGACACCCCCAGCAGCCCCCCGCCGATGACCACCGCCCGCACACCCGGCCGCACCGCCTCGGCCAGCCCGAGGCAGTCGTCCATGGTGCGGAAGGCGTGCACCCCCTCGGGCAGATCGGAGCCGGTGGTGAACAGGCCGCGCAGCGGCGGCAGCACCGGGTTGGAGCCGGTGGCCAGCACCAGCCGGTCGTAGGCGATCACCGAGCCGTCCGCGCAGGAGACGGTCCGTCCCGCGCGGTCGATGCCGGTGACCCGGGCACGGGTCAGCGCCGCGGGCGCCGGCAGGGCGATCACCTCGGGGCTGTACCGTCCGGCCAGCACCTCGGCGAGCAGCACCCGGTTGTAGGGCCGGTGCTCCTCCTCGCCGATCAGCGTCACGGGTGTGCCCAGCTCGCCGAGCCGCCGGGCGAGCCGTACGCCCGCGAGGCCGGAGCCGATCACCACCACACGCTCGTTCGAGGTCATGGCATCGAGCGTGCGGTGCGGGTGTTACCCGGCCGCATCACCTCTGTTTCCCGCGCGGAACGCTGCCCTCAGCGGGGGAAGGGCGAGAGTGTGAGGGGCCTCGCGGGGCGCGGCGGGGCTGCGAGAGGTGGCTGGAGGCGGGCCGCGGCTCGGCGGGGTGGGGTGAACCGAACCCCCGGAATCCGTGCGGGCACGCTCGTGGCGGGCGGGCGAGGGCGGAAGCCTGGAGGAGTCGGATCACACCCCTCACCAGCGAGGAGACCGTCATGGACGCCACGCGCAGCATCCCCGGACCCACCGCGGACACCCTGGCCACCACCGCCTCCGGGCGCCCGCGCGGCCTGGTGCGCGCGACCCTGCGGCAGCCCTTCACCGCCGTCACCTGGCGCCGGGCCGCCTACGCCGTGCTGTCCCTGCCGGCCGGCCTGGCCAGTGCGGCCGACGCCCTGCGCGGCGCACCCGCGGGCCAGTGGCAGCGGTCGCTGACCCGGCACCTCCTCGGCGAGGAACTGCCCCTCGGCAGCCGCCGCTCCGGCCTCGCCCACGCCCTGCTGGCCACCCCGCTCAACCTGCTCTGCGCCGCGCTCACCCTCTACGGCTGGTCCCTCATCCCGATGAACCTGGCCTGGCCGCTGCGCGCCGGCTCCGACCCCGCCGCCGCGTGGGGCGGCCCCACCTTCGCCGGCGCCTGGGCCTTCCACGCGGTGCTGGGGACCCTGCTGCCGCTGCTGGTCATGCCCTGGCTGGGCCGGGCCCTGACCGCCCTCCAGCTCCGCACGGCGCGCGCCCTGCTGTCGTGACGCCGATCGCGGCCCGGCTGCTTCTAGGTTGGCTGTCATGAGACGTCCCTGGACGGCGCGGTCCCTCGCCGCCGCCACCTTCGGCCGGCGGGGGCCGGCCGCCGCGCTGTACGCGGTGGTGTCGCTGCCGCTCGCTCTGCTGGGCTTCGTGCCGGTCGTGGTGGGCCTGGCTTTGGGTGCCGTGCTGTCGGTGACCGCGCTCGGCCCGTGGCTGCTGGCCGGGGTGGTGCGCGGGGCGCTGGCGCTCGGCGCGCTGCAGCGGGCGCTGGCCCGGCGGTTGCTCGGGCTGGACATCGAGCCTCCGGAACCCCTCCGGCGAAGGCCGGGCGGCGAAACGGGCCGCATGCCGGGGGCCGGGGCGTTCGCCTGGCGGCGGGCGGTGCTGGGGGAGCGGGCCGGGTGGCGGGCGGTGGCCTGCGCGGCCCTGAGCCCGTTCACGGCCGTTCTCGGCTTCGCCGCCGCCGTCCTCACCTACGTCTACGGCACCCTGCTGGCGCTGCACCCGCTGCTGGCCCGCTGGAACTACGGCACCGTGCGGGAGGCCGACGGCTCCACGAGGCGGGTCTCGCTGGAGGTCTTCGGGTACCAGCTCGACACCTGGCCGCGCTGGCTGATCCCGGTCTGCCTCGGACTGCTGCTGCTCGCCCTCGCCCCGTTCCTGCTGCGCCATGCGCTCGTCCCGCACCGGGCCCTGGTGGCGGCGCTGCTCGGCCCCGACCCCGCCGAGCGGCGCATCCGCACCCTGGAGGAGACCAGGGCGCACGCCGTCGAGGACGCCCATGCCACCCTGCGCCGGATCGAACGCGATCTGCACGACGGCACCCAGGCCCGCCTGGTGGGCCTCGCGCTGCATCTGGCCGTCGTCCGGGAGCTGGTCAGCAAGGGCGCCCCCGCCGACCGGGTGCTGGAGGCCGTCGACACCGCCCGGGGCAACGCCGGGCAGGCCATCGCCGATCTGCGCCGTCTGGTGAAGGGCATTCACCCGCCGGTCCTCGACGAGGGGCTGCCCGCAGCGCTGGCCGGCCTGGCCGCCGACAGTGCGCTGCCCGTCGAGGTCACCACCTCCGTCCCCGTCCGCCCCGCACCCGCCGTGGAGTCCATCGCGTACTTCTGCGCCGCCGAACTCCTCGCCAACGCCGTCAAGCACTCCGGGGCGAGCCGGGTCACGATCGACGTCACCGGCGGCAACGGGCTGCTCCGGCTGCGGGTCACCGACGACGGCCGGGGCGGGGCCCGCATCGGCGCCGGGTCCGGACTGACCGGGCTGCTGGCCCGCGCCCGCACCGTCGACGGCACGCTGACCTGCGACAGCCCGCCCGGTGGGCCTACGGTGGTCACCGTCGAGCTGCCCTGCCCCTGATACCGCCGGATACGCCTGATCGGAGCGCCCTGCATGCGGGTCGTGATCGCCGAGGACTCTGCCCTGCTGCGAGACGGACTGGTCCAGCTGCTGTCCCTGCGCGGGGTGGAGACCGCCGCGGCCGTCGCCGACCCGGACGCGCTGCTGGCGGCCGTGGCCGAACACGCCCCCGACGTGGCCGTGGTGGACATCCGGCTGCCGCCCACCGGGACCGACGAGGGTGTCCGGGCGGCGCTGCGGCTGCGCGCCGAGCACCCCGGCACGGGGGTCCTGCTGTTCTCGCAGTACGTCGAGACGGCGCACGCCTCCCGGCTGCTCGGCGACCCCGCCGGGTTCGGCTATCTGCTCAAGGAAAGGGTCGGCGACATCGGGGAGTTCGTGGACGCGCTGGAACGGGTCGCGGCGGGCGGCACGGCGCTGGACCCGGAGGTGGTCACCGCCCTGTTCGGCGCGAGCCGCCGCACCTCGGCGCTGGACTCCCTCACCCCGCGCGAGCGCGAGGTGCTCGCCCTGATGGCCGAGGGCCGCACCAATCAGGCCATCGCCGGGGCGCTCACGGTCTCGGAGCGGGCGGTCGAGAAGCACATCGCCAACATCTTCACCAAGTTCGACCTCGCCCCGAACCCGACCGGCCACCGCCGGGTGCTGGCGGTGCTGCGCTATCTGGAGGCCGCGGGCTAGCGGCGGTCGTCCGGGGGCCGGCCGGTCAGCGGCTGCCGGTCAGGTGGGCGAAGACGACGACGTTGCCCCGGTAGCCGGTGGTGCGGGAGTAGCCGCCGCCGCAGGTGATCACGCGCAGCTCGGGGCGGTCCGCCGCGCCGTAGACCTTGCGGTCGGGGAAGTTCTCCGCCTGGTAGACCTCGACGGCGTCCACGGTGAACACGGCGACGGAGCCGTCCCGGCGGTCCACCTCGATGGTGCTGCCCTTGCGCAGGGCACCCAGGGAGTAGAACACGGCGGGCCCGTCCTTGTTGTCGACATGGCCCGCGACGATCGCGGTGCCCCGCTCGCCGGGGGTGGTGCCCTCCTCGTACCAGCCGGCCAGGTCCGGCCGCTCGGCGGGCGGGACGTCGAGGCTGCCGGAGGCGGTCAGGCTGAGCCCCATGAGGGGGGCGTCCACCTCGATCGCGGGAATCCGGATCCGGTCGGGCACCGAGTAGGCCATCGCGGGCGCCGCGGAACGCCCGCCGCCGTGACCGTCGCCCCGGCCCGGGCGGGCGGCCTGCGCGGCGGACGGCTGCGGCGGCGCGTGCGAGGCGGCGCCGTCGCGCAGCAGCCATATCCCCGAGCACAGCGCGAAGACCGTGACCGCGGCTACCGCGGCGTTGCCCGGACTGCCGGGACGGCGGATGCTGCGGCGCACGACCAACTGACCTCTCCTGATCGGGTCCCGTGCCCCCTCCGGGCCGCGAGGGGCGTCGGGCCCGGAGGGGAGGGAGATGCGGTACCGGCGGACGGGCAGCGGAGGGTGCCCGTCAGATCCCGTCGCCTCTCGCCCGGCGATGCAGGAGCCAGGTACCGCCCGCGGCGGCGACGGCCAGGGCTGCCACGCCCGCCGCGGTCTGCACGGGGTCGGGGCCCAGAGCGCCCCCGACCCCCGTCTTCACACTGCCCCGGGGATACACCTGCCCGGCCTCGGACGACAGCGTGACCACCAGGTCACCCGTGACCCGCCGGCCGCTGCCCGCGCAGGTGGCGACGATCTCGTACGTCCCCGGCTGGGCGCTCGGCGGCACCCGGAACCGCCCGCTGATCTCCCGCTCGCCGGAGGCCGGCGCCAGCGTGAAGCGGCCCGCGCCCACCGCGGTGGCGTCGCCCTCCGTCGCGCCCTCGCCGTCACAGGCCCCGGTGTGCACCGTGACCTGCCCGCCCGGCACGGCCGACGACGGGTGGACGTCCAGGCCGCCGGCCGACGCGTCGAAGGGACGCCCGTCGGGGGCGGCGGGCTGACCGGCGTACGCGGGCACGGCGAACGCCCCCGCGGCGGCCACGGCGAGCGCGGTGCCGGTCAGCAGCCGGGCGGTACCTCGCATCGATGCTCCCTCCAGCTCACGAAGGGCCGCACCCCGCAGCACCCCCATGTGCCGCCGTCGGACGCGTCCCTGCTCTACCGAGGTAAGTGGCAGCGCGCCCGGCCCGCTCCCCGAGGGCGCGTCGGGGGGCGGGCTGAACGGGTGTCAGAGAGGGCGGCACCCCTCCCGCGCGTCCGGTGTTTCAGCAGGTCACAGGCGGCCGGACGGGCGGAGGAAACGGAATGGCCGAAGAGTGGCCCGGTGCGGCGGTGAACGGGTGACCGCCCGGCGGCTCGCGCACCGTCGCGTCAGGGCGACGGGCGCCGCACCCGCCCCCGGCCCCGCCAGTCCCCGCCGGCGACCAGCTCCCCGCCGGCCCGCAGCCTCGCCGCCACGGCGGGGGCGGCCAGGTAGACCCAGGCCCGCACCTCCGCCCCGTCGCGCTCGCGGACCACCCGTCGCAGCACCCGCTCGTAGAGATTGCGCGGATCGCCCGGCGCGTAGTCCTCCAGCCGGTCCAGCTCCGCCAGCAGCGCCGGGTACTCCGCCTCCCGCGCGGTGACCAGCTCCCCGCTGACCACGCCGCCCGGCTGCTCCACGGCGTAGGGGTAGCCCGGACCCTCGTAGAGCACGGCGCCCGGCAGCCGGCCGGGCTCCTCGGCGAGGGTGCGGCCGCGCAGGAAGCGGTCGTGGTTGACCTCTCCGGGGCGGAGGGTGCCGTAGACGAAGAAGGGGACAGTCACGCGTTCACCTGCGGGGACGGTCGGCGGTGCCCCTCTGCACGGAAGTGCCACGGGAGCCTTGCAGGAACGATTCTCACCCCTCACACACCCGCACATTCACGGTATGGACATGCCATGTCCGGTCCCACTTGAATCGCGGTCACCCTTCCCGCCGCCCCTCCCCCCACCTGCATCGGGGCGCCCGTTCCAGGAGACCGCTTGAGCCCGATACGGCACGTCCGAAGCCCCCGCCTCGTCACCGCCGGCGCGGCCGTCGCCGGCACCGCCCTGCTGGCCGCCGCGCTCACCCCCACCGCCGGCGCCGCCGAGCGGCCGGCCCGCTCCACCGCGCTCGCCCACGCCGCCGCGGCCCTCGAAGAGCACGCCGCCGCCCTGGGCCTCACCACCGCCCAGGACACCGAGGTGCGGGACGTGATCGTGGACCGGGACGGCACCCACCACGTCCGCTACGACCGCACCTACCGCGGACTGCCCGTCCTCGGCGGCGACTTCGTCCTGCACCTCGCCCCCGACGGCACCTACCGCGGGGCCGACCGCGCCACCAGGGCCGAGATCGACCTGCCCACCGTCACTCCCGGACTCGCCGCCCCGAAGGCCGCCGACCTCGCCGCGAAGCTGCTGCGCGCCGCCAACGCCGGCGAGACCCTCAAGCGGCTCACCGCCAAGCCCCGGCTGGTCGTCGACGCCCTGCACGGCGCACCCCGGCTGGCCTGGCGCACCGACGCGGTGGCCCAGGACGGCCGCGGCAACCCGGTCGCCCGCACCGTGCTCACCGACGCCCGCAGCGGCGACCGCATCGACAGCTGGGACAGCCTGTCGACCGTCTCCGGCGACGGCGAGTCGCTGTACGGCGGCACCGTCCCGCTGGAGACCACCGCCTCGGGTTCGGGGTACCAGCTCAAGGACCCCACCCGCGGCGGCACCTACACCGGCGACGCGGCCGGCAGGACCGACCTGTGCGTGCTGAACGTCTGCCTCACCCGCGCCCCCGCCACCGTCTTCACCGACGACGACAACCACTGGGGCAGCGGCGAGGACTCCGACCGGGCCACGGTCGCGGTGGACGCCCAGTACGGCACCGATGTCACCTGGGACTACTACGAGGACGTCCACGGCCGCCGCGGCATCGCCGGCGACGGCAAGGGCTCCTACAACCGCGTCCACTACGGCAACCAGTACAACAACGCCTTCTGGGACGACAGCTGCTTCTGCATGACCTACGGCGACGGCGACGGCACCCAGATGGGCCCGCTGGTCTCGCTGGACGTCGCCGGGCACGAGATGACCCACGGCGTGACCTCGAAGACGGCCGGCCTGGTGTACTCGGGCGAGCCCGGCGCGCTCAACGAGGCCACCTCCGACATCTTCGGCACCCTGGTCGAGTTCCACGCGGCCAACGCCGAGGACCCCGGCGACTATCTGATCGGCGAGAACATCGTCCGGGACGGCTTCGGCAGGGACGCGCTGCGCTACATGGACAAGCCCTCCAAGGACGGCAGGTCCGCCGACTGCTGGAGCCCCTCGGTCAAGGACCTCGACGTGCACTACTCCTCGGGCGTCGCCAACCACTTCGCCTACCTGCTCGCCGAGGGCAGCGGCGCCAAGACCCTCGGCGGCGTCGCCCACAATTCCCCGACCTGCGACGGCTCCACGGTCACCGGCATCGGCCGCGCCAAGCTCGGCAGGATCTGGTACCGCGCGCTGACCGTGCACATGACCTCGTCGACCGACTACGCGGGAGCCCGCACCGCCACCCTGAAGGCGGCCGCCGACCTCTACGGCGAGGGCGGCACCGAGCACCGCGCGGTCGCGGCGGCGTGGAGCGCGGTCGGCGTGAACTGACCGCGGCGACGCCCTGCGCAGGGGCACCCCGCGCAGTGACGGACGGCGCCCTCGGGGCGCCGTCCGGCGCGCTCAGGGGCGTACCGCCTCCACCCGCACCGCGCACGCCTTGAACTCCGGCATCCGCGAGACCGGGTCCAGGGCCGGGTTGGTGAGGGTGTTGGCGCGGCCCTCGCCCGCCCAGTGGAAGGGCATGAACACCGTGTCGGGCCGGACCGCGGTGGTGATCCGGGCCGGCGCCACCGCCCGGCCCCGCCGGGACACCACGGCCACCGGGTCGCCCTCGGCCGCGCCGAGCCGCTCCGCGAGCCGCGGATGCAGCTCGACGAACGGGCCGGGGGCGGCGGCGTTCAGCTCGTCCACCCGCCGGGTCTGCGCGCCGGACTGGTACTGGGCCACCACCCGCCCGGTGGTCAGCAGCACCGGGTACTCCTCGTCGGGCTCCTCGGCGATCGCCCGGTGCGAGACGGGGACGAAGCGGGCCCGGCCGTCCTCGGTGGCGAACCGGTCGAGGAAGAGGCGGGGAGTGCCGGGATGGACCGCGGCACCGGCCCGCGGTGCCGCGGTGCGCACCGGGTCTTCGGCCACGGCGCCGGGCGAGGTGGCCGGCGTGTCCGGCGAGGCGTCCCCGAGGCCGCCGCCGTCCGGCACGCCGCCCCCGCCGACCGGCACGGGGCCCCCGGCTTCCGGCGTGCCGTCCGCCGAGGGCTCCGCCGGGCACGGCCAGAACACACCGTTCTCCTCCGCCAGCCGGCGGTAGGTGATCCCGGAGTAGTCGGCGGGGCCGCCCGCACTCGCCCGGCGCAGCTCCTCGAAGACCTCCTCGGGGTCGGTCGGGAAGCCCTTCTCCACGCCGAGCCGGGCGGCCAGTTCGTGCAGCACGTACAGGTCGCTGTGCACGCCCTCGGGCGGGGCGATCGCCCGGCGGCGCAGCAGCACCCGCCCCTCGAGGCTGGTCGTGGTGCCCGTCTCCTCCGCCCACTGGGTGACCGGCAGTACGACATCGGCGAGCGCGGCCGTCTCCGACAGCACCACGTCGCACACCGCGAGGAAGTCCAGCGACCTGATCCGCTGCTCGATGTGCGCGGCGCGCGGCGCGGAGACCACCGGGTTGGAGCCCA
The DNA here is from genome assembly GCF_012034205.1 of Streptomyces composti. Taxonomy (GTDB): domain Bacteria; phylum Actinomycetota; class Actinomycetes; order Streptomycetales; family Streptomycetaceae; genus Streptomyces; species Streptomyces composti. The sequence continues at coordinate 132,935 of NZ_JAATEM010000018.1, forward strand.
TCAGCAGCAGCGCGCGGACATCGGTGCCCAGCGCGTCCAGCAGCTCGTAGGCGCTGCGTCCGGGACCCGGCAGCGAGTCCGGGTCCACGCCCCACACCTCGGCGACGTGCCGCCGCGCCCCGGGGTCGGTGAGCTTGCGGTAGCCGGGCAACTGGTCGGCCTTCTGGCCGTGTTCGCGCCCGCCCTGCCCGTTGCCCTGCCCGGTCAGGCAGCCGTAGCCGGACAGCGGGCGGCCCGCCCGGCCCGTGGCCAGCACCAGGTTGATCCAGGCGCTGACCGTGTCCGTGCCCTTGGACTGCTGCTCGGGTCCGCGGGCGGTGAGCACCATGGCGTGCTCCGGCTCGCAGAACAGCCGCACCGCTTCCCGCAGTCGCGGCACCGGAACGCCGGTGATCCGCTCCACGTACTCCGGCCAGTGCGCCATCGCCGCCGCCCGGGTCTCCTCCCAGCCGACCGTGCGCTCCCGGATGTACCGCTCGTCGGTGCGGCCCTCGGCGACCACCAGATGCAGCAGGCCGAGGGCCAGCGCCAGATCGGTGCCGGGGCGGGGCGCCAGATGCAGGTCGGCCTGCTCGGCGGTCCGGGTGCGGCGCGGGTCGATCACGACCAGCGTGCCGCCGTTCTCCCGCAGTTCGGTGAAATAGCGCAGCGACGGCGGCATGGTCTCGGCCGGGTTGGAGCCGACCAGGATCACACAGCCGGTGCGCGGGATGTCCTCCAGCGGGAACGGCAGCCCGCGGTCCAGGCCGAAGGCCCTGCTCCCGGCCGCCGCGGCCGAGGACATGCAGAAGCGCCCGTTGTAGTCGATCTGCGAGGTGCCGAGCACGACCCGGGCGAACTTCCCCAGCGAGTAGGCCTTCTCGTTGGTCAGCCCGCCCCCGCCGAACACCCCGACCGCGTCCGCCCCGTACCGCTCCCGGGTGCCCCGCAGCCCCTCGGCGATCCGGTCCAGCGCCGCCTCCCAGCCGGCCGGCTCCAGTGCGCCGCCCGGCGAGCGCACCAGCGGCGTGGTCAGCCGCACCCCGGAGGCGAGCACCGCGGGCGCGGTCCTTCCCTTGCCGCACAGGGCGCCCCGGTTCACCGGGAAGTCCGCCCGCTCGCTCACCTCGACGGTGCCGTCGGCGGCGGGCGCCAGATTCATCCCGCACTGCAGGGCGCAGTAGGGGCAGTGGGTGGGCGTCACGGTGTTCTGCATGCGTCTCAGCGTGCGTCGCCGGTGTTACGCCGCAGGCCGGCTGCTGTTACGCGCCCGGTACGGCGGCCTCCCCGCGCCCGGGGGAGGACGGTGAGGCCCGCCGGGCCGGCGCGGGACCGGCCGCAGCCCCCGGGGTGCGCCTCACCGCGCTCCGCTCTCCGCCAGCGCCTGCCGCACCCCCGGTTCCGGCGGTCCGAGGAACCGCGGGTCCGGGCGGAGGGCGGCGTCGGCGGCAGCCTTGCCCGCCGCCAGCACCTCCCGCACCCCGCCGTAGCACCAGGTGCCGTCGTGCGGCTCGTCCACCCCGACGCCGTACGAGGTGACCCCGGCGGCCTGGCAGAGCGCCACCGCCCGGCGGATGTGGAAGTCCTGGCTGATCAGGACCGCCCGGTCCACCCCGAAGATCTTCTTGGCGCGCACACAGGAGTCCCAGGTGTCGAAGCCCGCGTAGTCGCTGACGATCCGCCCGTCCGGCACGCCGTGCCGGGTCAGATAGGCCCGCATCGCGTCCGGCTCGTCATAGTCGGCGCAGCTGTTGTCGCCGGTCACCAGCACCACCTCGATGCGGCCCGCCCGGTACAGCTCGGCCGCCGCGTCCAGCCGGTGCGCCAGGTACGGCGACGGCTCGCCGCGCCACAGGCCCGCGCCGAAGACCACGGCGACCTGGGTCCGCGGCACGTCCGCGACGGTGTGCAGCCGGTCCCCGGCCGCAAGGCGCAGCCAGGCCGCGGGCAGCAGCGCCAGCACGCAGCCGGCCATCACGGCCTGCACCAGCCGCCGCTGCCCCCGGCGGGTGCGCGGCACACGCAGCAGACGCCGCACACGGACGGTGAATCGGCGCATCGCTGCGGCCCCCTCGGCTCGGCTCCTGTCCCCAAGGACCCGGCCCTCTCGGCCCGGCTCCCGACCGTCCAAGACGCCCGGCCGTCCCCCGCCGGTTCACCCGGCACCGTGTGAACGGCTTCACCCCGCGGGGCCGCACCGCGGGTCAGGGCGGCTCACACGCCCGTCGGGGCCGGGCGTGAAGGGCTGGAAAACGCCCGTCACCCCCGCGCAACGGGGAGGCAATACGGGGCGGCCACCATCGGTGCATGACGGCGACGCACCTCGACAGTACGGCGGACCTGATGCACCGGATCGGCACCAGCCTCGCGGGACAGCTCGGTCTCGTCACGCTGAACGGCAGACGCCGCCCGGCGCCGCCCGCCCTCGTGGTGGTGGCCCACGGCAGCCGCGACCCCCGCGCGCTGAGCACCGTGCGGGAACTGCTCGACGTGGTCCGCGCCCTGCGCCCCGGCCTGCCCGTGCACCTGGGCCACATCGAGCTGAACGCCCCGCTGCTGCCGGACACGCTGGCCGCGCTCGGCACCGGCGAGGCGGTCCTGGTCCCGCTGCTGCTCAGCCGCGGCCACCACGTCAAACGCGACATCCCGCGGACGGCCGCCCGCGCCGCGGCCCGCACCCGGCTCGCCCCCGCGCTCGGCCCGCACCCGCTGCTCGTGGAGGCCCTGCACGCCCGCCTCGCCGAGGCGGGCTGGAGCACCCCCGCGGACCACGCCGCCCGCCGCCGCAGCGCCGTGGTCCTCGCCGCGGCCGGCTCCCGCGACCCCGACTCCCGGGCCGGCACCGCCCGCACCGCCCGGCTGCTCGCCGCCCGCCTGGGCGTGGCGGTGGTCCCCGCCTACGCCACCACCGCGTCCCCCACGGTCCCGGAAGCCGTCGCCGCGCTGGCCGCCCGCGGCCGCGACCGGGTGGCCGTCGCCTCCTGCTTCACCGCGCCCGGCCGCTTCGCCACCGAGTGCGCGCAGGCCGCCCCCGGGATCGTCTCGGCGCCTCTCGGCGCCCACGAGGCCATGGCCCGGCTGCTGCTCCACCGCTACGACGAGACGGCCGCCGCCCCGGCGCACCCGGCCCCCGAACTGGCCTCGGCGTAGCACGTAGCGCGGCGGTCGCGGTACTACTGTCTGTACATGCACTACGACGAGTCCGCCGTGGAGCGCTGGGCCCCGGAGCCGGACAAGCGCCCCGGCCGCACCGCCTTCCAGCGCGACCGCGCCCGCATCCTGCACTCCTCGGCGCTGCGCAGGCTCGCCGGCAAGACCCAGGTCGTCACCCCCGGCCAGAGCGCCGGGGCCGGCGGCGCCGCCTGGGATCCCAGCCCCCGCACCCGCCTCACCCACTCCCTGGAGTGCGCCCAGGTCGGGCGCGAGCTGGGCGCCGCCCTCGGCTGCGACCCCGACCTGGTGGAGGCCGCCTGCCTCGCCCACGACCTCGGCCACCCCCCGTTCGGGCACAACGGCGAGCAGGCGCTGAACGACTTCGCCGCCGACTGCGGCGGCTTCGAGGGCAACGCCCAGTCGCTGCGGCTGCTCACCCGCATCGAGCCCAAGCGGTTCACCCCGGAGGGCTCGGTCGGCCTCAACCTCACCCGCGCCACCCTGGACGCCGCCACCAAGTACCCCTGGCCCCGCGGCGCCCACCCCACCGACCCCGCCTCCCCGAAGTTCGGCGTCTACGACGACGACCGCCCCGTCTTCGACTGGCTGCGCAAGGACGCCCCCGGTACCCGCACCTGCTTCGAGGCGCAGGTCATGGACTGGGCCGACGACGTGGCGTACTCGGTGCACGACGTGGAGGACGGCCTGCACGCCGGGCACATCGACCCGGCCTGCCTGCACGCCGAGCCGGAACGCCAGGACGTCTTCGCCGTGGCCATCGGCCGCTACGTCGAGGCCGGCACCGACCCGGCCGAGCTGGCCGAGGCCCTCGACCGGCTGCTCGCCCAGGAGTGGTGGCCGCACGGCTACGACGGGACCGCCGTCGCCCAGGCCCGGCTGAAGGACGCCACCAGCCAGCTCATCGGCCGCTTCTGCCTCGCCGCCGAGGGCGCCACCCGGCAGGCGTGGGGCGGCGGCGACCTCACCCGCTACGACGCCGAGCTGGTGGTGCCGCGCGGCACCCGCATGGAGTGCGCGGTGCTCAAGGCCGTCGCCGACCGGTACGTGATGCAGCGCGCAGAGCAGGAGCGGCTCCGCGCCGACCAGCGGATCGTCGTCATGGAACTGGCCGAGCTGCTCACCTCCCGCGCCCCCGAGGGACTGGACCCGCAGTTCCGCACCCTGTTCGAGCGGGCGCCGGACGACCGCGCCCGCAAGCGGGTGATCGTCGACCAGATCGCCTCGCTCACCGACGCCTCCGCCCGCTCGCTGCACGCCCGGATGACCGGCTCCGCACCGGGTACGACACCGGAAGGGACTCCGGGGACCACGCCGGGGGCAAAGACCGCCCGAATGTGACCGTAGGTGGCCTGATCGGGTCACTCCCCCTTCACGTGCCCGGCCGGGTGCGGGAGGCTCGCACGTGGTGGCACCGTCACGAGGAGGCATCAAGTGGTCGACGCGGATCAGACATTCGTCATCGTCGGAGGCGGACTGGCCGGTGCGAAGGCGGCCGAGACGCTGCGGGAGGAGGGCTTCACCGGCCGCGTGATACTGATCTGCGACGAGCGGGACCAGCCGTACGAGCGACCGCCGCTGTCCAAGGGGTACCTGCTCGGCAAGAAGGAGCGGGAGAGCGTCTTCGTGCACGAGCCCGCCTGGTACGCGCGCCACGACGTGGAACTGCACCTCGGGCAGACCGTGGACGCCGTCGACCCGGCCGCCCGCACCGTCCGCTTCGGCGAGGACGGCACCACCGTCCACTACGACAAGCTGCTGCTCGCCACCGGCGCCGAACCCCGCCGCCTCGACATCCCCGGCACCGACCTGGCCGGCGTGCACCATCTGCGGCGCCTCGCCCACGCCGAACGGCTCAGGGGCGTGCTCGCCTCGCTCGGCCGGGACAACGGGCACCTGGTGATCGCCGGCGCCGGCTGGATCGGCCTGGAGGTCGCGGCGGCGGCCCGCGAGTACGGCGCCGAGGTCACCGTGGTGCACCGCGGCCCCGCCCCGCTGCACTCGGTGCTCGGGCCCGAGGTGGGCCAGATCTTCGCCGAGCTGCACCGCGAGCACGGCGTCCGCTTCCACTTCGGCGCCACCCTCACCGAGATCACCGGCCAGGACGGCGTGGTGCTCGCCGCCCGCACCGACGACGGGGAGGAGCACCCGGCGCACGCGGTGCTCGCCGCCATCGGCGCCGCCCCGCGCACCGCCCTCGCCGAATCGGCGGGCCTGGCGCTGGCCGACCCGGCGGACGGCGGCGGCGTCCTCGTCGACGAGCACCTGCGCACCTCCGACCCGCACATCCACGCGGCCGGCGACGTCGCCTCCTTCCCGCACGCGCTGTTCGGCACCCGGCTGCGGGTCGAGCACTGGGCCAACGCACTCAACGGCGGTCCTGCCGCGGCCCGGGCCATGCTGGGCCGGGAGGAGCGCTACGACCGGCTGCCCTACTTCTTCACCGACCAGTACGACCTGGGCATGGAGTACTCGGGCTGGGCGCCGCCCGGCTCGTACGACCAGGTGGTGCTGCGGGGCGACGCGGGCAAGCGGGAGTTCGTCGCCTTCTGGGTGAAGGAGGGCCGGGTGCTCGCCGGGATGAACGTGAACGTGTGGGACGTCACCCAGCAGATCCAGCAGCTCATCCGCTCCCGGGCCCAGGTCGACACCGAGGCCCTGGCCGACCCGCACGTCCCGCTGGAGTCCCTCGTCTCCTGACCTCCCGCCCGGCCGCGCTCCCGGCCCCACCCCCGTCCCACGCCGAGCAGGAGTGTCCGAGCGCCCCCGTAGAATTCACGCGTGGCAGGACGGATCAACGACGAGGACGTGAAGGCGGTACGGGACGCGGTCCCGATCGACGCCGTCGTGTCCGAGTACCTCCAGCTGCGCAACGCGGGCGGCGGCAACCTCAAGGGCCTCTGCCCGTTCCACGACGAGAAGTCGCCGTCCTTCCAGGTCAGCCCGAGCAAGGGACTCTTCCACTGCTTCGGCTGCCAGGAGGGCGGCGACACCATCACCTTCGTGATGAAGATCGACCACCTCTCCTTCTCGGAGGCGGTCGAGCGGCTCGCCGCCCAGGCCGGCATCACCCTGCGTTACGAGGAGGGCGGCTACAACCCCGCCCACCAGCGCGGCGAACGCATCCGCCTGGTCGAGGCCCACAAGATCGCCGCGGAGTGGTACGCGGAGCAGCTCGCCACCAGCCCCGAGGCGGAGACCGGCCGCGTCTTCCTCGCCGAGCGCGGCTTCGACCAGGCCGCCGCCGTGCACTTCGGCGTCGGCTACAGCCCCCAGGGCTGGGACCACCTCACCCGCTATCTGCGCGGCAAGGGCTTCAGCGACAAGGAGCTGATCCTCTCCGGCCTCTCCCAGGAGGGCCGCCGCGGCCCCATCGACCGCTTCCGCGGCCGGCTGATGTGGCCCATCCGCGACATCGGCGGCGACGTCGTCGGCTTCGGCGCCCGCAAGCTCTACGAGGCGGACAACGGCCCCAAGTACCTCAACACGCCCGAGACCGCGATCTTCAAGAAGTCCCAGGTGCTCTACGGCATCGACCTGGCGAAGAAGGACATCGCCAAGTCCTCCCGCGCGGTCGTCGTCGAGGGCTACACCGACGTCATGGCCTGCCACCTCGCCGGGGTGACCACCGCCATCGCCACCTGCGGCACCGCCTTCGGCGGCGAGCACATCAAGATCCTCCGCCGCCTGCTGATGGACAACGGCTCCGCCCGCGTCATCTTCACCTTCGACGGCGACGCGGCCGGGCAGAAGGCCGCCCTGCGCGCCTTCGAGGACGACCAGAAGTTCGCCGCCGAGACCTACATCGCCATCGCGCCGGACGGCATGGACCCGTGCGAGCTGCGGCTCGCCAAGGGCGACGAGGCCGTCGTCGACCTGGTCGAACCCCGCACCCCGCTGTTCGAGTTCGCACTGCGGCAGATCGTCTCCCGCTACGACCTCGACACCCCGGCGGGCCGCGCCGCCGCCCTGGACGAAGCCGCCCCCGTGGTCGCCCGCATCAAGAACAGCGGCGCCCAGCACGAGGTGGCCGTACAGCTCGCCGGCATGCTCGGCATCCTGGACACCCAGTTCGTGGTCCGGCGGGTCGCCCAGCTCGCCCGCTGGTCCCGCGAACGCGGCGGCAAGGCCCCGGCCCCCGACCGGCGGCAGCGCCCCGGCGCCGCCCCCCAGCAGCACGCGGCCGCGGCCCCGCCCGCCCCGCGCGGCCCCGCCCTCAACCTCCGCAACCCCGTCCACGCCACCGAACGGGAGCTGCTCAAGCTGGCCCTGCAGCGCCCCGAGCTGGTCTCCCCGGCCTTCGACGCCTACGGCGTCGACGAGTTCACCGCCCCGCCCTACGCAGCCGTGCGGCAGGCCATCCTGGACGCGGGCGGCGCCGAGTACGGCATGCAGGACCCGCAGGCCTACCTGATCCGGGTCCGCGACGCCGCCCCCGACGACACCGTCCGCGCCATGGTCACCGAACTGGCCGTGGAGGCGATCATGCTGCACCGGGGCGTCAAGGAGGTCGACGAGACCTACGCCGGCGCCCAGCTGGTCACCGTCCGCCGCCGGGCCGTGGAGCGCCGCATCCGCGACATCACCAGCCGCCTCACCCGTCTCGGCAGCCACGCCGACCCGGCCGAACTCGCCGCCGTGCAGAACGAGCTGTGGGTGCTCCAGCAGTACGACCAGGCGCTGCGCGAGCACGGGGCGGCGGCGCTGTAGGTCCGGCGGGGCGGCACGCGGGCGCCGCCCGGCGGGGCGGCGGGAACCGTCAGCGCTCCGGGAACGCGGGCCGCACCGCCCGCACCAGCCGGTCGGCGAACTCCTGCCCCCGCTCGGCGAGTTCCGGGTACTCCGTGGCGAAGTGCTCCCACTCCACGTACTGGACGGCCTCCAGCAGGTCCACCAGCAGGATCCTCTCCCGGCGGGGGTGCGGCCACTCGCCCGACAGGCGGAACACCTCGTGCAGCAGCGGGTAGGGGAGCGGATGCCGCTCGGCCAGCAGCACCGCGTCGTACAGGTCCTTGCCCTGCGCGTGCAGGTCGTTGATCAGCCACATCAGCTTCCAGGCCAGCGACAGCTCCGGCGACGCGGCCTTGACCACCGTGCCGTCCGGCAGCCGCACCGGCCGGGGCTCCTCGGGCAGGTGCTCGTTGAAGACGAAGTCGAGCTGGACGTACCCGCCGGGCAGCTCCGGCGCCGTCCACGGCAGCACCAGACGGCGGCCGGGCACCCGGTCGTAGGTCCAGATGTCCTCGGTCACCGCCTCGGCCGCCGCGATGCCGAGCCCCTCTCCCCGCGAACCGGCCGCCGTCCGGGCGGCGGCCGCGGCGATCTCCTCCAGCATCCGCCCCGTCCGCGGGTCCCCGATCCTCCAGGTGTGCGGCACCACGACGAAGTCCAGGTCCCCCGGCTCCCGCGCGGCCTCGCCGAACCACACCGACATCAGCACACTGCCCCGCAGCACCAGGGCGTCCGCCCAGCCCGACTCCGCGATCGCCGTCAGCACCAGATGCAGGGCGCGGCGCCGTGCCGCACGCCAGGCGGCTTCGCGCTCCGGGTCGGGGAAGGACGGATCGGTGGCCCGGAAGGCGTTCTGATAGTGCTTCAGGGACGGGTCGAACACGGGCCGCTGGACCACGTCGTCCCCCGGCACCCACTGGATCGCCCTGGGCAGATCCCACCGGGCACGGGTGGCCTCGTCCAGCGGCTCCCGGGGGATCTTCGAGCCCGTCCGTCCGATGTCCCGCCACGACTGCGTCACCTCGTCACCCCCGCGGGCTCCTCGAGCCATCCGTCGTCCACCGACACATCGCTGTCGTACAGCACGAACTCGCGTTCCACGCTGAGCACGTCGAAGCCCTCGAGCCCGGCGAGCAGCTCGTGCAGCGCCCCCTCGGCGCCCGCCGGGTCCACCCCGTGGCAGCGCTGGGTCACGAACCGCTCGTGCCGTGCGCCCTCCCGCAGCCGGCGGGCGTTCCACGACAGATGGGCGCCGTGCGGCACCACTCGGGCCGCCAGGGCTTGAAGGTCCGTGTCCGCGTCGAGCAGCAGCTTCACATGGTGCTCGAAGTACCGCCCGTCCCCGCACGGGCCCTGCGGCACCTCCGGAGCCCACGGCGCCGACTCGGTCTTCACCCGCACCACCTCGAACCCGTCCGCCCGCAGCCGCGCCGCCACCCGGCCGGCCCGCTCCCGCTCCCCGGCCCAGGTGCGCGAGCCGGACAGGGTGAGCATGGGCTGCTCGCGCATCCGGCCCCGGGCCAGCACGATGTGCGTCAGCTTGATCCCGGCCGCCCGCGCCCAGCGGCGGAGCCGTTCGGCCTCCGCGGGCGTCGGGCAGCGGACGGTCACATGGGTCTCGTAGAGCAGGCCGGACATGCGGAAGATCGTCGCAGACCCGGGCCGTGCCGGGCATCCGGTTTCCGGCGGGGTGTAACCGGGCGGTCACGGACCGGACGCAAAAAGTCATCGCACGCCCCTCGTGATGACGATGTGTCGTACCCCACACTGGGGTGCGGTGCCTGAGTCCTCGGAGCGCGGCCGATCCGTCACCGACGAATCCCAACCCCCCGCGGTTCCGCTCATCGCGTACGGGACGGACAGCGGCGAGGCCGCCGACTCCGCCCCCGAAGTACCGCTGCCGTCCCCCCTGGCAGCGATCATCCTGGAGGTCGCCCCCGTGCAGACCCAGACCCTCACCCAGACCGACACGACCACCGTCGGCACGCAGTCCGACCGGGACGTCCTCGTGGCGCTGCCACCGCGCGGCCGGCTGCTGCACCGCCCCGAGGCGGAGCCCGGCCAGGAGTCCGGCCCGCAGTCCGGCCCGGGCTCCGGCCAGGGCTCTCCCGCGGCGGCCGGACCGGCCGCCGATCCTCCCGCCGAGGCCCTGGAGCCCGCCGAACCGGTGACCGCGTCCCTGCGGCCGGAGACCACCGGCCCCTCCTCGGACCTGTTCCGCCAGTACCTGCGGGAGATCGGCCGCATCCCGCTGCTCACCGCCGCCGAGGAGGTCGAACTCGCCCGCCGGGTCGAGGCCGGGCTGTTCGCCGAGGAGAAGCTGCGGCTCACCCCCGACCTGGACAGCCGGCTCGCCCTCGACCTGGACCGGCTCGTGGTGATGGGCCGGATGGCCAAACGCCGCCTGATCGAGGCCAATCTGCGGCTCGTCGTCTCCGTCGCCAAACGGTACGTGGGCCGCGGGCTGACCATGCTCGACCTGGTCCAGGAGGGCAATCTCGGACTGATCCGGGCGGTGGAGAAGTTCGACTACGCCCGCGGCTACAAGTTCTCCACCTACGCCACCTGGTGGATCCGCCAGGCCATGTCCCGTGCGCTCGCCGACCAGGCCCGCACGATAAGGGTCCCGGTGCATGTGGTGGAACTGATCAACCGGGTGGTCCGCGTCCAGCGCCGCATGCTGCAGGAACGGGGCTACGAACCCACGCCCGAGGAGGTCGCCGCCCATCTGGACCTGCCGCCCGAGCGGGTCAGCGAGGTGCTGCGGCTCGCCCAGGAACCGGTGTCGCTGCACGCACCGGTGGGCGAGGAGGACGACGTGGCCCTCGGCGACCTGATCGAGGACGGCGACGCGACCAGCCCCGTGGAGTCGGCTGCCTTCCTGCTGCTCAGGGAACACCTGGAGGCGGTGCTGTCCACCCTGGGCGAGCGCGAACGCAAGGTCGTCCAGCTGCGCTACGGGCTGATCGACGGCCGCCCCCGGACCCTGGAGGAGATCGGCCGCATCTTCGGCGTGACCAGGGAGCGCATACGCCAGATCGAGTCCAAGACCCTCAACAAACTCCGCGACCACGCCTTCGCCGACCAGCTGCGGGGCTACCTGGACTGACGGCGCCCCCGGCACCGGTGCGCAGCGCTGCCCGGCACGGCCGCGCCCCGGGCACCGGCCCGGCGCCGGTCGGCACCGGCACGCGGAGCCGGCGCGACCGGCACCCGGACGAACGGACACCGGCCGTGGCGGCGGCCCGGTGGCGCCGGTGGCGCGCCTTGCGTGCCACCGGCCGCCCGCACCGGGGCCGCCATCCGCCCCGCGACGGGCCGGCTCAGTCGACCTCCGCCACCGCCGAGGCGAACTGCGCCCGGTACAGGCGCGCATACGCGCCGCCCGCGGCCAGCAGCCCCTCGTGCGAGCCCTGTTCCACGATCGAGCCGTTCTCCATCACCAGGATCGTGTCCGCGTCGCGGATGGTGGAGAGACGGTGGGCGATCACGAACGAGGTGCGGCCGTGGGCGAGCTCGGCCATCGCCTTCTGGATCAGGACCTCGGTCCTGGTGTCCACCGAGCTGGTCGCCTCGTCCAGGACCAGGATCACCGGGTCGGACAGGAACGCCCGCGCGATGGTGATGAGCTGCTTCTCACCCGCGCTGACCCCGCTGCCCTCGTCGTCGATGACCGTGTCGTAGCCGTCCGGAAGGGTCCGGATGAACCGGTCGGCGTGGGCGGCCCTGGCCGCCTCCTCGACCTCGGCGCGGGTGACCTCGCGGGCCGCGCCGTAGGCGATGTTCTCCGCGATGGTGCCGCCGAACAGCCAGGTGTCCTGCAGCACCATGCCGATCCCGGAGCGGAGCTCGTCCCGGGACATCCGCGCGATGTCCACCCCGTCCAGGGTGATCCGCCCACCGGACACCTCGTAGAACCGCATCAGCAGATTGACCAGCGTCGTCTTGCCGGCGCCGGTCGGGCCGACGATGGCCACGGTGTGTCCGGGCTCCACCGTCAGCGACAGGTCCTCGATCAGCGGCTTCTCCGGGTCGTACCGGAACGACACATGCTCCAGCGCGACCCGCCCGCGCACCTCGTCGGGCCGGACGGCCGGCACCGGGTCGGCCTCCTGCTCCTCGGCGTCCAGCAGCTCGAAGATCCGCTCCGCCGAGGCCACCCCGGACTGCACCAGGTTCGCCATCGAGGCGACCTGCGTCAGCGGCATGGAGAACTGCCGGGAGTACTGGATGAACGCCTGGACGTCGCCGATGGACAGCGACCCGGAGGCGACGCGCAGCCCGCCGACGACCGCCACCAGCACATAGTTGATGTTCGACACGAAGAACATCAGCGGCTGCATGATGCCGCTGTTGAACTGCGCCCGGAAACCGGCCTCGTACAGCGCCTCGTTCTCCTCGGCGAACCGCTCGGCCGACTCCTCCTGGCGCCCGAACACCTTCACCAGCGCATGGCCGGTGTACATCTCCTCGATGTGCGCGTTCAGCCGGCCGGTCGTCCGCCACTGCTGCACGAAGTGCGGCTGCGACCGCTTGCCGACCCGCGTGGCGACCACGAACGACAGCGGCACCGTCACCAGCGCCACCAGCGCCAGGATCCAGGAGACGTAGAACATCATCGCCAGCACGCCGATGATGGTCAGCAGCGAGTTGATCAGCTGGCCCATCGACTGCTGCAGCGTCTGCCCGATGTTGTCGATGTCGTTGGTGGCCCGGCTCAGCACCTCGCCGCGCTGCCGCTTGTCGAAGTACGACAGCGGCAGCCGGGCCAGTTTGGTCTGCACGTCCTCGCGCATCCGGTACATGGTCCGGTTCACCGCACGGTTGACCAGCCGCGTCGCCACCGCCATCAGCAGACCGGCGCCGGCGAACACGGCGAGCGCGAGCAGCAGGACCTCGCCCACGGCGGTGAAGTCGATCCCCTGGCCGGGAGTGAAGTCGGCGCCCCGCAGCATGTCGGCGACATCGCCGTCGCCGCGCTCCCGCATCGAGTCGAGCACCTGCTCCTTGGTCGCGCCCTCCGGCATCTCGCGGCCGACGATGCCCGCGAACACCAGGTCGGTCGCCCGGCCGAGGATCTTCGGGCCGGCCACGCTCAGCCCGACGCTTACCACCACACAGGCCAACAGCCCGTACAGCGTGGCTCGTTCGGGCCGGAAGCGGCCGACCAGCCGCTTGGCCGAGCCCTTGAAGTCCATCGTCCGCTGGTCGGGACCGCCGGCCATCATCCGCCCCATCGGCCCGGCCATCAGGCAGCCTCCGCTTCCGTCAGCTGGGAGAGCACGATCTCCCGGTAGGTCTCGTTGTCCGCCATCAGCTCGTGATGCCGTCCGGTGCCCACGACCCGGCCCTCGTCCAGCACCACGATCCGGTCCGCGTCCCGGATGGTCGCCACCCGCTGGGCCACGATCACCACGGTCGCCTCGGCCGTCTCCCGGGCGAGCGCCTCCCGCAGCGCGGCGTCGGTGGCGTAGTCGAGCGCGGAGAAGGAGTCGTCGAAGAGGTAGATCTCCGGGCGCTGCACCAGCGTGCGGGCGATCGCCAGCCGCTGGCGCTGGCCGCCGGAGACATTGGTCCCGCCCTGCGCGATCGGCGCGTCGAGACCGCCCTCGAGCCGTTCCACGAAGTCCCTGGCCTGCGCCACCTGAAGCGCGTGCCACAGCTCCTCGTCCGTCGCGTCCGGATTGCCGTAGCGGAGGTTCGTCGCCACGGTGCCCGCGAACAGATACGGCTTCTGCGGCACCAGGCCCACCGTGCGGGCCAGCAGCCGCGGATCGAGGTCCCGCACCGGCACCCCGTCGACCAGCACCTCGCCCTCGGTGGCGTCGAACAGCCGCGGGACCAGCCCCAGCAGCGTCGACTTCCCGCTGCCGGTCGAACCGATGACGGCGGTCACCTCACCCGGCCGCGCCACCAGATCGACCGCCTTCAGCACCGGCTCCTCGGCACCCGGATAGCGGAATCCGGCGCCCCGCAGCTCCAGATGCCCGTGCCGGCGCAGCTCGGTGACCGGCGCGGACGGCGGGACGACGCTGGAGGAGGTGTCCAGCACCTCCTGGATGCGCTCGGCGCACACCTCGGCGCGCGGCACCATCATGAACATGAAGGTGGCCATCATCACGGACATCACGATCTGCATCAGATAGGCGAGGAACGCGGTCAGATCGCCGATCTGCATGCCGCCGCTGTCGATGCGGTGCGCGCCGAACCACACCACCGCGATGGACGACAGGTTCACCACCGTCATGACCACCGGGAACATCAGCGCCAGCAGATTGCCGGTGCGCAGCGCCACATCGGTCAGCTCCGCGTTGGCCTTCCGGAAGCGCCGCTCCTCGTAGTCGTCGCGGACGAACGCGCGGATCACCCGGATGCCGGTGATCTGCTCCCGCAGCACCCGGTTCACCGTGTCCAGCCGCTCCTGCATCCGGCGGAACAGCGGACGCAGCCGCCGCACGATCAGCGTGACGCAGATGCCCAGCACCGGCACCACCGCGACCAGCACCCCGGACAGCGGGACGTCCAGGCCGAGCGCCATCACGATGCCGCCCACGCACATGATCGGCGCCGACACCATCAGGGTGAACGACATCAGCACCAGCATCTGCACCTGCTGGACGTCGTTGGTGGTCCGGGTGATCAGCGAGGGCGCACCGAAGTGGCCGACCTCACGCGCGGAGAAGGACTGCACCCGGTCGAACACGGCGGCCCGCACGTCCCGGCCGAGCGCGGCGGCGGTGCGGGCGCCGTGGTAGACGGCACCGATGTTGCACACCACCTGCGCCAGCGAGATGCCGATCATCAGGGCGCCGTAGGTCAGGATGTAACCCGTGTCACCGCGCACGACACCGTTGTCGATGATGTCCGCGTTGAGGGTGGGCAGATAGAGCGTGGCGCAGGTCTGCAGGAACTGCAGCAGCACCAGCAGGGCGATGGGTCTGGAGTAGGGACGGAGGTAGGTCCGCAGGAGTCGTATGAGCACGCTGTTTTCTCTCGGCAGGGTCGACGCGGGGCCGTTCGGTTGCCCGTGGCCCCTATCGTCGGACACTCCAGCGGCGTTACCTCAACCCATTGACCCGATTCCTGTGTTCCGGGTCACACACATGCCCAGGCCCGCACGGCACCCCGTGTTCCTACGGCCGGAACGCCCCCGGATGCGTCTGCTCCCGCACCGCCACGTACTGCTGGCGCACCGCCTGGCCCACCGCCAGCTCCTCGCCCGGCTCCAGCACCTGCGCCGCCGCGCCCTGCCACACCGGCGGGGTGCGCGGATCGAGGGTGCCCTGGGAGACGCCCAGCGCCCAGGCCGCCTGGCGGGCGGCGCCGATGGCCGCGTAGTCGGCGGGCTGCGGCACCATCACCTGCGCCCCGAACAGCGAGGGCGCCGCCGCCTGCACCGCGGGCAGCTCCGCGGCCGGGCCCAGCAGGAACACCCGCCGCACCTCCACACCCCGGCCCCGCAGCACGTCCAGCGCGTCGGCGAGACCGCACAGCATCCCCTCGAACGCGGCCCGCGCCAGATGCTCCGGCTTCATCGATTCACGTCTCAGCCCGGCCAGGGTCCCCGCGGTGTGCGGCAGATTCGGGGTGCGCTCACCCTCCAGATAGGGGAGCAGCACCAGCCCGTGCGCGCCCGGGGTGGACTTCATCGCCAGATCCGACAGCGACTCCAGATCGGGCAGCTGCAGCAGCTCCGCCGTCCCGCGCAGCGCGCGCACCGCGTTGAGGGTGGTGACGACGGGCAGGTGCATCCCGGTCGCGTCGGCGAGCGCGGTGATCGCCCCGGTCTGGTCGTAGAGCGCCTCGGGGTGCACGGCCATCACCGAGCCGGACGCACCGAGGGACACCACCGCGTCCCCGAGCCCGATGCCGAGCCCGAAGGCCGCCGCCTGGGTCTCACTGGTCCCGGCGGAGATCAGCAGCCCCTCCGGTGTGGTGCCCGCCGCATCCGCCGGGCCGATGACCTCGGGCAGCATCGCCTGGTGCCCGAGCGCCAGCTCCACCAGGTCGGGCCGGTAGCCGCCGGTGGCCGCCGCCCAGTAGCCGGTGTGCGAGGCGCCGCCCCGGTCGGTGGTGCGCCGCACCGGCCGGCCGAGCAGCTGCCAGACCAGCCAGTCGTGCGCCTGGAGGAGGACGGCGGTGCGGGCGGCGTTCTCCGGTTCGGTACGGGCCAGCCAGCGCAGCTTGGTCACCGAGTGCGCGGCCTGCGGCACGGCGCCCACGGCCTGCGCCCATGCCTCGCGTCCGCCGAGCGCGTCGATCAGATCGGCGGCGGCGACCTGCGCCCGCTTGTCCCCGCCGACCAGGGCCGGGCGGACGGTGTTGCCCTGCGCGTCCAGCGGCACCAGCGCGTTCGCCTGCGCGGAGACGCCGATGGCCTGCACGCCCTCGAGCAGCCCTCCGCCGGCCGCCTCGCCCAGCGACAGCAGCCAGGCCTGCGGGTCCACGTCGGAGGGACGGGAGCCGTCGGGACCCTGCACCGGATGCTGGGCATAACCCTGCCTGAGCACGGCCCCGGTGTCCGTGTCACACACGACGATGCGAGTGAAATCGGGCGCACTGTCCAGCCCGGCGACTATCCCCATGCCGAAAATTCTGCCGTACCGCTCCGCCGGGGTCGGGCCACGGGCGCCGGGCACCCGGCGTGCCCCGGCACCCGGCAGGTGCGGTCAGGTGTTGCTGGTGCCCCAGTCGTCCTCGCCGGAGCCGTGCGCGGTGCGCTCGCGGAGGGTGCGGACCCGCTGGGCGACCGAGTCGGGCATGCGGTCCCCCACCTTGTCGCTGACCGCGTGGTAGGCCTTGCCTGCGAACTCCCTGCCCTGGTGGGCGGCGGTCTCCGCGGTGTTGCGGACCGCGGGGTTCTGCGCGAGCTGCATGGCGGACTTCTTCAGCTGCTCGTAGCGCTCGCGTCCGGCGCGCGTGCCGAGCACGTACCCCAGGACGAGTCCGGCGACGAACGTGAGCCGGTATCGCATGGTGGCCACCCTTCCCTTGCAGATCTGCGTAGGTCTCCGGTGCGGCAACGGCGCCGGGGAGTACCGATTGGCGGAGCACCCCCCTGCTTGCGCTAATGTATGTGTCGCAGCGAGCGCGCGCCCCCTGGCGGATACCCAGGTAGGTACGTTCGATGCAACGAGGCATTCCTCCGTAGCTCAATTGGCAGAGCAGCCGGCTGTTAACCGGCAGGTTACTGGTTCGAGTCCAGTCGGGGGAGCTCGGTCCTCCGTAGCTCAATTGGCAGAGCAGCCGGCTGTTAACCGGCAGGTTACTGGTTCGAGTCCAGTCGGGGGAGCATGCTGAACGAGGGCCCCTCTGGGGTCCTTTTTCATGTCCGCTGGAACCGCACGGGGCTCACAGCAGTCTCCATGGTCACGAGCACCGGGGCATGGCCGACCAGCCGAGGCAGGAGATCGTATGAGCGGCTATGCTGCGGCAGACGGCGCGCACACATGTACGCGACACGCCGTTATGGGGCGGTAGCTCAGCCGGTTAGAGCAGCGGACTCATAATCCGTCGGCCGTGGGTTCGAGTCCCACCCGCCCCACCCTGAAGTTCTCCCAGAGGACCGTTTCTACCTGCGTAAACGCGAAGACGGGGTCACCGCTCCAAGGCGGGGACCCCCGTTCATCCGTTCAGATCAAGATCCAGGGGCCCTACAGGGGCCCGGAGGGCGCAGCCTGGGTCACTCAGGGGCCCGAACGGTCTCCTCGGACGGACCGTGGTCCCGCTCGCCTGCCTCAAGCACAGCACGGGCCAGGCTTTCGAGCCCCATCTCGGACGCGCCGTCAATGACAAAGCGCGCAAGGCGCCGGCGCTTCCCGGCCTCTGAGAGCTGCGCGGTGATCTTGTCGGCCGACAAGATCCGTAGGTCGGCCTTCTTGCAGTGGTCGCGTACCCACTGGACCACGGCCAGGGTCGCACTCTCCTGGCTGGCGGCCGAAGTCTTGATCGTGCCAAGCGCGCGGCCGTCGGGTCGCGCCTTCACGCTGATGATCCAGGCGTCGTTACCGTTGCGGGCAGCCTCGGCGTACACAACCGCCGTCCCGTCGCTGAGGAGCTTCCGGGGGAGGGAGAGCGGCCGGAGCTCGTCGTAGGAGACGCTGCGCGGGATCACCGACGTCATGGATTCGGCCTCGCGTCGTGCAAGTTCAGGCAGAACGCTGGTGTACGTGTCCGAGGTGATCTGGCGAGAGCTGTGGCCCAGCCGCTCCTGGACCACTTTGATGTCGTTGCCCTGGAGCAGCGACAGGCTGGCCGAGATGTGCCGGAGATCGTGAAGCCGGACCGGCGGTAGGCCGGACAGCTCCACCAGGCGCTTGAAGCGTCGGCTCACCCAGTCGGGGTGAAGCGGCTCGCCATTCTCGAGCGTGAAGAACCGATCCGACTCGACCCACGCTTCTGCGGACGACCACTCCTCGCGCGCCTT
>NZ_JAATEM010000019.1 GCF_012034205.1 Streptomyces composti
TCCGGACGCCCGCTCGAGGTGCGCCACCACAGCTTTTCCCACGACCCGGAGGTATCCCCGATGGCCACCGCTGCACTCGCCCGCCCCGGGCACCGCCGCTCCGAGGTGGGCCCCGTCGAGCTCTTCTTCGACCTGGTCTACGTCTTCGCGATCATCCAGCTGTCGCACGTGCTGATCGAGCATCTCTCCTGGGAGGGGGCCGCACAGACCGTCGTGGTGTTCGCCGCGCTGTGGTGGGGTTGGAACTACACGACCTGGGCGATGAACTGGCTCGACCCCGGTCGCACACAGGTCCAACTGCTCTGCGGAGTGCTCATGCTCACGGCGCTGGGCATGTCCATCGCCATCCCACGTGCGTTCGAGGATGCGGCCTGGCTCTTCGTCGGCTGCTACCTGCTCATGGGCGTCATCCGCCCGGTCTTCATGATGATCGCGTACCGCGGTCACCGTCTCGCGGCCAACTACCGGATGCTGCTGCTGTGGACCCTCCTGGCGGGTGTGTTCTGGGTGCTCGGGGCGGCACTGCCCGCAGGATCCAGACTCGCCCTGTGGGTGGTTGCGGTCGTGGTCGACTATGCCGCGCCCCTCGCGCAGTACCGCATCCCGGGGCTCGGCTCCGCTCCGATGGAGCACTGGGACACCGATGCCGACCACCTCGCCGAACGCAACCGCCTCGTGTTCATCATCGCGCTCGGAGAGTCGATTCTGCTCATGGGCGGCAGCATCGTCGCCAGCGGACAGCTCACTGGGTCACTTGCCTTGAGCGCAGTGATCGGTTTCGCGTCGCTGTTCGTCCTCTGGTGGAACTACTTCGCACTCGCAGGCCCGGAGACTCGCGGCGGCGATTCCTCGACGGCGGCACTGCGTTCGGCGTATGCGTACGCTCACGCGCTCATGGTCCTCGGCGCAATCCTCGTCGCGGTGTCGATCGAGCAGAGACTCTCGCACGACCACCTCACCCCTGCCACCGTCCTGGTGACATCGGCCGGACCGCTCGTCTACCTCGTCGGCAACGTCCTCTTCCTCCGATCCCGCTTCGGACGCCTCACCCGATCCCGCTTCATCGCCGCCGCAGTGCTCATCGTGCTCACATTCGTCGCGATGCCGCTGACCAGACACCTCCCGGTGAGCGCCTTCAGTGTCGCCGTGCTCGCCGTGACCGCCACCCTCGCAGCACACACGGCCTACACCACGCGACGCCAGGCGCAAGAGGACTCCCCACAGCAACCTTGACCGGTCATTCAAGAATGGCTATCCATGAAACATGGTCGGGGTTGCGCAGTTTGATCGGCACGATGTGCTGCTGTCCTCCGCGCGCACGTTCGCCGAGCACGGCTTCGAAGCGTGCAGCGTGAATCGACTTGTGGACGCGACGGGGCTGCAGAGGGGAAGCCTCTATGGAGCATTCGGCAGCAAGGCAGGGCTTTTCCGCGAGGCGTTCAAGGTCGCGACCGAGACGAGCGCAGATCGAGGCCTCGTGACAGATCTGCTCATCGTGGCCCTGAGGGAGCGGGCTGCGACGGACCCTTTGGTGGCGGAAATCTCGAAGCGCACCGTAGCGGCGATGGAGGCACAGCCGTTTTCGGTCGCCGATCAGGTGTACTCCCGATTGCTCCAACGTGCAGGATTGACTTCCTGACCCGCGCAACCGACTGAAGAAGGAGAAGAAGATTGCCGATGTGACTATCAAGGATGGCGAACTCGTCGCGCGGATCCAGGGGATCCGCAAGCTCGGCACACTCAAGAGCGAGCTGTCAATCCCGCTGACACAGGTTCGCGGGGCCCGGGCTCACCGAGGCCAAGCACTGGCCCGGACGCAAGATCTTGGGAACGGACGCCTACGGCGGTACCTGGGTGGAACATTCTCCCAGGACGGCGATCGCGTCTTCTGGGACGTCGCAGACCCTGCCAAGGCGATCGTCATCTCACTCGAGGACGACGACCTCAAGAGACTCTACGTCGAAGTCGAAGAACCGGAGAAGACCGTGCAGATGATCGAAGCGGCGATCGCGAAATCCGCATACCGACCACTGACACGCAGGCTCCGAAATGTCGAAGCCATTCCGCCCGACGCAAGTTCATCTTGGATTGATTCGTGCGGGAACTCGACAACGTCGTCACAGACTGGAATGACGCCGCCTGTGCCAGCTGGTCACCAATCACATACCCTGCACGCCGGATGTTGATCCGCGTGACGACCGCCGCGTGATCGAGCTTCGGATCACGCAGTATCGAGCGGTTCCCGTGATTGTCGCGCCGACGACCCGCGCGGGGCCCTCGGGACCAACCGCGTGCCAACGAGCGGGTCGCGGATGATGAACCATGACCGGGGCGATCCTCCGAGGTCGAGTCCCATGGAGTGGTGTGGTGCTCGTGTGATCGATCGAGTTGGTCGGGGTTAGGCGGATAGGGCGAGGACGGGGTCGGCGGCGGTAGTCTCCTCTCCGATGTCGGGGATGATGCTGAGTCGGCAGCGGCCGAGGAGTTCGAGCCCGAGGTAGCGGCGACCTTCGGCCCATTCGTCGGTCTGTTCGGCGAGGACCGCGCCGAACAGGCGGACGATCGCGTTCCGGTTCGGGAAGATGCCGACGCTGTCGGTGCGGCGACGGATCTCCCTTTTGAGGCGCTCGTCCGGGTTGTTCGACCAGATCTGGGTCCAGACGTCTTTCGGGAAGCTCGTGAACGCGAGATCGTCCGCCCTCGCAGCGTCGAGGTGATCGTGAACGTCGGAGAGTTTCTCGGCGACGTAGTTGAGGAGCCGGTCGAACTGCACGTCGACAGCAGTCTTGTCGGACTGGTCGTAGACCGAGTACAACATCGCTTTGACCGCCGCCCAGAGACTCTTCGGGGTCACGGACATGAGGTTCGCGGCGTACTGGGGTGCGGCAGCGCGGCCAGACCGCTCCGGGCAGGTTCGCGGTCACGGCGTCAACGAGACCGGCATGCGCGTCGGAGGTGACGAGGCGGACACCGGTCAGGCCGCGGGAGACGAGGTCGGCAAAGAACTGATTCCAGGCCAGCCCGGTCTCGCTGGTCGCGACCCGCAGCCCGAGGACCTCACGCCTCCCGTCGGCATTGACGCCGGTCGCGATGAGCACGACCGTGTTCACGACGCGTCCGCCCACGCGGACCTTCATCGTGAGCGCATCGCAGGCGACGAACGTGAACGGCCCGGCCTCGTCGAGCCGGCGGTTGCGGAACTGGTCGACGTGCCAGTCGAGGTCCGCCGACATGCGAGACACCTGGGATTTCGAGAGGGCGCGGATGCCGAGAGTCTTCACGAGCTTGTCCATCCGGCGGGTGGAGACCCCGGCGAGGTAGCAGTCCGCGACGGCCGTGATCAGGGCCCTCTCGGCGCGCTTGCGGCGCTCGAGGAGCCACTCCGGGAACTACGAGCCCTTCGGAGTTTCCGGACGGCGACATCGATCGTGCCGACCCGGGTGTCGAGGTCGCGGTGCCGGTAGCCGTTGCGCTCGGTGATCCGGTCCGGGCCGGGCCGCCCGTACTCGGTTCCGACGACGGCGTCGGCTTCGGCGGACAGGAGGGCGTTGATGATCGTCTGCAGCAGGTGCCGCATCAGATCCGGCGACACGTCACCGAGTGCTTCGCGGAGCACGGTCGCGGGGTCGACACTGTGAGGAGCGGTCATCGTGTGTTTCCGTTCGAGGGGTTGTAGGAGATTGCTCGAAGGATCACACGATGGCCGCGTCTACGTCGACATCGGCGACGAGGCCAGCCACCGAGTGACTGGACCACTATGCGGGACTCCACTTCCTGCTGCGACGCATGGTCCCACGGCGGGTCGAATAGAGTCGCGATCGGAAACGTAGGTGTCGCGTGTGCCCGGCTATCGGTCAGAAGCTCTCGACGAGCGTCTTCGCTGACACTTCGGGCAGAAGTAGCTGGAGCGTCCCATGAACCGCTCGCGCACGATCAGCGTCCCGCAGCGGTGGCACGGTCTGCCTTCCCTTCCGTATGAATGCAGAAAACGTGAGAAGTAGCCGGACTCGCCGTTGACGTTGACGTAGAGGCTGTCGAAACTGGTGCCGCCCGCGGAGAGGGCGGCGTTCATGACGTCCCGGACGTGGCCCAGCAGGAGCAGGGTGCGCGGGCGGGTGAAGCCGGCCGTGGGGCGGTCGTAGTGGATGCGGGCGCGCCACAGCGCCTCGTCGGCGTAGATGTTGCCGACGCCGCTGATCAGGGACTGATCGAGCAGAGCCCGCTTGATGGTGGTGCGCTTGCGGCGCAGGGCCTGGTGGAAGGCCTCCTCGTCGAAGAGCGGGTCGAGCGGGTCGCGGGCGATGTGCGCGATGACGTCGGGCAGGCCCTCGGACGTGGTGTCGTGCAGCGACAGACCGCCGAAGGTGCGCTGGTCGACGAAGCGGAGTTCGGTGTCCCGGGCGTCGGTGAAGCGGATGCGGACGCGCAGGTGCTTCTCGTCGGGCGCGGTGTGCGGCTGGACGAGGAGCTGTCCGCTCATGCCCAGGTGGGCCAGGATCGCCTGGCCGGTGTCCTCGAGGGGCAGCCACAGGTACTTGCCGCGGCGGCTCGGGGTGCAGATGCGGTGGCCCTTGAGGCGGTGCGCGAAGTCGTCGGCGCCTGCGAGGTGGCGGCGCACGGCGCGCGGATGGAGCACCTCGGCGTCTGCGACGGTCCGGTGGGCGACCCACCGCTGGAGTCCGCGCCGTACGACCTCGACCTCGGGCAGCTCGGGCATGTGTCGTCCCCTCCGGTGGTGTCCGGCCCCCCCGTGCGGGCCGGTGTACGACCCGAGCGCCCGCCCCGGTCGTGGGGCGGGCGCTCGGGTGTGACAGCTCGGTCGGCTCGGGCAGGCGCGCGGTGTGCTGCCCGTCGGGCGGCGTGTGCTGCCCGTCAGGCGGAGGCCGACGACGCGTCGGCGTTCTGCTGCTGCTCGGCGGCCTTGGCCTCGGCGGCCGTGACGGCCTCCTGGGCTTCTGCCGCCGCCTTGGCGCGCTCGTCCGCCGCGGCCCGGATGGACCGCCAGGCGGACTCGGCGGCCTGCTGCTCCGCCTCCTTCTTGCTGCGGCCGGTGCCGGTGCCGTACGAGACGCCTCCGACGCGGGCGGCAGCAGTGAAGGTCTTCTCGTGGTCGGGGCCGGTCTCCGTGACCAGGTACTCGGGGACGCCGAGCCCCTCGGTCGCGGTGAGCTCCTGGAGCGATGTCTTCCAGTCCAGGCCGGCGCCGAGGTTGGAGGACTTCTCGATCAGCGGGTCGAACAGGCGGTGCACCAGCTCCGCCGCGGCGTCGAGCCCCTTGTCGAGGTAGACCGCGCCGATCACCGCTTCGAGCGTGTCGGCGAGGATGGAGGCCTTGTCCCGGCCGCCCGTGCCTTCTTCACCGCGGCCCAGCCGGATGAAGGAACCCAGGTCGAGGCTGCGCCCCACGTCCGCCAGCGCCCGCGAGTTGACCACCGCGGCCCGCAGCTTGGCCAGCTGGCCCTCGGGCAGGTCCGGGTGGGTGCGGTACAGCGTGTCCGTGACCACGAGACCGAGCACGGAGTCCCCGAGGAACTCCAGCCGCTCGTTGGTCGGCAGACCGCCGTTCTCGTACGCGTAGGAACGGTGGGTCAGCGCACGTACCAGAAGGGCGGACTCGACCTGGTAGCCGAGCCGCCCTTCCAGAAGCGTGTGGGACGAGGCCTGATTGTCCGCTGAGTTCTTCTTCGGCGTGGACACAGTGCCTCTCACCAGCCGCTCAGACCTCGAGGACCTGGCGCTTGTTGTAGGTGCCGCAAGACGGGCACGCGATGTGCTGCTGCTTGGGCTCGTGGCAGCGCTCGCACGCAACCAGGGTGGGGACCGCAGCCTTCCACTGCGACCGGCGGTGGCGCGTGTTGCTGCGCGACATCTTCCGCTTCGGAACAGCCACGGCTACTTCTCCTGCTTCTCGTCGACGCCCGGTTCGGCGCCGCTCATCTCGTCCTTCTCGCCGGCCTTCATGGTGTCGGCGAGTCCCTGCAAAGCCGCCCAACGGATGTCGACGGCGTCGTGGTGGTGGTCCGGGTCGTCGTTCAGGTTGACTCCGCACTCGGAGCACAGACCTGCACAGTCCTCCCGGCACACCGGCTGCATCGGCAGTGCGAGCACCACCGCATCGCGCAGCACGGTCTCGAGGTCGATCAGACCGTCCTCGACAAAGAGCCTGTCCTCGTCGTCCTCGGCGTCGTCGGCCGGTTCCGTGATCACACGGCCCCGGTCGTCGGCGTCAGGGTACGAGAACATCTCCTGGAAGTCCGCATCGGGCCGCAGCTCGACGGGCTCCAGACACCTTACGCACTCCCCCTCGGCCTTCGCACGGGCGGTGCCGGTGACGAGCACACCTTCCATGACGGACTCGAGGCGGAGCTCAAGCTCCACCGGGGCGCCCTCCGGCACTCCGATGACTCCCTGGATACCGAAGTCCTTGGGAGCGTCGACCGTGCGGGTCAGGCGCTGCAGCGCACCAGGCCGCCGACCCAGCTCGTGTGTGTCGAGCACGAGAGGGTTGCGGTGGTCGAGGCGGGCGTTCAGGGCCATTCCTGCTTTCGGTCTTCGAGCTGAGGGGGTGCTGCCGTTCGGAGTTCCGGGGCAGCGTCGATCGCGGGCATACGCGCGACCGAAGAGCCAGGATACTGGACCTTCCGCTCTCGGCCCAATCCGCCCTCGCCGGGACCCGCCGTGGGCCCGCGGCGGGGCCCGGTGACCGGCCTGCGGGCGGCTACAGGCCCCGCTCGCGCTCGTAGGCCCGCAGCTGCTCGGGAGTGATCATGCTGGTGTCGAAGAGGCTGGTCTCGTCGAGGGTGTGGCCCTGCTGCGGGCCGTGCCCGGCCTGCTGGGCGTGGTGCCGGCCCGCGGCCTGGTTCGGGTCGTACGGCTGCTGCTGCCCGGCGTCGTAGCCCTGGTAGGCGTACGGGTCGGCCTGCTGGTAGCCGTAGGCGTCCTGGCCGCCGTAGGGCTGCTGATAACCGGCGTAGGGGTCGGCCTGCTGCTGGTAGCCGTAGGCGGGATCCGGCTGCTGCTGGGGCTGCGGCGGGGCGTAGTCCTGGCGCTGCTGCGGGACCGGCTGGGCGGGCGGGCTCTGCTGCCCGGCCACGGAGGCCAGGTCGGCGAGGTAGTCGGCGTCGCTGGAGTGCTGGACGCTCGTGGAGTCGCCGGCGAGGGCGCCCAGGTCGTCGGTGGCGATCCTGCCGTGCAGCTTCTGACGGCCGCGGCCGACCGCTTCCAGGGTCTTGGCCAGGACCGCCTCGAAGGCGCCCAGCTTGGCGTCCACGTACTCGTCGGCGGTGCGGCGCAGGGTCTCCGGGTCCTGGCTGCGCTCGGGGGCGTCCTCGTCCTCGTAGCCCTGCTCGTCGAGGCCGGGCCCGGTGCCCAGCAGCTTCTCGCGGCCGCGGCCGACCGAGCCGATGGTCTTGGTGAGGACGACCTCGAAGTTGGCGAGCTTGGAGTCGACGTAGTCGTCGGCCTCGGCGCGGATCTCCTCGGCCTCCTTGCGGGCCTCGGCGAGGATCCGGTCGGCCTCCGCCTGCGAGCGGCGGGCGATCTCGGTCTCGGAGATCAGCTTGCCGCGCTCGGCGTGCGCGGACTGGATGATCCGCTCGGCCTCCTGGCGGGCCTGCTCGACCATCTGCTCCCGGTCGCCGATGACCTCCCGCGCCTGGGCGAGGGAGTCGGGCAGGGCCGCGCGCACCTCCTCCAGCATCGAGAGCAGTTCCGCGCGGTTGACCACGCACGAGGCCGACATGGGCATCGACCGGGCCCCGGAGACCGCGGCGACGATCTCGTCGAGCTTCTTCTGCACGTCCACCTGTGCTCGCCACTCTCTACAGCTGTGTTGGAGACGGACGGGACGAACTGTAGCCCCGGGCGGGCCGTTCAGTCCTTGCGCAGGCGCCGGGTGAGTGCGTCGTGGACGGCCGGCGGCACCAGGTGCGAGACGTCGCCGCCCCAGGCCGCGACCTCCTTGACCAGGGAGGAGGACAGGAAGCTGTAGGTGGGGTTGGTGGGGACGAAGAGGGTCTCGACGCCGGTGAGGCCGTTGTTCATCTGGGCCATCTGCAGCTCGTAGTCGAAGTCGCTGACGGCGCGCAGGCCCTTGACGATGGCGGGGATGTCCCGCTCCTTGCAGAAGTCGACGAGCAGGCCGTGGAAGGCCTCGACGCGGACGTTCTCGTACTCGGAGGTGACCTGGCGGATGAGATCGATGCGTTCGTCGATCTCGAAAAGGCCCTTCTTCGACTTGTTGATCATCACCGCGACGTAGACCTCGTCGTACAGCCTGGAAGCGCGGGAGATGATGTCGAGGTGTCCGTTGGTGATCGGGTCGAACGACCCGGGACATACGGCGCGGCGCACTTGTGTTCCCTCGCTCTCCGGTCCGGTCATCGTGCGTCTTCGCACGTAGAGGCGGCGCGACCGTACCAAAACGTTCCCTCGCCGTAGCGGCGGGACCGGATGGCGTCGAAGCCCGGCGGCCAGGCGAATTCTCCGCCTCTGGTGCTCCGCTCCACGGTGACGAGCGCTTGCTTATCGAGCCAGCCCTCCGAGCGGAGTGTGAGCAGAATCTCGCGAAGATCGTCGTCCGTGACCGCGTACGGGGGGTCGAGGAAGACCACGTCGTACGGCTGGGCCGGGGGCGTCCTGATGATCTGCTCGGCCTTGCCGTGGCGCACCTCGGCGCCGGGCAGGCCGAGGCTCTTGACGTTCTCGCGCACGACGCGGGCCGCCCGGGCGTCGGCCTCGACGAGCAGCACATGGCCGGCGCCGCGGGACAGCGCCTCCAGGCCGACGGCTCCGGAGCCTGCGTACAGGTCGAGGACGCGTTCGCCGTCCAGGGGGCCGCCCAGGAGGGACTGCCAGGTGGAGAAGAGACCTTCGCGCGCCCGGTCGGAGGTGGGGCGGGTGCCGGTGCCCGGGGGTACGGCGATTCGACGTCCGCCGGCGGTGCCGGCGATCACGCGGGTCATCTCTGGTCCTCGAATCGGGGGTGATTACACGTCCAGTCTGGCAGTCCAGTCGGCGGATCAGGCCTCCTCAGCCCCTGTCAGCCCCGGTGCACGTCCCGCTCAGCCCTTCTCCAAGTACTGCTCGCGTTCCTCGTCGAGGAGGGCCTCGAGGGCCGTGCGCAGCGCGGGCAGCCGCTCGAGGTCCGGGTCCGCCGCGACGATCCGGGCCGCCTCCTGCCGGGCCTCGGCGATGATCTCCTCGTCCTCGATGACGGCGAGCATGCGCAGGCTGGAGCGGGTGCCGGACTGGGCCTGGCCGAGGACGTCGCCCTCCCGGCGCTGCTCGAGGTCGATGCGGGAGAGCTCGAAGCCGTCGAGCGTGGAGGCGACGGCGTTCAGGCGCTGCCGGGCGGCGCTCGTCTCGGGCATCTCGGTGACCAGCAGGCACAGTCCCGGGGCGGAACCGCGGCCGACGCGGCCGCGCAGCTGGTGCAGCTGGGACACACCGAAGCGGTCCGCGTCCATGATCACCATGACCGTGGCGTTGGGGACGTTGACGCCGACCTCGATGACGGTGGTGGCGACCAGGACGTCCGTCTCGCCGGCGGCGAAGCGGCGCATCACCGCGTCCTTGTCCTCGGGCGGCATACGGCCGTGCAGCACCTCGACCCGGAGCCCGCTGAGGGGGCCCTCGGCAAGCTGCGCCGCGACGTCCGTGACGGCGAGCGGCGGGCGCTTCTCCGCCTCGTCCTCGGGGGACTTCTTCGCCTTGGGGTCGTCGGCCTCGTCCCCGATGCGCGGGCAGACCACGTACGCCTGGTGGCCGCCGGCCACCTCCTCGCGGACGCGCTCCCAGGCGCGGGCCAGGAAGTGCGGCTTGTCGGCGGCCGGGACGACGTGACTGGCGATGGGCGAGCGGCCGGCCGGGAGCTGGTCGAGGACGGAGGTCTCCAGATCACCGAAGACGGTCATGGCGACGGTGCGCGGGATGGGGGTGGCCGTCATCACCAGCAGGTGGGGCGGCTGTTTGCCCTTGCCGCGCAGGGCGTCGCGCTGCTCCA
The DNA here is from genome assembly GCF_012034205.1 of Streptomyces composti. Taxonomy (GTDB): domain Bacteria; phylum Actinomycetota; class Actinomycetes; order Streptomycetales; family Streptomycetaceae; genus Streptomyces; species Streptomyces composti. The sequence continues at coordinate 10,004 of NZ_JAATEM010000019.1, forward strand.
CGCCGAAGCGGTGCTGCTCGTCCACCACGACCAGGCCCAGGTCGTGGAACTGGACCTTGTCCTCGATCAGGGCGTGGGTGCCGATGACGATGCCCGCCTCGCCGGTGGCCAGGTCGAGCAGGGCCTGGCGGCGGGCGGCGGCGCCCATGGAGCCGGTGAGCAGCACCACCTTGGTGGCGTTCTCCGCGCCGCCGAGCATGCCGCCTTCGGCGAGCTCGCCCATCATCTCGGTGATGGAGCGGTGGTGCTGCTGGGCGAGCACCTCGGTGGGCGCGAGCATCGCCGCCTGTCCCCCGGCGTCCACCACGGCGAGCATGGCGCGCAGGGCGACCAGGGTCTTGCCGCTGCCGACCTCACCCTGGAGCAGCCGGTGCATCGGGTGCTCGGTCGCCAGGTCGGAGAAGATCTCCTCGCAGACCTTCTGCTGGCCCTCGGTGAGGGTGAAGGGCAGCCGCCGGTCGAAGGCGGCGAGCAGGCCGTCAGGGGCCGGTCTGCGGGCGACGGCGGGGAGCTGGGCGTCGGCGTGGCGGCGGCGGGCCAGCGCGACCTGGAGGACGAAGGCCTCGTCCCATTTCAGACGGGCGCGGGCCTGCTCGATGTCCGCCTTGGTGTGCGGGCGGTGGATCTTCAGCAGCGCCTCGGGCAGCGGCAGCAGTCCGCGCGCCTCGCGCAGGGACGCCGGGAGGGGGTCGGCGGCCTCCTGGGCGCTGGGCAGGACCGTCTGGAGCGCCTTGCCGATCTTCCAGGACTCCAGCTTGGCCGTGGCCGGGTAGATCGGGATGAGGGCGCCGGCCCAGTTCTCCACCGTCTCCTCGCTGTCGCCGCGCAGCAATTCGTAGGCGGGGTGGGCGAGTTGCAGGCGGCGGTTGAACACGGAGACCTTGCCGGCGAACATCGCGCGGGTGCCCGGCAGGAGTTCCTTGTGGGGCTTGTGGACGCCTTTGCCGAAGAAGACCAGTTGGAGACGGCCGCTGCCGTCGGTGATGGTGACCTCCAGGCGCTGGCCGCGGCCGCCCGGGGCCTTGGCGGAGGCGAAGGAGTGCAGGCGGGCGTCGGCGACCTGGGCGACCACCGTGACGTGCTCGTCCATGGGCAGGTCGGCGAGGTGCGTGAGCTGCCCGCGCTCCTCGTATCTGCGCGGGTAGTGATGGAGCAGGTCGCCGACGGTGTGCAGGCCGAGATGCTCGGCCATCACCTTCGCGGTGGCGGGGCCGAGCACCTTCTTCAACGGTTCTTCCAGTGCGGGCACGAGATCCATTGCACACCACACCACTGACAATGCGGGAACGTCCCGCGCCGCCGCCCGGTCTCCGGGTGACCGTGAACGCCGGCTGCCGCGGGCCGCTCGCGCCGGTCTCCGGCGCCCGGATGCGCCCGGCCACCGGGCCGGGGCCGCCCGTTCAGCTTCCAGCGGTGCGCCAGCCCCCGTCCCCAAACCAGCCCCACCGAACCACAGAACACCACGCCCCCGACCCCCGGGTGACCGTGAACGCCCGCTGCCGCAGGCCACGACCGACGGCCCCCACCCGAGCACACCCGCCCACCGGAACCGGACCGCCGTTCCATGCCAGCAGCGCGCCAGCCCCCGTCCCCAAACCAGCCCCACCGAACCACAGAACACCACGCCCCCGACCCCCGGGTGACCGTGAACGCCCGCTGCCGCAGGCCACGACCGACGGTCTCCCGCGCGCGGATGCGCGTCTGGGCGTCGCAGGGCGGGGCACTGGGTTCCGCTTCCAGCCGTGCGACCGGCCCGTCGCGAGCCGGTCCGCAGGCAAGCCCGGGGCCACCGCGGCGCTCCCACCGGCCCGACGAACCGAGCCGCCCCGGCCGGGGCGGCCGAGCGCTGCCCGGGCCGAGGGGGCGGCCCCGGCCGAGGGCGGTCCGCGGGGCCGCCGGTTCGGCGCCCGGTGCGACCGGCCCGTCGCGAGCCGGGGCCGCCGGTCGGGGTGGCCGAGGTGTCCGGGCGGGACGGCCGGCGGCCCCCGCTTTGCCGCGCCGCCCTGGCCCGTTTCCGTAAGGTCTCGGGAAAGTGCTGGTCAGGGGCGCTGGAGGGGCCCTAGGATGGCGCGCTCCGGCCACTCCTCTCCGCGGTCACCGCCTCGCCGGGGCCGCCCGACCCCGCGCCGCAGCGAGCCCCCACCGGCGCCGTGACGATGGATTCCCAGATCTCACAGGCTTCCCAGGCAGCTCAGACACCCCAGCCCTCCCAGTCGCCCCACACCTTCCAGGTGGACCTGCGCGGCCTGGTGGACCTGCTGTCCCATCACCTCTACTCGAGTCCGAAGGTCTATCTGCGGGAACTGCTGCAGAACGCGGTGGACGCCATCACCGCCCGGCGCGCCGAGCAGCCCGACGCCCCCGCCCGGGTGCGGCTGCACGCCGGGGGCGGGGAACTGCGCGTGGAGGACACCGGCGTAGGGCTCACCGAGGCGGACGTGCACAGCCTGCTCGCCACCATCGGGCGCAGCTCCAAGCGCGCCGAGGGGCTCCAGGAGGCCCGCTCGGACTTCCTGGGGCAGTTCGGCATCGGGCTGCTGGCGTGCTTCGTGGTGGCCGAGCGGATCCGGGTGGTCAGCCGCAGCGCCCGTACGCCGGATGCCCGGCCGGTGGAGTGGACGGCCCGCGACGACGGCTCGTACACCGTGCGCACCCTGCCCGACGGGGCCCGCCCGGAACCGGGCACCACCGTGCACCTGACGGCGCGGGCGGGCGCCGCCGAGTGGCTGGCCGAGGAGCGGGTGCTGCGGCTGGCGCGGGACTTCGGCTCGCTGCTGCCGTACGACGTGCGGGTGGGCGGGGAGGCGGTCACCGACCTTCCGGCGCCCTGGGACCGGCCCTACCCCAGCCCGGCCGCCCGCAGGGTGGCGCTGGCCCGGCACTGCCACGAGCTGTTCGGCTTCACCCCGCTGGACACCATCGACCTGAACGTGCCGCTGGCCGGGATCCGCGGGGTGGCGTACGTGCTGCCGTCGGCCGTCAGTCCGGCGCAGCGGGCCGGGCACCGCGTGCACCTGAAGGGCATGCTGCTCACCGAGCGGGCCGAACAGCTGCTGCCCGACTGGGCGTTCTTCGTGCGCTGCGTGCTGGACACGGACAGCCTGCGTCCCACCGCCTCCCGCGAGGCGCTGTACGAGGACGAAACGCTGGCCGGGGTGCGCGAGGCGCTGGGCGAGCGGATCCGGGCCTGGCTGACCGGCCTGGCCACGGGCGATCCGGAGCGGCTCGCGGCGTTCCTGTCGGTGCATCACCTGGGCGTGAAGTCGCTGGCCCGGCACGACGCGGAGATGCTGCGCACCATGCTGCCGTGGCTGCCGTTCGAGACCACGGACGGGCGGCTGTCCCTGGAGGAGTTCGCGCAGCGGCACCCGGTGGTGCACTTCACGCGGACGGTGGAGGAGTACCGGCAGGTCGCGCCGATCGCTTCGGCGCAGGGCATCGGCGTGATCAACGGCGGCTACACCTACGACTCCGAACTGGTCGAGGCGCTGCCCTCGGTGCGGCCGGGCACGGCGGTCGCGGAGCTGGACGCGGACACCGTGACCGCGCACCTGGACGCGGTCGACCCGGCCGAGGAGCTGGCCCTGTCGGACTTCCTGGCGGCGGCCCGCGCCAGGCTCGATCCGCTGGGCTGCGACGTGGTGCTGCGCGCCTTCCACCCGCTGTCGGTGCCCGCGCTGCACCTGGACGACCGCGAGATGCGGCACGAGCAGGCGCGGGCCGAGGCGGAGGAGCAGGCCGACGAACTGTGGGCGGGCATCCTCGGCTCGCTGCGCGGCAGCGCGCCCCGTGCCCGGCTGGTGCTCAACCATCTCAACCCGCTGGTGCGGCGGATCAGTTCGCTGGGCGATCCGGAGCTGATCGGCACCGCCACGGAGTCGCTGTACGGGCAGGCGCTGCTGATGGCCCAGCGACCGCTGCGGCCCGCCGACTCGGCGCTGCTGAACCGGGCCTTCATCGGCCTGCTGGAGTGGGCCACGCACCCGGAGGAGGACCGGTGACGGGGTTCGGAGAAGGGGCACCGATGGGTGAGATCACGGACATCGACGCCCTGCGCCGGGCGATGGCCGAGAACGCCGGACAGCCGGAGGGGCCGGCCCGCAACGCGCGGGCGGAGCAGCTGCTCGCCGAGGCCGAGAAGCTGAACCTGCCGCTGGCCGTGATCGAGGCGCTCGGGCACCAGCTGCAGGTCTACAACTACAGCTCGGAGAAGGGGAAGATGTTCGTCCCCTTCGCCCGGCTGCTGCGCATGTGGGACGAACACCCCGAGGACTTCGACGAGTACGAGACGCACTCCCTGCACTGGGTGTTCAAGTGGGTCTCGGCCGGCATGCTCGACCAGCCGCACATCCCGCTCGCCTCGATCGAGAAGTGGCTCGGCGAGATGGAGCACCGCTACAAGCTGGCCGGTCACTCCGAACGGGCGGTACGCAGCGCGGAGTTCAGCGTCGCCGCGCACGTGGGTGACATCGGGCGGGCCGAACGGGCGTATGCGGCCTGGCTGGCAGCGGACCGCGACTCGATGGCCGACTGCCATGCCTGCGAGCTGAACGGGCAGGGCTGGTGGCAGGTGGAGCGGGGCCGGGACGAGGAGGCGCTGCGGCTGTGGCGGCCGGTCCTGGAGGGCGAGTACACCTGCGCCCACGAACCGCACGCCGTGCTCGCCTCCTCCCTGCTGCCGCTGCTGCGGCTGGGCCGCACGGACGAGGCACGCGCCAACCATCTGCGCGGCTTCCGGCTGGTGCGCCCCATGGAGAGCATGCGCGGCGCCTTCGCCGACCATGTGGAGTTCTGCGCGCTGTCCGGCAACGAGGCGCGGGGTCTGGAACTCCTCGCGGAGCGCCCCGCGTACTTCACCGACGAAGGACACCCGCGCAGCAAGCTGGACTTCCTGAGCGTGGTGACCCTGCTCATGGAGCGGCTGACCGCGCTGGGCCTGGGCGAGCGGCAGGTGCCCGGGCCTTCCGGCCGGTCCTGGACCGCGGCGGGACTCGCCGCGTACGCACGCCGGGAGGCGCTGGCCCTGGCCGCCCGCTTCGACACGCGCAACGGCACCACCTACGTCAGTGAGCGGGCCCGCGCCCGGATGGAGCAGCGCCCGCTGGCGGACCGCCTGCCGCTGGGCGTGCGCACGCCCGTGTCGGCCGGGACCCGTCCGGTGGCGGCCCCCGTCGCCGCAGCACCCCAGCCGCCCTCCTCCGGCTCGGGGGGGAACGGCGAGCCGGACCTGCCGGCGCTGATCGCCGAGGCCCGCCGGCTCTCCGACACCCTGCAGCCGCACGCGGTGGAGGCGTGGGCGGCGGTGGCCCGGGCGGCCGAGGGCGTGGAGCTGGACGCCAGGGACCGCGCCGAGATGACGGAGCACGAGGCGATGGGTCTCGGCCCCGAGGGGGTGCACCTCTTCGAGCGGGCGGCCGAGCTGTACGCGGAGGCGGGCGACCCCGGCGAAGCCCTGGCGGCCCGTGCGCGCGCCGCGTACGTCCGGGCCCTGGCGGGCGCGACGGACGAGGCGCTGGCGGCGGTCGCTCCCCTCCACGAACGGATCCTGGCCCTGCACGCCGACGGCTCCACCGGCATACGCCAGACCGCCTCGGTCCTGATGTCCCGCGCCCGGATCCTGGTGCGGCGCGTGCAGGAGGCCACGGCGGCCACGGGAGCCCGGGAGGACTCCGCAAAGGCCGCCCCCGGGGCCCAGGAGAGCGGCCGGGACGAGGCCCGGGAGGCCGCCGGCCCGGAGTCCCTGCTCGCCGAGGCGGAGGAGGCCGTCCGTGCCGTGCTCGCGCTCGTCGACGGGCGCACCGGTGAGGACGTCCAGCTGGCCGCTCGGGGCGCCGAGGGACGAGCGTTGCTCGGGGAACTCGCCGGCCGCAGGGGCGGGATCGAGCGGACCGCCGAGCTGTTCGGGCGGGCGGCCGAGGAGTACGTGGCGGCGGGCCTGCCGTGGTTCGCCGCGGAGTACGAGGTGCGGCTGGCGCAGCTCGCCCACCATCTGGGCGACGACGCCGGCGCGGAACGGGCGCTGCGGTCCGCGCTGGAGCACGGCGGACCGTATCTCGAGCCGTCCGGGCGGGCGCAGCTGCACCTCCAGCTCGCCGAGCTCACCGCCGGGTCCGGCCGGGTGCCGGAGGCCGCCGGCCACGCCCTGGAGGCGGCGCACTGGGCCGACGAGGCGGGCGGGGGAGAGGCGCTCGGCGCCTGGGCGCGGCACCTGCTCGGCGGGCTGCTGCTGCGGCAGGGGCGGTGGGCCGAGGCCGCGGAGGTGCTGGAGTCCGCCCTGCCCGATCTGACCGTCGAGACCCACGGGGACGGCCCGGTCGTCCAGACGCTGTGGTGGCTCGGGGACTGCCTGAGCGAACTCGGCGAGCACCGCGCGGCGGCCGAGCGGCGGTTGCGGGCCGCCGACATCGCCCGCCACTGGCCCGAGCAGCAGGACCACGCCACGCTGGCCCATCTGGCCGCGTCCAGCCTGGAGCTGGCGGGCCTGCCCGAGGAGGCGGAGCGTGCCTTCGCCCGTGCGGGCGAGCTGTGGCGGGCCGTGGGTGACACCCCGGGCCTGGTCCGCTCGCTGCGGGCCCGCGCCTGGCTGGCGCTGCGGACGGCCGCGGAGGACCCGGGCCCCGCCCGGACCCTGATGGCGGAGGCGGCGGCGGAGTGCGCGGCGGCGCGGGACGAGGCGGGCGACGAGACGGCGCGCCTGCGGCTGACCGCCGAGCTGGGCCACACCCACCGCCAGTTCGCCGAACTGCTGCTCCGCTGGGCGGGCGACGACGCCCGGGACGGCGACGTCCGGGAGGCCGCACGGGAGGAGGCGGCGGCCCGGCTGGACCAGGCGATCACCGCGTTCGGCACCGCCGGCCCCGAGCTGCTGCACGAGCGCACCCAGGCCCAGCTGGCCGCGTCCTGGCTGGCGACCGAGCTGGGCCGCCCGGACACCGCGGCCGCCCACGCGCGGGCCGTCCTCGAGGCCTGTGAGAACGCCCCGGCGGACGACGACATTGCTCGCGCCCGCCGCACCGACGCCGAGCAGCTGCTGCGGCTCGCGGAGCAGCGGGAGGAGGACGCGGCGGCACCGCAGGAGGAGGCGGAGGAGGCACGTCAGGAGGACGGCTGAGCCGCCCTTCCGTTCACTCGACCCCGATCAGCAGCAGCGCACCCTGCCGGCCGCCGTGGTAGACGACCGTGTCGACGGCGAGGTAGCGCTCACGGACGCGGGCCTCCAGGTGGTCTGCGACGTTCTCGGGGGCGTCGTCGCCGAGGACCAGGGTGACCATCTCGCCGCCCGCGGCGAGCATCCGGTCGAGGACGTCTGCGGCGATGGCCCGGACGTCGTCGCCGATCACCGCCACGTCGCCGTCGACCAGGCCGAGGACGTCCCCGGCCTGGCAGATGCCGGCCGTGGTCCACGACTCGCGCTCGGCGACCGTGACCTCCCCGTAGCGGGTGGCGCCGGCCGCGGACGTCATGGACACCACGTCCTCGTCGAAGCGGCGCTCCGGCTCGTGCACGGCGAGCGCGGCGATGCCCTGCACGGCGGAGCGGGTCGGGATGAGCGCCACCCGGATGCCCTCGGCGCGGGCCTGCTCGGCCGCGGCCGCGGCGGTGTGGCGCAGCTCCTCGTCGTTGGGCAGCAGCACCACCTCGCGCGCGTGCGCCCGCCGTACCGCCTCGACCAGCTCGCCGCTGGCCGGGGGCTCGCCGGGGCGGGCGAGCACGGTCGTCGCGCCGGCCTCGGTGTACAGCCCGGCCAGCCCCTCGCCCGGCACCACGGCCACCACGGCCCGCTGTGCCCGCTCCCGCAGCGGGCGCTCGGCGTGCGTGGTGTGGACGTCGCCGTCGGCGAAGTGGGTGATCCGGATACGGTAGGGCCGCCCGGCCTCGACGCCCGCCTCCACCGCGGCGCCGGCGTCGTCGACATGCACATGCACGTTCCACAGCCCGTCGCCGCCGACCACGACGAGCGAGTCGCCGAGCGAGTCGAGCCGGGTCCGCAGCCGCTCGACCGCCTCGTCCTCGGCCTCCAGGAGGTAGATCACCTCGAAGGCGGGCCCGACGGGCGCCGGGGCGCCGTCCTCGCCCCGGGGCTGTTGCGGCTCGCCGGCCGTCGGGGCCGTCTCGCCGGCTCCCTGTGACCCGGCGGGCCCGAGGCGCGTGTGGGCGCCGCCCAGGGCGTCCTTCGGCAGCTCTCCGGTGAAGGCTCCCAGCAGCGCCGCGAGCACCGCCAGCAGGCCGCGTCCGCCCGCGTCCACGACGCCCGCCCTGCGCAGCACGGCCAGCTGGTCCGGGGTCTGGTCGAGTGCCGCCCTGGCGCCCTCGTAGGCGGCGCGGGCCACCGCCCCGCAGTCGCCCTCCGCGTCCCCGGCCGCGTCGGCGGCGGCCGCGGCGACGGTGAGCACGGTGCCCTCGACCGGGTGGGCGACCGCCTCGCGGGCGGCGTCGGCCGCCTGCCGCAGCGCGAGCCGCAGCTGCGGGCCGTCGGCACTGGCACCGGGCGTCTCGTCCGCGGCCAGCACCTGCGCCATGCCGCGCAGCAGCTGCGCCAGGATGGTGCCGGAGTTGCCGCGCGCCCCGATCAGCGCGCCGTGCGCCATGGCCCGTACGGTGTCGGCGAGCGTGGGCCCGGTCCCGGACTCCGTCCCGGTGCCGGCGCCGACGCCCGCCTCGTGGCCGGCGAACACCGCCTCGACGGCGGCCGCGGCCGACTCGACGGTCAGGAAGAGGTTGGTCCCGGTGTCGCCGTCCGCCACGGGGTAGACGTTGATCGCGTCGATCTCCTCGCGTGAGCGCCCCAGCGCCTCGAGCGCCAGACCGCACCAGGTCCGCACCGCGGGAGCATCGAAGAACGTCTGCGGCACCTGCGCCACCTGCGCCTCCCTGAGCTGGACGTGGCACGCAGCGTAGACCGTGGGGGCCTGATCGCCGGAAGAGGGCCGTGGGCGGGTCCCCGGGCAGCCATGGTAGTTTCGTTCTACGGGTGCAGCCGATGTATGCTGCTCCGGTTGCCCGATCCTGATCGGGCGTCTCCCCTGGCAACGCCACTCGGATCCCCAGGGGCTCCGTAACCGGGGCCCGTGTGTTGATCCCGGCATGCCGGGATCCACCGTAAGTGCATCTGAAGTCTTTGGAGTGACCCGTGGCTGCCAACTGCGACGTCTGCGGCAAGGGGCCGGGCTTCGGCAACAACATCTCGCACTCGCACCGCCGTACGTCCCGCCGCTGGAACCCGAACATCCAGCGTGTGCGTACCGTGGTCGGCGGGACGCCGAAGCGCGTGAACGCCTGCACCTCGTGCATCAAGGCCGGCAAGGTCTCGCGCTGACGCAATCGCTGAGCGCGCAACCACAGCCGGTTCGCCGCACTGAGCCGGTCCACCTTCAGGTGGACCGGCTTTTTGCTGTACCTGTGCCGGTGCCGTGCCGCAGAGCTCAGCACCACGCTCCGTGCGCCCCGCCGCACACCCCGCGCTCCCCGCGGGACCGTGTGCACCGGCTCCCGGGCGATCCGCTCAGGCCCCCCGCTGCCTGAAGCGCCAGCCGTGGTCCACCGGGCCGATGCCCGCGCCCAGGGCGAAGCCGGAGGCGATGGCGCCCGTGACGTAGTCCTTGGCCGCGGCGACCGCTTCCGGGACGGGGCGGCCCTTGGCCAGTTCGGCGGCGATGGCGGAGGCGAGGGTGCAGCCGGTGCCGTGGGTGTGGCGGTTGTCGTGGCGGGGGGCGCGGAGCCAGTGCTCCTCGGAGCCGTCGGTGAGGAGGTCCACCGCGTCGCCGGGGAGGTGGCCGCCCTTGATGACGACCCAGCGCGGGCCGTAGGCCAGTACGGCGGCGGCCGCACGGCGCATCTCGTCCTCCGTTCCGGCGCGGATCCCGGTGAGCTGGGCCACCTCGTCGAGGTTGGGGGTGGCGACGGTGGCGACCGGGAGGAGCCTGGTCCGTACGGAGTCCAGTGCGGAGGAGGCGAGCAGGGCGTCCCCGTGCTTGGAGACGCCCACCGGGTCGACGACCGCCGGCGCATCGGTGCCGGCGAGCAACTCGGCCACGGCCTCGACGAGTTCGGCGGTGGCCAGCATGCCGGTCTTGACCGCCTGGACGCCGATGTCGTCGACGACGCTGCGGTACTGCGCGCGCACGGCCTCCACCGGCAGTTCCCAGGCGCCCTGCACGCCGAGCGAGTTCTGCGCGGTCACCGCCGTGAGGACGCTCATGCCGTGCACGCCGAGCGCCAGCATGGTCTTCAGGTCGGCCTGGATGCCCGCGCCGCCGCCGGAGTCGGAGCCCGCGACGGTCAGCACCCGGGGCGGCGCCTGGCGGGCGGCCGCGCTGTCGGTGGGCCCGGTCATGACTCGATGTCCCCGAAGTGGTCCCAGCCGCCCTTGCTGGTCCACGGCGCCCCGTCGACCGTCACCTGGGGCAGCGCCGAGGGGTTGAGCACCTCGCCGATCACCTTCCAGCGGGCGGGCAGCTTCACGTCCGGCGGGAAGGTCGCCACGATCGCGTGGTCCTCTCCCCCGGTCAGCACCCACTGCATGGGGTCGACGCCGACGGCCTGGCCGATGTCGTTCATCTGCGAGGGGATGTCGATGGCCCCGGAGCGGATGTCGATGCGCACCTTGCTGGCCTCGGCGATGTGCCCGAGGTCGGCGATCAGCCCGTCGCTGACGTCGCACATGGCGGTGGCGCCGAGTCCGGCCGCCGCCGGACCCGCGTGGTACGGGGGTTCGGGGCGCCGGTGGGCCTCGACGAAGGCGCGCGGGGAGCGGAAGCCGCGGGAGAGCACCGCGTGCCCGGCCGCGGACCAGCCCAGCCAGCCGGTGACCGCGACGATGTCGCCGGGCTGGGCGCCGGCCCGGGTGACGGGCTCCTGGTTGCGCAGATCCCCGAGCGCGGTGATCGACACGGTGATGGTGTCGCCGCGCACCACGTCGCCGCCGACCACGGCGGCACCCGCGACCTGGCACTCGTCGCGCAGCCCGTCCATCAGCTCGGCGGCCCAGGTCACCGGCAGGTCCGCCGGGACGACCAGGCCGAGCAGCAGCGCGGTGGGCACGGCGCCCATCGCGGCGATGTCGGCGAGGTTCTGCGCGGCGGCCTTGCGGCCGACGTCGTAGGCCGTGGACCAGTCGCGGCGGAAGTGCCGGCCCTCCACCAGGATGTCGGTGCTGGCCACGACCCTGCGGTCGGGCGCGGCGACCACCGCGGCGTCGTCGCCGGGGCCGACCCGGACCGCCGGTGTGGTGGTGAGACGGGAGGTGAGCTCCCTGATGAGCCCGAACTCACCGAGCTCACCAACAGTGCCCTTCATTGCCCTTTCTCCCCTTCTGTCCCTGTCCGTGCCCGGTCGCGAGGCGTCTGCGCTCTCGCTACGGTCGAAGTGACCGTCAACTTCTGTCGTGCCTGAACCCCGGCGCGCAAGGCCCGGTGCCCGCAGGTCTCCCCGCGGCGAGCGGCGACGCGATACCGTGGCGTTCCTTTTCCCCACATGATCCTCGTGGCCGCCCTGGAGGTTCCGTGGTACAGGCGTACATCCTGATCCAGACGGAGGTCGGCAAAGCCTCCTCCGTCGCCGACGAGATCGGCAAGATTCCCGGAGTCGTCCAGGCCGAGGACGTGACGGGACCGTACGACGTGATCGTGCGCGCCCAGGCCGACACCGTGGACGACCTGGGTCGCATGGTGGTGGCCAGGGTCCAGCAAGTGGACGGCATCACCCGTACTCTGACCTGCCCGGTCGTCCATCTGTAGCCCCCGTCTACCCTGTGCCGGTGAACTCCTTGCGTCACCGGCACGCCGTCCTGCCCGCGCTCGCGGTGCTGATCACCGTCGCGGGCTGCTCCTCAACGGACGACGACGCGTCCGTGGCGGTTCCCAGCCCGGACGCGAAGGTCACCAAGCTGTGTCAGAACCTGGACAAGGCGCTGCCGGCGAAAGTGGACGGTGAGAGTCGCGACGATCCCGAGCCCGCCTCGGCACTGACCGCGGGCTGGGGCGGCGAGGCGATCATACTGCGCTGCGGCGTGGAGCGACCCCCGAAGATGGTCGATCCCGAGGTGGCCGAGGGCCGCGACCCCGACGCGGTGCCGGGCGGAGTGAACGGCGTCGACTGGCTGATGGAGAAGCGGGGCGAGGACACCTACCGCTTCACCACCGCCAGGCGCGAGGCGTACGTCGAGGTGACCGTGACCGACGGGCGGGACAGCACGGGGGTGCTGATCGATCTGGCCGCGCCCGTCAAGAAGGCGATCCCCGTGGGGATCGCCTCCTGATCGGCTCCCCGTCGCCTTGCCGACGGGCCGGGTGGCTCAGCGCAGGCCGGTCGGCCGCCGCAGCGCCGCCTGCACCAGCCGGTCCACCAGTTCCGGGTAGCTCACCCCGGTCGCCTGCCACATCTGCGGGTACATCGAGATGGGCGTGAACCCCGGCATGGTGTTGATCTCGTTGATGACGAACTCGCCGTCCTCGGTGAGGAAGAAGTCCGCGCGCACCAGCCCCTCGCAGGACGCCGCCTCGAACGCCTCCACGGCGAGCCTGCGCACCTCGGCGGTCTGCTCCTCGGTGAGCGGGGCGGGCACGATGCCGGGCGTGGAGTCGATGTACTTGGCCTCGAAGTCGTAGTACGCGTGGTCCTCCGGCGGCGGGATCTCGGCCGGCACGGAGGCGCGCGGCCCGTCCTCGAACTCCAGCACGCCGCACTCGATCTCACGGCCCCGCAGCGCGGCCTCGACCAGGATCTTCGGGTCGTGCGCCTGGGCGGTGGCGATCGCCTCGTCCAGGCCGGAGAGGTCGTCGACCTTGGTGATGCCGATGGAGGAGCCCGCGCGGGCGGGCTTCACGAACAGCGGCCAGCCGTGCTCGCCGGCGAAGTCGATGATCTTCTTGCGGGCGGCGGACTCGTCCTGCTGCCACTCGCGGGGCCGGATCACCACGTAGGGGCCGACCTTCAGCCCGAAGGAGGTGAACACCCGCTTCATGTACTCCTTGTCCTGGCCGACGGCCGAGGCGAGCACCCCGGAGCCCACGTAGGGGACGCCGGAGAGCTCCAGCAGGCCCTGCAGGGTGCCGTCCTCGCCGTACGGGCCGTGGAGCACCGGGAAGACCACGTCGACCTCGCCGAGCGCCTTGGGCACCGAGCCGGGCTCGCTGTAGACCACCTCGCGGCTGGAGGGGTCCACGGGGAGCACCACGCCTCCCTCGCCGGTCTCGGCGAGCTGTTCGACGCTGGGCTGCCGCCGTTCCACGATCGCCATGCGTTCGGGCTCGTCGGCGGTGAGCGCCCAGCGGCCGTCGCTGGTGATGCCGATCGGCAGGACGTCGTACTTGGTCCGGTCGATGGCCTTCAGGACGGCGCCGGCGGTGACCACGGAGATGCCGTGCTCGGAGCTGCGCCCACCGAACACGACGGCCACGCGCGGCTTGCGCGCCGGCTGCTCGGGCTGCTGGGGGAGGTTCTCGGTGCTCATATCGCGATGAGCGTACCCGTCCGTAGGGAGCTGAGACAGCGCCCGGGAGGCGGTGTCGCTCAGCGTCGCTCGGGCTTGGCGCTGCGCGACATCAGCTCCTTGAGGGCGACCACGGGCGGCTTGCCCTCGTGGACGATGCCGACGACCGTCTCGGTGATGGGCATGTCGACGCCGTGCCGGCGGGCCAGTTCCAGCACCGACTCGCAGGACTTGACGCCCTCGGCGGTCTGCTTGGTGACGGCGATGGTCTCCTCCAGGGTCATGCCCTTGCCGAGGTTGGTGCCGAAGGTGTGGTTGCGCGACAGCGGCGAGGAGCAGGTGGCCACCAGGTCGCCGAGTCCGGCGAGTCCGGAGAAGGTCATCGGGTCGGCGCCCAGGGCGACGCCGAGGCGGGTGGTCTCGGCGAGCCCGCGGGTGATGAGGGAGCCCTTGGCGTTGTCGCCGAGGCCCATGCCGTCCGCGATGCCGACGGCCAGTCCGATGACGTTCTTGACGGCGCCGCCCAGTTCGCAGCCGACCACGTCGGTGTTGGTGTACGGGCGGAAGTACGGCGTGTGACAGGCGGCCTGGAGACGCCGGGCGACGCGCTCGTCGGCGCAGGCGACCACGGCGGCGGCCGGCATCCGGGCGGCGATCTCACGGGCCAGGTTGGGTCCGGTGACCACGGCGATCCGTTCCGGGCCGACCTTGGCGACGTCCTCGATGACCTCGCTCATCCGCATGGTGGTGCCGAGTTCGACGCCCTTCATCAGGGAGACCAGGACCGTGCCGGGGGCGAGCAGCCCGGTCCACTCGGCGAGGTTGCCGCGCAGGGTCTGCGAGGGCACCGCGAGGACGGTGAAGTCGGCGTCGCGGGCGGCCTCGGCGGGGTCGGTGGTGGCCCGCAGGTTCTGCGGCAGCTCCACGCCGGGCAGGTAGTCGGGGTTGGTGCGGGTGGAGTTGACGGCGTCGGCCAGCTCCTGGCGACGCCCCCACAGCACGACGTCGCAGCCCGCGTCGGCGAGGACCATGCCGAAGGCCGTGCCCCACGACCCGGTGCCGAAGACGGCCGCCTTGACCGGTGTGCTCACTTGCCCAGCCCCTCTTCCTGTGCGGCGGCGCGGTCGTCGTCCTGGATGCCCTCACGCAGGGCCTGCGCGCGGGTCTTGCGGCGCTGTTCGATCCGCTCGCGGCGCGGGTCGTAGGGCGTGTCGGGAGCCTTCTCGCCGCGGATCTCCTCCAGCTGGCGGGTGATGGCGGCCATGATCGTCTCGGTGGCCTCCTTGAGGAGCTCCGGGGTCATCTCCCGGTCGTAGAAGCGCTCCAGGTCCACCGGGGGTCCGGCCAGCACGTGGTGGGTCTTGCGCGGGAGGATGCGGGGCTTCTTGGAGTACGGGGGCAGCACCTCGTTGGCGCCCCACTGGGCGATCGGGATGACCGGGCACCTGGTCTGCAGGGCGACCCGCGCGGCGCCGGTCTTGCCGGTCATGGGCCAGCCGTCCGGGTCGCGGGTGAGGGTGCCCTCGGGGTAGAAGGCGACGCACTCGCCGCGCTCCACGGCCTCGATCGCGGCCCGGAAGGCACTGAGCGCGTCCGTGCTCTCCCGGTAGACGGGGATCTGCCCGGTGCCGCGCATGGCGGCTCCCACGAATCCCTTCTTGAAAAGCCCGCTCTTCGCCAGGAATCGCGGAACGCGTCCGGTGTTGTACTGGAAATGCGCGTAGGCGAGGGGATCGATGTGCGAATTGTGGTTCACCGCGGTGATAAATCCACCCTCGGCCGGAATGTTCTCCATTCCGCGCCAGTCCCGCTTGAGCAAGAGCACCAGCGGCGGTTTGCAGATCACCGCGGCGAAGCGGTACCAGAAGCCGATTCTGCGGCGCGGCACAAGGACACCTTCCTCTAGGGCCTGGTTGGGGCCTGGACCCGGAGGCCAGGCGGGCCGCACAAGTGTCGCCCCGGGCCGCCGGTCTGTCGAGAACACCGTACGCCCCGACTCCGCGGTCACCTCAGGCCCCGGGTGACAATGGCCGCGACGAGAGAGGGACACAACACACGTGCAGTGGACCTTGCTGGTACCCCTGAAACCGCTCGCTCAGGCCAAGAGCAGGCTGTCGGACACCGCGGACGACAGGCTGCGTCCCGGTCTCGCGCTGGCGTTCGCCCAGGACACGGTGGCGGCCGCGCTGGCCTGCGCGGCGGTGCGGGATGTGGTGGTCGTCACGGACGACGCCCTGGCCGCGCGCGAGCTGGCCGCGCAGGGTGCCGCGGTGGTCCCCGACGCGCCGCGGGCCGGCCTGAACGCCGCGCTGGACCACGCGGCCCGCGAAGTGCGCGCTCGCGGCGCCGGCGCGCTCGCCGCCCTGAACGCCGATCTCCCCGCCCTTCGCCCGCGGGAACTGGCCCGTGCGCTGGAATGCGCCGCCGCTTTTCCCCGCGCCTTTCTCGCCGATGCCGCCGGCACCGGGACGACCTTGCTCTCGGCGGCACCGGACCACGCATTGCGCCCCCTGTTCGGCCCGGATTCCCGCACCCGGCACCGCGCGTCCGGGGCGGTGGAACTCCTGCCGGACCCGGTGGATTCCGTACGGCAGGACGTCGACACCGGGGCGGATCTGCGGGCGGCGCTGGCGCTGGGCGTCGGCGCGCACACGGCCGCGGCCGCCGCGCGGCTGCTGATGGCCGAGCAGTAGGCTGCCGCCATGCAGGCCACCGCATACACCTTCGACCCCGCCAGCCGCAGCGGCCAGGTACTGCTGGACGACGGCACCCCGGTCCCCTTCGACGCCCCCGCCTTCGACGCGGGCGGCCTGCGCCTGCTCCGCCCGGGCCAGCGGGTCCGCATCGAAACGGAGGGCGACGGCGAGAACCGCCGCATCACCCTGGTGACCCTCCAGACGTTCTGAGTCCGGGCGTCCGCGAACCGGGCCCGCGCAGCTCAGGAGGCCGGTTCGAGCAGCCGGCGGAGGCGGGCGGGCGCAGCCGCAGGGGGCGGGTGCGGGGAGGAAATGCCGCGGGCCGGGCTCCGTGGGGAGTCCGGCCCGGCGCGTGAGTACCGCTCGGCTGTGCCCTCGTCCTACTTCTTGCGGGCGGTGGTCTTCTTGGCGGTGGTCTTGCGCGCGGTCGACTTCTTGGCGGGTGCCTTCTTGGCCGTGGCCTTCTTCGCCGGGGCCTTCTTGGCGGCGGCCTTGGTCGTCTTCTTCGCGGCGGCGCTCTTGGCGGTCCCCGTGGTCTTCTTGGCGGGTGCCTTCTTGGCCGTGGTCTTCTTCGCCGTGGCCTTGGTGGCGGTCTTCTTCGCCGCCGTCTTCTTGGTGGTCGCCTTCTTGGCGGCGGCCTTGGTCGTCTTCTTGGCGGCGGCCTTCTTCACGGTCGCGGAGGCGCCGCCGGAGAGGCTGCCCTTGGGCGCCTTCTTGACGGCGACCTCGCCGCCGCGCGGCAGCTTCTTCGAGCCGCTCACCAGGTCCTTGAAGCCCTGGCCCGCACGGAAGCGCGGAACCGAGGTCTTCTTGACCCGAACCCGCTCGCCCGTCTGGGGGTTCCGGGCGTAGCGGGCCGGACGGTCGACCTTCTCGAACGAACCGAAGCCGGTGACCGAGACCCGCTCACCCGCGACCACCGCGCGGACGATGGCGTCCAGGACATGGTCGACAGCGTCGGCGGCCTGCTGGCGGCCACCCAACTTGTCGGCAATCGCTTCTACGAGCTGCGCCTTGTTCACGTCTTCCCCTTCGGAGACCTCGCCAGAACGAAAGTGTTCAAGCTTTTTCGCACGTTAGGCAGATATATACCGCAAATCAAACACGAAACGGGCTAATCACCCTTGTGCCGCAACGAACTCGACTGTCTCGACTGGTTCAGCGTTCCGCTTCGGGGAATCGACCCTCGTCCAGGTCCGCGTTGAACCGCTCCAGACGCCTTGCCGCACCGGCGAGATCGTGCTTGGCCGCGGCCGTAATGACCAGCAGCTTCCGGGTCAGCGCCATCCGTACGCCCTCCGGGACTTGCAGTGCACGCACTCGGGAGTGCGCTTCCTTGAGCCGGACCGCGACCGCCGTATAGAGCTCGAGTTGGCCGTCGTGTTCCATGCACAGATTGTGCCATCTGGGGCGAGTTGTCGCCTGCGCAGGGGGCAACTGCCGCCTCCAACGGCCCAGTCGGGCACAGCCGCCGGTCGCGGTCCGGTGACTCGTGTACCCGCCCAATCACCTTCATAACGTGGGACGTTGAGGACGGGCGAGGCGGCGCGCGGGGCGATTCGGGCAGCGAAAAGCCCGTACCCCCGATCAGACCGATCGGGGGTACGGGCGGGGTGTCGCGGTGGCCGAAAACCGACCCGCAACGGGGACTTCGGCGCTCGGCGTCGGCCGGCCGCCGGGGTGCCGGACGGCCCTCCCGGTTACGGAGTCGAGCGGGACCGCCGCAACCGAACCGGGCGGACCGCCGTACGGCCGGAGCCGGACCGCCGGGGGCGGCCGGACCGCGGTCAGACCGTGAGCGTGCGCGGCTTGAAGGACGGGCGCTTCGCCTCGTACGCGGCGATGTCCGCCTCGTTCTGCAGCGTGATGGAGATGTCGTCCAGCCCGTTCAGCAGCCGCCAGCGGGAGTTCTCGTCCAGCTCGAAGGAGGCGGTGACGCCCTCCGCGCGCACCTCGCGCGCCTCGAGGTCGACGGTGATCTCGGCCTGCGGGTCCTTCTCGGTGAGCTCCCACAGCGCGTCCACGACCGGCTGCTCCAGCACGACCGTGAGCAGGCCGTTCTTCAGCGAGTTGCCGCGGAAGATGTCGGCGAAGCGGGAGGAGATGACGGCTTTGAAGCCGTAGTTCTGCAGCGCCCAGACGGCGTGCTCGCGCGAGGAGCCGGTGCCGAAGTCGGGACCGGCGACCAGCACCGTGGCGCCCTGGCGCTCGGGCCGGTTGAGCACGAACTCCGGGTCCTTGCGCCAGGCCTCGAACAGCCCGTCCTCGAACCCGTCCCGGGTGACCTTCTTGAGCCAGTGGGCGGGGATGATCTGGTCGGTGTCGACGTTGGAGCGGCGCAGCGGCACGGCCCGGCCGGTGTGGGTGGTGAATGCTTCCATGACTGATCAGACTCCAGCGGGCGCGGCGGTCTCGGACAGGTCGGCGGGCGAGGCCAGGTGGCCCAGCACGGCGGTGGCGGCGGCCACCTGCGGCGACACCAGATGCGTGCGGCCGCCCTTGCCCTGCCGGCCCTCGAAGTTGCGGTTGGAGGTGGAGGCGGAGCGCTCGCCGGGGGCCAGCTGGTCGGGGTTCATGCCCAGGCACATGGAACAGCCCGCGTGCCGCCATTCGGCGCCGGCCTCCTTGAAGACCACGTCCAGTCCCTCGGAGACGGCCTGCAGACCCACCCGCGCGGAGCCGGGGACGACCAGCATGCGTACGCCGTCGGCGACTTTGCGGCCCTTGAGGATCTCCGCGGCGGCGCGCAGGTCCTCGATGCGGCCATTGGTGCAGGAGCCTACGAAGACGGTGTCCACCTTGATGGAGCGCAGCGGCTGGCCGGGCTCCAACCCCATGTATTCCAGGGCCTTTTCGGCGGCCAGGCGCTCCGAGGCGTCCTCGTAGGAGGCGGGGTCGGGGACGGCGGACGAGAGCGGTGCGCCCTGGCCCGGGTTGGTGCCCCAGGTGACGAACGGGGAGAGTTCGGCGGCGTCAATGACGACCTCGGCGTCGAACTCGGCGTCGTCGTCGGTGCGCAGCGTCCGCCAGTACTCCACGGCCGCGTCCCAGTCGGCGCCCTGGGGGGCGTGCGGGCGGTCCTTGAGGTAGGCGAACGTGGTCTCGTCGGGGGCGATCATGCCCGCGCGGGCACCGGCCTCGATCGACATGTTGCAGATGGTCATGCGGGCCTCCATCGAGAGCTTCTCGATGGCGGAGCCGCGGTACTCCAGGATGTAGCCCTGGCCGCCGCCGGTGCCGATCCGGGCGATGATCGCCAGGATCAGGTCCTTGGCGGTGACGCCCTCGGGCAGCTCACCGTCGACGGTGATCGCCATGGTCTTCGGGCGGGCCATCGGCAGCGTCTGGGTGGCCAGCACATGCTCCACCTGCGAGGTGCCGATGCCGAACGCCAGCGCGCCGAAGGCGCCGTGCGTGGAGGTGTGCGAGTCGCCGCAGACGACCGTCATGCCCGGCTGGGTCAGGCCCAGCTGCGGGCCCACCACGTGCACCACGCCCTGCTCGACGTCGCCCAGCGGATGCAGGCGCACGCCGAACTCCGCGCAGTTCTTGCGCAGCGTCTCCAGCTGGGCACGGGAGACCGGGTCGGCGATCGGCTTGTCGATGTCGAGGGTCGGGGTGTTGTGATCCTCGGTGGCGATGGTCAGGTCGAGCCGCCGCACCGTGCGACCGCTCTTGCGAAGACCGTCGAAGGCCTGCGGGCTGGTCACCTCGTGCAGCAGGTGCAGATCGATGTAGAGGAGGTCGGGCTCGCCCTCGGCGCGCCGGACGACATGGTCGTCCCAGACCTTCTCCGCGAGTGTCCTACCCATCGCTTTCCCTCCGGCCGGCAACGGCGCCGACCCAACTAGAGATCTTGAGGAGACGGCGCCCGCACCCCTGACTCCGGGCGTCCGCCGCCGGGCCCTGATGTCCACGGGCCGGTGTGACTTCGTGATTCCAGAGTGGCGTGTTCCACGGAAAATTGAACTTGCGTTTCACAGAGTGAGACGCAAGTATCGTTGCATGGACAACAGTAGCGGCGTCGGCGTTCTGGACAAGGCGGCACTCGTCCTGAGCGCTCTGGAGTCCGGTCCGGCCACCCTCGCGGGTCTGGTCGGGGCCACCGGACTGGCACGACCCACGGCCCACCGCCTGGCCGTGGCGCTGGAACACCACCGGATGGTGGCGCGCGACATGCAGGGCCGGTTCATCCTCGGCCCGCGCCTGGCCGAACTGGCCGCGGCGGCGGGCGAGGACCGGCTGCTGGCCGCGGCCGGACCGGTGCTCACCCACCTCCGCGACGTCACCGGCGAGAGCGCCCAGCTCTACCGCCGGCAGGGCGACATGCGCATCTGCGTCGCGGCGGCGGAGCGTCTCTCGGGCCTGCGGGACACGGTCCCGGTGGGCTCAACGCTGACCATGAAGGCCGGTTCCTCGGCGCAGATCCTGCTGGCCTGGGAGGAGCCGGAGCGGCTGCACCGCGGCCTGCAGGGCGCCCGCTTCACGGCCACCGCCCTGTCCGGTGTGCGCCGCCGCGGCTGGGCCCAGTCGATCGGTGAGCGCGAGCCGGGCGTGGCGTCCGTCTCCGCGCCGGTGCGCGGCCCGTCCAACCGCGTGGTGGCCGCCGTCTCGGTCTCCGGCCCCATCGAGCGCCTGACGCGCCACCCGGGCCGTATGCACGCCCAGGCGGTCATCGACGCCGCCGCCCGGCTCTCCGAGGCGCTGCGCCGCTCCTGAGAGCCCTTCCTCAGCCCTTCTGCCTCTGTCCCTGCCACTCGGCGTACGGGGGCGGGGCCGCCTCAACGCCGCGGCGGCTCCGCCCCCGTCGTCCTGTGCCCGCGTGGCCGCGGAGCCTCTCCCCTGCGCTCCGACGCGCTCCGCGCAGGCGAGGCCGGACACGGTCTGCGGCGGATCATGTACGGGCTGTGCACACCGGGAGGGGAACGCGTGGCGCGTCGCGCGGAGTTGCCGCACCAGGCGGCCCGGCGTCGCTCCGGACGGCATCCGGACGGCATGGAGACCTTGGCCACACTCATCGAGCGGCCCGGGTGCGGGACGTGATGCCGGGCGGACGCCGCGGGCACGCCGAAGGGGCCTCCGCCGAAGCGGAGGCCCCTTGGGACATGTACCCCCGACCGGATTCGAACCGGCGCTACCGCCTTGAGAGGGCGGCGTGCTAGGCCGCTACACAACGGGGGCGTGGACTCTGCGTTTCCGCAGGTCCGAGCTGGTCTACCTGGACTCGAACCAAGACTAACTGAACCAGAATCAGTCGTGCTGCCAATTACACCATAGACCAATGTGGTTTAGACCAGTCAGTACCCCCGACCGGATTCGAACCGGCGCTACCGCCTTGAGAGGGCGGCGTGCTAGGCCGCTACACAACGGGGGCCCTAGCGATCCTGCATCGGTAACGGCGGGAGCTACCCGAACCATTCCCGCGGGAAGGATCTGTACCCCCGACCGGATTCGAACCGGCGCTACTGCCTTGAGAGGGCAGCGTGCTAGGCCGCTACACAACGGGGGCTTGCGGATGATGATCCGCGGGTGCAGATGAGCTCTGCGAGCTGGCCTACCTGGACTCGAACCAAGACTAACTGAACCAGAATCAGTCGTGCTGCCAATTACACCATAGGCCACTGGAACGCAAGCCCCGGAGGGGTCCTTGTTCTAGTTCCGCGCCCCGGTCCGGGGCCTGTCGGCCCGCTTCCCGCGGCGCAGGAAGAACATTACCTGAAGGAGCGCGGCGCTCCAAAACGAGTATCGCCGCAAAGCAGCCGCGGGAGTTCGGCGAGGGAGGCGATCCGGCGCGGACCCTCGGGCGGGCCGACGGCGGCCCGGCCGCCGGTGCGGTCGATCCACACCGACAGCAGCCCGGCCTCGGCGGCACCCCGCCCGTCGATCTCCGGGTGATCACCGACGTAGGCCACCTGCTCGGGGGGCAGCGACAGCGCCTCGCAGGCGGCCAGGAACGCCCCGCGCTCGGGCTTGGAGACGCCCAGCTCGGCGGCGCACAGGATGGCCTCGAAGCGGTCGTGCACGCCGAGCACGCGCAGCTTGCGGTCCTGCACCGGCAGGCTGGAGTTGGACAGCACGGCGTGCCGGTGGGTCGCCGCCAGGGCGTCCAGCACGGGCAGCACGTCGGGGAAGAGACTCCAGGCGGCCTCGTAGTGGACCAGGTAGCGGCCGAACCAGTCGTCGGCCTCCTGGTCGGTCAGCTCCCGGCCGAGGAAGACCCTGGTGCGGTCGCGCCGCTGCGTGACGAAGTCCACCTCGCCGGCGGCGAAGCGGGCCCACTGGGCGTCGGTGATCTCCCGCCACAGAGTCAGCGCCTCCTCGGCGGAGCCGTACCGGGCGAGCAGCCCCTCGGCCCGCAGATGAGCGCGCAGGCCCTCGCGGTCGGCGGTGGTGTAGTCGAAGAGGGTGTCGTCCACGTCCCACACGACGGCTCGGATGCCCATGCGGGACACGGTACCCGCAGGCGCCGAGGGGCGGCTCCCGGACCACCGGGAACCGCCCCTCGAGACAGACGGAGAACAGCGGCAGAGGATCAGCCGGTGAGCTTCGCCAGCGCCGCGTCGATCCTGGCCAGTGACTTCTCCTTGCCCAGGACCTGCAGGGACTCGAAGAGCGGCAGGCCGACCGTGCGGCCGGTGACGGCGACCCGGACCGGGGCCTGCGCCTTGCCGAGCTTGAGACCGTGCGCCTCGCCCGCGGCCAGGACGGCCTCCTTCAGGGACTCCGGGGAGTTCCAGTCGGCGGCCTCGAGCTTCTCCCTGGCGGTGCGCAGCAGGGCGTCGCTGCCCTCCTTCATCGCCTTGTTCCAGCTGGCCTCGTCGAAGACCGGCTCGGGCAGGAAGAGGAAGTCGACGTTGTCGGTGATCTCCGACAGCACCTTCACGCGGGTCTGCGCGTGCGGGGCGATGGCCTGCCACTTCTCCTCGTCGAAGGCCTCCGGCGCCCAGGGGGCGTGCGGGGCCTGCAGCCAGGGGCGGCAGCGCTCGGCGAAGTCCTTCACATCCAGCATGCGGATGTGGTCGGCGTTGATCGCCTCGCACTTCTTCAGGTCGAAGCGGGCCGGGTTGGGCTGCACCTCGGTGACGTCGAAGGCGGCGACCATCTCGTCCAGGGTGAAGACGTCCCGGTCGGGGGCGAGGGACCAGCCGAGCAGGGAGAGGTAGTTGAGCAGGCCCTCGGGCAGGAAGCCGCGCTCGCGGTAGAGGTTGAGCGAGGACTGCGGGTCGCGCTTGGAGAGCTTCTTGTTGCCCTCGCCCATCACGTACGGCAGGTGGGCGAAGCGCGGGGTCTCCTTGGCGATGCCCAGCTCGATCAGCGCCTTGTACAGGGCGATCTGCCGCGGGGTGGAGGAGAGCAGGTCCTCGCCGCGCAGCACGTGGGTGATCTCCATCAGGGCGTCGTCCACCGGGTTGACCAGCGTGTACAGCGGGGCGCCGTTGGCCCGGACGATGCCGTAGTCGGGGACGTTCTCCGGGGTGAAGGTCAGCTCGCCGCGGACCAGGTCGGTGAAGGTGATCGCCTCGTCGGGCATCCGGAAGCGGACGATCGGGGTGCGGCCCTGGGCCTTGTACTCCTCGACCTGGGCGTCGCTCAGCTCGCGGCAGTGGCCGTCGTAGCCGGAGGGCCGGCCGGCCGCGCGGGCGGCCTCGCGGCGGGTGTCCAGCTCCTCCTGGGAGCAGTAGCAGTGGTAGGCGTGGCCGGCGTCGAGCAGCTTCCGGGCGACGTCCCGGTAGATGTCCATGCGCTGCGACTGGCGGTAGGGCGCGTGCGGGCCGCCGACCTCGGGGCCCTCGTCCCAGTCCAGGCCCAGCCAGCGCATCGCGTCGAGCAGCTGGGTGTAGGACTCCTCGGAGTCGCGGGCCGCGTCGGTGTCCTCGATGCGGAAGACCAGGGTGCCCTGGTGGTGCTTGGCGAACGCCCAGTTGAACAGGGCGGTGCGGACCAGGCCCACATGGGGGTTGCCGGTCGGTGAGGGGCAGAAACGGACGCGTACGGGTGCGCTAGCCACGCTTGACAACCTTGTTGGTGAGAGTGCCGATGCCTTCGATGGTGACGGCGACCTCGTCGCCGACGTTGAGCGGGCCGACCCCGGCGGGGGTGCCCGTGAGGATGACGTCGCCGGGCAGCAGCGTCATGGCCTCGGAGATGTTGACGATCAGATCCTCGATCGAGTGGATCATCTCGCTGGTGCGGCCGAGCTGGCGCTGCTCGCCGTTGACGGTGAGCTGGACGGTCAGGTCGGAGGCGGCCCTCAGGTCCAGGCCGGTCTCCACCCAGGGGCCGAGCGGGCAGGCGGTGTCGAAGCCCTTGGCCCTGGCCCACTGCTTCTCCCGCCGCTGGACGTCCCGGGCGGTGACGTCGTTGGCGCAGGTGTAGCCGAAGATCACGTCGGCGACGCGCTCACGCGGGACCTCCCGGCACATCCGGCCGATGACCACGGCCAGCTCGGCCTCGTGATGCACCTCCTGGGAGAAGGAGGGGTACTGGATCTCGTCCCCGTGGCCGATCACGGAGGTCGCCGGCTTGAAGAAGGCGAACGGGGCCTCGGGGACCTCGTTGCCCAGCTCACGGGCGTGCTCGGCGTAGTTGCGGCCGAAGGCGACGACCTTGTTGGGGAGCACCGGGGGCAGCAGCCTGACCTTGCTCACCGGGACCTTGGTGCCGGAGAGCTCGAAGTCCGCGAACGGGATGCCCTTGATGATGTCCAGGACGAGCTCGTCCTGCCGGTCGCCTTCGACCGCGCCGAAGGCGACGTTCCCGTCGATGGAGAATCTGGCGATGCGCACGGGATGCTTGGCCCCTTGACTGATGCGGCTGGAGTCTGACGCTCCAGGCTAGCGCGGCGGCGCGCTCGGGCCTCGACCATGACCGGCGCGGGGGCCGCGGGGCGCATGGGGAGCGTGGCACGCGGGAGGCATGATGAAGGGGCGCCCCGCGGTGGCCGGGCGCCCCTTGCGTTTCGTCTGAGCAATCCGACGCCGGTGCGCGTACTGACTGGTGTCAGTTGTTCGCGGCACCCGCCGTGGCCGGGATCTCCGTGAGGATGGTGCGCTTGGGGTTCGCTGTCTGGGCCGGGAGTTCGACGGGGTGCTCCTGCTGGACCGGCGTCTGCAGTTCCTCGCTGTCCTCGAGGTGTGCCAGCGTCGTGCGCCGCGGGTTGGCGATCTTGTGGAACATCATCGTCGTCTTCACTGTTGACTTGACCCTGTCCTCTGTGTGCTTGGTGCCGTTACAGATGCATCCATCTTGTAAAGCGTCAGGCTAAACATTCAATTCCGTACGGACGGCGCCCGGCAGCCATGATCGGCGTGTGAGTTTCCTCACGAATCGACGGACAAACCGGTCATTCCGACGCCCACCCCCGCCCTCCGGAATCGGACATTGCACCCCTGAAGCCGTCATTCCGCTCCTGATCATCGCGACTGGGACACCTGTGCGACGCCCCGACGGCCAGGGAAAGTTGCCCCAGCCTGCCCCGTTTACCCCAAGTTCTCCCTCACGGCAGGTGACCGCGCCCTCACTCCTCGTCATGTGTGTCACGGCCTCGTCCACGGGCCTTGTTGGAGATCCGGCACTGTGCTGGAATTCCACGGACCGCCGCAGGATCGAGCCGGCGCACAGGGGGCGCACAGACGCGCCGAAGTGGCGGCGAGAAGGGGGAGCCAGCGCCGGTCATCCACGACCACCACGGGGGCGCTTTCAGGGCGCCCCCTGACGCCGACACCGTGCCTGGCCGTTCACCCGGCAAGGCGCCTGGTCCAGAGGTTGCGACGCTAGTGCAGGGACGTTTCAAGAGGGATGGCAGCGCTTCGGCCGAGCCGGAGCACGGCGGGACTGGCCCGATGGCCGTCAGCTCCTCGCCCCAGCACGCCCAGAACCAGGGCCCGGCCGGCTCCGGTGACGGCGGCGATCGCGCGCGCCCCGGCGGCGCCGCGCCCGCGGGTGCTCCGGGCCCGGCCCCGGCGGCTCCCCGGCCCCCGAAGGCCCCCACCGGCCCGGGTTCGCGAATAGCCCTGCGCAACTGGCGGATCTCCACCCGTCTGGTGTCGCTGCTCGCCCTCCCCGTGGTCGCGGCCACCTCGCTGGGTGCGCTGCGCATCAACGAGTCGATGAACGACATCCAGCAGCTCGACAACATGAAGCTGCTGACGGACATGACCAAGCAGGCCACCGAGCTGGCGCTCGCCCTCCAGGAGGAGCGCGACCAGTCGGCCGGCCCGCTGGCGCACAACGGCAGCGCCACCGACTTCACGGTCAAGGGTCTGCGCGAGAAGACCGACCGGGCGATGAAGAACTTCGTCGACTCCACCGAGGAGGTCGACGACGCGGACAAGGAGGGCGAGCTCAGCGGTGTCCGCGAGAAGCTGGTCCAGGTCGCCAGCGACCTGCAGCAGATCGAGAAGGTCCGCAAGACGGCCTACGCCCAGAAGAACAACTCCACGCAGACCGTCGAGGCCTACCACCGCCTGATCGAGAACCTGATCGACCTCTCGCAGGACATGGCGGAGGCGACCAGCAACCCCGACATGATCAAGCGCACCCGTGCGCTGGCGTCGTTCTCCACCGCCAAGGAGTACGCCTCCATCCAGCGCGCGGCCATCGCGGCGGCGCTGCCGGCCAACAACAACACCGCCGGCAAGCTCTCCGAGAACGACCGCCTCTACGCCGAGGGCGCGCGCAACAGCGAGAAGTCCGAGCTGGATGCCTTCAAGAGCATCTACGGCGAGGACAAGGCCGCCGAGCTGCTGGCGCCGGTCACGGACGGCAACCCGACCATCAAGGCGACCGACAAGTACGCCGGCCGGGCCCTGGTCTCCGCCGACGGTCTGGCCGCGGCGGGCAAGCGCTCCTACCGCGACTGGCTGGACGACAGCTCCACCAAGATCCAGCAGATGAAGTTCATCGAGCACACGCTGCTGGAGGAGATGGAGCAGAAGGCCCGTGAGCTGCGCAACGCCACCGAGCGCGACGCGATCATCTCCGGTGCCCTGATCCTCCTCGTCCTCGGCGTGTCGCTGGTCGGCGCCTTCGTGGTGGCCCGCTCCATGATCCGCTCGCTGCGCCGCCTGGAGGAGACCGCCACCAAGGTCGCCCAGGAACGCCTGCCCGAGCTGGTCAAGCAGCTCTCCGAGTCCGACCCGCAGGACGTCGACACGTCCGTGGAGTCGGTCGGTGTGCACTCCCGCGACGAGATCGGCCGGGTGGCCGCGGCCTTCGACGACGTGCACCGCGAGGCGGTCCGCCTCGCCGCCGAGCAGGCCCTGCTGCGGGGCAACGTCAACGCGATGTTCACCAACCTCTCGCGCCGCTCCCAGGGTCTGATCCAGCGCCAGCTGTCGCTGATCTCCGAGCTGGAGTCCCGCGAGGCCGACCCGGACCAGCTGTCCTCGCTGTTCAAGCTGGACCACCTCGCCACGCGTATGCGCCGTAACGGTGAGAACCTGCTGGTTCTCGCGGGTGAGGAACCGGGCCGCCGGTGGACCCGCCCGGTCCCGCTGGTCGACGTGCTGCGCGCCGCCGCCTCCGAGGTGGAGCAGTACGAGCGCATCGAGCTGGCCGCCGTGCCGTCCACCGAGGTGGCCGGCCGCGTGGTCAACGACCTCGTGCACCTGCTCGCCGAGCTGCTGGAGAACGCCACCTCGTTCTCCTCGCCGCAGACCAAGGTCAAGGTCACCGGTCACGCCCTGCCCGACGGCCGGGTGCTGATCGAGATCCACGACACCGGTATCGGTCTGTCGCCGGAGGACCTGGCCGCGATCAACGAGCGGCTCGCCTCGCCGCCCACCGTGGACGTGTCGGTCTCCCGCCGCATGGGTCTGTTCGTGGTCGGCCGTCTGTCCCAGCGCCACGGCATCCGCATCCAGCTGCGCCCCTCCGACTCCGGCGGTACGACCGCGCTGGTCATGCTGCCCGTCGATGTCGCCCAGGGCGGCAAGAAGCCGCAGGGCAAGCCCGGCCAGCCCGGTGGCGGCGGCGGTCCGGCCGCCGCGCAGGCCGCCGCCGGCGCCGCTGCCGCACGGCGCGCCGCCGCGGGCGGTCAGTCCTCCGCCGGTGCCGTGGGCGCGGGTGCGCCCGGCGGGCGCCTCGGCGCGGGCCAGGGTGCCCGGGCCGCGCTGCCCGGCCGGGACGGTGCCGGACGGCCGGGCGGTGGCCCGGGCGCTCCGCGCGGCCCGCAGGGCCCGTCCAAGGGCGGCTCCCCGTTCGACCAGGGCGCTCCCGCCGCTCCCCCGGCTCCTTCCGCGCCCCCGGCCGGTCCGCCGCAGGGCCGTCCCGCCCCCGCCGGCGCGGGCGCCGGTTTCGGCGGCGGCCGTCCGGCGCCGGGCGCCCCGCAGGGCCTGCAGGCCGCGGGCCCGGCCGGGACGCAGGGCCAGAACGCCTCCGGCGGCCGGGGCCAGGCGCCCCAGCGGGGCGGCAACGGCCCCGAGCGCGGCCGTCGGCCGCAGCTGCCGCCGCGCGGCGGTGCGCGCCCCGAACTGCCCGGCGGCGACCAGCAGCAGCCGCGCACGCCGAGCTGGAGCGACGAGCGGGCCGAGCCCGCGGTGCCGCGTGCCTCGCTGGACGCGCCGCGCGGCCACGAGGAGCCGGACGTCTCCCGCACGGCCGCCATGCCGCGCGTCGACGACCGGCAGGGCCCCGGCTCCACGGCCGAGATCCCGCGTTACGACGAGCGTCAGGCCGCCGGTGCCCAGGCTCCCGGCGCGGGCGACCCGCAGAACACGGGCCAGTTCGTCCGCGGCGACGTCTACGGCGCCCCCGCGGGCCGCCAGGGCGCGCAGAATCCGGCCGACACCGGCCAGTTCGCCACGCAGAACTACTCCGCCGGCGCCACCGGCCAGTACCAGGCGCAGGCCCAGGACGGCTCCACCACGGGCCAGTACCAGCGTCCGCAGGTCAACGGGGCCCCGCAGGCCCCGCAGCAGCGGCCGGCGCCGCGTGAGCCGGAGGCGCTGCCCCCGGCCAGCGGTCCCGGCGACGGACGCACCCCGCTCTACGACACCCTGGAGACCAACTGGTTCCGGGGCCGTCGGGAGCGTCTGGCGCAGTCGCAGAACGGCAGCGCCCCGGCTGCCGCTCCGCAGCAGTCCCAGCAGCAGCCGCAGGGGGCCTCCGGCCCTCAGCGGTCCGCTTCCACCACTGCCTGGCGCAGCTCGCCCAACGACGAGCTGGTCCGGCAGGCCGAACGCGTCCGCAAGCCGGCCGCGGGCGGTGTCACCACCTCCGGCCTGCCGCGCCGGGTCCCCCGGGCGAACCTCGTCCCGGGCACGGCTCAGCAGCAGACCCACACGAGCGGTCCGCAGGTCTCGCGTGCGCCCGACGACGTGCGCGGCCGGCTGACCAATCTCCGTCGGGGAATCGCACAGGGCCGCCAGGCGGGGGCCTCCCAGACCGGGAGCTTCCCGCGGCCCACTCACCAGCAGGAGCGTTAGTTGAGCCCGATGAGCCAGGCGGCACAAAATCTCAACTGGTTGATCACGAACTTCGTGGACAACACCCCCGGGGTGTCCCACACCGTCGTGGTGTCCGCCGACGGCCTTCTGCTGGCGCTGTCCGAGGGCTTTCCGCGCGACCGCGCGGATCAGCTCGCCGCCGTCGCCTCGGGACTGACCTCCCTGACGGCCGGCGCCTCGAGAATCTTCGAGGGCGGCAACGTCGCGCAGACGGTGGTGGAGATGGAACGGGGGTTTCTTTTTCTCATGTCCATCTCCGACGGCTCTTCCCTGGCCGTCCTGGCACACCCCGACTGCGACATCGGCCTCGTCGGCTACGAGATGGCGCTCCTGGTCGACCGCGCGGGAGCGGTCCTCACCCCGGACCTGCGCGCCGAACTACAGGGAAGTCTGCTCCACTGAACGGCCCCGGCACCACCCGTCTCACCACATCACCGTCCGGCCGCCACAATTTCCCCCCACCGGCCCACACCCAGACGGCACGACTGACCGACTTGCTGTCACGTCCGGAGGATTGAGGATTCATGACCCCGCCCACCGCCTCTCATGATCCGTACGCGGAGCCGTACGAGGACGAGGGCGACCAGCCGCTGGTCCGTCCGTACGCGATGACCGGCGGCCGGACCCGGCCGCGCTACCAGCTGGCCATCGAGGCGCTGATCAGCTCGACCGCGGATCCGGCAGCACTCATGGGGCTCCTTCCGGAGCATCAGCGCATCTGCCACCTCTGCCGAGAGGTGAAGTCGGTCGCGGAGGTCTCGGCGCTCCTCAACATGCCACTGGGCGTCGCCCGGATCCTGGTGGCCGACCTCGCCGAGGCGGGCCTCGTCGCGATCCACCAGCCGGGCGGCGACGAGGCGACCGGCGCCCCGGACGTGACACTGCTCGAAAGGGTGCTCAGTGGACTTCGCAAGCTCTAGCGGCGGGGCGGTCTCCGACGCCCGTGCCACCACGTCCGCGAAGATCGTGGTGGCGGGCGGTTTCGGCGTCGGCAAGACCACGTTCGTCGGCGCCGTCTCGGAGATCAACCCGCTGCGCACCGAGGCCGTCATGACCTCCGCCAGCGCGGGGATCGACGACCTCACCCACACCGGGGACAAGACCACCACCACGGTGGCCATGGACTTCGGGCGCATCACGCTGGACCAGGACCTGATCCTCTACCTGTTCGGCACGCCGGGACAGGACCGCTTCTGGTTCATGTGGGACGACCTGGTGCGCGGCGCCATCGGCGCGGTCGTGCTGGTGGACACCCGCCGGCTCGCGGACTGCTTCCCGGCGGTGGACTACTTCGAGAACAGCGGCCTGCCGTTCGTGGTGGCGCTCAACGGATTCGACGGGCAGCAGCCCTACCAGCCCGAAGAGGTCCGCGAGGCGCTGCAGATCGGCCCCGACACCCCCATCATCACCACCGACGCCCGGCACCGGGCGGACGCCAAGAGCGCGCTGATCACGCTGGTCGAGCACGCCCTGATGGCGCGCCTGAGGTGATCTCAAGTCGGTGAACGATGACGGCAGTTGTCGCGGCGGATGATCTCGGTGCACCGGGGTCGGCTGTGTCCTTTGACACGGTCGGCCCCGGTGTTCATAACGTTTCGGCAGAGGAATCCGGGCGGACCGACACTCGTCGCGTTCACGCAGTATCACTGTGCTCACATCCAGCCCGCCTTTTGCCGCACCTCGCTCTTTATGACCGTTTTATCTGGTGCTTACGCGGGCCGTCACTGATCGTTTCCGTTGTTTGGAAGTCCGCAGGTCGGCATGCTGGAATGCCTGAACTGCCCATCGGTCAAAGACGTACCAAGAAGTCGATGGTGAGCAGGGCTCTGAGACACTGCGGCACAACGAAGGTGCCGACCGCCGAGAGGTTGTTGGTCGAGTGAGGCGAAGCAAGAACAGTCCCGAGCCGTCGGCCCGGGGCAACTTCACCCCGCCGCCGCGCGCAGCGGCGCCCACCCCCGTGCCCGGTCCGGAGCCGACGGACGCGCCCGCCCCGAGCGGCGGCAAGTTCTCCCCGCGCAACTGGCGGGTGGCCACCAGACTCAACGCGATCCTGCTCATACCCGTGCTGGTCGGCCTGGTCATGGGCGGCTTCCAGGTGAGCAGCTCCATCGAGACCTGGCAGGAGGCCGAGGACGCGGAGAAGACGGCGCGTCTGGTGCAGGCCTCCCTGACGTACGCCAACGCTCTCTACAACGAGCGCGACATCACCGCGGTTCCGCTGCTCACCGGCAAGGGCGAGGACGACCCGACGGTCGTCAAGGCCCGCGCGGCCACCGACAAGGCGGCCGACGCCTTCGACGAGGCCGCACAGGACATGCCTGACAAGGACGGCCTGCAGCGCCGTCTGGAGCGCTTCCGCAAGGCCGAGCCCCGTCTGACGCAGCTGCGCACCGTCGCCTACACCGACAAGCTCAAGGGTGTGGAGACGGAGGAGGGCTACGTCGACGTCGCCCACTCCCTGATGGAGTTCGCCAACGAGCTCGGTCTGGGCACCGGAAACATCACCAGCTACGGCCGGACGGTCTACGCGATCTCGCTGACCAAGGCCGCGCTGTCGCTGGAGCGCTCCATCGGTATGCACATGCTGACGAAGCCGGGCCCGACCCCGAGCCAGCTCGCCAGCCAGCGCGTGGCCCTCTCCTCCTACGCCTACCTCGAGCGCATCGCCGTCGAGGAGTACCGCGGCGGCGGCACCGAGGCCGATGTGACCAAGCTGGAGCAGACCGCGCAGGACATCCAGGCCAAGGGCGCTGCGATGGCCAAGGAGGCCAAGCAGAAGGACCCGGACTACATCCCGCCGCCCGCCAAGCCGGAGACGATGATCGCCGAGGTGGCCCGGCTGAACACCACCGACCCGGCCGCCCGTGCCGAGCTGGCCGGCAAGGGCATCACGCCCGCGAACTGGTGGGCGGTGAACACCCTCAAGTTCGACGGTTACCGGCAGATCGAGGCCGATCTCGCCGACACCGCGGTGAACGAGGCCGCCGAGATCGCCGACGACGCCCAGCGCGACGCCTTCATCACCGGTGCCGCCGTCGTCATCGCGCTGCTGACCGCGTTCATCCTGGCCGGCCTGGTGGCCCGCCAGATGAGCCGCTCGATGCGCCAGCTGCGCAACGCCGCCTTCGGCATCGCCGAGCAGCGCCTGCCGATGCTGGTCGACCAGCTCTCGCGCACCGACCCCGGCCGGGTCGACACCCGCGTCGCGCCCATCCCGATCACCTCCACGGACGAGATCGGCGAGGTCGCCCGGGCCTTCGACCAGGTCCACCGCGAGGCCGTCCGGCTCGCCGCCGAGCAGGCCCTGCTGCGGGGCAACATCAATGCGATCTTCACCAACCTGTCGCGCCGCAACCAGTCGCTGATCGAGGGCCAGCTGACCCTGATCACCGAGCTGGAGAACAACGAGGCCGACCCGGACCAGCTGGAGAACCTCTTCAAGCTGGACCACCTGGCGACCCGTATGCGCCGCAACGGCGAGAACCTCCTGGTCCTCGCAGGCGAGGAGCCCGGCCGCCGCTGGGACCAGCCGGTGCCGCTGATCGACGTGCTGCGCGCCGCCTCCTCCGAGGTGGAGCAGTACGAGCGCATCGAGCTGTCCGGTGTGCCGGACGCCGAGATCCACGGCCGTGCCGTGACCGACCTCGTGCACCTGCTCGCGGAGCTGCTGGAGAACGCGACGACCTTCTCGTCGCCGCAGACCAAGGTCCGCGTCACCGCGACCCGTCTCCCCGACGGCCGCATCATGATCGAGATCCACGACAAGGGCATCGGTCTGACCGCGGAGGACTTCGCGGACATCAACCACAAGCTGGCCAACCCGCCGACCGTGGACGCCGCGATCTCCCAGCGCATGGGCCTGTTCGTGGTCGGCCGGCTGTCCGACCGGCACGGCATCCGGGTCCAGCTGCGCCCCTCGGGCGAGCAGGCCGGTACCACCTCGCTGGTCATGCTGCCCGACGCGATCACCCACGGCGGTGGCGGCGAGCAGCAGATGGAGAGCGAGGAGTTCACCGTCTCGCAGATCATTCCGGAGCAGAACTTCGGCGGCGAGGACTTCAACCAGCCCATGCGCACCGCCGCCGAGCTGGGATTCGACGACAGCCGCTACGCGGATGTCCCGGACGACATCCGTGAGCTGGACCCCGTCGGCCGCTCCCTGATGCGCGAGGAGCGCCGTGCTGCCCTGGAGGCCCAGCAGCAGGCCGCCGAACTGGAGGCCGCGAACCGCCAGAACGAGGGCGAGCAGTCCGGCTACTCCGACGACTACGCCCAGCAGGGCTTCGACAACGGCCAGGGCTACGACAACGGCCAGGGCTACGACGGCGGCTACCAGGACCAGCAGACCGGCGAGTACGACCAGCAGGCGTACGCCGGCGGGCAGCAGGCGTCGTACGAGGACCCGCAGCAGCAGTCGTACGGCGAGGGCTACTACGCCCAGAACGGGCACCTGCCGCAGAACGACGCGTACTCGTCGAACGGCAGCTACCCGGACGCCGCCTACGACGGCCAGGGCGGCCAGGACGCCTCCGGCGGGGAGTCCTTCCCCGGCTTCGGCGAGCGCCGGCCGCAGGACGACTGGCCCCAGCAGGACGACTACCGCAACGGCTACCCGTCCCAGTACCCTGCGGATGCCCAGGCCACGGAATCCACCCAGGCCGCTGACGCAGATGAGCGGGACAGCGTAGGCTTCGACCGTCCGGGACCGGCCCACTCCACCGTCCACGAGCTGACCGACGCTGGGCTTCCGCGCCGCGGTTCCTCCGCGAACGGCGCGAAGGGCTCGGGCGGCGCGCGGCAAGTGAACCAGGAGCCGCCGGCCTCCACCGCGGAGAGCAACGGTGACAGCGGCTGGCGTTCGGCGAACGACGAACGCTGGCAGCAGGCCTCGCAGCTCCGCAAGCCCAAGGCGGGCGGGGTGACCTCCTCCGGCCTGCCGCGGCGGGTGCCCAAGGCCAACCTGGTTCAGGGTTCCGCCGAAACCACTCCCCAGGGAGGCCCACAGGTCTCCCGCGCCCCGGAGGACGTCCGGGGCAGGCTGAGCAACCTGCGACGCGGTGTCCAACGAGGCCGCAGCGCAGGCAGTGAAACGAACGGCCAGGGCTTCGGTCCTGACAGCACCTACAACCAGGAGCGTTAGTGTGAGCCCGATGAGCCAGGCGGCACAGAACCTGAACTGGTTGATCACCAACTTCGTGGACAACACCCCGGGGGTGTCCCACACGGTGGTGGTCTCCGCCGACGGACTCCTTCTGGCGATGTCCGAAGGCTTCCCCCGCGACCGCGCCGACCAGCTCGCGGCCGTCGCCTCCGGTCTGACGTCTCTGACGGCAGGCGCCTCCCGGATCTTCGAGGGAGGCAATGTGAACCAGACGGTTGTGGAGATGGAGCGGGGATTCCTCTTCATCATGTCCATCTCCGACGGTTCGTCGCTCGCCGTACTCGCACATCCCGAGGCGGACATCGGCCTCATTGGGTACGAGATGGCCCTTCTGGTGGACCGAGCCGGTACGGTCCTGACACCGGATCTTCGTGCGGAGCTCCAAGGGAGCCTTCTCAACTAGAAGACAGACGGTGCGTTTTGGCGTCCCGTAGCCGTAAGGTTTCGGGACGCGGCGCCACAGTGTTGGGTGCCCGGCACAGTCGGAGGAGGAGAAAGTGGCAACACCCCCAGGCGGTTCGTCTTCGGGCAACTGGTCGTACGGTCCTGGCCAGGGCCAGAACGACTCTGCCCAGAGCGGATACGGCTACCCCTCCGCACCGAACCAGCGGCAGCCGTACGTGCCGCAGGGCCCCGGCCCTTCGCCGTACGACCAGCCGCCCGCGCCGCGCATCCAGCCCGTGCAGCCGCAGCGCCGCAACCCCGAAGCGGCGCCCGCGGGTGCGTCGAACAACCCCCTGGTGCGTCCGTACGCCATGACCGGCGGCCGGACCCGCCCGAGGTACCAGCTCGCCATCGAGGCACTGGTGCACACCACTGCACAGCCGCACCAGATGCAGGGACAACTGCCCGAGCATCAGCGGATCTGCAACCTCTGCCGGGAGATCAAGTCGGTCGCCGAGGTCTCGGCGCTGCTGACCATCCCCCTCGGCGTGGCCAGGATCCTCGTCGCCGACTTGGCGGAGGCGGGACTGGTCGCCATCCATCAGCCCGGCGGCGACGAGAACGCCGGCGGCCAGCCAGACGTGACACTGCTCGAAAGGGTGCTCAGTGGACTTCGCAAGCTCTAGCGGCGGTCCTTCCCGCTCCACCACCTCCGCGAAGATCGTGGTGGCGGGCGGCTTCGGCGTGGGCAAGACCACGTTCGTCGGCGCCGTCTCGGAGATCAACCCGCTGCGCACAGAGGCCGTCATGACGTCTGCTTCGGCGGGCATCGACGACCTCACCCACACCGGGGACAAGACGACCACGACGGTCGCCATGGACTTCGGCCGTATCACCCTGGACCAGGACCTGATCCTCTACCTCTTCGGTACGCCGGGCCAGGACCGCTTCTGGTTCATGTGGGACGACCTGGTGCGCGGCGCCATCGGCGCAGTGGTGCTGGTCGACACGAGGAGGCTCGCCGACTGCTTCCCCGCTGTCGACTACTTCGAGAACAGCGGACTGCCGTTCGTGATCGCGCTGAACGGCTTCGACGGGCAGCAGCCGTACTCGCCGGACGAGGTGCGGGAGGCGCTGCAGATCGGGCCGGACACGCCGATCATCACGACGGATGCGCGGCATCGGGCCGATGCGAAGTCCACGCTCATCACCCTCGTCGAACACGCCCTCATGGCCCGCCTGCGCTAGCTCTTCCACGAGGTTCCTTCAAGGTGCCCCTCGGCCCACCCGGCCGGGGGGCACCTTTGTGCCGGTGCGGGTGGGTGCGCGTCGGCCGGATGGCTGTGGGATGCCGGGGCGGGGGGTGTGGCTGGGCGCGCAGTTCCCCGCGCCCCGTGCGGGGGTGTTTCCCACCGCAAGAGAAAAGGGGCCCCGGGTGGGCCCCTTCGGGTCAGCGCCAGCTGTGGGGGGCGCGGAAGCCTGGTTCGCGTTCCAGGCGGCGCCAGCCTGCACGGGCCCTGCCCCGGTGGGTGGAGGCAGCCGCCGGGGTGGCGGCGCGGGCCAGCAGGATCGCCGTGATCGCAGCCACTTCCTCGGGCTCGGCGTGGCCCTTCTCGACGCGGATGTCGGGTGTCGTCATCGTTTCTCCGAAGCTCACTGGGGCGGGTTGCCGTGCTTGCGGGAGGGCAGGTCGGCGTGCTTGGTCTGCAGCATGCTCAGGGAGCGGATCAGCACCTCGCGGGTCTCGGCGGGGTCGATCACGTCGTCGACCAGACCGCGCTCGGCCGCGTAGTAGGGGTGCATCAGCTCGGCCTTGTACTCCTTGACCATGCGCGCCCGCATCGCCTCGGGATCCTCCGCCTCGGCGATCTGCCGGCGGAAGATGACATTGGCCGCACCCTCCGCGCCCATCACCGCGATCTCATTGGTCGGCCAGGCATACGTCAGATCGGCGCCGATGGACTGCGAGTCCATGACGATGTACGCGCCGCCGTAGGCCTTGCGCAGGATCAGCGAGATCCGCGGCACCGTGGCGTTGCAGTAGGCGTACAGCAGCTTGGCACCGTGCCGGATGATGCCGCCGTGCTCCTGGTCCACACCCGGCAGGAAGCCGGGGACGTCCAGCAGGGTCACGATCGGGATGTTGAACGCGTCGCACATCTGCACGAAGCGGGCCGCCTTCTCGGAGGCCTCGATGTCCAGCACACCGGCCAGCACCTGCGGCTGGTTGGCGACGATACCGACGACCTGGCCGTCCATCCGGGCCAGCGCACAGATGATGTTGCGCGCCCAGCGCTCGTGGACCTCCAGATACTCGCCGTCGTCGACCAGCTCCTCGATCACCCTGGCCATGTCGTACGGCCGGTTGCCGTCCGCGGGAACCAGATCCAGCAGCACGTCACTGCGACGCTCCACCGGGTCGGCGCACTCCACCCGCGGCGGGTTCTCCCGGTTGTTCTGCGGGAGCAGGGAGAGCAGGTAACGCACCTCGTGAAGGCACGTCTCCTCGTCGTCGTAGGCGAAGTGGCACACCCCGGAGGTCTCGGCGTGCACATCCGCACCGCCCAGACCGTTCTGGGTGATCTCCTCACCGGTGACCGCCTTCACCACGTCCGGACCCGTGATGAACATCTGCGAGGTGTCCCGCACCATGAACACGAAGTCCGTCAGCGCCGGCGAATACGCCGCACCCCCCGCACACGGGCCCAGCATCACGCTGATCTGCGGGATGACACCCGAGGCCTTGGTATTGCGCTGGAAGATGCCCCCGTACCCGGCCAGCGCCGAGACACCCTCCTGGATCCGCGCACCCGCACCGTCGTTCAGCGACACCAGCGGAGCCCCGGCCGCGATGGCCATGTCCATGATCTTGTGGATCTTCGTGGCGTGCGCCTCACCCAGCGCACCACCGAAGATCCGGAAATCATGCGCGTAGACGAAGACCGTCCGGCCCTCCACCGTCCCCCAGCCGGTGATCACACCGTCCGTGTACGGCTTCTTCGCCTCCAGACCGAAGCCCGTCGCCCGGTGCCGCCGCAACTGCTCGACCTCACGGAAAGAACCCGCATCCAGCAGCAGCTCGATACGCTCCCGCGCCGTCAGCTTCCCCTTGGCGTGCTGCGCCGCCGTCGCCTTCTCGCTCGGGCCGGCCACTGCCCGCGCACGGATCTCGTGCAGCTCGGCCACGCGTCCGCGCGCGTCGGCCGGCTCCCCCGACATCTCGGTCGGTTCGCCCGGCGCCTCATCCAAAACGGTCATGTAGTGACCTTACGAAGCCCCCAGGGGATTGCGAGCCGTCGACTCCTCACAGTCTCCGGCGCGTTTTCCTGGTGCCACTGAACAGAACCACAGCGCCATGCAGCCGTTCCGACTGCTCAGAGGGCTTCGCGCTTGTAGAGGTCACACAAACCCGTCAGCTGAGAGTCACCTCACACCGGTGAGTGGTACATACCTCCCCCGGAGTGACACGGACCCGCAGACGGCGCCCGGTGGCCAGGACCTCCACGGTGTCGTCGGCCCGTACCGGCCCCCGCACCGGATGGTCCCAAGTGATCTCCAGCGGTTCGCCCGTTCGGGTCGGTTCGCTCACGCAGAGGGTAGCGGTACGGCCCCGGCGGCGGAGCAGCACACCGGCGGGTGCGGTCGCGGTGAGCGGGCCCGCGGTGCCCGGCTGCCAGAAGTTGGCGGCGGTCAGGCCGAGGGAGGGCAGGGCCACGGCCTGGCGGGCGCGGTCGTTGGCGAGGATGCGCAGCCGGCCGCGGTCGGCGGCGCGGCGCAGGACCTGCCGGCGACTGGCGCCGGGCATCAGCACATAGGCGTAGGCCGCGTCGACGGGGTCGGTGCCGTGGTCGAGCCAGAGGGTCTGCCAGCGGCGGGTGCGGCGTTCGGTGGTGCTGGTGGTGTTGATGTCGGACCAGGCTCCGGTGCGGTCCTCGCGCAGGGTGCGCAGCTCGCCGTCGAGGACCAGCCAGCCGCCGTGGCCCTCCAGGTGCGCCCAGCCGGGGCCGCGGGTCAGGGCGTCGGTGCCGCCCTCCCCCAGGTTGCGGTTGTCGACGATGGTCTCGACGGGGACCCCGTCGGAGCAGGTGATGCCGGCGCCGAGGCAGATCACCGCGTCGTCCACGCAGAACCAGGACTTGCGGGCCTCAAGAGTGGAACCGAGGCCCTTGAGGTGCTGGCCCACGGCCGCGTACTCGCCGTCGGTGGTGCCGCCGACCCAGCGCACATCGGGCTTGGGCGCGCCCCACTCGCCGCCGGCCCGGTCGGGCAGGCGCTTGGTGGACACGGTGGTGCCGGGCAGCCGGTACCAGTCGACGGTGGGCCAGAACCAGTCCGTGTACTGGTCGCCGCGGCCCGGTGCCCACCACAGCAGCATTCCGGCGCCGGTGTGCCAGCCGCGCGGGTTCTCGCCGTTGCCGCACTCGTAGTGGGCGACGCGGTCGCTGGCCATGGCGATGTTCGCGGTGAAGCCGGGGCGGCGGTGCACGGCCCGGTCCATGGCGGCGAAGAGGCGGTGCCCGGTGGGCTCCGGGGCGGCGGGGAGGGGCGAGTCGGCGATGGCGTGCAGGCGGGCGAGGTCGGCGACACCGAACTGGCGGGCGGTGAGGATCGGGGAGACGGTGTCGCGCTCGATCCAGCCCTTCACCCGGGCCTGCCAGCGCTCCCGCTCGGCGGGGCTCGCGGCCCCGGCGAGCAGGGCGATGGCCGCGATCAGCTGCTGGCCGTGGAAGTGGTCCGAGCGCATCACGTGCCGGTCGTCGCTCTTGAGGTAACCGCGGCTGATGGCGCGCCCGTTGACGCTGTCCATGACCAGGCCGTCGTGGATGAGGGGCGCATAGGCGTGCTCGACGCTGTCCAGGACGATCTGCCGGGCCGGGTCGGTGACCTCCCACTCGGAGCCGGCCAGCAGGGTGAAGAGGCGGGCGAGACCGTCCAGCATGACCTGCCCGTAGGTGCCGGAGTAGGCGACCCAGGTGTGCTGGATGAACGATCCGTCCGCGTACAGGCCGTCGCCCCGGGTGACGTACGGGAAGACCGGGGAGAGCGCGTCCCGGGCCAGAGCGATCCTGGCGGGGTCGCGGCCGAGGATGCCGCGCAGGGCGACCGAGCGGCACAGGTCGACGCGGTTGGCGCCGGTGGAGGTGCCGGAGTAGTCGGTGAGCGCCGAGTCCGGGATGAAGTGGTCGATCGCGGCGCACACGGCCTCGATGCGCTCGGGACCGAGGTGGTCGAAGAGGGCGGCGGTGATGTCGGTCAGCAGCCGGGGGCTGCCGATCTGCCACTCCCACCAGTTGCCGTAGCGGGTGGTGGAGGGGTTGTAGACGGTGGCGGAGAGATGGTCGAGGCCGCGCAGGATCGCGGCGAGGAGGCCCGGGTCGCCGGTGGATCCGGTGCCGGGCTGGACGTAGGCCTGGGTCATTATCCACAGGCGGCTGTAGCTGAGGGTGATGCCCGCGGGCGGGTCGAAGGGGTGGCCGGGCCAGAGCGAGTCGGGCGCCGGGGCCATGCCGGCCGCGAGCTGCCGGGCCTCGGTCCCGGTCTCGGCCAGGCGGGAGGCGTAGGGCTCGGCCTCCGGGTCGTAGCCCTCGCCGAGGGCGATGGTGAGCCAGCGCCGGCGGAGAACGTCGTAGGGGTCGGCGGCGGCCCCGGCCGGTCCGCGTGCGGGCGCGGCTGCCCCTGCCGGTCCCGCGGGTACGGGCGCGACCGCTCTTGCCGGTCCGGCGGCCCCGGTCACCGCGAGCACGGTCAGCGCGCCGAGCAGCGCCCGCCGCCTGGTGCGCGGCAGCATCCGCCGCCTGTCCGTCCCGCCCTGCCCGGTGCCGTGTGCCCTGCCGCTGCCCTCGCTGCCGTAGCTGTCCATGACTGCCCCCGGTCGGACGGACGGAATCTGCGGACCGCCCTGGACCCTACCCACGCGGTGGGGGCGGCAGACACGGCGGAGGCGGCTGAGCGGGGTGGTCCCGCCCGGTCAGCCGAAGCGGTTGAGCAGTCTGCGGTACAGGCGGGGGGTGAGGGCGCGGACCCGGTTGGGGAGGGTGAGCCAGCCGGGGATGTAGGCCTCCTCGCGGGCCTCGGTGACGGCCTCCCAGACGGTGGCCGCCACCCGGTCCGGGGAGGTGGGGCGGGGACGGCTGCGGTGGTAGGGGCGGCCCCGGCGGGCGAAGAAGCCGGTGTCGACGGGGCCGGGGACGACCAGGGTGACGCCCACGCCGGTGCCGAGCAGTTCCTGGCGCAGCGCCTCGGCGAAGGCGGCGAGTCCGGCCTTGGCGGCCGAGTACACCGCCTCCTCCCGCACGCCGACCACGCCGGCGACCGAGCCGATGAACACCACCCGGCCGTGCCCGGCGGCCACCATGGACGGCAGCACCTCGCGGACCAGGTGCAGGGTGGCGTTGAGGTCGAGGGCCAGCACCCGGTCGATGTCGGTGTGCGGCATGCTCAGGAAGGGCCCCGCCCAGCCGATGCCGGCCCCGGCGACCAGCAGGTCGATCCGGCCGGTCTCGCGCAGCGCGGCC
Organism: Streptomyces composti; assembly: GCF_012034205.1. GTDB lineage: Bacteria > Actinomycetota > Actinomycetes > Streptomycetales > Streptomycetaceae > Streptomyces > Streptomyces composti. The sequence goes on from NZ_JAATEM010000019.1 coordinate 51,640, forward strand.
TGCGCCAGCAGCCGGGGCCCGTCCGGGGCGGCGAGGTCGGCGGGCAGCATCACCGCCGAGGTGCCGGCGGCCGTCTCCTCCAGCCGGCGCCGGTCGCGGCCGCTGAGCAGCAGCTGCCAGCCGCCGGCGGCGAGGCGCCGCGCCGTGGCCGCCCCGATGCCGGAGGAGGCGCCGGTGACCAGGGCGACCCGGCGGTCCGTGCGCGGGGGTGGACCGTCGTTGGGCGCCGGTGCGGCGGTGGCGCGGTGCACGGGGTCGGCCGGGGGGTCGTAGGTGGAGCCGGAGCCGGTGGTGGTCACGAAGCGGTCTCCCTGCGCTGTTCGGTCCGCTCTGCTCTCGTCGTCGCGGCGTGTCCTCGGTTTCCAGCACACCCGGCCCCGGCACCCTCCGCCAGTGCTGGGGGTCCGTCCGCCGGGGTGGGGCTCACCCGGTCCGGTGGGCCGTGCCGCGTGTCCCGGCGGCGGGACCGCCGCTGGGCGAGGACCACCCCTGCGAGCCGCCGGGTGCCGCCAGGCGGGCGTATGCGCAGTACGGGTCCGGGCCCGCCGGGATACGAAGGGAAAACCCCTGTTCGGTTCCCGGACGCGGTCCGGCTCCCTGTGGCGAGGTCATCGTGCGTCTGCTGCTCGTCCACCCCAGCGCCCTGATGTACTCCGAGATCTTCCTCCGGCTCGAACCGCTGGGCCTGGAGCGGGTGGCGGGTGCCGCCCGTGCGGCCGGGCACCAGGTGCGGGTCGTGGACCTTCAGGTGCTCGGGGTGCGGCGGCTGCGCGAGGAGGTGCGCTCGTTCCGGCCCGAGGCACTGGGGATCTCGCTGAACTACCTGGCGAACATCCCCGAGGCGATCGCCCTGGCCAAGCGGGTGAAGCAGGAGGTGCCCGGCTGTTTCGTGTTCCTCGGCGGGCACAGCGTGTCCTTCGTCGCGGAGGAGGTGCTGCGGCAGGCGGAGGGCGCCGTGGACGCGGTGGTGCGCGGCGAGGGCGAACCGGCGGTGGCTCCGCTGCTGCGGGCGGTGCGCGACGGCGGCGTGGACGAGGTGCCGGGGATCGTCACCGTACGGGGGCGGGGGCCCGCGCCGCTGATGCTGCACGGCATCGACGAGCCGCTCCCGGCGCGGGATCTGATGCGGGCGCGGCGCCGCTACTTCATCGGCGAACTGGACCCGTGCGCCTCCATCGAGTTCACCCGCGGCTGTCCCTGGGACTGCTCGTTCTGCTCGGCCTGGACGTTCTACGGCCGCAGCTACCGCAAGGCCTCCCCCGAGGCGGCGGCGGAGGACCTGGCGCGCATCCGCGAGCCGAACGTGTTCATCGTGGACGACGTGGCGTTCATCCGGCCCGAGCACGGCGACGCGATCGCCGCGGAGGTGGAGCGGCGCGGCATCCGCAAGCGGTACTACCTGGAGACCCGGGCGGACGTGCTGCTGCGGCATCCGGAGGTGTTCGAGCGGTGGGCGCGGCTCGGGCTGCGCTACATGTTCCTCGGCATGGAGGCGATCGACGCCGAGGGTCTCGACCTGTACCGCAAGCGGGTCAGCCCCGACGAGAACTTCAAGGCGCTGCAGACCGCGCGGCGCCTGGGCATCAAGGTCGCCATCAACCTGATCGTGGACCCGGCGTGGGACGCCGAGCAGTTCCGGGTGGTGCGGGAGTTCGCGCTGGCCGTGCCGGAGATCGTGCACTTCACGGTGATGACGCCGTACCCGGGTACCGAGATCTGGCACACCGAGTCGCGTCGGCTGACCACGCGCGACTACCGCCTCTTCGACATCCAGCACGCGGTGGTGCCGACCACGCTGCCGCTCGACCGCTTCTACGAGGAGCTGGTGCGCACCCAGGCGGTCATCAACCGCAAGCACCTGGGCCTGCGCACGGCGTTCGGGGCGGCGCGGGTGCTCGGCCGCAATCTGCTGCACGGGCAGACCAACTTCGCGCGCATGCTGTGGAAGTTCAACCAGGTGTACAACCCGCGCCGCCAGTTCGCCGACCATGCCCGGCCGGTGCGCTACGAACTGCCGCTGCCGCAGCGCATCGACGTGGGCGACCGGCGGCAGCTGTACGTCCACACGCGGGGCGCGGCGCAGGGCGCGCCGAGCCGCAGGACCCCGGACTAGGCCGGTCACCGGCCGCTCGCGTCATGGCGATCGCCGTTCTGGCCTCCCTCGCCGCCGGTGTCTGCTTCGCGGTGGCGGGCGTGCTGCAGCAGTGGGCCGCCGCGGCCCGGCCGGACTCGGAGGCGCTGCGGGTACGGCTGCTGGGGCAGCTGGTGCGCGACCGCCGCTGGCTGTGCGGGATCGGGCTCGCGGTGGTGGCGTACGGCTTCCAGTCGCTGGCGCTGGCGTTCGGGCCGCTGAGCCTGGTGCAGCCGCTGATCGTGACCGAGCTGGTGTTCGCGGTGCCGCTGTCGGCGCGGCTGCACCGGATGCGGCTGGGCCGGCGGGAGTGGTGGGGCACGGGCGCGGTGGCGGCGGGCCTCGCCCTCGCCCTGGCCTCGGCCCGGCCGCACGGGGGTGATCCGGCGGCGGCCGGTCCGGTGTCGTGGGCGCTGGCGACCGGTGGTGTCGTCGCCACGGCCTGCGCGGCCCTGGCGGCCGCCGCCCGGCTGACCGGACCGTGGCGGGCCTCGGCCACGGCGCTGGCGGCCGGTGCGGTCATGGGCGCCCAGTCGGTCCTCCTCGCCGCGACCGTCGACGAGCTGCGCCACGGACTCCTCGCGGCGCTGACGGCCTGGCAGACCTACGCCCTGGTGGCGGCGAGCGTATGGGGGCTGCTGCTCATCCAGAGCGCCTTCCAGCAGGGCCCGCTGGCGGCGAGCATGACCGTGATGGACGCGACGGAACCGGCGGTGGCGGTGATCGTGGGCACGGTCCTGTTCGGCGAGTCCCTCCGCACCGGCTGGCCCCTGTCGGCGGTGACGCTCGCGGGACTGGTGCTGGTGGCGGCGGGCATCGTACGGCTGGACACCTCACCGGTGATCGCGGCGTTGCATCGGCGGGCGGGCTGAGGGCGGGTCGTGTCGTCCGGCCCGGGAGGGGTGGTGCCGGCCGGCGCCCGGGCGCCCGTGCATCCGGGGCCCGCCGCACCGAGGCAGGCACCGGCACGGGCGCCGTGTACCGAGGGCCGGGGCAGGCCTCCGCCGAGGCGGCAGCGCGCCGGGCCGCGCGGCAGGCGGGGTCGTGCGGCAGGCGGGGTCGTGCGGCAGGCGGGGTCGTGCGTACGGCGCCTGACGGCCCGTCGGTGGCCCACCAGCCGCCGGCGGCGCCAGGCCCGCCGCCCGCCCGGTGGCCGCGGAGGGCAGGGGCGAGAGATCCCCGGCCAGGAGCCGGCCCCGGACCGGATGAGCAGCCCTGTCGCCGGCGGGCGTCCCGCAGCAGGTGACCGAGGGCCGGCGGCGCCGGGTCCGCATGCTCGGGGCCGCAGCGACGCCCGCCACGCCGTCCGCCCGCGCGGGTCCGACGCGTGCCCTCCGGCGCCCGCCCGCCCGGCCGTCGGCACGGGGTGGCCGGGCGGGCGGGCGCCGGGAGGTGTGGGGCCGACCGGTGCGGCGAGAGGGGTGCCGAGCGCGACTCGGCGGATGCCTCCTACCGATGTGCCGGACGGCCCGCCGTCCCCGGAGGGGCGGCGGCATGCTGCGGTGACCAGACCGGGAGGAGGTCCTCCCGCAGGACGCGGTCCCAGGTGGGGTGGGCGGTCCGGGCGACGGTGGCCGCACGGGCACCGACGGCCTTCCGGCGAGCCGGGTCGGCCAGCAGGGAGGCGAGGGTATCGGCCCAGGTGAGGGGGTCGTCGGAGGTGACGAGGACGCCGTCGCGGCCCGGTTCGGTGAGCCAGCCGGTGGTCCGCGCGCCCTCCGGCAGGACGACTGCCAGGCCGCTCGCCATCGCCTCGGCGACGACGTTCCCGCTGGTCTCCGTGCGGGAGGGGAAGGCGAAGATGTCGCAGGCCGCGTAGACGCGGGCGAGGCGGTCCTGGGGTACGGGGCCGAGGAGGGTGGCGTCCGGGCCCAGGACGCGCCGGACGTTCTCGGCCTCGGCGCCGGAGCCGGCCGCGACCAGGTGGGCGGCCACGCCGCGTTCGCGCAGCAGGCGCAGGCTCTCGGTGAGCAGCGGGACGCCCTTGGTGGCGTCCAGCCGCCCGGCGAACAGCACCGCCGGGCGGTCGGCGGGGACGCCGTGGGTGCGGGTGAGCCAGGCGCGGGCGCAGGGGTCGGGCCGGAAGCGGGCGTGGTCGATGCCGCGGCGCAGCAGCGCGACCCGGTGCGAGCCGAGGGTGCGGGCGAGTTCCGCGCGGGCGGGTGCCGTGGGCACGAGCACCTTCTCGCAGGCGGCGAGCAGCCGGTCCCTGCGCCGCCGCAGGGCGCGCTCCGCGTGCTCGGCGAGGAAGCCGCCCACCGCCGGGTGCGAGCCGGGCAGCCACCGGTCGGCCAGGTAGCGGGCGTAGACGGAGGCCAGCAGCGGGACATCGGTGTGCACGGAGGCGACGAGCCGGGGCCGCCGGCCCTCGGGCCGGCCGCGGGCGAGCCGTACGGCGGTGGTGGCGAAGGCGAAGCTGTGGGTGAGGTGCCAGACGTCGTGCCGGGGCAGCAGCGCGGCGAGCCGGGGGTGGTGGGGGGCGAGGTCGCAGGGGTCCTCGGCGCTGTCCGCTGAGCGCATCGGCGCGGAGCTGAGCAGCGGCCGGAGCATGACCAGCCGGACGTGCGGCGCGAGGTGCTCGGTGTGTTCGCGCTCGCCGAGGAAGTAGACCGTCAGGTCGAGTCCGCTGCCGGCGGGCAGCCGGGCGGCGCTGTGCGCGAAGTGCTCCCAGCACTTCACCTGACCGCCCGACGTGTCGCGTCGCAGCAGCTCGACCAGGACGGCGACCGAGGGCACGCACCCCGTGTACCACCCGGCCGGGTGATCCAATCGCGGCGCCCGGCCGGAAGATGTTGAATGTTTAAGGGAATAGGTCTAGGGTGGGTACCGTTGAGATGGTTGAACGTTGAACGTGATCTCGACGTCACCCTCGTCCCCCTCAGGAGGAAGATCATGGGCAACTCCAACCACAGCGACACCGCGACCGCCACGGCCACGATGAGCCCTGATCTCGCCGCGCTGACGGGCGACTACACCATCGACCCCGCGCACACCACCCTCGGCTTCACCGCGCGGCACGCGATGGTGACCAATGTGAAGGGCGAGTTCCGGGAGTTCAGCGGCACCCTGCACCTGGACGGCACCGACCCGTCGAAGTCCACCGCCTCGATCGACGTGGTGATGGACAGCATCGACACCGGCAACGCCGACCGTGACGACCACCTGAGGAGCGCGGACTTCTTCGACACGCAGAAGTACCCGACGATGACCTTCCGCTCGACCCGCGCGGAGGCCCTCGGCGGCGACGACTACCGCATCACGGGCGATCTGACGATCCGCGGCGTCACCAAGCCGGTCACCATCGACCTGGAGTTCAACGGCGCCGCCAGGGACCCGTTCGGCAATGAGCGGGTGGGCTTCGAGGGCAAGGCCGAGATCCTGCGCTCCGACTGGGGTCTGACCTGGAACGCGGCGCTGGAGACCGGCGGTGTCCTGGTCTCGGACAAGATCAAGCTGAACTTCGACATCTCGGCGATCCGCAACGCCTGACCGGGTCGCCCCGGTCCCGGCGCCCGGGACCGGGCGCCTGCCGCGCCCGCCTCTCCCGCGTCAGGCGGGAGAGGCGGGCGCGCTGCGTATTCGGGACCGGCTCAGTCCGTCCCGGCCGCCAGCCTCTCCACCGCGGCCCTGATCCGGGCGGCCCGGCCGCGTTCGGTCCGCGCCCGCAGCACCGGCAGCACGACCAGGTACCGCCCGGTCCTGCCGAGCGCGTCGAACGCCGCCTTCGCCCGCGGGTTTAGCGCCAGCTCCGCGGCGAGGTCCTCCGGCACCGACGCCTCCCGCTGCGAGGCGTACGCCGCCTCCCAGCGCCCGTCGGCCCGGGCCGCCTCGATCTCTGCGAGGCCGCCCGGCCGCATCCGCCCCTGCGCGATCAGCTCCAGCGCCCGGCGCACATTCACCAGCGACCAGGCGCTTCCGGGCCTGCGCGGGGTGATCCGCTGCAGGAAGTACACCTCGTCCAGCCCCTTGCGCTGCCCGGTGATCCACCCGTGGCACAGGGCCACGTCGTTGACGTCGCCGGCGCCGAGCGAGGCGACCTGCGTGCCCTTCTTGGCGACCTTGACCCACAGGCCGGGATGAGGCGCGGGGTGCCCGCTCAGCCAGGCGTCGAGCGCGTCGGCGCCGGCGAAGGCGAGGGGCTCGCCGTCCCCGGCAGGGCTCATGGGACGACGGTGGGCGGCATGGCGGTCAGCAGCGGTCCCGCATGAGGGACCGTGGGCTCGGAAGCACCCCGGCGGTTCAGAACCCGCCCCCGAAGTCGCCGCCCCCGCCGAAGTCGCCGCCGCCGAAACCTCCGCCGAAGCCGCCGCCGAAGTCGCCGCCGTCGAAGTCCGCGCCGGAGACGTCGCCGCCCTCGTAGCCGCCGAAGTCGCCGTAGCCGGCGCCGTAGTCGGACGCGTAGGCGGATCCGGCCATCATGTTGCCGAGCATGGTGCCGATGAGCAGGCCGGGCAGGATGCCGCCGCCGAAATAGCCGCCCACCCAGGGTCCGTAGGCCGGGCCGGCCTCCCAGTAGGGGCGGCGGCCGTACTCGGTCTCGACCTCGCGGACCGCCGGGTCCCGGCCCTCGGCCAGGCGGACGCGGTCGGCCTCGCAGACCGGGACCTCGCGCTCGATGCCGCCCGGCGGAGTCCAGCGGGCGTCGGCGACCGAGGGGCCGTGGCGCGGGTCGAAGAAGCAGGGCGGGCGCCGCTCGGGCAGCTCGCGTCCCGCACGGCGGGCGGCGAGGCAGGCCAGGGCGAAGCGGCCGTCCTCCACGGCCTGGGTGACCGCCCGCACGTCCTCCGGCTTGCGGGCCTGCTCCATCAGTTGTTTGGCCTGCTCGTAGGCGTCCAGCGCGTGCTCGTAGTCGGTGCGCATCGCGTCGTCGGCACCTGGTTCGCCCGGATGGAAGTCGAGCCGGTCCAGCTCCTCACCGAAGGCGGTGATGTCCTCGTCGACCACCACGCGCAGCTTCTCCAGCGCGGCCCGCTGCTCCTCCTCGTGACGCCGGCGGTTGCGGCGGACCATGGCGTAGGCGCCTGCGCCGCCCGCGGCGAGCAGCGCACCGGTGGTGATCAGGCCGCCGACCGGGACGTCCGTGCCGCCGCCCTCGCCCCAGGAACCCGGCGCCGAACCGCCGAGGTTGCGCAGCGCACCGTCGACGAAGTCGTTCAGCTGGGCCTTGGCGTCGCCGGCGTCCTGCACGGAGGCGACCAGGTTCTGCACGCCCTGGTTGCTCAGCACGCTGCTGTCGGCGCGCGCGTCGAAGCGGTCGCCGAGCCGGACCCCGTAGAGTCCGGTGATGCCGGTCTCGGTGCGCAGCTCGCGCCAGAACTGGTCGCCGGTCGGGAAGCCGGCCGGGAGAACGGCGACGAAGACGGGCTTGTCCGCGTCCTCGATCTTGTCGGCCAGCGCCTCGGCGTCCGACGGCGACAGGATGTCCCGGGCACCGGGATCCACGTAGACGGGGTTCTCGCGCAGCCCGGCGGCGACGGCCGAGAGGTCGTCGGTGGCCGCATGCGCACCCGGCGCACCGGCCAGCAGCGCCGCCAGCGCGGCGGCGATCGGCACGATCAAGAGGCGTACGAGGGTACGCACCGGTGCGGCCTTCATATGTTCGAAGCTACCCGAACCGCTACGTAAACGGACATAGATCCCGGCGGGAACTTGCACCGCCCGCCCCGCCGGGACCGGATGCCGCAGTGCCGGGGACGGTCACCCGGCCGGCGCGACGCCCGCGCGGAGCAGACCGTAGGTGTAGGCGTCCTCCAGGGCCTGCCAGGACGCGGCGATCACGTTCTCCGCGACGCCGACCGTGGACCACTCCCCCACGCCGTCGGAGGTGGAGATCAGCACCCGGGTGGTGGACTGGGTGCCGTGCTTGCCCTCGAGGATGCGCACCTTGTAGTCGACCAGCTCCAGCTTGGCGAGCTGCGGGTAGATCTTCTCCAGGGCGACCCGCAGGGCGCGGTCCAGGGCGTTGACCGGGCCGTTGCCCTCGGCGGTGGCGACGATGCGCTCGCTCTTGGCCCACAGCTTCACCGTGGCCTCGTTGGCGTGGCTGCCGTCGGGACGGTCCTCGACGATGGCGCGCCAGGACTCGACCTGGAAGTACTTCAGCGGCTTGCCCTCGACCTCGGCGCGCAGCAGCAGCTCGAAGGAGGCGTCGGCGGCCTCGTAGGTGTAGCCCTCCAGCTCGCGCTCCTTGACCCGCTCCACGACCCGGGTGACCAGCTCGCGGTCGTCACCGAGGTCGATGCCGAGCTCCTTGCCCTTGAGCTCGACGGAGGCGCGTCCGGCCATGTCGGAGACGAGCATCCGCATGGTGTTGCCGACCTGCTCGGGGTCGATGTGCTGGTACAGGTCCGGGTCCACCTTGATGGCGGAGGCGTGCAGCCCGGCCTTGTGCGCGAAGGCGGACAGGCCGACGTACGGCTGGTGGGTGGAGGGGGTGAGGTTGACGACCTCGGCGATGGCGTGGGAGATGCGGGTCATCTCGCGCAGCCGGCCCTCGGGCAGCACCTTCTTGCCGTACTTCAGCTCCAGTGCGGCCACCACCGGGAACAGGTTGGCGTTGCCGACCCGCTCGCCGTAGCCGTTGGCCGTGCACTGCACATGGGTGGCGCCGGCGTCGACGGCGGCGAGGGTGTTGGCGACCGCGCAGCCGGTGTCGTCCTGGGCGTGGATGCCCAGACGGGCGCCGGTGTCGGCGAGCACGGTGGCGACCACGGCCTGGATCTGGGCGGGGAGCATGCCGCCGTTGGTGTCGCACAGGACCACCACGTCGGCGCCGGCCTCGGCGGCGGTGCGCACAACCTGCTTGGCGTACTCGGGGTTGGCGCGGTAGCCGTCGAAGAAGTGCTCGCAGTCGACGAACACCCGGCGGCCCTGGGCGCGCAGGCAGGAGACGGTGTCGCGGACCATCTCCAGGTTCTCCTCGAGGGTGGTGCGCAGGGCGAGCTCGACATGCCGGTCGTGGGACTTGGCGACCAGGGTGACGACCGGGGCGCCGGACTCCAGCAGCGCCTTGACCTGCGGGTCCTGGTCGGCGGTGGTGCCCGCGCGGCGGGTGGAGCCGAAGGCGACCAGCTGGGCGTGCTGGAACTCGATCTCCTGCCGTGCGCGGGCGAAGAACTCGGTGTCCCGCGGGTTGGCGCCCGGCCAGCCGCCCTCGATGAAGCCCACGCCGAACTCGTCCAGGTGCCGTGCGATGGCCAGCTTGTCGGCGACCGTGAGGTTGATGCCCTCGCGCTGGGCGCCGTCGCGCAGAGTGGTGTCGAAGACGTGGAACGAGTCGTCGAGCTCGCTGGTTGCGGTCATGGTCTGAAGGCTCCTGAAGTTGGATCTCGGTCTACCGGAATGACCGGCTCCACCGTCCCCCCATGGTCCCTCGCGCTCGCCTCCCGGCGGTGGGTGGGGCCGGGAAACAGAAAAACCTCTCGCGGGTGCGAGAGGTCTGCGCGCGGGTCGAGGACGACGGTGTCCGCCCGTACGGTGTCGTACGTGCGGTCACTGCGGACCGGCGCGCCTGCTGCCAATAATCGTGGCGAACGAGAGCACGGGGGCAGTCTGGCACAATCCGCCCCCGCGCTCACCGACTGTCTCAGGATGCGGGCGGTGGGTGGTCAGCGCAGCCGGCGCACGAACCCGTCATCGCTGCCGTCATCGGCGACGAGCTGTGCGGAGCCGCTGCCGAAGCCGATGTGCCGGGCGCCCTCGGTCACCGCGCTCACCCGTACTCCCGCGTCCGTCACCGGCCCGCCGGTGACGGACTCGCTGATCGGACGGCTGGTCCCGGTGCGCAGGTCGTACAGGTAGGCGTTGGCCGGGGCCCGGGTGCCGTCCGGAAGGCGCGGCGCCGCCACGTAGGCCACGTGGCCGCCGTCCGGGCTGATCACGGGCTCGTCGTGCAGCTCGGTCCCGGGGGCCGTCTCCAGTCGCAGGGTGACGTCCCGGTCGAGGTCGCGCACGTAGAGGCCGGACGAGTCCGGGGCCTCGCCGGGCGCCAGAGCGTCGTCGAAGCTCCTGAAGGCGACCCGGGTGCCGTCCGCGGAGAGCGTGGCGGGCATCGCGTACTGCGGGGACGGGGTGCCGTCGGCCCTGACGCCGACCCGTTCCTCGGTGCCGGTGCGGCGGTCGTGCACCCAGGTGACCGTGGGCCGTCATCACCCTGACCGGCCACATCCGCTGCGGCGGCGTCTACGACCCGGACGCCCTCCAGGTCTTCAACCGCCGCTCACGCGGCGGCATCTACTGGTACCGGGGCGGCTGGAACCTGCCGGCCACCTTCTCCTGGGCGGCGGGCGCGCTGGTCGGCGTCCTGTCCGTGTCCCTGCCGTCCTACGAGGGCCCGCTGCTGTCCCTCACCGGCGGCGTCGACTGCAGCTTCCTGCTGTCCGCCGTCACCGGCGGCCTCGCCTACCTCCTGACCACTCCGTCCCGCCCCGCCACCCCCCGGACGGCGGAACCGGCGCCGGAAGACCAACTCGTCGGCTGACACCACCGGCGAAGCCCCCTCAGAAACCCGAACGCCCACCCCGCCACCGACAGCGTCGGACGGCGGGGTGGGCGAGGCCCGGGGGGCCGGGGGCGGAGCCCCGGGCAACGACGCTCAGCCCAGCGGATGCATCCACCCGTGCTTGTCCTCGGCCGTCCCCCGCTGAATGTCCAGCAGCGCGCTCCGCAGCCGCAGGGTCACCTCACCCGGCTCCCCGCCCGACTGCTGCCACTCGGCCCCGGCCCGCTTGACCGTGCCGACCGGAGTGATCACCGCCGCCGTGCCGCAGGCGAACACCTCGGTCAGGCTCCCGTTCTCCGAGTCCCGCTGCCACTGCTCCACGGACACCCGCTCCTCCACCGCCTCGTAGCCGAGGTCCCGGGCCACGGTCAGCAGCGAGTCACGTGTGACGCCCTCCAGGATCGAGCCGGTCAGGGTCGGCGTGACGATCTTGTCCCCGTACACGAAGTACAGGTTCATGCCGCCGAGCTCCTCGACCCACTTGTGCTCCACCGCGTCGAGGTAGCACACCTGGTCGCAGCCCTCGGCCGCCGCCTCCGCCTGCGCCAGCAGCGACGCCGCGTAGTTGCCGCCGGTCTTGGCCGCGCCCATGCCGCCCGGCACGGCCCGCACCCGGTCCTCGGACACCCAGATGGAGACCGGCTTCACGCCGCCGGGGAAGTACGCCCCGGCCGGCGAGGCGATCACCAGGAACAGGTACTCGTTGGCCGGCTTCACCCCGAGCCCCACCTCGGTGGCGATCATGAACGGGCGCAGGTAGAGCGACTCCTCGCCGCCGTGCGCCGGCACCCACGCCTTGTCCTGCTTGACCAGCGCGTCGCACGCCTCGATGAAGGTCTCGACGGGCAGCTCCGGCATGGCGAGCCGCCGGGCGGACCGCTGGAAGCGCCTGGCGTTCTGGTCGGGCCGGAAGGTGGCGACCGAGCCGTCGGGCTGGCGGTAGGCCTTCAGCCCCTCGAAGATCTCCTGCGCGTAGTGCAGCACGGTGGTCGCCGGGTCGAGCTGGATCGGCGCGTACGGGACGAGCTGGCCGTCGTGCCAGCCGCGCCCCTCGGTCCACTTGATCGTCACCATGTGGTCGGTGAAGTGGCGGCCGAATCCCGGGTTGGCCAGGATCGCCTCCCGCTCCGCGTCCGAGAGCGGGTGGGCGGAGGGCTTGAGCTCGATCGTGGGCGTCGTCATGAGTGGTTGTCCTTCACCGAGTTGTAGTGACGGGCCGCGCACACGCCCCCACGGCCGGTGGCCGATGCTAGGACGTCCGAGCATTCCCTCATTCCGCGGCTCCGCGTTCGATTATCGCCCGGGGCGGTCGCGGGCGGAACGGGGGGAATGCGGCCCGGTGGTCGAATGGTGGCACCCGGCTCGGGCATGCGAAAGCCGCCGGGCGCGTCCCGGCGGCTTCGCCTTGCTGCAGTGAGGTCGAACGCGCGCCGGTCAGCCCGCTACGCGTACGGCGAGCGCGTCGCCGATCTCGGAGGTGCTGCGGGCGGGCAGGGCGCCGCGCTCCGCGAGGTCGGCGGAGACGGCCTGCTCGATGCGGTCGGCCTCGGTGTCGTAGCCGAGGTGGCGCAGCAGCAGGGCGACGGACAGGACCGTGGCGGTGGGGTCGGCCTTGCCCTGGCCGGCGATGTCCGGGGCGGAGCCGTGCACCGGCTCGAACATCGACGGGAACTCGCGGCTGGGGTTGATGTTGCCGGACGCCGCGACGCCGATGCCGCCGGAGACGGCCGCGGCGAGGTCGGTGATGATGTCGCCGAAGAGGTTGTCGGTGACGATCACGTCGAAGCGGCCGGGGTCGGTGACGAGGTAGATCGTCGCGGCGTCGACGTGGATGTAGTCGGTGGTGACCTCGGGGTACTCCTCGGCCACCTTGTTGAAGATGCCGGTCCACAGGTGACCGGCGAAGGTCAGCACGTTGTTCTTGTGGACCAGGGTGAGCTTCTTGCGCGGGCGGGCCTGGGCGCGCTCGAAGGCGTCCCGGACCACGCGCTCGACACCGAAGGCGGTGTTGACGGAGACCTCGGTGGCGACCTCGTGCGGGGTGCCCTTGCGGATGGTGCCGCCGTTGCCCGTGTAGGGGCCCTCGGTGCCCTCGCGGACGACGATGAAGTCGATCTCGGGCTGCCCGGCGAGCGGGGTCGCCACGCCCGGGAGGAGCTTCGACGGGCGCAGGTTGACGTGGTGGTCGAAGGCGAAGCGGAGCTTGAGCAGGAAGCCGCGCTCGAGGACGCCGGAGGGGACGCTGGGGTCGCCGATGGCGCCGAGGAGGATGGCGTCGTGCCGCTTGAGCTGCTCCAGGTCGGCGTCGGTGAGGGTGTCGCCGGTGGCGTGGTAGCGGCGGGCGCCGAAGTCGTACTCCTTGGTCTCCAGCTTCACATCCTGCGGGAGGACGGCGGAGAGGACCTTCAGGCCTTCGGCCACCACCTCCTGGCCGATGCCGTCACCGGGGATCACTGCGAGATCGATGCTGCGAGACATGCGGGCACCCTACTCCTCGTCCCACGTGATGACATTGCATGTCCGTCATGCGGACATGCACGTGTCAGTGACCCGTGGAGCCCCCGTTGTCGCGGCGGTCGAGGGCGCGCTGCAGCGCGGCGGCGGCGTTCTGGCGGTCGGACTCGCTGGAGGAGCGGGTGTGGCGGACGCGGCGGCGGACGGTCGTCTCGGCCATGAGGGATCGACTCCTTCGGGAAGCACAGAGGCACAGGCGGAGTGCGCGGAACACGGAAGACAGAGGTGCGAGACGCCGGAAGGGGCGGCGGGCCAACGGGACCGCAGGGGTTGCCTGCACGGGGTCCGGCCCGGACCGCCATCGCTTGATCGAGCGAGACGTTCGGCTTCTACAAAGCTAGAGGAGCGCCCCGCTTCTGTCTCCACAATTAGTCGGACTTCCTACTATCTGAGACAGTGGACTGCCTCACACGCCTCTGACCTGCGCAAACACTCAGAGCACATCACCGTCGCGCCAGTCGAACACCAGCTCGTGAGCGGGGTCGAGCGGGCCCGCGAGCGCGGGCCTGACGAAGGTGCAGTCCTCCTCCTCGGCCAGCCGCACCACACCCTCGGGGCCGAGCCCGAGGATCCGCCCGTCCCACAGCCGCCAGCCGCGCGCCCGGTACAGCAGGGCACCCTCGTCGCTGGCGGACAGCATCCCGGCGTCGTACGCCCGGTCGACGATCCGCTCCAGCTCCGCCATCACCCGGCCGCCGAGCCCGGTCCGCCGCACGTCCCGGCGCACCCCCACGGCCTCGACGTACCCGACGCGCAGCCACCGCTGACGGTGCCGCACCCGCCGCATCACCACCGATCCGTGTGCGGCGAGGCCGGACTCGTCGTGCGCCAGCACGTGCATGCCGCCCAGCGCGTGCTCCCAGTCCTGCTCGCCGAGGTCGCCGTCGAAGGCGTCGGTCAGCAGCGAGCGCACCCCGTCGAGTTCGGCGGGGGCGAGGTCGGCGGTGTGGGCGGTGCGCAGCCAGACGGTCATGCGGCCAGTATCGACCGGTGACCCGGCGTCGGCCGGACGGGCGAAGAGTTCCGGGACGGGTGGAAGGAGGAGAGGCGCACCCCCGCCCCGGACCGAGGACGCGGGCCCGGGCGGAGCACACGTGCCCGGACAGACGAACGGACCCGGCGTGCGGCCGGGTCCGGAGGGCGGACGGGCCAGGTCCAGGGGGAGAGACCTGGCCCGTCCGGGATCGGGGGGCGTCAGCCCATGTGCGGGTAGGTGTAGTCGGTCGGCGGGACCAGCGTCTCCTTGATGGCGCGGGTCAGCGTCCAGCGCATCAGGTTCTGCGGGGCGCCCGCCTTGTCGTTGGTGCCGGAGGCGCGGCCGCCGCCGAAGGGCTGCTGGCCGACCACGGCGCCGGTGGACTTGTCGTTGATGTAGAAGTTGCCGGCCGCGTAGCGCAGCTTCTCCATCGTGTGGGCCGCGGCGGCGCGGTCACGCGCGATGACCGAGCCGGTGAGCGCGTAGTCGGAGACCGACTCCATCTGCGTCAGCATCTCGTCGTACTTGTCGTCCTCGTAGACGTGGACGGCGAGGATCGGGCCGAAGTACTCGGTGCGGAACACCTCGTTCTCCGGGTCGGTGCACTCGATGACGGTCGGGCGGACGAAGTAGCCCACCGAGTCGTCGTAGCTGCCGCCCGCGACGATGGTGCAGGTGGGGTCCTCCTTGGCGCGGTCGATGGCGGCCTTGTTCTTGGCGAAGGCCCGCTCGTCGATGACGGCGCCGATGAAGTTGGACAGGTCGGTGACGTCGCCCATGGCGATGCCGTCGACCTCGGCCGCGAACTCCTCCTTGAAGCCGGAGTTCCAGATGGAGGCCGGGATGTAGGCACGCGAGGTGGCCGAGCACTTCTGGCCCTGGTACTCGAAGGCACCGCGGGTCAGCGCGGTCTTCAGCACGGCGCGGTCGGCGCTCGGGTGGGCGACGAGGAAGTCCTTGCCGCCGGTCTCGCCGACCAGGCGCGGGTAGGAGCGGTACTTCTCGATGTTGTTGCCGACCGTCTTCCACAGGTACTGGAAGGTCTTGGTCGAGCCGGTGAAGTGGATGCCGGCGAGGTCGCGGTGCTCCAGGGCGACCTTGGAGACCTCGATGCCGTCACCGGTGAGCAGGTTGATGACGCCCTTGGGCAGGCCGGCCTCCTCCAGCAGCTCCATCAGCAGCACGGCGGCCAGGGTCTGCGTCGGGGACGGCTTCCACACCACGACGTTGCCCATCAGCGCGGGCGCGGTGGGCAGGTTGCCCGCGATGGCGCTGAAGTTGAACGGGGTGATGGCGTAGACGAAGCCTTCGAGCGGACGGTGGTCGAGGCGGTTCCACACGCCCGGGGAGTTGGCCGGGGGCTGCTCGGCGAGGATCTGCCGGGCGTAGTGGACGTTGAAGCGCCAGAAGTCGACCAGCTCGCAGGGGGTGTCGATCTCGGCCTGCTGGGCGGTCTTGGACTGGCCCAGCATGGTGGCGGCGGCGAGGGTCTCACGCCAGGGGCCGGCCAGCAGCTCGGCGGCGCGCAGGATGATCGCCGCGCGGTCGTCGAAGGACATGGCACGCCAGGCCGGCGCGGCGGCGAGCGCCGCGTCGATGGCGTCCTTGGCGTCCGCCTGGGTGGCGTGGCGGAAGGTGCCGAGTACGGCCTTGTGGTTGTGCGGCTGCACCACCTCGAACGGCTCTCCGCCGCCCAGGCGCTTCTCACCGCCGATGGTGCAGGGGAGGTCCCTGGGGTTCTCGGCGAGCTCCTTGAGCCGGGCCTCCAGACGGGCACGCTCGGGCGAGCCGGGGGCGTAGCCGTGCACCGGCTCGTTGACGGGGGTGGGGACCTGGGTCACAGCGTCCATGGGTTCCGTAACTCCTTGACTTGAGCGGGTGTTCGGGCTCAGCCCTTGCTGACCATCGACCGGACGAAGAAGCGCAGGTTCGCCGGCTTCTCCGCCAGGCGGCGCATGAAGTAGCCGTACCAGTCGGTGCCATAGGCCGTGTAGACGCGCATGCGGTGGCCCTCGGCGGCCAGCCGCAGGTGCTCGTCGCTGCGGATGCCGTAGAGCATCTGGAACTCGTACTCGCCGGGCTTTCGCCCGGCGCGGCGGGCGAGTTCCTGGGCGATGGTGATCAGGCGCGGGTCGTGGGACCCGATCATCGGGTAGCCCTCGCCCTCCATCAGCGTCCTGAGGATGCGTACGTACGCCTTGTCGATCTCGTGCTTCTGCTGGTAGGCGACCTCGGCGGGCTCCTTGTAGGCGCCCTTCACCAACCGTACGCGAGAGCCGTTCGCGGCGAGGCGGCGCGCGTCCTGTTCGGTGCGGTAGAGGTAGGACTGGATGACGCAGCCGGTCTGCGGGAAGTCCTTCCGGAGCTCCTCGTGGATGGCGAACATCGAGTCGAGGGTGGTGTGGTCCTCGGCGTCGAGGGTGACCGTGGTGCCGATCTCCGCGGCGGCCTCGACGACCGGGCGGACGTTGGCGAGCGCCAGGTCGTGCCCGCCGGGAAGCGCCTGGCCGAACATCGACAGCTTGACCGACATCTCCGCGCGGGTGCCCAGCTCCAGCGGCTCGAGCCGGTCGATCAGCTCCAGGTAGGCGTCGCGGGCGGCGGCGGCCTGCCCGGGCGTCGTGATGTCCTCGCCCACGACGTCCAGGGTCATCTCCAGTCCCTTGCCGGTGAGCTCCTTGACGACCGGCAGGATGTCGTCGACGGTCTCGCCGGGGATGAAACGGTCGACGACCTGCTTGGTCACCGGGGCCGCCGAGATCAGACGTCGCATCCGGTCGCTGCGCGACGCGGCGAGAATCACGGGACCCAGCACGGGGCACCTCCACAACTGTCGATGGCCGCCGCCCGACGGCCCGGGGACGGCACGGAGAACCACCGTGAAACCTAAGGATGACTCCGATCGTGGGCCATCGACAGCTGTCACGCATCCGTGCCGCAGATCTCAGACAGATGTATGAAGGCCCTGGGATTCTGCGGGAGAATGCCCCGGTGACGTCCGAATACAGGGGTGACTACCAGGAGCTGGTCGACGAGATCTCCCAGCTGCTCGGCGCTCCGGCGACGCTGGAGAACCGCGACTTCGAGCTGATCGCCTTCGGCGCGTACGACGACGAGGGCGACCTCGATCCGTCCGCGCTCGACCCGGTGCGCACCCGGTCGATCCTGACCCGGCGTTCGACGCCGGCGGTGCGCGCCTGGTTCGAGTCCTTCGGCATCACCCGCGCGACCGGCCCGGTGCGCATCCCGCGCACCCCGGAGGCGGGCGTGCACCGGGGACGCATCTGTCTCCCGGTACGCCATCGGGGTGTGGTGCACGGCTATGTGTGGCTGCTGGACTACGACCCCGGCCCGACCGAGCGGCAGCTGGCGTCCGCGATGGAGGTGACCGCCCGGATCGGCGCGCTGCTCGCGGACGAGGCCCAGCACGGCGCCGACCTGACCCGGGAGCTGCGGGCGGTGCTCACCGCGGAGCGCGACTGGCAGCGCGACATGGCGATCGCCGAGCTGCGCACGGCGCTGGGCCCCCGCGGGGAGGGGTTGCACACGGTGCTGTGCATCGCCCCCTGGCCCTCGGCGGACCCCGACGACGCCCCTTCGGTGCGCACGATCCCCGGCGCGACGGCGCTGTGCACTCTGCCGTGGGGCGCGACCGCCCTCTCCCTCGCGCTGCTGCTCCGGCTGCGGTCCAGCGCTGCGCCGGCCCCGGCGCGCACCGCCGCCGCGCGGCTGCTGGAGCGGGCCCGGCCGAGCGGCACCCCGGGCGCCCCGGCGGCCGGCATCGCCTCGCCCCGCCAGGGGCTCGCCGAGCTGGGCACCGCCTGGACGGAGGCCTCGGCCGCCGCCCGGGCGGCGCTGGCCGAGCCCCGCCTCGGCCCGGTCACCGAGTGGACCTCGATCGGCCCCTTCCGGCTGCTGACCGCCCTGCCCCCGCAGGCGGCCCACGACCCGGCCGTGACCCCGCTGCTCTCCCCCGCCCACCACGAGCTGGCGCACACCGCCGAGGTCTACCTGGACTGCGCTGGGCAGGCCGGCCGCACCGCCGCCGAGCTGGGCATCCACCGCCAGACCCTGTACTACCGCCTGTCCCGCATCGAGCAGCTCACCGGCCTGGACCTGGACGACGGCGAGGACCGGCTGCTGCTGCACATGGCTCTCAAGGCGCACCGCCTGTAGCGCGGGCCGCCTCGATCACCCGGCGCGGGCCGCCTCGATCACCCGGCGCAGGCCGGCGGCGAGCTGTCCGGCCTCCGGCGCGGAGTCCGGGTCGAAGGACCACTGGGCGATCAGGCCCGTCATCAGGGTCACGTAGAAGGCGCCCACTGTGTCCGCGGTCTCGTCGGAGACGTCCTGCTCCGTGCCGCCCATCAGCAGCGGCACCAGCCCGCGGCCGGCCTCCCGCTGGGCACGCGCGAGGGTCTCGCGCACCTCGGGCATCCGGTCGCCGAGGGCGAGGACCTCCATGCTGAGCCGCCACACCGAGGAGGGCTGCTTCATGGTGCCGATGATGTTGGACCACACCCGCTCGAAGCGCTCGACCGAGCCGGGCTCGGTGTCGTGCACATTGCCCTGGTCGAAGGCGTCGCCCATCTCCTCCACCAGGGCGAGGTAGGCCCGCGCGAGCAGCGCGTCCTTGGAGCCGTAGTGGTAGCCGATGGACGCCAGGTTGGTCCCCGACTCTCGGACGACGTCGCGCGCCGTGGTGCGCACGAACCCCTTCTGGAGCAGGCAGCGCTTGGCGCCCTCGAGCAGATCCTCACGGTGTCCCATGGCGTCACCCTACCCCCGTTCATACGCCTGTCCCATACGCTTGTCTTATACGGTCGTTCTATACAAGCGTTTAAGACGCGTGTACATTCACTCGCATGACGAATACGGCAACCTCCGAACCTGCTCCCGTCCGCGCCGGGCGGCGTGAGTGGACCGCGCTCGGCGTGCTGATGCTTCCGCTGCTGCTGGTCTCCATGGACGTCTCCGTCCTCTACTTCGCGATCCCGGAGATCAGCGCCGACCTGGAGCCGACCGGCACCCAGCAGCTGTGGATCTTCGACATCTACGGCTTCGTCCTGGCCGGCCTGCTGATGACGATGGGTGCCGTCGGCGACCGCATCGGCCGCCGCAGGCTGCTGCTGTTCGGCGCGGCCGCCTTCGGCGCCGCCTCACTGCTCGCGGCCTACGCGCAGAGCGCCGAGACGCTGATCGCGGCCCGCGCGGTGCTCGGCCTGGGCGGCGCCACGCTGATGCCGTCGACGATGGCGCTGGCCCGCACGATGTTCACCGACCCGGCCCAGCGGTCCATGGCGATCGGCCTGTGGTCCGGGGTGATGACGGCCGGGATCGCACTCGGCTCGGTGATGAGCGGCGTCCTGGTCGAGTACTTCTGGTGGGGCTCGGTCTTCCTGGTCAACCTGCCGGCGATGCTCCTGCTGCTGCTCCTCGGCCCGTTCCTGCTGCCGGAGTCCCGCGATCCGTCGCCCGGCGCCTTCGACTGGCTGAGCGTGCCGCTGTCCATGGCGGCCGTGCTCCCGGTCGTCTACGGCCTGAAGGAGCTGCCTTCCGAGGGCTGGAACGTCCGCTACGTCATGGCCGTCGACGTGGGCCTGCTGTTCGCGGCGCTGCTGGTGCACCGGCAGCGCACCGCGACCGCGCCGATGATCTCCCCGGCCCTGTTCCGCGGCCGGGGCTTCACCCCGGCGCTGGTCCTCAACACGGTGGCGGCCTTCGGGATGATGGGCTCGGCCTACTTCACCACCCAGTACCTGCAGTCGGTGCTCGGCAAGAGCGCCCTCGAGGCGGCCCTGTGGAGCCTGCTGCCGTCGGTGCTGATCGGCGTCGCCGGACCGGCCGCCGCACGGCTCGGCCAGCAGGGCGTGCCCCGCGCCTGGATCGTGACCGGCGGATTCGTGATCGCGGCGGCCGGGTACGGCCTGCTGACACTCGCCGGTACGGACTCCCTGTGGCTGGTGCTGGCCGCGTGCGGGGTGCTGTCGGCGGGCATCGTGATCGTGATGTCCCAGGTCACCGACCTGGCCCTGAGCTCCGCCCCGGTCGAGCGGGCCGGTGCCGCCTCCTCCCTGCTCGAGACCGGCTCGGAGTTCGGCGGCGCGCTCGGCATGGCCGTGCTGGGCTCCATCGGCACGGCGGTGTACCGCCACGCGATGCCGGACACGGCCCCCGCCCCGGCCCAGGAGACCCTGGGTGGCGCTCTCGCCGTGGCGGCCGAACTCCCGGGGCGCGCGGGAGACGCCCTGGCGTCGTCGGCCCGCGAGGCCTTCACCGGCGGCCTCCAGGGCGCGGCGATCGCGGGCGCGCTGGTCCTGGCGGCCGCGGCTCTGCTGGCGGCCCGGACCCTGAGGCCGATCCGTCTGCCCAAGGAGCAGGAACCAGCCGGCGAGTAGGAGACGAACCGGCGGCAGATGAAGCGCCGGACGGGTGTGCTCCAGCCCGTCCGGCGCTTCTCAGCCGACGCGGCCTGCCCGGGAGCCCTGACCGGCACCCGCCCGCGAACCGGTGTCCGATCCCGGCGCACGCCGGAGTGCGCCCCCGAACCCGCACTCCCCCGAGGCCACGCTCCGGTACCACCCGACGTCCTGATGAGTTCCCAGACGTACAGGTGTGCGCCACGTTCGAACACGGGACGGCTGTGGCGTGCCGCATTCGATCACGAAACCGGGTGACGACGACGTGGCCGACGGCAGGAAGACCAGCCCGCACACCCTGGCCTCCCCCCTGAACCGCCGTGCCGCGACGCTCTACAGCAGGAGCACCGGGCCCCCGCCCTCCCCGTGGCCGGCCGCGGTCCGGGCGCGGGCCCGCCCGAGCGGTCCCAACCCGCTGAGAACGGTGTCGGCCTCCCCGTTCCTGGTGCGGGACCTCGTGCACTCGGGCAGCGCGACGGTCCCCCGCCGGCAGCGGCGGGCCGCGGGCGCGGTGTCCGGGCGCCGCCTGTCGGTGGTGGCGCGGGTGTACGGGTATCCACCGGACCACAACGCGGGTTCGGAGTGGATGCTGCACTCGATGCTGCGGCCCCTCGCGGAGTCCGGCCACCGGGTGGAGGTGTGGCTCTCCCACCCGGGCACGAGCCACCGGCCCTACGAGATCGACGGCGTGCACGTGGTGCCGTTCCAGGCGGGCCTCGACTTCGTGGCCCGCGCCGGCCGCGCGGACGTCCTGGTGTCCCACTACGAGAACGTCCCCCTGGTCGCCGGACTGGCCCGCGAACGCCGTGTCCCGGTGGTGGTCATCTGCCACGACAACTTCGAGACGAGCTTCCACAACGCGGCCGGCGCCGACCTGGTGGTCTACAACAGCGAGTGGATCCGCCGGGACGGGGAGATCTTCTACGCCCGCTACCCGCCCGAGTTCCTGCCCCGCCGCAGCATCGTGGTCCGCCCGCCGGTGATCGCCGAGGACTACCGCACCCAGCCCGGCGACTGCGTGACCCTGGTCAATCTCAACGCCGACAAGGGCGGCGAGCTGTTCTGGCAGATCGCCGCCTGGAGTCCGCGGTGGCACTTCCGCGGGGTGCGCGGCGCCTACGGGCGGCAGGTGATGCCGCCGCCACGGCTGCCGAACTGCGAGGTGGTCGACTCGGTACCCGGGCACCGGATGCGGGAGCACGTCTACAGCCGGGCACGGGTGATGCTGATGCCGTCCCTGTACGAGTCGTGGGGGCGGGTCGCGGTGGAGGCGTACGCCTCCGGGATCCCGGTGATCGCCCACCCCACCCCCGGCCTCGTCGAGGCCCTCGGCCAGGCCGGCATCTTCGCCTACCGCGACGATCCCAACGCCTGGATCGACGCCCTCGACTCCCTGCGCGATCCGGACACCTGGGCCCGCGCCAGCCGTCGCGCCCGGGCCCGCTCCGACGAGCTGAGCGCCGCCCGCGACCTGGACCTGTGGTGCGAGGCCGTCGAATCCCTGGGCGGGCCCCGGTCCGGCCGGACGGCCCCGGCAGGGGCAGTCCCCCGCGGGGGCTCACCCACCACCATCGACCGGCTCCGGACCTCCACCCTGCGGTGGGTGCGACGGATGCGGGACGCCGGGACCCATCCGAGCGACGCCGATCCCCGGGAGAGATGCCTCTGAACGAATCCGACCGACGCACCGACCACGACCAGTCGAAGATCCTCAACGAAAGGACAACGTTCATGGCCCTGGAGACCATGACTCCCGCACTCGCACCGCCGGGGACCGCCGAACCGGCTCCCGCGACGGTCGAGAGCCCGGCCGTCGCCCCCTTCAACCGCTGCCGGCGGTTCAACCCCACCGGCAAGGTGCAGAACTTCACCGTCCCTCCCGGTGTCACCACGATCAACGCCCGCTGCTGGGGCGGAGGAGGCAAGCGAAACGGAAGCGGCGGGGGCGGTTTCGCCACCGGGGACATCGCGGTCCGGCCGGGCGAGACCCTGCTGGTCGTCGTCGACATGGGTGGCGGATCGCCCGGTGGCGGCGGCATGAGCGGCCTGTACAGCCAGCGGTTCGGCAAACCGCTGCTGATCGCCGGAGGAGGTGGCCGGAGCTTCGACGACGTACCGGGTGGGGCGGGCGGCGGCACCCGTGGCTCCGACGGAACGCTGCGGATGAAGGAGTACAAAGGGACGACGGCGCAGGGCGCATCGGGTTCCACCGGCGGCAAAGGCGCGGCCCCTGCCGACAAGCACACGGACAACTTCGGTGGCAGGGGCGGTGACACCGGCCAGAACGGCGGTTCCAGCGCCGGCAAGGACGCCGGGGGCCAGGTGCCGATCCCGGGCATGGGCGGCGGCGGGGCGGAAGCGGCGCCGGGGGTGGTGGAGGTGGCTACGCGGGCGGCGGCGGTGGCCTCGGGCTGGGGTACAGGACGAGCGCGTTCGTCGGTGGTGGAGCCGGCGGCAGCAGCTTCGTGGCGGGCCCCGGCGTCACCAGCGGCCGCACCCTCCCCGGCACGGGCACGCAGGCGGGCGGCAAGGGCGACCCCGCCTACCAGGCCGGTGTCGGCGACGCCAACCGCCACGGACAAGTGGTGCTGCAGTGGACGGAGTTCACCCTCACACCGGGATCCGACAAGCAGCTCACGCAGGGCGGTGCCGAGGCATTCCCCGGACTCCGGGTCGCATCCACCGACGGCCTGGAGCCGGTGACCGTGACGGTCACCCTGCCCGCGGGCCGCCGCCTGCTCTGGGGTACACAGGCCCAGGCCGACTACCAGCTGACCGTGCAGCGGTCCGACGGCGCACAGACCGCGTACGTCGGAGCGCTCTCCGGTGACGGTGACGCGCTCACCTTCACCGATGTCGACCTGCACCTGCCCGGCACCACCACCATCTGGGTCTGCGTGAGTGCCGACCACGACGCCCCGCTCGGCCCCACCGCTCTGACCTTCGACGTCGCGGGGAAGAAGTCTCACTCCACACGGATTCTCGTCAAACCGGCCATCACCGTCTCGGCGAGCGGCACCCCGGTGCTCGCACCGAGGGGCGGGGAGCGCACGTACCCCGGCGTCAAGGTGCGCAACAACGGGGCCGCGACCATCCCCCCGCTGACCGTCGTCGCAACGCTGCCCAGCGGGTTCCGCTGGGGCGGGCCGGACGGCCCCGATCACCAGCTGACCGTCTCCGCCGGCGACAGGGGCACCGCCGTCCACACGGGCGTGTTCTCCGCCGACGAGACCGTCCTGACGTTCCCCGACGTCGATCTGCTGGTCGGCGGCGCGGCGGGAACGGAGAGCATCATGTGGGTCGGCGTCAGCCCCACGGAGCACGCCCCCACCGGCGCCGCCACCGTGGCCTTCACCGTCGGTGACCATGTCTCCCCGTCCACCACGATGAACGTCACCTGACGCACGGGAGGCGGAACAGACGAACGCCGGACGGGCGTCACCGGCCCGTCCGGCATTCGGCGTTCGGCGGCGGTACGCCGCCCTCAGACCAGATTCACCGACCGGGCCGACGTGGCCCCGATCTCCGAGGCGACCTCGCTCAGCACCGGCGCCGGCACCGTGTCGTCCACCGTCAGGACCGCCAGCGCCTCACCGCCGACCGTCGACCGGGAGACCTGCATGCCCGCGATGTTCAGACCCGCCTCGCCGAGGATGCGGCCCACCGTGCCGACGACACCCGGCCGGTCCTCGTAGCGCAGCACCACCATGTGGTCGGCGAGCGCCAGGTCGACGTCGTACTCACCGACCGCCACGATCTTCTGGATGTGCTTGGGCCCGGCCAGCGTGCCGGAGACCGAGATCTCCTCGCCGTCGGCCAGCGTGCCGCGCACGGTCACGACGTTGCGGTGGTCGGCCGACTCCGAGCTGGTGGTCAGCCGCACCTCGACGCCGCGCTCCTGCGCGAACAGCGGCGCGTTGACGTAGGAGACCGTCTCGTCGACGACGTCCTCGAAGACGCCCTTGAGCGCGGACAGCTCCAGCACCTTCACATCGTGCTGGGTGATCTCGCCGTACACCTCGACGTCCAGCCGCACGGCCACCTCACCGGCGAGCGCGGTGAAGATCCGGCCGAGGCGCTCGGCGAGCGGCAGGCCCGGCTTGACGTCCTCGGCGATGACACCGCCCTGGACGTTCACCGCGTCCGGGACCAGCTCACCGGCGAGGGCGAGCCGCACCGAGCGGGCGACGGCGATACCGGCCTTCTCCTGCGCCTCGTCCGTGGAGGCACCGAGGTGCGGGGTGCACACCACCTGGTCGAACTCGAACAGCGGGGAGTCCGTGCAGGGCTCCTTGGCGTACACGTCGAGGCCGGCTCCGGCGACCCGGCCCTCCTTGAGCGCCGAGTACAGCGCCTGCTCGTCGACGATGCCGCCGCGGGCGGCGTTGATGATGCGCACGCTCGGCTTGACCTTGCGCAGCGCCTCCTCGCCGATCAGGCCGAGGGTCTCGGGGGTCTTCGGCAGGTGGACGGTGATGAAGTCGGAGATCTCGAGCAGCTCGTCCAGGGACAGCACCTTGACGCCCATCTGTGCGGCCCGCGCGGGCTGCACATAGGGGTCGTAGGCGACGACCTTCATGCCGAAGGCGCTCATCCGCTGTGCGACGAGGGCGCCGATCCGCCCCAGACCCACGACACCGAGGGTCTTCTCGGCGAGCTCGACGCCCGTGTACTTGCTCCGCTTCCATTCGCCGTTCTTCAGCGCGGCGTTGGCCTGCGGGATGTTGCGCGCGGTGGCGATGATCAGACCGCAGGCGAGTTCCGCGGCCGTCACGATGTTGGAGGTGGGGGCGTTGACGACCATCACGCCGGCCTTGGTGGCGGCGGAGACGTCGACGTTGTCCAGGCCGACGCCGGCGCGGGCGACGACCTTGAGCTTGTTCGCCGCGGCGATCGCCTCCGCGTCGACCTTGGTGGCCGAGCGGATCAGGATCGCGTCCACGTCGGCGATGGCCGGGAGCAGCTCCGCGCGGTCGGCTCCGTTGCAGTGGCGGAT
This sequence comes from Streptomyces composti, assembly GCF_012034205.1. Classification (GTDB taxonomy): domain Bacteria; phylum Actinomycetota; class Actinomycetes; order Streptomycetales; family Streptomycetaceae; genus Streptomyces; species Streptomyces composti. The sequence goes on from NZ_JAATEM010000019.1 coordinate 77,176, forward strand.
CTCGAAGTCCGGCCCCAGCGCGTCGACGGTGGCGGGCGACAGCTCTTCAGCAATGAGTACGACGGGTTTCGAGCTCACGTGAGTCCTCACAAGTCCAATGCGGACGGCCGTCCCGACGGCCGCTGGCGGTGGAGGGATGCTTGCCGCGTGGAAGACGCACGACGCTGTGGGCCTGACGCGTATTAATGCAGCAGTGTAGTGGCGCCGAGGGGCTCGTCTTACGCCGCTTCGGAAGGATCACCCGGACGAGATGCTCCGTTCCGGAAGGGTCCGGGCGCAGCCCGTGGCGGCGCCCCTGCCACGGGTGCGCCGCCACGGGACACGGACGATCAGGCGTCCTCGTTCACCCAGCTCATCAGCTTGCGGAGCTCCTTGCCGGTGGTCTCCAGCAGGTGCTCCGAGTCCTGCTTCTTGTACTCGTTGTACTTCTTCAGACCGCCGTGGTACTCCTCCATCCAGTTGCGGGCGAAGGAGCCGTCCTGGATCTCGGCGAGGACCTTCTTCATCTCGGCCTTGGTGGCGTCGGTGATGATCCGCGGGCCGGTGACGTAGTCGCCCCACTCGGCGGTCTCGGAGATCGACCAGCGCATCTTCTCCAGGCCGCCCTCGTACATGAGGTCGACGATCAGCTTCAGCTCGTGCAGGCACTCGAAGTAGGCGATCTCCGGCTGGTAGCCGGCCTCGGTGAGGGTCTCGAAGCCCGCCTTGACCAGCGCGGCCGTACCGCCGCAGAGCACCGCCTGCTCACCGAACAGGTCGGTCTCGGTCTCCTCGGTGAAGGTGGTCTTGATGACGCCGGCGCGGGTGCCGCCGATGCCCTTGGCGTAGGACAGGGCGAGCGCGAAGGCGTTGCCGGAGGCGTCCTGCTCGACGGCGGCGATGCAGGGGACGCCGCGGCCCTCCTCGTACTGGCGGCGGACCAGGTGGCCCGGGCCCTTGGGGGCGACCATGCAGACGTCGACACCGGCCGGGGGCTTGATGAAGCCGAAGCGGATGTTGAAGCCGTGGCCGAAGAAGAGCGCGTCGCCGTCGTTCAGGTTGGGGGCGATGTGCTCCTCGTAGACCTGGGCCTGGATCGGGTCCGGGACCAGGATCATGATGACGTCGGCCTCGGCGGCGGCCTCGGACGGGGACACCACGCGCAGGCCCTGCTCCTCGGCCTTGACCTTGGACTTGGAGCCCTCGTGCAGACCGACGCGCACGTCGACGCCGGAGTCGCGCAGCGACAGGGCGTGGGCGTGGCCCTGGCTGCCGTAACCGATGACCGCGACCTTGCGGCCCTGGATGATGGACAGGTCGGCGTCGGCGTCGTAGAACAGCTCGGCCACTTTGGGTTCTCTCCTTGAGTGCAGGTGTTGCTCCCACCGTATGACGGCGGGGGGACGGGAGGTCTCGGGATCTCGGTATGCGGGCGGTCCGCGTCGCGGGGAGCGGACCGCCCGCGGGAGGGTCAGGCGCTGCGGTCGAGGGCGCGCAGCGAGCGGTCGGTGATGGACCGGGCGCCGCGGCCGATCGCGATGGTGCCGGACTGGACGAGCTCCTTGATGCCGTACGGCTCCAGCATCTTGAGCATCGCGGACAGCTTGTCGCTGCTACCGGTGGCCTCGATGGTGACGGCCTCCGGGGAGACGTCCACGGTCTTGGCGCGGAACAGCTGCACGATCTCGACGATCTGGGAGCGCGTCTCGTTGTCCGCGCGCACCTTCACCAGAACGAGTTCGCGCTGAACCGCCTGTCCGGGCTCGAGCTCGACGATCTTCAGCACGTTGACGAGCTTGTTGAGCTGCTTGGTGACCTGCTCCAGGGGCAGGTCCTCGACGTTCACCACGATGGTGATACGGGAGATCTCCGGGTGCTCGGTGACACCGACGGCGAGCGAGTCGATGTTGAAGCCGCGGCGGGAGAACAGGGCGGCGATCCGGGCGAGGATGCCGGGCGTGTTCTCCACCAGGACGGAGAGCGTGTGCTTGGACATGGTGTGTGGCTCTTCCTCGCTCAGTCGTCTTCGTTGTCGCCGAAGTCCGGGCGGACGTCCCTGGCGGCCATGATCTCGTCGTTGGAGGTCCCGGCGGCGACCATCGGCCAGACCATGGCGTCCTCGTGGACGATGAAGTCCACGACGACGGGGCGGTCGTTGACCGAGTTGGCCTCCTCGATGACCTTGTCCAGGTCGGCCGGGTTCTCGCAGCGGATCGCGTAGCAGCCCATGGCCTCCGACAGCTTCACGAAGTCCGGGACCCGGGTGCCGCGGGCGTCCGGGTTGACGTCGTCCGGGCCGGAGTGCAGGACCGTGTTGGAGTACCGCTGGTTGTAGAAGAGGGTCTGCCACTGGCGGACCATCCCGAGGGCGCCGTTGTTGATGACGGCGACCTTGATCGGGATGTTGTTCAGGGCGCAGGTGGTGAGCTCCTGGTTGGTCATCTGGAAGCAGCCGTCGCCGTCGATCGCCCAGACGGTGCGGTCGGGGGCGCCGGCCTTGGCGCCCATGGCGGCGGGGACGGCGTAGCCCATGGTTCCGGCGCCGCCGGAGTTCAGCCAGCTGGCGGGCTTGTCGTACTGGATGAAGTGGGCGGCCCACATCTGGTGCTGGCCGACGCCCGCGGCGAAGATCGTGTTCTCCGGGGCCAGCTGCCCGATGCGCTCGATGACCTGCTGCGGGGAGAGCGAGCCGTCGCCGGGCTGGTCGTAGCCGAGCGGGTAGGTCTCGCGCCAGCGGTCGAGGTCGTGCCACCAGGCGGTGTAGTCGCCCTTGCGACCCTCGGCGTGCTCCTTCTGCACGGCCTGGACCAGGTCGGCGATGACCTCGCGGGCGTCACCGACGATCGGCACGTCGGCGGCGCGGTTCTTGCCGATCTCCGCCGGGTCGATGTCGGCGTGGACGACCTTGGCGTGGGGGGCGAAGCTGTCCAGCTTGCCGGTGACGCGGTCGTCGAAGCGGGCTCCGAGGGCGACGATCAGGTCGGCCTTCTGCAGCGCGGTGACGGCGGTGACCGAACCGTGCATGCCCGGCATTCCCACGTGCAGCGGGTGGCTGTCGGGGAATGCGCCGAGCGCCATCAGGGTGGTGGTGACGGGCGCTCCGGTGAGTTCTGCGAGGACCTTCAGCTCGGCGGTGGCGCCGGCCTTGACGACTCCGCCGCCGACGTAGAACACGGGGCGCTTGGCGGAGGTGATCAGCCGGGCGGCCTCGCGGATCTGCTTGGCGTGCGGCTTGGTGACGGGCCGGTAGCCGGGCAGGTCCATGACCGGCGGCCAGGAGAAGGTGGTCTGTGCCTGCAGGGCGTCCTTGGCGATGTCGACCAGCACCGGGCCGGGGCGGCCGGTGGAGGCGATGTGGAAGGCCTGCGCGATGACCCGCGGGATGTCCTCGGCCTTGGTGACCAGGTAGTTGTGCTTGGTGATCGGCATGGTGATGCCGACGATGTCCGCCTCCTGGAAGGCGTCCGTGCCGATCGCACGGGAGGCGACCTGGCCGGTGATCGCGACCAGCGGGACGGAGTCCATGTGCGCGTCGGCGATCGGGGTGACCAGGTTGGTGGCGCCGGGTCCCGAGGTCGCCATGCAGACGCCGACCTTGCCGGTGGCCTGCGCGTAGCCGGTGGCGGCGTGGCCGGCGCCCTGCTCGTGGCGGACCAGGACGTGGCGCACCTTGGTGGAGTCCATCAGCGGGTCGTACGCCGGAAGGATCGCACCGCCGGGGATGCCGAATACCGTGTCGGCCCCGACCTCCTCGAGAGAGCGGATGAGGGACTGCGCGCCCGTGAGGTGCTCGACGGGGGCGGACTGCTGTCCTCCGGATCGGGGCCGCGGCTGCGGGTGATGGGCCCCGGTGGCCTGCTCGGTCATCGGCATTCTCTTCTCGATGCTGAGGGTTTTTGCGAGGTTTGCGTGGTGTACGCGGGCTGTGCGACAGGTGCTGGTGCAACAAAAAACCCCTCGTGCCAAAAGGCAAGCGAGGGGAGCGCGCCGGGTGCGGGTCGCCGAGCGGTGGTGGCTCGGCGTCAGCCGACGCGCTGTCCAAGTACGAGAATTCGGGTGCGCATGGCACTGACCCTCCCCCCGGCACACACCCGGTGTCAAGTGGGTGGGACGGGAGTCTCATTATGTGAACGGAGGGTCGTACCCGTCCTGAGCACCGCACTCACCCCCGCGGAGTACACGCCGGCATGGGCGCCGCCGGTGAGGGCGGGCTCGGCCGGCTCGTGCGGCACCGGGTAGTGGCCGGTGGTCAGCGCCCGGCGCAGCCGGTACTCGTCCAGCGGCCCGGAGAAGGCCATGCCCTGCCCGTGCGTGCAGCCCATCGCGCGCAGCGCGGCCACCTGCTCGGGCAGATCGAGACCGTCGGCCACCGACTGCAGCCCGAGGTCCCCGGCGATCCGCAGCAGCCCGCTGGTGATCTTGTGCAGCCGGGCGGACTCCACCACGCCGTCGACCAGTGAGCGGTCGAGCTTCAGTATGTCGACCGGGAGCCGTCTGAGGGCGGTGATCGTCGCGTACCCGCTGCCGAAGCCGTCCAGGGCGATCCGCACGCCGAGCCGCTTGAGGGCGTTCAGCCGGCGCTCCAGCTCGTCGAAGCAGACGCTCGGGTCGGTGTCGGCCAGCTCGATGATCAGCGAGCCGGGCGGCAGCCCATGGCGGGTCAGCAGCGCCTCGATCGAGCCGAGCGGCAGCGACCGGTCGATCAGCCGCCGTGCGCCGATCCGTACCGCCACGGGAACGGCCACCCCGGTGGTCTGGCGCTCCGCGGCCTGCTCCACCGCCTCCTGAAGCACCCAGCGCCCCAGCTCGGCGGTCTTCTCGGTGTCCTCGGAGACCCGCAGGAACTCCGCCGGGGTGAACAGCACGCCCTGGGAGGATCTCCAGCGCGCCTGGGCGCTCACCGAGGTGATCCGGCCGTCCTCCAGGCACACCACCGGCTGGTGCAGCAGGGCGAACTCGCCGTCGTGCAGCGCCGAGCGCAGCCGGGTGGCCAGCTCGGCCCTGCGCACCACGTCCTGCTGCATCTGCGGCCGGTACAGCTCCACCCGGCCCTTGCCCGCCGCCTTGGCCCGGTACATCGCCAGGTCGGCGTTGCGCAGCAGCTCCCCCGCGCCCAGGCCCGGTTCGGCGAAGGCGACACCGATGGAGGCGTTGACGCGGACATCGTTGCCGTCGATGACGTAGGGCTGGGAGAGCGTGGCTCTGAGGCGGTCCGCGAGCTCCAGGATGTGGCCCTCGCGGGCCTCCCGGTCGCGGGCGCCGTCACCGACGATCAGGGCCGCGAACTCGTCGCCGCCCAGCCGGGAGGCGGTGTCGCCCTTGCGGACGGCCTCCTTGAGTCTGCGGGCGGCCTGCACCAGCAGCTCGTCCCCGGCCTGGTGGCCGATGGTGTCGTTGACGGCCTTGAAACCGTCGAGGTCGATGAAGAGCACGGCCGTGCCTCTCAGGGCGGCACCCCGGTCGGAGGCGCGGCGGCCGGAGAGGGCCTGCTGGACGCGCTTGGTGAACAGCGCGCGGTTGGGCAGGTCGGTGAGCGGGTCGTGCTCGGCGTTGTGCTGCAGCTGCGCCTGGAGGCGCACCCGCTCGGTGACGTCCCGGCTGTTGAAGATCAGGCCGCCGTGATGACGGTTGACCGTCGACTCCACGTTGAGCCAGCCGCCGTCGCCGGAGCGGAAGCGGCACTCGATGCGGGTGGTCGGTTCGTCGGAGGGGCTGGCGGCGAGGAAGCGCCGCACCTCGTGCACCACGCAGCCCAGGTCCTCGGGGTGGATCAGGCTGGCCAGTTCGCTGCCCACCAGCTCCTCGGCGGGCCGGCCGTACACCCCGGCGGCGGCCGGGGAGACGTAGCGCAGCACTCCGTTGGGCGCGGCGATCATGATGACGTCGCTGGAGCCCTGCACCAGGGAGCGGAAGTGGTTCTCCGCCTGGGCCAGTTCCTGGGTGAGCGTGATGTTGTCGAGCAGCATGATCCCCTGGCGCACCACGAGGGCGAGCACCACGGTGCCGCCGGTGAGCAGGACCACGCGGTCGACGCTGCGCCCGTTGAGGACGTTGTAGAGGATCCCCAGCGTGCACACGGCCGCGGCCAGGTAGGGCGTGAGGGCGGCCAGCGAGCCGGCGATGGGCCGTGCGGCCGAATAGCGCAGCTCGCCGGCGGGCGCGGGCGGCTGGGGGTGCGGCCCGCTGCGCTGCCCGGGCACGTGCTCGCGCACCACGCGGGTGTGCTGCTGCTCCTCGGCCCGGGCGCCGTCGCGGGGCGCCGTCCAGGGCGCGTACGCCAGCAGCAGCGAGCCCGCGAACCAGCCGGCGTCGAGCAGCTGCCCCGAGCGGTAGTCGTCGTGCAGCAGCGGCGAGGTGAACAGGGCGTCGCAGAGCACGGTGAGCGCCAGGGCGCCGATCGCGGTGTTGACCGCGGAGCGGTTCACCGCCGACCGTCTGAAGTGCAGCGCCAGCACCATGCTGATCAGGGCGATGTCGAGCAGCGGGTAGGCCAGCGAGAGCGCCGTGTGCGCCACGTCGGGCCCGCCCTCCTGGGCGGCCTGGGCGAGCGCCAGACTCCACGCCAGGGTGAGCAGCGAGCCGCCGATCAGCCAGGCGTCGAGGGCGAGGCAGACCCAGCCGGCCTTGGTGACGGGCCGCTTGGCGAGCACCAGCAGGCCCACGATGGCGGGCGGCGCGAAGCACAGGAAGAACAGGTCGGCGTAGCTGGGGCTGGGCACGGGCTCGCCCAGGACGACCTCGTACCAGCCCCAGACGAAGTTGCCCAGGGCCGCCATGGACGAGGAGACGCCGAACAGCAGCCAGGCGGGCCGGAACCGGGTGCGGCGGCCACGCGCGGAGACGAAGCAGGAGACCGCGGCGGCGGCCGCCGCGGCGCTCAGCCCGAAGTCCCCCATGACCAGTGCGAGTCGGGGCGAGCCCCAGCCACATGCGGCCCCGACGGCGTAGGCCGCGCAGATGAGGGCGAGGACGAGCTGCGGGACCAGGCCGCGCCGGGCCCCGTCACCGGGCGGGCGGGGCAGCAGCGCTCCCGGCGGGGAGTGCGGCCTGAACGCCGCGCCTTCGAGCGTGGGTGTGGGGGTCGGCGCGCTCACCGGCTCCTCCCGGTCCGTGCTCCCGAACCCCGTGGAGCCCGGGGCACCGTGGCATGCCTCCTTCGGCCGCCCTGTCTGCGCGGCATCGGGTGGGGGCGGCGGTGCCGCCGGCCGGTCGGCCGTACGGGGCGGCCGGTGATCCGGCCGCGGCTGTGCGCGACCGCGCGCCAGGGCCTCCGCCGGCGGTTCCGCCGCGTCGGATCGCTCGTCCATAGGCCGTGCATCGCGCGTCGCCCCCCTCACATCTGCGTTGGTCGTCCCCCGCGCCGTTCCGTCAGTGGCGCAGCCCCTGTCCGGACGATACACCAGTCTGGTCACTCAGGGACATAGGTTCTCTACTCTGCGTGACGATCAACAGATGTATGAGTACCCATCGCCGCCGGGAAAACACGGACAGTACGCGACAATCCGACTACGGTGTGTCCGCTCCCGTCACCAGGATCACGTTGCGCAGCTCGTCCCGGTTCAGAAAGCGGCGCAACTGGTCCGTCAGCAGCCGCTCGGCGCGCGGCAGGAAGGCGGAGGTGGGTCCGCCGACGTGCGGGGTGATGAGAACGCCCGGCGCCCGCCACAGGGGGTGCCCGGCGGGCAGCGGTTCGGGGTCGGTGACGTCCAGGGCGGCGGTGATCCGGCCGCTCTCCAGCTCTGTGAGCAGGGCCTTGGTGTCGACCACCCCGCCGCGGGCCACGTTCACCAGCAGGGCCCCGTCCTTCATCCGGGACAGGAAGCCGGCGTCCACCAGGTGCCGGGTGGACTCGGTCAGCGGCGTGGACAGCACCACGACATCCGCCTCGGGCAGCAGCGAGGGCAGTTCGGTGAGCGGGTGCACCGGACCGCGCTCCGTGGTGCGCGCGGAGCGCGCGACGCGTGCCACCCGCGCGAGCTCGAACGGAGCGAGCCGGTCCTCGATGGCCGCGCCGATCGACCCGTAGCCCACGATGAGCACCGTCCTGTCGGCGAGCGCGGGCCGGAATCCGCCGAGCCACTCTCCTCGCTCCTGGGCGCGCACGAAGTCCGGGATGCCGCGCAGCGAGGCCAGGATCAGCGCGACGGTCAGCTCGGCGGTGCTGGCCTCGTGCACGCCGCGGGCGTTGCACAGCCGCACTCCGGGCGGCAGGTGCCTCAGCCCCGGCTCCACGTGGTCGATGCCGGCGGAGAGCGTCTGCACCACCCGCACCGAGGTCATGTGCGGCAGCGGGCGGGTGCCGATGCCGCTGGGCTTCATGTACGGCACGACGTAGAAGACGCAGTCGGCGGGGTCGGCGGGGAACTCCTCGCCGCCGTCCCAGAATCGGTAGCGCGGCCCCTCGGGAAGATCCTCGATCTCCTCCGGCGGGATCGGGAGCCAGACGTCGGTTGCAGTCATGGCCCGAGGCTATGTCAGAGGCCTCGGAGGCCAGAGGTTAGGTTGGGGGGCCGGAGAGGGAGGGTCACGAGCAGGTGGAGCGCAGGACGATCGGCGCGGCGGCGCTCACGGTGGGGGCCGTCGGACTCGGGTGCATGCCGATGAGCTGGGCCTACAGCACGTCACAGCAGCGGGGCGAGGAGTCGCTCAGGGCGGTGCACCGGGCGCTCGACCTCGGCTCGACGCTGCTGGACACCGCCGACATGTACGGGCCGTTCACCAACGAGCTGCTCCTCGGGCGGGTGTTGAAGGAGCGGCGCGCCGAGGCGTTCGTGTCGACGAAGGTCGGGCTGCTCGTGGGCGACCAGCACATCGTGGCCAACGGCCGCCCCGGCTATGTGAAGCGGGCCTGCGACGCCTCGCTGCGCCGGCTGCAGACGGACGTCATCGACCTCTACCAGCTGCACCGGGAGGACCCCGAGGTGCCGGTGGAGGAGACCTGGGGCGCGATGGCCGAACTGGTGCAGGCCGGCAAGGTACGGGCCCTCGGCCTGTGCGCGATGGGCGCGCGCTCCGCCCGGCGCCCCGGTACCCGCCTGTACGACGCGACCATCCGCCAGCTGGAGCGGGTGCAGCAGGTGTTCCCGGTGAGCGCGGTGCAGGCCGAGCTGTCGGTGTGGTCGCCGGAGGCGCTGCGCACGCTGCTGCCGTGGTGCGAGGCGCGCGGCATCGGTTTCCTCGCGGCGATGCCGCTGGGCAACGGCTTCCTGACCGGCACGCTCACCCCCGGCGAGGGCTTCGAACCGGACGACCTGCGCGCCCGGCACCCCCGCTTCACCGCCGAGATGATGGCCGCCAACCAGCCGATCGTGGCCGGCCTGCGCCGGGTCGCCCGCCGCCACGGCGAAGCGGTCACCCCGGCCCAGGTCGCCCTCGCCTGGCTCCTCGCCCAGAGCCCCCGGGTCATCCCGGTCCCCGGCACCAAGCGCGCCCGCTGGGTCGAGGAGAACGCGCGAGCAGCCGACCTGAAGCTGACCCGGGAGGACTTCGCGGAGATCGCGGCGCTGCCGCCGGCGCAGGGGTCCTGGGACTGACCGGCACGTCCGGTTCGGGAATCCGGGGAACGGGAACCTGGGAGGCGCGGGCGGTGTATGACAAGTGGAACCTGCCGCGTCGAAGGGACAAGATCGTGCAACGTCGAGCCGTGACGGCCGTACTGGCCGCCGCCGCGCTCCTGCTGACGGCCGGCTGCTCCTCCGATGACGGAGGATCGCCGGGCGGGGACGGCAGCGCCTCCGCCAGCCGTACCAGCGGGCAGGCCTCGCCCCCCGAGCGCTCCGGGGAGCGGACGCCGCCCGCGAAGGGGTCCGTGAAGGTGCTGCGCACCGTCGCCACGGGTCTGAAGACACCGTGGGGTCTCGCCGCGCTGCCGGACGGGGACCTGCTGGTCTCCTCCCGCGACGAGGCGACGATCACGCGGGTGGACGGGAAGACGGGCAGGAAGACGGAGCTGGGCGAGGTGCCCGGGGTGTCCCCCGCCGGGGAGGGCGGCCTGCTGGGCATCGCGCTCTCCCCCGACTACGCCTCGGACCACATGATCTACGCCTACTTCACGTCCGCCTCGGACAACCGCATCGTCCGCATGATCTACGACGAGAAGAAGCCCTCCGGCGAACAACTGGGCGCCCCGGACACGGTCCTGCGCGGCATACCCAAGGGGGTCATCCACAACGGCGGCCGGATCGCCTTCGGCCCGGACCGGATGCTGTACGCGGGTACGGGCGAGAGCGGTGACACGGGCCTGTCCCAGGACAAGAAGTCGCTCGGCGGCAAGATCCTGCGGATCACCCCGGAGGGCGAGCCCGCCCCGGGCAACCCGTTCCCCGACTCCCCGGTGTACTCCTACGGCCACCGCAATGTGCAGGGTCTCGCCTGGGACGCCGAGCAGCGCCTGTTCGCCTCGGAGTTCGGCCAGAACACCTGGGACGAGCTGAACGCGATCAAGCCGGGCGACAACTACGGCTGGCCAAAGGCGGAGGGCCGCTCCGAGGAGGACGGCTTCCACGACCCGCTGGAGCAGTGGTCCACCGACGAGGCCTCCCCCAGCGGCATCGCCTACGCCGAGGGCTCGATATGGATGGCGGGACTGCGCGGCCAGCGGCTGTGGCGGATCCCGCTGAAGGGCACGGAGACGTCCGCGGAGCCCCAGGCGTTCTTCGAGGGCGAGTACGGACGGCTGCGCACGGTGCTCCCGGCCGGGGACAGCAAGCTCTGGCTGGTCACCAGCAACACCGACGGCCGCGTCGAGCCCGAGGACGGCGACGACCGGATCCTGGAACTGGAGGTGAGCTGAGCCGGGCGGCGGGCAGACGGCCAGGGCGCCGGCAGCGGGCAGTGGGGAGCAGGCAGGCCGCAGGGGGTGGCGTGGCGGGTGCCGTCACTGGCCGGTGTCCGGCTCGGTGGCCTCCTTGGACGGCGGGCGCACCACGACCTTCCCGGAGGCGAGGTCTATGGGTCCCCGCCCGGGGTCGGAGTCGCCGGCGTCCTCCCGCGTCAGTTCCAGACGTCTGCGCTCGTCGCGGGTGTGCTTGCGGCCCGGTGCGAAGAGTTCCTCGAAGACGTTGAACATCGCTCCCCTTCCAGGGCCGTGGCGGACGTGCGGGGCGGGCGGACGGACACGTCCATCATCCCGCCACGGCGCGGTCACCGGTATCCGTGGGGAAGAGACCGAGCCGGTGGGCGACCGCGGCCGCCTCGCCGCGGCCGGAGACGCCCAGCTTGGCGAGGATGTTGGAGACGTGCACGCTGGCCGTCTTCGGGGAGATGAACAGCTCCTCGGCGATCCGGCGGTTGGTGTGGCCGGCGGCGACCAGGCGCAGCACATCGCGTTCCCGGCTGGTGAGGCCCAGGGCGTCGGCCGGGTCGCCGGTCTCGGCCGGGGCCGGTTCCCGGGACGGGGCCGGTCCGAGGGCGAGGCGGGCGCGCTGGGCCAGCACGGAGGCGGCCCGGGCCAGCGGGCGGGCGCCCAGGTGGTCGGCGACGGCCTGGACCAGCCGCAGCAGCTCCCTGGCGCGGGTTCGCTCGTCCTCGCCGGCCCCGGCGGCGAGGAGGGCCTCGGCCAGCCGGAGGCGGACGCGGGCCAGATCGTAGGGCCGGGCGAGCGGCTCCACGGCGGTGACGGCGGCGCTCCACTCGTCGGGGGCGGCGATGCCCTCGGCGCGCTTGAGCTCGGCGCGCAGCCAGATGTCGTGGGCCTGCCACACGGGCGCGCCGGTGGCGAGGTTCTTGGCGGCCCCGCGGATCCGGTCGAGGATCCCGGGGCGGCCGGGTTCGGCGGCCGGGTCGCCGAGTGCGTCGGCCTCGGCGGTGGCGCCGGCCAGCAGCAGGGGCCAGCCGTAGCGCTGGGTGCCGGGCGGAAGCCCGGCGTCGAGGGAGGTGAGCAGTTCGGCGCGGGCGTCGTCCAGGCGGCCCTCGGCGGCGGCGATGCTGAGGGCGACCAGCGCCATCGGCAGCGCGAATTGCGGCATGACGTCGTGGGTGCCGAAGTGGGCGCGGGCGGCCGCGAGTTGCCGGGAGGCGGTGGCCAGATCGCCGCGGTCGCAGGCGAGATGGGCCAGGCGCAGCGCGGCACCGGCGCGCGGGCGGGCGCTCGGCTCCCGGCGCTGGGCGGCGGTGGCGGCCTCGGCCGCCTCGTCCCAGCGGCCCAGGGAGTGCAGGCTCTCGGCGAGGTTGCCCCACACCCAGGCCTCGGAGTCCAGCAGGCCGAGCCGGCGGGTGACCCTGGTTCCCTCCTGCAGCAGCCGCAGCGCCTCCTCGGAGCGTCCGACGCCTTCGAGGCCGGACGGCAGGTTCACATAGCTGCGGCACAGCACGGTGTCCACGCCCAGCTCGGCCGCCTGCCGCTGCACCTCGTACATCATGGCCAGCCCGCTCTCGACGTCCCCGGCGTCGACGGTGAGGCCGCCGAGGGTGAGGCGGGCGTTGAGCTCGATGTCGTGGGCGCCGACCATGCGGGCGTACTCGACGGCGCGTTCGGCGGCGGCCATGGCCTCGGGGCCGGGCTGGTGGAGCATGGACCAGTTGGCGGCGGAGGCGAGCACCTCGGCGTGCACCTCGGACGGCGGCAGGCCGCGCACCAGTTCCTGCGCGGTGCCCAGTTCCGTCCAGCCGTCGCCGCGGGCCAGGGACTGGCTGAGCCGGGAGCGCTGGACCCAGAACCAGGCGGCGCGCAGCGGGTCGGGCTCCTCCTCCAGGATGCGCAGCGCCCGCTTGGTGATCTTCAGTGAGCGTTCGCGTTCGCCGCAGAGCCGGCCGGCCACGGCGGCCTCGGCGAGGAGGTCGAGGTGGCGCAGGGTGGCCGTCTCGGGGTCACAGCCGCAGTAGGCCTCGGTGTAGTCGGCGGTGCGCAGGCTTGCGCGTATCTCCTCGGGGACGGACTCCCACAGCTCCATGGCGCGCTCCAGGAGCCGGAGCTGCTCGGCGTAGGCGTGCCGGCGGCGGGCCTCCGCCGAGGCGTCGAGCACGGCGGGCAGCGCCTTGGCGGCGTCGTGGGCGTGGTACCAGTAGCTGGCCAGCCGGGTCACCCGCTCGTCTGCGGGCACCAGGGTGGGGTCGGCCTCCAGGGCCTCGGCGAAGCCGCGGTTGAGGCGGGAGCGTTCGCCGGGCAGCAGGTCGTCGCTGACGGCCTCGCGCACCAGGGAGTGGCGGAAGCGGTAGCCCTCGCGGTCGGGTGCGGGGGTGAGGATGCTGGCGTTGACGGCGGCCCGCAGGGCGTCGAGGAGGTCGTCCTCGGCGAGGCCGGCGACGGCGGCGAGCAGCCGGTGCTCGACGGTGGAGCCGCCCTCGGCGACGATCCGGGCGACTCGCTGGGCGTTCTCGGGGAGGCTCTCGACCCGGACCAGGAGCAGATCGCGCAGCGAGTCGGTGAGTCCGGTGCGGCAGCCCTCGTGGGCGGCGACGGCGAGTTCCTCCACGAAGAAGGCGTTGCCGTCGGAGCGTTCGAAGATCTCGTCGACGTGGCCGGGGTCGGGCTCCCGCGCGAGGATGCCGGCCATCTGGCGGCCGACCTCCTCGCGGTTGAAGCGGCCGAGTTCGATCCTGCGGACGCTGCGCAGCCGGTCGAGTTCGGCGAGCAGGGGGCGCAGCGGGTGGCGGCGGTGGATGTCGTCGGAGCGGTAGGTGGCGAGGACGACGAGGCGGCCGCTGCGCAGGGTGCGGAAGAGGTAGGCCAGCAGATGGCGGGTGGAGGCGTCGGCCCAGTGCAGGTCCTCCAGCACGAGGACGACGGTGTGCTCGGCGGCGACGCGTTCGAGGAGGCGGGCGGTGAGCTCGAAGAGACGGGCCATGCCCTGTTCGTCCCGGCGGGCCTCGCGGGCGGTGGTACCGAGCTCGGGGAGCAGCCGGGCCAGCTCCTCCTCCTGCCCGGCCGCCGCGGCGGCGAGCTGCTCGGGCAGCTCCCGGCGCAGCTGGCGCAGCGCGGTGGAGAACGGCGCGAACGGCAGACCGTCGGCGCCTATCTCGACGCAGCCGCCGAGCGCCACGACGGCGCCGCGGCGCCGCGCGGCCGCGGCGAACTCCTCGACGAGCCGGGTCTTGCCGACCCCCGCCTCGCCGCCGAGGAGCAGTGCCTGCGGCTCGCCCGCGCCGCTGCTCGCGCGGCCGAGCGCGGTGTTCAGGGTGTCGAGTTCAGCGGCGCGGCCGACGAACACGGGACTGACGGACCTGGTCTCCACGGTCCTGAGCATCGCACGAGGCAGTGACAACACGTCACCTGTTTTCGCACGGCTGAACGCGGACCGCTGTTTCCTCACTCCGTGCGCGTCCGCGGGACCGGCCCCGCGGGCATCCGTGGCGCCGCCGCGGGCCTTCGCCGGGCCGACGCGGCAAGGCCCGGCGGGGGTGGGGATCCGGCGGCCGAACCTCGTGCGGTCGCCGGAAGCCGTACCCTCGCCGGGCCTCGCCCCGCCGGGCTCCGTGCCCGCGGCGGGCGTCGTCCCGCCGGTCCCGGTGCCGCGTGCGCGGCCCGTCGCCGGTGTCATGCCGGCCGCCTCAGGCCGCGCGGGCGAACCGGGGCCTGCGGAAGCGGCGCCTATGGCTCTCGGCCTCGGGGCTGCGTGCGGCGGACTGCCTGCGGGCCGCCCGGCGCCCGCGGGCGGCCTCGCGCGCCCGGCGCTCCTGCTCGGCCTGGCGGACGAGCTCGGCCTGGCGGATCTGCTGCATCTCGTACTCGAGCATGGTGGGCCCCTCTGCTAGGACTGGGAGTTCCATGGATCTCGCCCGGTGCGATCGCTCCGGCTGCGACGACTCCACTGTCGTCTCCCAGGGGGGCCCTCCACATCGGGAAGGTGCCGCATCTTCGGCGAGCGGCGGGACCTTAGACATGCGAAGGGGGCCCTGAGTCCCGTCCGTAAGGCGCTTACGGACGGGACTCAGGGCCCCGGGAAGGGTCTGAGGTGCCTCAGGCCGCCGAGGGCAGGCCCAGCAGCACGTCGGTGTACTTGAGCACCGCCAGCAGCAGTCCGATCGCACCGAGCGCGATGCCCGCCCAGGCGACGGACTTGATCCACGGTGCCTGCAGGCGGCCCGGCGTGCCGAAGGCGGGCCGGAGCAGCACCACCGCGCCCACGATCAGCGCGGTGAGCGCGAACAGTCCGCCCCACAGCGCGCTGGTCTGCCAGGCGTCGCCGTACATCTCCTTGATCTGGGTGGCGACGCCCGCGTCGGTGGACGTCCGGAGCTGGCCGTCGAGGGTCTCCCGGGCGGCGGCCACCGTGCCGAGCCAGCTGCCGGTGAGCGAGACCAGGCCGAGCGCGGCCGAGACGACCGCCGCGGCGCCCTGCCCCACTCCGGTGGGCTTCTCCTCGTCCGCCGCAGCGGCGGCCTCTGCCGTCTCCGTCTCCGGCGCGGACTCCGTGGCGTCCACCGCCTCCTCGTCCTGCCGGTCCTCGGCGGTCTCGTGCGCGGTGCCGTCCGCTGTCCTGGTAACCATGCCCCGCACCGTACGGACGCCGTCTGAGAGCCGTCTTAATGATCGTCGCGGGGGCCCGCCGCGGTGGCCGGGGAGACCTGGGCGGAGGCGGTGGCGCGTGCCGCCCGCCACTCGGGCGCCAGCACCGACCACACCTCCAGGTCGTGCCGCACCCCGTGGTGGAGGTGGGCCTCGCGGCGGACGCCGTCGCGGGTCATGCCGAGCCGGCGGGCGACGGCGAGGCTGGCGGTGTTGCCCGCGGCGGCCACCCACTCGACGCGGTGGATGCCGCGCTCCTCGATCACCCAGTCGATCAGCACCCGCATCGCGCGGGTGACCAGGCCGCGCCCGGTGGCGGCGGGCTCCAGCCAGCAGCCGACCTCGCAGGTGCCGTTCGCCGCGTCGAAGTTGAGGGTGAGCACGCCGCCGACGAGCCTGCCGTCCAGCCACAGCCCGTGCAGCGAGGCCGTGCCGGCGGCCCGGCGGTCGGCGTACCGCTGGAGCACCTCGCGGGCGCCGGCGGTGTCGGTGGCCGTGGCGGCGAAGGGGACGAACCGGTTGACGAAGTCCCGTCCCCGCTCCAGGTGCGTCAGGAACTCCTCGGCGTGCCACGGCTCCAGGGGACGCAGTTCGGCTCCGTCGTCACCCAGTCGTATCGCGTACATCCCGCTCGCGCCCCTCCTCGGCCAGCACGTCCGCCACCTCGGCGTCCGTCGCGTGGGCCAGCCTTTCATGGGCGGTGCGGCACTCGGGCGGCTCGATGCTGATGCGCGGCAGGATCCGGTCGAGGGGGCGCGGCAGCCACCAGTTGGCGCCGCCGAGCAGGTGCATCAGCGCGGGGACCAGCAGGGTGCGCAGCACGAAGGCGTCGAGGGCGACGGCGGAGGCGAGCGCGATGCCGAACATGGCGATCACCCGGTCCCCGGTGAGCACGAAGGCGAGGAAGACGGAGATCATGATGACCGCCGCGGAGTTGATCACCCGGCTGGTCTCGGCGAGCCCCACGCGCACCGCGCGCCGGTTGTCGCCGGTCTCCAGCCACTCCTCGTACATCCGGCTGACCAGGAAGACCTGGTAGTCCATGGACAGCCCGAACAGGACCGAGACCATGATCACCGGCAGGAAGGGCTCGATGGGTCCTGCCCGGCCGAGACCGAGCAGTTCGCTGCCCCAGCCCCACTGGAAGATCGCCACCACCACGCCGAAGGCCGCGGCGACGGCGGCGACGTTCATCGCGGCGGCCTTGAGCGGGATGCCGACGGAGCGGAAGGCGAGCAGCAGCAGGAGGCAGCCCAGGCCGATCACCACGCCCACGAAGAGCGGCAGCTTGCCGACGATCACGTCGGCGAAGTCGTCGTAGGCGGCCGTGATGCCGCCGACGTGCACATCGAGCGAGGTGCCGGCCTGGGCCCTGGGCAGCACGTCCTCGCGCAGCCGGTCGACCAGCTCACTGGTCTGCTTCGACTGCGGGGAGGACTTCGGTACGACGGTGAGGTACGCGGTGTCGCCGCCCCTGCCGAACGTCACCGGCGACACCGAGGCCACGCCCTCGGTCCGGCGCAGGGTGGCGTCCAGGTCGCCCAGCGCGAGCCGGTCCTCGGCGCCCCCGACCTCGGTGACCAGGGTGAGGGGGCCGTTCACGCCGGGGCCGAAGCTGTCGGCGAGCAGGTCGTAGGCCTGGCGGGTGGTGGTGTTCTCGGGGTCGTTGCCCTGGTCGGAGGTGCCCAGGTGCAGGGACGTGGTGGGCAGCGCCAGGGCCGTGATCACCGCCAGTGCGATCACGCCGAGGATCCTGGGGTGCCTCTCCACGAACGCCGACCAGCGGGCGGCGAACCCGGTCGGCAGCTCCGGCTCGGGCCCGTGCTCGGCGAGGCGGCGCCGCTCCCGGCCGCTGAGCGCGCGCATGCCGATGAACGACAGCAGGGCGGGCAGCAGGGTGACGGAGGCGGCCACCGTCAGCACCACGGTGAGCGAGGCGGCGACGGCGACGCCGTTGAGGAAGTTCAGCCGCAGCATCAGCATCCCGAGCAGGGCGATGCACACGGTGGCACCCGCGAACACGACCGCGCGTCCCGTGGTGGCGACCGCGCCGGCGGCGGCCTCGGTGACGGACAGCCCGCGCTTCAGACCGCGCCGGTGCCGGGTCACGATGAACAGCGCGTAGTCGATGCCGACGCCCAGGCCGATCAGCATGCCGAGCATGGGGGCGAAGTCGGCCA
The DNA here is from genome assembly GCF_012034205.1 of Streptomyces composti. Taxonomy (GTDB): domain Bacteria; phylum Actinomycetota; class Actinomycetes; order Streptomycetales; family Streptomycetaceae; genus Streptomyces; species Streptomyces composti. The sequence goes on from NZ_JAATEM010000019.1 coordinate 94,780, forward strand.
CGGTCATGACGTGCCCGAGGAGGGCGATCCCGGCGTAGGCGGTGCCGACGCCGACCAGTGCGGTGGCGATGGGCAGCAGGGAGGCGGCGAGCGAGCCGAAGGCGAGGAACAGCACCACGGCGGCGACCACCACACCGACGATCTCCGCGGTGTGCCCGCCGGAGGACTCGGTGAGGGCGACGGCGCTGCCGCCCAGCTCCACCCGCAGGCCGGCGGTCTCGGCCGCCTGCGCCGTGCGCACCACTGCCGCGGCCTCACCGGCGTCGATGTCCTGGGCCCGGTCCTCGAAGGTGACGGTGGCGTAGGCGGTGCGGCCGTCCTCGCTGATCCGCCCGGCCCCGCGCTCGCCGTAGGGGCCCGACACGGAGGCCACGCCGGGCAGGGCGGCGATCCGGTCCAGGGTGCGGGTCATGGTCTGCTCGACGGAGGCGTCGCGGACCGTGCCGGAGGAGGTGTGCCAGACGACGGTGTCGGTGTCGCCGCCGAGTGACGGGAAGCCCTCCTCCAGCAGGCGGGCGGCCTGCGAGGACTCGGTTCCCGGGACCCGGTAGTCGTTGGAGTAGGCGCTGCCGGCCAGGACCGCGCCCGAGCCGGCCACGCCGAGGGCGAGGAGCCAGAGCAGCACGGTGATCAGACGGCGCCGTATACACCAGCGTGCAAGAGCTGCCACGGACGTGCTCCCAGAGTGACTGACTGCTGCTCTTTGACCGGGAACAGACGTTCATGAACGAACCGCCCGCAAAGAACGCATGAGCAATGCAGTGACACTCTGGCAGGCAAGAGTGATCATTTGCCGGGTTCGTGGGCTTCTTCACAGCGATGGGAGGCAGCTCACAGGACAATCGGACCGGACGAGTCAACCGATCGCCCGGTCCCGTGACGGGTTCAGTCGAACTGGTCACCCAGCGCCATCACCATCAGCCCCGCGATCAGCAGCCACAGCGCCCTGCGGGTCCGGCCCCGGGCGCCCAGCAGCCCGGCCAGCGCGCACACCGCGGCTCCGCAGGCATAGGCGACGGGAACCAGCGGCGGAGCCTCACCGGCGAGCCGCAGCAGCGCCGCGGCGAGCCCGGCGAGGGCGAGCGCCGCCCCGGTCCCGGCGGCCAGCCAGCGTGCACGCCGGGCCCCGTTCCCGTCGTCGCCGCCGTCCTCGCCGTCGCCGTCCTGGTGCTCACCCTCGTGCTCGTCGGCCTCGCTCCCGGACGCGCCACCGGCCTCCTCGCCGGCGGGCCCGTCGGCCTCCGTCCCCTTCCTGCCCGTCGCGGTGTCCTCGGTGCCGGCGTGGTGCTCGTGCGCCGTGTCCTCGGCGGACTCGGTCTGCTCCGGGTACGTGTCGGAATCAGCGCGTCCACTCATGGCGCCGGAGCGTAGCGCCTCCGGGATCACAAACCTGGTGCGGGGGCGGGCTCCGGCTGCTAAGCAGGAGCGATGACCGATCTCGCCGAGCGGCTGACCCTCGCCCGCTGTCCGCGCAGCAGCGCCTACGACGCCCGCTGGACCGTCGAGAACCAGATGGGCCCGCACGCGCTGTGGCTCCTCGAGTGGCTCGCCCCCGCCCTGCAACTCGACTCCCTGCGTCCCGGCGCGCGGGTGCTCGACCTGGGCTGCGGCCGCGCCATGACCTCCGTCTTCCTGGCCAGGGAGTACGGCGCCCAGGTCACCGCCGCGGACCTGTGGATCGACCCGGAGGACAACGCCCGGCGGATCGCGGAGGCCGGGGTCGCCGACCAGGTGCTTCCGGTACGGGCCGAGGCGCACGACCTGCCGTTCGGCGAGGGCACCTTCGACGCGATCGTCTCCATCGACGCCTACCAGTACTTCGGCACCGACGACCTCTACCTCCCCACGCCGGCCAGGCTGCTCAGGCCGGGCGGCCGGATCGGGGCCGTCGTACCGGCGGTGCGGGAGGAACTGCAGGGGACAGAGCCCCCCGAGTGGCTGGCGCCGTTCTGGGAGCCGGCGTACTGGTGCTTCCACTCGGCCCAGTGGTGGCGCCGGCACTGGACGCGCAGCGGAGCGGTGGAGGTCGAGGCGGCCGACTGGCAGGAGGACGGCTGGCGCGACTGGCTGCTGTGGAGCGAGGTCTGCGCGGAGGAGTCCGCCAGTGAGCTCATGGCCGGCATGGCCCGCCGCTCGGCGGAGATGCTCCGGGCGGACCAGGGACGGATGCTGGGGTTCGTCCGGGTCGTCGGCCGACGGTCCTGACCGTCGTGGGCCGACAGGCTGTGATGGTCTCGCCCGGCGGGCGTGACCGTTTTCGCCCGGCGGCCCTGACCGTCCTCGGCCGGCGGGCGTGACCGCACGACGAAGCCGTGCCCGCGCACGACGAAGGGGTGCACCGCTGCCGGTGCACCCCTTCAACCCTCGACGGTCCGGGTCAGCCCTCGCTGACGCCCAGCTTCTCGAGGATGAGCTCCTTGACGCGGGCCGCGTCGGCCTGGCCGCGGGTGGCCTTCATGACCGCGCCGACCAGGGCGCCGGCCGCCGCCACCTTGCCGCCGCGGACCTTGTCCGCGATGGCCGGGTTGCCGGCGATGGCCTCGTCGACGGCGGCGGTGAGCGCACCCTCGTCGGAGACGACCTTCAGTCCGCGCTTCTCCACGACCTCGTCCGGCGTGCCCTCGCCGGCGAGGACGCCCTCGATGACCTGGCGGGCCAGCTTGTCGTTCAGGTCTCCCTTGGCCACCAGCTCGGTGACCCGGGCGACCTGCGCCGGGGTGATCGCCAGCTCGTCCAGCGCCTTGCCGGACTCGTTGGCGTGGCGGGCCAGTTCACCCATCCACCACTTGCGGGCGGAGGCGGGGTCGGCACCGGCCTCGATCGTGGCGACGATCGGGTCCAGCGCACCGGCGTTGAGGATCGCCTGCATGTCGGTGGCGGACAGGCCCCACTCCTCGCGGAGCCGGTTGCGGCGCACCAGCGGCAGCTCGGGCAGTCCCGCCCGCAGCTCCTCCACCCACTCGCGGGGCGGGGCGACGGGCACCAGGTCGGGCTCCGGGAAGTACCGGTAGTCCTCGGCCTCCTCCTTCACCCGGCCGGAGGTGGTGGTGCCGGTGTCCTCGTGGAAGTGGCGGGTCTCCTGGACGACCGTGCCGCCGCCGCTCAGCACCGCCGCGTGCCGCTGGATCTCGTAGCGGCAGGCACGCTCCACGGAACGCAGCGAGTTGACGTTCTTGGTCTCGGAGCGGGTGCCGAACGTGTCGGCGCCCTTGGGCATCAGCGACAGGTTGACGTCGCAGCGCATCTGGCCCATCTCCATACGGGCCTCGGAGACACCGAGCGCCCGGATGAGCTCGCGCAGCTCACGGACGTAGGCCTTCGCCACCTCGGGGGCACGCTCGCCGGCGCCCGTGATGGGCTTGGTGACGATCTCGATGAGCGGGATGCCGGCCCGGTTGTAGTCCAGCAGCGAGTGGGACGCGCCGTGGATGCGGCCGGTGGCGCCGCCGACGTGCGTCGACTTGCCGGTGTCCTCCTCCATGTGGGCGCGTTCGATCTCCACACGGAAGGTCTCGCCGTCCTCCAGCTGCACGTCGAGGTAGCCGTTGAAGGCGATCGGCTCGTCGTACTGGGAGGTCTGGAAGTTCTTCGGCATGTCCGGATAGAAGTAGTTCTTCCGGGCGAAGCGGCACCATTCGGCGATCTCGCAGTTCAGCGCGAGGCCGATCTTGACGGCGTACTCGACGCCGGCCGCGTTGACGACCGGGAGCGCGCCGGGCAGGCCGAGGCAGACGGGGCAGGTCTGGGTGTTCGGCTCGGCGCCCAGCGCCGTCGAACAGCCGCAGAACATCTTGGTCTTGGTGCCGAGTTCGACATGGACCTCGAGGCCCATGACGGGGTCGTACGCCGCGATGGCGTCCTCGTACGACACCAGGTCGGTCGTGGTGGTCACGGTGCTGTTTCCCTCTCAGCCCAGCAGGACGTCGTCGTCGCCCAGCCGCTTCAGCTCGCGGTAGAGGATGGCGAGGCCGGTGACGATCGCGGCGGCGGACACGGTGGCGTCGATCAGGACCAGGGTGTCCTTCTCGGCGCGGGCCTTCTTCAGCCGCTTGGCGACGCCGACCGCGCCGAACGCGGTGGCGGCCATGGACAGGTACGTACCGGACCGGGACTTCTTGAAGCCCTTGGCCTTGGTCAGTGCACTCACAGCGACGGAGCCTCCTCGAGCAGCGGGTGGCCCCACTTTTCCACGAAGGCCGCCTCGACGGCGGCGCCCACCTTGTAGAGGCGGTCGTCCTTCATGACCGGGGCGATGATCTGCAGTCCGACCGGCAGGTTGTCCTCGGGAGCGAGCCCGCAGGGCAGCGACATGGCGGCGTTGCCGGCCAGGTTGGTCGGGATGGTGCACAGGTCGGCGAGGTACATCGCCATCGGGTCGTCGGCGCGCTCGCCGATCGGGAAGGCGGTGGTGGGCGTCGTCGGGGAGACGATCACGTCGACCTGCTCGAACGCCGTGTCGAAGTCCCGCTTGATGAGGGTGCGGACCTTCTGGGCGCTGCCGTAGTACGCGTCGTAGTAGCCGGAGCTGAGCGCGTAGGTGCCGAGCATGATGCGGCGCTTGACCTCGGGGCCGAAGCCGGCCTCACGGGTCAGCGAGGTGACCTCCTCGGCGGAGCGCGTGCCGTCGTCGCCGGTCCGCAGGCCGTAGCGCAGACCGTCGAAGCGGGCGAGGTTGGAGGAGCACTCGGAGGGGGCGATCAGGTAGTACGCCGACAGCGCCAGGTCGAAGGACGGGCAGTCCAGTTCGACGATCTCGGCGCCCAGCTCCTTGAGCAGCTCGACCGACTCGTCGAAACGCTGGACGACGCCGGCCTGGTAGCCCTCACCGCGGAACTGCTTGACCACGCCGACGCGCATGCCCTGCACGCTGCCGTTGCGGGCCGCCTCGACGACCGGCGGGACGGGCTCGTCGATGGAGGTGGAGTCCATCGGGTCGTGCCCGGCGATCACCTCGTGCAGCAGCGCCGCGTCCAGGACCGTGCGGGCGCAGGGCCCGCCCTGGTCCAGCGAACTGGAGAAGGCGACCATGCCGTAGCGGGAGACCGCGCCGTACGTCGGCTTGACGCCGACGGTGCCGGTGACGGCGGCCGGCTGGCGGATGGAGCCGCCGGTGTCGGTGCCGATGGCCAGCGGTGCCATGTACGCGGCCAGCGCGGCGGAGGAGCCACCGCCGGAGCCGCCGGGGACCCGGGTGAGGTCCCAGGGGTTGCCGGTGGGGCCGTACGCGCTGTTCTCGGTCGAGGACCCCATGGCGAACTCGTCCATGTTGGTCTTGCCGAGGATGACCACGTCGGCGGCCTTGAGCCGCTTGGTGAGCGTGGCGTCGTATGGCGGGATCCAGCCCTCGAGGATCTTGGAGCCGACGGTGGTGGGCACGCCCTCGGTGGTGAAGATGTCCTTCAACGCCAGCGGCACACCGGCGAGCGGGCCGAGCTGCTCGCCGCGCTCCCGCTTCTCGTCGACCGCACGGGCCTGCGCGAGAGCGCCCTCCCGGTCGATGTGCAGGAAGGCGTGCACCTTCTCGTCGACGGCCTCGATCCGGGCCAGGTGGGCCTCGGTGACCTCGACCGCGGTGAGCTCGCCGGAGGCGATCTTCGCGGCGACCTCGGCCGCCGTGAGCTTGATGATGTCCGTCATGACGGCTTACTCCTCCCCCAGGATCTGCGGCACCTTGAAACGCTGCTGCTCCTGGGCCGGGGCGCCGGACAGCGCCTGCTCGGGGGTGAGCGAAGGACGGACCTCGTCCGGGCGCATGACGTTCGTCAGCGGGAGCGGGTGCGAGGTCGGCGGTACGTCTTGGTCGGCGACCTCGCTGACGCGGGCCACCGCGCCGATGATGTCGTCCAGCTGGCCTGCGAAGTGGTCGAGCTCTTCGGGCTTCAGCTCCAGACGCGCCAGCCGGGCGAGGTGGGCGACCTCCTCGCGCGTGATGCCAGGCATGCAGCGATCCTCTGGGGTGAGTGTGTGTGGTTTGGCCCAATCCTATGGGTCCCCACCGGGTGCTCGTGAAACGGTTTCCCCGACGGTCGGGCCGACGCGACGGCAACTCCCCCTCAAGGGCTCGGGGAACCGCGCGCCCAGCCACTCCCCAGCCGCACCCGACCGACGAGCGAACCGGGCACCACCCGGAGGCGCGGGGAACCGCGCGCCGACCGCGCACCCGCCACAGCCACAGTCACAGCCGCCGGACGACGACACCCGGCACCCGCAAAGGCGCCGCCCGCTACTCCTCCGTGGCAGCGGCCGGCAACGCCGCCGCGGGCCGCTGCCACCCCCGGGACCCCCGCGCCAGCAACCACGCCGTCGTCTCGTCCGCCGGCATCGCAGAGGCGACCAGCCACCCCTGCACCGCATCACACCCCAGATCCCGCAGGTGCTCCCACGTCTCGTCGTCCTCGACACCCTCCGCGACCACGAGCAGCCCCAGCGAATGCGCGAGATCCACCGTGCACCGCACGATCTCCGCGTCCTCCGCGTCCACCGCCAGCCGCGCCACGAACGAGCGGTCGATCTTCAGTTCGCTCACCGGCAGCTTCCGCAGATGCACCAGCGAGGAGTACCCGGTCCCGAAGTCGTCCAGCGACATCTTCACGCCGTGCCCGGTCAGGGCATTGAGCGTGTCCGCGGCCCGCGTCGGGTCCTCGAGCAGCACATGCTCGGTGATCTCCAGTTGCAGTGCCCCCGCCGGGACGCCGTGCCGGGCGAGCCGCGCCGCGACCGAGCCGGCGAAGCCGGGCGTGTGCACATCGCGCGGCGAGACATTGACCGCGACCGGCACGAACAGGCCCTGGGCGCGCCAGCGGGCCACCTGCCCGAGCGCGGTCTCCAGGACGTACTCGGTGAGATGCGGCATCAGCCCGGAGGACTCGGCGATGGCGATGAACTCGTCGGGCGGCACCTTGCCCCGTTCCGGGTGCACCCATCTCACCAGCGCCTCGAGACCGGCGACCTGCCCGTCGAAGCGGACCTTGGGCTGGTAGTGCAGCTCGACCTCGTGCGCGTCCAGCGCCCGGCGCAGATCGCCGAGCAGACCGAGCCGGTCGGGGGTGTTGGAGTCCCGCTTGGACTCGTAGACCTCCACGCCGGTGCGGTCCCGCTTGGCCTGGTACATCGCGACGTCGGAGCGCCGCAGCAGCCCCTCCGCGTCGAGCGCGTGGTCGGGGAAGACGGCGACACCCGCGCTGGCCTCGAGGACGAGGGTGAGTCCGTCGAGGTCGAGCGGGGAGCTGAGCGCCGTCACCAGGCCCCGGGCGACGCGGGTGGCCGAGGTCGTGGAGTCGACGACGGGCAGCAGGACGGCGAACTCGTCGCCGCCGAGCCGCGCGGCCTCCGCCCCGCGCGGAAGGGCGTTTCTGAGCCGGTCGGCGATCTGCAGCAGCAGCCGGTCACCGGCGAGATGACCGAGGGTGTCATTGACCGAACGGAACCGGTCGAGGTCGATCAGCATCAGGGCGGCGCGGGCGTCGATCCGTTCGGCCTCGTCGAGGGCGGTCCAGATGCGCTCCTGCAGCCACTGGCGGTTGGGCAGTCCGGTGAGGGGGTCGCGCAGCTGCTCCTCCGCGCGGGCCCTGGCTATCCACAGGGTCGAGTCGAGGGCGATCAGCGGGATCGCGAACAGCGGCAGCAGCACCGGCCGGGCGTCGGCGACCACGCAGATCAGCGGGGCTATGCCGAGCAGGGCGACGGCGACCAGGCCCTGTCTGACCAGGGCGGTGCGGGCGACCGTGGGCAGTCCGGCGTGCGGTACGTGCAGATACCAGAGCAGGGTGCGGGTGACCGCGAGGTAGGCGACGGCGACCAGGACGACCTCGGCGGCGGTGGTGAGCGTCCAGCTGTCCGGGGTGGACGGCGCCTCCACGGTCGGTACGCAGCCGAACGCGGCCCGCACCAGCGCTCCGGCGCCGATGCCGAGCAGGTCCACCGCGCCGTGCAGGATGCCCTGGCGCCAGCGGCCCCGCCGGGCTATGCCGACCAGCACCACCACGGTGAGGCTGACCATGCCGGCCGGCACCCATCCGTACAGCAGCAGCACGGCGAGGGTGAGGGCGGCGCCGGAGCCGGTGCCGCCCCACCAGCGGGAGCGGCCCAGCATCACCAGATGGCCGACGATGATCCCGGTGAGCACGGCGAGGGACCAGCCGACCCTGCCGGACGGGAACAGGGCGTGCCCCTGGGTGAAGGCCCGCAGGAAGCCGGCACCGAGCACGAACCCGGCCGCGGCGACGACGGCCGCGGGCAACGCGGGCCAGGAGAAGTGGCGTTCGGCCTCGGTGTCGGGACCGCCCGCCGGGTGGCCCCCGGCCGGGGCGGCCAGGGCCCGCCGTGCGCCCGTGCCGCGCGGCTGCGCCGTTCTCCCGCCGGCGCGGAGGCTGCCGGCCGGCCGGATCCTCCCTCCGCCCGGACCGGGGGGCAGTGCGCGCCTGGCGCCCGAGCCGCCGGGGGGAAGTGCGGGCCTGGCCCGGTCGCCCCGGGCCGGTGCCTCGGAGGCGGGCGCCTCCGGGGCCGCCCGGCCGGCGGTGGACGCCTCACCGGCGAGTAAAGGCGCGGCGTGCGCGCCGGGATTCGTGTCCGCCTCGCGCGCGGCCGCGGGGTGCGTCCCCGGCCGCCTCGGTGTGCCGGACCGGTCCGCGGGCCCCGTGCCCGGCCGGCCGTTCGCACGGCGGCGACGCCAGACGGCCGCCGCACCGCGCAGGCGCAGCCGTGAGCCCGGGGCGGCGCTCTCGGTCGGTTCCATTCCCGTCCCTCTCACAGCCGGCGGTGCCCACGCCACGCGGCTCCCGCCTCGACCACCCTCTGCGGCTCCGCGGTGGAAAGCCCTTCCCCGAAGCCCCTCACGAACACGGGGATGCCCCGACCGCAACTGGGCACGGCAGGTGCACATCTCAACAGTAGGCCGCAGAAGGCTTCTACGGGCACCGGTCGCCGACGGTTGCCCGAATGCGCCCCTGCCACCCGTATGCATCTGGTATGCGCCGATCGGGTGGGCTTCAACCGTTACTCCTCGGCCGAAAGAGCGGCAGCTGCCGCGGCCTCAGCTCCCTGCTCCAGAAGGACGTTGAAACCGCTCTCGTCCAGAACCGGCACCTTCAGCTGCATCGCTTTGTCATACTTCGACCCGGGATTGTCGCCGACCACGACGAAGGACGTCTTCTTGGACACCGATCCGGTCACCTTGGCGCCCCGGCTCTGCAGGGCCTCCTTCGCGCCATCCCGCGTGTAGTTGTCCAGCGTTCCGGTCACGACCACGGTGAGTCCCTCCAGCGGGCGGGACCCCTCGTCCTCGCCGGAACTCTCCTCCTCCATGCGGACACCGGCCGCCTTCCACTTGCGGATGATCTCCCGGTGCCAGTCCTCGGCGAACCACTGCTTGAGCGAGGCGGCGATGGTCGGGCCGACCCCTTCGGTGTTCGCCAGCTCCTCCTCGCTGGCCTGCTCGATGCGGTCGATGGAGCGGAACTGGCGGGCCAGCGCCTCCGCCGCCACCGGCCCGACGTGCCGGATGGACAGGCTGGTCAGGATGCGGGCGAGCGGGCGGTTCTTGGCCGCCTGGATGTTCTCCAGCATGGCGAGGGCGTTCTTCTTGGGCTTGCCCTCCTGGTTGGCGAAGACGGTGACGACCTTCTCCTCGCCCGTCTTCGGGTCGCGCTTCGGCAGACCGCTGTCCTGGTCCAGCACATAGGCCTTGATGGGCAGCAGCTTCTCCACGGTGAGGTCGAACAGGTCGCCCTCGTCCTTCAGCGGCGGCTCTTCGGGCTCCAGCGGCTTGGTCAGCGCTGCGGCGGCGACATAGCCGAAGTGCTCGATGTCCAGCGCCTTGCGTCCGGCGAGATAGAACAGGCGCTCCCGCAGCTGGGCGGGGCAGCCGCGGGCGTTGGGGCAGCGCAGGTCGACGTCGCCCTCCTTCATCGGCCTGAGCGGCGTGCCGCACTCGGGGCACTCGCTGGGCATCACGAACTCCCGCTCGCTGCCGTCCCGCAGGTCGGCGACCGGCCCGAGGATCTCCGGGATCACATCGCCGGCCTTGCGCAGCACCACGGTGTCGCCGATCAGCACGCCCTTGGCCTTGACCACGTCCTGGTTGTGCAGGGTGGCGAACTCCACCTCGGAACCGGCCACGGTGACCGGTTCGACCTGGGCGTACGGGGTGACCCGGCCGGTGCGGCCCACGCCGACGCGGATGTCGACCAGCTTGGTGTTGACCTCCTCCGGCGCGTACTTGTACGCGATGGCCCAGCGGGGCGCGCGGGCCGTGGAGCCGAGACGGCCCTGGAGGCGGATCTCGTCGAGCTTGACCACCACGCCGTCGATCTCGTGCTCCACGGAGTGGCGGTTCTCGCCGTAGTGCGCGATGAAGGCGCGCACGCCGTCGAGGTCGTCGACGACTCTGTTGTGCGGGGAGGTGGGCAGGCCCCACTCCTTGAGCAGCTCGTACGCCTGGGAGAGCCGGGTCAGGCCCTCGTAGCCCTCCAGGGCGCCGATGCCGTGGACCACCATGTGCAGCGGGCGGCTGGCGGTGACCCTCGGGTCCTTCTGGCGCAGTGAACCGGCCGCCGCGTTGCGCGGGTTGGCGAAGGGCTTGTCCCCGGCGGCCACCAGGCGGGCGTTGAGCTCCTGGAACTTCTCCATCGGGAAGTAGACCTCGCCGCGGATCTCCACCAGGTCGGGGACCTTGTCGCCGTGGAGGCGGTCGGGGATCTCGGCGATGGTGCGGACGTTGGGCGTGATGTCCTCGCCGGTGCGGCCGTCGCCGCGGGTGGCCGCGCGCACCAGCCGGCCCCGCTCGTAGGTCAGGTTGACGGCGAGGCCGTCGACCTTGAGCTCGCACAGGAAGTGGTAGTCCTGGTCGCCCAGTTCGCGGTGGATGCGCTCGGCCCAGGCGGCCAGGTCCTCGTCGTTGAAGGTGTTGTCGAGCGAGAGCATGCGCGAGCGGTGCTCGACGGAGGTGAACTCCGTCTCGTAGGACCCGGCGACCTTCTGCGTCGGCGAGTCCGGGGTGCGCAGCGGCGGGTACTGCTCCTCCAGGGCCTCCAGTTCACGCAGCAGCCGGTCGAACTCGGCGTCGCTGATGACGGGGGCGTCCTTCACGTAGTACCGGAAGCGGTGCTCCTCGATCTGCTCAGCGAGCTGTGCGTGCTTCTCCCGTGCCTCCGCGGGCACGCTCGTCGTCTCCGCCTGCTGGTCGCCGGCCACCGTGTGTCCTCCCGTTACTCAGGGTTGTCCGCGAGGGATCTCGCCGCCCGGACGCAGTGGGCGTACGCCGCGCGCGCGTACCCGGGGGTCGCCCCCGCGAGCCCGCACGCCGGGGTGACCGTGACCGCCTCCGGGAGAAGCCCCGGACGCAGCCCCAGCCTGCGCCACAGCGTTCTGACACCCATGACGCTACCGGCAGGGTCTGACAATGGAGCGTCCGTGCCCGGGACGACACCGGCGAACAGCCGGGTGCCGGCCTCCACCGCCTCGCCGATCGCCTCGTCGTCACGCTCGGTGAGGAGGGAGAAGTCGAAGGAGATCCCCGCCACACCCGCCCGGCGCAGCAGGGCGAACGGGACGTCCGGTGCGCACGAGTGGACCACGACGGGCCCGCCGTCGTGAACCCCGGCGACGTCCCGCAGCGCGGACTCCACGAGCTGCCGGTCGACGGCGCGATGGGTGCGGTAGCCGCTGGCGGTCCTCACCCGGCCGCGCAGCACGGCGGTGAGTGACGGCTCGTCGAGCTGCAGCACCAGCTGTGCGCCGGGCACCCGGCGGGCCACCTCCGCCAGGTGCAGGCGCAGCCCCTCGGCCAGCGAGGCGGCGAGGTCGCGGCAGGCGCCGGGGTCGGACACGGCGGCCTCGCCGTTCTTCAGCTCAAGGCCGGCGGCCAGCGTCCAGGGGCCGACGGCCTGCACCTTCAGCGGGCCCTGGTAGCCCTGGGTGAACTCCTCCAGCGCGTCGAGGTCCTCGCCCAGCCAGGAGCGGGCCCGCCGGGTGTCGCGGCCGGGCCGGTCGCCGAGCCGCCAGCCGCTGGGCTCCACCCGGGCATACAGCTCGACCAGCATGCCGGCGGTCCGCCCGATCATGTCCGCGCCGGGTCCCCGGGCGGGCAGCTCGGGCAGGAAGGGGAAGTCCTCGAAGCTGCCGGTGACGGTCTTGACGGCCTCCCGGGCGTCGCCGCCCGGCATGGAACCCACCCCGGTGGCGGGACCGAACCTGAACTGGCTGTTTTCGCTCACGTGCAGAGCCTACGGAACGAGAGCGGGGTTGCTTGTGCCGTGGGCCCCGCCCGGGGCCCGGCACCGGGCCGTCCCGCCCTGCCCGGCCTGCCCCCGGCCCGGCCTCAGCGCCCCGGCCGTACCGTCAGGTCGTTGACCTCCGCGTCCCTGGGCAGGTCCAGCGCCATGAGGATGGTGGTGGCCACCGACTCGGGGTCGATCCAGCGCGCCGGGTCGTACTCCTTGCCCTCCTGCTGGTGCACCTTGGCCTGCATGGGGCTGGCCGTCCGGCCGGGGTAGACGGACGTGACGCGGATGCCGTTGCCGTGCTCCTCCTGGCGCAGCGCGTCGGCGAGGGCCTTCAGGCCGTGCTTGGAGGCGGCGTAGGCGGCCCAGCCGGCGTGGGCGTTGAGGCCCGCGCCGGAGTTGACGAAGACCACGTGGCCGCGGGCGGCGCGCAGCTGGGGCAGGAAGTGCCGGGTCAGCTCGGCGGGGGCGATCAGGTTGACGTCGAGCTGGTGCCGCCAGGTCTTCGGGGTCAGCTCGCCGACCGGGGCGAGGTCCACCACTCCGGCGATGTGCAGCAGGGAGTCCACCCGGTCCGGCAGCGACTGATGGGAGAAGGCCCAGCTGAGCCGGTCGGGGTCGGCGAGGTCCCCGACCAGGGTCCGCGCGCCGGGGAACTCGGCGGCCAGCTCCTTGGCCCGGCCGGCGTCGCGTGCGTGCAGCACCAGTTGGTCGCCGCGTGCGTGCAGGCGGCGGGCGACGGCCGCGCCGATGCCGGAGCCGGCTCCGGTGATCACATGTGTAGCCATGCCCGCCATGCTCGCATCACCGGGGCCTCACACCATGCCCAGGCTCTCCTCCAGGTAGGCCAGCGCGCCGACCGGCTCCTCGGCGAAGAACACCAGGTCGGCCAGCGGGCGGGGGAGGAATCCCTCGTCCTCCATGCGGCGGAACTGCTCCTTGAGGCCGTCGTAGTAGCCCGCGGTGTTGAGCAGCACCACCGGCTTGTCGGTGTGGCCGTGCTTCTTCAGCTCCAGGATCTCGGTGGCCTCGTCGAGGGTGCCGGTGCCGCCCACCATGACGACCACGGCGTCGGCCTTCTCCAGCAGCAGCCGCTTGCGCTCGGAGAGGTCCTTGGCGACCACCATCTCGTCGACGCCCTGGCGGGCCTTGGCGGCGAGGAACTCCACGGAGACGCCCACGAGCCGGCCGCCCGCCTCCTGCACCCCGTCGGCGACGACCTTCATCAGCCCGACGTCCGACCCGCCCCACACCAGGGTGTGCCCGCCCTTGCCGAGCAGCCGCGCGAACTCCCGTGCGGGGCGGGTGTAGCGGTCGGCGAGCTCGGCGGCGGAGAGGAAGACGCAGATGTTCATGGCCCCACGGTAGGGGTGCTCACGACCCCACGGTACGGGCCCGGTCGGACACCGCGGTCAGGCGCATCTTGGACTGCCGGTGCGGCAGCTTCTCCCAGTCGTCCATGAACCGTGCCGACAGCCCGTACCGGGCGGCGAGGTCCGTCAGCGTCGTGGTGCGGTAGTAGAAGTCCTCGCGCAGCACATGGTGCTCCTCGCCCTCGGTGCGGTCGAAGGTGAAGTCGAAGAAGCCGCCGGGCGCGAGGATCCGGCCGACGTGCGCGAAGCACTCCTCGATGACGTGCAGCGGGGAGTGCGAGGAGACGCTGTGCGCGTGCACCACGTCGAAGTGGTGGTCGGGCAGGAAGGAGAAGGTCAGGTCGTTCGCGAGGGCCAGGTGGGGCAGCTTGTCCTGGAGCCCCTCGCGCACCAGGGTGTCCTGTGCGGCGAGCAGGATGTCCGGGGAGATGTCGATGCCGTAGTAGTGGCCGGGCTCCAGGTAGTCGATGAACAGGCGTCCGGCGCGCAGGTTGCCGCAGCCGATGTCCAGCATCCGGTGCTCGGGCTTCAGTCCGTGCCCGGTCAGGTAGTCGAACTGCATCCGGCCGATGCGGGCCCAGGTCTCCTTGGAGGGGTTGTGGCCGACGGCGGCCTCGGCGCTGCGGGCGGCGTCGGAGGCCATCACGGCGCGGTAGTAGGCGATGTGGTCGCGGTGGCGCAGCCTCAGCCAGGTGTCGCGCAGGGCCCGCCGCGCGTACCCGGGGACGCGCTCGGGGTGTCGCAGTGCGTAGCGGACCTGGTGGGCGAGGCTGCTCCGGTTCCTGCGGATGTCCTTGGCGGGCATGGTCCCTCCTCGGGAAGAACTCCGCTCCAGCGTGCGCTGGAGCCGGCTGGTTCGCTACCCGGTCGGAGGTCCGTCGTGACGGGGGGACGCCCGCATGACCGTCGTACGGAGCAACCGGCAGGGCCGGGTGGTGCAGCCGGCCGCCGCGGGGCGGGGTGGGCTGACCGCGTGGACGCGCGGCCCGCCTCACCGACGAAACCGGTGCCGTGCGGCAGTCTGCACAGACATGGACAAGAACATCCTTTCGCGCGACGGCACCTCCCTCGCCTATGAGAGCGCGGGCCGCGGCCCCGCCGTGGTTCTCGTCAGCGGGGCGATGTCGACGGGGGCGACGGTGGCTCCGCTGGCCGCCCCGCTCTCCGAGCGGTTCCAGGTCGTGGTGTACGACCGCCGGGGCAGGGGGCGCAGCGGGGACACGGCGCCGTACGCGGTGGAGCGCGAGGTCGAGGATCTGGCGGCGCTGATCGAGGCGGTGGGCGGCCGGGCGTCGCTGTACGGCACCTCGTCGGGCGGTGCGCTGGCGCTGCGGGCGGCGGCGAGCGGGCTGCCGGTGCGGCATGTCGCGGTCTACGAGACCCCGTACGCGATGTCCGAGGAGGCGCTGGCGGAGCGCGCGGAGTACACCGAGCGGCTGAACGCGGCGCTGGCGGAGGGGCGGCGCGGAGACGCGGTGGAGCTGTTCCTCAGGCTGACGGGGCTGAGCGAGGGGGTGATCGAGGGCGCCCGGCAGTCCCCCATGTGGGCCGGGATGGAGTCGCTGGCGCCGTCCCTCGCCCACGACGACGCCGTGATGGGCGACGGCGGCGTCCCGCGCGAGATGCTGGCCTCGATCGAGGTCCCGGTGCTGTCGATCGCGGGCGACGCGAGCCCCGCGTGGATGCGGGACGCGGCACGGGCGATCGCGGAGTCGGTGCCCCGCGGCACCTACCGCACGCTGGAGGGGCAGACGCACATGGTGGAGCCGGACGTGCTGGCACCGGTGCTGGCGGAGTTCTTCGCGCGGTGAGGTTCCCGGCGTGAGGGCCCCCGTTCGACGTTGCCGCCGAAGGCCCCTGCGTGCGGTCCTCGCCGTGAGGTGAGCGTTCCGGTCAGGCCGCGCCGGCCGTCGCCCGGACCGTGGAGGCGATGGTCGCCGAGCCCACGACGCGAGTGCCGTCGTAGAGCACGATCGCCTGCCCGGGTGCCACGCCCCGGACCGGCTCGGTGAAGCGCACCCGCAGCTCCCCGCCGACCAGCTCCGCGGTCACCGGTGTCTCGTCGCCGTGCGCGCGCAGCTGGGCGGTGTAGGTGCCGGGCCCGGAGGGGGCGGCACCGCACCAGCGGGGCCGGACGCCGGTGAGGGCGGTGACGTCCAGGGCGGACGCGGGGCCGACGGTGACGGTGTTGTCCACCGGGGAGATGTCGAGGACGTAGCGGGGCTTGCCGTCCGGGGCCGGCGTGCCGATGCGCAGGCCCTTGCGCTGGCCGATGGTGAAGCCGTAGGCGCCCTCGTGGGTGCCGAGCTTGTTGCCCGCCTCGTCGACGATGTCGCCCTCGGAGCGGCCCAGCCGCTCGGCGAGGAAGCCCTGGGTGTCGCCGTCGGCGATGAAGCAGATGTCGTGCGAGTCGGGCTTCTTGGCAACGGCGAGACCGCGGCGCTCGGCCTCCGCCCGGATCTCCTCCTTGGTGGTGACCGTGTCGCCGAGCGGGAACATCGCGTGTGCGAGCTGCCGGTCGTCGAGCACACCGAGCACGTACGACTGGTCCTTGGCCAGGTCGGAGGCGCGGTGCAGCTCACGGGTGCCGTCCTCGCGCACCACGACCTTGGCGTAGTGGCCGGTGCACACCGCGTCGAAGCCGAGGGCGAGCGCCTTGTCGAGCAGCGCGGCGAACTTGATCTTCTCGTTGCAGCGCAGGCAGGGGTTGGGGGTGCGGCCGGCCTCGTACTCGGCGACGAAGTCCTCCACGACGTCCTCGCGGAAGCGGTCGGCGAGGTCCCATACGTAGAAGGGGATGCCGATGACGTCGGCGGCGCGGCGGGCGTCGCGGGAGTCCTCGATGGTGCAGCAGCCCCGGGCCCCGGTGCGGAACGACTGCGGGTTCGCGGAGAGCGCGAGGTGGACGCCGGTCACGTCGTGCCCCGCCTCGGCGGCGCGGGCGGCGGCGACGGCGGAGTCCACTCCGCCGGACATGGCGGCCAGGACGCGGAGCGGGCGGTGGGGCTGCGGGGTGTCAGTCATAACCCCTCCAGGGTACGGGGGCGCGGGAACCGGAGCCGCCGGACATCCGTTGGGGATCGCGTGGGGGCATCAGCATCCGGGAAATCAGCCGACGGGGACCGGCGCATCGGGCGGCGGGCCCTGGTCGTGGGCTCGCTGGCCGCCGCCGCGGGCACGGCCGCGCTCGCGCGTGACGAGCTGGCGCGCCTGTGGTGGCGAGTGCCCGGCGTGGAGAAGCCGCGCAAGCCGGGCGAGGTCGACTACGCGGGTGCGCGCTGGCTGGCGGCCTCCGACGCCAACTGGCGCCGCGCGGACCGGCCGGACGACTACCGCATCGACATGGTGGTCGTCCATGTCACCCAGGGCGATCTCGACAGCGCCGTGAAGGCCTTCCAGGACCCCGGGCACCGGGCGGCGACGCACTACATCGTCGGCCAGGACGGCAGGGTCACGCAGATGATCCGCGAGCTGGACGTGGCCTACCACGCGGGCAACCGCGACTACAACGAGCGCAGCATCGGCATCGAGCACGAGGGCTTCGTGGACCGCCCGGAGGACTTCACCGACGCGATGTACGAGTCCTCGGCCCGCCTCACCGCCCGGATCTGCGCCCGCTACGACATCCCCGTGGACCGGGAGCACATCATCGGGCACGTGGAGGTTCCGGGCACCGATCACACGGACCCGGGCCCGCACTGGGACTGGGACCGCTATATGAAGCTGGTCCGGCGGGCCCGTACGGCGGCACAGGCCTGAGGCTGCCGGGCCCGCCGGGCGCGGGCTCAGCCGGCCGTCATGTCAGCGCGCGGGCTCCGCCGGCCGTCACGTCAGCCCCGCCGCCCGTGCCCGCTCGACCGCGGGGCCGATGGCCTTGGCCAGGGCCTCCACGTCCGCCTCGGTGGAGGTGTGCCCCAGGGAGAAGCGCAGGGTGCCGCGGGCCAGGTCGGGGTCGGTGCCGGTGGCCAGCAGGACATGGCTGGGCTGGGCGACGCCGGCGGTGCAGGCGGAGCCGGTGGAGCAGGCGATGCCCTGGGCGTCGAGCAGGAGCAGCAGGGAGTCGCCCTCGCAGCCGGGGAAGGTGAAGTGGGCGTTGGCGGGCAGCCGGCCGCCGGGGTCCGGGTCGCCGCCGAGAATGGCGTCGGGGACCGCCTTGCGGACCGCGGTGATCAGGTCGTCGCGCAGCGCGCCGATCTCCCGGGCGAACCACTCCTGCTGCTCGGCGGCCAGCCGCCCGGCGACGGCGAAGGAGGCGATCGCGGGCACGTCGAGGGTGCCGGAGCGCACATGCCGCTCCTGCCCTCCGCCGTGCAGGACGGGCACGGGGTTGTGCTCGCGGCCCAGGACCAGCGCGCCGATGCCGTACGGGCCGCCGATCTTGTGGCTGGAGACGGTCATCGCGGCGAGTCCCGAGGCGCCGAAGCCGACGGGCACCTGGCCGAAGGCCTGCACCGCGTCGGAGTGCAGCGGGATGCCGAACTCGGCGGCCACCTCGGCGAGTTCACGGATCGGGAAGATGGTGCCGATCTCGTTGTTGGCCCACATCACCGTGGCCAGGGCCACGTCGTCGGGGTTGCGGGCGATGGCCTCGCGCAGGGCGTCGGGGTGGACCCGGCCGTAGGTGTCGACGGGCAGGTACTCGACGGTGGCGCCCTCGTGCTCGCCGAGCCAGTGCACGGCGTCGAGGACGGCGTGGTGCTCCACGGGGCTGGAGAGGACCCGGGTGCGGGCCGGGTCGGCGTCCCGCCGGGACCAGTACAGGCCCTTCACGGCGAGGTTGTCCGCCTCGGTGCCGCCGGAGGTGAAGACCACCTCGCTGGGCCGGGCGCCGAGCGCCTCGGCGAGGGTCTCGCGGGCCTCCTCGACGGTGCGGCGGGCGCGGCGGCCGGCCGCGTGCAGGGAGGAGGCGTTGCCGGTGACTTCGAGGTGAGCGGCGAGTGCCTCGACCGCCTCGGGAAGCATCGGGGTGGTCGCGGCGTGGTCGAGGTAAGCCATGGTGAGCCCGATTCTACGGGTCCCGGCTCGTCTCTCCCGGTGCGTGGTCGGCCATGTGTGAGCCGGTCCTGCCGGTGCCGCACCGGCAGGATCCCGCCGCGCCCGGCGGCGGTTCCGTCGCTCCGGGAGCTCGTCAGATGCTCCAGGAGATGGTGTTGTCCGCCTGCATGAAGGCGGCGAGGACCACCAGGTCGGCGACGCCGAGGCCGAGGCCGAGCCAGGCGCGGCCGGGGCGGCGGGTGCCGCGCGCCAGGGCCACGGTGGCCAGCACGATCGCGACCGGCCCGAGAAAGACGTTGAGGACGAGCAGGCCGAGCAGACCGAGGACGAAGGACGCGACGGCCATGCCGTCGGTGTCGCGCAGTCCGGCGGGGCGGCCGGCGGGTGCGGTGAGCTGCATGATGATCGGGCTCCCTTGGTCGGAGGGGTCGGTGGTCTCGCGGGGCCCGGTCAGCGGGCCTGGGTGCCGCGGCGGCGGCCGTGCCGCTCGCGGAGGGCGAAGATGCCGAGCCAGGCGGCGATGACGACGGCCGCGGCGGCGGAGAAGGACAGCGGCGCGTGGGCCACGGTGCCCAGGACGAAGCCCAGGAGCAGCAGCGCGGCGACGATGAACAGCATGAGTGGTTCCCCCAGGATTTCGGTGAACGTTTGTAGTTACACTTGTTCACTGACTTCCCAGTCTAGCGGCCGGCACGCCTTTCCATTTCCAGAGAACAGTTGTTAACTGCATGGCATGAGTCACACCCTCGGCATCCGGCAGGCCCAGAAGCAGAAGACCCGGCAGGCACTCCTCGACGCGGCGCTCGAGCTGCTGGAGGGGCAGAGCCTGAGCAGTCTGGGGCTGCGTGAGGTCACCCGCGCCGTGGGGGTGGCCCCGACCGCCTTCTACCGGCACTTCCGCTCCATCGCGGATCTGGGCGTGGCACTGGTCGAGGAGGCGCTGGGCAGCCTGCACCCGACCATCAGGACCGCGCTGTCCACCACCGGCGACACCGAGGAACGCATCGTGCGGGCCGTGGAGCTGATCGCCGGTCATGTGGAACGGCACCCGGCGCACGTCCGGTTCATCGCCCGCGAGCGGTACGGCGGCGTCCGGCCGGTACGGGAGGCGATAGGCGGGCAACTCGCCCGGTTCGCCGAGGAGGTGGCCGAGGCACTGGCCGAGGACCCGGTGTCCGAGGGCTGGAGCAGGGACGACCTGCTGATGCTGGCCCAGCTCTACGTGGACCAGATGATCATGACCGCCTGCGGCTTCCTCGAGGCGCAGGAGGCGGGCCCCGAGGAGCAGGAGCGCAGCGCCCGCCTGGCGATCCGCCGCCTGCGGCTGATCGGCGTGGGCCGCCGGCACTGGCTCGACGACGGGCACGACGACGCGGGGAGCGGCACGCCCGGGTGAGGCCGGCGGCCGGCCGTCCGGCCGCACACGACGGCGGCCGTCCCGCGGTGCGGGACGGCCGCCGGATCGTGAACCGAGCGGGGGCCGGTGCTCAGCCCAGCCGGACCCGGGCCAGCTGCCGGGACTGGGCCACCAGCCGGTCGTTGCTGTCCCAGACCTCGGCGTCCTCCTCCAGGAAGCCGCCGGCCAGGTTGCGGGTGGTGATCGACACCCGGACCGGGCCCGGCGCCGGGCGGCACCGGACGTGGACGGTGAGCTCGACGGTCGGCACCCAGCCGGACAGGCCGAGTTCGAACGCGGTCGGCGGCAGCGCGTCCACCGCGAGCAGCAGCGACAGCGGGTCGTGGTCGCGGCCGTCGGCCAGGCCGAACCAGGCGCGCATCTCGCCCTTGCCGGAGGGCTTGCCGAGCGCCCAGCCCAGCGTCGACGGGTCCAGCTTGAGCATCAGCCGGTCGGCGATGGCGGAGCTGCCGTCGACCGGTGCGGGCCCGTCCTCGGGCCCGAAGCACTGCTCCATGGGCGGGATCGCGGGCGGCTCGGCCGTGGTGCGGACGTCGTCGGGCAGCGACCCGAGGTCGCCGTAGGAGGCGAGCGCGCGGATGCGCTCGATCTCGCGGCCCTGCTCGTCGTACTGGAAGAGGGACGCCTGGCCGGTGGACAGGGTGCGTCCGGTGCGCACGGTCTCGGTGCGCACCACCGCGGGGCCCGGCTGGGACGCGGTCAGGTAGTGCGCGGAGATGGTGAACGGGTCGGAGTGCGGCAGGGTGTCCGCGAGCGCGCGGCCCAGGACCGCCAGCAGATAGCCGCCGTTGACGGCATTGATGATCGTCCAGCCGGCGGAGAGGTCGATGTCGTAGACGCCGGGCTCGCGGCGGGTGACCGCGGTGTCGCGGTCGAACTCGCTGTCGCCGATCGGGGCCCGGACGGCCGGGGCGGAGGCTGCTTCTGGCATGGATGAACAGTACAAGAACCAACTACTAAGCGGTAGCTTTTGTGTCGCGCGGGACACCGGAGGGGCCGCTGCGGGACCGGTCACGGCGATGAACCGAACGCCCCCGCGTCCCCTCTATCGGGACATGAGCCTCACCGGAACCCCGTTCCTCTGCACTCTGGCCGTGCTGTGCGCCCTGGCCCTCGGCCTGCCGCTCGTGCTGTGGAGCCGGGTGCGCGGACCGCGGGCGGTGCGGGCCCTCGCCCGGGTGTCCATGCTACTGTTCGCCCAGCTCACCGCTGTCGCGCTGGTCTTCACCCTGGTCAACAACGCCAACCAGCTCTACGACGACTGGGGCGATCTGCTCGGCACCGCCGGCCACGTCGAGCACGCCGCCGACCTCGGCGCCGACGGCACCGGCGGCATCGCGCTGGAGCGGCTGCCCCGGGTGCGCCAGACCTTCGAACCGGCCCGCGGCCCCGGCATGCGGGCCGCCGGGGGCGTCCGGGTCACCCGGTTCGAGGGGCGGGTGTCGGGGGTGCGCGGCGAGGTGTACGTCTGGCTGCCGCCGCAGTACGACGACCCCGCCTGGCGCGGACACCGGTTCCCGGTGGTGGAGCTGCTGCCGGGCTATCCCGGCTCGGCCAAGGCCTGGTTCGGCACCCTGGACGCGCACGAGCAGCTGCTGCCGCTGATGCGCAGCGGGCGCATCGCCCCGTTCGTCCTGGTGGCGCCGCGCACCACGCTGGTGCCGGGGGCGGACACCGGCTGCGCCAACCTGCCCGGCAAGGTGAACGCGGACAGCTGGCTCAGCGTCGACGTGCCGCGCATGGTGACGGACAACTTCCGGGTGCAGCGCGCCCCGCGGGGCTGGGCGGTCGCCGGCTACTCGGCCGGCGGCCACTGCGCCACCAAACTCGCCGTCGCCCACCCCGACCGCTACGGGGCGGCGGTCAGCCTCTCCGGCTACAACGACCCGGCCGCCGAGCGCACCTCCCTCACCGGCCGGGACCCGGCGCTGCGCACGGCGCACAACCCGCTGACGCTGCTGCGCGAGGCGGTCGCCCCGCCCCGGATCTCGCTGTACCTCTCCGGCCAGCGGGGTGACGGCTACGAGGACGCCCTGGCCCTGGGCCGCGCGGCCGAGCCGCCGACCAGTGTGCAGGTGGTGAGGCTGCCGCGGAGCGCGGGCGGGCACACCATGGCGCTGTGGCGTCCGCAGGTGGTGCCGGCGTTCCGGTGGCTGACCGCGGAGCTGGGCGGGCAGCGGACCGTCTCCCACCCCTCGGCCCTCACTCCTCCCGGACCGTCGAGCGCCGGTGCCAGGCCCGGGGCGCCCGCCAGTGGTAGCGCATCGCCAGCAGCCGCAGCACGAACGCGGTGATCACCGCGGCGCCGCTGGTGAACGGGGTGAGCACGTCGTAGCGGATGCACAGCGCGACCAGGGCGGCGCCGACGATGGCCGGGACGGCGTACAGATCGCGGTCCCAGCGCAGCAGCGAGGGCACCTCGTTGGCGAGCACGTCCCGCAGCACGCCGCCGCCCACGGCGGTGGCCAGGCCCAGACAGGCGGAGGCGGTCAGTCCGAGCCCGTACTCGTACGCCTTGATCGTCCCGGCGACGCAGAACAGGCCGAGGCCGGCCGCGTCGAAGACATTGACGGCCGCCTGGATCCGCTCCACCTGGGGATGCAGGAAGATCACCAGGGTGGCGGCGAGCAGCGGGGTGACGAAGTACCCCAGGTCCGTGAAGGCGGCCGGCGGCACGGCACCGATGACCAGGTCACGGAAGAGCCCGCCGCCGCACGCGGTGACCTCGGCGAGCACGGCGATACCGAACACGTCGAAGTTCTTGCGGACGGCCAGCAGGGCGCCGGAGATCGCGAAGACGAAGATGCCGATCAGGTCGAGCGTGTGCTGGACGGACGGGCTGAAGAGTTGCTGGAGCACCCTTACATTCTCACCCAGCATCGAGCCCCCGCCTTGCAATAGAAGGCGAGGGCTCGCGGGCGCTTACTTGTCCGAAGATGTGTCCGAGGACTTCCCCAGCTCGGCGGCGGCCTGCCTGGCCTCCGTCAGCAGCTCGGTGTCCTGCGGGGCCTGGTCCTCGGAGTTCTCCGGGTGGTGGCAGGCGACCCGCTGACCCGGCCGGAGCTCCAGCAGCGGCGGCTCGGTGGTCCGGCAGATCTGCGTGGCCTTCCAGCACCGGGTGTGGAACCGGCAGCCGCTCGGCGGCGAGATCGGCGAGGGCACGTCGCCCTTGAGCAGGATGCGCTCGCTCTTGACCTTCCGGCGCTTGGGGTCCGGGATCGGCACCGCCGACAGCAGCGCCTTGGTGTAGGGGTGCATCGGCGCCTTGTAGAGCGCGTTGCGGTCCGCCAGCTCCACGATCTTGCCCAGGTACATCACCGCGATCCGGTCGGAGACGTGCCGGACCACCGACAGGTCGTGCGCGATGATCACATAGGTCAGGCCCAGCTCCTCCTGGAGGTCGTCCAGCAGGTTCACCACCTGCGCCTGGATCGACACGTCCAGCGCCGAGACCGGCTCGTCGGCGACCACCAGCTTGGGGTTGAGCGCGAGCGCGCGGGCGATGCCGATGCGCTGGCGCTGGCCGCCGGAGAACTCGTGCGGGTAGCGGTTGTAGTGCTCGGGGTTGAGGCCGACCACCGACAGGAGCCGCTGGACCTCCTTCTTCACCCCGCCCTCGGGCGTGACGCCCTGGAGCCGGAACGGCGCACTGACGATGGTGCCGATGGTGTGCCGCGGGTTCAGCGAGGAGTACGGGTCCTGGAAGATCATCTGCACGTCCCGGCGCATCGGCCGCAGGGCGCCGGTGCTCAGGTGCGTGATGTCCCGGCCCTCGAACTCGACCGTGCCGGCCGTCGGTTCGAGCAGCCGGGTGATCAGCCGGCCCATGGTGGACTTGCCGCAGCCCGACTCGCCCACGACGCCGAGGGTCTCGCCCTTGCGGACCTCGAAGTCGATGCCGTCGACGGCGCGCACGGCGCCGGTCTGCCGCTGGAGCAGGCCCTTGCGGATCGGGAAGTGCTTCTGCAGACCGGTCACCTTGAGCAGGATCTCGCCGTCGGCGCCGGCGTCCTTGGCCTGGGTGCCACCGCTCTGCTGCGGGATGCTCACCGCTTTTTCGTCACTCACAGCTTCGGCGCAATCTCTTCGGTCCAGATACGCTCCCGCTGCTCCTGGCTCATGTGGCAGGCGGCCCAGTGCCGGCTGCCGACCTCGGTCAGCTCGGGGCGGACCGTGCGGGTCACGTCGTCCTTGGGGATGTCCGCGTACGGGCAGCGCGGGTTGAAGGCGCAGCCAGGCGGGAGGTTGATCAGGGAGGGCGGCTGGCCCTTCACCGGGATGAGCCGGTCGGTCTCGTCACGGTCCAGGCGCGGCATCGAGCCGAGCAGGCCCCAGGTGTAGGGGTGGCGGGGCTCGGAGAACACGGCCTCGGCCGGGCCGCGCTCCACGCACCGGCCGCCGTACATCACCAGCAGGTCGTCGGCCATCTCGGCGACCACGCCGAGATCATGGGTGATCATGATGACGGCGGAGCCGAACTCCTTCTGCAGATCCCGGATCAGGTCGAGGATCTGCGCCTGCACGGTGACGTCCAGGGCGGTGGTGGGCTCGTCCGCGATCAGCAGCTCGGGGTTGTTCACCAGCGCCATGGCAATCATGGCGCGCTGGCGCATACCGCCGGAGAACTCGTGCGGGTAGCTGTCGACCCGCTTGCCGGGCTCGGGGATGCCGACCCGGTCGAGCATCTCGACCGCGCGCTGCTTGGCGATCTTCTTGCTGACGTCGTGGTGGACCCGGTAGGCCTCCACGATCTGGTGGCCGACCGTGTAGTACGGGTGCATCGCCGACAGCGGGTCCTGGAAGATCATCGCCATCTTCCGTCCGCGCAGCCGGCGCACCTCGTCCGGATGGGCGCCGATCAGCTCCTGGCCGTCCAGCCAGACCTCGCCGCTGACCTTGGCGCGCGCCGAGCGGTGCAGGCCCATCACGCCGAGCGAGGTGACGGACTTTCCGGAGCCGGACTCGCCGACGATGCCCAGGGTTCTGCCCCGCGCCACGTCGAAGCTGACGCCGTCCACCGACTTGACCAGACCGTCGTCCGTGTCGAAGTGGATGCGCAGATCACGCACGGACAGGAAGACGTCGTCCGCGTCGGACTGTGCGAGCGGCGCCGGTTCACCGAGCGCCGCCTTTTCGAGCTTGCTCACGAGTACCTCACGCGGGGGTCGATGGCGGCGTACACCAGGTCGACGACGAGATTGCAGAAGACGATGAAGAAGGCCGCGACCAGGGTCACGCCCATGACGATGGGCAGGTCGTTGTCCTTGATGGACTGCACGGCGTACGCGCCGATGCCCTGCAGCGAGAACACGGTCTCGGTGAGCACCGCGGTGCCGACCAGAAGCCCGAAGTCCATGCCGAAGATGGTGACGATCGGGGTGAGCGCCGAGCGCAGGCCGTGCTTGGTGACGACCGTGCTCTCCTTCAGACCCTTGGCCCTGGCCGTGCGGATGTAGTCCTCGCTCATCGTCTCGAGCATGCCCGCCCGGGTGAGCCGGGCGTACAGCGCGGAGAAGAGGAAGGCGAGGCTGATCCAGGGCAGCATCAGGTGCCAGGCCCAGTCGACGGGGCTCTCCGTGAACGGGATGTACTCCACGCTCTCCCAGATGGGGACCTCGTACACGAACAGGGCGTTGAGGACCTGCCCGGTGAAGAAGATCGGGAGGGAGACGCCGGCCAGGGCGATGATCATGGCGATGCGGTCGACCGGCTTGCCCTTGCGCAGCGCGGAGATGACACCGGTCGTGACACCGCTGATCACCCAGATCACGGCGGCGCCGATGGCCAGCGAGAAGGAGACCGGGATCCGTTCGGTCAGCTGCGGCCACACCTCGACGTGGCTCTTGAAGGAGTAGCCGAAGCACGGGGCGTCGCAGTGGGTGGCGTCGGGGCCGAACTTGTAGTCGGCGCCCGCCACGATGGCCTTGATGAAGTCCCAGTACTGGACGTAGAGGGGCTGGTCCAGGCCCAGGTTCTTCTTGATCGCGGCGACGGACTCGGGGTTGGCGTCCTTGCCGACGTACTGGGTGGCGAGCTGATCGGCCGTCTGGCCGCCGAGCCGTGGGACCAGGAAGAAGATCGCGAAGGTGACTGCGCTGACCACCAGCAGCAACAGCACCGCGCCGAAGACGCGTCGGATGATGTACGCAGCCACAGCTGTGCGGCTCCGGACGGCCGGGGCGGATCGTGTCCGCCCCGGCCGTCCGGCGCCTTCACCTGCCTTTCAGTGGATTACCGGCCCTGCTGTTCTGTGAAGCGGCATGTGCTACTTGGCGGAGCTCATGAGCACGTAGTCGTACATGCCGAGGTACGCCTGGGTGACCGTGACGTTGGCCGCGGACTCCGGGCGGAACAGCAGGTTCTTGCGGTAGACGAGCGGCACCACGGTGGCGGTGTCCATCACCATCTTGTCGATCTCGCCCCAGGTCTTGGTGCGCTCGGCCTCGTCGGTGTTGGCGATGCCTTCCTTGAGCGCCTTGTTGATCTTGGGGTCGTCCAGCTCCATCAGGTTGTTGCCGCCGGAGGGCTTGATGGCGGCGCCGTTGACGATCTGGTCGAGGAAGCCGTAGCCGGTCGGCCAGTCGGCACCCCACGCCATCGACATCATGCCGAGCTTGTGCTTGTGCACGTAGCTCGGGACACCGGCGAAGTTGGAGAAGTACTTGCCCGAGGGGAACTGCTTGATCTCGGCCTGGATGCCCACCTTCTTCAGCGCGTTCTGAATGGCGGTGGCGGCGGCGACCTCGGCGGGCCGGTCCGAACGGGCCGTCAGGTTCGTGGTGAAGCCGTTCGGCTTGCCGCACTGCTTCAGCTCGTCCTTGGCCTTGTCGACGTCGCCCTTGTTGCCCGGCGTGGCGTAGGTGTCGAACTTGGTGTAGCCGTTCACCGTCGGCGGCAGCAGCGTGGTGGCCACGTCGCCCTTGGGCGCGCCGCCCATGGCGTCCACCACGGACTGCTTGTCGATGGCGTACTGCACGGCCTTGCGGCAGTGGATGTTGTCGAACGGCTTCACATGCACGTTCAGCGCCAGGTACTGGGTGGCGCCGGCGTAGGAGATGTCCGTCTGCTTGGCCAGCTTGCCGGAGAGGACCTTCGGCTGGGTCTGCGGCTGCACACCCGTGCCGGCGGCGTCAGCCGTGATCTTGTCGGACAGCAGGTTGTTGTCGACGGTGACCGGGTTGACCTTGAACTTGATCTCGACCTTGTCCGGCAGCGCCTTGCGGATCGGGTCCGTCTTCGGGTCCCACTCCGGGTTGCGCACCAGGGTGGCGCTGCGGCCCTCCTGGTACGACTGGAACTTGTAGGGGCCGGAGGACACGATGTGCTGGACGTACTTCGCACCGTCGTCCTTCGCCCGCGGCACCGGGGCCGTCTGGGAGAACGTCGCCAGGTAGTCGAAGTCGGCGAACGGCTGGTTGAGGTGGAAGACGATCGTGTGGTCGTCCGGCGTCTCGATGGACTTGATGCCCTCGGGCGACTTGTCCTTGTACGGGCCCTTGTACTTGTCGCCGCCCTCGAGGAACGCCTTGAAGTAGGTCGGGCCGTTGGACAGCGCCTCCGGCGCGAAGTTGGAGCGCTCGATGGCGTACTTGACGTCCTTGGACGTCACCGGGGTGCCGTCCTCGAACTTCACACCCTTGCGCAGCTTGTACGTCCAGGTCTTGGCGTCCGGGCTCGGCTTGCCGAGGGACTCGGCGAGGTCGGGGACGACCTCCAGGCCCTCCTTGCCCGCGGCCGGCTTGAACGTGGTGAGCGTACGGCCGTACAGGCGGGAGAAGTTCATCACCCAGCCGTAGTAGCTGTTGCCCGGGTCGAGGGAGTCCGGCACGTCCGAGTGCTGGTAGGTGACGGTTCCCCCCTTCTTGTCCGACGCGTTGACGATGGAGGTAAGCGCCGCGTCCTTCTTGGCGTTGCCTCCATTGCCGTCGTCGTCCTTGCCACCACCGCCGCATGCGGCAGCGCCCAGCGACAACGCCAGGACCGACGCCACGCCGGCGGTCACCCTTCTCGTCTTCACCTGAGGAAGCCCCCTCAATCGATGGATCACTTGCTGCGAGGGTCGAGGGCGTCACGCAGCCCGTCACCCAGCAGGTTGAAGGCCAGGACCGTGATGAAGATCGCCAGTCCGGGCACGAACATGTACTGCGGATCCGCCGTGTAGAGATCCACGGCGTTGCTGAGCATGCCGCCCCAGGAGGCCTGCGGCGGAGCGATACCGACGCCGAGGAAGCTCAGCGATGCCTCGAAGAGGATGTTCGTCGGGATGATCAGCGTCGAGTAGACGATGATCGGTGCGACGAGGTTGGGCAGCAGCTCCCGGAACACGACGTACGGGCCGCGGGCGCCCATGCTGCGCGCCGCCTCGATGAACTCACGCTCCCTCAGGCTCATCGTCTGCGCGCGCACGATACGGCCGATGTACGGCCAGCTGAAGAAGCCGATCACGAAGATCAGCACGCAGATGCGCAGCGGCAGGCCGTCGAGGCCGAAGAAGCCGTCCTGCACCGAGGCCGAGATGGAGATGGCGAACAGCAGCAGCGGGAACGCCAGGAAGGTGTCCATCATCCGGCTGATGATGGAGTCCACCCAGCCGCCGTAGTACCCGGCGAGCAGGCCCATCACGGTGCCGATCAGCACGGAGAGCATCGTGGCGCCACCGGCCACCAGGAGGGAGACCCAGGAGCCGTCGATGATGCGGGCCAGCATGTCCCGGCCGTACTGCGGGTCGACACCGAGCGGGTGCTCCCAGCTCATGCCGCCCCAGCCGCCCTTGGGGGCCAGCAGGGCGGGGTCGATGAGGTCCTGGTTGAACTTGTTGGGATCCAGGCCGAAGACCCACTGGATGGGCTTGGAGAGCACCGCCATCAGGACGAGCAGGACGACCACCACACCACCGGCCATCGCCACCTTGTCGCGCTTGAAGCGCATCCAGGCGATCTGGGTGAGCGAACGCCCTTCGATCTGGCTCTTCTTGACCCCGGCGAGCACGGCCTCGGGCTGTGCTCCGGCTTCCGCCCCCGTGGTCTCGATCGGTGCGGTCACGGTGCGATTGACCCCTCTCGGGTCGGCGATCCGCCGACCCCCCCTTGCTGCCGCTGTAGCGGTCGCTTGTCTCGTACGCAGGACCGACCGGCCCGTGTCTCCGGGAGTCTTCAACGCTTCGGCGATCAGTATCCAGACCTGGAAGTGAATGGATGCGTAACCGTGATGCTGTCCTGGGGGTTCCGTTATCCGGACAGCGGCTAACGCGGGCCGGACGTAGGCGAATCGGCATAAATCCCGCCAGGCCACTGCGATTTGACGCGGTCTACGCGCGTGAACCGCGTCCGTCGACGGGGGCGGGACGCGGTGCCGGGGCCCCGGTGCGGCGCGGTGACGGGGCAGGGCGGAGGTGGCTCAGTAGGCGCCGGGAGCCGGCGGCTGGACCGGCGGACCGCCGTAACCGGCGGCGGGCGCGGGGGCCGCCGAAGGGGCCGGGGCGTGTGCCTCACGGTCGTAGAACGGGCGGGCGTTGTGGCGCAGCCACATGACGACCGGGTCGTGCTCGTCGCTCATCGCGACCGTGGACACCGGCAGGCCGTCCGGGACGGCGGCCAGGGACTGCTGCATCATCGCGCGCACCGAGTCCACCGCCTGCGGCGAGGTGTCGTACACGTCCAGGCCGATGGCCAGGTACGGCGCGCCGAGGGCCGGCTGGACCCAGGCCCGGCGCAGGGAGCGCACCGCCGGGGTGCGGTGGGCGTTCTGCGTGAGCAGGGCGTAGAACTGCGGGATCTCCACGGCCGGTTCGGACAGGCGCAGCGGTCCCGCGGGCTGTCGGTCGAGGCCGGTGGCGATGCGGCGCAGGTCGAGCCAGGGGATGCCGACGCCGCCGCCCGGGGCGTGCGGGTTGAGCCAGAGGCCGTAGCGGTCGGGGTAGAGGGCGCGGGCCACGTCGAGGCCGTCGACCACCTCGTAGGAGCGGTTCCAGCCGCTCGCCGAGAGTTCCTGAGCGGAGGTGACGCACGGGGCGTAGCCGTGCCCGTCGACCTCCATGTTGGCGTACTGGGCGTCCGGGGAGCCGGCCTGGCCGTGCCACAGCAGCATCCAGACCTGGCCGGTGGAGGGGGTGGCGAGGGCGCGCAGCAGGGCTTCGTAGGCGTCGTAGCGCCCCGGCGTCACCTGGCGCAGCATGTGCTCGACCTGGCCGGTCGCGGCGGTGCCGCTCGCGCTCACTGTTACCGCCCCTCTGTGTCAACGCCGTGAGTGGACCTAGCTTAAGGGTCGCCCCGCAGCCCGGGGTCCGCCCGTGCGGACGGGGGCGCGCGGTGCCGTGACCGGTCCCGCGCACCCGCGCGTTCCCCGGGTCAGCCGGCCGGCCGCTGGTAGAAGGGACGCACCCGCTCCCGCATCCAGGTGCCGACCGGGTCCTGCGTCACGTCCAGCAGTACCAGGTTGACCGGCCACGGTGCCGGAGCCTTGGCCAGGGCACGGCCGAGGGCCTCCAGCGGCAGGGCGCGCAGGTCGCCCTCCCACTGGGAGAGCTCCACGCCCACGAACATCACCGGATCGGCGGTCTCGATCGCCGCCAGGCAGCGGCGGGCGGTGGTGACGACACCGATGGTGTCGAACTCCGCGGACGCCGCCGACAGGAAGTCGACGGGGTCGTCCTGCCAGTCCGGTTCGAACAGGCGGACGCGGCCGCCGGAGGCCGGGCCGTCCAGCGGGGTGCGCCCGGCGCGGCACAGCTCGGCCACCGCGGGCGGCGGCAGCGGGATGCCGACGACTCCGCCCGGGTTGACGGCGATGCCCGCCTGCGGCGGCAGACCGCGCGCGAACTCCACGGCCGGCGCGATGGTGTACGCCATGTGCGAGCCGACGACCTGGTGGAACTGCTCCTCGGAGCTGAAGACCGGGACGTAGGCCTGCCCGTCCAGCTCCATCGTGGGCACGTCGAGCGGTCCGCTGTGCGGGCCGCCGCCGTTGGGCAGCGGCACCCAGATGAAGCTGCGGCCCAGCACCTCGACGATCCGCCCGCCGGCCGAGGGCACACCGAGCGAGGCGGAGAGCACCTCCTCCAGCTCGTTGCCGGGCCATCCGCCGTGCGGATGGGGATGTGCCTGCGCCGGGAAGTCCGCGGAAAACCCCGCCGGAATGTCCATCTGCCTACCGCCTGACTGAAACATCGCTGTAGCCCAGAAGGCTAACGCCCCCACCGGCACCCGTTCTCCACGGCCGCCGCCCCGCACGGGCCTCCGCCCGGCCGGTGTCTCCCCCGGCCCCCGTCGCCGCTCAGCCCGTGAAGCCGATGTGCTGGAGGGTGTCGGCGGCGGTGCGGTCGAGGAGGACGGCTGAGGCGCAGCCGGCGGGCAGGTGGGCCCGGTGCGCGGCCCTGAGGAGGCGGTGGGTGGCGGTGCGGTGGCGGCGGAAGGCGTAGCGGGAGACGGCGCGGCCACGGCGGCGCTGCCCCTCGAGGGCGGCGTCGGGCGGGACGTCGAGCAGGATCAGGTGGAGGGCGCCGCCGCGGCGGCGGGCCTCGCGGGCGAGCCAGCGCCGCACCCAGGTCTGGGTGCCGCAGTCGTGGACGACCAGGGGTTCGCCGGTGCGCAGGGCGCGGCGCAGCCCGGCGTAGTGGGCGAGGCGCACCAGGGGCCGGTAGCAGGCGTAGGGGAGGAAGCGGGGCACCCGGCTCGCCCAGCGGTCGCGGGTGTCCTGGGAGTCGATGCGCCGGCCGCGCACCGTGCGCTGCATCAGGGTGGACTTGCCGCTGCCGGGCAGCCCGGTGACCGCGACCAGGTCGCGCGGGCCGAACAGGAGCGCGCGCGGGCTGCGGCCCGCCCGGTCGCGCAGATCGCGGACGACGGGCGCGGGCAGCGGCGCGCACGTCTCCCGGGTGGATGCGACGGGCGCGCCGGGCAGCCCGACACCCGGGGTCGTGGCGTACGCCGTGATCCTGTTCACCGTGTTCGTCCTCCCCTGGGGCCGGTCCGGTGGACCCGTCCCCCGCCGACTGTAAAGAGACGGTAATGCCGTGGTGATGCGTTTCGGTCCGCGTCCTGGAACAGGCCTGTCACAGCCCATTGTGACCGTCCGTGCGCGCTGTGCGTCCGAGGAGAAGGGTCCCCCTGCCGAACGCCCGGGATGCGTGCAATGATGTGCGCGCCAACTGCATACCGGCCGTTTGAATCCGCGCGGGAGAGTCCCCGGCACCTTGCCGCCGGGGCGCCGAAGGAGCAAGTCCCTCCCTTGAATCTCTCAGGCCCCGTTACCGCGCGGGCGAGGCACATCTGAAAAGCGGGCCGCTGCCGCAGTGCTCCGGTGGCCCCACCCAAGGTGCAAGTCCTGACCGCCGCGACAGCGGTGGTCATGGCGAACCTCTCAGGTTCCGATGACAGATGGGGAGGAAATGTCCTCGCCTGTCATGCTTGGGAGACCGACCGATGAGCAGTACCGAACTCCGCCGTACCGCGCTCGATGCCGTGCATCGTGCCCTCGGCGCGACGATGACCGATTTCGCCGGCTGGGACATGCCCCTGCGCTACGGCTCCGAACGCGACGAGCACAACGCGGTGCGGACCAGGGCCGGCCTGTTCGACCTGTCGCACATGGGTGAGATCACCGTCACCGGCCCGCAGGCGGCCGCCCTCCTCGACTACGCCCTGGTGGGCAAGATCTCGGCGGTGAAGCCGGGCCGCGCCCGCTACACCATGATCTGCCGCGAGGACGGCGGCATCCTGGACGACCTGATCGTCTACCGGCTCGGCGAGACCGAGTACATGGTGGTCGCCAACGCCTCCAACGCCCAGGTGGTGCTGGACGCGCTGACCGAGCGCGCGAGCGGTTTCGACGCCGAGGTGCGCGACGACCGCGACGCCTACGCACTCCTGGCGGTGCAGGGCCCCGAGTCCCCGGGCATCCTGGCGAGCCTCACCGACGCCGACCTGGACGGCCTGAAGTACTACGCCGGCCTGCCGGGCACGGTCGCCGGGGTGCCGGCGCTGATCGCCCGTACCGGCTACACCGGCGAGGACGGCTTCGAGCTGTTCGTGAAGCCGGAGCACGCGGTCGAGCTGTGGCAGGCGCTGACCAAGGCCGGCGAGGGTGCCGGTCTGGTGCCGTGCGGGCTGTCCTGCCGGGACACCCTGCGCCTGGAGGCCGGTATGCCGCTGTACGGGCACGAGCTGAGCACCTCCCTCACCCCCTTCGACGCCGGTCTCGGCCGGGTGGTGAAGTTCGACAAGGAGGGCGACTTCGTGGGCCGGGCCGCGCTCGCCGAGGCCGCCGAGCGGGCGGCGCAGAACCCGCCGCGCGTCCTGGTCGGGCTCGTCGCCCGCGGCCGCCGGGTGCCGCGCGCCGGGTACGCGGTGGTGGCCGGCGGCGAGGTGATCGGCGAGGTCACCTCCGGGGCCCCGTCGCCGACGCTGGGCAAGCCGATCGCCATGGCGTACGTCGACCTCGCGCACGCGGAGCCCGGCACCGAGGGCGTCGCCGTGGACATCCGCGGCACCC
Organism: Streptomyces composti; assembly: GCF_012034205.1. GTDB lineage: Bacteria > Actinomycetota > Actinomycetes > Streptomycetales > Streptomycetaceae > Streptomyces > Streptomyces composti. The sequence goes on from NZ_JAATEM010000019.1 coordinate 128,271, forward strand.
ACGAGCCGTACGACGTCGTTGCGCTGCCGTTCTACAAGCGCCAGAAGTGACACCGTCTTAAGCCGGACCTTCTTCGCGTGCCGCGCGTCCGGGCACGTCCGGCCTGCTCACGCACGCGTCACCCAGGTCCCTGAGTCATCAGCCATCACGCCCGTACAGGAGAATTCAGGCCATGAGCAACCCCCAGCAGCTGCGTTACAGCAAGGAGCACGAGTGGCTGTCGGCCGCCGAGGACGGCGTCGCGACGGTCGGCATCACCGAGCACGCGGCGAACGCGCTCGGCGACGTCGTGTTCGTCCAGCTCCCCGAGGTCGGGGACACCGTGACCGCGGGCGAGACCTGCGGCGAGCTGGAGTCGACCAAGTCGGTCAGCGACCTGTACTCCCCCGTGACCGGTGAGGTCACCGAGATCAACGAGGACGTGGTGAACGACCCGTCGCTGGTGAACTCGGCCCCCTTCGAGGGCGGCTGGCTGTTCAGGGTGCGGATCTCCGAGGAGCCGTCCGACCTGCTCTCCGCCGCCGAGTACGACGCCCACATCGCCGGCTGAGGAGCCGTACGCCATGTCCGTTCTGAACACGCCCCTGCACGAGCTCGACCCGGCGGTGGCCGCCGCGGTCGACGCCGAGCTGCACCGCCAGCAGTCCACCCTCGAGATGATCGCCTCGGAGAACTTCGCCCCGGTCGCGGTCATGGAGGCCCAGGGCTCGGTCCTCACCAACAAGTACGCCGAGGGCTACCCGGGCCGCCGCTACTACGGCGGCTGTGAGCACGTCGACGTGGTCGAGCAGATCGCCGTCGACCGGGTGAAGGAGCTCTTCGGCGCCGAGCACGCCAACGTCCAGCCGCACTCCGGTGCGCAGGCCAACGCCGCCGCGATGTTCGCGCTGCTCAAGCCGGGCGACACGATCATGGGTCTGAACCTCGCGCACGGCGGGCACCTGACCCACGGCATGAAGATCAACTTCTCCGGCAAGCTCTACAACGTGGTCGCCTACCACGTCGGCGACGACGGCCAGGTCGACATGGCCGAGGTCGAGCGGCTGGCCAAGGAGAGCAAGCCGAAGCTGATCGTGGCCGGCTGGTCGGCCTACCCGCGCCGGCTGGACTTCGCCGCGTTCCGCCGGATCGCGGACGAGGTCGGCGCCTACCTCATGGTCGACATGGCGCACTTCGCCGGCCTGGTCGCGGCGGGGCTGCACCCGAACCCGGTGCCGCACGCCCATGTGGTGACCACCACCACGCACAAGACACTGGGCGGCCCGCGCGGCGGTGTGATCCTGTGCACCGCCGAGCTGGCGAAGAAGATCAACTCCGCGGTCTTCCCCGGTCAGCAGGGCGGCCCGCTGGAGCACGTGATCGCGGCCAAGGCGGTCGCCTTCAAGGTCGCCGCGAGCGAGGAGTTCAAGGAGCGCCAGCGTCGTACGCTGGAGGGCGCCCGCATCCTCGCCGAGCGCCTGGTGAAGGACGACGCGAAGGCGGCGGGCGTGTCCGTCCTGACCGGCGGCACGGACGTCCACCTGGTCCTGGTCGACCTGCGCGACTCCGAGCTGGACGGCCAGCAGGCCGAGGACCGCCTCCACGAGGTGGGCATCACGGTCAACCGCAACGCCGTCCCCAACGACCCGCGTCCGCCGATGGTGACCTCCGGTCTGCGCATCGGCACGCCGGCCCTGGCGACCCGCGGCTTCACCGCCGAGGACTTCGCCGAGGTCGCGGACGTGATCGCCGAGGCGCTCAAGCCGTCCTACGACGCCCAGGCGCTCAAGGCCCGGGTCGCGGCGCTGGCGGAGAAGCACCCGCTGTACCCGGGGCTGAACAAGTAGCGAACAGCAGCACAGCGCACCACAGGGGCGGCCGCGCCCGCCACAAGCCGGCCCGGCCGCCCCACCCCCTTTGCACCACCCCCGCTTCCTAGGAGTCCCCGTGGCCATCTCCGTCTTCGACCTGTTCTCGGTCGGCATCGGCCCGTCGAGCTCGCACACGGTCGGTCCGATGCGGGCGGCCCGCATGTTCGCCCGGCGGCTGCGCAACGAGGAGCTGCTCGGCTCCGTCGCCTCCGTCCGCGCGGAGCTGTACGGCTCCCTGGGCGCCACCGGCCACGGACACGGCACCCCGAAGGCGGTGCTGCTCGGCCTGGAGGGCGACTCGCCCCGCACGGTGGACGTGGACACGGCCGACGAGCGGGTGGAGAAGATCAAGGAGAACGGCCGGCTGCGGCTGCTCGGCGAGCACGAGATCGCCTTCTCCTTCGACGACGACATGGTGCTGCACCGCCGCAAGGCACTGCCGTACCACGCCAACGGCATGACCCTGTGGGCGTACGACGCCTCGGGCGCCGAGCTGCTGACCAAGACCTACTACTCGGTGGGCGGCGGGTTCGTCGTCGACGAGGACGCGGTGGGCGCGGACCGGATCAAGCTCGACGACACGGTGCTGAAGTACCCCTTCCGCACGGGTGACGAGCTGCTGCGCCTGACCAGGGAGACCGGTCTGTCGATCTCCGCGCTGATGCTGGAGAACGAGCGGGCCTGGCGCAGCGAGGAGGAGATCCGGGCCGGCCTGCTGGAGATCTGGCGGGTGATGCGGGAGTGCGTGCAGCGCGGCATGACCCGCGAGGGCATCCTGCCGGGCGGGCTGCGGGTGAAGCGCCGGGCCGCCAACACCGCGCGCAAGCTGCGCTCGGAGGGCGACCCGCAGGCTCTCGCCATGGAGTGGATCACCCTTTACGCCATGGCGGTGAACGAGGAGAACGCGGCCGGCGGCCGGGTGGTGACCGCCCCGACCAACGGCGCCGCGGGCATCATCCCGGCCGTCCTGCACTACTACATCAACTTCGTGCCGGGCGCCGACGAGGACGGCGTGATCCGCTTCCTGCTGGCCGCCGGCGCCATCGGCATGCTGTTCAAGGAGAACGCCTCCATCTCCGGTGCCGAGGTCGGCTGCCAGGGCGAGGTCGGCTCGGCCTGCTCGATGGCGGCGGGCGCGCTGGCCGAGGTGCTGGGCGGCAGCCCCGAGCAGGTGGAGAACGCGGCCGAGATCGGCATGGAGCACAACCTGGGCCTGACCTGCGACCCGGTGGGCGGCCTGGTGCAGATCCCGTGCATCGAGCGCAACGGCATGGCCGCGGTGAAGGCGGTCACCGCCGCCCGTATGGCGATGCGCGGCGACGGCTCCCACAAGGTGTCCCTGGACAAGGTCATCAAGACCATGAAGGACACCGGCGCGGACATGTCGGTGAAGTACAAGGAGACCGCGCGCGGCGGTCTGGCGGTCAACATCATCGAGTGCTGAGCCGGCACCCCCGGACGTCGTACCGGGCCCGTCGCCGGGCGGGTGTGCCGGCACCCTTGCTTTTGCCGCCGGTCTGTCCGATAACCGAGGCATGTCACAGCGCAGTGACCTCTGGCAGCGCAGGGCGACGCTGGAGGACGAGTGGTCCCGCTGGGTGGCCGGCCGCAAGGCGGTCGGGGCCGTCCCGCCGGCCCGCGGGGCGCTGCGGCCCGAGGTGACCGAGTCGTGGGGCCGCTCCCTGGTCATGGTGGACCCGCGGGTGGACAGCGCGCCGGTGTCCGAGGACGGTTCGGTGGCCCGCCGCTGGGCCGGGTCCCCATTGCGCCGGCCGGTCGACGACCTGGCGGACGAACTGCGCAGCATCGCCGAGGACGCCGGTTTTGTCAGCGCCGTGACCGACGAGTCCGGCACCATCCTGTGGACCTGCGGCGGACGCACCATGCGGGCCCGCGCCGAGCGGGTCAACTTCGCGCCGGGAGGCCGCTGGGACGAGCCCGCCATGGGCACCAACGCCCTGTCCCTCGCGCTGCGCACCGGCCGCCCGAGCACCGTCTTCTCCGCCGAGCACCTGGTGAGCGCGCTGCACGGCTGGGTCTGCTACTGCGCTCCGGTGCGCGCACCGGACGGCCGTATCCTCGGCGTGCTCGACCTGTCCACCACCTGGGACCGGTCGCACCCGCTGGCGATGTCCACGGTCCGCTCCCTGGTGTCCGCGATCGAGAGCCGGCTGCGCACCGAGCTGCCCGCGCGGCCGCAGGCCCCGTCCGCCGCCGAGGTGCGGTTGACCTGCCTGGGCGCCGAGCGGGCCGAACGCGGCGGCGTCCCGCTGCCGTTGCGCCCGCGCCAGCTGGAGATCCTCACCCTGCTGGCGCTGGAGCCGGAGGGCTTCACCGCCGAGCGGCTGCGGGAGGCGCTGTACGGCGACCGCCCGGTCACCGCGTCCACCTTCAAGGCGGAGGTCTCTCATCTGCGGCGGGCGCTGGGCGGCGGGATCGCGCCGCGCCGCTACGCCCTGACCGGCCCCGTCTCCTGCGACGCGGTGGAGGTGCTGCAGGCGCTGAAGCAGGGTGATCTCACCACGGCCCTGCGCCTGTACGGCGGTCCGCTGCTGCCCCGCTCCGAGGCGCCCGGCATCGTCGAGTGGCGGGCCCAGTTGGAGGTCGCGGTGCGCGAGGCGGTGCTGGCCAGCACCGATCCCCAGCACAGCCTGAGCTACGGCGAACGGGCCCCGTACGACGCGGAGGTGCACCATCGGGCGCTGCGGCTGCTGGCCCTCGGCGACACCCGCCGGCCGATCGCGGTGGGCCGGCTCAGCACGGCGCTGCGCGACTGAGCCGGGCCCCGCAGCGGGCGCCAACCTCCCGCCAACCTCGGGGATCCAGAGTGAGCGGCATCACGACGGCACGCTCCGTCGGACCACCGCACCTCACCATCCTTCGAGGAGAGCCGCCATGGTGTACGCGCAGCCCGGCACGGACGGCAGCATCGTCGCCTTCGACAGCCGGTACGACAACTTCATCGGCGGAAAGTGGGTCGCCCCCGTCGAAGGCCGCTACTTCGAGAACCCGAGCCCGGTCACCGGCGAGGTCATCTGCGAGGTGGCCCGCTCCTCCGCCGCGGACATCGAGCTGGCGCTGGACGCCGCGCACGCCGCCGCGCCCGCGTGGGGCCGTACCTCCACCACCGAGCGCGCGAACATCCTCAACCGGATCGCCGACCGGATCGAGGAGAACCTGGAGAAGATCGCCGTCGCGGAGACCTGGGAGAACGGCAAGCCGGTGCGCGAGACGCTGGCCGCCGACATTCCGCTGGCGGTGGACCACTTCCGGTACTTCGCCGGGGTGGTGCGCGCCCAGGAGGGCAGCATCGCGGAGATCGACGCGGACACGGTGGCGTACCACTTCCACGAGCCGCTGGGCGTGGTCGGCCAGATCATCCCGTGGAACTTCCCCGTCCTGATGGCCGCCTGGAAGCTGGCGCCCGCGCTGGCCGCAGGCAACTGCGTGGTCATCAAGCCCGCCGAGCAGACCCCGGCCAGCCTGCTGTACGTGGTCGAACTGATCGCCGATCTGCTGCCGCCGGGCGTGCTCAACGTCGTCAACGGCTTCGGCGTGGAGGCGGGCAAGCCGCTGGCGTCCAACCCGCGCATCGCGAAGGTGGCGTTCACCGGCGAGACCACCACCGGACGCCTGATCATGCAGTACGCCAGCGAGAACATCATCCCGGTCACGCTGGAGCTGGGCGGCAAGTCGCCCAACATCTTCCTGCCGGACGTGACGGCCGCCGACGACGACTTCCTGGACAAGGCCGTCGAGGGCTTCGTGATGTTCGCGCTCAACCAGGGCGAGGTGTGCACCTGCCCGTCCCGGGCGCTGATCCACTCGTCGATCTACGACGAGTTCATGGCCCGCTGCATCCAGCGCACCAGGGCCATCGTCAGCGGCAACCCGCTCGACCCGGCGACCATGATCGGCGCGCAGGCCAGCAACGACCAGTACGAGAAGATCCTGTCCTACATCGACATCGGCAAGAAGGAGGGCGCCGAGCTGCTCACCGGCGGCGGTCCGCGCACGGTGGAGGGGCTCGAGGGCGGCTACTACATCGAGCCGACGATCTTCCGGGGCACCAACGACATGCGGATCTTCCAGGAGGAGATCTTCGGTCCGGTGGTGTCGGTGACCACCTTCGACTCCGTGGACGAGGCGCTGAAGATCGCCAACGACACGCTGTACGGTCTGGGCGCCGGCGTGTGGACCCGGGACGGCAACACCGCGTACCGCATGGGCCGCGAGATCAAGGCGGGCCGGGTGTGGACCAACTGCTACCACGCCTACCCGGCGCACGCCGCGTTCGGCGGCTACAAGAAGTCCGGCATCGGCCGCGAGACGCACAAGATGATGCTCGACCACTACCAGCAGACCAAGAACCTGCTGGTGAGCTACTCGGCCCAGAAGCTCGGCTTCTTCTGATGGAGGCGCGTGTGAGGCGGGTCGAACTGACGCGGGCGGCCGAGGACCTGGTGAACCGGCTGAAGGACATGCACGGTCCGCTGATGTTCCACCAGTCCGGCGGCTGCTGCGACGGCAGCGCACCGATGTGCTACCCGCGCGGTGAGTTCCGGGTCGGCGCCTCCGACGTCCTGCTGGGACACGTCGCCGGTGACACGCCGTTCTGGATGAGCTCCGACCAGTTCGCCTACTGGCGGCACACCCACCTCACCGTCGACGTGGTGCCCGGCCGGGGCAGCGGTTTCTCGCTGGAGGCTCCCGAGGGAGTCCGCTTCCTGCTCCGCTCCCGGGTCCTCACCGACGAGGAGTTCCAACGGGCCGAGGCGGAGCCGCCGTTGCCGACGGGGGCCGACGTCACGGACTGACACGGTTGCCGCGAGGTGCCGGGGGAATCCTTGATTCCAGAACATCCCCCGGCACTTCGGGAGCATCATGCTGCGCGGTATCGACGTCAGCTCGTACCAGCCCTCGTCCTACGACACCGACGGCCTCTCCTTCGTCTTCATCAAGGCGACCGAGGGCCGCACCTACGTCAACCCCAGGCTCGCCGCCCAGACCAGGACGGCCCGCGACGCCGGTCTGGTGGTGGGCTTCTACCACTTCCTGTGGCCGGGCAACCTCACCGCCCAGGCCGAGTACTTCGTCTCCAAGGCCCCGGAACGCGCCGGGGACGTCCTCGCCGTCGACTGGGAGACCACGGGCGACGGGACCCGGGCCAGCAATGCGGAGAAGGACTCCTTCATCCGCAAGGTGAAGTCGCTCCGCCCCGGCCACCGGGTGATCCTCTACTGCAACCGCAACTTCTGGCTCAACGTGGACACCACCTCCTACGCCGGCGACGGCCTGTGGATCGCCGACTACGTCACCGCGGGCAAGCCCCGCATCAAGGCCAAGTGGCGCTTCCATCAGTACACCGACAACCCCCTGGACAAGAACGTCGCCGACTTCCCCAGCAGGACGGCGCTCAGGGAGTGGGCCGGGGGCGCCTGAGGGCCCGGCCGCGCGACCGGGCCCTGCGCGCTGCGGGTCACCGGGCGCTGCGGGTCACTTGTTCGGGTGGGCTTGCTGTCGCAGGCCGGTTCAACCGGCGGCGAGCGCGTCCAGTGCGGCGACCGCCCAGGCGAACTCCGCATCGTAGGAGGCGGGGGGCTCCTGGCCTTTCACGATCGCGTTGAGCGCGCGGTAGCGGGCGAGGCGCGGGTCGGTGCCCGCGGTGAGGCGCTCCTTGACGGCGGCCGGGTGGGCACCGCCGATCAGGTCGCGCAGGATCTCGGCGGCGCGGGGCGATGCGGGGGCGACGTTCTCCCTCAGCGCCTCACCGGCGCGCTGCACCAGGCGGCTCATGAACCACAGGGAGGTTCCCGCGGGGGTGTCCGGGGCCCGGTCGGCCGCGTTGAACTCGATCATTCTGCGCATGGCGGCCCGGAACTCAGGGTCCTGGATCAGCTCGGCCAGCTCCACCCAGGCGTCCACCTGCTCGGGCGTGGGGTCGTCGGGCAGGTCGGCCGCGGCGAAGCGCAGCCGGCCGCGGATGTCGGGGTCGGCGGTGTCGAGGCCCTCGAAGATCTCCGTCATGAAGTCGTCGACGATGCGGCGGCGTTCCGCCGCCGACAGGCGGGCCAGTCTGTTCATCAGTGTCGTCTCCTCGGCGGTCGAGCCGCGTCGTGCCACGGTCGACAGCACCGCGCGGGTCACCTTCAGGGCGCGGATCTGTGCGTCCAGGGCCGCCACATGGGCCGCCGCGACCTGCGCGACGGTGGTCTCGCCGGCCAGGACCCGGCGGACGTCCGCCAGTGACAGGCCCAGTTCGCGCAGGGTGCGGATCAGCTCGAGGCGGGCGGCAGCGGCGGCGTCGTAGAGGCGGTAGCCGCCGCTGGAGCGGGCCACCGGGGGCAGGGCGCCCTCGTCGGACCAGTAGCGGATGGTGCGCACGGACAGGCCCGTGGCGCGGGCCAGCTCACCGATGGTGAACAGCTCGGTGCCGTCTTCGTTCATGGCGAGGAGTGTGGTGTCTCCAGCGGGTGGAGACTCAAGGACGCGCCCGGCGGTGAGGGCGGTGGCGCACCGCAGGCGTCCGAGGAGCGACACGCGGAACGTATCGGGGACCGGCGCACGGGACGCGTTCAGCGGTCGGTGACGCGCATCTCGAACCAGGTGGTCTTGCCGCGCGGCAGCAGATCGACGCCCCAGCGGTCGGCCAGCTTGTCGACGAGGAAGAGGCCGCGGCCGCTGATGTCCATCTCCTGGACCGGCATCAGGCAGGGCAGGCCGCGGGACGGGTCACGGACCTCGACGCGGATCCAGCCGCGGCGGTGGCGCAGCCGCAGTCCGAAGACGCGGGCGCCGGTGTGGCGTACGGCGTTGCCGACGAGCTCGGAGACGAGTAAGACGGCGTCCTCCGTGGTCCTGGCGTTGAGGCCCCACTGGCGCAGGACGACCATCTGGACCAGTCGGCGGGCGGTGGCCGCGGACTCGGGGCGGGACGGCAACGGAACCTCTTGCTCCGTGGGATTGCCGAACAACTCCAGTGCCTTCAGGGCGCGTTCGTCCTCGACCGTCGGCGACCAGCGCGACGCAGTGGCACGTCCGTCTCCCCGCGGCTGTTCCATACCCTCCAGCCCCGCCATGCCTCCATCATGACCGCCGGGGGCGGCCCCGGGGGCCGTTCCGGAGGAATACGCCCCCCGTGCGCCCCCCTTCCGCATCGGTCCGCCGTCATATGCCAGAGGCATGTCGCAGCCTTCGGCACCCTGCCTCACCTGCGGAAACGGCTCGCTCTGCGGCAATCGACGGACTCCCTCGACAAGGCGGGCTTAAGCCGCCCTTAAGGCTGCCATAAACCGCCCTGCCGAGGGACTGGAATCAGACATCGTGTCAATTGCAAGCCCTGGCGCAGGTTTTCACCTCGTCGCCAGAGGACCTGCCAAGAACGGGCAGACGACCGGCGGAGGACCGTCAGAGGAACTTGGCCTTGCCCGGGCCCTCCTCCACGAAGCTGCGCATCCCGCGCTCCCGGTCCTCGGTGGCGAACAGACCGGCGAACCAGTTGCGTTCCACCGCGAGACCGGTGTCGATGTCCGTCTCCAGGCCGGTGTCGATGGACTCCTTGGCGGCGCGCAGCGCGATCGCCGGCCCCTGCGCCAGCCTCGCCGCCCAGGCGTGCGCGGCGGAGTACACCTCCTCGGCGGGCACCACCCGGTCCACCAGGCCCAGCGCGAGCGCCTCGTCGGCCTTGACCTGACGGCCGGTGAAGATCAGGTCCTTCGCCTTGGACGGGCCGATCAGCCGCGCCAGGCGCTGGGTGCCTCCCGCGCCCGGGATGAGGCCGAGCAGGATCTCCGGCTGGCCGAGCTTGGCGTTCTCCGCGGCGATGCGGTAGTCGGCGCAGAGCGCCAGCTCGCAGCCGCCGCCGAGCGCGTAGCCGGTGACCGCGGCCACCACCGGCTTGGGGATGCGGGCCACCGCGGTGAAGGAGTCCTGCAGGGCGCGGGCGCGCAGCACCATCGCGGTGTGGTCCATGGCCTGCATCTCCTTGATGTCCGCGCCGGCCGCGAACACCTTCTCCCCGCCGTAGATCACCACGGCCCGCACGTCGTCGCGGCGGGTGGCCTCCTCGGCGAGTTCCTTGAGCCGGTCCTGGGTGGCGACGTCCAGCGCGTTCATGGGCGGGCGGTCCAGGCGCAGCGTGCCGACGCCCTCGGCGACTTCGAGATTCACGGTCATGAGAGCAGGTTAACGGGGGCTAACGCCGGCGGCCCCGGTGCCGTACCTCACACCGGGGCCGCCGTCTCACGGGTGCGTCACGCTCGTCCCGGGCGGGGGGACACGCCCCGCGCCGCGCGGGGGGGTCCCGCCTCGTCCCGCGCGCGGAGCTACGACTTCCACTTCTCCCAGGACATGTTCCAGCCGTTGAGCCCGTTGTCGGGGGCGATGGTCTTGTCCTTGGAGTTCTTCACGATCACCACGTCGCCGATCATGGAGTTGTCGAAGAACCAGGCCGCCGGGGTCTTCTTGTCCCAGCCGCCGCGCACGTCGCGCAGGCCGACGCAGCCGTGGCTGGCGTTGCGGTTGCCGAAGGCGTCGCCGCCCCAGTAGTTGCCGTGGATGAAGGTGCCGGAGGTGCTCAGGCGCATGGCGTGCGGGACGTCCTTGATGTCGTACTCGCCGCCGTAGCCGACCGTCTCGCCGTTCATCCGGGTGACCTTCAGCTTCTCGCTGATGACCATCTGGCCGTTCCAGGTCTCGTAGCCCGGCGCTCCGGTGGTGACGGGGATGGTCTTGATGACCTTCCCGTCCCGCATGACCGTCATCTTGAGCTTCTTGGCGTCGACCACGGAGACCTGGTTGCGGCCGATGGTGAAGGAGATCTTCTTGTCCTGCTCGCCGTAGACGCCGGGGCGGCCCTCGACGCCGTCGAGGTTGAGGTGGACGCTGACCTTGGTGCCGGGCTTCCAGTACTTCTCGGGCCGGAAGTCCAGGCGGTCGTTGCCGAACCAGTGGCCCTCGACCTCGACGGCCGGCTCGGTGGTGATCCGGATGGCCCGCTCGACGGCGTCCGGGTCGGTGATGCCCCGGGTGAAGCGGATGGAGAACGGCATCCCGACACCGACCTTCGACCCGTCCTCGGGGGTGAAGTTGCCGATGAAGGTGTTCTGCGGGGTCAGGGTGGTGAAGGTGGAGTCCTCGGCCGCGGTGCGGCCCTCGGAGTCCTTGGCGACCGCGTGCACCGTGTACGTGGTGGAGGCGGCCAGGTGGGTGGACGGCGTCCAGGTGGCGCCGTCGCCGGATATCCGGCCCTCGATCCGGTCGCCGTCCGGGTCCTTGACGACGACCTCGGTGAGCTTGCCCTTGGCGGCGGTCACCTTCAGCGCGCCGCTGGTCCTGACGGACTTCGCCCCGTCCTCGGGTGCAATGGTGACGACCGCCTCGGACTGCTTGCTCTGCGCGGCGGTGGAGTCCTTGCCCTTCGCCTTGCCGTCACCCGAGCCGGCGTTCGCATCCCCGCCGCCGCAGGCGGTGGCCGCCAGCATCACACCGAGTGCCAGCGCCGCCAGCCTGGTGCCCGCACGCCGCCGCGTGCCGCCGCGTCCCCGCGCCCCAACCGACGCCCCCGATATCGGCCCCACGTTCAACTTGCCACTCCCCTCGGCGGGCCTGGCCCAGCCCGCGCCCCCGCGCGTACCGCACGCGCACCGGCGCATCTTAACCGCAGGCCAGGGGCGGTGAACCGGACGTCAATGTCACCATTCCGTTCCAACTTCAACCGCCCCCGCCGCAGGGGAACCGGCTGCCCGCCGTCCCCGGACCGGGCGGGCACCTTCGAGGTCCGCGAGTGGCGTCTT
>NZ_JAATEM010000002.1 GCF_012034205.1 Streptomyces composti
CATGAGGATGTGCGGCGGAGTGCGCCACAACAGTCCCGCCAGTCACAGGAGTTGACGCGTGTAACAACGGAGGTGCCCTTGACGGCCACCGTTGGCTGCCGGTTTGCTGTCCGTGATCAGTCCATGGCGGACGGCAGCCGACCACTGCCGACCGACCGCCGCCGTGGACCGAGCCACCAGAAGAGCGCGTGAGGAAGTCCCGCGGTGCCCCCACCCCCGCCTCCCCTCGGCCGTGGTCGCAGACGTGCGGCGCAGTCCTTCGACGAGGCCCTCGACGACGCCGAGCTCGTCACCGCCCGAGCCGCACTGGCCCAGGGGCGCTGGCAGCAGACCCGCTCGCTGCTGGTCCACACGGGGGACGACTGGGACCGGCGCGGCCACCGCATCACCGTCCTGGCCGCCGAGTCCTACTGCGCCGCCTGGGCGCGTGACTGGCTGCTCGCCGAACCGGAGTCCGCCGACGCCGCCGTGCTGCTCGCCCTCGCCCAGGTCCGCAGCGCCTTACGCGGCAAGGAGAAGCCCGCGCGCGCCCGCGAGGCCTGCCACCGCGCGGCCGGACTCGTCCCGGCCGATCCCACCCCCTGGCTCGGCCTGCTCCTGCTGGAGTGTGCCCAGGGGGCCGACGGCGACGTGGTCCGGCTCTTCGAGCAGGTCCGCACCCGCCACCCCGACCACCACCACGCCCACCACCTGATGGTCGCCTGGCTCGCCGAGCGCCGGGTGGACGCCGGGCGGGACCCGCTGCACGAGGTCTACGACTTCGCCGGCTGGGCCGCCGAGCAGGCCCCCGCCGACTCGCCGCTGGCGGTCCTCCCCGTCATCGCCCACGCCGAGCGCTACCGAGCCCTCGCCGCCGCCGGGCACGAGCCCGCCGACCCGGCCGCCTCCGGCCACTGGGCGGACCGCCGCGCCCGGCAGGTGATGAAGGCCGCCTTCGACTGGTGGCTCGAGTGGGAGCACGAGGACCACCCGCGCCGGCTGATCGACCTCAACTTCCTCGCCCACGCCAAGGTGTGCGAGGGGCGGGGAGCCGAGGCCGCCGCCCTGTTCCACCGCATCGGCGAGCACGCCACCCCGGCCCCCTGGTCCTACCCCGACCGCGATCCGCTGACCGCCTTCCGCACCGCCCGGGCGACGGTCCTCGGCGCGAGCTAGCCCCGCACCCCCTGCCCCGTAGCCGACCCAAGCCCCCGTAACCGACCCAAGGACGGACTCCCGATGACGACGGACAGTTCGAGCACCAGCAGAGCCACAGCCGAGGGCATCAGCACCTTCAAGGGGCAGGAGCGCGCACTGCGCGCCGACCGCCTCGGCACGGGGGGCCTGCTGCTCTCCGTCCTCGCGGCGACCGCCCCGCTGATGGTCGTCGCCGGTGTCATGCCCACAACATTCGCGGTGATGGGCATCATCGGCCAGCCGCTGCTCTTCGTGGTGCTCGGCACCGTGCTGGTGCTGTTCAGCCTCGGCTACGCCGAGATGAGCCGGCACGTGCACAACGCCGGCGCCTTCTACGCCTACATCTCCCGCGGCCTCGGCGGCACCGCGGGAGCCGGCGCCGCCATGGTCGCCCTCGTCGCCTACAACTCCCTCCAGGTCGGCATCTACGGCATCTTCGGCTTCGAGGTCTCCGGGCTCTTCGCCACCTACGCCGACCTCGAGGTGGCCTGGTGGATACCGGCGCTCGCCGCCGTGCTCGCCGTCGGCGTGCTCGGCTGGCTGAAGATCGACGTCAACGCCCGCCTCCTCGGCGTGCTGCTGGTCATCGAGGTCCTGCTGGTGGTCGTCTTCGACGTCGCCGCCGTCGCCGACCCCGCCAGGGAGGGCCTGTCCCTGCACGCCTTCGACCCCGGCACCCTCACCGGCGCCGGCGTCGGCACCGCGCTGTGCTTCTGCATCGCCGCCTTCCTCGGCTTCGAGCAGGCCCCCGTCTACGCCGAGGAGACCAACCGGCCGCACGTCCTGGTGCCCCGCGTGATGTTCCTCGCCGTCACCGGCGTCGCCGTCTTCTTCGCCATCAGCAGCTGGGCGCTCACCGTCGCCACCGGCCCGTCGGGCGTCGTCGCCGCCTCCCGCGAGCACAGCGCGGGACTGCTGTTCTTCCTCACCGAGGCCCGGCTCGGCGCGACCTTCACCGACGCACTGCACATCCTCTTCGTCACCGGCATGTTCGCGGCCATGCTCAGCTTCCACAACGTGGTCGCCCGCTACGCCTTCGCCATGGGGCGCGAGGGCCTGCTGCCCGCGGCCTTCGGCCGCACCAGCGGCGGCAGCGGCGCCCCCGGCACCGGTTCGCTGCTGCAGACCGTCATCGCCACCGTCCTCGTCCTGGCCTTCGCGCTCACCGACGACAAGCCCGTCGGCGACCCCACCGCGCCCGTGCTCCACCTGTTCACCTGGGGCGGCAACATCGGGGCCCTCGGCGTGATCGTGCTGATGGCCCTCGCCTCCCTGTCCGTGGTCACCTTCTTCGTCCGTCGGGGCGCCGCCGGAGCCCAGGCCTGGCGGCTGGTCACCTCCGGCCTGGCCGGCCTCGCCCTGGTCGCGATCGCCGGCTACACCGTCAAGGACTTCGACGTCCTGGTCGGCGCGGGCCCCGACTCCTCGCTGCGCTGGATCCTGCCCGGCGTCATCGGCCTCGCCCTGCTCGCCGGCCTGGTCCAGGGCCTGGTCCTGCGCCGCCACGCCCCCGGGACCCACGCCCGGATCGGCCTCGGCAACGAGGCGTTCCAGCTGGAGAAGGCGGCCGGGAGCACCCAGTAGGCAGGCTGCCGCCGGCCGCCGGCGGCTCTCGGCGCTTACGGAATCCTGACGAGCACCCGCGATCCCTGGCCGACGAGGGGACGCGGGTGCTCGAATGAACAGGTGAACTCCGCCGACGAGGTGAACCCCGCACCGCCACCCGACGACCAGGACCGGGACCAGGACCGGGACGAGCCCGACGCCCGCGGCAGGCCGGTCGGCCGCCGCGTGGTGCTCGGCACCCTCGGCCTCGGCGCCCTGGGCGTGCTCGCCGCGCCGCCGCTCCAGCGCGGCCTGGAGTCCTTCCTCGCCGCGGCCTCCGACAAGGACCCCACAGGCCTGACCGACCTGCTCCCCAACGGCGGTGGCTTCCGCTACTACTCCGTCACCTCCTCGGTGCCCCGCAAGAGCCCCGCCGACTACCGCCTCACCGTCGGCGGCCTGGTCGACCGCCCCGCCGCCTACACCCTGGCCGACCTCCGGGCCCTGCCGCAGACCCGCCTGGTCCGGGACGTCCAGTGCGTCACCGGCTGGCGAGTGCCCGACACCCCGTTCGAGGGCGTACGGCTGTCGGCGCTGCTCGACGCGGCCGGAATACGCCCGGAGGCGAAGGCGGTGCGCTTCACCTGCTTCGACGGCGCCTACTCCGAGAGCCTCACCCTCGGCCAGGCCCGCCGGGCCGACGTGCTGGTCGCCCTGCGGATGCAGGACGAGGAGATCGGCCACGCCCACGGCGGTCCCGTCCGCCTCTACGTGGCGCCCATGTACTTCTACAAGTCCGCGAAGTGGCTCTCCGGCATCACCGTCACCGACAAGGTCGTGCCCGGCTACTGGGAGGGACGCGGCTACGACATCGACGCCTGGGTCGGCCGCTCCAACGGACGCGACGACGAGCCCACGAGCGGATGATGAGCCCCCGGACCGACGCACCGCCCGCCGCCCCCGCGACCGTACGGCGCTTCGGCCCCGCACAGAAGTGGGTGCACCGCACCACGGCCGCCCTGACGGGCCTGTGCGTCTTCACCGCCGCCTGCCTGTACGTTCCGCAGCTCGCCCAGCTCGTGGGCCGCCGGGCCCTGGTGGTCACCGTGCACGAGTGGTCCGGGCTCGCCCTGCCGCTGCCCTTCCTCGCGGGGCTCGCCTCCCGCGCCTTCCGCGCCGACCTGCGCCGCCTCGACCGCTTCGGCCCGCACGACCGCGCCTGGCTGCGCGCCGCGCTGCGCCGCGACAAACGCCCCTCCGCCCGCCCGGCCGGCAAGTTCAACGCCGGTCAGAAGCTCTACGCCGCCTGGATCGCCGGAGCCACGCTGGTGATGCTGGGCACCGGCCTGATGATGTGGTTCACCCACCTGACCCCGCTGATGTGGCGCACCAGCGCGACCTTCGTGCACGACTGGCTGGCGCTCACCATCGGCATCGTCCTCGCCGGGCACATCGGCATGGCGCTGGCCGACCCGGAGGCCCGCCGCGGCCTGCGCACCGGCTTCGTCAGCCGGGAGTGGGCGCGGCGCGAGCACCCGCTGTGGCGGCCATGAACGACGCCCGGCCGCGGGGCAGCGCGACGGCTGCCGCCACGGCCGGGCGGGTGTGCCTGAGGTCCTCGCAGAGCTGTCCGGCCGCCGCTGTATGAGCCGCTATATGAGCAGGGACAGCAGCAGCACGATCCCTCCGGCGACCACCGAGATGATCGTCTCCATCACGGACCAGGTCTTGATGTTCTGGCCGACGCTGAGCCCGAAGTACTCCTTCACCAGCCAGAACCCGGCGTCGTTGACATGGCTGAAGAAGAGCGAGCCGGCGCCGATCGCGAGGACCAGCAGGGCCGCGTGGGTGGTGGACATGTCGGCCGCCAGCGGCGCCACCAGACCGGCCGCCGAGACGGTCGCCACGGTCGCCGAACCGGTCGCCAGCCGGATCGCCACCGCGATCAGCCAGGCCAGCAGCAGTGCGGGGATCGACCAGTCCTCGGAGATCTCCAGGACCATCTGGCCCACGCCGGTGTCGATCAGCGTCTGCTTGAAACCGCCGCCCGCGCCGACGATCAGCAGGATGCCCGCGATGGGGGCGAGGCTCTTCTCGACCAGCGGCGACAGGCGCTCCTTGCCGAAGCCGGCCGGGCGCAGCAGCGTGAAGATGCCGACCAGCACCGCCGAGAGCAGGGCGATCAGCGGGGAGCCGATGACGTCGAAGATCCGCTGGACGGTGTTCTCCGGGTCGTCGATCACGATGTCCACCAGCGCCTTGGCGAGCATCAGCACGACCGGCAGCAGGATGGTGAACAGGGTCGGGCCGAAGCCCGGCCGCCGCTCCAGGTCCTCCGAGGCACGCTGCGGGATCATCCGCTCGGGCGCCGGCACGTCCACCCAGCGGGCGGCGTACTTCGAGAAGACCGGTCCGGCGATGATCACGGTCGGGATGGCGACCAGCACGCCCAGGGCCAGGGTGACACCCAGGTCGGCGTTCACCGCGTCGATGGCGACCAGCGGACCGGGGTGCGGCGGAACGAGCCCGTGCATCACCGACAGACCGGCGAGCGCCGGGATGCCGATGCGCATCAGCGAGTAGTTGCCGCGCTTGGCGACCATCAGCACGACCGGGATCAGCAGGACGACGCCGACCTCGAAGAAGAGCGGCAGACCGATCACCGAGGCGATCAGCACCATCGCCCAGGGCATGGAACGCCCGCCCGCCTTGGCGAGGATGGTGTCCACGATCTCGTCGGCGCCGCCCGAGTCGGCGAGCATCTTGCCGAGGATCGCGCCGAGCGCGATCAGGACGCCGACACCGGCGACGGTGGAGCCGAGCCCGGTGCTGAAACTGGTGATGACCTTGTCCAGGGGCGCCCCGGCGAACGCGCCGAGTGCCAGTGACCCGATGGTCAGCGCCAGGAAGGCGTGCAGCTTGGACTTGGTGATGAGCAGGACGATGACGGCGATGCCCGCCAGGACGGCGATGCCCAGCTGAGCGTGGCCGGCCGAGGTGATCGGCTCGGGTGCGTCCGCTGCCAGCATCTCGGCGCTGAGTCTGGTCACGGTGGATCCCTTGCAGGTACGGGGAGTCGGGGGGAGGAGTCCGGGGTGGTGGGGGAGCACCCCGGGGATAAGCGGCCGGCCGGGCTCATGCGGCCGGCTCGGGGAGTTCGGCGAGGGCGGCGACCGCCCGCGCGGTGATCTCCTCCGGGCTGCCCGTCACATCCACGGCGACTCCGGTCTCGTCCCGCTCCAGGGGCTGGAGCGTGGCGAACTGGGAGTCGAGCAGCGCCGTGGGCATGAAGTGGCCCTTCCGGTGCGACATCCGGTCCTCGATCAGCGCGCGGTCACCCGTGAGATGCAGGAAGACCACGCCCGGTGCGGCACTGCGCAGCCGGTCGCGGTACGACCGCTTCAGCGCCGAGCAGCTGACCACCCCGCCGAGCCCGGCCCGTCCCTGTGCCCAGTCGCCGATGGCGTCCAGCCACGGCCACCGGTCCTCGTCGGTGAGCGGGGTGCCGGCCGACATCTTGGCGATGTTGGCCCGCGGGTGGAAGTCGTCGCCCTCGGCGTACGGGACGCCGAGCCGGGCGGCGAGCAGAGGACCGATGGTGGTCTTGCCGGTGCCCGCGACGCCCATGACCACGACGACATGGGGGGTGTTCATCCGCTGCCTCACTGTCCGCTGTCTTCGTCGACACGTGATGTCGACGCACACTGAAACCTATTAGGTACGACGAATTCAAGAGCCTGTGACAAATAAGTCTGACTTTTTGATTCCGTGATCCGCCTCGTACTCTGAGTGCATGAGCACCACGGGCCGGGGGCTGCACGGCCGTGTACTGGACACCCTCGGCCCCGAGATCACGGCGGGCACGTACCCCCCGGGCAGCGTTCTGCGCACCGACGAGCTGGCTCAGCGTTTCGACGTGTCACGCTCCGTGATGCGCGAGGCGGTGCGCGTACTGGAGTCCATGCACCTGGTCGAGTCCCGGCGGCGGGTGGGCGTGACCGTCCTTCCGGCCTGCGAGTGGAACGTCTACGACCCTCAGGTCATCCGCTGGCGCCTGGCCGGCGCCGACCGCCCCCGCCAGCTGCGCTCCCTCACCGTGCTGCGCTCCGCCGTCGAACCGGTCGCCGCCCGGCTCGCCGCCGAGAACGCCACCGCCGAGCAGTGCGCCGAACTCACCGAGGCCGCGCTCGGCATGGTCGCCCACTCACGCGGCCACAAGCTGGAGGGCTACCTCTTCCACGACGTGGCCTTCCACCGCGTCATCCTCACCGCGTCCGGCAACGAGATGTTCGCCCGGCTCGGCGACGTCGTCGCCGAGGTCCTGGCCGGCCGCACCCACCACGACGTGATGTTCCCCGACCCCGACCCGGCCGCCGTCACCCTGCACGTCCAGGTCGCCGAGGCGGTCCGCGCACGTGACGCCGAGCGCGCGGAGCGCCTGACCCGCGAGATCACCGAGGGCGCGCTCCAGGAGCTGGACATCCTGGCGCCGTAGGCGCCCGGTGTCCGGGGTCGGCTCGAGGTGTCCGGGGTCAGCTCAGGACATCCCCGTCGACGTAGACCCAGGCGCCGTCCACCCGCTCGAACCGGCTGCGCTCGTGCAGCGAGCCGCCCCGGTAGAACGCCCGGAAGGTGACGGTCCCGGTGCTGTGGAACGCGGACCCGTCCGTCGTCCCGAGGATCTCCAGACCCGTCCAGCGCATCCCCGGGTCGAAGCCGATCCGCTCGGGCCGGGTGCGCGGATGCCAGGTCCGCAGCAGATGGCCGGCGTCCCGCCGGACGAAGGCGCTGTAGCGCGAGCGCATCAGCAGCTCGGCGGTCGGCGCCGCCGCCCCGGCGTGGTACCGGCCGCAGCACTCCTCGTACGCCGCGGGCAGCCCGCACGGACAGGAACGCGTGGTCATGATCACCCTCCGCGGCACGCTCGCCTCGCCTGCAATGCCTGCAACGCGCGAGGGCCGCGACCTTCGCGGTCGCGGCCCTCGTCTCATGTGTCCGAGGGGGGACTTGAACCCCCACGCCCGATAAAGGGCACTAGCACCTCAAGCTAGCGCGTCTGCCATTCCGCCACCCGGACAAGGTGTCTGTCGCGCGGGTTTCCCCCCGCGGCGACGACGTAAACATTACCAGGTGTTCCCCGGTGGCCCGATCACCCCCGGGCCCGAAGACCCCGGTCGCCGCGCCCGGGCCGGGGCTTGGGCGCCGGGCGGCGCGGGGAGAGGATGTGGGGAGCACCCACAGCCCACCAGCAGTGACAGCGGGAGGAAGCACGTGAGCGAGACGGACACGGCCAGGAGCGTCACCGGTGAGGACGAGGTCGTGGACCTCTGCCGCGAGCTGATCCGGATCGACACCAGCAACTACGGCGACCACTCCGGCCCCGGTGAGCGCAAGGCGGCCGAGTACGTCGCCGAGAAGCTCGCCGAGGTCGGGCTCGAACCCCAGATCATCGAGTCCCACCCGGGGCGCGCCTCCACGGTGGCCCGGATCGAGGGCGAGGACCCCTCCCGGCCCGCGCTGCTCATCCACGGCCACACCGACGTCGTCCCGGCCGACGCCGACGACTGGACCCACCATCCGTTCTCCGGGGAGATCGCCGACGGCTGCGTATGGGGACGCGGCGCCGTCGACATGAAGGACATGGACGCGATGACCCTCGCGGTCGTCCGCGACCGGCTGCGCAGCGGCCGCAAGCCCCCGCGCGACATCGTGCTCGCCTTCCTCGCCGACGAGGAGGCCGGCGGCACCTACGGCGCCAAGTACCTGGTGCGCGAGCACCCGGAGCTCTTCGAGGGCGTCACCGAGGGCATCGGCGAGGTCGGCGGCTTCTCCTTCACCGTCAACGAGCAGCTGCGCCTGTACCTGGTGGAGACCGCCGAGAAGGGCATGCACTGGATGCGGCTCACCGTCGAGGGCACCGCGGGGCACGGCTCGATGACCAACACCGACAACGCCATCACCGAGCTGTGCGAGGCCGTCGCCCGCCTGGGCCGGCACACCTGGCCGGTGCGCGTCACCAAGACCGTGCGGGCCTTCCTGGACGAGCTGTCCGACGCGCTCGGCACCGAGCTCGACCCGGAGAACATGGACGAGACGCTCGCCAAGCTCGGCGGCATCGCCCGGATGATCGGCACCACGCTGCGCAACTCGGCGGCGCCCACCATGCTCGGAGCCGGCTACAAGGTCAACGTCATCCCCGGACAGGCCACCGCCCACGTCGACGGCCGCTTCCTGCCCGGCTACGAGGAGGAGTTCCTCGCCGACCTCGACCGCATCCTCGGCCCGCGGGTGAAGCGGGAGGACGTGCACGCCGACAAGGCGCTGGAGACCGACTTCGACGGCAGGCTGGTCGACGCCATGCAGACCGCCCTGCGCGCCGAGGACCCGATCGCACGTGCCGTGCCCTACATGCTCTCCGGCGGCACCGACGCCAAGTCCTTCGACGATCTCGGCATCCGCTGCTTCGGCTTCGCCCCGCTGAAACTGCCCCCGGAGCTGGACTTCGCCGGGATGTTCCACGGCGTGGACGAGCGGGTGCCGGTTGACGGTCTCAAGTTCGGCGTCCGCGTCCTCGACCGGTTCCTGGACGCCTCATGACCCGCGGACACCTCCAGTAATCGGGCAGATGTCCGGAGTTGACCGGTACGGGTGAATGCGACCATAAGCTCGTAGCCTCATTACCCCTCCTTCGTTATTCCCGGTGTGATCCGCAACTTGGGGTCGCATTGCCAACAAGGAGGAATAATGATCAAGAAGGTCGTCGCTGTCGCGGCTGCCACCGGTGGGCTGGTTCTCGCGGGCGCGGGCATGGCCGCTGCGGACTCCGGTGCCCAGGGTGCCGCTGTGCACTCCCCGGGCGTCCTGTCCGGCAACGTGATCCAGGCCCCGATCCACGTCCCCGTGAACGTCTGCGGCAACACGGTCTCCGTGATCGGGCTGCTGAACCCCGCCTTCGGCAACACCTGCGCCAACCTGTGACCCTGTGCACCGCCCGTTAGGGCGAGTCATTTCAGGGTTCTGAACCCGTCGGCCCCGGAACGCGCGCCATGCGCTCCGGGGCCGACCGGTCTTGACGAACGTGGGAACTTTCCGAAGACAGGGACATCGACTATGCGACAGGTCACCCGCAAGGGACTGATGACCGTGGCGGCCGCGACCGGGGTCATCGCCGCCGCGGGAGGGGCCGCCCATGCGGACTCCGGAGCACACGGCACCGCCTCCGGCTCGCCCGGCGTGCTCTCCGGCAACTCCGTGCAGGCACCGGTGGACGTTCCGGTCAACGTCTGCGGCAACACCGTCAACGTCGGCGGGATCCTCAACCCGGCCATGGGCAACGTCTGCGTCAACGAGGGGGGCTCCGCGGCAGACGGCAACGGCGGCTCCGGAGCACACGGCGGCGCGCACGCGGACGGCAAGGCCGCCGGCTCGCCCGGTGTCGCCTCCGGCAATCAGGTGCAGGCACCCGTCCACGTCCCGGTGAACGTCTGCGGCAACACCATCGACGTCCTCGGCGCCGGCAACACCGCCGAGGGCAACGGCTGCGCGAACGACTCCCCCGGCACGCCCGGACAGCCCGGCGAGCCGGGCAGCCCCGAGGAGCCGGAGCGCCCCGGCCGGCCGGACGGTCCGTCCGCCCCCGGCACCCCGTCCACCCCGGACGACACCGGGCGCTCACCGGAGGGCGGCGACCAGCCGGCCTCCCGCGCCGACATCCAGCCCGCGGCCGAGACCCAGCTGGCCCACACCGGCAGCGACCTGCCGGTCGGCCTCGCCCTGCCGCTCGGGGCCGGCGCGCTGCTCGGCGGCGCCATCCTCTACCGCAAGGCACGCACGGCCCGCTGACCGGGGCACGCCCCGGTGCTTCCGGGCACACGTCAGGGGCCCGCGGCGACGCTGCGGGCCCCTGGTCTCACCAGGTGGCGCGCACCTGGCGGATGATCCGCCGTCTCAGCCGCACCCTGCGACTGCCGTCCCGCAACAGGGTCAGGCGGTACAACTCCCAGTGACCGTACTCGGCATGGTCCGTCAGCAGACGAGTCGTCTCCTTGCGGGAGACCCCGCGCGGCACGTACACGTCGACAAATTCGTATTCCGGCATCGCATCTATTGTGCGGTCCGGGGCCCGGTACGGATAGCGTCTGCACTATGTCTGATGCTGCGCAGCCCACCGCTGCCGAGGTACGCGCCGCCGCCGAGGCGGTCAAGACCGCGCTCGACCGCCACCTTGCCGCGGTCGAACGCAGGTCGGGGGACGACGACCCGGCCGTCTACGAGGCGTTCAACCAGCTGGCCGCGGCCGCGGAGGCGTACGACGAACTGCTCTACGACCGCTACGACGAGGTCACCCCCTTCGAGATCCCCGGCGGGGACGGCGCGCTGCCGCCCTACACCGGCCCCGAGGAGCCGAACGCCCTCAGCGTGCTGATCCGCCGCGACTACACCGTCGCGCAGCCCAAGCGGCTGCTGGCCCACGCCCAGCGGATCGAGGCGGCGGACGAGGGCGAGCCCACCCAGGCCTCCAGCACCGTGCACGGTGCGCTCGGCATCCTCTTCGGCGAGTTCGAGCCGGACGAGATCGCCTCCCGGCACAAGGAGTTCGGTCTCGAGGAGGGCGACTCCACCCTCTGGGTCACGGCGTCGGACGACCCGCCGGAGCCGGGGGAGTGGCTGGAGGCCCCCTTCGAGCAGGTGGACCCGGAGCAGGTGGTGTGCCGCTTCGACGTCAGCGCGGTCTTCGACGAGGACGAGGACGACCTCGACGAGGACGAGGACGAGGACGAGGACGAGGGCGAGGACGACGAAGACGAGGAAGAGGAAGAGGAAGAGGAAGAGGACGCATCCGGCGTGGGCGACGCGGCCCTGGACGAGGACGAGGACCTGGACCCCCTCGACACCGACCGCTGACGAGACGGTGGCCCGCCCGCGGCCACCGTCCACGTCCTCCGGTCAGCCGGTGGCGGCGACCTGCGGGGCCAGCAGATGGGGCAGGCGCGTGGTCCGCGGCTTGGCCGGCACCTCGGCCACGGCCCTCGGCAGCGCCTGCTCCACCCCGTGCACCACGGACAGATGCCGGTCGGCCCGGCTGAACGCCGTGTACACCCACGGGCGGCTCAGCGCCGGCACCGCGTCCCCCGGCAGCACCACGACCACCGCGGGCCAGCGGCAGCCCACTGCCTGGTGCGCGGTGAGCGCCCAGGCGTGCCGCACGGAGCGCTCCACCCGCTCCTTCGGCACCACGATCTCCTCACCGGCGCAGTCCAGATGCAGACCCGCGGCGTCGGCCTTCACCACCCGGCCGGGCAGCATCCGCCCCGGAGCGGGGGAGTAGGCCACCCGGTCGCCCGGATCGAACCCGCCGAACCGGCCAGGACCGGGATTCAGCCGTTCCTTCAGCGCGGCGTTCAGCACCCGTGTCCCCACCGCGCCCCCGTGGCCCGGCGTGATCACCTGCGTCTCCTCGGCCGGCACGCCCAGGGCGCGGGGCACCGAGTCCACCACCAGCTGCACCGTCCGGTGCACCGCCTCGCCCGCGTCCCGCACCGGCACGATCACCACTTCCTTGCCGGGCGCCTCCACCTGGAGCAGCTCCCCGGCGCCGACACCGGAGACCAGCTCGCCGAGCGGCCCCGGATCCGGACGCCGGGAGGCGATCTGCGGACACACCCGCGCCGCCAGCAGATCGGCGAACACCCGCCCGGGCCCCACCGACCACAGCATCCCCGGATCCCCGGACAGCACCAGCCGCGCGCCGTCCGGCAGCGACTCCGCCAGCAGCGCGGCCGCCTCCACGTCCAGCTGTGGCGCGTCCAGCACCACCAGCAGATCGACCTCGAGCGTCCCGTCGGCGTCCCGCCCGGGCCCCTCGGCCCCGGCCAGCAGCCCGGGCACCGTCGCCACCCCCGGTCCGTCCTCGCCGAGCAGCGCCGCGAACCGGGCCCGCCCCAGAGGGCTGTGCACGGCGGCCCAGGCCCGCAGCCCCATGCCGTGAGCGGTGCGCAGCAGCGCCGCCGGCTCGGCCCGCGCCGCCTCGCCACCGGTGTGCAGCACCAGCCCGTGACCGGCGACGGCACGGATCAGCTCACCCGCCGAACCCTCCGCCTCGGCGGCGGCCGACTCCCACTCCTCGGCGGACCCGTCCCGCTTCGGCACGGAGTCGACCAGCCGGGCCAGCCCGTCGGCGAGGCTCTCCTCGGCCAGCGCATACCGCTCCAGCCCCACCAGCACCCGGACCGGCACCTCCTCCTCGCCTTCGGAGGGCGCCTCCAGGGCGTCCTGGAAGACCAGCACGTCCCCCTCGGAGACGGCACCGCGCACCGCCCCGTCCGCGTCCGGGACCCCCTGCCGCTGAAGCGCGCTGACCAGCGCCGGCATCTCCAGCGCCGTGTGCCCGGCGAGCGCCGCCTGCTCCAGCAGCCACACGGTGACCGCCCGGCCCCGCCGCTCGTCGCCCGGGGACGCGTCGCCGCCGAGCAGCGCCCGCGCGAACGCGTCCGCCTGCTCCGGCCGCACCCCGAAGACCCGCAGCAACTGCCACGGATCCGCGCGCAGCAGCTCCCCGGCGCCCTCGCCCAGCACCTCGGCGGCCTGCACGGCGAGCCCTTCGGGCGCGCCACCCTCCGCGAGCACCCCGCGCACCGCCTCGACGACCTGCGGGGCGGCCTCGGCCCCGGCGGTCGGCGCCGGCATCCGCCGCGCCGGCTCGGGCGCGGGACGCCGGGGCGCGGGCGCGGGTTCCTCGAACACCGTGGCCGGCGGCTTCTCCCCGCTCTCCACGGCCCGCACCGCGGCCAGCAGATCGGCGGCTCTGCCGCTCAGCTTGGCGCCGGCCTCGATGCGCCCCTTCTCCGCCTTGCGCCGCTCGATGCGCTCCCGCTCGATCCGCTGGGCCCGCAGCTCGGCCTCGGCCTCCGACAGCTGCTCACCCTCGGCCGGCTCGGCGTCCTCGGGAGTCTCGGGCGTGGTCACAGCGTGCTCCAGTCATGATCGGGATACCGGTGCACGGGCGCCGACACGTCGTCCAGCGCCCGGCAGATCTCGTCAGGAAGACTAAGCGCCTCCACTGACAATGCCGCCGTGAGCTGCTGTGCGTTGCGCGCGCCGACGATGGGGGCGGTCACTCCGGGGCGGTCGCGCACCCAGGCGAGGGCCACCTGCAGCGGGGTCACCGCCAGACCGTCCGCCGCGGTCGCCACGGCGTCCACGATCCGCCCGGCCGTCTCGTCCAGATAGGGGGCGACGAACGGAGCCAGATGCTCCGAGGCGCCCCTGGAGTCCGGCGGCATCGCGTCATTGCGGTACTTCCCGGTCAGCACGCCGCGCCCCAGCGGCGAGGAGGGGAGCAGCCCGATACCGAGATCCATGGCGGCCGGGAGCACCTCCCGCTCCACGCCCCGCTGCAGCAGCGAGTACTCCATCTGGGTGCTGGCCAGCCGGGTCCGGGCGCCCGGCGCCGCCAGCTGCCAGGTGCCGGCCTTGGCCAGCTGCCAGCCGCAGAAGTTGGAGACCCCGGCGTAGCGGGCCCGGCCGCTGCCGACGGCGATGTCCAGGGCCTGGAGGGTCTCCTCGAGGGGCGTGGCCGGGTCGTACGCATGCACATGCCATACGTCGACGTGGTCGGTGCCGAGCCTTTCCAGGGAGGCGTCCAGGGCGGACAGCAGGTGACCGCGGGAGCCGTTGAAACGGCGGTCGGGGTCCGGGACGCTGCCGGCCTTGGTCGAGATCACCAGGTCCCTGCGGGGCACCAGACCGGCCATCAGCTTTCCGAGCAGGTACTCGGCCTCGCCGTCGCCGTACACGTCCGCGGTGTCGACGAGGGTTCCGCCCGCTTCCCAGAAGGTCTTCAGGAGGTCCGCGGCGTCGTGCTCGTCGGTGTCCCGACCCCAGGTCAGGGTCCCGAGCCCGATCCGGGACACGCGCAGGCCGGTGCGGCCGAGATGCCTCTGCTCCATGAACGCCGAGATTACTGGCCAGAACCGTGCCTGTGGGTGCCTGTGGACAAGCCAATTCCCCTTCCCGCAGGCGCGTGCGTCAACACCGTGCGGCCCGGCCACCCCTCCGTTGCGGCCCCGGTGAAGCCCCTGGCGCTCCGCCGAACTGCCCAATGCCCGGCTTGTCTGCGCAGAATTTCGTATTTGTGATCATATTCTCGGCGGTGCTTGTAGGAGACGGCTCCGCCTGTCGGGTCGTCCGGGGCGCTCCTCCCCGGACGTGGGTGCGGCGGCGCATTGCGGCACTTCCGTTCCCACTCATGGAGAGACAGATGCGTGTTGCTGTGACCGGCGGCGGTGGCCTTCTTTCACCGCTTCCACGGCCACCCCTCACGGACCGGTCCAAGCAAGATGCGCATCAAGTGATAGGCGCCTGAAGGGCCGCGCGAGATCGGAGACGCGGCGAGCGGGTGCCGAGCGATGGCCCCCACGCCGTCAGTGACCCCGAGCCGCCTGGGTGCCCGGGGTGAGGGCCGGCCCTGGGCGAGTCGCGCCGGCCCTGCGTGCCCCCGCCGGGCAGCGGGCGCAGCCGAGCGCGTACCCCAGCCGGGCCGTCGGCGGTATACGCTGCCCGCACAAGCCACGTTACTCATCGGTAAGGGGAGACGGCCATGCAGCTCGGGATCAACCTCGGCTACTGGGGTGCCGGAATGGACGCGGACAACCTCACCGTGGCGCAGGAAGCCGACCGGCTCGGCTACTCGGTCTGCTGGGCCGCCGAGGCCTACGGCTCCGACGCCGCCACCGTCCTCGCCTGGGTCGCCGCCCAGACCACCCGCATCGACGTCGGCTCGGCCATCTTCCAGATCCCCGCCCGCCAGCCCGCGATGACCGCGATGACCGCGGCCACCCTCGACTCCCTCTCCGGCGGCCGCTTCCGCCTCGGCCTCGGCGTCTCCGGCCCCCAGGTCTCCGAGGGCTGGTACGGCGTCAAGTTCGACAAGCCCCTCGCCCGCACCCGCGAGTATGTCGAGATCATCCGCAAGGCCATGACCCGCGAGCGCCTCACCTACGAGGGCGAGCACTGGACGCTCCCCCTCCCCGGGGGCCCCGGCAAGCCCATCAAGCTCACCGTGCACCCCCAGCGTGAGCACATCCCGCTCTACATCGCCGCCATCGGCCCGAAGAACCTCGAACAGACCGGCGAGATCGCCGACGGCGCCCTGCTGATCTTCCCCTCCGCCGACCACCTCGAGGAGACCGCCGTCAAGCACATCCGCGCGGGCCGCGAGAAGGCAGGCAAGACCCTCGAGGGCTTCGACATCTGTCCCACCGTCCCGCTCGCCACCGGCGACGACAAGGACATCACCACCCTCGCCGACACCTTCCGTCCCTACACCGCCCTCTACGTCGGCGGCATGGGCAGCCGCAAGCAGAACTTCTACAACCAGCTCGCCCGGCGCATGGGCTACGAGAAGGAAGCCGCCGAGATCCAGGACAAGTACCTGTCCGGCGACAAGGAGGGCGCCGCGGCCGCCGTCCCGCACGACCTCATCGACTCGACCACGCTCCTCGGCTCGGTCGACCGCATCGCCGACCGCATGAGGGCCTACGCCGAAGCGGGAGTCACCACCCTCACCCTCGCCCCCGCCGGCTTCACCCTCCAGGAGCGCCTCGCCTCCCTCCGCGCCGGCACCGAGGCCCTGGAACGCGCCGGGCTGGCATAGCCGCAGCCACCACAGCGACCAGAAGAACCCCACGGCCGTGGTGGGGGCTCGGGGGCCCACCCCGCCACGGCCGTCAGACAGTACAACGCCCGGGATCCCCCGCGGTTACGCCCCGGCGCCGCCACCCCCTCCTCCATTCGACGGAGTTGTCCGCCCCGCCTGTTGCGGTGCCCGCCCCCTGGGCATTTGACTCGTTCCTCGCCCGGCTTGCGCATCGGCGGAGAGGTGGCTGGTCCCCTTGCTTTCGGCCAGGAGTCTGTTCCAGGAGATCCTCGACAACGACGAATCCTTCGCGCTGTTCTGCTCCATCGCCGCCAGCGGCGAGTCCCAGGGCGGCTGGGAGAACGCCCGCATCGCCGCCCTCGTCCCCGAGACCGAACGCGAGATGGCCCCCAGGATCACCCGCCACGGCGCCGACGAGGACAAGCACGGCCGCATCTTCAACGCCCTGATGAAGAAGCGCGGCCTGGACCCCGTCCCCGTACCGCCCGAGACCGACTACACCATGCTCCTCGAACGGAGCGGCATCGGCCTGGCCCACGACAAGCTCAAGCGGGACGAGCCCCTCACCGTCCAGGACATCGTCACCTACCTCGCCCACAGCAGGGTCACCGAGCAGCGCGCCTCCGAGCAGATGCAGCTGCTGCGCAAGCACTTCGCCGACCACCCCGACCTGGGCCGGGCGGTCAAGATGATCTCCAACGACGAGGACAACCACCTCGCCTACTGCCACGAGGAACTGCTCCGCTTCGCCCGCGCCGGACACGGCCGTACCATCCGGCGGACCCTGCGCGACTGCGCCCTCGCCGAGATCCGGATCTACCGCGACGTCAGCCTCGCCGTGATGGCCCACATGGGCCGCATCCTCGGCTGGTCCAGGCCCAGGGCCGCGCTCCTGGCCCTCGGCATCCGCGCGGTGTACCTCTTCGAACGCGTCGCGGGATGGCGCCGCATGGTCTCCCTCAGGATGCCGGCCCGCCGCAACGCCCTCGGCGGCCCCGCAGGACCCGAACCGGAATTCGCCTGACCCTCCCGAAGCGGCCCCCGCAGCCACCCCTACAGCCACCCCCGGCTCTTGAACAGCCGGAACAGCAGCACCTCCAGCCCGGCCATCAGCACGATCACCGCCGGATACGACCACCCCCACCGCAGCTCCGGCATGTGCTCGAAGTTCATGCCGTACACCCCGGCGATCATCGTCGGCACCGCCGCCATCGCCGCCCAGGCCGAGATCTTCCGCATGTCGTCGTTCTGCCGCACGCTCATCTGCGCCAGATGCGCCGACAGGATGTCCGACACCAGCCGGTCCAGCCCTTCCACCGACTCGTTCACCCGGGTGAGGTGGTCGTGCACGTCACGGAAGAACGGCCGGGCCTCCTCCGCCACGAACGGCACGCTCACCCCGGAGACGCCCACCCCCGCCAGCCGGTTCATCGGCAGGGTCAGCGGGCCCGTCGCCCGCCGGAACTCCAGGATCTGCCGCTTGAAGTTGTAGATCCGCGAGGCGGTGTGCCGCGAGCCACCGCCGTCCGGGGAGAAGACCTCCGCCTCCAGCTCCTCCAGATCGGTCCCCAGCTCGGTGGCGACCTCCAGATAGTGGTCGACGGTGGCGTCGGCGATCGCGTACAGCACGGCCGTGGGTCCCTTGCCCAGCAGCTCCGGCTCCTGCTCCAGCCGCTTGCGCACCGCACGGAGCGGCGCGCCCTCCCCGTGCCGGACCGTCACCACGAACGCGTCACCGAGGAAGACCATGATCTCCCCGGAGGACACCGTGTCGCTCCGGGGCTCGTAGACGACCGGCTTGAGCACCAGGAACAGCGAGTCGTCGTACACCTCGAGCTTGGGCCGCTGATGCGCCTTGAGGGAGTCCTCGACGGCCAGCGGATGCAGGCCGAACTCCTGCGAGACCGCGTCGAACTCGTCCTCGGCCGGCTCGTGCAGCCCGATCCACACGAAGCCCCCCGCCGACCGCGCCTCGGCGAGCGCGGAGGAGAAGTCCCCGTCCCCCTCCGCACGGCGCCCCTGCCGGTAGACGGCACAGTCGACGATCACGAAGCACCCGCTCCTCTCACCGGCCGCACCCTCGGCCCGGCCGCCACCCCGCCCCGCTCCCGCGCACTGCGCCTACCCTGGGCCGCATGCCCACCTTGTTGCTGGTCCGGCACGGACGTTCCACCGCCAACACCGAGCGCGTGCTCGCCGGCCGGATGCCCGGTGTCGCGCTCGACGAACGCGGCGCCGCACAGGCCGCCGCCCTGCCCGCACGGCTCGCCGGGGTGCCGCTCGCCGAGGTCGTCACCAGCCCGCTGCAGCGCTGCCGGGAGACGGTCCGGCCGCTGCTCGAGGCCCGCCCCGGCCTGGCCGCGCACACCGACGACCGCATCTCCGAGTGCGACTACGGCGACTGGTCGGGCCGCAAGCTCGACGAGCTGAAGGACGAGCCGCTGATGGAGGTGGTGCAGGCGCACCCGACGGCCGCGGCGTTCCCCGGCGGGGAGTCCATGCGGGCGATGCAGCACCGCGCCGCCGAGGCGGTCCGCGAGTGGAACGCGCGGGTGGAGCGCGACCACGGTGCCGACGCCGTGTACCTGATGTGTTCGCACGGGGACATCATCAAGTCCCTCGTCGCCGACGCACTCGGACTTCATCTCGACCTCTTCCAGCGGATCTCCGTGGATCCGTGTTCCGTCACCGCGATCCGTTACACCCGGCTGCGTCCCTTCCTGCTCCGCCTCGGCGACACCGGCGACTTCGCCTCGCTGGTGCCGAAGGACGGGCCGCCCGCCGACGACGCCACGGTCGGGGGCGGCGCGGGCGCACCGTGATCGTCGGCCGCAGTAGGGTGAAGCGGTTGCAGCACTGTCCGCCTTCGAGTTCACAGACCGCCCGTACCCCCGACTCGCATCCCTACCCACAGCACCCACCACACCCACGACTCGCAATGGAGACAGGACGTGTCCCGTCAGGTGTTCCTCTATGACCAACCGGACCGCTTCGTGGCCGGTACGGTCGGACTGCCCGGGCGCCGTACGTTCTTCCTCCAGGCCTCCGCCGGCTCCCGGGTGACCAGCGTGGCCCTGGAGAAGACCCAGGTCGCCGCGCTCGCCGAGCGCATGGACGAGCTGCTCGACGAGGTGGTCCGGCGCAGCGGCGGCAGCGCCGCGGTGCCGGCCGTGGCACCGGCCGAGATCACCGACACCGCCCCGCTGGACACCCCGGTGGAGGAGGAGTTCCGCGTCGGCACGATGGCCCTGGCCTGGGACGGCGAGGAGCAGCGCATGATCGTCGAGGCGCAGGCCCTGGTCGAGCTGGACGCCGAGTCCGATGAGGATCTCGCCGAGGCCGAGGAGCGGCTGCTCCAGGACGAGGAGAACGGCCCCCCGATGCTGCGCGTCCGGCTCACCGGCGCCCAGGCCCGGGCCTTCGCCAAGCGCGCCCTCGACGTCGTCAACGCCGGGCGGCCGCCGTGCCCGCTGTGCAGCCTCCCGCTCGACCCGGAAGGACACGTATGTCCGCGCCAGAACGGATACCGCCGGGGAGCGTGACGCCCGCCGGCCCGGCCGCCCGGGAGCTGCTCGCCCACGGCGAGCTGACCGTGCGCGGCCGTATCCGTGAGGCGTCGAACGCCGCCCTGTACTGCACCGTCCGCCACGAGGGCCGCGAGGCCGCCTGCGTCTACAAGCCGGTCGCGGGGGAGCGGCCGCTGTGGGACTTCCCCGACGGCACACTCGCCGGACGGGAGGTCGCGGCCTACGAGGTCTCCGAGGCGACCGGCTGGGGCCTGGTCCCGCCGACCGTGCTGCGGGACGGCCCGTACGGCGAGGGCATGTGCCAGCTGTGGATCAAGGCGACGCCGGACGCCGGGCTGCTCGCCCTGGTGGACGCCGAGGAACCGGAACCGGGCTGGAAGGCGATCGGCCTCGCCGACGTCGGCGAGGGCCGCACCGCGCTCCTCGTGCACGCCGACGACGAGCGGCTGCGCAGGATCGCCGTCCTCGACGCGGTGATCAACAACGCCGACCGCAAGGGCGGCCACCTGCTGCCCGCCGAGGACGGCCGGCTGTACGGGATCGACCACGGCGTCACCTTCAACGTCGAGAACAAGCTGCGCACCCTGCTGTGGGGCTGGGCGGGTGAGCCGCTGACGCCGGAGGCCCTCGAGGTCCTCGACGGGCTCGGCAAGGCGCTCGCGGACGGCGGTCCGCTCGCCGCCCGGCTCGCCCCGCTGCTCACCCCCGCCGAGATCGAGCAGACCCGGGCCCGCGTCGAGGCGCTGCTCAGCACCGGCCGTCATCCGGAGCCGGGCGGCGACTGGCCCGCCATCCCCTGGCCGCCGGTCTGAGCGGGGCCGCTGCCGCAGCACACAAGACGGCGATGCGCAAGACCGCCGGTTTGGTCATCCGGCCGCCTCCGGTTCGTATCCGGAACTGCGGTCCGGTTAGGCTCGACGCATGCATGCCTGGCCCGCTTCCGACGTCCCCGCCCTGCCCGGTCAGGGCCGCGACCTGAGGATCCATGACACCGCGACCGGCGGTCCGGTCACCCTGGACCCCGGCCCCGTCGCCCGCATCTACGTCTGCGGCATCACCCCGTACGACGCCACCCACATCGGGCACGCGGCGACCTACAACGCGTTCGACCTCGTGCAGCGCGTGTGGCTCGACAACAAGCGGCAGGTGCACTACGTCCAGAACGTCACCGACGTCGACGACCCGCTGCTGGAGCGGGCCCAGCGCGACGGCGTCGACTGGGCGGTCCTCGCCGAGAGGGAGACCGCGCTCTTCCGCGAGGACATGACGGCCCTGCGGATGCTGCCCCCGCGCCACTACATAGGCGCCGTGGAGGCCATACCCGGCATCGTCCCGCTGGTGGAGCGGCTGAGGCAGCTCGGCGCCGCCTACGAGCTCGAGGGCGACATCTACTTCTCCGTGGAGTCCGACCCGCACTTCGGGGAGGTCTCCCACCTCGACGCCGCCGCCATGCGGATGCTGTCCGCCGAGCGCGGCGGGGACCCCGACCGGCCCGGCAAGAAGAACCCCCTCGACCCGATGCTCTGGATGGCCGCCCGCGAGGGCGAGCCCAGCTGGGACGGCGGTTCCCTCGGCCGGGGCCGCCCCGGCTGGCACATCGAGTGCGTGGCGATCGCCCTGGACCACCTCGGCATGGGCTTCGACGTCCAGGGCGGCGGCTCCGACCTGGTCTTCCCGCACCACGAGATGGGCGCCTCCCACGCCCAGGTGCTCACCGGCGAGTTCCCCATGGCCAAGGCCTATGTGCACGCCGGCATGGTCGCCCTGAACGGCGAGAAGATGTCCAAGTCCAAGGGCAATCTGGTCTTCGTCTCCCAGCTGCGCCGTGAGGGCGTCGACCCCGCCGCCATCCGGCTGGCGCTGCTCGCTCACCACTACCGCAGCGACTGGGAGTGGACCGACCAGGTTCTGCGGGACGCGGTGACCCGGCTCGATCACTGGCGTGCGGCGGTTTCCCGCCCCGACGGCCCGCCCGCGGACGCGCTGGTCGAGGAGATCCGCGACGCCCTCGCCGACGACCTGAACGCCCCGGCCGCGCTGGCCGCCGTCGACCGCTGGGTGGTGCGGCAGGAGGAGACCGGCGGCACCGACACCGGCGCGCCCGGCGTCGTCTCCCGCGCGGTGGACGCCCTGCTGGGCGTCGCCCTGTAGGGAAACCTTCCAGCACCAGCACCAGCAGGACTGCAGACGAGTGGGGCGCCCCGTCCGGGACGGGGCGCCCCACTCGTCTGTCCGCGCGGTCCGGCGGCCGCCGGCGGTCAGTCCTCCGAGGACTCCTCCTCGTCGGAGTCCTGCTGCGACGGCCTGGGCGGGCGGGTGCGTCCGCCCGGGTTCTCCCGCCGGTAGGAGGCCGGGCCGTCCGCGCCGTCCGCCGTGGCGTGCCCGCCCGCGGACGGGCCCGAGGAACCGTCCCGGCGCCGCAGATAGCGCTCGAACTCGCGGGCAATCGCTTCACCCGACGCCTCCGGCAGCTCCGCGGTGTCCCGGGCCTCCTCCAGCGTCTGCACGTACTCGGCGACCTCGCTGTCCTCGGCGGCCAGCTGGTCCACCCCCACCTGCCAGGCGCGCGCGTCCTCGGGCAGCTCGCCCAGCGGGATCCGCACGTCGATCAGGTCCTCCAGCCGGTTGAGCAGCGCCAGCGTGGCCTTCGGGTTGGGCGGCTGGGAGACGTAGTGCGGCACCGCAGCCCACAGCGACACCGCCGGGACGCCCGCGTGGGTGCAGGCCTCCTGCAGCACACCGACGATGCCGGTCGGACCCTCGTACTTGGTCTCCTCCAGGTCCATCCGGCGGGCCAGGCCCGCGTCGGAGGTGGTCCCGCTGATCGGGACCGGACGGGTGTGCGGGGTGTCCCCGAGCAGCGCGCCCAGGATCACCACCAGCTCGATGCCGAGCTCGTGGGCGAAGCCGAGCAGCTCGTTGCAGAACGAGCGCCAGCGCATGGACGGTTCGATGCCCCGGACCAGCACCAGGTCGCGCGGCTTGTCGCCGCCGACGCGAACCACCGACAACCTTGTCGTCGGCCAGGTGATCTTCCGGACACCGGCCTCCATGAACACTGTGGGACGGTTCACCTGGAAGTCGTAGTAGTCCTCGGCGTCCAGCGCCGCGAACACCTCGCCCTTCCATTCCCGCTCCAGATGCGCGACCGCGGTCGAGGCGGCGTCGCCGGCGTCGTTCCAGCCCTCGAACGCGGCCACCATGACCGGGTCGACCAGCTCGGGAACCCCCTCGAGCTCGATCACCCACGGCCTCCTTCCGACGAGCCCTCACGTACCCCCCAACCTTACGGCGTGCGGAGGGGACGCCCGCAGCCCCCTCGCAGGGGGAGTGCCCCATCACTGCCCCTGCACAGGGCACGGAAACACCGGGTGGCGGGCACCGGCCGACCCGGCCGTCCCGAACGGAGTCCGGCCCGCGCCGTGCGGGGGCGGGCCGGTGGTGAGCGGCCCCCGAGGACGGCGAAGGGACGGCCCCGTCGGCGAGGGGCCGCCCCGGTCCGGCTCCCGTGCGGGGGAGCCGGGGACTCACGCCTGCTTCTTGTCCAGGATCTCCTGCACGTCCGCGCGGACCTCGTCGGTGGCCAGGCCCCGGATGGTCAGGGTGGTGCGGCGGCGCAGCACGTCGTCCACCGTCTCCGCCCACTCGTGGTCCCGGGCCCAGACGACCTGCGCCCAGATCTCCGGCGCGTCCGGGTGGATGCGCCGGCCGAGCGCCGGGTCGTCGTTGGCCAGACGGGCGATGTCGAAGGCCAGCGAACCGTAGTGGGTGGCCAGGTGCTTCGCGGTGTCCGCGGCCATCCGCGGACCGGGCGCCGGGTGGTCGACGAGGAGGCGGTGGGCGACGGCGCGCGGGTTGGCGACGCCGGGCAGCGGCACCTTCTTCGGCAGCGCGCCGATCGGCTCGAAGTCGTCGCCCAGCGGCCGGCCCGGCAGCGTCTGCAGCTTGCGCATCACCGTCCGGCCGATGTGGCGGAAGGTGGTCCACTTGCCGCCGGCCACGGAGAGCATGCCGCCCCGGCCCTCGGTCACCACGGTCTCCCGCTTGGCCTTGGCGGTGTCGCCGGGACCGCCCGGCAGCACCCGCAGACCGGCGAAGGAGTAGGTGATCAGGTCACGCTCGAGCTGCTGGTCACGGATGGAGAAGGCGGCCTCGTCCAGGATCTGGGAGACGTCCTTCTCGGTGACCGCCACCTCGGCCGGGTCGCCCTCGTACTCCTCGTCGGTCGTGCCGAGCAGCAGCATGTCCTCCCAGGGGAGGGCGAAGGTGATCCGGTACTTGTCGATCGGGGTGGCCAGCGCGGCCCGCCACGGCGAGGTCCGCTTCAGGACCAGGTGCGCGCCCTTCGACAGGCGGATGGACGGAGCCGCGTTCGGGTCCTCCATCCGGCGCAGGTGGTCGACCCACGGTCCGGTGGCGTTCAGCACGAGGCGGGCGTTCACCCCGAACTCGTCGCCGGAGAGCCGGTCGCGCAGCTCGGCGCCGGTGACCCGGCCCCGGGTGAAGCGCAGCCCCGTGACCTCGGCGTGGTTGAGCACGACGGCGCCCGCGTCGGCCGCGGCCCGCACCGTCATCAGCGCCATGCGCGCGTCGTTCATCTGGTCGTCGCCGTAGACGGCGACCGCCTTGAGGTTCTCGGTGCGCAGCTCGGGCACGTCCTGCGCGGCCTTGGCGGGGCTGAGCAGGTGGCCGACGCCGTCTCCGAAGGCGGAGAGCGCGGAGTAGGCGAACACGCCCGCCCCGAGCTTCGCCGCGCCGTGCGGCCCGCCCTTGTACACCGGGAGGTAGAAGGTCAGCGGATTCGCCAGGTGGGGGGCCACCTGGCGTGAGACCGCACGGCGCTCGAAGTGGTTCTCCGCCACCAGCTTCACCGCGCCGGTCTGCAGGTAGCGCAGACCGCCGTGGAGCAGCTTGGAGGAGGCGGAGGAGGTGGCGCCGGCCCAGTCGCCGGCGTCCACCAGAGCCACCCTGAGGCCGGACTGCGCGGCGTGCCAGGCGGTGGAGATGCCCAGGATGCCGCCGCCGATGACGAGAAGGTCGTACGACGCCTTGGCAAGCTGCTCCCTGGTCTCGGCCCGGCTCGGGTTCGAGCCGGAGGCCGGGCGCGTGCCCAGAGCAGGTATGGACTGCAGGGTGGACTGAGTGGTCATGTCGGGTTCTTACTCCTCGTCCTCGAGCCAGCCCATGGTCCGCTCGACGGCCTTGAGCCAGTTCTTGTACTCACGGTCGCGGGTCTCCGCGTCCATGCGGGGTGTCCACTCGGCGGCCCGGCGCCAGTTGGCGCGCAGGTCGTCGGTGCTGTTCCAGAAGCCGACGGCGAGGCCGGCGGCGTATGCGGCGCCGAGGCAGGTGGTCTCGGCGACCATCGGGCGCACCACGGGGGCGTCCAGGAAGTCCGAGAGCGTCTGCATCAGCAGGTTGTTGGAGGTCATGCCGCCGTCGACCTTGAGAGCGGTCAGTTCCACTCCGGAGTCCTTGGTCATGGCGTCCGCGATCTCCCGCGTCTGCCAGGCGGTGGCCTCCAGGACGGCGCGCGCGAGGTGCGCCTTGGTGACGTACCGGGTCAGGCCGGCGATCACACCGCGGGCGTCGGCGCGCCAGTACGGGGCGAACAGGCCGGAGAAGGCCGGCACGAAGTAGGCGCCGCCGTTGTCCTCGACCGAGAGTGCGAGGGTCTCGATCTCGGCGGCGGTGGAGATCAGCCCCATCTGGTCGCGCATCCACTGCACCAGCGAGCCGGTGACGGCGATGGAGCCCTCCAGGGCGTAGACCGGCTTCTGGTCGCCGATCTGGTAGCCGACCGTGGTCAGCAGGCCGCTGTAGGAGTTGATCAGCTTGTCACCGGTGTTCATCACCATGAAGGTGCCGGTGCCGTAGGTCGACTTGGTCTCGCCCTCGGAGAAGCAGGTCTGGCCGAACAGCGCCGCCTGCTGGTCGCCGAGCGCGGAGGCGACCGGGATGCCGCCGAGCAGCTCGCCCAGCTTGCCGCCCTTGATCTCGCCGTAGACCTCGGCGGAGGAGCGGATCTCCGGGAGCATCGCCGTCGGCACGCCGATGGACTCGGCGATCTTCTCGTCCCACTGCATGGTGTGCAGGTTCATCAGCAGGGTGCGGGAGGCGTTGGTGACGTCGGTGACGTGCCGCCCGCCGTTCACACCGCCGGTCAGGTTCCAGATGACCCAGGTGTCCATGGTGCCGAAGAGGATGTCGCCCGCCTCGGCGCGCTCCTTGAGACCCTCGACGTTGTCGAGCAGCCAGCGGGCCTTGGGACCGGCGAAGTAGGAGGCGAGGGGAAGGCCGGTCTCGCGGCGGAAGCGGTCCTGGCCGACGTTGCGCCCGAGCTCCTTGCACAGGGCGTCGGTGCGGGTGTCCTGCCAGACGATGGCGTTGTGGACGGGCTCACCGGTGTTCTTGTCCCACAGCACGGTGGTCTCGCGCTGGTTGGTGATGCCGATGGCCTTGATGTCGTCGCGGGTGATGCCGGCCTTCTCCACGGCACCGGCGACGACCTCCTGCACATTGGTCCAGATCTCGGTGGCGTCGTGCTCGACCCAGCCCGGCTTGGGGAAGATCTGCTCGTGCTCCTTCTGGTCGACGGCGACGATGCGGCCGTCGCGGTCGAAGACGATGCAGCGGGACGAGGTGGTGCCCTGGTCGATGGCTGCGATGAACGGGCCGGCGGTGTGGGCGTCGGTCACTGTGTGCTCCTGGGGGTTCCTTGATTACGGGGCTGTACGTACGGCGCTTCTACTGAAGCTCAGGCGAAGGCGACGTTGTAGATGCCGGCCGCGATGGCGCCGCCGATCAGCGGACCGACCACCGGGATCCAGGCGTAGCCCCAGTCGGAGCCGCCCTTGTTGGGCAGGGGCAGCAGGGCGTGGACGATACGGGGGCCGAGGTCGCGGGCCGGGTTGATGGCGTAGCCGGTCGGACCGCCCAGCGACAGACCGATCGAGACGACCACGAGCGCCGTGATCAGACCGCCGAGGACACCGAGGCCGTTGCCCTCGGCGTTGAGGCCCTGGGTGAGCACGGCCAGCAGCAGAACGAAGGTGCCGATGATCTCCGTGGCCAGGTTCTGCACCGCGTGGCGGATCTCCGGGCCGGTGGAGAAGATGCCGAGCACCGGGCCCGCGCCCTGTTCCTGGGCCTCGACCGACTTGGCGGCGGTGGCCTGCGCCCCCGGACCGCCGACGATCTCCTTGTCGGTGAGGTGGGCGTGGAACTGGCCGTAGTAGGCCACCCAGACCAGCGCCGCACCGATCATCGCGCCGAGGAACTCTCCGGCGAAGTAGGTCGGAACGTTCGACCACTCGCCGTCCTTGATGGCGAGGGCGAGGGTCACGGCCGGGTTGAGGTGTGCGCCGGACAGGGGGCCGGCGATGTACACCGCCGTCATGACGGCGAAGCCCCAGCCGAAGGCGATGGTGAGCCAGCCGGCGTTACGGGCCTTGGAGGCCTTCAGCGTCACGGCGGCACAGACGCCGCCGCCGAGCAGGATGAGTATGGCGGTACCGATGGTCTCGCCGATGAAGATGTCGGAGCTGGACACCCGCGACTCCTTTGTCCTTACGTCCAGGGAAGCCGACCCCCGGGTCCCACCGGGGAGCGGCGCCCTCGAGGGTGAGAGCGATGCCGGCCCTTGGCGTTGCCACACTCTAGCGCGTATTGCCGGTAGGTGTTCGACAATGCCGACCGATGGACGGGAGTCTTGCCCGGCGTAAGACGTGCGTCAAGAGTCTGGTTGTCGAAAGTGCGATCGTTGTTGATTGCCGTGAGGTATTGATCTACGGGGCGGGCCTGTCACCCTGTGTCCGATATGTCTGTCTCAGAGTACGACTGAAGCCGGAACGCCGTACGGCATTCCGGTCCTCGTGCCGCCCGCGTTCCGGTCCCGGTGTCACGCGGGTGCCGGGTCCGCTCAGAAGCGTCCGGCGCCCAGGTCCCGCGACACCGCGCGGGCGCAGTCGCGCACCGCCGCGATCAGCTCGGGGCGCAGTGCCCCCTCCTCGTCGGGCCGGCACACCCGCTCCACGGCGCCGGTGATGCCCACCGCGCCCACCGGCATGCGCCGCCGGTCGTGGATCGGCGCGGCGATCGAGGCGACGCCCTCCCAGGTCTCCTCCACGTCCGCCGCGTAGCCGCGCGCCCGGGTGAGGTCGAGGATGCTCTCGAAGGCGTCCAGGTCGCACACGGTCCGCTCGGTGAACGCCTTGCGGTCGGCCTCGACGGCCTCGCTGTGCGCCACCGGGTCGTAGGCGGAGAGCACCTTGCCCAGGGCCGTGGAGTGCAGCGGCTGCATGGCGCCTATCTCCAGCACCTGCCGGCTGTCGTCGGGCCGGAAGACGTGGTGCACGATCAGCACGCCCTGCTGGTGCAGCACGCCCAGATAGACGCTCTCGCCGCTGGAGCGGGCCAGGTCGTCCGTCCACACCAGCGCCCGCGCCCGCAGCTCGTGCACGTCCAGGTAGGTGGTGCCGAGGCGCAGCAGCTCGGCGCCCAGCTGATAGCGGCCGGAGGCCTCGTCCTGCTCGACGAAGCCCTCCTGCTGGAGGGTGCGGAGGATCCCGTGGGCGGTGCCCTTGGCGAGGCCCAGCGACGAGGCGATGTCCGACAGGCCGAGCCGTCGCTCGCCGCCCGCGAGCAGCCGCAGCATCGCCGCCGCCCGTTCGAGCGACTGGATGTTCCGTGCCATCGCCGTACTGCCTCCGTCCCCTTCGAGCGTCGACGTGCGACGTCGCTGCCGCTGTTCGGCAATGTCGAACACTACCGGTCCATGCCGACCTCTCGCTAATGGTCGTGCGAGATCCGTTGCGTCAGCTGCCGCACACACCGCCGCCGGCCATCATCGTCCGCCCCGTGGACGCTCTGAACATCAGGGCGCGGTCCCGGATACCCTGACGGCGTGCGCCCCGCCGGGGAAGTCCCCCCGTGACTTCCGGGCAGGCGCAAAGCCGACAGCCGTCGCACTCAGAGGGAGCCCCTTCCATGGCCTCGTTGCCGCCCACCCCTTCCGCCGACAGCAGGACCCGCGTGTCCGGACTCCGCGAGGCGCTCGCCACCCGAGTGGTCGTAGCCGACGGAGCGATGGGCACCATGCTCCAGGCCCAGGACCCCACGCTCGAGGACTTCCAGAACCTCGAGGGCTGCAACGAGATCCTGAACCTGACCCGCCCCGACATCGTCCGTTCGGTCCACTCCGAGTACTTCGACGCCGGCGTCGACTGCGTCGAGACCAACACGTTCGGCGCCAACCACACCGCGATGGCGGAGTACGACATCTCCGACCGGGTGTACGAGCTGTCCGAGGCGGGTGCCCGGATCGCCCGCGAGGTGGCCGACGAGCACGCCGCCCGCGACGGCCGCACCCGCTGGGTGCTCGGCTCCATCGGCCCCGGCACCAAGCTGCCCACCCTGGGCCACATCGACTACGGCACCATCCGCGACGGCTACCAGGCCAACGCCGAGGGCCTGCTCGCGGGCGGCGCCGACGCGCTGATCGTGGAGACCACCCAGGACCTGCTGCAGACCAAGGCCTCCATCCTGGGTGCCCGCAAGGCGATGGAGGCGACCGGCACCGAGGTGCCGCTGCTGGCCTCCATGGCTTTCGAGACCACCGGCACCATGCTGCTCGGCAGCGAGATCGGGGCCGCGCTGACCGCGCTGGAGCCGCTCGGCATCGACATGATCGGCCTGAACTGCTCGACCGGGCCCGCCGAGATGAGCGAGCACCTGCGTTTCCTCGCCCGGCACTCGCGCATCCCGCTGCTGTGCATGCCCAACGCCGGCCTGCCCGTCCTCACCAAGGACGGCGCCCACTTCCCGCTCGACGCCAAGGGCCTGGCCGACGCCCAGGAGGCCTTCGTCCGCGACTACGGACTGTCCCTGGTCGGCGGCTGCTGCGGCACCACCCCCGAGCACCTGCGCCAACTGGTGGAGCGGGTGCGCGGGGTGACCCCGCCGGAACGCGACCCGCAGCCCGAGCCCGGCGCCGCCTCCCTCTACCAGTCGGTGCCGTTCCGCCAGGACACCTCCTACCTGGCCATCGGCGAGCGCACCAACGCCAACGGCTCCAAGAAGTTCCGCGAGGCCATGCTGGACGGCCGCTGGGACGACTGCGTGGAGATGGCCCGCGAGCAGATCCGCGAGGGCGCGCACATGCTCGACCTGTGCGTCGACTACGTCGGCCGCGACGGCGTCGCCGACATGCGCGAGCTGGCCGGCCGCTTCGCCACCGCCTCCACCCTGCCGATCGTGCTGGACTCCACCGAGGTGGACGTCATCCGGGCCGGCCTGGAGAAGCTCGGCGGGCGCGCCGTGATCAACTCGGTCAACTACGAGGACGGCGACGGACCCGACTCCCGCTTCGCGCAGGTCACCCGGCTCGCCAAGGAGCACGGCGCCGCCCTGATCGCGCTCACCATCGACGAGGAGGGCCAGGCCCGCACCGCCGAGAAGAAGGTCGAGATCGCCGAACGCCTGATCGCCGACCTCACCGGCAACTGGGGCATCCGCGAGGAGGACATCCTCGTCGACTGCCTGACCTTCACCATCTGCACCGGGCAGGAGGAGTCCCGCAAGGACGGCGTCGCCACCATCGAGGCCATCCGCGAGCTCAAGCGGCGGCACCCGCGCGTGCAGACCACGCTCGGCCTGTCCAACATCTCCTTCGGCCTCAACCCGGCCGCCCGCATTCTGCTGAACTCCGTCTTCCTCGACGAGTGCGTCAAGGCGGGCCTGGACTCGGCGATCGTGCACGCGAGCAAGATCCTGCCCATCGCCCGGTTCAGCGAGGAGGAGGTCGACACCGCGCTCGACCTGATCTACGACCGGCGGCGCGAGGGCTACGACCCGCTGCAGAAGCTGATGCAGCTCTTCGAGGGCGCCACCGCCAAGTCCCTGAAGGCGGGCAGGGCGGAGGAGCTGGCCGCGCTGCCGCTGGACGAGCGCCTGAAGCGGCGCATCATCGACGGCGAGCGCAACGGCCTGGAGGACGACCTCGACGAGGCCCTCAAGACCCGCAAGGCCCTGGACATCGTCAACGACACGCTGCTCGACGGCATGAAGGTCGTCGGCGAGCTGTTCGGCTCCGGTCAGATGCAGCTGCCGTTCGTGCTCCAGTCCGCCGAGGTGATGAAGGCCGCGGTGGCCCACCTCGAGCCGCACATGGAGAAGACCGACGAGGCCGGCAAGGGCACCATCGTGCTGGCCACCGTCCGCGGCGACGTGCACGACATCGGCAAGAACCTGGTCGACATCATCCTGTCGAACAACGGCTACAACGTGGTCAACCTCGGCATCAAGCAGCCGGTCTCGGCGATCCTGGAGGCCGCCGAGGAGCACCGGGCCGATGTGATCGGCATGTCGGGCCTGCTGGTGAAGTCCACGGTGATCATGAAGGAGAACCTCGAGGAGCTGAACCAGCGCGGCCTCGCCGCCCGCTACCCGGTCATCCTCGGCGGCGCCGCCCTCACCCGCGCGTATGTCGAGCAGGACCTGCACGAGCTCTACCAGGGCGAGGTCCGCTACGCCCGCGACGCCTTCGAGGGCCTGCGCCTGATGGACGCCCTCATCGGCATCAAGCGCGGTGTGCCCGGCGCCAAGCTGCCCGAGCTGCGCCCGCGCCGGGTCCGCGCGGCCACCGTCGAGGTGGAGGAGCGCCCCGAGGCCGGGCACGTCCGGTCCGACGTCGCCACCGACAACCCGGTGCCCACCCCGCCGTTCTGGGGGACCCGCGTGGTCAAGGGCATCCAGCTCAAGGAGTACGCGAGCTGGATCGACGAGGGGGCCCTGTTCAAGGGCCAGTGGGGGCTGAAGCAGGCCCGCACCGGCGAGGGCCCGACCTACGAGGAGCTGGTCGAGACGGAGGGCCGGCCCCGGCTGCGCGGCCTGCTGGACAAGCTGCAGCGGGAGAACCTGCTGGAGGCGGCCGTGGTCTACGGCTACTTCCCGTGCGTGTCCAAGGACGACGACCTGATCATCCTGGACGAGCAGGGCAACGAGCGCACCCGCTTCACCTTCCCGCGCCAGCGTCGCGGCCGCAGGCTGTGCCTGGCCGACTTCTTCCGCCCGGAGGAGTCCGGCGAGCGGGACGTCGTCGGGCTCCAGGTGGTCACCGTCGGCTCCCGCATCGGTGAGGAGACCGCGCGGCTGTTCGAGGCCAACGCCTACCGCGACTACCTGGAACTGCACGGGCTGTCCGTGCAGCTGGCGGAGGCGCTCGCCGAGTACTGGCACGCCCGGGTCCGCTCCGAGCTGGGCTTCGCGGGGGAGGACCCCGAGGAGATGGAGGACATGTTCGCCCTGAAGTACCGGGGCGCCCGCTTCTCCCTCGGCTACGGCGCCTGCCCCGACCTGGAGGACCGCGCCAAGATCGCCGACCTGCTCCAGCCGGAACGCATCGGCGTGCAACTGTCCGAGGAGTTCCAGCTGCACCCCGAGCAGTCCACCGACGCCATCGTGATCCACCACCCGGAGGCCAAGTACTTCAACGCCCGCTGAGACCGCGCACGGGCCCCGTCAGCGGGGCCCGACGTGCGACAAGAGGCGTTCCTCCGGCACACGACGTACACTGGTCGGTCCACTGCAGGCCGGTTCCCGCACGGGGACCGGCCTGATCGTCCCTGTGAAGGAGGTACGTGGATGACCAGTACGGTCCCCGCGCTCGGTACCCGGACGGCCGAGGGCTCTGCCCTGCAGGCCGTGCTCCTCGACATGGACGGCACGCTGGTGGACACCGAGGGCTTCTGGTGGGACGTCGAGTGCGAGGTCTTCGCCTCCCTCGGCCACACCCTCGACGAATCCTGGCG
Organism: Streptomyces composti; assembly: GCF_012034205.1. Classification (GTDB taxonomy): domain Bacteria; phylum Actinomycetota; class Actinomycetes; order Streptomycetales; family Streptomycetaceae; genus Streptomyces; species Streptomyces composti. The sequence continues at coordinate 32,715 of NZ_JAATEM010000002.1, forward strand.
CCATGTCGTGGTCGGCGGGCCGATGACCCGCAGTGCGGGGTTCCTGATCGAGGCGACCGGCGCCGACATCTCGCTCGAGGAACTCGCGGTGCTGCTCAACGACGGCTTCGAGCAGCGCATCGACCGGGCCCTGCCGCTGATGCCGGGCGCCGCCCGGCTGCTCGCCGAACTGCGCGAGTACGAGATCCCCACGGCGCTCGTCTCCGCCTCCCACCGGCGCATCATCGACCGTGTGCTCTCCGTTCTCGGCCCGCACCACTTCGCGCTGTCGGTCGCGGGCGACGAGGTCCCGCGCACCAAGCCGCACCCCGACCCCTACCTGGCGGCCGCCGCAGGTCTCGGAGTGGACCCGATGCGGTGTGCCGTGGTCGAGGACACCGCGACCGGAGTGGCCTCGGCCGAGGCGGCAGGATGCCAGGTCGTGGCCGTGCCCTCCGTCGCGCCGATCCTGCCCGCCGCAGGGCGTACCGTCGTTCCCTCGCTGGAAGTCGTGAACCTGTCATTCCTGCACGGCCTGATGACGGAAATGCCCTGACCGTTCACCCAGCGTGCAACCGGCCTTGTGCCAGTAATTTCCAGCCGAACACGCCCTGGCCGTCAGCACATCCGTGCGAGGAAATTCGGCCCCTCGGCGGCGGATGATTTCCGGTACCACCGACCCTGTTTTTCCTGTGATTTTCACCACGTTCACAGCGGTCGAGGGTGGGGGCGGCATGTGCTGTCCGCCCCTTTTCGGCGGTCACCGGTGTGCCCTTGTGTCCCGATTGGGTGGCCGTTGTTCTGATCCTTCCCCGGGAACCTTTACCGGTGCGTTCACACCCGGTTCCGCTGCGTGATGAGGGCCCAACTCCGGTGACTGCGAACCCTTCTGCGGGTGCGGACTAATCTCATCGCGAGAACATCGCCCCAACGCCGTGGTCCGCTGCGCCACCCCTGCATGCCGGATACACGGAATCGACAGCTGTGGAGAAACCCGAGCATGAACCGGAAGACTTTGGTGCCTGCGGCCGCACTCGGCCTGCTCGCACCGGTGATCGCCGCCTGTGGTGACACCGAGAGCGGGCGCACCGACGGCGACGCGATCGTCGTCGGCACCACGGACCGGTTCACCGCCTCCGAGGAGGCACCGGCACCCCTCGACCCCGCCTACGCCTACGGCGTGGACACCTGGAACATCCTCCGCCAGACCGTGCAGACGCTGATGGTCCAGCCGCGCGGCGAGGGCGAGCCCGTGCCCGAGGCGGCCGAGTCCTGCGGCTTCACCGACGCCGGCAACGAGCGCTACAGCTGCACCCTGCGCGACGGTCTGACCTTCGCCGACGGGGACCCCGTCACCGCCGCCGATGTGAAGTACTCCATCGACCGGGCGCGCTCCCTGAAGGCCGACAGCGGTGTCTCCGCCCTGCTGAACACCATCGACACCGTGGAGACCCAGGGCGAGCGCGAGGTCGTCTTCCACCTCAGGACCGCCGACGCCACCTTCCCGTACAAGCTGTCCACCCCCGTCGCCGGCATCGTCGACCCGGACGACTACGCCAAGGACAAGCTGCGCGAGGGCTTCCGGGTCGACGGCTCCGGCCCCTACACCGTGGACATCGAGGCGAAGAACGACGAGCTGGTCCGCGCCACCTTCACCAAGAACCCCGACTACAAGGGCGCGCTGAAGGTGAACAACGACAAGGTCGTGATGGTCTCCTTCGACAGCGCCGAGGCCATGGGCGAGGCGCTGGAGAAGGATGACATCGACGTCATCAGCCGCACCATGTCGCCCGAGCAGATCAAGAAGCTCTCCGGCAACGCGGGCGACGACATCGACCTGGTCGAGCTGCCCGGCCTGGAGATCCGCTACCTGGGCTTCAACACCGAGGCCGGGCCGGTCAAGAGCAAGGCCGTCCGCCAGGCCATGGCCCAGATCGTCAACCGCGGCGAACTGGTCTCCAAGGTGTACGGCAGCCAGGCCGAGCCGCTGTTCTCCCTGGTCCCGGCCAGCGTCACCGGCCACTCCAACGCGTTCTTCAACAAGTACGGCGAGCCCAGCACCGCCAAGGCCCGCGCCCTGCTGGAGCAGGCCGGCATCTCCACCCCGGTCGAACTGACGCTGCACTACACCACGGACCACTACGGGCCGGCCACCAAGAAGGAGTTCGAGCAGCTGCAGAAGCAGCTCAACGACAGCGGCCTGTTCAAGGCGGACATCAAGGGCGAGCCCTGGGCGACCTTCCGCCCCGCCGAGCTCAAGGGCAAGTACGACGTCTACGGGATGGGCTGGTTCCCCGACTTCCCCGACGCCGACAACTTCCTCGCCCCCTTCCTGGACAAGGACAACTTCCTCAACTCGCCGTACTCCAACGCCGAGATCCAGAAGAAGCTGATTCCCCAGTCGCGCCGCCAGGCCGACCGGCTGGCAGCGGCCGGAAGCCTGACGGCGATGCAGAACACCGTGGCCGAGGACGTGCCGGTCCTGCCGCTGTGGCAGGGCAACCAGTACGTCGCCGCACGTGGCGACATCACCGGCACCGCCTACGCGCTCAACTCCTCCTCCACGCTCCAGCTGTGGGAGCTCGGCCGCGGAGTGAGCGGCTGACGGACCGTCCTGGTCCCGGGCAAGGACGTGGCCCGGGATCCGAAGCAACGAACGACAAGGCACACACGTGAACCTGCGCAACCAGTGGCGGGTCCTGCCGATCGCGGCAGTACTCGCCTCCGGCCTGCTGACCGGCTGCGGATCGGAGAACGGCGACTCGGGGGACGACGGCAACAACGTCGTCGTCGGCATGTCCGACGACGTCCTCGCCACCGACCCCGCATCGGGCTACGACCCGGGCTCCTGGCTGTTGTTCAACAACGTCTTCCAGTCGCTGCTCAGCTTCCCCAAGGGAGGCACCGAGCCGCAGCCGGAGGCGGCCCGGGAATGCTCGTTCCAGGGCACCGGGACCAAGGTCTACACGTGCACCCTCAAGGACGGGCTGAAGTTCAGCAACGGTGACCCGCTCACCTCGAAGGACGTCAAGTTCTCCTTCGACCGCATGCTGAAGATCGACGACCCCGACGGCCCGGCGATCATGTTCCCGAGCCTGGAGAAGGTGGAGACCCCGGACGACAAGACCGTCGTTTTCCGCCTCAACACGCCCGACGCCACCTTCCCGAGCAAGATCGCGTCCGGTGCCGGCTCCATCGTCAACCACCGCGAGTACGACGCCGACGGGCTGCGCGAGGACCGCAAGGCGGTCGGCTCAGGCCCCTACAAGCTGGACTCCTTCACCGACACGCAAGCCGTCTTCTCGGTCAACGAGCACTACAAGGGCACCGCCAAGCCCAAGAACAGCGGCGTCACGCTGAAGTTCTTCCACGGTGACCAGGACGCCTTGAAGAAGGCTGTCCAGAACGCCGAGGTCGACGTCGCCTACCGTGGCCTCACCGCCCAGGCCATCTCCGACCTGGAGAAGTCCGACGACGGCACCGGCGCCATCGAGGTCATAGAGGGCAGCAGCGCCGAGGTCCAGCACCTGGTGTTCAACATGGACCACCCGGTCACCGGCAAGCTCGGCGTGCGCAAGGCCATCGCCCATCTGATCGACCGCGACGCCCTGATCCAGGACGTCTACCAGGGCACCGCCACCCCGCTGTACTCGATCATCCCGGCCGGCATCAGCGGCCACAACACCGCCTTCTTCGACACCTACGGCGACCGTCCCTCCAAGGCCAAGGCCGCCGCGGCGCTCGCCGGTGAGGGCATCACCGGCAAGGTGAAGCTCACCCTGTGGTCCACCCCGTCCCGCTACGGCCCGGCCACCGACCAGGAACTCGCCGCGATCGCCAAGCAGCTCAACGCCTCCGGCCTGTTCGACGCCCAGATGAAGTCCGTCGACTTCGAGCAGTACGAGAAGGACATCGAGGCCGGCAAGTACGGCGTCTACGTCAAGGGCTGGGTCCCGGACTACCCCGACGCCGACAACTTCACCGGCCCCTTCTTCGGCGAGGGCAACGTCCTGAACAACAACTACGAGAACGACACCATCACCGGCTCGCTGATCCCCAGCACCGCCGCCGAGGGTGACCGCTCCGCCACCGACCAGGACTTCAGCAGGCTCCAGGACATCGTCGCCGAGGAACTGCCCGTCCTCCCGGTGTGGCAGGGCAAGCAGTACGCGGTCGTCCGCGACGGCGTCGCCGGACTCGAGTACTGCCTCGACGCCTCCACCGTCTTCCGCTTCTGGGAGATCAGCAAGAGCGAGGTCTGAGCGGGCCACGGCCCGGCAACGGCAACAGGCGCCCCTTCCCGCGGGAAGGGGCGCCTGCCTCGTTCTGAACCGTTCCGAGCAGTCGCGGAGGTCGCGGGAGTCGCGCTGTTCTGTTCCGGCTCGCAGCGACCGTCTCCGGCGCCCGGATCCGGGGTCTCGTCACTGCGTGCCGGGACGCACAAGCCCGCTCTCGTAGGCGTACACCGCCGCCTGCACCCGGTCCCTGAGGCCCAGCTTGGTCAGCACATGCCCCACATGTGTCTTCACGGTCGTCTCGCTGACGAACAGATCCGCCGCGATCTCCGCGTTCGACAGGCCGCGCGCCACCAGCTTCAGCACCTCGACCTCACGGTCGGTCAGCGTGTGCAGCGTGTCCGGCACCGGCTCCTCGCCCGAGGGCAGATGCGTCGCGTACTTGTCCAGCAGCCGCCGGGTGATGCTGGGCGCCAGCATCGCCTCACCGGCCGCCACCACCCGGATCGCCTGGACCAGCTCGTTGGCCGGGGCGTCCTTCAGCAGGAAGCCGCTGGCCCCCGCCTTCAGCGCCTCCACCACGTACTCGTCCAGGTCGAAGGTGGTCAGCACCAGCACCTTGGCCGGGCCGTTCCGCTCCGGGCCGGTGATCTGCCGGGTCGCCTCCACCCCGTCCATCCGCGGCATGCGGATGTCCATCAGCACCACATCGGGCTGCAGGGCACGCACCTGGTCGAGAGCCTGGAGGCCGTCACCGGCCTCGCCGACGACCGCGATGTCCTGCTCGGCCTCCAGGATCATCCGGAAACCCGTTCGCAGCAGCGGCTGGTCGTCGACCAGTAGGACGCGGATGGCCACGTAAGTCTCCTTCTCGCTAGTCCGGCCCCATTCTGCCCTGTTGAGGCCCGCCGGACCCGGCCGCCCTCACCGGGAGCGGATACGGCGGGGGAGTGCCGCCGAACTCCGGGCAGAGCGCCTGGTGGTCGCACCAGCCGCACAGCTTCGTCGGACGCGGCCGCCAGTCACCCGTCTCCGTCGCCCGCCGGATCGCCTCCCACAGCGCCAGCAGCTTGCGCTCCACCCGCTGCAGATCGGCCGGCACCGGGTCGTAGGTGAGCACCTCGCCGCTGCCCAGATACACCAGCTGCAGCCGGCGCGGGACCACGCCCTTCAGCCGCCACACCACCAGTGCGTAGAACTTCATCTGGAACAGGGCGTCCTCCGCGTACTCCGGGCGGGGCGCCCTGCCCGTCTTGTAGTCGACGATGCGGACCTCGCCGGTCGGGGCCACGTCCACCCGGTCGATGATGCCGCGCAGGACCAGCCCCGACTCCAGCTCCGCCTCGACGAACAGCTCCCGCTCCGCGGGCTCGAGCCGGCTCGGGTCCTCCAGCGTGAACCACCGCTCGACCAGCGCCTCCGCCTCGGCGAGCCAGCGCGACAGCCGCTCGCCCTCCGGGTCGTCGGCGAACAGCTCCAGGATCTCCGGCCGGGACTCGCGCAGCCGGTCCCACTGGGCCGGGATCAGCGCCTTCGCCCGCGGCGCGGTCCGCTCGGCCGCCGGGGCGTCGAACAGCCGCTCGAGCACCGCGTGCACCAGCGTGCCCCGGGTCGCCGCCTCGGTGGGCTTCTCCGGCAGCCGGTCGATGACCCGGAACCGGTACAGCAGCGGGCAGCGCATGAAGTCGCTCGCACGCGAGGGGGACAGCGAGGCGGGCGGTATGGCCGGGACCCCGGCCGGCACGTCCGGCTCGTCCCGCGGCACGACCGCGCTCCCGTCGCACTGCTGCGCGTCCTCGGTGCTCGTCTCCATGACCACAGACCATACGACCCGCCACCGACAGTGACGCGGGCGCCCGTGGAACGGGACGCGGCGGGAGCCGGCAGGACGCGGACGTACGGAGGGGTACTCCGGGGCGAGGAGGGAAAGGAGGGGAGCGAGAGGCGCGGTCGCGGGCGGAGAACGACAGGGGTGCCGAGGCGAGACGGGCGGCGACGGCCGCATACCATCGACTCGAGACCCTCCCGTCCGGCAGGCGCGGGAGACGCAGCGAACGAGGGGACACCGGTGGACGTAAGCGGCGGGCGCGGGCAGCCGCGGCCCGGCAACGACAAGTCGGCCGAGCACCACCACGAGCCCATCCCTCCGGCCCCCGACCCGGCCACCCCTGTGCCCCCGGCCGCCGAGCAGTCCGGCGCGGGCGGCCCCGCGCCGAACGCCCGCCATGACGAGAAGACCGGCACCGGCCCCGCCGGGCGGGACACCGGACCGGACCCGGCCGCCACGACCGGGAGCGAGGGCGCCGCCGCCCGCCGGCCGGACGGGACGTCCGCCGGCACCGAACGCGGCACCGCGCGCCCTGACGACTCCGCCGCGCCGACGGACGAGGTGTCCCGCCCCCGGCACACCGGGGCCGGTACCGCCGAGCCGTCCGGGACCCCGGCCGGGAACGGGCCCGGCGGCATCCCCGGCGGCGGGGACGCCGGCATCGCTCCACCCGCCGACGGGACGCCCGCGCGGAACGCGGCCACTGCCCGCACGGACGGCCGGTCCGACGCCCGGGCGGCCGCTGCCCCCGCCACGCCGTCCGACGGGACCTCGTCGGACGCCGTCGCCCGGCGTGCGGACGGTGCGCCCGGCGACGGGACGGCAGGCTCCGGAACCGGAGGCGCGGGCGACCCTGGGCAGGGCGCGCGCCAGGGCGCCGGTTCCGAAGGGCAGGGCGCGCCGCGTCCCGACGCCGGCCAGGCCGATGCGGCCGGGTCCGGTGCCGTGCCGCCGCGCGAGCCGCAGACCGGCGGGCACCGTGACCAGGGCGCCTCGTCCTCCGGGCGGGGCGACACCCAGGGCTCCGCGCCCCGGCACACCGCTACCGGTGCAGGACCCGCCGGCGCCGACGGGCCCACGGGCGGTCCTTCCGGCCGGTCCGGGCGCACCCCCGCGCACTCCGGCAACACGGGCGGGAAGGGGAGCGCGCCCGAGCCGTCGCGGCGCGGCGGGCTGCTGATGGGGCGGCCGTTCGGTGTGCCGGTGTATGTGGCGCCGAGCTGGTTCCTCGTCGCCGTGCTGATCACCTGGGTGTTCGGCGGGCAGGTCGACCGCGTGCTCCCCGAGCTCGGGGCCGCCAGCTACCTGGTCTCGCTGTTCTTCGCGGTCGCGTTCTACGCCTCCGTGCTGGTCCACGAGCTGGCACACACGCTCGCCGCCCTCCGCTTCAAGCTCCCGGTCCGCCGGATCCAGCTGCAGTTCTTCGGCGGTGTCTCCGAGATCGAGAAGGAGGCCGAGACCCCGGGCCGGGAGTTCGTGCTGGCCTTCGTCGGCCCGCTGCTGTCGCTGGTGCTGTCCGGCCTCTTCTACCTGGCCCTGCTCGCCGTCGACCCCGGCACCGTCCCCGGCGTCCTGCTGGCCGGCCTGATGATCTCCAACCTGATCGTGGCCGCCTTCAACCTCCTGCCGGGCCTCCCGCTGGACGGCGGGCGCATGCTCCGCGCCGTGGTGTGGAAGATCAGCGGCAAGCCCATGACCGGCACCGTCGCCGCCGCCTGGGTCGGCCGCGCCCTCGCCGTCTCCGTGCTGATCGGGCTGCCGCTGGTCACCCAGTCCGGCGCCCTGGGCTCCGACGCCGAGGACGGTGTCGGCATGGACACCGTGCTGGACGCCCTGCTCGCCGCGATCCTCGCCGCGATCATCTGGACCGGCGCCGGCAACAGCCTGCGCATGGCCCGGCTGCGCGAGCACCTGCCCGAGCTGCGCGCCCGCACCCTCACCCGCAGGGCCGTCCCGGTGGAGACCGACACTCCGCTGTCCGAGGCCCTGCGCCGCGCCAACGCCGCCGGGGCCCGCGCCCTGGTCGTCGTCGACGCAGAGGGCAGCCCCGTCGCCATCGTCCGCGAGGCCGCCATCGTCGGCGTGCCCGAGCACCGCCGCCCCTGGGTCCCCGTCGGCACCCTCGCCCAGGACCTCACCGACGGCATGCGGGTCTCCGCCGAGCTGGCCGGCGAGGACCTCCTCGACGCCCTGCGGGCGACCCCCGCCACCGAGTACCTGGTCGTCGAGGAGACCGGAGAGATCTACGGCGTGCTCAGCGCCGCCGACGTGGAGCGGGCCTTCGTCAAGGCCATGGCCCGGCCCAGCTGAACCGCGCCCGGCCCGGCCCGGCCGAACCGTGGTCGGAGCGGCCGCGGCGAGCGGTTAGGCTTGGTCACATGTCCGAACCGACCGGTGCCGCCCGCCGCCGCGGGCCCTTCAAGGTCGGGGACCAGGTACAGCTGACCGACCCCAAGGGCCGCCACTACACGTTCACGCTCGAGGCCGGGAAGAACTTCCACACCCACAAGGGTTCCTTCCCGCACGACGAACTGATCGGCGCTCCCGAGGGAAGCGTTGTCCGCACCACCGGGAACGTCGCCTACCTCGCGCTGCGCCCCCTGCTCCCCGACTACGTCCTGTCCATGCCCCGCGGGGCAGCCGTCGTCTACCCGAAGGACGCGGGGCAGATCCTCGCCTTCGCCGACATCTTCCCCGGCGCGCGCGTCGTCGAGGCCGGCGTCGGCTCCGGCTCGCTCAGCAGCTTCCTGCTGCGCGCCATCGGCGACCAGGGCATGCTGCACAGTTACGAACGCCGCGAGGACTTCGCCGAGATCGCCCGGCAGAACGTCGAGCGCTACTTCGGCGGCCCGCACCCGGCCTGGCAGCTGACCGTCGGCGACCTGCAGGACAACCTGTCCGACACCGACGTCGACCGGGTCATCCTCGACATGCTCGCCCCCTGGGAGTGCCTGGAGGCCGTCTCCAAGGCGCTCGTCCCGGGCGGCATCCTGTGCTGCTACGTCGCCACCACCACCCAGCTCGCCCGGACCGTGGAGTCCATCCGCGAGATCGGCTGCTTCAACGAGCCGACCGCCTGGGAGACGATGATCCGCAACTGGCACATCGAGGGCCTGGCCGTGCGCCCGGACCACCGGATGATCGGCCACACCGGCTTCCTGCTCACGGCCCGCCGCCTCGCCGACGGCGTCGAGCCGCCCATGCGCCGCCGCCGCCCCGCCAAGGGCGCCTACGGCGAGGACTACACGGGCCCCAACGCCGGCGGAGGCACCGCTCGCTGACGCCGTCCGGCGCACCGTCAACCCACCGGCGCCGTGCCGCAGTTCCGCCCCCGGGCGGGGAACTGCGGCACGGCGCCGCCGCGTTGCGGAAGCGATCCGGCGCTCGCCGCGGACGTGCGCAGCACAACTGCGCACCCCGCCGTTCCCACCGGCTGTGACGTGTGGCACCATGCTGGCCACCCCCACCGGCACAGCCCTCACAGGAGACACTCCTCGTGCAGCCATCCGCCGTTCCGGAGCTCGCCCACACGCACACCCGCCCCATCCACTGGGTCGCCACCGCAACGGCCGTCGCCGGAGTCGTGGCGCTCTCCTCGGTCCTCCAGCCGGACGCCGCCACCGCCGCCCAGACCCCCGGCGCCGAGCCGAAGAGCGCCCCGGCGCACGTCGCCCCGCCCGATCCCGGGGCCGTGGAGTTCCCGCTCGACTGCGGCCCGGTGAAGGCCGTCGTGAAGCAGAAGGCGTCCGGGGACCTGGACGGTGACGGACGCCCGGAGACGGTCGCCGCGGTCCACTGCGACTCGCCCATGGGCACCCCGCCCGACGGCCTCTACGTCCTCACCCAGGCCCCCGGCAGCGGCGAACCGCGCGTGGTGGCCACCCTCGTCGATCCCGGGGACCAGACCAACGTCGACGACTTCACCGTGCGCAACGGCGTCATCGGTGCCACCGTGCTCGGCTACTCCTCGTCCGACGTGCCCCGTTGCTGCCCCGATGTGCGCAAGACGGTGAAGTGGCAGTGGGACGACGGCGCGTTCGTGCGCTCCGGCCCGGCCGACGCCCGGCGGGTATGAGACACCGGCGGCACGCCGGTGCGGGATGCCGGGCGGCGATGACCGACGGTGCCCCGGCCGTCACCCCGCGTCGGGACCGTACACCTCGACACTGTCCGAAACGCGGCGTACGTGGATGCACTCGCCCGGGCACTCCTTCGCCGAGTCGATCACGTCCGTGACGAGCGGCAGCGGTACGGGCGTTGTGGCCCCCTTCTCCTGCAGCAGCTCGTCGTCCGCGCCCTTCACGTACGCCAGACCGTCGGTGTCCAGCTCGAACACCTCCGGCGCGTACTGGGCGCAGATGCCGTCGCCGGTGCACAGGTCCTGGTCGATCCAGACCTCCAGGGCCTCGGTGCCGCCACCGGCCTGCTGCTGCACGCTCATCTCTCCTGCCGTCTCGGGTGGCGGAGCGGCACGGGAATCCGGCCAGCTCCGACGGGTGTTGAACACCTCGACCCTACCTCTGCCTGGGTTCCGATCGACTTCCGTGGGTATTCCCCTGGCGTGAGGGAGAGCGCAAGGGTGAAGATCAGACACACCCCGACCGTCTTTGTGATCTAGGGGTTTCAATCGACACCCGCCCAGGTAGGGTCTGGAAGCGTCCAGCTCCCCTTGGAGGAGGTGAGGACCGTGGCAGCCCACGACGACGACACTAACCGCGGCATCCGCCCGGGACGCGGGTCCGACGACCCGGCCGGGCAGATCGCCTACCTTGAGCAGGAGATCGCCGTCCTGCGACGCAAGCTCGCCGACTCTCCGCGACACACGAGAATTCTCGAAGAGCGGATCGTCGAGCTGCAGACCAACCTGGCCGGCGTTTCCGCCCAGAACGAACGACTTGCCAACACGCTCCGTGAGGCCCGGGACCAGATCGTGGCCCTCAAGGAGGAGGTCGACCGGCTCGCGCAGCCCCCGGCCGGTTTCGGGGTCTTCCTGCAGGCCAACGAGGACGGCACCGCCGACATCTTCACCGGTGGCCGCAAGCTCCGCGTGAACGTCAGCCCCAACGTCGAGCTCGACGAGCTGCAGCGCGGCCAGGAAGTGCTGCTCAACGAAGCGCTCAACGTGGTCGAGGCCATGGAGTTCGAGCGCGTGGGCGAGATCGTCACCCTCAAGGAGATCCTCGAGGACGGCGAGCGCGCCCTGGTGCTCGGGCACACCGACGAGGAGAGGGTGGTGCGGCTCGCCGAGCCGCTGCTGGACGCCACCATCCGCGCGGGTGACGCCCTGCTGCTGGAGCCCCGCTCCGGCTACGTCTACGAGGTCGTCCCGAAGAGCGAGGTCGAGGAGCTCGTTCTCGAGGAGGTCCCGGACATCGGCTACGAGCAGATCGGTGGTCTCAGCAACCAGATCGAGGCCATCCGTGACGCCGTCGAGCTGCCGTACCTCTACCCCGACCTGTTCAAGGAGCACGAACTGCGCCCGCCCAAGGGCGTGCTGCTCTACGGCCCGCCCGGATGCGGCAAGACGCTGATCGCCAAGGCCGTCGCCAACTCGCTGGCCAAGAAGGTCGCCGAGGTGACGGGCCAGGCCGCCGGCAAGAGCTTCTTCCTCAACATCAAGGGCCCGGAGCTGCTCAACAAGTACGTCGGCGAGACCGAGCGGCAGATCCGCCTGGTCTTCCAGCGGGCCCGTGAGAAGGCCAGCGAGGGCACACCCGTCATCGTCTTCTTCGACGAGATGGAGTCCCTCTTCCGCACCCGCGGCTCCGGCGTCAGCTCGGACGTGGAGAACACCATCGTCCCGCAGCTGCTCGCCGAGATCGACGGCGTGGAGGGGCTGCAGAACGTGGTCGTGATCGGTGCCTCCAACCGTGAGGACATGATCGACCCCGCGATCCTGCGGCCCGGCCGGCTCGACGTGAAGATCAAGATCGAACGTCCGGACGCGGAAGCCGCCAAGGACATCTTCGGCAAGTACCTCACCGAGCGGCTCCCGCTGCACGCCGACGACCTCGCCGAGCACGGCGGCGACAAGGCCATGACGGTCCAGAGCATGATCCAGACCGCCGTGGAACAGATGTACGCGGAATCCGAGGAGAACCGCTTCCTCGAGGTCACCTACGCCAATGGCGACAAGGAAGTCCTCTACTTCAAGGACTTCAATTCCGGCGCCATGATCGAGAACATCGTGGGCCGCGCCAAGAAGATGGCGATCAAGGACTATCTCGAGAAGAACCAGAAGGGTCTCCGCGTCTCCCATCTGCTCCAGGCCTGCGTGGACGAATTCAAGGAGAACGAGGACCTGCCGAACACCACGAACCCGGACGACTGGGCCCGGATCTCCGGAAAGAAGGGCGAGCGGATCGTCTACATCCGCACCCTCATCACCGGAAAGCAGGGCGCGGACACCGGACGCTCCATCGACACGGTGGCGAACACCGGTCAGTACCTGTAAAACGCAGGGCGGCTGCGGGTGCCCTCGGCGGGTACCCGCAGCCGACTGCTTTTCGGGCCCACGGCTGGAGCACAGCAATGACGCAAATGATCTCCCCGCCGGCGCAGAGGCGTTCTAGGCTCTTCCGTACCGCCGCGTCGCGCAGTGCGGGGACGGGCACCGCACACGCACCCGAGCGCCAGCGGTACTGCGGCGCCCCCGACCGGGGACGCCGCCGGGCAAGGAGGGCCGCATGACCGTACGGCGAGTAATGGGCATCGAGACGGAGTACGGAATCTCCGTCCCCGGCCACCCGAACGCCAATGCCATGCTCACCTCGTCCCAGATCGTCAACGCCTACGCGGCCGCGATGCACCGGGCCCGCCGGGCCCGCTGGGACTTCGAGGAGGAGAACCCCCTGCGCGACGCGCGAGGCTTCGACCTGGCCCGGGAGGCCGCCGACGCCAGCCAGCTCACCGACGAGGACATCGGCCTCGCCAACGTGATCCTCACCAACGGTGCCCGGCTCTACGTCGACCACGCCCATCCGGAGTACAGCGCCCCCGAGGTCACCAACCCGCGCGACGCCGTGCTCTGGGACAAGGCCGGCGAGCGGATCATGGCCGAGGCCGCGGAACGCGCCGCCCAGCTGCCCGGTGCCCAGCCGATCCACCTCTACAAGAACAACACCGACAACAAGGGCGCCTCCTACGGCACGCACGAGAACTACCTGATGAAGCGGGAGACCCCCTTCTCGGACATCGTGCGCCACCTGACGCCCTTCTTCGTCTCCCGCCAGGTCTTCGCGGGCGCGGGACGCGTCGGCATCGGCCAGGACGGCCACGAGCACGGCTTCCAGCTGAGCCAGCGCGCGGACTACTTCGAGGTCGAGGTGGGCCTCGAGACGACGCTCAAGCGCCCGATCATCAACACCCGCGACGAGCCGCACGCGGACGCCGAGAAGTACCGCAGGCTGCATGTGATCATCGGCGACGCGAACCTCTCCGAGATCTCGACCTACCTCAAGCTCGGCACCACGGCGCTGGTGCTGTCCATGATCGAGGACGGCTTCATCGCGGTCGACCTGGCCGTGGACCAGCCGGTGCGCACCCTGCACCAGGTCTCGCACGACCCGACGCTCAAGCGCCTGGTCACGCTGCGCAGCGGGCGCACACTCACCGCGGTGCAGCTCCAGATGGAGTACTACGAGCTGTCCCGCAAGTACGTCGAGGAGCGCTTCGGGGACGACGCCGACGAGCAGACCAAGGACGTCCTGGCCCGCTGGGAGGACACCCTCACGCGCCTGGAGAACGACCCGATGAGCCTGGCCGGCGAGCTGGACTGGGTCGCCAAGCGGGAGCTGATGGAGGGCTACCGGCGCCGGGACAACCTGGACTGGGACGCGGCGCGGCTGCATCTGGTCGACCTGCAGTACGCCGACGTACGGCCCGACAAGGGCCTGTACAACCGTCTGGTGGCCCGCGGGCGGATGAAGCGGCTGCTGGACGAGAGCGAGGTGGACAGGGCCCGTACGAAGCCTCCGGAGGACACCCGGGCGTACTTCCGCGGGCGCTGTCTGGAGCAGTACGCGGACGACGTGGCGGCGGCCTCCTGGGACTCGGTGATCTTCGATCTGCCGGGACGGGACTCGCTGCAGCGGGTGCCGACCCTGGAGCCGCTTCGCGGAACGCGTAATCACGTCAAGGAGCTGCTGGACCGTTGCCGCACGGCCGAGGACCTGGTCAGGGTGTTGTCCGGGGGGTGAGACGGCGGCCCGGGGGGAATCCTGGGTACCCGGGCTCCCCGGAAGGTCCGGCCGGACAGGGTGGAAACACCCCCGTCCGGGAATCATCGAGGTGGTCCCCGTACGTTGGAGCAACTACGGGGCCGTTGTCGGACCCGGCTTGTAGGGTCTGATCTTGACCGAGCAACTGTGTCGGGCTAACCGAGCGGGGTGAGGGTGATGGCGACCAAGGACACCGGCGGCGGACAGCAGAAGGCCACGCGGTCCACGGAGGAGGTCGAGGAGCAGGCTGCGGAGACGCAGGCCTCCGAGGACCTCAAGGAGCGGCAGGAGAAGCTCTCCGACGACGTGGACTCCGTGCTGGACGAGATCGACGACGTGCTCGAGGAGAACGCCGAGGACTTCGTGCGCTCCTTCGTGCAAAAGGGCGGACAGTAAAGGTCGGCGGCTCACTTCACCTTCGAAACCAAGACACGGGGGCATGGAGTGGGTGGCGGGCCTCGGGTGCGGTGCCGGCAGTGCGCGGCGGGCTTCGGGTCCGCGCGCTGCCGGCACCGGCCTCTCGCCGTGCCCGCCGGGACCGGATGTGCCGGATGTGAGGGACCGACCGCCCCTGGGCGGGCGGTAGTTGCATATGTTTGTCAGCGCCCGCAGCGCATGTGGATCACTGCCAGGAGAGGGGTAGGGTCCGTGGCGTACTGTGCTTCAGCAGCAGGCCGCGCTGGGGCAGTTCAGGACCGGCCCGATGCCATCAGGCGGGCTGCCGCTACGTGGAAGGAATCGCGTGGAAGCCAACTCTCGTGACACCGGGCGTCTGCCAGCTGCCTTCCTGACGCCAGGGTCTTCCTCCTTCATGGACTTCCTCTCCGAGCACCAGCCGGAGCTGCTGCCGGGCAGGAGGTCGCTGCCGCCGGTTCAGGGCGCCCTCGAGGCGCCGCACGGCACGACGATCGTCGCCGTGACGTTCCCCGGCGGCGTGGTCCTCGCCGGTGACCGGCGGGCGACCATGGGCAATGTGATCGCGCAGCGGGACATCGAGAAGGTGTTCCCGGCCGACGAGTACTCCGCGGTGGGCATCGCCGGCACCGCGGGCATCGCCGTGGAGATGGTGAAGCTGTTCCAGCTGGAGCTGGAGCACTTCGAGAAGGTCGAGGGCGTGCAGCTGTCCCTCGAGGGCAAGGCGAACCGGCTGTCGACCATGATCCGCTCCAATCTGGGCATGGCCATGCAGGGCCTGGCCGTGGTCCCGCTGTTCGCCGGGTACGACGTGGACCGGGAGAAGGGGCGGATCTTCTCCTACGACGTCACCGGCGGCCGCTCCGAGGAGCACGGCTTCGCGGCGACCGGCTCGGGTTCGATCTTCGCCCGCGGCGCGATGAAGAAGCTCTACCGGGACGATCTCAGCGAGAACGAGGCCACCACGCTGGTGGTGCAGGCCCTGTACGACGCGGCCGACGACGACTCGGCGACCGGTGGTCCCGATGTCGCCCGCCGGATCTATCCGATCGTCACCGTGATCACCGAGGACGGCTTCCGCCGGCTGACCGAGGACGAGTCCTCCGAGATCGCCCGGTCCGTGCTGGAGCGGCGGCTGGAGCAGCCGGACGGGCCGAGGGCGGCGCTGCTGTAGCCGGCCGCGACGTCCGTGTGGTGTGGGTGATCCAGTGACTTCGACAGAAAGGGACGGGTAACCGGTGTCGACGCCGTTCTATGTCTCACCTCAGCAGGCGATGGCCGACCGGGCGGAGTACGCCCGCAAGGGCATCGCCCGGGGACGCAGCCTGGTGGTGCTGCAGTACGCCGACGGAATCGTCTTCGTCGGCGAGAATCCGTCCCGCGCGCTGCACAAGTTCAGCGAGATCTACGACCGGATCGGCTTCGCCGCGGCCGGCAAGTACAACGAGTACGAGAACCTCCGCATCGGCGGTGTCCGCTACGCCGACCTGCGGGGCTACACCTACGACCGGGCCGATGTGACGGCCCGCGGCCTGGCGAACGTCTACGCCCAGACCCTGGGCACCATCTTCTCCAGCGCGGGGGAGAAGCCCTACGAGGTCGAGCTGGTCGTGGCCGAGGTGGGGGAGACCCCCGAGCAGGACCAGATCTACCGCCTGCCGCACGACGGCTCCATCGTCGACGAGCACGGCTCGGTGGCGGTGGGCGGCAACGCGGAGCAGATCAGCAGCTACCTGGACCAGCGCCACCGCGACGGCATGACCCTGGCGGAGGCCCTGCACCTCGCCGTCCAGGCCCTGTCCCGCGACACCAACGGCAGCGAGCGGGAGATCCCCGCCGAGCGCCTGGAAGTGGCGGTCCTCGACCGCACCCGCCCCCAGAAGCGCAAGTTCCGCCGCATCACCGGCCGCCAGCTCGTCCGCCTCCTGGAAGAGGGCGCCCCCTCCTCCTCGGACTCCGCCTCTCCCGGCAAGGGCGACTCCTCCGAGTGACCCCTGACCCCGCGAGCCCGCCCACCCCGCCCACGGAGTGAGCGGGCTCGCCGGCTTCATCGGCCGGCGCCGGCGGGGCGAGGCGCTGACCGGCATGCGCCTCTTCAGGCCCGTACCGGCGCCGTGGACCCCCTCACGATGAGCCTCACCGGAATGTCCCCCTGCTCGGGCTCCTCGCCCTCCAGGACCGCCAGCAGCGCCCGCATCCCCCGCTCCCCGAACAGTTCCGCATCCAGCCGCACCGTCGTCAGCTCGGGATCGATGGCCGTGGCCACCGCCAGATCATCGATGCCCGTGACCGACAGATCCTCCGGGATCCGCAACCCCACCCGCCGCGCGGCCTTGTACGTCCCCGCCGCCAGCTGATCGTCGTCGCACACCACCGCCGTGGGCCGCTCCGCGCCCTCCAGGGCACCCCGTACCGCCGCCTCCGCCCCCTTGATGGAGATCGGCGACCGCACCGTCCGCAGCCGCGTCCCCGGCACTTCCGCCAGCCGCGCCGCCAGTTCCCGCGCCCGCACCTCGAACGTCCACGAGGGCACATCGGCCGCCAGATGCAGGAAGTCCCGGTGGCCGAGCCCCAGCAGATGCTCCGCGACCTGCCGCACCCCGTCCGCGATGTCGAGATTGACCGTCGCCGTCCCCGGCCCTTCCGGGTCGCTGTCCAGCATCACCAGCGGCAGCTGGTCCCCGCCCCCGCCGCCCCCGCGCCCGTGATCCCCGCGGAGGGCGCTCACCGCATCCGCCGCCATCGAGGAGGCGATCACCCCGTCCAGAGCGGCCTGCGCCGACGCGAAGGGGTCCCGCGCCGGCCCGATGCCCTCCGGTGAGGGATACAGCACCACCCCGAACCCGTGCCGCGCGGCGACCCGCGCCGCCCCGGTGTATACACCGGCGAAGAACTCCGTGGTGAGCGCGGGCACCACCAGCAGCACCGTCCGCGTCCGCCCCAGCCGCAGGTTCCGCGCCGCGAGATTGGGCCGGTACCCCAGCTCCGCCGCGGCCGCCCGCACCCGCTCCGCGGTGGCCGCCGAGACCCTGCCCTTCCACTTGCCGCCGAGCACCAGGCTCACCGCGGCCTGCGAGACACCCGCGGCCCGGGCGACATCCCGGCTGGTGGGGCGCGTACTGGCTCGTGGCACCGTCGGGCCGCTCTCTCTCGTACCTCGCAAGGGCTGCTCTCGAAGAGGGTGCTCTTGAAGGGCTGCTCTCGTATGGACTGGCGAACAGGCGCCATGGTACGTATGGAGACGGAAGTTATACGTAAAACCTGGTGAGCGGAGGGCCGGCATGGCCACGGGATACCTGGACGTCCTCCGGGCACGGCACGCCACCCGGCTGCTGGTGGGCACGCTCGTCGGCCGCCTGCCGAACGCGACCGCCGCCATCGCCGTCGTGCTCTTCGTGCGCGCGGAGGGCGGCTCGTACAGCCTCGCCGGCGCGCTGGCCGCGGTCTACGGCCTGTTCAACGCCGTCGGCCAGCCGGTCCTCGGCCGCCTGGTCGACCTGCGCGGCCAGCCACGCGTGCAGCTGCCCGCGGCCGTGCTCTCGGCCCTGGCGATGGCGGTCTTCGCCTGGGCGGGCATCCAGCCGCAGGCCCTCGCCTACGCCGCCGTGGCCGCCGCCGGGCTGTTCACGCCGCCCCTGGAGGGCGGCCTGCGCGCCCTGTGGTCCTCGGTGCTGCCCCGCGAGGAGCAGGTGCACCGCGCCTACGCGATGGACGCCGTGGCCCAGGAGGTGATGTTCACCGTGGGACCGCTCCTGGTCACCCTGTGCGTCTCCCTGTGGTCCGCCCAGGCCGCCCTGCTGCTGATCAACGCCGTCGGCGTGCTCGGCGCGCTCTCCGTGGTCGTCTCGCCGCCCTCCCGCACCTGGCGCTCGGCACCCCGTGAGGCCCACTGGCTGGGCGCCCTGCGCTCTCCGGGGCTGCTGGCGCTGCTCGGGGCCTTCCTCTGCGTGGGGATGGCCCTGGGGTCCATCACGGTCGCCTCGGTGCCGTACGCGGACGAGCACGGCGGGGACCGGGTGTACGGCTGGCTGATGGCCGGAATCGGCCTGGGCGCGCTGATCGGCGGCATGGCGTACGGGGCCCGGCAGTGGAGTGGTCCGCCCGGACGGCGACTGCAGATCCTGGTCGCGATGCTGACGGTCTGTTACCTGCCGCTGACTCTGATGCCCGGCGCGGTGGCCATGACGCTGCTCGCCGTGGTCGCCGGTCTGTTCCTCGCGCCCGCCATCGCCTGTGCCTTCGTGCTGGTCGACCGGCACGCGCCGCGCGGCACGGTGACGGAGGCGTTCTCCTGGCTGGTGACCACCTTCACGGTCGGCGCCTCGGCCGGCACCGGCCTCGCCGGGCCCGTCGTGGAGGCGGGCGGCGCCCAGTGGGGCTTCGCCCTGCCGGCCGCCGCGGGTGGCGTGTCCTCGCTGGTTTTGGCCGTCACCAGGAGGGTATTGGCAGGTCCCGCCAGGGGAGCGGTGGTGGCCGCCGGTTCGGAAAATGATCCGAACCGAGCCGCCGAACCCCGTTTCAGTTCGGGGGATCGGGCGTAATGTTCCATCATGGACCGCCGCATTTTCGGGCTGGAGAACGAGTACGGCGTCACGTGCACGTTCAGGGGACAGCGCCGCCTGTCGCCTGACGAGGTGGCGCGGTACCTCTTCCGCCGTGTCGTGTCATGGGGCCGAAGCAGCAATGTCTTTCTGCGCAACGGCGCCCGCCTCTATCTCGACGTGGGGTCACACCCGGAATACGCCACACCCGAGTGTGACAACGTGACCGAACTGGTCACCCACGACAAGGCCGGCGAGCGCATTCTCGAAGGACTCCTGGTGGACGCCGAACGACGCCTGCACGAGGAGGGAATCGCGGGCGACGTCTACCTCTTCAAGAACAACACCGACTCGGCGGGCAACTCCTACGGCTGCCACGAGAACTACCTGGTGGCCCGGCACGGGGAGTTCTCCCGGCTCGCGGACATCCTCATCCCGTTCCTGGTCACCCGGCAGCTGCTGTGCGGCGCCGGCAAGGTGCTGCAGACGCCGCGCGGCGCGGTGTACTGCGTCAGCCAGCGGGCGGAGCACATCTGGGAGGGCGTCTCCTCGGCGACGACCCGGTCCAGGCCGATCATCAACACCCGCGACGAGCCGCACGCGGACGCCGAGCGCTACCGCCGGCTGCACGTCATCGTCGGCGACTCGAACATGTCCGAGACGACCATGCTGCTCAAGGTCGGCGCCACCGACCTGGTGCTGCGCATGATCGAGGCGGGTACGGTGATGCGGGACCTCACCCTGGAGAACCCGATCCGGGCGATCCGCGAGGTCAGCCACGACATCACCGGCCGGCGCAAGGTGCGCCTGGCCAGCGGACGCGAGGCCAGCGCGCTCGAGGTGCAGCGCGAGTACTACGAGAAGGCGCTGGACTTCTGCGAGCGCCGCGGCATCCGCACCGGCACCGTCGAGCGGGTGCTGGAGCTGTGGGGACGCACCCTGGAGGCGATCGAGACCGAGGACCTGGACCGGATCGACACCGAGATCGACTGGGTCATGAAGTACAAGCTGCTCGAGCGCTACCGCGCCAAGCACAACATGACCATGTCGCATCCGCGGGTCGCCCAGATAGACCTCGCCTACCACGACATCCACCGCCGTCGTGGCCTGTACTACCTGCTGGAGAAGAAGGGCCAGGCCGCCAGGATCTGCAACGATCTGAAGATCTTCGAGGCCAAATCGGTGCCCCCGCAGACCACCCGGGCCCGGCTGCGCGGCGACTTCATCCGCCGCGCCCAGGAGCAGCGCCGCGACTTCACGGTCGACTGGGTGCATCTCAAGCTCAACGACCAGGCACAGCGGACCGTGCTGTGCAAGGACCCGTTCCGCGCGGTGGACGACCGGGTGGAGAAGCTGATCGCCGGCATGTGAGGCACCGGCGTGTGAGACGCAGGGACGTGCGTCACCCGCTCGTGGGACACACGTCGGACCCACGTGGGACAGGAGCGTCAAGGGAGACGAAAATCTCCGGAACGTGACAGGGGCGCCGTTCGTTACACCGTGCGGCGCCCTTCTCACTGCGTAGAGTTGCGCGCACGCCACTGACAAGATCGACGATTACGAGGCCCCCACCGTGCGCCGACGCTCACTCCTCATTGCCGTTCCCGCCGGACTGGTCACCCTCGCCGCCTGCGGCGACGACAAGGGTGATTCGGGCAAGGCCAGCGATAGCGCCGAGCCGTCGGCGCCCGAGACCTCGGCCGCGCCCCCGCCGAAGATCGTGGACGGCCCGCTGCCCGCCATCACCGCCGGCACGGGGTTCGACGAGAAGCCGACCGTGGCCAAGGGCAGCGGAGAGCCGTCCAAGGACCTCGCGGTGAAGACCGTCATCGCCGGCAACGGCCGCACGGTCGCCGAGAACGACTACGTGGTGGCCAACTACCTCGGCCAGATCTGGGCCACCGGCAAGGTCTTCGACAACTCCTACGACCGCGGAGCCCGCCTCGCCCTCCCGCTCACCCAGGGCCAGATCATCGACGGCTGGCGCTACGGCCTGATCGGCAAGAAGGCCGGCAGCCGGGTCGAGATGGCCGTCCCGCCCACCTGGGGCTACGGCAAGCAGGGCAACCCGCAGGCCGGCATCAAGGGCACCGACACGCTGGTGTTCGTGGTGGACGTGCAGGGCACCTTCAACGCCAGGAGCAGCGCCGAGGGCTCGGAGGTGGCCCAGGACGACATCGGCCTGCCCAAGGTCGGTACCAACACCGACGGCAAGGCCCCCTCCATCAAGGTGCCCGACGCCGCCGCGCCCGAGGAGCTCGTGGCGAACTACGTCATCGAGGGCGACGGGGAGAAGGTCGGCGCCCAGGACAGCGTGCTGGTGCAGTACAAGGGCGTGCTGTGGGACGGCGGCAAGGAGTTCGACTCCACGTACAAGCGCGGACAGCTCACCTCGTTCTCGCTGCAGCAGGTCGTCAAGGGCTGGTCGCAGGGCCTGACCGGCAAGAAGGTCGGCAGCCGGGTCCTGATCGTCATCCCGCCGAAGCTGGGCTACGGCGACAACCCGCCGCAGGGCAGCGGGATCAAGAAGGACTCCACGCTGGTCTTCACCGTGGACATCCTCGCCAAGCTCTGACCCCGGCGGGATGCAAGACTGGGTGTGTTCGCCTTTCCGCAGACAAGCAGGAGCTATTGACGTGAGCATCGACAAGCCCGAGATCGACTTCCCGGGCGGCGAGCCCCCGGCGGACCTCGAGATCAAGGACATCTGGGAGGGCGACGGAGAGGTCGCGCAGGCGGGCCACACGGTCACCGTGCACTACGTGGGCGTCGCCTTCAGCACCGGCGAGGAGTTCGACGCCAGCTGGAACCGCGGCACGCCCTTCCGTTTCCCGCTGGGCGCGGGCCGGGTCATCAAGGGCTGGGACCAGGGCGTGCAGGGCATGAAGGTCGGAGGCCGCCGCCAGCTGACCATCCCGGCGCACCTCGCCTACGGCAACCAGAGCCCCACCCCGGCGATCAAGCCTGGTGAGACGCTGATCTTCGTGGTGGATCTGCTCGGAGTCTGATCGAAGCCGATCATCCGGGGCCCATGCCTGATCGGGCATGGGCCCTCCGCTTTTGCCGCGACACCGCGGAGCGGTACGGTCATCGGTCGTAAGCACCATAGGGAGAAGGGCGTCGATGGCCATTGCCAAGGCCGAGCGGCTGATGAACCTGGCGCTGTGTCTGCTCGGGACGCGGCGACCGCTCACCAAGCGCGAGCTGCGTGAGTCCATCGAGGCCTATCTCGAGGCGGGCAGCGACGAGTCCTTCAACCGCATGTTCGAGCGCGACAAGGACGATCTGCGCGAACTCGGGCTGGTCATCGAGATTGTGGAGAACCTCGACGGCGAGGCCGGCTACCTGGCCCGCCGCGACAGCAACCGGCTGCCGCCCATCACCCTGGACGCCGAGGAGGCCGCCGCCCTCGGACTCGCCGCCAAGGTGTGGCAGCAGGCCCGGCTGGCCGGAGCGGCCAGCGGCGCCCTGCAGAAGCTGCGCGCCGCCGGACTCCCCGAGGACGTCGACCCGTACGGCGCGCACAGCGCCCTGGAGCCGCGCATCCCGGTGCACGAGGCCGCGTTCGAACCGCTGATGCTGGCCTGCCGCGACCGCCGCCCGGTCGTCTTCGACTACCGCAAGGCCACCGCCGCCCAGCCGGAGCAGCGGCATGTGGAGCCCTGGGCGCTGGAGTGCTGGCGCGGCCACTGGTACCTGGCCGGCTGGGACCGCGACCGGGGGGCCGAGCGGGTCTTCCGGCTCTCCAGGATCACCGGCAAGGTCCGCTCCCGCACCGGCCGCTTCACCGCCCCGGTGCCCGACGTCGTCACCGTGCGCGAGACGGTGGCGAGCTGGGCGGGGGAGATCGCCGACCGCTCCGCGCGGATCCTGCTGCGCTCCGGCGCCGGCTACCCCCTTCGGGCGAAGGCCACCGCGGTGCGGGAACGCGGCGACGGCTGGGACGAGTTGGAGATTCCGTACGGGCACGGCCTGGACGCCTGGCTGGTGGAGTTCGGCCCCGATGTGGTGGTCCTGGAGCCGGCCGAGCTGCGGGCCGACGTGGTGGACCGGCTGCGCGCCGTCGCCAAGGGCTGAGGGGGAGCGGAAAGAGACGTGGCAGGCAAACCGGCCAGGACCGTGAACGCCATCGACCAGACCCGGCGGATGCTGTCCCTGGTGACCTACCTCAGGGAGCGGCCCGGCGCCCGGATCGAGGACGTGGCGCGCGCCTTCGGCATCACCGAGGACGAGCTGGTCTCCGACCTCGACGTGCTGCCCATGTGCGGCACCAGCTTCCGCGGCGGCGATCTGCTGGACATCGACACCGACGGCGAGCGCATCTGGTGGCACAACCCCGCCGCCCTCGGCGCGGAGACGGCCGAGCCGCTGCGGCTCGCCGCCGACGAGGCCACCGCCCTGCTGGTCGCCGCCCGCGCCGTCGCCACACTGCCCGGCCTCAGGGAGAGCGACCGCCAGGCGCTGCTGCGGGCCACCGCCAAGGTGGAGGCGGCGGCCGGCGAGGCGGCAGGCGCCAGCTCCCGGCTGTCGGTGACCTTCGAGTCCGAGGGCGGCGTCTTCGCCGACGTGGACCGGGCCATCTCCGAGCGGCGCAGACTGTGGATCCGCTACTACTCGCCCGCCCGCGACGAGGTCACCGAGCGGGAGATCGACCCCATCCGCCTGGTCAGCGTCGGCCACACGTATGTGGAGGCGTGGTGCCGCCGCTCCGAGGCGCGCCGCACCTTCCGGCTCGACCGGGTCGCCGAGATCAAGATTCTGGACGAGCCGTCACAGCCGCCCGAGATCGAGCTGCGGGACCTCTCGGCGGGGCTGGTGCAGCCGGCCGCGGAGGACCCGGAGGTGGTGGTGGAGGTCGGCCCCGGCGGGCGCTGGGTCGCCGAGTACTACCCGCACGACAGCGCCGAGGAGCTGCCCGACGGCGGTCTGCGGATCACCCTGCGCACCCCCGATCCGGCGTCCCTGCGCCGGCTGGCGCTGCGGCTCGGCCGGGACGGGCGGATCGTGGAGCCCCGGGAGCTGGCCGAGAGCGCCCGGCAGGCGGCCCGCGAGGCGCTGGCGGCCTACGACGGGGTCGAGGCGGCCGGGTGAGGCGGCGACCGGTGGAGCGGGCCGCGGCACCGACGGGCCGGGCGGCCGCGGGCGGCAGGCAGGACGACAGGCAGGAGCGAGTGCTTTGAGCGAGTCGGCGACGTCCGGAGCGCGGGGGATGACGGTGGCGTCCGCTTTCGCCGGGATGCGGAACGCGGCCCCGGTGAGGTTCCGGGCGGGCTGCCCGGACTGCCGGGGGCGGTTCGAGCTCTCCGCGAGCGCGCTGCGGCTGGCGATAGGCGCCAGCAGCCGCACCACCTTCTACTCCTTCACCTGCCCCGACTGCGGGGCGGCCGTGCGCAAGCCGGCGGGGGAGCGGATCGTGCAGCTGCTCACCGGCGGCGGTGTGCGCACCCTGCGGCTGCACTCGACCGCGTAGAACTGTCTCCCGGAGGGCGGGCGGCGGGCGACTCCCGTGGTGAGACCCGCGGCGAGGCCCCGCGCACGCCCCGTGCCCGGCACGGTCTAGGCTCGCCTCATGTTCTGGCCGATGTTCGCGGTTGCTCTGGGCTTTCTGGGACTCGTGGTCCTGGGGGTGTTCGCCGTCCGGGTGTTCCTGGAGGCCGAGCGGCTCGGCAGACAGGTCTCCGAGTCCGCGCGCCGCATCAGCCGCGCCGCGGAGGACCTGGAGCGGGCGGCGGCCGGTGCGGCACGCTCGGCCGAGGCACTCTGAGTGCACCCTCCGTCAGCTCTCGGTGTGCGGCCGGTACGTCTCTGACACGGCTTGCACCGCTTCGCCCTGTCACCTCGCCGCCGCCGACAGGTACGCTGCTGATGCGGCCCGGAGAACGAGGCCCGGTCCGCGGACGGGAGTACGTGCGGGGGATGCACGGGGATTGCCTCGCGTTCACCCCCGAGAGTTACGATCGCTGCACGACACGATCGATCGGACAGCTGTCCGGCCGGTCGGACAGCACCGCCACCCCCAGCAGCCTCGGTGAGAAGGTAAAGACTTATGTTCGGAAAGCTCGGAGCCCCCGAGATCATTCTCATCCTCGTCGTCATCATCCTGCTGTTTGGCGCGAAGAAGCTTCCGGACATGGCGCGGTCGCTCGGCAAGTCCGCGCGCATCCTCAAGAGCGAGGCCAAGGCGATGAAGGAGGACAAGTCCTCCGCCCCGGCCGACCCGCCGAACCCGGGCGAGCAGCCCCCGGCGCAGCGCACCATCCAGGCCGCCCCCGGCGACGTCACCAGTTCCCGCCCGGTGACGGAGCCGACGGACACGACCAAGCGCTGACGCAGGGCCGGTGAGTACCGGCCCGCCGCACGAGATGGGAACGTGGGTTGCTCAAGTCTGCCCGCAAGCAGGAGAAGGATCCCGAAGGGCGGATGCCCCTCGCGGAACACCTCCGTGAGCTCCGCAACCGGCTCGCGAAGGCGCTGGTGGCCATCGTCCTGGTGACGGTCGTCGCGGCCTTCTTCTACAACGAGATCATCAACTTCTTCACCGAGCCGATCCTGAGGGCGGTCGGGTGCCAGCAGTCCTTCGAGGAGCTGGCCAAGCTCGACGAGGAAACCCAGTGCGCCCGGATCACCATCAACGGTCTGCTCACCCCCTTCACGCTGGCGCTGAAGGTCTCCCTGATGGCCGGCGTGGTGCTGGCCTCGCCGATCTGGCTCTACCAGCTGTGGGCCTTCGTCGCGCCGGGGCTGCACCGGCACGAGAAGAAGTACGCCTACGCCTTCGTCGCCACCGGCGTCCCGCTCTTCGTCGGCGGCGCCTACTTCGCCTACCGGGTGCTGCCCACCACCGCCAAGGTGCTCATCGAGTTCACGCCGTTCGGCGTGGACAACCTGCTGCCGCTGGACGACCTGCTCGACCTGGTCACGCGCATGGTCGTGGTCTTCGGCCTCTCCTTCGAGCTGCCGCTGCTGCTGATCATGCTGAACTTCACCGGGAGCCTCAGCGGCAAGCGCATGCTCGGCTGGTGGCGCGGCATGATCCTGAGCATCACGCTGTTCGCGGCGATCGCCACGCCGAGCACCGACCCGCTGACCATGCTGGCGCTGGCCGGACCGATCTGGGTGCTGTACTTCGGCGCGGTCGCCGTCGCCCTGCTCAACGACCGGCGCAGGCGCCGCATCGAGGCCATGGGGCCCGGCGACGACGAGGCCTCCGAGCTGGACCTCACGCCCGAGCCGGTCGAACCGGCCGAGCCCGTGGCCGCGCTGCCCGAGCAGAGCAGCAAGGACCGGGTCAACGGTTATGACGACGTGACCTGACGAACCGGCCGGACCTCGTATGGTCCTTCCGTGACCAGCGAGATCACCCTCTTCGTCAACCCCACCGCGGGACGCGGCCGGGGCGCCCGCGCGGCGCAGCCGGCCGCCGCCGCGTTCCGGGCCGCCGGATTCTCCGTGCGCACCGTCCTCGGCGACGGCCCCGAGGACGCACTGGACCAGGCGCGCAAGGCCGTCGACCAGGGCACCGGTGCGCTGGTCGCCGTCGGCGGCGACGGCATGGCGCATCTGGCCCTGCAGGCCGTGGTCGGCACCGGCACCCCCTTCGGTCTGATCGCCGCCGGGACCGGCAACGACTTCGCGCGGTCCCTCGGACTGCCGCTGCGGGACCCGGCCGCGGCCGGCCGGATGACCGCCGACGCCCTGAAGTGCGGCCGGGTGCGCGACATCGACCTCGGGCGGGTCGGCGACCGCTGGTTCGGTGCGGTGCTCGCGTCCGGCTTCGACTCCCGCGTCAACGACCGCGGCAACCGGCTGCGGATGCCGCTCGGCCGCTACAAGTACGACGTGGCCGTGGTCGCCGAGCTGGCCGCCTTCCGGCCCCTGCCGTACCGGATCACGCTGGACGGCGGCGAGGTGCGCGAAGTGGAGGCCACTCTGGTGGCCGTCGGCAACGGCCCGTCCTACGGCGGCGGCATGCGGATATGCCCCGGCGCCGACCTCTCCGACGGGCTCTTCGACATCACCGTGGTCGGCGCGTGCAGCCGGGCCACGCTGCTGCGGGTGTTCCCCAGGGTCTACCGGGGCACCCATGTCGACCACCCCGTGGTCACCGTGCTGCGTGCCTCGTCCGTCGAACTGGCCGCCGACGACGTGACCGCCTACGCCGACGGCGAGCCGGTGGGCCGCCTCCCGCTGACCGCCCGCTGCGTCCCGGCGGCGGTGCGAGTGGTCGGTCCCTGAACCGGGCTGCGGTGGTGCTACCGGCTCCGGCGGTCGCGGTGCCCCGAGCCGTGCGGCCCTGAGCTGGGCGGATGCGGCCCCCGGCCGGGAGCGATCACGTCAATGATCGTCCTGTTGTCGGTGCGGACCGGTACGCTCGAAGAACGATGACTCAGGACCTCTCACCGGCCGAGCGGTACGCGGCAGCACGCAGGCGCGCTGCCGAGCAGGCCACCGCGCTCGCCTCCTTCCGCGAGATGTACGACTTCGGCCTCGACCCCTTCCAGATCGAGGCCTGCAAGGCTCTCGAGGCGGGCAAGGGAGTGCTGGTGGCGGCCCCCACCGGCTCCGGCAAGACGATCGTCGGCGAATTCGCCGTCCACCTGGCCCTGAAACAGGGCAAGAAGTGCTTCTACACCACGCCGATCAAGGCGCTGTCCAACCAGAAGTACGCCGACCTGTGCCGCCGCTACGGTGCCGAGAAGGTCGGCCTGCTCACCGGCGACAACAGCCTGAACTCCGAGGCGCCGGTGGTCGTGATGACCACCGAGGTGCTGCGGAACATGCTCTACGCCGGTTCCCAGACGCTGCTCGGCCTCGGCTATGTGGTGATGGACGAGGTGCACTACCTCTCCGACCGCTTCCGCGGCGCCGTCTGGGAGGAGGTGATCATCCACCTCCCCGAGTCGGTGACCCTGGTGTCACTGTCGGCGACGGTGTCCAACGCGGAGGAGTTCGGCGACTGGCTGGACACGGTCCGCGGCGACACCGAGGTGATCGTCTCCGAGCACCGGCCCGTGCCGCTGTTCCAGCACGTGCTGGCCGGCCGCCGCATATACGACCTGTTCGAGGAGGGGGAGGGGCAGCGCAGGGCCGTCAACCCCGACCTGCTGCGCATGGCCCGCCTGGAGGCGAGCCGCCCTTCCTACGGCGACCGCAGGCGCGGCCGCGCCATGCGCGACGCCGACCGCGAGCGGGAGCGCCGGCAGCGCTCGCGCGTGTGGACGCCCAGCCGGCCCGAGGTCATCGAGCGGCTCGACGCCGAGGGCCTGCTGCCCGCGATCACCTTCATCTTCAGCCGGGCCGCCTGCGAGGCCGCCGTCCAGCAGTGCCTGTACGCGGGCCTGCGGCTCAACGACGAGGCGGCCCGCGCCGAGGTCCGCGCCCTGGTCGAGGAGCGCACCGCCTCCATCCCGCCCGAGGACCTGCACGTCCTCGGCTACTACGAGTGGCTGGAGGGCCTGGAGCGGGGCATCGCCGCCCACCACGCGGGCATGCTGCCGACCTTCAAGGAGGTCGTGGAGGAGCTGTTCGTGCGCGGTCTGGTCAAGGCCGTGTTCGCCACCGAGACCCTCGCCCTCGGCATCAACATGCCCGCCCGTTCGGTGGTGCTGGAGAAGCTGGTCAAGTGGAACGGCGAGCAGCACGCCGACATCACCCCCGGCGAGTACACCCAGCTGACCGGCCGGGCGGGCCGGCGCGGCATCGACGTCGAGGGGCATGCGGTGGTGCTGTGGCAGCGCGGCATGAACCCCGAGCACCTCGCCGGTCTCGCCGGCACCCGCACCTATCCGCTCCGCTCCAGCTTCAAGCCGTCGTACAACATGGCGGTCAACCTGGTCGAGCAGTTCGGCCGGCACCGCTCCCGTGAGCTGCTCGAGACGTCGTTCGCGCAGTTCCAGGCGGACAAGTCGGTGGTCGGCATCTCGCGGCAGGTGCAGCG
This sequence comes from Streptomyces composti, assembly GCF_012034205.1. GTDB lineage: Bacteria > Actinomycetota > Actinomycetes > Streptomycetales > Streptomycetaceae > Streptomyces > Streptomyces composti. The sequence goes on from NZ_JAATEM010000002.1 coordinate 61,868, forward strand.
CAACGAGGAGGGTCTGGCCGGCTACAAGGCCTCCATGACCTGCCACCTCGGCGACTTCGAGGAGTACGCGCGGCTGCGCCGCGAACTGAAGGACCGGGAGACGGAGCTGGCCCGGCAGGGCGTCGCCCAGCGCCGCGCCGAGGCGGCCGTCGCGCTGGAGAAGCTCCGGCCCGGCGACGTGATCCACGTCCCCGCCGGCCGGCACGCGGGCCTGGCCCTGGTCCTCGACCCGGGGCTGCCCGCGGGCCGCACCAACGGCCACCGCGGTCTGGAGTATCACGACGGCCCGCGTCCGCTGGTGCTCACCGCCGAACGGCAGGTCAAGCGGCTGGCGTCGGTGGACTTCCCGGTGCCGGTCGAGCCGCTGGAGCGGATGCGGATCCCGAAGTCCTTCAATCCGCGCTCCCCGCAGTCCCGTCGCGACCTCGCCTCGGCGCTGCGCACCAAGGCCGGGCACATCCCTCCGGAGCGGCACCGCAAGCGCCGCTCCCAGGCGGCCGACGACCGGGAGATCGCCCGGCTGCGCAAGGCGATCAGGGCCCATCCCTGCCACGGTTGCAACGACCGCGAGGACCACGCCCGCTGGGCCGAGCGCTACCACCGGCTGCTGCGCGACACCACGCGGCTGGAGCAGCGCATCGAGGGCCGGACGAACACCATCGCCCGCACCTTCGACCGGATCGTCGCGCTGCTGACCGAGATGGACTATCTGCGCGGCGACGAGGTCACCGAGCACGGCAAGCGCCTCGCCCGCCTCTACGGCGAACTCGACCTGCTGGCCAGCGAGTGCCTGCGCGAGGGCGTCTGGGAGGGGCTCGCCCCCGCCGAACTCGCCGCCTGCGTCTCGGCCCTGGTGTACGAGGCGAGGGTCGGCGACGACGCGCTGGCGCCCAAACTGCCGTCCGGCCGGGCCAAGGCGGCGCTCGGCGAGATGGTGCGCATCTGGGGCCGGCTCGACGCCCTGGAGGAGGAGTTCCGCATCAGCCAGACCGAGGGCGTGGGCCAGCGCGAGCCCGACCTCGGCTTCGCCTGGGCCGCGTACATGTGGGCCTCGGGCAGGGGGCTGGACGAGGTGCTGCGCGAGGCGGAGATGCCGGCCGGTGACTTCGTGCGCTGGTGCAAGCAGGTCATCGACGTGCTCGGCCAGATCGCGGCCGCCGCGCCCGCGGTGGAGGGCTCGACGGTCGCCAGGAACGCCCGCAGGGCGGTCGACCAGCTGCTGCGCGGGGTGGTGGCCTACTCCTCCGTGGGCTGACTCCTCCTGCCGCATCGGCGGACCGGCCCCGCCCGAGCTCGAGAGCCCGGCGTGCATCGTGCGCGCCGGGCTCTCGCATCCTGTGCGCCCCCCGCCGGGCGCATCACCGCCCTCCGGCCGGGAAAGGCTCAGTGGGCCGCCCGCCGAGGGCCCTTCCTCACCCCTTACGGTGAGCGATTTTCGTACGCGCGTACGCGGTGACGGCTCGTGTTCGAACGCTGGCGCAGCGTGCAAATGACCCGAGGGTACTCCTGTCCCCGGTCCCGTTTCAGGCACTTGCTGAATATGACTCGGCGATGATCCGGTCGGACTAAGCTCGCCCGCAGCGCACCGAGTTGGGGTGAATTCGTGCGCTTGTTCCCCAATGTGCCAGTTCCGACCCGCTAGTTCCCCGAACCATCAGCCGACTTGTTTCAGAGGGCCCACATGGCGAGTGACCAACTTCCTTATGCGCGCGTGCTGTTGCTGCCGGCCATACTGATGGCCGCGGCGACCGGAGCCGCCGTCGCCCTGGTGACGGAGCCCGCCCGGATCGCCGTCGGAGTCTGTGGTGCCGTCGCCACCCTGCTCGTGACCGCCGCGTCGGCCGAGTCCGCACGCCGCGGACGGCAGCTGCGCAACGCCCGAGCCGAGTTCGAGCGTCACCGTGCGTATCTGGAGGCCCGGATCGCCGCCCACGACACGGAGACGAAGCACTTCACCGACGAGGTGCTGCCCGCCGCGCTCGACCACATGCACCGCGGCAACGAGGTCCGGGAGGTGCTGCGCGACCTGCCCCGGCTCAACCCGGCCTGGGAGCACCTGCCGCAGTACCAGCTCGACCTGCTGCAGAGGGTGCTGTCCATCATCGACTACGAGGAGACCCTGCGGGACTCCAACCAGCGCTCCTTCGTCAGCATCGCCCGCCGTGTCCAGTCCATCGTCCATCAGCAGGCCGAGGAACTGCGGGAGATGGAGGAGGACCACGGGCGCAACCCGGAGGTCTTCGACGACCTGCTGCGCATCGACCACGGCAACGCGCTGATCGGCCGCCTCGCCGACTCCATCTCCGTCCTCGGCGGCGGCCGCCCCGGACGTCAGTGGCCCCACCCGGTCGCGCTCTACAGCGTGCTGCGCGGCGCCATGTCCCGCATCCTCGAGTACCGGCGCATCGACCTGAAGTCCATCGCCAAGGTCAACGTCAAGGGCATCTGCGTCGAACCCGTCATCCACGCCGTCGCCGAGCTCCTCGACAACGCCACCCGCTACTCGCCGCCGCAGACCAAGGTGCACGTCACCGCGATCGAGGTGCAGACCGGCGTCGCCATCGAGATCGAGGACGCCGGCGTCAACTTCGACGAGAAGGCTCGCGCCCGGCTCGAGGGCATGCTGGAGCAGGCCATGGCCGGCAACGACATCCAGGAGATCGGCGCCAACCCCAGGCTCGGCCTCTCCGTGGTGGGCCGGCTCTGCGCCCAGTACAAGATGCAGATCTCGCTGCGGCCCTCCGCCTACGGCGGCATCCGCGCCGTACTGATCGTGCCGAAGGACATGCTGACCGACGAGCCCGGCGTCGGCCTCGCGCACGGCATCGGCGCCACCTCCGTGCCCCAGCCGGTCGACATGCTCCCCGGCCCCAAGCGCGCCCCCAAGAAGCGCCGCCCCACCAGCCCCCGCGTCCCCGCCTCGGTGCCCATGGAGGACGACGTCCCCGAGGTCACGGAGTGGACCCCGAACGGACTGCCGCAGCGCCGCAGCCGGGTCAAGACCCCGATGCACCAGCGCTACGCGGAGAAGGCCGCCGCGGAGCGCGAGGAGCGGGAGGCCGCCGCGCGCGGCGAGAAGACCATCTGGTCCAGGGCCGAGTCCACCCCCGAGCCGGAACCCGGGAAGAAGGAGGAGAAGCGCGAGCCCGGTCTGTGGGTCGACGCCTTCTGGGAGGGCCTGAAGGAGGGCCTGGAACCCGGCGTCCACCCCACCGACTTCACCCGTAACCCCACCGCCTACCTGCATCTCATCAACGATCCGGCCCGTACCGAGGCCGACGACGAGGGGGACCTCAAGTGATCCGGCAACGAGCCAACTTCGACTGGATGCTCAAGGAACTCGCCGACGGCGCACCCGGCGTGGAGATGGTCGTGGTGCTCTCGGCCGACGGTCTGCGCCTCGCCCGCTACGGCGGCGACCAGGACGCCGCCGACCGGGTCGCCGCCGCCTGTGCCGGCGTGCAGAGCCTCGCGGGCGCCGTCGCCCAGGAACTGCCCTACAGCGACGGCGAGATGCAGATGGTGCTCATCGAGCTCAAGGGCGGCTACTTCTACCTCATGGCCGCGGGCGACAACGCCTACCTCGCGGTGCTCTCCGACATGACCTGCGAACCCGGCCGCATGAGCGGCATGATGCGCGACCTCGTGGTCCGCATCGGCGCCCATCTCACCACCCCGCCCCGAAGGAACGGGCAGGCCGTATGACTCCTCCGCAACGCACACGGCGCACACCGGGGGAGGACCCGCCTCCCCGGTCCGCCGAGACCCAGAAGGGCCCGAAGAGCAACCCGGAGCGCATCTACGTCGTCGCCGACCCCGAGGGCGAACGGGCCGAACTCGACCTGGTGACCCTGATCGTCGCCACGTCCCCGGACCCGCCGAGCTCCGCCACCCCCGAGCAGGCGGCGCTGCTCCGGCTCTGCTCCGCCCCCCTGTCCGTGGCCGAGCTCTCGGCCTACCTGAACCTGCCGTTCAGCGCGGTGACCGCACTGCTCACCGAGATGCTGACGGCGGAACTGGTCCAGGCACGCGCCCCGATCGTCCGCCAGGCGCTGCCCGACCGTTCCCTTCTCGAAGCGGTGATGCATGGACTTCAAAGGCTCTGAGACCGTCCCGGGCCCCCGCACCGAGGACCGGCTGCCGCAGACCGCGCAGGCCGCGGCCAAGATCGTGATCGTGGGCGGCTTCGGGGTCGGCAAGACGACCATGGTCGGCTCCGTCAGCGAGATCAGACCGCTGACCACCGAGGAGACCATGACGCAGGCCGGCATCGGCGTCGACGACAACTTCGGGTCCGCGTCCAAGACCGCCACCACCGTGGCCATGGACTTCGGCCGGATCCGCATCACCGAGCAGCTGGTGCTGTACCTGTTCGGCACCCCCGGCCAGGAGCGCTTCTGGTTCCTGTGGAACGGCCTGTTCGAGGGCGCGCTCGGCGCGGTCGTGCTGGTCGACACCCGTCGCCTGGAGGTCAGCTTCGACGTGATGGGCCGGCTCGAGGAGCGCGGCGTGCCGTTCGTCGTCGCCGTCAACACCTTCCCGGACGCGCCCCGGTACCCGATCCCCGAGCTGCGCACCGCGCTCGATCTGCCCGAGGACGTGCCGATCGTGGAGTGCGACGTGCGGCGCCGCGCCTCCAGCCGGGACGTGCTGCTGACCCTCATGCGGTTCCTGCACTCGCTCGCCATGTCGGGCTCGCTCACCTGACCCGCGCACCAGCCCCCCACGCACCGCCTCACTCCCTTCGTCCCTCATTCCCGGAGCGACCACTGTGACGTCAGAAACCCACCCCCCGACCGGAACGGACGCCTCCAGGCTCACCCCGCCCCCCGGCTGCCCCGCACACGGGCGGGGACCCGGGGGGCTGGCCCGGCTGCACGAGTCGGACGACCTGAAGAAGCTGTACGAGGAGCTGCGGGCCGAGCACGGCCCGGTGGCGCCCGTGCTGCTGCACGACGACGTGCCCGTGTGGATCGTCCTCGGCCACGCCGAGAACCTGCACATGGTGAGCACGCCCACCGTCTTCACCCGCGACAGCCGCATCTGGTCCCCGCTCCGGGAGGGCATGGTCAAGCCCGACCACCCGCTGATGCCGCACATCGCCTGGCAGCCGATGTGCGCCCACGCCGAGGGCGAGGAGCACACCCGGCTGCGCGGCGCCATCGACTCCGCCGTCGCCACGCTCAACTTCCGCACCCTGCGCCGCCACATCAACCGCGCCACCCAGCGGATCGTCAACACCTTCTGCGAGGCGGGGGAGGCCGAGCTCGTCAGCCAGTACGCCGAGCATCTGCCGATGGCCGTGATGTGCCAGATCCTCGGCATGCCGGACGAGTACAACGACCGGATCGTGCAGGCCGCGCGGGACATGCTGCGGGGCACCGAGACCGCCATCGCCAGCAACGCGTACATCATGGACGCGCTCGGGCGGCTCACCGCACAGCGCAGGGCGCATCCGCAGGACGACTTCGCCAGCCATCTCATCACCCACCCGGCCGGGCTCACCGACGACGAGGTCCGCGAGCACCTGAGGGTGGTGCTGATCGCCGCCTACGAGGCCACCGCCAACCTGCTCGCCAATGTGCTGCGCACCGTGCTGATCGACCCGCGCTTCCGCGCCCAGCTCAACGGCGGGCAGATGACCGTTCCTCAGGCGGTGGAGCAGCTGCTGTGGGACGAGCCGCCGTTCAGCACGATCTTCGCCTACTTCGCCAAGCAGGACACCGAGCTGGGCGGGCAGCGCATCCGCAGGGGCGACGGTCTGCTGCTGGCGCCGATCGCCGCCAACGTCGACCCGCGCGTGCGGCCCGACCCGACCGCCGACATGATGGGCAACCGCGCCCACCTCGCCTTCAGCGGCGGCCCGCACGAGTGCCCCGGCCAGGACATCGGGCGTGTGATCGCCGAGATCGGTGTGGACGCGCTGCTGATGCGGCTGCCCGACGTGGAGCTGAGCATCGACGAGGAGGAGCTGCGCTACACCGAGTCCATCGCCTCGCGGCACCTGGTGGAGCTGCCGGTGTACTTCACTCCGCGCGAGCCGCAGGACATCAACGAGCGGCCCAACCACGACGCCAAGCGGGACCCGTCGGCCACCGACTGGCACATCGGCGGGCCGGACCCGTTCGCGCCGCACTCCCGTCCCTCCGCGCAGCGGGTTCCGCAGCCGGGCGTCCGTCCCGGGCGCACCGCCACAGCCGCCCCGGTCCCGGTGCCCCGGCAGCAGACCGAACCGACGGCACCCACCGCGCCGGCCGCGCCGGCAGCTCCGGCCGCACCTGCGGCAACGGCGCAGCAGCCCCCGGCACCCCAGCCGCCGCAGCTGGTCCCCCCGCCGCCGCCCGCCGCGCCGGCCCCGCCGCGGAACCTGTGGCAGCGGTTCCTGCGCTGGTGGCGCGGCGACCTCTACTGACCGGACCGGCCGGATTCGCCGGACTGACCGGACTGACCGGACGCGCCGGACCGGCCGGCGGTCCAGTTCTCGTAGGAGGCCCAGGCCGCGAGCACTCGCCCGCTGCGGAAGCGGCGCGCGGCACCGGTCACCGGGTCGGTGAACTCCAGTGTCCGTGCCAGCAGTTGCAGCGGGCGCCGGAAGTCGTCGGCCGGTACGGGGCCGGTCACCTCCGGGTAGAGCGGGTCGCCGAGGATGGGCACGCCCAGGGCGGTCATGTGCACCCGCAGCTGATGAGTCTGGCCGGTGTGCGGCACCAGCCGGTACCGGCCCAGCCCGTCCGCACGGTGCTCCAGCAGGGCGATCTCGCTGACCGCGTTGGGCTCACCGGCCACCTCACGGGCGGTCAGCACACCGCGCTCCTTCACGATCCTGCTGCGCACGGTCCGGGGGAGGTCCAGCGCCGGGTCGTACGGTGCCACCGCCTCGTACTCCTTGCGCACCCCCCGGTCGCGGAACAGCCTCTGGTAGGCGCCGCGCTCCTCGGGACGCACGGTGAACAGCACCAGGCCCGCGGTGAGCCGGTCCAGCCGGTGCGCGGGACTGAGCGTGGGGATGCCCAGCCTGCGGCGCAGGCGGGCGAGCGCGGTCTCGGCGACATGCCGGCCGCGGGGGGTGGTGGCCAGGAAGTGAGGTTTGTCGGCGACCACGATGTGCTCGTCCCGGTGCACGACCTCCAGCGGGAACGGCACCGGCACCTCCTCGGGCAGCTCCCGGTGGAACCAGACGAACAGCCCCGGCCGGTAGGGCGTGTCCGCGGGCACCGGCCGCCCGTCCGCCCCGACGATCTGCCCGGCGTCGAACATCGAGTCCACCACACCGGGCCCGGCCGCGAGCCGCTCCACCAGATGGTCCCGGACCGTGCGCCACGTCCCGCCGGCCGGCAGCCGCACCCGCACCGGGTCGACCCCCTCCCGCTGCGGCAGCGGAGCGGGCGGAACCATTCGCCTGCGTCTCACGACCGCCAAGCCTACGAGCCCGGCCCACCCCGGGCCCCGGCGCCCGGGCCGTCAGGACTCCCGCGCCCCGGAGCCCCCGGGCCCTTCGGCCGTCGAGTCGTCCGCCCCCGGAGTGGCTGAACCCGGCGGCCGGGAGCCCGGCGTCTTCGGAGCCGGTGTCGTCGGTCCCGGAGTCTTCGCGCCCGGCTCCGCGGACCGGAGCACCGCCTCCCGCACCCGGGTCTCGACCTCCCTGCGCGGGACGTCCTCCTGCCGGGCGTAGTCGCTCACCGCCACATGGACGTCACGGGCGAGGTCCCGCCAGGCCCGCCAGGCCGTCTCCCAGGTGGCGGTCTGCTGCTCGCTCCACTTGGCCGCGGTGGGCGGCCCGTAGGTCTCCTGCAGATGGCGTACGCGGGCGTACGCGGCATCGGCCGCGCGCTGCTTGGCGACGATCTCGTCGAAGGTGTGTGCCACGCGCCCGGATCCTGAAGCAGCCCCGCACACCGGACCGAGCCGCCACGCCGCCACGGCCGCACGCCCCCCTCCGGTTCACCCGGCCGGGCGGGGGTGCGGCTCACGGGGCAGGCGGGCCTCAGCTCGCCGCTGCCCGGATCTGCTCCTGCTCCGCCTCGATGCGGGCGTTCCACTCGGACTTGGAGGCCTGCCAGCCGTCCTCGTTGTGGCCGAGGCGCCAGTAGCCGGAGATGGAGAGGTCCTCGCGGGGGATCTGCTTCTCGACGCGGAGGAGGCGGCGCAGCTCCTTCACGAAGTGGGCCTCGCCGTGGACGAAGGCGTGGACGCGGCCGGCGGGCCAGTCCAGGGCGCGTACGGCCGACAGCAGGGCCTCGCCGACCGGGCGGTCCGACCGGTGCAGCCAGGTGATCTCCGCGTCGGAGTCGATCTTCTGCTCCTCCTCGGGGCCCTGGACCTCGACGAAGGCATGCACCCGCGCGCCGCGGGGGAGCGCCTCGAGGGAGCGGGCGATGGCGGGCAGCGCGCTCTCGTCGCCGGCGAGCAGATGCCAGTCGGCCTCCTGATCGGGCGCGTAGGCGCCGCCGGGGCCCACGAAGCGGACGGTCTCGCCGGGCCGGGCGCGCAGCGACCAGGGGCCGGCCAGGCCCGAGTCCCCGTGCAGCACGAAGTCGAGGGTGAGCTCGCGGTGCTCGGGGTCCCAGTGCCGCACGGTGTACGTCCGGGTGACCGGCCACTGGTCGCGGGGGAACTCCGCGCGGATGCGTTCCAGGTCGAAAGGCTCCGGGTAGGCCACGCCCGGGACCGGGAACAGCAGCTTCACATAGTGGTCGGTGCAGGTGTCGGCCGTGAATCCGGCGAGACCCTCGCCGCCCAGCACCACGCGCTGCATGTGCGGGGTCAGCCGCTCGGTGCGGGCGACCTGCGCGGAGTACAGCCGGCGCGGACGGCGTCCCGGTCGTTCTGCCATGGAGGCCTCCCTGTATTGGTTAGGGTTACCTAACCTAGCACCTCGTGCCGGAGAACACCGCACACCCGGCCGATCTTGAGAACGCGTGGAGTGACCCGCGTGCGCGGGGCCTCAGCGCGCCAGGGTCGTCAGCAGGCGCCGGAGCGAGCCGCCGAGTCCCCAGCGGGCCGCCAGCTCCTCCACCGCCGCCGGGTCCCGCGGAGTTTTCGGCAATGTTGTGTCCACGTCGGGCAGCGGAACGTCGTCCGCGACCCTGACCACCTTCGGCGCCACCGCGAGGTACGGCAGCGCCTCGGTCAGCCGCTTGCGCTGCGTCGGCGTGAGCCTGGCCTTCCGGTCGTCCACGGCCGCGAGGATCCCGGCCAGATCGCCGAACTCGGCGAGCAGCTTGGCCGCCGTCTTCTCCCCGATGCCCGGCACGCCCGGCAGACCGTCGCTCGGGTCGCCGCGCAGCAGCGCCAGATCCGCGTACCCGCGCCCGTCCACCCCATACTTGGCGCGCAGCGCCGCCTCGTCGGTGATCTGCAGCGTCCCCACGCCCTTGACCGGGTACAGCACCCGCACCCCGCGGGAGTCGTCCACCAGCTGATACAGGTCCCGGTCGCCGGTGACGATGTCGACCGGGCCCTTCGCCCGCGCCGTGTACGTGCCGATCACGTCGTCCGCCTCGTACTCGGCGACGCCCACCCGGGCGATGCCGATGGCGTCCAGCACCTCCTCGATGACCGGCACCTGCGGCGAGAGCGTGTCCGGCACCTCCTCCACGTCCGGGCCGGAGGCGTGCTCCTCGGCGACCCGGTGCGCCTTGTAGGAGGGGATCAGCTCCACCCGCCAGTGCGGGCGCCAGTCCGCGTCCATGCAGGCCACCAGGTGGTCCGGCTGGTGGTCCTGCACCAGGCGGTCGATGAAGTCCAGCAGCCCGCGCACGGCGTTCACCGGGGTGCCGTCGGGAGCCCGCACGGTGTCCGGGACGCCGAAATAGGCCCGGAAGTACAGCGAGGCGGTGTCGAGAAGCATCAGTCGTCCGGTCACGTCCGCATCATGCCCCACGCCACCGACAGCGCCCCGTACCCCGCGGCCGCCGGGCGCACCGTGCCCCCCGTCCCGGTCGCGCTCGGAATCGCCCACCGCAACGTGTTGCGTCCTGCGCGAACACTGTGAGGTGCCGCACGACAACGTTTGCCCTGCGCAAAACCGGGGAGGCGCCGCCCCGGCGCGATGCCGTTCACACATTCGACCCGGCGTCGCCCTTTTCATTGCCGTCTAGAGCTAGAGGTACGCGTGTCAGCGAGGCTTGAGGCCGAGCACCTGTACAAGGTGTTCGGCAGACGACCGGACAGAGCGGTCGAGAGACTGCGCAAGGGCGAGACCGACCGGGAGGAGCTGCGCGCCGACGGGACCACCGCGGCCGTCATCGACGCCTCATTCACCGTGGAACCCGGCGAGATCTTCGTCGTGATGGGCCTGTCCGGTTCCGGAAAGTCCACCCTGCTGCGCATGCTCAACGGTCTGCTGGAGCCGACCGCGGGGCAGGTGCGCTTCGGCGGCCAGGATCTGACCGCGCTCTCCGACCGTCAGCTGCGCGAGGTCCGGTCCAAGAAGATCAGCATGGTCTTCCAGCACTTCGCGCTCTTCCCGCACCGCAGCGTCCGCGAGAACGCCGCGTACGGACTGGAAGTGCAGGGCGTGCCCCGCGCCGAGCGCGAACGCCGCGCCGACGAGGCGCTCGCCCTGTGCGGCCTGGCCGGCTGGGAGAAGTCGTGGCCGGACGAGCTGTCCGGCGGCATGCAGCAGCGCGTCGGCCTCGCCCGCGCGCTCGCCACCGACGCGGACCTGCTGCTGATGGACGAGTCCTTCAGCGCCCTCGACCCGCTGATCCGCCGCGACATGCAGGACCAGCTGCTCGAGCTGCAGAAGACGCTGAAGAAGACCATCGTCTTCATCACCCACGACCTCAACGAGGCCATGCGCCTCGGCGACCGCATCGCGGTGATGCGCGACGGCCGCATCGTGCAGATCGGCACCGCCGAGGACATCCTGGTGCGGCCCGCCAACGACTACGTCGCCTCCTTCACCCAGGACGTCGACCGCTCCCGCGTGCTCACCGCCGGCTCCGTCATGGAGACCGAGGTCCGCGGCGACGAGGCCGACTGCGGCTGCGAGACCGCCACCCCGCAGACCCCGTTCAACGAGCTCTGCGCGATCAGCGCCCGGGTGCCGCACCCGGTCGCGGTCCTCGACGGCGAGCGCACCCTGGTCGGCGTCGTGCCCCGGCAGCGGCTGGTGGGCTTCCTCGGCGACGAGGAGGCGGACCAGGGCGTGTGCGACGCCCCGCGGGACAAGGGCGGCGAGAAGGTGATGGCCAATGCCTAGGATCCCGCTCGGCGACTGGGTCAACAGCACCGTCGACTGGCTGCTCGACCACGTCGACTGGCTGTTCTCCTTCTTCAAGGCCGTCTTCACCGGCACCTACGACGGCATCAACGCCGTCCTGCAGGCGCCCGAGCCGCTGCTGCTCGTCGGCATCTTCGCGGTGATCGCGTTCTGGCTGCGCGGCACCTTCGCCGGCCTGCTCACCTTCGCCGGCTTCGCCTTCATCGTCTCCCTCGACCTGTGGGAGAACGCGATGATCACGCTGTCGCTGGTGCTGGTCGCCACGCTGATCGCGCTGATCATCTCGGTGCCCGTCGGCATCTGGGCGGCCCGCTCCGACCGGGTCAGCAGCCTGGTGCGGCCGGTGCTGGACTTCATGCAGACGCTGCCCGCGATGATCTACCTCATCCCGGCGATCCTGTTCTTCGGCACCGGCGCCTCCGCGGGCATCGTGGCCACCCTGATCTTCGCGCTCGCCCCCGGCGTGCGCATGACCGAGCTGGGCATCCGCCAGGTCGACAAGGAGCTGGTCGAGGCCGCCGAGGCCTTCGGCACCACTCCGCGCAAGACCCTGCTGCGCGTCCAGCTCCCGCTGGCTCTGCCCACGGTGATGGCGGGCGTGAACCAGGTCATCATGCTCGGCCTGTCCATGGCCGCGATCGCCGGCATGGTCGGCACCGGCGGCCTGGGCGGCGACGTCAACGAGGCCATCGGCCAGCTCAACGTGGGCCTCGGCTCCGAGGCCGGCATCGCCATCGTGATCCTGGCGATCTACCTGGACCGGATGACCAGCGCCCTGGGCACCCAGGTCTCCCCGCTGGGCCGCCGCGCCGCAGCCAAGGCCCGCGCCGCCGCCGGCGGACTGAGGATCTGGTCCTACCGTCCCCGCCCGCAGGTCGCCGTCATCGGCGTGGTGATCCTCGCCCTGGTGGCCGGCGGCATGGGCCTCTTCGGCGGCACCTCCCCGAAGGAGGCCGCCGGCGGCGAGAAGGTCGGCGAGGGCAAGAAGGTCACCCTCGGCTACGTCCCGTGGGACGAGGGCATCGCCTCCACCTTCCTGTGGAAGGAGATCCTGGAGCAGCGCGGCTACCAGGTCGAGGCCAAGCAGTTCGACGCCGGACCGCTCTACACCTCCCTCGCCCAGGGCGACATCGACGTCGTCACCAACTCCTGGCTGCCCACCACCCACGAGCAGTACTGGAAGAAGCACGGCTCCCAGCTGGACGACCTCGGCTCCTGGTACGACGAGACCTCCCTGGAGCTGACCGTCCCCGCCTACATGAAGGACGTCGACTCCCTCGAGGACCTCAAGGGCAAGGCCGACCTGTTCGGCGGCAAGATCACCGGCATCGAGTCCAGCGCCGGCGAGATGGCCCTGCTCAAGAGCAAGGTCCTCAAGGAGTACGGCCTGGACAAGGAGTACCGGGTCGTCGACAGCTCCACCCCGGCGATGCTGGCCGAGCTCAAGCGGGCCTACAGCAAGAAGGAACCGATCGTCGTCACGCTCTGGTCGCCGCACTGGGCGTACAACGACTACGAGCTGAAGAAGCTCAAGGACCCCAAGGGCGCCTGGGGCAAGGGCGACGGCGTGCACACCCTGGCCCGCAAGGGCTTCGCCGGCGACGACCCCACCGCCGCCGGATGGCTGAAGAACTTCACGCTCACCGAGAAGCAGCTCACCAGCCTCGAGGCCGAGATCAACAAGGCCGGCAAGGGCAGGCAGCAGGACGCGGTCCGCACCTGGCTGAAGGCCAACCCGGGCCTGGTCGACAAGCTCGCCCCCGTCGAGTCCGGCGGCGACACCCCGGCCGAGGCGAAGCGCCCGCTGAACGTGGCCTGGTTCCCCTGGGACGAGGACGTCGCCGTCACCTACCTGTGGAAGAACGTCCTGGAGCGGCGCGGCTACAAGCTGAACCTGAAGCAGATGGACGTCGGCCCGGTCTACACCGGCCTCGCCTCCGGCGACATGGACCTCAACTTCGACGCCTGGCTGCCGCACGCCCAGAAGAACTACTGGGACAAGAGCAAGGACAACCTGACCGACCTCGGCAGCTGGTACGAGCCGACCTCACTGGAGATCGCCGTGCCGAGCTACGTCAAGGGCGTCGAGTCCATGGAGGACCTCAAGGGCAAGTCCGACCTGTTCGGCGGGAAGATCATCGGTATCGAGCCGGGCACCGGCGAGATGAACCTGCTCAAGAACAAGGTCCTGCCCGGATACGGCCTGGACGGCGAGTACAAGGTCGTCGACGGCTCCACCCCGGCGATGCTGGCCGAACTCAAGCGCGCCATCGCCAAGAAGAAGCCGGTCGCGGTCACCCTGTGGTCCCCCCACTGGGCCTACGCCGAGTACGAGCTGACCAAGCTCAAGGACCCGGAGAAGTTCTGGGGCGACAACAACAAGATCCACACCATCGCCAGCAAGAAGTTCCCGGAGCAGTATCCGCGGCTCACCGAGTGGATCAGGAAGTTCACCATGAGTGAGCAGGAGCTCGCCACCCTGGAGGCGGAGATCAAGGACCGCGGCCAGGGCAAGGAGGAAGAGGCCGTCGCCGCCTGGCTGAAGGAGCACCCCGAGGTCGCGCAGCGCATGACCGCCTCGTAACCGCCCGGCTCCGTACCGCCTCACCCGGGGGCGGACCGGCCGCGCCCGACGGCGCACGGCCCGGTCCGCCCCCGGTTCATGTCCGCCTTCCTCGTGACCTTCGGCCGCCGACGGGCAACAATGGCGAGAACACCCCCGACATCGAGCGCGAGCCGGCACCGGCTCGAGCTGGCGGCATGAAACGGTCCGCCGGATCTGCGTAGGGTGCAGACAAGCCGTCATCGGCGTACGCCGGGCAGCGGGGTGCAGGGCGCGGGACGATGGGTGAAGGAGGGACGAGCAATGGGCGACCACAAGGAACAGCCCTTGCGCGTGGGCGCGGCCGTGCGGCGGCGACGCCGGGCGCTGGACCTCACCCTTGCCGCCGTGTCCGAGCGCAGCGGTCTGTCGGTTCCGTTCCTCAGCCAGATCGAGAACGAGCGGGCCCGGCCCAGTCGCAGCTCCCTGGAGAAGGTGGCCGACGCGCTGCGCACCACCGCCGTGGAACTGCTCGCCGCCGCCGACCCGGCGTGCAGCGTGGACGTGGTCCGCGCCGACGACACCGGGTCGTGGCTGGAACCCCGGGTGCGCTCCCTGGTGCGCGGCCACCACCAGATGCACGCCTCGGAGTTCACCGGCGACCACGAGGCCGGCCGCGAACTGCAGTTCCGCAACGACCAGTTGATGTACGTGGCGGACGGGGCCGTGGAGATCGAGGCGGAGGGCCGCGCCTACCGCCTCGGCCGCGGCGACACGCTGTACCTCACCGGCGGCGTACGGCACCGCTGGCGGGCCACCGTGCCGGAGACCCGGCTGGTGGTCGTCGCCGTCGCCGAGCACATCGAGGCGCTGCGGGACAAGCCGCAGCGATGACCGCTCCCCGGGTGGTGTCCCTGGTCCCCTCGCTCACCGAGGCCATAGCGGTGTCGGCGCCCGGTGCGCTGATCGCGGCCACCGACTGGTGCACACATCCGGCCGGCCTGGACGTGCCGCGCATCGGCGGCACCAAGAACCCGAAGACCGACCGGATCGTGCAGCTGGCCCCCGATCTGGTGATCGCCAACGAGGAGGAGAACCGCGCCCCCGACCTGGACGCCCTGCGCGCGGCCGGGCTCGAGGTGCTGGTCACCGAGGTGCGTACCCTGCCGCAGGCGTTCCGCGAGCTGGACCGGGTGCTCACCGCCTGCGGCGTCGCGGGCCGCCCCCGGTGGCTGGACGAGGCCGAGGAGGCCTGGGCGGCCGTGCCGGCGCCCGGACGCCGCCGCACCGCGGTCGTCCCTGTCTGGCGGCGCCCCTGGATGGTCCTCGGCCGCGACACCTTCGCCGGCGACCTGCTGGCCCGGCTCGGCGTCGACCACCTCTACGCCGGGCACCCGGAGCGCTATCCGCGCGTGCCGCTCGGTGAACTGCGCGCCGCGCGCCCGGACCTGGTGGTGCTCCCGGACGAGCCCTATCGCTTCACCGCCGACGACGGCCCCGAGGCCTTCCCCGGCCTGCCGTGCGCCCTCGTCGACGGCCGGTGTCTCACCTGGTACGGGCCGTCGCTGGCCGAGGCCCCCGCGGTGCTGGGGCGGGCCCTGCGAGCAGCGCACCGCTGAGCACGCCCCGCACGGTGTGCCGGGCGGCGACCGCCCAGGCGGCGACCAGCACCGCGTACAGCGCGAGCGCCAGTGCGCCGCAGACGGCGAGCCCGGTGTGCCGGGCCAGGGCCCCGGCGCCGGTGACACAGGTGCCCACCGGGAAGGTGAACGACCACCAGGTCATCGCGAAGCGCATCCCGCGCCGCCGGGCCCGTACGACATGGGCGGTCGCCAGAGCCAGCCACAGCAGCGCGAACCCCATGACGGGAACGCCGTACACCACCGCGAGGGCACCGAGCCCCGTGTCGCGCAGTCCCGGCACCACGCCGGGCGCCGCGTCCGCGAATGCGCCGGCCGCGGTGGCCGACTGCCCCAGCGGGCCCAGCACCAGGAACAGCGTCGGCGTCAGGGCGAGGGGGAGCGGGCCGCCGGTGAGCAGCCGGGCGAAGACCAGTGGCAGCATCAGCAGGGTGGCGAGGAGGCTCAGCCCGAACAGCGCCAGGCAGGCGACGAGCAGCGTCGCGCGGGCCTGGCCCGGCGGCAGAAGCGGCACCAGGCGCGGCCCGGTGGCGGCCGACACCATGGGCGCCACCAGCGGCAGCAGCCAGACCGGTGTCGCCTGCCGGGGCGTGACCCGGTGGTGCACCGTCATCAGGTACGGCACGGCCACGGCCGCCGCGAGCCCGACCACCGTACCGGCCGCGAACAGCGCGGCGCCGGCCACCACGGCCGCGTGCGGGCCGAGCAGATCGCGTCCGGCGCTCAGCGCCCCGCCGCCCACGGCCAGCAGCGCCATCGACAGGCAGCCGTGGAACGGGGCCACGGCCGGGTCCAGGAGATGGGCGCGGGCCTGGTCGCGGTGGTGGCACCAGTGCAGGGCGCGGGCGGCCAGCAGCGTCAGCAGGAGCAGGGCCGAGGCGGCCCAGACGGCGGTGAGGGCGGCGCGCGGCCCCGGCAGGCGCAGCGGGAGCCCGGCTCCCGCGCTCGCCACGACGGCGGTGCCCATCACGCAGGCGTACCAGTTGGGTCCGAGATGGCGCACGGCGGGGACGCGCGGCGGCCGGGCGGCGGCACGGGGGAGCGGGCGCGGACGACGGGCGACGGAGACCATGCCCCCCACCGTCGTACGGCCTCCTGACCTGGGCCAGAGGGTGCCCTCTTATCACGGCATAAGCTTGCCTTATGAGCAACACGGACGATCACCCCGGTCACCGGCCCGGTGCCGCCGGGTCTCTCGCCCACCGGGTGCCGGATCTGGGGGCCCTGGAGCTGCTGCTCGCGGTGGCCCGGCTGGGCAGCCTGGGCGGGGCGGCGCGGGAGCTGGGCATCACCCAGCCCGCCGCCAGCAGCCGCATCCGCTCGATGGAACGGCAGCTCGGCGTGGCCCTGGTCGACCGCTCACCGCGCGGCTCCCGGCTCACGGACGCCGGGGCGCTGGTGACCGACTGGGCGCGGCGGATCGTGGAGGCGGCCGAGGCCTTCGACGCGGGCGCGCAGGCGCTGCGGGACCGCCGGGACTCCCGGCTGCGGGTGGCGGCGAGCATGACCATCGCCGAGTACCTGCTGCCCGGCTGGCTGCTGGCGCTGCGCGCCGGACGCCCGGACACGGCGGTGTCGCTGCTCGCGGGCAACTCGGCCGCGGTGGCCGAGCGGCTGCTGTCCGGCGAGGCGGACCTGGGCTTCGTGGAGGGGCTGACCGTCCCGTCGGGCCTGGACTCGGCGGTGGTCGCGCACGACCGGCTGATCGTGGTGACCGCCCCCGCCCACCCCTGGGCCCGCCGCAGACGCCCGCTGGCCGGCGAGGAACTGGCCACCACCCCGCTGATCCTGCGGGAGAAGGGGTCCGGCACCCGGCAGGTGCTGGACGCGGCCCTGGGCGGACTGGCGCGGCCGCTGATCGAGGTGTCGTCCACCACCGCGGTCAAGGCGGCGGCGGTCGGCGGTGCGGGCCCCGCCGTCCTCAGCGAACTCGCCGTCGGCGAGGAACTGGCGATGCGGCGCCTGGTCCGCATCCCGGTCGACGGCATCGCCCTCACCCGCGACCTGCGCGCCGTCTGGCCCATGGGCCACCGCCCCACGGGCCCGGCCCGCGACCTGCTGTCCCTGACACGGGGTCAGGGCGCCGTCCGGTGACGCGGCCGCACCGGCCGAGCGGGTGCCCGTGGGTCAGATGTAGGCCGCGGCGGTGACCAGGGACTGGACGACTCTGAGGTCGTCGTCCATCTCGGGGTGCCACTGGACGCCGAGGGTCCAGGGTGCCCCGGAGAGTTCGATGGCCTCGACGGTGCCGTCCTCCGCGTGGGCCGAGGGGACGAGGCCGGTGCCCAGGCGGTCCACCGACTGGTGGTGGTAGGTGGGGACCTCGGTCTCCTCGGGGACGATCGAGGCGTAGCGGGTGCCGGGCACCGGCTTGACCGGGTGACGGCCGAAGACGCCCGGGGTCTCGGCGTGGCCGTCGATGTGCTGGACCAGCGTGCCGCCCAGGGCGACGTTCAGCAGCTGCATGCCCCGGCAGATGCCGAGCAGCGGCAGCTCGCGCTTGAGCGCCGCCCGGATGAGGGCCAGCTCCCAGGCGTCCCGGGCCCGGGCGGGCGGCCCGGTGCGCGGGTCCGGCTCGGCGCCGTAGCGGACGGGTTCGACGTCCGGGCCGCCCGCGATCACCAGGCCGTCCAGCCGGGACACCGCCGCATCGGCCAGCTCCGGCGCGTCCGGCGGCAGCATCGCGGCCAGTCCGCCCGCCCGCTGCACCAGCCGTGGGTATCCGGCGGGCAGCAGCGCGGCGTCCAGCTGCCACACTCCCCAGCGCACGCCGGACTCCGCGTAGGTGCTGATGCCGATGAGCGGCCTGGACGTCATCTGCTCGGCTCCTCCTGCTCTGTGCTCAGTTCCGGGACAACTCTGCCTCGGCAGCGGCCAGCGCCGCGAATTCCTCCTCCGGCGCCTTCGCGACCAGGCGCTTGCGGCTGTAGAGGCCGAAGTAGGCGAGGGCCACCAGGTACACGGCGAGCGCGATGAACGCCGCCGTCACGTCCACCAGGAACGTCGCCACCAGCGCCGCGCAGGCCAGCACCAGCGCCACCGACGATGTCCACACACCGCCCGGCGTCCGGTACGGCCGCGGCAGCTCCGGCTCGCGGCGGCGCAGCACGATGTGGGACAGGGACATCAGCGCGTAGGAGATGGTCGCGCCGAAGACCGCGATGTTCAGCATGCGCGCGCCGTTGCCGGTGCTCGCCGCCAGCGCGAAGCCGATCGCGCCGGGCACCAGCAGACCGAGGTAGGGCGCCTTGCGGCTGCTGGTCAGGGACAGGAACTTCGGCAGGTACCCGGCGCGGGACAGCGCGAACAGCTGGCGCGAACCGGCGTAGATCAGCGAGAAGAAGGAGGCGACCAGGCCCGCCAGGCCCGCGTAGTTGACGACGCGGCTCAGCGCGGTCGGCTCGCCGTCCGGCTGGAGCGCCTCCACCAGCGGGTTGCCCGCGTCCTGGATGGCCGAGGAACCCCGTGCGCCCGCCGCCGTGAAGAAGGTGAGCAGGGCCAGAGCCACCAGGATGCCCATGGACCAGCGGATCGCCCGGGGCAGCGTACGCGCCGGCTCCCTGGTCTCCTCCGCCGCCAGCGGCACGCCCTCCACACCCAGGAAGAACCACATGCCGAACGGGAACGCCGCCCAGATGCCGAGCAGACCCATCGGCAGCCAGGAGCTCGCGCCGAACGCCGAGGAGTCGACCGGGATGTCGTCCAGCGAGGAGGCGTCGAACTCGGGCAGCGCGCCCAGGGCGAACACCAGCAGCGCGGCCACCGCGACTCCGGTGACGACGAAGCTGAAGCGCAGCGCCTCGCCGACACCCCACAGGTGAATGCCGATGAAGACGACGAAACAGGCGAGGTAGACCGGCCAGCCCGACTCCAGTCCGAAGAGGCCGAGCGACTCGACGTAGTCGCCGATGAAGATGGAGATCGCGGCGGGCGCCAGCACGTACTCGACGAGGATGGCCGTGCCGGTGAGGAAGCCGCCCCAGGGGCCGAGCGCCCGGCGGGCGAAGCCGTAGCCGCCGCCTGCGGTGGGCAGGATCGACGACAGCTCGGCCAGGGCGAACACCATGCAGGTGTACATGGTGCCCATCAGCACCATGGCGATCGCCAGGCCGCCGAAGCCGCCCTCGGCCAGGCCGAAGTTCCAGCCGGAGTAGTCGCCGGAGACGACGTAGGCGACGCCGAGCCCGGTCAGCAGCAGCCAGCCGGCGCTGCCGCGGCGCAGCTTCCTGCGCTCCAGGTAGTCGTCCGGTTCGGTGGCGGTTCGTCGGGAGTCACGGGAGGTGGACGGAACGGGCATGGGGCTACTCCCCAGGGGCGGTGGAGACGACGGAGGAAGCAATGGCATGGATCCAGACCTTTGTGGGGCCATACCTTCGTGGGCCCGGTGGCCGGAATGCAAGACCCTTGCGTGAAGCCGCCGTAAACTCTCACCGCTCCGGCGCGGGCCCGCCCCGCCGGTGTCACGCCAGGAAGCCGCGCAGCAGCGCCGCCGTCCCCGCGCAGTGCTCGCGCATCATCTCCCGCGCCCCGTCCGCGTCGCCCTCCAGCACCGCCTCGACCAGGGCCGTGTGCTGCTGCTGGGAATGCTCCAGGTTGCGCACCAGCAATGGGATGCAGTCCAGCAGGTCGTTGACCCTCGCCCGCACCGCCGCGTACTGCGCGGTCAGCGTGGGGGAGCCGCTGAGCTCGGCCAGGGTGAGGTGGAAGAGCGTGTCCAGGCGCCGGTAGTCGGCCAGCGGGGCGTCCCGCGTGCCGGCCAGCGCCTCCCGCAGCCGTGCCGCCTGCTCGTCCGTCAGGCCGTGCGCCGCGCACAGCTCCGCGGCGCCCACCTCCAGCACCTCCCGGAACCGCAGCACGTCCTCGATGTCGACCTCGGCCGTCCGCCGCCGCAGCTCGTCACCGCCGGTGTCCGTGGGCCGGGGCAGCACGAAGGTGCCGCCGTAGCGCCCGCGCCGGGACTCCACGAGACCCTGGTCCTGGAGCACCTTCAGCACCTCGCGCAGCGTCACCCGGCTGATGCCCAGCCGGTCGGCCAGCTCCCGTTCGGCCGGCAGCCGCTCGCCCGCGGGCACCAGGCCCAGGCGCACCACCTGCAGGATCTGCTCCAGCGCCTCCTCGAAGCCGTTGCCCGCCCGCACCGGCCGCAGCACCGGCGCCAGCCGGTCCCCGAGCCCCCCGACGACTTCCCCGGTCATCTGGCCGTGCCCCCTTCCCAACCAATGGTTCTCGGCAATACCTTATGGCTCCCGACCGGTCACGGACGACCGGGAATCAGCTCACAGCAGCCCGAGGAGGCCCTCCCGTGGCAGACCGCACACCACCACTCGGCGTCGAGGAGCTGCGCACCCTCGTCGCGAGCGGTGAGATCGACACTGTCGTCCTGGCCTTTCCCGACATGCAAGGGCGGCTGCAGGGCAAGCGCTTCGCCGCACCCTTCTTCCTGGACGAGGTCCTCCACCACGGCACCGAGGGCTGCAACTACCTGCTCGCCGTCGACGCCGAGATGAACACGGTGGACGGCTACGCCATGTCGTCCTGGGACAACGGCTACGGCGACTTCGCCATGCACCCCGACCTGGCCACCCTGCGCCGCGTGCCCTGGAACGAGGGCACCGCCCTGGTCATCGCCGACCTCGGCTGGGCCGACGGCTCCCCCGTGCTCGCCGCACCCCGCCAGATCCTGCGCCGCCAGCTGGAGCGCCTCGCGGAGCACCAACTGACCGCCCAGGTCGGCACCGAGCTGGAGTTCATCGTCTTCAAGGACACCTACGAGCAGGCCTGGAACGCCGGCTACCGGGGCCTGACCCCGGCCAACCAGTACAACGTCGACTACTCCGTCCTCGGCACCGGACGCATCGAGCCGCTGCTGCGCCGCATCCGCAACGAGATGGCCGGCGCGGGACTCACCGTGGAGTCCGCCAAGGGGGAGTGCAACCCCGGCCAGCACGAGATCGCCTTCCGCTACGACGAGGCCCTGGTCACCTGCGACCAGCACGCCATCTACAAGACCGGCGCCAAGGAGATCGCCGCCCAGGAGGGCGTCTCCCTCACCTTCATGGCCAAGTACAACGAGCGGGAGGGCAACTCCTGCCACATCCACCTGTCACTGGCCGGCGCCGACGGCGACAACGCCATGTGCGACGCCGACGGCGGCATGTCCCAGCTGATGCGCCACTTCCTGGCCGGGCAGCTCGCCGCGCTGCGCGAGTTCTCCCTGCTCTACGCCCCCAACATCAACTCCTACAAGCGGTTCCAGCCGGGCTCCTTCGCCCCGACCGCCGTCGCCTGGGGCCACGACAACCGCACCTGCGCGCTGCGTGTCGTCGGACACGGCCGCTCGCTGCGCTTCGAGAACCGGCTGCCCGGCGGCGACGTCAACCCGCACCTCGCCGTGGCCGGCATGGTCGCGGCCGGTCTGTACGGCATCGAGCAGCGGCTCGAGCTGCCCGAACCCTGCCCCGGCAACGCCTACACCGCCGACTTCGAGCACGTGCCCACCACGCTGCGCGAGGCAGCCGAGCTGTGGGAGACGTCCGCCATCGCCAAGGACGCCTTCGGCGACGAGGTCGTCGCCCACTACCGCAACATGGCGCGGGTCGAGCTGGACGCCTTCGACGCCGCGGTGACCGACTGGGAGCTGCGCCGCTCCTTCGAACGCATGTGAGGCCCCTGTTGTCCCACGAGCACGAGCTGCAGGTACTCAACCCCGCCACCGAGGAGGCCGTCGCCACCGTCCCGGCCGCCGGACCGGCCGACGTGGACGCCGCGGTCACCCGGGCCACCTCCGCCCAGCCCGCCTGGGCCGCCCTCGCGCCGGGTGACCGCGCCCGGGCACTGCGCCGCTTCGCCGCCGCTGTCGACGCCCATGTCGAGGAACTGGCCCGGCTGGAGGTCCGCGAGGCCGGGCACACCATCGGCAACGCCCGCTGGGAGGCGGGCAATGTCCGCGACCTGCTGGACTACGCGGCCGGGGGAGTGGAGCGGCTGACCGGGCGCCAGATCCCGGTGCCCGGCGGCCTGGACGTCACCATCCTGGAACCGCTCGGCGTGGTGGGCGTGATCGCGCCCTGGAACTTCCCCATGCCCATCGCGGCCTGGGGCACCGCCCCCGCGCTCGCCGCTGGCAACGCGGTGATCCTCAAGCCGGCGGAGACCACCCCGCTCACCGCGCTGCGACTGGCCGAACTGGCCCTGGAGGCCGGACTGCCCGAGCACCTGTTCCAGGTGCTGCCCGGACACGGCCCGGTCGCAGGCAACGCCCTCGTCGAGCACCCCGGCGTCGCCAAGATCGTCTTCACCGGGTCCACCGCGGTCGGCAAACAGGTGCTGGCCAAGGGCTCGGAGCGGCTCAAGCGGGTCACCCTGGAGCTCGGCGGCAAGAGCCCCAACATCGTCTTCGCCGACGCCGACCTCGAGTCCGCCGCGGCCGCCGCCCCCATGTCCTTCCTGGACAACGCGGGGCAGGACTGCTGCGCCCGCACCCGCATCCTGGTCCAGCGCAGCGTTCACGACCGCTTCCTCGAACTGCTCGCCCCCGCGATCGAGGCGGTGCTGGTCGGCGACCCGGCCGACGAGAAGACCCAGATGGGGCCGCTGATCTCGCGGACCCAGCTCGACCGCGTCCGCTCCTACGTCCCCGACGACCTGGAGGGGATCCGCGGCAAGGCCCCCGAGGGCCCCGGCTTCTGGTTCCCGCCCACCGTCCTCACCGGCGCCGGCCCGCGCGACCGCGTCGCCGTCGAGGAGGTCTTCGGTCCCGTCGCCGTCGTCCTCCCCTTCGACGACGAGGCCGAGGCCGTGCGGCTCGCCAACGCCACCGACTACGGGCTGTCCGGCTCCGTCTGGACCCGGGACGTCGGCCGCGCCCTCAGGGTGTCCCAGGCGGTCCGGGCCGGAAACCTGTCCGTCAACTCCCACTCCAGCGTCCGCTACTGGACACCCTTCGGCGGATTCAAGCAGTCCGGCATCGGCCGCGAACTGGGCCCGGACGCCCTGACCGCCTTCACCGAGACCAAGAACGTCTTCATCAGCACGGAAGGCCCCGCACAGTGACCGAAGAGATCATCTGCCGCCGGCTCGTCGGCCGCACCGCCGTCGTCACCGGAGCCGGCAGCGGCATCGGCCTCGCCGCCGCCCGCCGGCTCGCCTCCGAGGGCGCCAACGTCGTCTGCGGCGACGTGGACGAGGCCCGCGGCAAGGCCGCCGCCGAGGAGACCGGCGGGATCTTCGCCGGCGTCGACGTCACCGACCCCGAGCAGGTCGAGGCGCTGTTCAGGACCGCGTACGACACCTACGGCAGCGTCGACGTCGCCTTCAACAACGCCGGCATCTCGCCCCCCGACGACGACTCCATCCTGGAGACCGGACTCGAGGCCTGGAAGCGCGTCCAGGAGGTCAACCTCACCTCCGTCTACCTGTGCTGCAAGGCCGTGATCCCCTATATGCGGCGCCAGGGCAAGGGCTCCATCATCAACACCGCGTCCTTCGTGGCCCGGATGGGAGCGGCCACCAGCCAGATCTCCTACACCGCGTCCAAGGGCGGCGTCCTCGCCCTGTCCCGCGAGCTCGGCGTCCAGTTCGCCCGGGACGGCATCCGGGTCAACGCGCTGTGCCCCGGCCCGGTCAACACCCCGCTGCTGCAGGAACTCTTCGCCAAGGACCCCGAGCGCGCCGCCCGCCGGCTCGTGCACATCCCGCTGGGCCGGTTCGCCGAGGCCGAGGAGATCGCCGCCGCGGTCGCCTTCCTGGCCAGCGACGACTCCTCCTTCGTCAACGCCACCGACTTCCTCGTCGACGGCGGAATCTCGGGGGCCTATGTCACACCGCTGTAGACCGCGTCCTACAGTGCCGGAATGAGCATGACGCCTCCGCCCGGCTGGTACCCCGATCCCAAGGCACCCCACCTGCAGCGCTGGTGGGACGGCACGGCCTGGACCGAGCACCGCCGCACCCCGGAGGCCGCCGCCGGGGCACCCGGGGTACCTGGAGCACCCGGGGTCCCTGGGGCACCCGGGGCACCTGCGACGCCGGCGCCCCTCGTCCAGGGCGGCACCGGCGCACCCGCCGGACCCGGCAGTCACGTCGGTCCTGTCGGGCCCGGCCATCCTGTCGGTCCTGGCGGTCCCGTCGGTCCCGGCGGCGCCGCCGGCGCCGCCGGCCGCTCCAAGGTGATCGCCCTGACCACCGCGGGGGCGGTCCTGGTGGCCGCCGTCGTCACCGGAGCCGTGTTCCTCGGCCGGGACGACGGCGAACCCCGGGCCCGCACCGAGACCTCGTCCGGTGCCGACCCGGCTCCGGGCGGCGGCTCGGCCTCGCAGAGCGGGACCCCGTCGCCGTCCGCGTCCTCCTCCGAGCCCTCGGCCGACGACCCGGCCGTCGTCGAGGACCCCCTGAACGGCATCACCTTCCCTCTCCTCGACGGCTGGATCCGCCCCGAGCACGTCGCCGACGACGACGTGGTGATGACCACCGACGGCACCTACGACTGCCCCGGCGAGGGCATCGTCTGCCGCCACGGCACGGTGATCTCCCGCACCGTCACCGGGACCGACGAGACCTCGCCCGAGGTACTCGCCAAGAAGGACATCTCCGACGCGGCCGAGGACGCCTTCGACAAGGACCAGCTCGGCCAGCGTCCCTACGGCGGCCTGAAGTCCCACACCGTCGTCAAGTCCGGCCCGGTCGCGGTGGCGGGCCGGGCCGGCTACCTGGTGCGCTGGCGGGTCACCACCGGCAAGGGCCCCGGCGGCTATGTGCAGTCCATGGTCTTCCCGTCCAGCGTCGGCACCGAGTCGCCCATCGTGGTGCGGTACGTCTTCGACGCGGGCGAGGACGGCCCGCCCCTGTCCGACATGGACCGCATCACCAAGGGCATCCGCTCCGTCAACGGCGCCGGCACGGGCGGCGGAGTGGGCAGCAGCATCGGCCCCGAGGACTGACCCGGGCGGCCGGAGTGCCGGGGCGGGGCTACAGGAAGGTGCGGCCCTCGCCGCGATACGTCGGCACCGTGTCCGTCACCGCCTCGCCCTCCACCAGATGCAGCGCGTCGAACCGCTCGCACAGCTCGCCCGCCTTGGCGTGCCGGAACCACACCTTGTCGCCGATCAGCAGATCGTCGGCGGGCGGGCCGAGCAGCGGCGTCTGCACCTCACCGGCCGCCTCCTGCGGGTCGTAGCGCAGCCCCTCGGGCAGATACGGCATCGGCAGCCGGTCGGCGCCCGGAGCGCCGGAGGCCGGATACCCGCCGCCGAGCACCGTCACCACGCCCACGCCCGGCCGGCGGACCACGGGCAGCGCGAACAGGGCCGCCGGACGCCCGGTGAACGAGGTGTAGTGGTCGAACAGCCGCGGCACGTACAGCCCCGAACCGGCGGCGACCTCCGTGACCGCCTCCTCGGCGGCGGTGTGCTGCACACTGCCCGTGCCGCCGCCGTTGACGAACTCCAGGTCCGGCACCACCGCGCGCACCGCGCGCACCGCCGCCGCCCGCCGCTCGGCCAGCTCGCGCCGGGCCGCCGCCTGCATCAGGCGGATGGCCCGGGAGCGCAGCGGACGCCCGGCCACCGCGTCGCCGACCCCGGCGACATGACCCTCGTACGCCATGACCCCCACGACCCGGAACCCCGGCCGCCGGTCCACCGCCCGTGCCACATCGGCGAGTTGCGCGGGGGAGTGCAGCGGGGAGCGCCGGGCGCCCACCCGCACCCGCCCGCCGAGCAGCTTCAGCGAGGTGTCCAACTCCAGGCACACCCGCACCTCTTCGCCCCCGCCGGAGCGCGCGGCGTCGATCAGGTCCAGCTGCGCCGGATCGTCGATCATCACCGTCACGGCGGAGGCGAGCTTGGGATCGGCGGTGAGCTCGGCGTACCCGGCGCGGTCGGCGGAGGGGTAGGCGAGCAGCACGTCGTCGAACCCGGAGCGGGCCAGCCACAGCGACTCGGCGAGCGTGAACGACATGATGCCCGCGAACCCGTCCCGGGCGAGGACCCGTTCGAGCAGCGCACGACAGCGCACGGACTTGCTCGCCACCCGGATCGGCTTTCCGCCGGCCCTGCGGACCAGGTCGTCAGCGTTCGCGTCGAAGGCGGGCAGATCGACGATCGCCAGCGGGGCGTCGAGATGGGCGGTGGCCCGGTCGTAACGGGCCCGGTCAGAGGCGCGCGCAGTCATGGACGCAGCCTGCCAGACGGGATTACCGCAGGGTAGGGGGACGTTCCGGGCAGATGCCACCGGCCTGCGGACCGGTTCCCGTTCGGGTGGCACCACGCCGTAGAGTACGCGCACGCAGGGCGGCCCGCCACCGGCAGCGTGAACGCGCCGGGATGACGGACCGCCGGTGCGGGTAACTGTGCGACGAGGAGACGGGGGGGTGCATGAGCACGGAAGCCCAGCGCACTCCCTACCCCCCGCGCCCGACGACCCCACCGCCCCCGCCCCACCCCCCGGTGGCGGCCGGCCCCGACGCGCCCGGCACCGCCCAGCACCACCGTCCGGTGGCGGCCGGCCCCGACGCGCCCGGCACCGCCCAGCACCACCGTCCGGCGAGCACGGCGCCCGACGGTTCCGGCGCCGCCGACCGCACACCGCCCGGCACCGGCCGCCCGCCGGCCTCTCGCCGCCCGGAGCCTCGTGCCACGGACGACCGGCCTCCGGCGGCGGGCGACGCACGCCCCCGGCGCCGCGGAGAGGCCGTGCCGAGGGATGCCGGAAGCGGTCCTCGTGCCTCTGCCGCCCCGGCGGAGGCCGTGCGGGCTGCGCGCAACCCGAGCTTCGGGGCCGGGGTTCCGGCCGGTGGGGAGCGTGCGGCGCCGCCTCCGCCGCAGGCGTCCGCCCGGTTCCCCGATGCCCCGCCGACCGTGGGCCGGGGTGTCAGGGGAGCGGCCGTGCCGCGGCAGCCGCAGCGCGGGCCCGGCACCGGCAACGGCGACGCGGGCACCGCCGGCAGGACGCCGCCCGAGCCGCCCGCCGTGCCGCCGCGGGCGGCAGCCGCCTACCCGCTGCCGGATCCCGCCCTGTCGTGGAGTGCCACCGCGCCCTCCCCGGCGCCGGAGGGCGTGACGGGCGAGGTACCCGTACCGCAGCCGGCGCAGGCGTCCTCGACGTGGGCGCGCAGGACCACGGCCCGCGGGCAGGCCGTGGCCGCTGCCGTGTGCCTGGTGCTCGGAATCGGGCTCATCGGGGGAGCGGTGACCGGGAGTTACCTGTCCGGGGGATCCGAGGAGGAGGGCCGCCGGACCGGGTTCACCGCCGGTCGGGATCTGTGGCACAGCGTGCCCGTGGACCAGTTGTTCCCGCCGGTCGTGAAGGGGACCGGTGCGGGGCCCGGCGAGGCCGACCGGACCTGGACGCGGATAGCCGTGGCCCCGGACAGCGGCTGCAAGGACGCCTTCGACCCGCTGCTGCACAAGGTCCTCGCGCCCGTCGGCTGCGAACGCCTGCTGCGCGCCACCTACACCGACGCCACCCAGAGCCATGTCACCACCGTCGGCCTGCTGTTCACCAAGACCGACCCCGCCGGGATGACCGTCCTCGCCCGCCGCTTCGAACGCGAGCGCCTGGACCGGCGTACCGATCTGATGCCCCTGCCGTACGCCGCCAAGGGCACCGCCGCCGAGAAGTTCGGGAAGCAGCAGCGGGCCGCCTGGGCCATCTCCGTGCTGACCGACGCACCCGTCGTGGTCTACGCCGTCTCCGGCTGGGCCGACGGGCGCGCCGTCGACGAACCGCAGCCCGCCGCGGAAGCCCTGGAGTCCGGCGCCACCACGGCCCCGGCCCAGTCCGGCCTCGGCCACGAGGCGCAGGGGCTCGCGGACCGCGCCGAACGCGGACTGCGCAAGGCCGTCGGCGGCGACGAAGACCCGGCGAACCAGGAGCGTGCCTCATGAAGCCGTCCTCCGCGCCCTCGTCCGACGCGAGCCGCCTGCGCCGCGTGACCCGGGTGGGCCGCCTGCGCCGCACAGGCCGCGCCGCGCGCACCGGCCTCGGCATCGCGCTCGCCGCCACGCTCGCTCTGCTGCCCGCCACCGCCGCGCACGCGGACGGCATCCGCGCCCGGCAGTGGGCCCTGGACGCCCTGCACACCGAGGAGGTGTGGCGGACCACCAAGGGCGGGGGCGTCACCGTCGCCGTCCTGGACACCGGGGTCGACCCCGGCCACCCGGACCTCGCCGGGAACGTGCTCAGCGGCAAGGACCTGATCGGCTTCGGCGCCGGCCCCGGCGACCGTGCCTGGGCCCGGCACGGCACCGCCATGGCCGGGATCATCGCCGGTCACGGACACGGTCCGGGCAACGCCGACGGCGTCATGGGCGTCGCCCCCGAGGCGAAGATCCTTCCCGTCCGCGTGATCCTCGAGGACCGCGACCCCTCCCGGAGCAAGGCCCGCAGCACCCGCGGCAGCGCCCTCGCCGAGGGCATCCGCTGGGCCGCCGACCACGGCGCCGACGTCATCAACCTCTCCCTCGGCGACGACTCCGCCTCCGCCCACCCCGAGGCAGGCGAGGACGAGGCCATCCAGTACGCCCTGCGCAAGGGCGTCTCCGTGGTCGCCTCCGCAGGCAACGGCGGCGAGAAGGGCGACCACGTCTCCTACCCGGCCGCCTACCCGGGCGTCATCGCCGCCACCGCCGTGGACCGCTACGGCACCCGCGCCTCCTTCTCCACCCGCCGCTGGTACGCCACGGTCAGCGCCCCCGGCGTCGACGTGATCATCGCCGACCCCGACCGCAAGTACTACGAGGGCTGGGGCACGAGTGCGGCGGCCGCCTTCGTCTCCGGCGCCGTCGCCCTGATCAGATCGGCCCACCCCGATCTCACCCCGGCCCAGGTCAAGCGGCTCCTGGAGGACACCGCCCGCAACGCCCCCGCCGGCGGCCGGGACGACAGCCGCGGCTTCGGCTTCATCGACCCCGCGGCGGCGATCAGGGCGGCGGGCCGCCTGAAGCCGGAGGGCCTGCGCTCGGCCGCCTACGGGGAGAAGTACTTCGGGCCCGGCCCCGACGAGGCCCGGGCCGGCGACGGCGCCGCCGGCTGGGCCGCTCCGCTCGCGGGCAGCGCCGGCGGGGTCCTGCTGGTCGCCGCCGTCGTCCTGTGGCGGGGCCGCCGCAGCGCGAGCCGCGAGGACCCGCACGGCGGCATCTAGCTCCGGCAGGGCCGGTCCGGGCCGGTGCCGGGCCGGGCGACCGGGCGCTCCCGCCGGGAGGGTGCCGACCGGCTGCCGATAGGGTCGGTGACCGTGGCCAAGAAGAACATTCCCGACCCCGGTTTCCGCGACGACGACGGCTCCGCCGACCCCCGGCTGAGCGCCGCGCTCGCGGCCTGGGCCGAGGACCGCGACGCCGTCGGACCCGTCCTGGAGGCGCTCAAGGGCGCCCGGCTGCTCGTCCCGGTCGTGGCGGTGCTCGGCGAGGTGGAGGAGGACGAGAACGGGCTGCGCCGCGAGAAGACCAGCGACATGGCCGTCCCCACCCTGAAGGCCGGCGACCGCACCGCGCTGCCCGCCTTCACCTCCACCGACTCGCTGGCCCGCTGGGACCCGGGGGCCCGCCCGGTCGCCGTGCCGCTGCACCAGGCCCTGCAGGCCGCCGCGCACGAGAAGGCGGACACCGTGGTCCTCGACCTGGCGGGCCCCGTGCCGTTCGAGCTGACCGGGCCCGCGCTGCTCGCACTCGCCGAGGGACGCACCAGTACCGACCCGCTGCAGGACCCCGCGGTCACCGAGGCCGTCCGAGCGGTGGTCGCCGCCGAACCCGCCGTGCGCCGCGCCCACCTCGGACCCGGCCAGGCCGACGGCACCCTCGCCCTGGTCCTGGACCCCGCCGCGCCCGTCGCCGAGGCCGCCCGTGCCGTGGCCGAGCGGCTGGCGGCCGACGAGACGCTCAGGGCCCGCCTGGTGCGCGGTCTCGACCTGGCGGTGCTGCCGGCCGGGACCGTCCCACCGGGCGAGCCCCTGTACGTGAAGGAATAAAGGAATAGAGGAACAGGACGGACGGGGACAGAAGAAGCCGGGAGGAGAGGGCGCCGGCGGTGCTCAGCCGCCGTAGACCGGGCCGGTGTACTTCTCGCCCGGGCCCTGGCCCGGCTCGTCCGGCACCAGGGAGGCCTCGCGGAAGGCCAGCTGCAGCGACTTCAGGCCGTCCCGCAGCGGGGCGGCGTGGAAGGAGCTGATCTCGGTCGTGCTGCCGTCCAGCAGCCCGGCCAGGGCGTGGATCAGCTTGCGCGCCTCGTCGAGGTCCTTGAACTTGTCCCCCTCCTCGGTCAGGCCGAGCTTCACGGCCGCCGCGCTCATCAGGTTCACGGCCACGGTCACGATCACCTCGACCGCCGGTACCTCCGCGATGTCGCGGGCCATGGCGTCGAAGTCGGGGTTGCCTGGGGTCTCGGCGCTGTCCGAGGGGGAGGTCTCACTCATGGCCCACACGATAGGCGGTGCGCTCCGGAGCCCTCCGGTTAGCCCTTGTCAAGCGATCCTGGTAATCTGGTCCACGACCGGCCGGACACGACTGTGCCCGGCCCACAAGTGGAGGCTTTCGAACTCCCACCTGGTCACCCTCGCGGGTGGCGGGTCACCGGTCAGGCGGCGCAGTCCCCGAGAGTGCACCGCCCGAGAGCGCGCCCCGCGACCGAACGCGGCGGTGCTCCGGTAGTTCGAGGAGCCCCGCCTGTGATCGTCCGGGGCATTTTTTCTGCACCGGCGCGGTTAGGTCTAACGAAAACACACGTTACGCGGCTGTCTGCCAGACCGTCGCGTGGTGCTACCGAGGAGGATCCATCAGCGCCGAGCCCCGCATCAACGACCGGATTCGCGTTCCCGAGGTGCGACTTGTCGGTCCCAGTGGCGAGCAGGTGGGCATCGTCCCCCTGGCCAAGGCACTGGAGCTTGCGCAGGAGTACGACCTGGACCTGGTCGAGGTCGCGGCGAACGCCCGTCCGCCCGTGTGCAAGCTCATGGACTACGGGAAGTTCAAGTACGAGTCGGCCATGAAGGCCCGTGAGGCGCGCAAGAACCAGGCGCACACGGTCATCAAGGAGATGAAGCTCCGGCCGAAGATCGACCCGCACGACTACGAAACCAAGAAGGGTCACGTAGTCCGGTTCCTCAAGCAGGGCGACAAGGTCAAGATCACGATCATGTTCCGTGGTCGTGAGCAGTCCCGGCCCGAGCTGGGCTACCGGCTGCTGCAGCGTCTCGCGGAGGACGTGGCCGACCTCGGGTTCGTCGAGTCGAACCCGAAGCAGGACGGTCGCAACATGATCATGGTCCTCGGTCCGCACAAGAAGAAGACCGAGGCGATGGCCGAGGCCCGCCAGGCTCAGGAGGCCCGCAAGGCTTCCGCGAAGGCCAACCCCGGCCGCTCGCAGAACCCTGCGGACGCCGAGGCGTGATCCAGGGGACCGCCAGGTCCCGGGAAGCAACCGAAACCAGTACGACGCTCCACCGTGCCCGGTCTCGTGACCGGGCACAGGAGCGCCACCGACGAGGAGAGAACGGCGCTATGCCGAAGAACAAGTCGCACAGCGGTGCCAGCAAGCGCTTCAAGATCACCGGCTCCGGCAAGGTGCTCCGCGAGCGTGCCGGCAAGCGCCACCTGCTCGAGCACAAGTCGTCCCGTGTGACGCGTCGCCTCACCGGCAACGCCGAGATGGCCCCGGGCGACGCCGCGAAGATCAAGAAGCTTCTCGGCAAGTGACGCCCGGCGCCCTGAACGAGCGCCGTACGTCAGACCGGGACCCAGTCGATTTCCGGGCCGTGTGAGGACCACCGCGGCCCCGCTACAAGGAGTTAACAAGTGGCACGCGTCAAGCGGGCAGTCAACGCCCACAAGAAGCGCCGGGCGATCCTCGAGCAGGCTTCCGGCTACCGCGGTCAGCGTTCGCGCCTCTACCGCAAGGCCAAGGAGCAGGTCACCCACTCGCTGGTCTACAACTACAACGACCGCAAGAAGCGCAAGGGTGACTTCCGCCAGCTGTGGATCCAGCGCATCAACGCCGCTGCCCGCGCCAACGGCATCACCTACAACCGCTTCATCCAGGGTCTGAAGGCCGCGAACATCGAGGTCGACCGCAAGATGCTGGCGGAGCTGGCCGTCAACGACGCGACGGCGTTCGCCGCGCTCGTCGAGGTCGCCCAGAAGGCGCTGCCGGCGGACGTGAACGCGCCCAAGGCTGCGTGACGCTGCCGGCTTCGAGCCGGTGTCATCGTGGGACCCGCAGGATTTCAGCCTGCGGGTCCTGTTCTTGCCGGTCGTCGCCGCCGTCCTCTGCCGGTCGTCCGCCGTCGTCCGGCCGCGGGGCCGTCGTGACCGGTCGCGCGGTTCCCCGCGCCCCTGGGGAGGTGCGGTTCGCCCCGCCGAGTACTCCCGGAAGTGAAGAGAGAAGATGTCCTCCGTCGGTCCCGAGCTGATCTCCCCCCGTTCGTCGCGTGTGGTGGCCGCGCGGCGGCTGGCGAAGCGGAACTTCCGGGGGAAGGAGCGGCTGTTCCTGGCCGAGGGGCCGCAGGCCGTGCGGGAGGCGGCCATGCATCCGGACACCCTCACCGAGCTGTTCGCCACGCCCGAGGCCGCCGAGCGGTACGCGGAGATCATCGGGGCGGCGCGGGACGCAGGCGTCCGTCTGCATCTGGCCTCCGAGCAGGTCATCGCCGACATCTCCACCACCGTCACCCCGCAGGGCCTGGTCGGCGTCTGCCGGTTCCTGGACACGCCGTTCGAGGAGATCCTCGCCGCCCGGCCCAAGCTGGTCGCCGTCCTCGCCCATGTGCGCGACCCGGGCAACGCCGGCACCGTGCTGCGCTGCGCGGACGCCGCGGGGGCCGAGGCCGTGGTGCTCACCGACGCCTCCGTGGACGTCTACAACCCCAAGGCCGTGCGCGCCTCCGTCGGGTCGCTGTTCCATCTGCCCGTCGCCGTCGGCGTGCCGGTCGAGCGGGCCGTGGCCGGGCTGAAGGACGCCGGGGTGCGGGTGCTCGCCGCCGACGGGGCGGGCGACCGCGACCTGGACGAGGAGCTCGACAAGGGCAGCATGGGCGGGCCCACCGCCTGGGTGTTCGGCAACGAGGCCTGGGGACTGCCCGAGGAGACCCGCGCCCTCACCGACGCCGTCGTCAGGGTCCCCATCCACGGAAAGGCCGAGAGCCTGAACCTCGCCACCGCCGCCGCCGTATGTCTCTACGCGTCGGCACGTGCACAGCGCGCCGCCGGAGGGTGCCGCTCCGTCACCGGAGCCTAGTAGTGTGACCAGCTCGGGAGCCCCCTGAGAAGTCCGAGAGGCGGGGTACGTGGATGAGCGTCGGCACGAGCAGGGCAACGGGAGCACACGGTGCGGCACGCCCGCTCTCGCCCCGTCCCGGTGACCTCGCCGACCTCGGCATCGACCCCGACGAACTGCCCGACGGGCTGGTCGTCGCCGACGAGCACGGGCGGGTGATCTGCTTCAACGCGGCCGCCGCCCGGATCACCGCGGTGCCCGCCGAGGAGGCCCTCGGGCAGCGGCTCGACAAGGCGCTGCCCCTGGAGGACCTCGAGGGCCGGCGCTGGTGGCAGCTCACCGACCCCTACGGCGGTCTGTCCATCCGGGTCCGGCAGCCCGAGCGGAACCTGCTGCTGCCCGGCGGCCGGGAAGTCCTCGTCGCCGCCCGTTACGTGCGCACCCGGCCCGCAGGACCGGTGCACCGTGTCGTGGTCACCCTGCGGGACACCGAAGCCAGGCGCCGCACCGAGCGCAGCCACGCCGAGCTGATCGCCACCGTCGCCCACGAGCTGCGCTCGCCGCTCACCTCCGTCAAGGGCTTCACCGCCACCCTGCTCGCCAAATGGGAGCGGTTCACCGACGACCAGAAGCGGCTGATGCTGGAGACCGTGGACGCCGACGCCGACCGGGTCACCCGGCTCATCGCCGAACTGCTCGACATCTCCCGCATCGACTCCGGCCGGCTCGAGCTGCGCCGCCAGCCCGTCGACATGGGCGCCGCCGTCTCCCGGCACATCCAGGCGCACGTCGCCGCGGGGCAGGCCGCCGACCGGTTCCTGCTGCGGGTCCAGCAGCCGCTGCCCGATCTGTGGGCCGACCCGGACAAGATCGACCAGGTCCTGAGCAACCTGCTGGAAAATGCCGTGCGGCACGGCGAGGGAACGGTCACCATTGACGTCACGGCCACGGCGTCACCCCGCGAGGGCGAGGACGCCGGCACGTCGGTCACCGTGAGCGACGAGGGTCCCGGCATCCCGGAGGAGTCCATGAACCGTGTCTTCACCCGCTTCTGGCGGGGCAGCAAGCGCGGCGGGACGGGCCTCGGTCTGTACATCGTCAAGGGCATCGTCGAGGCCCACGGCGGCACCATCACGGTCGGCCGCGCTCCGGGCGGCGGCGCCCAGTTCCGATTCACCTTGCCCGTGGGGGCACCGGCGATCGACTTCGACCTGCCGCGCACGGTCCGCTAGGACACGGGCGGGCAGGGGCGCCGGAGCGGCCCGCGGGCGCATTCGCCTGTCTCCACCCCGTTAGACTCGGCCTTTGGCACCTTTGTGTCCCGAAAGCCGTGACAGACCGTCCATGCGTCGGTGACGGGGACCTTCAGCCAGCCAATCGGAAGCACGGGAAGAGATGTCGGCACCGAACAAGTCGTACGACCCTGTCGAGGTCGAGGCACTGAAACCAGAAGAGATCGAGCGCATGCGGGACGAGGCGCTCGCCGCTTTCGCTGCCGCGGACTCCCTCGACGCACTCCATGAGGCCAAGGTCGCCCACACCGGCCCCGCCTCCCCGCTGGCCCTCGCCAACCGCGAGATCGGCGCCCTGCCCCCGCACGCCAAGGCGGAGGCCGGCAAGCGCGTCGGCCAGGCCCGCGGCGCCGTGAACAAGGCGCTCGCCGCCCGCCAGGCCGAGCTCGAGGCCGAGCGGGACGCGCGCGTGCTGGTCGAGGAGGCCGTGGACGTCACACTGCCCTACGACCGGGTGGCGGCCGGCGCGCGGCACCCGCTCACCACGCTGTCCGAGCGCATCGAGGACATCTTCGTGGCCATGGGCTACGAGGTCGCCGAGGGCCCGCAGGTCGAGGCCGAGTGGTTCAACTTCGACGCGCTCAACATCGGCCCGGACCACCCGGCGCGCGGCGAGCACGACACCTTCTTCGTGCAGGGCCCCGAGGGCGGCACCGAGTCCGGCGTGGTGCTGCGCACCCACACCTCGCCCGTGCAGATCCGCTCCCTGCTCGACCGCGAGCTGCCGGTCTACGTGATCTGCCCCGGCCGGGTGTACCGCACCGACGAGCTGGACGCCACGCACACCCCCGTCTTCCACCAGGTGGAGCTGCTCGCCGTCGACGAGGGCCTGACCATGTCGGACCTCAAGGGCACCCTGGACCACATGGTGCAGTCGCTGTTCGGCGAGGGCATGAAGACGCGGCTGCGGCCGAACTTCTTCCCGTTCACCGAGCCGAGCGCCGAGATGGACATGCTCTGCTACGTGTGCAAGGGCGAGTCCGTCGGCAACCCCGACCGGCCCTGCCGCACCTGCTCCTCCGAGGGATGGATCGAGCTGGGCGGCTGCGGCATGGTCAACCCGCGGGTGCTGACCGCCTGCGGGGTCGACCCGGAGAAGTACAGCGGCTTCGCCTTCGGGTTCGGTATCGAGCGGATGCTGATGTTCCGCCACAACGTCGAGGACATGCGAGACATGGTCGAGGGTGACGTCCGGTTCACCCGGCCGTTCGGGATGGAGATCTGATGCGGGTCCCGCTTTCCTGGCTGCGGGAGTACGTCGACCTGCCGGCGACGGAGACCGGCCGTGACGTACAGGCCAGACTGATTTCGGCCGGCCTCGAGGTGGAGACCGTCGAGCACCTCGGCGCCGACCTCAAGGGCCCCCTCGTGGTGGGGCAGGTGACGGCCATCGAGGAGCTGGAGGGCTTCAAGAAGCCCATCCGCTTCTGCACCGTGGACGTCGGACAGGCCAACGGCACCGGCGAGCCGCAGGAGATCATCTGCGGCGCCCGGAACTTCTCCGAGGGCGACAAGGTCGTCGTCGCCCTCCCCGGCGCCGTTCTGCCCGGCGACTTCCAGATCTCCGAGCGCAAGACGTACGGCCGGATGTCCCGCGGTATGATCTGCTCCAGCGACGAGCTGGGCATGGGCGACGACGGCAGCAAGGGCATCATCGTCCTGCCGCCCGAGACCGAGGTCGGCAAGGACGCCATCGAGCTGCTCGAACTGGTCGACGAGGTGCTCGACATCGCCGTCACCCCCGACCGCGGCTACTGCCTGTCGATGCGCGGCGTCGCCCGCGAGACGGCCACCGCCTACGGGCTGCCGCTGCGCGACCCGGCCCTGCTGGACGTGCCCGCGCCCAACGCCTACGGCTACCCGGTGAAGGTCTCCGACCCCGCCGGCTGCGACCGCTTCACCGCCCGCACCGTCACCGGGCTCAGCCCCGAGGCGCGCTCCCCGATCTGGCTGCAGCGCCGGCTGCAGAAGGTCGGCATGCGGCCGATCTCGCTGGCCGTCGACGTCACCAACTACGTGATGATGGAGCTCGGCCAGCCGCTGCACGCCTACGACCGCTCCCTGGTCCAGGGCGCCATCGGAGTGCGCCGGGCGGAGCCGGGCGAGAAGCTCACCACCCTCGACGGCGTCGAGCGCACGCTCGACCCCGAGGACCTGGTGATCACCGACGAGCGCGGCCCGATCGGCCTGGCCGGCGTGATGGGCGGCGCCGACACCGAGATCGCCGACCACGACGCCGGGAGCGCCACCGTCGACGTGGTGATCGAGGCGGCCCACTTCGACCCGGTGGCCATCGCGCGCACCGCCCGCCGGCACAAGCTGTCCTCCGAGGCGTCCCGGCGCTTCGAGCGCGGCGTCGACCCGATGGCCGCCTCGGCCGCCGCGCAGCGCACCGTGGACCTGCTGGTGCTGCTCGCCGGCGGCACCGCGGAGGCCGGGGTCACCGAGGTGATCGCGCCGTCCGCGCCCACCACCATCACCATCCCGGCCGATCACCCCGACAAGGTCGCGGGCGTCGCCTACGGCCGGGAGACCGTGGTGCGCCGCCTCCAGGAGGTCGGCTGCGACGTCTACGGGCAGGACGAGCTGATCGTCACCGTGCCGTCCTGGCGGCCCGACCTGACCGACCCGAACGACCTCGCCGAGGAGGTCATCCGGCTCGAGGGCTACGAGAACCTGCCCTCCACGCTGCCCAAGCCGCCCGCCGGGCGGGGCCTGACCCGCAGGCAGCGGCTGCACCGGCGGATCGGCCGGGCCCTGGCCGGAGCCGGTTACGTCGAGGCGCCCACCTACCCGTTCATCAGCGAGCAGATCTTCGACCAGCTCGGTCTCGAGGCCGGTGACCCGGCCCGCCGGGTGGTGAAGCTGACCAATCCGCTCAGCGACGAGGAGCCGGCGCTGCGCACCTCGCTGCTGCCCGGCCTGCTCGGTGCGCTGCGCCGCAACGACGGACGCGGCAGCCACGATCTGGCGCTGTTCGAGACGGGCCTGGTGTTCCACCCGCGCGACGAGCAGCGGATCGCCGTCCGCCTGCCCGTCGACCGGCGGCCCACCGACGAGGAGATCGCCGAGCTGAACGCGGCGCTCCCGGACCAGCCGCGGCACGTCGCCGTGGTCCTCGCGGGCGCCCGCGAGCAGGCCGGCTGGTGGGGCAAGGGCCGCCCCGCCGACTGGGCCGACGCCGTCGAGGCGGCGCGGACCGTGGCGCGCGAGGCCGGTGCGGAACTCACCGTCCGCAAGGGCCAGTACGGGCCCTGGCACCCCGGCCGCTGCGCCGAGCTGGTGGTCACCGTGGACGGGACGGAGCGAGTCGTCGGACACGCGGGCGAGCTGCACCCGCGGGTGCTGAAGACGCTCGGGCTGCCCGCGCGGACCTGTGCGATGGAGCTCGACCTCGACGTCCTCGAGCGGGTCGGCGACGACACCCCGCAGGCGCCCAGCATCTCCACGTTCCCGGTGGCGACGCAGGACGTCGCGCTGGTCGTGGACGCGTTCGTGCCGGCGGCGGACGTCGAGGCGGCGCTGCGCGAGGGGGCGGGCGAACTGCTGGAGTCCATCCGGCTGTTCGACGTCTACGAGAACGCGGAGCAGCTGGGCGAGGGCCGCAAGTCCCTCGCGTACGCACTCCGCTTCCGGGCGGCGGACCGGACGCTGACGGTCGACGAGGCGTCGGCCGCGCGGGACGCGGCAGTCGCCCTCGCGGGCGAGCGAACGGGGGCTGTGCTGCGCAGCTGAGGCTCCTTCGGCCGACGTGAGCCGAGAAGCACCCAGGGGCGGGGAACTGCGGATGATATGGCGACTGCGGGAGCGCGGTGGCCGTTCGCGCAGTTCCCCGCGCCTTTGAGGACGTCATCTCCCCGAGGGCGGCGGCCGAACCCCCTGAGGACCCCCGGCGGCAGCCGACCGGCGACGCCGTCCGCCCCGCCACGGAGTGTCGGGCAGGCAGCTGGGCGGACGGCGCGGAAGCGGGCCGCCGCACTGTACGAGGGGGAGCCGGCGGCCCGGCCGGTCTCTTTCGAGGCATTTCAGTCAACCGGCTGGAAACTCTCCGCAACAGTGCGCGCACACTGCGGATTCGGGCACTCCGTTCACACCCCGTGTGAAGCGGGTGCCACTACGCTGACGGGCACCGGACTCGGGGGGCCAGACATGCAGCCCAACACACTGCTCGACGCGATCCTGGACGAGGCGGGAATCTCCCATGCCGGCCTGGCCGCGCACGTCAACCAGGCCGGGCGGGCCCGCGGACTGAACCTGAGATACGAACACACGGCCGTGGCCCGCTGGCTGAAGGGCCAGCGGCCCAGGGGCCAGGTACCCGACCTGATCTGCGAGGTGCTCGCCGCCCGGCTGCACCGCCCGGTCACCCTGGACGACATCGGGCTCGGCGTGCCCGGGGAGCCGTCCGCCCCGCACACCGGCTCGCTGTCCGGCTTCGTCGACCGGGCCACCGCCCTGTGGCGCTCCGACCAGCAGCAGCGGCCGCACATACTGGGCGCACCCGCGGTCACCGGCACGCCCGCCGTGATGCCGGTGTGGGAATGGGAGAACCCGCCCGAGGACACGGACGTCTCCCGTGGCGGCCGGCACCGGGTCACCGCGAGCGACCTCGCCATGCTGCGCGCCGCCCGCGGCCACTACGAGCAGATGTACCGCAAGGCCGGCGGCATCGCGACCCGCGCCCGGATCGTCGGCTTCCTCAACGCCGAGGCGGCCCCGCTGCTGCGCGGCAGCTACACCGACGCCGTCGGCCGCCAGCTGCACCGCGCCACGGGCGGGCTGGTGGCGATCGCCGGGATCTGCGCCTACGACTCCGACGCGCACGGCCTCGCCCAGCGCTACTTCCACCAGGCGCTGCGGCTGGCCAAGGCCAGCGGCGACAGGGGGCTCGGCGCGTATGTCATCGCGCTCCTCGTCAACCAGTCACTGTTCATGCGGGAGTTCCGGCAGGCCGTCGCCTTCGCCGAGTCCGCGCTGCGGGCGGCCGGCAAGCACATCACCCCGGCGCTCGCCTCCGATCTGTACGCGATGCAGGCCAAGGCGTACGCGCACCTCGGCGACGGCAGCAGCGCGCTGGACTGCATCCGGCGCGCCGAGCAGGCCGCCGAACGCATCCGGCGCGGCTACGAGCCGGACGAGACCGGCTATGTCCAGCCGGGCCTGGTCAATGTGCAGGTGGCCGAGGCGCTGCTGAGCCTCGGCGAGCTCGCGGCGGCGGGTGAGCACGCGGCGGCCGCCGTGGACAACCCCGCGCACGACCGGGGCCGGGTGCACCGGCTCGCCATGCTCAGCACCATCGAGCTGCGGCAGGGCAATGCCGACAAGGCGGTGGCGGTGGCGGTGCAGATGGCCGAGCAGGCCCGGGGGATGGAGTCGCAGCGGCTGCGGGACCGACTCCGCGCGGTGCGCGAGCACCTGATGCGCAGCGGCTGCGCGGGCACCGCCGAGGCGGCCGAACTCATCGACGGGGCGCTGCGCGTACCGCTGTAGACCCTG
This sequence comes from Streptomyces composti, assembly GCF_012034205.1. Lineage (GTDB taxonomy): Bacteria > Actinomycetota > Actinomycetes > Streptomycetales > Streptomycetaceae > Streptomyces > Streptomyces composti. The sequence goes on from NZ_JAATEM010000002.1 coordinate 102,269, forward strand.
CCGGGCCGCCGCGGCGGCCCGGCACATGCGCGACGAGGCGCACTGCTGCCGAACCGTCCCTGCTGCGATATTGCCCCTTACTCGGCGGAAGGTGGCAGAACCGTGCAGTGGACGAAACAGAACGAACAGACTGTGTACTCAAACCGCTGGTTCAGCGTCAATCTCGCGGACGTCCAACTACCCGACGGCCGGCACCTGGACCACTTCCTGATACGGCTGCGGCCGGTCGCCGTGGCCACGGTGGTCAACGAGGCCAACGAGGTGCTGCTGCTGTGGCGGCACCGCTTCATCACCGACAGCTGGGGGTGGGAGCTCGCCGCGGGCGTGGTCGAGGACGGCGAGGACGTCGCCGTCGCCGCGGCCCGGGAACTGGAGGAGGAGACCGGCTGGCGGCCCGGCCCGCTGCACCATCTGATGAGCGTGGAGCCGTCCAACGGCCTCACCGACGCCCGGCACCACATCTACTGGTCCGAGGAGGGCGAGTACGTCGGCCACCCCGTGGACGACTTCGAGTCGGACCGCCGCGAGTGGGTGCCCCTCAAGGTCGTCCCCGATCTGGTCGCCCGCGGCGAGGTCCCGGCCGCCAACATGGCGGCGGCCTTACTGCTGCTGCACCATCTCAGGATCTAGCCCGGACGGCTGCTAGCGGCCGAAAGCCTGCCAGACGGCGAGGAGCAGGGCCGCCACGGCGGTGAGCACCGTGACCGACTGCAGGGGCCAGCGGGCCTGCTCCAGTGCCGTCAGACGGGTGCTGAGGTCCTCCATCTCCCGGGCCGTCTCCTCGGTGCGATGGGAGAGCAGCGCCAGGCCGCCCTCGACGCGGGCCTGGGCCACGTCCGTCCTGCGTCGTAACTCTGCGAGTTCTCCCTTGACGGCCAGATGCTCGGACTCGGCGGTCACGAAACCGCTCCTTTCCGTGGTCGTGCGTGTCCCTTGCATGCGCATGCTGAGTCAACTCGCCTGGTGGACGCATGGGGAGAGTGTGCGTCAGGCATATGCGGGCCCGGCGCGCACACGGTGTGTGAAAGCCGCGGGCCCGGCACCTCACGAAGTGCCGGGCCCGCGCTGGTCGCTGAGCGTGGTCAGCCGTAGGAGTAGAAGCCGGAGCCGGTCTTGCGGCCGAGCCGGCCCGCGTCGACCATCCGCTGGAGCAGCGGGGGAGCGGCGTACAGCGGCTCCTTGTACTCCTCGTACATCGAGTACGCGACCGAGGCGACCGTGTCCAGGCCGATCAGGTCGGCCAGCTTCAGCGGGCCCATCGGGTGGGCGCAGCCCAGCTCCATCCCGTTGTCGATGTCCTCGCGGCTGGCGATGCCCGACTCGAACATCCGGATCGCGGAGAGCAGGTAGGGGATCAGCAGCGCGTTCACCACGAAGCCGGAGCGGTCCTGGGCCCGGATCGCGTGCTTGCCCAGCACCTTCTCGGTGAAGACCTGGGCCCGTCCGAGGGTGCCCTCCGAGGTGGTCAGCGCCGGGATCAGCTCGACCAGCTTCTGCACCGGGGCCGGGTTGAAGAAGTGGATCCCGATGACGTGGTCCGGGCGCGCGGTGGCGACCGCCAGCTTCACCAGCGGGATCGAGGAGGTGTTGGAGGCGAGGATCGCGTCCTGGCGGGTCACCACCTGGTCGAGCACCTGGAAGATCTCGGTCTTGACCTGCTCGTTCTCGACCACCGCCTCGATCACCAGATCGCGGTCGGCGAACTCGCCGAGATCCGTGGTGAAGCTCAGCCGGGCCTGGGTGGCCTCCAGCTCCTCCTCGGTGATCTTGCCTCGCCCGACCGCCTTCGCCAGGGAGTTGAACAGCCGGGTACGGCCGATCTCCAGGGCCTCGCCGGTGGTCTCGGCGACCTTCACCTCCAGACCGGCGCGGGCGCACACCTCGGCGATCCCCGCGCCCATCTGGCCGCAGCCCACCACTCCGACGCGTTCGATGTCGGTCACATCGTCCCCTTCACCTGTTACGGGCAGCTCGCCTGTTCGCTGCTACGGCTTGCGCAGGTGCCGGGTCCCGGTCCCTGCTCCGTTCGTGCACGTTACTCCGAGGAATCGATGATCGATCGCGGGGGTCGGGCATCCTGGGGCGCGGACCGGTCCGCGACCGGCGGACCGGCGGTCCTCAGGGGTGTGCGCATGGGACGAGTCTCACGCAGGGCGTTCGCGGCGGCGGCGCTGTCGGCGCTCACGGTGATGCCGACGGCCTCCGCCGCGGCGCGGCGGCCCGCCGGGGTCGGCACGCCGGCCGGCGAGATGCGCGGCATGTGGATCGCCAGCGTGGACAACCGGGACTGGCCCTCCGCTCCCGGGCTGAGCGCCGCCGAGCAGCACGCCGAGCTGACCGCCCTGCTGGACACCGCCGTGCGGTACCGGCTGAACACGGTGATGCTCCAGGTGCGGCCGGCCGCCGACGCCCTGTGGCCCTCGCCGCACGAGCCGTGGTCGGTGTACCTCACCGGCACCCAGGGCAGGGATCCCGGCTGGGATCCGCTGGGCACGGCCGTGGCGGAGGCGCACGCCCGCGGACTGGAGCTGCACGCCTGGTTCAACCCGTACCGCGTCGCCCTGCACGCCGACCCGTCCCGGCTGGCCGCCTCCCATCCGGCGCGGCGCCACCCCGACTGGGTGGTCCCGTACGGCGGGCGGCTCTACTACAACCCGGGGCTGCCCGAGGTGCGGGCCTTCGTCCAGGAGGCGATGCTCGACGCGGTGCGCCGCTACCCCGTGGACGCGGTCCACTTCGACGACTACTTCTACCCGTACCCGTTGCCGGGGCAGAGCTTCGACGACGCCGCCGCCCACGACGCGCACGGTGCCGGATTCCCCGACCGCGCCTCCTGGCGGCGGGACAACGTCGACCGGCTGGTGCGGGAGATGGCCGCCCGGATCAAGGAGATCCGGCCCGGCACGCAGTTCGGCATCAGCCCCTTCGGGGTGTGGCGCAACAGCGACACGGACCCGCGGGGCTCGGACACCGCGGCCGGTGTGCAGACCTACGACGACCTGCACGCGGACACCCGCACGTGGGCCCGCGAGAACTGGATCGACTACATCTGCCCGCAGCTGTACTGGCACATCGGTCACACCGCCGCCGACTACGCCACCCTGCTCGCCTGGTGGGCCGGCGTGGTGCGGGACACTCGGACCCGGCTGTACCTCGGCGAGGCGCTCTACAAGGCGGGTGACCCGGCTCAGCCGGCCGCCTGGCAGCAGCCGGCCGAGCTCTCCCGGCACCTCGCGCTGGCGAAGAGGTACCCGCCGGTGCGCGGTCACGTCTTCTTCTCCGCGCGCGAGGTGACGGCCGATCCGATCGGGGCGATGTCACGGGTGGCCGCCGACCACTACCGCCGGCCGGCCGGCCCCCCGGACCGAGCCCCTGTGCGTGCTACCGGGTCGTGGTCGCCCGGTGCCTGATCTCCGTGTCGGGGCCGGGGGAGCAGATGCCCTCGTGACCGTCCTCGAAGCGGACGCGGTAGGGCGGGTTTCCGTTCTCGCCGAGTACTTCGACGATCTCACCGACCCTGTCGTGCTGACCGACCACCCTGCCATGCTGGACAAGCTGGTCACCGACGTTTGCGTGCATCGATGCCTCCTCACCGTATGGGGGGAGCAGCGGTCCGTGACCTCGAGTTTAGGGCCTGGGCACGCCACTCGGCAGCGGGCCTGCGGCCCCTTCAGCCGCGGGTCCGCCGGGTCACCGCGGTGCACACCGGCACCGCGACGGCCGTCAGCGGGGCGGCAGGTGTCAGGTGCTCGCCCAGCAGCACCGACCACACCAGTGTGAGCAGGGGCTGGGCGAGCTGCAACCGACTGCCCGCGGGATGCCGATCACGGTCACGCCCCGGTACCCGACCACGAGACCGGGGAACTGCGAGCCTGCCGCCACCCACAGCAGCCCCGCCACGGCGTGACCGGTCAGCTCGGCCGGCTCACAGGACGGCGCCACCGCCGCGACCGGCACGGTGAGCGGCAGGCACAGCACCAGGGCCCAGCTCACCACCAGCCAGCCCGGCATCCCCCCGGCCGGCCCGCCGCCCTCGGTGTACTCGGCCGCGCACACCAGCAGCGCGGCGAACAGATACCGGTCGGCCGCGGAGAGCACCCCGCCGCCCTGCGCGCCCGCCGCGACGCCACGGCCGCCGCGATCCGGCACCGGCTGCCCGGACCCGCCCTTCCGCGCATCCCGTCCGGCGGCCACCACCTGCGGCTCAGGCTGCCCGAGGGCGTCTCCGAGTCCGCCCTGACCCCGCCGACCTGCGGGCCGGCGTCGCCGTCACACCCGGCGGGCCCTGCTTCGGCGCCGAACCCCCGGCCGGTCGCGTCCGGCTGAGCTTCCCGGCCGTGGCGGGCACCGGGGAGGTCACCGAGGGCGGCCGGCGGCTGCGCACCGCCTGCGACGAGGTGCTGGGACGCCCCGTCCAGTACTCGGGATAACCGCTCGACGTCCGCGAAGGCCGCCTGCCAGCATCCGGGACATGACCGAGACCGCGACGCCACGCCTGCCCGAGGGCTACGAGATCTCCACCGACCCCGACCGGATCGACGCCGACCGCGTGCACCGGTGGTTGTCCACCGACGCCTACTGGGCGCTGGGCCGCCCCCGCGCCAAGCACGACGCGGCGATGAAGGGCTCGCTCAACTTCGGGGTCTACGAGAGCGTCTCGGGCGAACAGGTGGCCTACGCACGGGTCGTCACCGACCGGGCGACCTTCGCCTGGCTGTGCGACGTGTACGTCGACCGCTCGGTGCGCGGCAAGGGCATCGGCACGGCCCTGGTGGCCGGGGTGTGCGAGGAGCTGCGGCCCTGCGGGCTGCGCCGTATCGCGCTCGTCACCGACGACGCGCACGGCGTCTACGCGAAACTGGGGTTCCGCACGCTCGAACGGTCCGGCGACTGGATGGTGCTCGGCCTCGAGTGAGCCCTGGGCCGGCTGCGGATGAGTGACGCGCGGGGCTCCGGTCGTGCGCGCGGGCTCCGCGGAGTACGGGCCGCCGGGCGGTGGGTCGGGACGGGTTTGCCCGGAAGGTCCTTACCGCTGAGTAACCTCCGTCGCACTGAGCGTCACGACCGAACGGGACCTCTTGACCTGGGCACATCCGCGGCTGACGATTCGCCGCATGGCACTTCGGGTCACGTTCGTCGCCGCCGCGGGGAGCTCCTCGGTGCTGGGCGAGCGCTTCGACGACGACCGGCCGCTGGACCAGGCCGGCTGGAGCGAGGTGCAGCGTGCCGCCCATGAACTCCTGCCGCTCGCCGCGGCCGACCTGCGCTACTGCTCCCCGGCCCCGCGCAGCCGGGCCACCGGGGACGGACTCGGCTACGCCCCGCTGGTGCAGCTGGCTCTGCGCGACTGCGACATGGGCCGCTGGCGCGGACTGACCCTGGGCGAGGCGATGGCCCGGGAGCCGCAGACGGTGGACGCCTGGCTCGCCGACCCCACCGCCAAGGTGCACGGCGGGGAGTCGATGCTGGAGTTCATCATGCGGGTCGGCGGCTGGCTGGACACCCGGCCCGTCGAGGACGGCTGCCGGATCGTCGCCGTGGCCGAGCCGTCCGTGATCCGGGCCGCGCTCGTCTACGCCCTCAAGGCGCCGCCCGCGACGTACTGGAACCTCGATGTGCGCCCGCTGTCCACCACCACCGTGACCGGCCGCGCGGGCCGCTGGAGCCTCACCCTGGACAGCGTGTCCGCCCAGACCGCCCGGGCACACCTGTGACGCCGGTGAGGATTCGGTCCGCCCGCGCGTAGTCGGTGGTGATCTCCAGGTCCTTGGCGGGGCCGCGCACCCGCCAGACCGTACGCCAGTGATCCGCGTCCCGGACCGTGAACTCGCCCCGGTACAGGTCCGCCGAGCAGGGGTGGTCGGCGACGTGCCGCCCGCTGCGGAGATCCAGGTCGTGGAACGGTCGGCCGTCCGCGAACCGCACGTCGGCCGTGCCGCCCGGGCCCGGCAGGAACCGCAGCGTCCGCTCGGCGGGCCGGGTGACGCCGTGCCAGGTGAAGGAGCCGGACTCCTCGTGCAGCAGGCCGCCCCCGGCCTCCGGCCGGAACACGGTCGTCCCCCGGAACTCGCCCTCGTCGCCGGTCGACAGGTCTCGCACCGTGCGGGTCACCCGCCAGCCGCCGCGCAGATACGCCAGCGTGTCCGGCACCGGCCAGAACTCGCCCATCCCGCTCCGTTCCCCTGTCTCCCGCGTTCCGTGCCGCGCCGCGTGTCCCGTCCGTCATCACCGTGCCGCTCCGTCGAGTGGAGGCGCCCGGCGCACTTGTAGGAACCTATGAACCAGGGGCCCGTAGCGGGCCGCAGTTGATGGCTTCGGTCCCTGTTCGAGGCCGATCGGCAGGCTGTGTACTCCTCGTACACGACGTACTCCGGGAAGCGTCGCGATGACAAGGAGCTTGCCATGACCACCCGCACGGCCGAGACCGGCATCCGTGAGTTGGAGCGCGCTTGGATGGAGCGGGCCGTCGAGCTGGCCACCGAGAGCGTGGCCAGGGGTGGCGGACCCTTCGGCGCGCTGATCGCCAAGGACGGCGAGGTCGTCGCACTCGGCAACAACCAGGTCACCGCCGGCCTCGACCCCACGGCTCACGCCGAGGTCAGCGCCATCCGCGCCGCCTGCCAGAAGCTCGGCACCTTCAGCCTGGCGGGCTGCACCCTGGTGACCTCCTGCGAGCCCTGCCCGATGTGCCTGTCCTCGTCCCTGTGGGCCCGTGTCGACCGGATCATCTACGCCGCCGACCGGCACGACGCGGCCGTGGCCGGCTTCGACGACCGCAAGTTCTACGACCTGTTCGAGAAGCGCCCCCAGGAGGCCTGGCCCGTGGAGGTCGTGCACCTCGACCTGCCGAACCGCACCCAGCCGTTCGACGCCTGGATCGCCAAGTCGGACCGCATCGCCTACTGACGGGCGGCGTACGGGCGAACGGACGAAGGTGCCCCGCGCCGAGCCGGCGCGGGGCACCTTCGTCCGTTCGTCCTCGTTTCAGCCCCTCTCGGACTCGAAGGTGCGCAGCAGGTCCGCCGCCACGCTCACGGCGATGGTCGCCGGTTCCTTGCCGCCGATGCCGGGCAGCCCGATCGGCGTCTTGATCCGGTCGATGGCCGCGTCGTCGTGCCCGCCCTCGGTGGCCAGCCGCTTGCGGAACCGCGCCCACTTGGCCGCCGAGCCGATCAGTCCGATCGAGCCGAGGTGGGGGGTGCGCAGCGCGGCGTCGCACAGGGCCGCGTCCTCGGCGTGGTCGTGCGTCATGATCAGCACATGGGTGCCGCGCGGCAGCTCCTCCAGCACCTCCTCCGGCAGCAGCGGAGTGTGGTGCACGTGCACCCGGGCCACCGAGTCGGCCAGCGCCGTCAGGCGTTCCGGGGCGAGGACCTCGGCCCGTGAGTCGACCAGATGCAGATCGAGGTCCTGACGGGCCAGGATCCGGGCCAGTTCCAGGCCGACGTGCCCCATCCCGAAGATCGCCACCGAACGCACCACCGGCAGCGGCTCGAGCAGGACCGAGACCGTGCCGCCGCAGCACTGCACACCGTGCTGGTTGGTCACCTTGTCGTTCAGTGCGAAGTCCATCAGCTCCGGCTTCCGCTCGCCCGCGGCGATCATCTCCCGGGCCCGGTCGATCGCCACGGCCTCCACATTGCCGCCCCCGACGGAGCCCCAGGTCTCCCGCTCACCGACGACGAGCTTGGCGCCGGCGTCCCGAGGGGCGTGGCCGCGCACGGCCGCGACGGTCACGAGCACGCCGGGCTCCCGGCGTTCCCGCAACCGCGCGACCGCGGCGATCCACGTCATGTCAGGCACCGCTCAGCGCTTCCGCGTCGGCACGGACCCGGCCGCCGGCGCCCTCGGCGGCGTGTCCGTTCCCTCCGGCGGTGCCCCGGCGGGCGGCCTGGATCGCCCAGTACACCGCCTCCGGAGTCGCCGGCGAGGCCAGTTCCACCGAGACCCCGGCGGGCCCGAAGGCGGCCGCCGCCTGCCGCAGCGCCTCGCGCACCGAGAAGGCCAGCATCAGCGGGGGCTCGCCCACCGCCTTGGAGCCGTAGACCGCGCCCTCCTCGGTGGCGTTCTCCAGCAGCGTCACGTGGAACTCCTCGGGCATCTCCGAGAAGCTCGGCAGCTTGTAGGTGCTCGCCGCCTGGGTGAGCAGCCGGCCCCGGTTCGGTCCGTCGCCGGTGTCCCAGCGCAGGTCCTCCAGCGTCAGCCAGCCCGCGCCCTGCACGAAGCCGCCCTCCACCTGACCGATGTCGATCATCGGGGAGAGGCTGTCGCCGACGTCGTGCACGATGTCCACCCGCCGGATGCGGTAGGCACCGGTGAAGCCGTCCACCTCCACCTCGGTCGCGGCGGCCCCGTAGGCGAAGTACTTGAACGGCGAGCCGCGGAAGCTCCTGGCGTCCCAGTGCAGGCCCTCGGTCCGGTAGAAGCCGGCCGCCGACAGCTGGACCCGCTGGAAGTACGCGGTGTGCACCAGGTCGTCCCAGGCCAGCTCCTTGTCGCTGCCCAGGGCGCGGGCCACGCCGTCGACGATGCGCACGTCCGACGGGTTGGCGCCGAGCTGGGTGGCGGCCACCTGGAGGAGCCGGTCGCGCAGCTGCTCGCACGCGTTCTTGACGGCGCCGCCGTTCAGGTCCGCACCCGAACTCGCGGCGGTGGCGGAGGTGTTGGGCACCTTGTCGGTGCGGGTCGGCGCCAGCCGGACCTTGTGCACCGGGATGCCCAGGGTGGTGGCGGCCACCTGGATCATCTTGGTGTGCAGGCCCTGGCCCATCTCGGTGCCGCCGTGGTTGATCAGGACCGAGCCGTCCTTGTAGATCAGCACCAGCGCGCCGCCCTGGTTGAAGGCGGTCAGGTTGAAGGAGATGCCGAACTTGACGCCGGTGAGCGCCAGGGCCCGCTTGGTGTGCGGGTGCGCGGCGTTGAAGGCGGCGATCTCCCGCTTGCGGTCGGCGATGCTGCCGCTCTCCTTGACCTGCTGCCAGACGGTGGTGAGCCGTTCGGCCTGGGTGACCGGCTGGCCGTAGGGCGTGGTCTGCCCCTGGCCCGGCCGGTAGAAGTTGCGCTCCCTGAGCTCCGTCGGGTCGAGCCCGAGCCTGGGCGCGCAGCGGCCCAGGATGTCCTCGATCACCAGCATGCCCTGCGGCCCGCCGAAGCCCCGGAAGGCCGTGTTGGAGACCGTGTTGGTCTTCGCGATGAGGCCCGCGACCCGGGCGTTGGGGATCCAGTAGGTGTTGTCGATGTGGCACAGGGCGCGGGCCAGCACCGGCTCGGACAGGTCCAGGCTCCAGCCGCCGTCCGCGACCAGGGTGGCGTCCAGGGCCTGGATCCGGCCCTCGGCGTCGAAGCCGATCCGCCACCTGGCGTGGAAGCCGTGCCGCTTGCCGGACATGGTCAGGTCCTGGGTGCGGTTGAGCCGGAACCGCACCGGCCGGCCGGTGAGCTTGGCGCCCAGCGCGGCGATCGCCGCGAACCCGTGCGGCTGCATCTCCTTGCCGCCGAAACCGCCGCCCATCCGCAGGCACTGCACGGTCACCTCGTGCGAGGGCACGCCGAGCACGTGCGCGACGATCTCCTGTGTCTCCGAGGGGTGCTGGGTGCTGCTCTGGATGAACACCTGCCCGTTCTCGTCGATCTGGGCCAGCGAGGCATGCGTCTCCAGGTAGAAGTGCTCCTGCCCGGAGAACTGGAACTCGCCGGTGAACACGTGCGCGGAGTCGGCGAACCCGGCGTCGATGTCGCCGGTCTCCATCACCGGCCGGGCTCCGTGGTAGCTGCCGGCCGCCATGGCCTCCTCGAGGGTGACCAGGGAGGGCAGCTCCTCCAGCTCCACCTCCACGGCCGCCGCGCCGAGCCGGGCCGCCTCCAGGGTCTCGCCCAGTACCCAGGCGACCGCGTGGCCGTGGAACATGACCTCGTCGGGGAAGAGCGGCTCGTCGTGCTTCATGCCGGCGTCGTTGACGCCGGGCACGTCGTCCTTGGTCAGCACCCGCACCACACCCGGCACCTTCAGGGCCGGCTCGGTGCGCAGCGCGGTGATCCGGGCGTGCGCCGTCATCACCTGCACCGGGTAGGCGTGCAGCACGTCCTTGGTGCGGTACACCAGGTCGTCGGTGTAGAGCGCGGCGCCGGTGACGTGCTGGACGGCGCTCTCGTGCGGCAGCGGGACACCGACGACGGGCTTCTCGGGGCGCTCGGAAAGATGGCTCATGACGACACCGCCTCGGTGGTCTGGGTCTGGGCGTACAGCTTCAGCAGGCTCTGGCCGAGCATCGCGGAGCGGTAGAGGGAGCTGGCCCGGTGGTCGTCCATCGGCGTCCCCTCGCCGCGCAGCACCCGCGCGGCGGCCTCGGCGGTCTCCGGCGTCCACGGCCGGCCCTCGAGGGCCGCCTCGGTGTCCAGCGCGCGGATCGGGGTGGCGGCCACCCCGCCGAGCCCGATGCGGGCCTTGCGCACGACTCCGTCCTCGATACCGAGCGCGAACGCCACCGCGACGCTGGAGATGTCGTCGAAACGCCGCTTGGCGATCTTGTGGAAGGCGGTCACGGGCGACAGCGGCAGCGGGATGCGCACCGAGCGGATCAGTTCATCGGGCCTGCGCACGCTCTGCCGGTAGCCGGTGAAGTACTCGGCGAGCGGGACCACCCGCTCACCGTCGGCGCCGGCGAGCACCACCGACGCCTCGAGCGCCAGGAGCACCGGCGGACTGTCCCCGATGGGGGAGCCGGTGCCGAGGTTGCCGCCGAGGGTCGCGCTGTTGCGGATCAGCCGGGAGGCGAACTGCGGGAACAGCTCGTCCAGCAGCGGCACCGTGCCGTCCAGCCGCCGCTCGATCTCGGTGAGCGTCAACGCGGCGCCGATCTCGATGTGGTCGTCCGCCACGCGCAGCTCGCGCAGTTCCGGCAGCCGGTCGACGGCGACCGTGCAGTCGGCGCGACGGCCGCGGAGGTTGACCTCCACGCCCCAGTCGGTGCTGCCGGCGACCACCACCGCGTCCGGGCGCTCGCGCAGCAGCCGCAGCGTCTCGGCCAGGGAGGCCGGCCGCACGAAGCTGCTGCCGTCGAGGCTGTAGTCGGTGACGGCGGGCTCGGGCGGGGCCTGCTCGCGTCGCCGGGCCAGCGGGTCGTCCTCGTCGGGCTGCCCGACGGCGAACGCGGCGTCGCGGATCGGGCGGTAGCCGGTGCAGCGGCACAGGTTCCCGCTCAGCGCGTGCAGATCGAATCCGTTGGGGCCGTGCTCCGGGTCCGTCGCGCCGTCCTGCTCCGGATGCGCGCAGCGGTCGGGGCGGTAGTACTCGGCGGCCATGCTGCAGATGAAGCCGGGGGTGCAGTAGCCGCACTGGGAGCCGCCGCGGACGGCCATCTCCTGCTGGACCGGGTGCAGCGCGGGCGGGGTGCCGGGCGCTCCCCGGGCGGCGAGGCCCTCCGAGGTGACGATCTCCTGGCCGTCGAGTGCGGCGACCGGCACCAGGCAGGCGTTGACCGCCACCCAGTCGGTCGGCTTGTTCACGCCGGGGCGGGCCACCAGGACCGAACAGGCACCGCACTCACCCTCGGCGCAGCCCTCCTTGGTGCCGGTGAGCCCGCGCTCGCGCAGGAAGTCCAGCGTCGTGGTGTGCGGCGCGGCCGGTGCGATCGGTGTGTCTTCTCCGTTGACCGTGATCCGCGCAGTTGTCTTCGCCAATGTTCAGGCAGCTTTCTGTGCTCGGTGCGCACCGGATGAGGGGAGCGGGCGCTACAGGGGCATGTGCTGGGACGGCTCATGCCGTGCAGTGATGAAGGGATCGCTCAGGGAGCGGGGAGACGCGGAACGTGCCACGCGGGGGCGCATGCATCACGTGCGGGGACGCATACGTGCCACGGGCGGGCACTCGGGAAACGGCGGGTTCAGCTGCCGTGCGCGATACGACCCGGAACCCAGACCGTGCGGTGGGCGAGGCGACTCAGATCAGCGTGCACGTACATCCGCCGGTCGCCTCCTTCCGTTCCTCATCGGGTCGCTTTGCTCCGAAACGTAGTGGCTGCCGTCACACGGGTCAAGAGGTCAGGCTCCTGACCAGGCCGGATGCGGGAGGTGGGCGCTTGGCTCGGCACGACCCCCGGTGATCCGCCGGACCGCCGGGGTGAGCGAGGGGGCGGGTGCCGGCGCCGGCCGGCCCACGGACATCGATTGCATAGGTCTGCATTGAGACGTATAGTCATGCCTCCAAGGAGGAGGATGTCCATGGCGGTACGAGCGGCAGTGGCCGGAGCGAGCGGATACGCGGGCGGGGAGCTGCTGCGTCTGCTCCTGTCCCACCCCGAGGTCGAGATCGGTGCCCTGACCGGCAACAGCAACGCCGGGCAGCGGCTCGGCACCCTCCAGCCGCACCTGCTCCCGCTCGCCGACCGCGTCCTGGAGGTCACCACCGCCGAAGCCCTCAGCGGCCACGACGTGGTGTTCCTCGCGCTGCCGCACGGCCAGTCCGCCGCCGTCGCCGAGCAGCTCGGACCGGACGTCCTGGTCGTCGACATGGGCGCCGACTTCCGGCTGAAGGACGCCGGCGACTGGGAGCGGTTCTACGGCTCCCCGCACGCCGGGACCTGGCCCTACGGCCTTCCCGAACTGCCGGGTGCCCGCGCCGCGCTGGAGGGAGCCAGGCGCATCGCGGTGCCCGGCTGCTACCCGACCGCCGTCTCGCTCGCCCTCTTCCCGGCCTACACGGCCGGACTGGTCGAACCCGAGGCGGTGATCGTCGCCGCCTCCGGCACCTCCGGCGCGGGCAAGTCGCCCAAGCCGCATCTGCTGGGCAGCGAGGTCATGGGCTCCATGTCGCCCTACGGCGTCGGCGGCGTCCACCGGCACACCCCCGAGATGATCCAGAACCTCAGCGCCGCGGCGGGCGAGCCGGTCACCGTCTCCTTCACTCCGACCCTCGCCCCCATGCCCCGCGGCATCCTCGCCACCTGCAGCGCCTCGGCCCGCCGGGGCACGACCCCCGACGCGGTGCGCGCCGCCTACGAGAAGGCCTACGCCGACGAGCCGTTCGTCCGCCTGCTCCCCGCGGGCCAGTGGCCGGCGACGGCGTCGGTGTACGGCTCCAACGCCGTCCAGGTGCAGGTCGCCCTCGACGAGGCCGCGGGACGGGTCGTCGCCATCAGCGCCATCGACAACCTGACCAAGGGCACCGCGGGAGGTGCCGTGCAGAGCATGAACATCGCCCTCGGCCTCGACGAGACCACCGGGCTGACGGCCACCGGGGTCGCCCCGTGACCGTCGCGACGGCGGCCGCCGGGCCGCAGACGACCACCGCACCGCCGCACCGCGCGGGCGGAGAAGTGAACGAGGAGACGCAGTGAGTGTCACGGCAGCCAAGGGATTCACGGCGGCGGGCATCGCCGCCGGGATCAAGGAGAACGGGAACCCGGACCTGGCCCTCGTGGTCAACAACGGTCCCCGCCGCGCCGCCGCCGGCGTCTTCACCTCCAACCGCGTCAAGGCGGCGCCCGTCCTGTGGTCCGAGCAGGTCCTCAAGAGCGGGCAGCTGACCGCCGTCGTCCTCAACTCCGGCGGCGCCAACGCCTGCACCGGCCCCAAGGGCTTCCAGGACACCCACGCCACCGCCGAGAAGGCCGCCGAGGTGCTGGGCGTCGGCGCCGGCGAGGTCGCCGTCTGCTCCACCGGCCTCATCGGTGTCCTGCTCCCCATGGACAAGCTGCTGCCCGGCGTCGAGACCGCCGCCGCCCAGCTGTCCGAGCACGGCGGCGAGAAGGCCGCCATCGCCATCAAGACCACGGACACCGTGCACAAGACGTCCGTCGTCACCAGGGACGGCTGGACCGTCGGCGGCATGGCCAAGGGCGCGGGCATGCTCGCCCCCGGCCTCGCCACCATGCTGGTCGTCCTCACCACCGACGCCGACGTGGACAGCGAGACCCTGGACAAGGCTCTGCGCGCCGCCACCCGGGTCACCTTCGACCGCGTCGACTCCGACGGCTGCATGTCCACCAACGACACCGTGCTGCTGCTCGCCTCCGGCGCCGCCGGAGTCACCCCCGGGTACGAGGAGTTCGCCGAGGCCGTGCGCGCCGTCTGCGACGACCTCGGGCAGCAGCTCGTCCGGGACGCCGAGGGCGCCAGCAAGGACATCAGGGTCGAGGTGATCAACGCCGCGACCGAGGACGACGCCGTCGAGGTGGGCCGCTCCATCGCCCGCAACAACCTCCTCAAGTGCGCCCTGCACGGCGAGGACCCCAACTGGGGCCGCGTCCTCTCCGCGATCGGCACCACCAGCGCCGCCTTCGAACCGGACCGCCTCAACGTCGCCATCAACGGCGTCTGGGTGTGCAAGAACGGCAGCGTCGGCGAGGACCGCGAGAAGGTCGACATGCGCTACCGCGAGGTGCACATCGTCGCCGACCTCGCCGCCGGCGACGAGACCGCCACCATCTGGACCAACGACCTCACCGCCGACTACGTCCACGAGAACAGCGCCTACTCCTCATGACCCATCCCACGCGGAAGCACACCGCCCTCCCCAAAGCGCAGATCCTCATCGAGGCGCTGCCCTGGCTGGTCCGGCACAACGGCAAGACCGTCGTCATCAAGTTCGGCGGCAACGCCATGGTCGACGACGAACTCAAGGCCGCCTTCGCCCAGGACGTGGTGTTCCTGCACCACGCCGGACTCAAGCCCGTCGTCGTGCACGGCGGCGGGCCGCAGATCAGCGCCGCCCTCGACAAGCACGGCATCGTCAGCGAGTTCAAGGCCGGCCTCAGGGTCACCACCGAGGACGCCATGGACGTCGTGCGCATGGTGCTCGCCGGGCAGGTGCAGCGCGAACTCGTCGGACTGCTCAACCGGCACGGGCCGCTGGCCGTCGGCCTGACCGGCGAGGACGCCCACACCATCACGGCCACCAAACACCGGCCCGAGATCGACGGCGAGACCGTCGACATCGGCCGGGTCGGCGAGATCACCGCCATCGACACCGGCGCGATCGAGGCGCTGCTCGCCGACGGCCGCATCCCGGTCGTCTCCTCGATCGCCCGCTCCCAGGACGACCACCATGTCTACAACGTCAATGCTGATACGGCGGCTGCGGCACTCGCTGCTGCGCTGGGCGCCGAGACCCTCATGGTCCTCACCGACGTCGAGGGCCTCTACGAGGACTGGCCCGACTCGGACGAGGTGATCAGCCGGCTCACCGCGTCCCAGCTCGAGAAGCTGCTGCCGGAGCTGTCCTCGGGCATGGTGCCCAAGATGGAGGGCTGCCTGCACGCCGTGCGCAACGGCGTCAACACCGCCCGCGTCATCGACGGCCGGGTCCAGCACTCGATCCTGCTGGAGATCTTCACCGACGAAGGCATCGGCACGATGGTCGTGCCCGACGAGGACCCGGAGGGGGAGTCATGAGCAACCAGGAGCTCACCGAGCGGTGGCAGGGCGCGCTCATGAACAATTACGGCACCCCGCGCCTGCCCCTGGTGCGCGGCGCCGGCGCCACGGTGCGGGACGCCGACGGCAAGGAGTACACCGACTACGTCGGCGGTATCGCCGTCAACGCCCTGGGACACGCCCATCCGGCCGTCGTGGAGGCGGTGAGCCGGCAGATCGCCACCCTCGGCCACGTCTCGAACCTCTTCGTCGCCGAACCCCCGGTCGCCCTCGCCGAGCGGCTGCTCGAACTCTTCGGCCGCGACGGCAAGGTCTTCTTCTGCAACTCCGGCGCCGAGGCCAACGAGGCCGCCTCCAAGATCGGCCGGCTCACCGGGCGCACCCACATGGTCGCCACCGACGGCGGTTTCCACGGCCGCACCATGGGCGCCCTGGCTCTCACCGGCCAGCCCGCCAAGCAGGACCCGTTCCGGCCGCTGCCCGGCGACGTCACCCACGTCCCCTACGGTGACGCCCAGGCGCTGGCCGCCGCGGTCACCGAGGACACCGCGCTGGTGATCATCGAGCCGATCCAGGGCGAGAACGGAGTGGTGGTCCCGCCGCCCGGCTACCTCAAGGCGGCACGGGCGATCACCGCCGCCACCGGTGCCCTGCTGGTCCTCGACGAGGTGCAGACCGGCGTCGGCCGCACCGGGCACTGGTTCGCGTACCAGGCCCACGAGGGCGTCCTGCCCGACGTGGTGACCCTGGCCAAGGGCCTGGGCGGCGGACTGCCGCTCGGCGCCACCGTCGCCTTCGGCCGCGCCGCCGACCTGCTGGCGCCCGGCCAGCACGGCACCACCTTCGGCGGCAATCCCGTCGCCTGCGCCGCCGGGCTCGCCGTGCTGGACACCATCGCGAGCGAGGGCCTGCTGGACAACGTCAAGCGGCAGAGCGAGCGGCTGCGGAGCGGCATCGAGGCCCTGAACCATTCTTTGATCGCCCATGTCCGGGGCGCGGGACTCCTCCTGGGTATCGTGCTCACCGAGCCGCTCGCACCGAAGGTGCAGCAGGCGGCTCAGGACGCCGGTTTCCTGGTGAACGCGCCCGCCCCCGATGTCGTACGGCTGATGCCGCCGCTGAACCTCGGCGACGACGAGGTGGACGCGCTGCTCCGGGCGCTGCCCGGCATCCTCGACACCGCACAAGGGGACGGACGATCCGGAGAATGAGACGACGATGAGCCAGGCGCCGCAGGACCGGGGACCGGGCGGGAACGCCGGTCCCGCCGTGCCGCAGACCCGCACCGCACGCCACCGCCGGATCGTGGACATCCTCAACCGGCAGCCGGTGCGGTCGCAGAGCCAGCTGGCGAAGCTGCTCGCCGACGACGGTCTGAGCGTCACCCAGGCGACGCTCTCCCGCGACCTGGACGAGCTGAACGCGGTGAAGATCCGCAACACCGACGGCGACCTGATCTACGCGGTGCCGAGCGAGGGCGGCTTCCGCACCCCGCGTGCGCCGCTGGGGGAGTCGGCCAAGGAGGAGCGGATGCGGCGCCTGTCGCAGGAGCTGCTGATCTCCGCGGAGGCCTCGGCCAACCTCGTCGTCCTGCGCACCCCGCCCGGCGCCGCACAGTTCCTGGCCTCGGCGATCGACCAGGCCGAACTGCACGACATCCTGGGCACCATCGCCGGCGACGACACGGTGCTGCTCATCAGCCGCGACCCCAAGGGCGGACAGGCCCTGGCCGACCACCTGCTGAGGCTGGCTCAGAACGGGCACTGAGACCGGGAGTCCCCCTACCGGCACCGCGGGGCCGGGAGCCGGCCAGGGCCCCGGACGAGGCAGGCAGGACGCCGGGGGCCACCGATACGGCAGCCCCCGGCTCCGCGCCCCTGAGGGCGCACGCGGCCCGGCCGTCCACCTCCCCGCTCAGCCGAGCCGCTCGGCCAGACCCCCCGTCCAGCGCACCTCGTCGCCCGCCGTGATCAGCAGGGCCTCCACGTCCGGCAGCGACTCCAGCCAGGCCAGACCCTCCCGCGACCCCATCGCGAAGGCCGCCGTGGCCCAGCAGTCCCCCCAGGTCAGCGACGGGGTCACCACCGTCACCGCCAGCAGGTCCGTGACCGCCGAGCGGCCGGTACGGGGATCGACGATGTGCGCGCCCCGCTCCGCCGTGCCCGAGGTCGCCACGGACAGTTGCTGCGCCCCCGCCGACGACACCACCGCCGCCAGCCCTCCGGGCCGCAGGGGGTCCGCCACCCCGACCCGCCAGGGCCGGTCCTCGCCGGGCGCGCCCAGCAGCTGCACATCGCCCCCGCCGTTGACGTTCACCCCGGTGGCGCCCGCCGCAGCGAGCAGACGCGCGGCCCGTTCCACCGCCCAGCCCTTGACGATGCCGGTCGGATCCAGCCGCCCCTCGTAGCGCGGGCTGAACCAGCCGTCGCTCACCCGCTCCGCCTCCTCCGCCAGCTCCAGCACCTCGGCGACCTCCGGATCGCACTCGGCGACCGTCAGCTCGCCCCGCGCCAGCCGGGTCACCTGGCTGTCCTCGCGGTAGGTGCTGAACACCTCGTCGGCCCGGTGCAGCCCCGCCACCGCCTCCTCGAGCGCCGCCCGCACGGCATCCGGTTCCCCGCCGCGGACGTCGAAGGAGAAGACGGTCCCCATCGTCTCCACCACCCGACGTTCCGCGGCGGGAGCCTCGGCCGCCCCGGTCACCATGTCAGCCCCTCGCCTTGTCGAGGGCGGACTGGAGGGACTTCTTGTACCCGGCGCTGGTGTAGGTGGCGCCGGAGACGGCGTCGATGTCGGCACTGCCCGCGGTGACCGCGGCCTGGTTGAGCTTGGGCACGGCGTCGGAGGTGACCTGGTCGCTCTGGCCGCCCTTGGGCGCCTGGACGGCTTCGGCTTTGGTGATCTTCCCGCCGGCGACGGTGATGCGGACCTGGACGGGTCCGTACTGGGTGTCGGCCACGTCCCCGGTGACGGTCTTCGCCTGCGCCTGCGCCTCGCCACCGCCGCCGCCCGCCGCGGACCTGGCCTTGTCGAGGGCCGACTGGAGCGACTTCTTGTAGCCGGTGCTGGTGTACGTCGCCCCGGACACCGCGTCGATGTCCGCGCTCTGCGCCTCGATCGCCGCCTGGTTGAGCTTCGGGACGGCGTCGGAGGTGACCTGGTCGCTCTGGCCGCCCTTGGGCGCCTGGATCGCCTCCGCCTTGGTGATCTTCCCGCCGCTGACGGTCAGCCGTACCTGCACCGGCCCGTACTGGGTGCGGGCCGCGTCCCCGGTGACCGTGCCGTCGCCGATCGGCTGCGAGCCGCCCTGCGGCGACTGCGCCGCCGCCGGCGGGGCCGCACCCCCTGCCGCCTCGGCGGCGCCCGGGTCCGAGGCCGGCTTCAGCGACAGCAGCAGCACGATCCCGGACACCGTTGCGGCGGTGGCGAGCACGGCACGCCGGACGGGGTGAGACTTCCTCATCGCTTCTCGAGCTCCTGAACTGTGTCCTGATGGGGTGGGAGAACGTGGCAGGCCCGTCGCTCACATCTCGAACGACTCGTGGTGGATACGGCGTGCCGGGACACCCGCGCCGCGCAGCGCCTCGTACACCTGCTGGGCGAAGCCGGGCGGCCCGCACATGAACACGTCGTGCTTGTCGACGTCCGGGATCTTCCGCTTCAGGCTCTCCGCCGAGATGTCCGGCCGCTCCCCGTCGGGGCTGTTCACCGCGTACATCAGCCGCGCCCCGCGCTCATCGGCGATCTTGGCCAGCTCGTCCCAGAGGGCGAGGTCCTGCGTGCTGTTGGCCCGGTACAGCAGGGTGATGTCACCGGCGGCGCCCGGCAGGGTCTCGAACAGCGCCCGCATCGGGGTGATGCCGACCCCGCCCGCCACCAGCAGCACCTTGCCGCGGCTGCGCCGCTGTGCGGTCAGCGCGCCGTAGGGGCCCTCCGCCCACACCCGGGTGCCGGGCTCCAGCTCGCGCAGCCGGGAGCTGTGGTCGCCGATCGCCTTCACGGTGATCCGCAGCAGATCGGGGCGGGGCGCCGCCGACAGCGAGTACGGGTGGGAGCTGAACCGCATCCCCGGCGCCAGGAAGCGCCAGCGGAAGAACTGCCCGGCCTCGGCGCCGATCCGGTGCAGCCGGCGCCCGCGGATCAGCACCGACACGATGCCCGGGGTCTCCTCGATGACCGCCTCGACCCGCATCCGGTGCCGCAGGTTCAGCCGGATCGGGGTGAGGATCCGGTACCACAGCACCATCGCGGTCACCCCGCCGTACAGCCCGTACCAGAAGGTCTTCGCGGACGGCTCGACGGCGAACTCGTTGCCGGTGGTGATCTGGTGCCAGAACGTCAGATACACCGCCGCGTAGGTCAGCAGGTGCACGTGGTACCAGCCGTCGTACGGCAGCCTCCGCCGGATCGCGCCGACGGAGATGAACGCGATCACGAGGAGCAGACCGGTGCCGATGGCGGCCTTGCCCATGTCGGGCAGGGTGTTGATGGAGGTGACGGTCTGGTCGACGATGTCGCCGAGGGACTTGCCCGCCTGGAGCGCGTAACCCCACATGGTGAGGAAGACATGCGCGATGACCAGGCTGACGGTGTAGCGGCCGCTCATCGCGTGCCAGCGGGCGACCCGGTCCGAACCCACCCGGCGTTCCAGAGCGGGCACCCGGGCCATCTGCAGCACCACCAGCGCCATCAGATAGCCGGCGAGCAGGCCGGTGATCCGGCCCGCGGCGACGATCTTCCCCGTGGTGTCCGCGATGGACGGGGTGTTGCTCCACCACAACCACAGCACGGCCACCGCGCCCGCACCCACGGCGAGCAGCAGCGGGACGGCAGGGGAGCGGCGCGGACGGATGCGGCGCATCGTCTGGCGGCGGGCGGCGCGGCCGCCGGCGAGCGTGGTGGTCACGGTGCCTCCGTGGGGACTTGACCCTTGGCCCACAGATACGTGCCGTGACGCCCGAGTGTTCAGACGTGATCGAGGTACCGCTGAGCTGCGTCCCCGGTTCAGTACCGGGTGATCGCCGTTCGGCCCGATGCGGTGCCGATCGCGACATGCGGGGCGCGTGCGGGGTCGGCCCAGCGCAGAATCCGGCGCATCGCGTCCCCGGGCACCGACACGCATCCCGCAGTCGCCCCGCGCCCGTTCACGTGGAGGAAGATGCCGGCGCCGCGGCCGCGCACCGGACGGTGGTAGTTGAAGGCGACGACCAGGGCGTGGGCGTACTGGGTGCGATAGGTGATCAGATGCTCGGCCTCGGCGGCCCGGCAGTCCGCCGCGCGCGGCTCGGTCCAGCGGTTGTAGTGCCGTGACCGGACGTCCTGGCACCACCAGGAGTCCGCCCGCACGGGCCGGTAGCGGTACCGGGTCCCGCGCGGTGCCGCCTCGGTGCCGAAGGCGTACGGCAGCCCGTACAGCCCGGTCGGTGTGGTGCTCGTGCCCTGCCGTCGCGCGGCGCCCTCCACCAGTCCGTTCGCCCCGAAGCGGGCCGGTGCGGAGCCGGCCGCCACCCAGTGTCCGCCCCTGCGGTCCCACCAGGTGACGGTGCCCTTCGTCGAGCCGGCCTCCGGCGCCACCGCGGTGATCAGCTGCGAGCCGCCGCCGGTGTCGGCCATCCGGTCGGGCAGCGGCGCGGACGGCCGCGCGGCCCCGAGCGCGAGCAGCGACAGCGGGGCGAGCGCGGCGGCGAGAAGGCGGGGTCCGGGGCGCATGGCTCAGACCGTAGACGGCGGCACCGGCGGCGGCAGCCCTGGCTGGTCCGGCCGGGTTCGCCCAGGTCCGTCCGGGTATCCGCCCAGGTCCGTCGGGGGCTCCCGGGGGGCGATTGACGAATCATGCGGACTCCTGCATACTCATGCATGTCAGCGAATGCACTGTGAGGAGAACCCCGTGACCGAGCGCGTCGTACTCGCCTACTCAGGCGGTCTGGACACCTCCGTCGCCATCGGCTGGATCGCCGAGGAGACGGGCGCCGAGGTCATCGCCGTTGCGGTCGACGTCGGCCAGGGCGGCGAGGACCTGGACGTCATCCGCAAGCGCGCGCTCGCCTGCGGTGCCGTCGAGGCCGAGGTCGCGGACGCCAGGGACGAGTTCGCCGAGGAGTACTGCCTCCCGGCGATCAAGGCCAACGCCCTCTACATGGACCGGTATCCGCTGGTCTCCGCCCTGTCCCGGCCGACGATCGTCAAGCACCTCGTCGCCGCCGCCAAGAAGCACGGCGCCACCACCGTCGCCCACGGCTGCACCGGCAAGGGCAACGACCAGGTCCGCTTCGAGGCCGGCATCGTGGCCCTCGCCCCCGACCTCAAGTGCATCGCCCCGGTCCGCGACTACGCCATGACCCGCGACAAGGCCATCGCCTTCTGCGAGGAGAAGGGCCTGCCGATCGCGACCACCAAGAAGTCGCCCTACTCCATCGACCAGAACGTCTTCGGCCGTGCCGTGGAGACCGGCTTCCTCGAGGACATCTGGAACGCGCCCATCGAGGACGTCTACGAGTACACCCAGAACCCGGCCGTGCCCCGGGAGCCCGACGAGGTGGTCATCACCTTCAAGGAGGGCGTCCCGGTCGCCATCGACGGCCAGCCCGTCACCGTCCTCCAGGCCATCCAGCAGCTCAACGAGCGGGCCGGTGCGCAGGGCGTCGGCCGGATCGACATGGTCGAGGACCGGCTCGTCGGCATCAAGTCCCGCGAGGTCTACGAGGCCCCCGGCGCGATCGCCCTGATCACCGCGCACCAGGAGCTGGAGAACGTCACCGTCGAGCGGGAGCTCGCCCGCTACAAGCGGCAGGTCGAGCAGCGCTGGAGCGAACTGGTCTACGACGGCCTGTGGTTCTCCCCGCTGAAGCGGGCCCTCGACGGCTTCGTCAACGAGGCCAACCAGCACGTCAGCGGCGACATCCGGATGACCCTGCACGGCGGCCGGGCGGTGGTGACCGGACGGCGCTCGGAGGAGTCGCTGTACGACTTCAACCTCGCCACCTACGACACGGGCGACACCTTCGACCAGTCCGCGGCGAAGGGCTTCATCGACATCTACAGTCTGTCGGCGAAGATCGCGGCCAAGCGCGACCTGGGCTGAGCGCCGCCCCGCGGCGCACCGCACGGGGGCGGACCGGCTGCGGCCGGTCGCGCCCCCGCGCCCGTCCGGCCCGCACACCGGGAGCCGGCCACGGCCCGCGCCCCTCAGCCCGGGGCGCCCCACACCACCATTCCTTGAGGAGCACAGTCAGTGAGCAGCAACAGCGGTGACGTACGGCTCTGGGGCGGGCGGTTCGCCGACGGGCCCGCCGAGGCCCTGGCCAAGCTGTCCGCCTCGGTCCACTTCGACTGGCGGCTCGCGCCGTACGACATCGCCGGATCCCGCGCCCACGCCCGTGTGCTGCACCGGGCCGGGCTGCTCACCGAGGACGAGCTGACCCGCATGCTGGCCGGGCTCGACCAGCTCGAGGCCGACGTGGCCGACGGCAGCTTCACCGGCACCGTCGCCGACGAGGACGTGCACACCGCCCTGGAGCGCGGCCTGCTGGAGCGCCTCGGCCCCGAGCTCGGCGGCAAGCTTCGCGCCGGCCGGTCCCGCAACGACCAGGTGGCCACCCTCTTCCGGATGTACCTGCGGGACCACGCCCGCGTCATCGGCGGCCTGATCGCCGATCTCCAGGACGCCCTGATCGGCCTCGCCGAGGCACACCCGGACGTGGCCATGCCCGGCCGCACCCACCTCCAGCACGCCCAGCCGGTGCTCTTCGCCCACCACGTCCTCGCCCATGTGCAGGCCCTGTCCCGGGACGCCGAACGGCTGCGCCAGTGGGACGAGCGCACCGCCGTCTCCCCGTACGGCTCCGGCGCCCTGGCCGGCTCCTCCCTGGGCCTGGACCCGGAGGCGGTCGCCGCGGACCTGGGCTTCGAGCACGGCAGCGCGGCCAACTCCATCGACGGCACCGCCTCCCGCGACTTCGTCGCCGAGTTCGCCTTCATCACCGCGATGATCGGCGTGGACGTCTCCCGGATCGCCGAGGAGGTCATCATCTGGAACACGAAGGAGTTCTCCTTCGTGACCCTGCACGACGCCTTCTCCACCGGCTCGTCGATCATGCCGCAGAAGAAGAACCCGGACATCGCCGAGCTGGCCCGCGGCAAGTCCGGCCGGCTCATCGGCAACCTCACCGGCCTGATGGCCACCCTCAAGGCCCTCCCGCTGGCGTACAACCGCGATCTGCAGGAGGACAAGGAGCCGGTCTTCGACTCCATCGACCAGCTGGAGATCCTGCTCCCCGCCTTCACCGGGATGATGGCCACCCTCACCGTCCACCGGGAGCGCATGGAGGAACTGGCCCCGGCCGGCTTCTCCCTCGCCACCGACATCGCCGAGTGGCTGGTGCGGCAGGGCGTGCCCTTCCGCGTCGCCCACGAGGTCGCCGGCGAGTGCGTCAAGGTCGCCGAGGCGGAGGGCAAGGAGCTGAACGACCTCACCGACGAGCAGTTCGCCAAGATCTCCCCGCATCTCACCCCTGAGGTGCGCTCGGTCCTCGACGTGCCGGGCGCCCTCGCCTCCCGCAACGGCCGGGGCGGCACGGCCCCGAGCGCGGTCGCGGTCCAGCTCGCGGAGGTCAGGCAGGACGTGGCCGCCCAGCACGCCTGGGCCGCGGCGCGCCGGCTGACCTGAGCAGAACCGACAGACCTCGGCAGAACCGAGGGACGCGGGACGCCGGGCGCGCCGGGCGAGCCGACTCGGAGGGCATCGCGGGTTACGTTGGTCGGAAGCTGAACCGGAACCGACCGATCGGAGCCCTCGGTGCCCTTCGCGCGACTGGCCACGGCAACCACCCCCACCTGCCACATCGGTCTCGGCCTCGCCGCCGTCGGCCGCCCCGGCTACATCAATCTGGGGCGCGACCGGGATCTCGGCGAGGAGCGGACCGTCGAGGCCCTGCGCGCCCGCACCCATGAACTCCTCGACGCCGCCTACGCGCAGGGCGTCCGCTACATCGACGCCGCCCGCTCCTACGGCCGAGCCGAGGAGTTCCTCGCCGGCTGGCTCGCCGCCAACCCCGGCATCGACGACGTCGTCATCGGCAGCAAATGGGGCTACACCTACACCGCCGACTGGTCCACCGACGCCGAGCACCACGAGATCAAGGACCACTCCCTCGCCACCTACGAACGCCAGCGTGCCGAGACCGACGCGCTGCTCGGCGAGCGGCTCGACCTCTACCAGATCCACTCGGTGACTCCGGACAGCCCCGCCCTCACCGACAAGAAGCTGCACGCCAGGCTCGCCGAGGCGGCGGCCGGCGGCCTGACCCCCGGCATCTCCACCAGCGGCCCGGCCCAGGCCGACGCGATCCGCGCCGCGCTCGCCGTCGAGGCCGACGGCAAGCCGCTGTTCCGCACCGTCCAGGCGACGTACAACCTGCTGGAGACCTCCGCCGAGCCGGCCCTGGCCGAGGCTCACGACGCCGGGCTCACCGTCATCGTCAAGGAGGGCATGGCCAACGGCCGCCTGGCCGGCCCGCACGCCCCGCGTCTCCTGCGCGACGTCGCCGCCGAGACCGGCCTGGACTGCGACGCCGTCGCCCTCGCCTGGATCCTCCGCCGGCCCTGGGCGGCAGTCGTGCTCTCCGGAGCCGCCACCGTCGTCCAGCTCACCTCCAACCTGCACGCCCCGGCCGTCGACCTCACCGACGAGCAGCTGGACCGCCTCGGCACGCTGACCGAGGACCCGCACTCCTACTGGCAGCACCGCGGCAGCCTGCCCTGGCACTGAGCCGCGCCCGGCACGCGTGCCATCCGCCCCGGCACCGAGCCGCGCCCGGCACGCGTGCCATCCGCCCCGGCACCGAGCCATCTCTCGCGCCCGCACCCGTCTCTGAGACGTGCACCCCCCGAGTGAGACATGAATATCTCACATGGTCTATTCTCGTCTCATGGCTGTCGATCGTGACCATGTGCTGCGCAGCGCCGCGGCCCTGCTGACCCGGAAATCCACCGCGACCATGGACGAGGTCGCCAGGGCCGCCGGGATCAGCCGCGCCACCCTGCACCGGCACTTCGCCGGACGCGACGCGCTCGTCCGGGCGCTGGAGGCCCTGGGCATCGCCGAGTGCGAGGCCGCCCTGGAGGCCGCCCGCCCGGAGGAGGGCCCCGCCGAGGACGCCGTGCGGCGCCTGGTCGCCGCGGTCGAACCGCAGGCCGGCCTGCTCGCCTTCCTCTACAGCGAGAACCAGCTGTTCGAGGGCGAGGAGCAGAACGAGGGCTGGACCAGGATCGACGAGCGCATCGCCGACCTGTTCCGGCGCGGCCAGGAGAGCGGCGAGTTCCGCATCGACCTCACCCCGGCCTGGCTGACCGAGGCGCTCTACGGCCTGCTCGCCTCCGCCGCCTGGGCGGTGGCCGAGGGCCGCGTGGCCCCCAAGGACTTCACCCGCATGGTCGTGGAGCTGCTGCTCGGCGGCACCCGACGCCGGACCGGCAGCGCACCGCGCGAGCACCAGAGGAACGAATCATGACCAGCACCCTGCAACCGGCCGGCAGCACCGAGGCGGTGAAGCGGCCAGGACGGTGGCTCGCGCTCGGCGTGCTGGTGCTCGCCGTGCTGCTGGTGGCCGTGGACGCGACCGTCCTCGGACTCGCCACCCCGTACATCAGCGAGGACCTCGAGCCCACCGGCACCCAGCTGCTGTGGATCGGGGACGTCTACTCCTTCGTGATCGCCGGTCTGCTGGTCTCCATGGGCAGCCTCGGCGACCGCATCGGCCGCAAGCGCATCCTGCTCCTCGGCGCCACCGCGTTCGGCGCGATATCCGTGCTGAACGCCTACGCCACCACCCCCGAGCTGATGATCGTGGCGCGTGCCCTGCTCGGTGTCGCCGGCGCCACGCTGATGCCGGCCACGCTCGCCCTGATCCGCAACCTCTTCCACGACCCGCGCGAGCGCAGCCTCGCCGTGGGCATCTGGGGCGCGGCCGCCTCCGCCGGTACCGCGATGGGCCCGATCCTGGGCGGCTTCCTGCTGGAGCACTTCTGGTGGGGCTCGGTCTTCCTGATCAACCTGCCGGTGATGGCCGTCCTGGTCCTCGTCGGCGTCAGGATGCTGCCCGAGTCCAGGAACCCCAGCCCCGGCCCCTGGGACCTGGTCAGTGTGGCGCTGTCACTGCTCGGCATGGTCGGTCTCGTCTACGCGGTGAAGGAGGCCGCGGCCCACGGCGTCACCTGGACCACCGCGGCCGCCGGCCTGCTCGGCGCCGCCGCCCTGTACGGCTTCGTGCGCCGCCAGCTCACGCTCCCCGTGCCCCTGCTGGACATGCGGCTCTTCCGCCACCGCGGGTTCAGCGGAGCGGTGCTGGCGGACCTGCTGACCATCCTCGGCCTGTCCGGCCTGGTGTTCTTCCTCTCCCAGTACCTGCAACTCGTCCAGGGGCGGCGCCCCTTCGAGGCCGGCCTGGCCGAACTGCCCGCCGCCCTCGGCGCGGTGGCCGCCGGCCTGCTCGCGGGCCGGGCCGCCCGCCGCTTCTCGGTGCGCTCGGTGGTCTCCGGCGGTCTCGCCGCGATCGGCCTCGCCCTGGCCGCGCTGACCGTCATCGGCCAGTCCACCGGCTACCCCCTGCTCGGAACGGCACTGCTGGTCGTCGGCCTGGGCGCCGGCTTCTCCTTCACGGTCACCGCCGACGTGATCCTCTCCAGCGTGCCCAAGGACCAGGCGGGCGCGGCCTCCGCCGTCTCCGAGACCGCCTACGAACTCGGCGCCGCCCTCGGCATCGCCGTCCTCGGCTCCATCGTGACCGGCGTCTACCGCGACTTCACCGGCCCCGCGGGCACCCCGCCCGCCGCCCGGGAATCCCTGGGCGGCGCCGTGGAAGCGGCCACGCGGATGCCCGCGGACACCGCGGTCCCCATGCTGGAAGCGGCCCGCCAGTCCTTCGTCGACGGCCTCACCCTCGCGGCGGGCGCCGGCGCGGCGGTCCTCCTCGCCGCCTCCGCCGCGGCCTGGCACATGCTCCGCGACGAACGCCTGCAGACCCACCCCTGAGGGCCCGCCTCCGAGGTCCGGGGCCGCGCAGCTCCCTCAGACACGCGAAGGAATCACGCACGTGGGCCGTGCCGATCCGGCCCGGAACCGGACCGCCGGCTCGGCTCACCGGAGTCTCAGGCCGCCTGCTTGGCCTTGCTCGCGTACATGTCCACGTACTCCTGCCCGGACAACCGCATCACCTCGGCCATCACCGAATCGGTGACCGCGCGCAGCACGTACCGGTCCCGGTCCATCCCCTCGTACCGGGAGAACTCCATCGCCTCACCGAAACGGACCGTCACCCGGCCCGGCCGGGGCAGTCCCCGCCCGCCCGGCTGCAGCTTGTCCGTCCCGATCATCGCGAACGGCACCACCGGCGCTCCCGTCATCAGCGTCAGCCGCGCGATGCCGGTACGCCCCCGGTACAGGCGCCCGTCGGGCGACCGCGTGCCCTCCGGGTAGATCCCGAAGATCTTGCCCTCCTCGAGCACCCGCCGCCCGGTCATCAGCGCCGCGACACCGCCCCGGCCGCCGTCGCGGTCGACCGGGATCATGCCGACGCCGGTGAAGAACCAGGCCATCAGCCGGCCCTTCAGACCCTTGCCGGTGACGTACTCGTCCTTGCCGATGAAGAAGACCTGCCGGTCGCAGACGAGCGGGAGGACCATCGAGTCGATGAAGGTCAGGTGGTTGCCGGCCAGGATGACCGGACCTTCGGCCGGGATGTGCTCCGCGCCCTCCACCTTGGGGCGGAACATCAGGCGCATGATCGGGCCGAGCACTGCCTTGATGAGCGCGAAGCGGGACAACGGGCCCTCCGGTGGGAAGCGGACGTCGATGGATGCCGTATTGAGTCTGTGCAGGTGAGGACATTACTCGCGGCCCAGCCGGTTGCGCACATCGGGCTCCCGGGCTTAACCGAGGTCTTACTCACTGTTGACGCGGGTTCACCTGCGGCCGCCCGCCGCGCCGGCCGTGCGACAAGTCCGTCACGCTGTGACGGAACTCGCTCGGATCCGCGTACCGGACGCCTGCCCCGAACCGTCCGGCCGAATCCGACGCAACGTCACATCCCGGCGGAATACGACGGGCCTACGACGGACGCAGGACACGCGACACCACCCGTGTGTTCGTCCGAAGGTCTCCCGATCGTCATCCGCACACACCTACGATCGGCCCGCACTGGATCAGCCGACGGCAGGAGGCGCTCATGAGAACGCGGGACAGCCGGGAGACCGAGCGGACGGGGGAGCGGGACGAGCGGGCGGGCGGCACCGGACGCCGGGCGCTCCTCGGCGCGGCGGTGCTCGCGGCCGGTGGTGCGGCCCTCGGACTGGGCGGCACCGCATCCGCCGCCGAGTCCGGCCGCGGCGGCGGGCGAGGCGGCCTGAAGAGTCTCCCCGTCCCCACGATCATCGGCCACCGGGGGGCCAGCGGCTACCGGCCCGAGCACACCCTCGGCGCCTATCAGCTCGCCCTCGACATGGGAGCGGACATCGTGGAGGCCGGTGACCTGGTCCCCACCAGGGACGGGCATCTGGTCTGCCGGCACGAGCCGGAGATCGGCGGTACCACCGACGTCGCCGACCACCCCGAGTTCGCCGGCCGCAGGACCACCAAGACCCTGGACGGGGTCCCGGTGACCGGATGGTTCACCGAGGACTTCACCCTCGCCGAGCTCAAGCGGCTGCGCGCGGTCGAACGCATCCCGCAGAACCGGCCGCACAACACCCTCTACAACGGCCGCTGGGAGATCCCCACCTTCGAGGAGGTGCTGCGCTGGCAGGACGAGCAGAGCCGCAGGCGCGGCCGGCCGGTGTGGATCTACCCGGAGCTGAAGCACCCCACCTACTTCCGCAAGCTGGGCCTCGGCCTGGAGGAGCGGGTCGCCAAGGTGCTGCGCAGGCACCGCAAGGACGGCCGGAACGCCCCGGTGATCCTGCAGTCCTTCGAGCCCACCAGCATCCAGCGGCTGAACGGGCTCGTGGACAACCCGCTCGTGGTGCTGCTGGACGCCGCGGACAGCAGGCCCTGGGACTTCGTCGAGTCCGGCGACCCGCGCACCGTCGCCGACCTCATCACCCGCGAGGGCCTGAAGGAGATCGCCTCCTACGCCCAGGGGATCGGCCCCACCCTCGACCTGATCATCCCGCGCGACGCGAACGGCCGGCTGACCGAGCCGACCACCCTGGTCCGCGACGCCCACCGTGCCGGGCTGATCCTGCACCCCTACACCCTGCGCAACGAGAACCCCTTCCTGCCCGCCGACTTCCGCAAGGGCACCGACCCCGACGCCTACGGCGACGTCTTCGGCGCCTACCGCACCTACTTCGCCACCGGCATCGACGGGGTCTTCACCGACCAGCCCGACACGGGGCTGCTCGCCCGGGAGGACTTCGCCGGACACTGAGGGTCAACGACCGGGAGTGCCGCCCCCCCCATGGGGTGATATCCGGCCGCCGCGGGCAACTGCGCCCGCGGCGGCCGCGTCCTCGGGCACATGACGCACGAGCTGGTCACCGCGCTGGGTCCGCTGCTCACCGCGGAGGCCTCCGCCGAGGCGTACGCGGCCGGGACCGAACCCGCCGATCTGGAGCAGGCGGTCTGGCTCCGCCTCCTGGAACGCCTCGACGCCGAGGACCCGCCCCGCGATCCGCCCGGCTGGCTGCGCCGGGCGGTCCGCGCCGAGGCCCGCCGCAGCAGGCGGGCGGCGCGCCACGAGACACCGCTCATCCGGGACCCCGCGGCCGATGCCCGGCACGACCCCGAGCTGCTCGCCCTGGCCGCGGCCCGCCGCCGCGTGCTGCGCGACGCGGTGCGCCGGCTGCCCGGCCGCTGCCCGAGGCTGATGGAGGCCCTGCTGTCACCCGACGACCCGACATACCGGGAAATCGCGGGGGAGTTGGGTATCTCACAGGGCAGTCTCGGCCCGGAACGTTCCAGATGCCTGGGATGTCTGCGTCGTTTGCTCACACCGGAGGTTGCGGCCCGCTGAGGACGGGGATAGGAGTGAGGGACGACAGGTGATCAGGTGAGCGGGAGGCGTGCGCACATGGGCATGAGCGTGACCATCTCTGCGGCGGCCGAGCAGGACGCGGAGCAGATCTTCAGGTTGCAGTACCTCTGCTTCCAGAGCGAGGCGGCGCTCTACGGCAACTACCGCATCGCCCCGCTGGTCCAGTCCCTGGACTCGGTCCGCCAGGAGGTCGCCGAGGACTGCGTCTTCGTCGCCCGCCTCGGGGACGAGGTGGTCGGCTCGGTCCGCGGCAGGATCACCGAGGACGGCACCGCCGCCATCGGCAAGCTCTGTGTCCACCCGCGTCTGCAGGGGCACGGCATCGGCGCCCGGCTGCTCAGGGCGGCAGAGGCGGCGCTCGCCGAGGAGCGCGGCGCGAAGACCTTCCGCCTGGAGGCCGGCCACCGCAGCGAGGGCAACCTCCGCCTCTACAGCAAGGTCGGCTACCAGCGGGTGGGCACCTCGAAGGGCTCCGACGGCGTCCCGATGATCGTCCTGGAGAAGAAGGCGGAGTCCTACGCGACCACCGCCTGACCCGGCAGCGGCCGCCGATGTGACCTCCCGTCAGCGGGAGCCGTCCGCGGCCGGCCGCCCGGAACGGACCCCGGCCGCCTGACCCGGGTCAGGCGGTCTGCCGGTCCCGTGCCCTGCGCAGCCAGTAGATGGCGGACACCGGCAGCAGCACCGGGATGAACAGGTACCCCATCCCGTAGTCCGACCAGACCGTCGCGTCGGGGAAGGCGGACGGGTCCACCAGCGTCCACGTCCCGACCGTGAGCACACCCGCCAGTTCCGCCGCGCAGCACACCAGCGCGGCCCGCCGGGCCGTCTCCCCGCCCCGCACCAGGGTGTAGGTGATGAACCCGTACACCACACCGGCCAGCGCGGACAGCGAGTAGGCGAGCGGCGCCCGGTCGAACTCCGTGGCGATCTGGTACGCCGAGCGCGACACGGCCCCGACGACCATCACGCCGTACAGCCACACCAGGAGCAGCCCGGGGCCGCCGGTCAGCCGCTTCGCGGGCACCTCAGCCTCCCCAGATGTCATACAGGCGCACCTCCAGCACCGCCAGCACCACACCGCTGGCGGCCACCGTCACCGATCCCCAGCGCGTGCGTTCGGCCAGCGACATGAACGCGGCCGCCGGCACACAGGCCAGCGAGCCCACCAGGTAGGCCACGAAGATGGTGGTGCCCTGCTCCGGCTTCTCGCCCCGGGCCAGCTGCACGATCCCGACGACCAGCTGCACCAGCGCCAGCAGGGTCACCACGGCCATGCCGATGAAGTGCCAGTCCTTCGTCGGCTGATCGCGGTACGCGGCCCAGCCGCACCAGGCGGCCAGCAGCAGCGCGGCGACGCCGGTCACCAGCGTCAGGACATCAAGCATGGCAGTGACCTTATTACGTCCGGAATCCGTGCCTGCCGCCCGCCCCTGCCGCCGTGGCCTTGACCACACGCGGCGCGGCGGACACCGGTCCGTCCTCGGTCCCGTCACCTCCTCGCGGCCCTGTCCGCGCTGGTCGCCGGGGCGGTTGTGCGGCGACTCGGCCGGGCCGCCGAGGGTGTCCACGGGTGTCCAGCATCCGGACACGCATGTCCGGTCAGCAGCAGACGTCTGCTTTACTGATCGCATGACCACGACGAGCGACCGCATCCCTGCGACCGAGGCGACGATGACGCCCGGTGCTCGTTGTCTGTGCCCGCGCCGAATGTGCGCCTTCTAGAGGGCCCCTGCACCAGCTGAGCCTCGCGCCCCGAAGCGAGAGCCCGCTCATGTCCGCCCGCGTGTCCCGCATGCGCGACTGAGCCACGCCCCGCGCGCCACGCCTCCCCGCCCCGGCCGGTTCTCAGCCGTGCCCGCGGCGGCGGCACCGCGCCCGGCTGCCTTCGACCCTGATCGCCACGTGCCCGGCGCCCGACGAGCGCCGCGCACACGACAGTGACGGAAACCCACGTGATCACCACCTCGGGCCTGACCAAGGTCTACCGCTCGCGCGGCCGCGAGGTCACCGCCCTGGACGGCGTCGACCTCCACGTCCGCGAAGGCGAGGTCTACGGCGTCATCGGCCAGTCCGGCGCCGGCAAGTCCTCCCTCATCCGCTGCATCAACCTGCTGGAGCGCCCCACCTCTGGCACCGTGACCGTCGCCGGGGAGGACCTCACCGCCCTGGCCGGGCGCGGTCCCCGGGCCGGCCGGGAGCTGCGGCGGGCGCGCAGCCGGATCGGCATGGTCTTCCAGCACTTCAACCTGCTGTCGTCGCGGACCGTGCAGGACAACGTCGAGCTGCCCCTCGAGATCCTCGGCAAGTCGGGGAAGGAACGTTCCGCCAAGGCGCTGGAGCTGCTCGACCTGGTCGGCCTCGCCGACAAGGCCAAGGCCTACCCGGCCCAGCTCTCCGGCGGCCAGAAGCAGCGCGTCGGCATCGCCCGCGCCCTGGCCGGCGACCCCAAGGTGCTGCTCTCCGACGAGGCCACCAGCGCCCTGGACCCGGAGACCACCCGGTCCATCCTGCAGCTGCTGCGCGACCTCAACCGGCAGCTGGGCCTCACCGTCCTGCTCATCACGCACGAGATGGACGTGGTGAAGTCGATCTGCGACTCCGCCGCGCTCATGGAGCGGGGCCGGATCGTCGAGTCCGGCACCGTCAGCGACCTGCTGGCCACCCCCGGCTCCCAGCTGGCCGCCGCGCTCTTCCCGGTCGGCGGCGACGCCTCCGCCGAGGACCGCACGGTCATCGACGTCACCTTCCACGGCGAGAGCGCCACCCAGCCGGTGATCTCCCAGCTCTCCCGCACCTACAACATCGACATATCGATTCTCGGTGCCGCCATCGACACCGTCGGCGGCCTCCAGATCGGCCGGATGCGCATCGAGCTGCCCGGCCGCTACGAGGACAACGTCGTGCCGATCGGCTTCCTGCGGGAGAAGGGCCTGCAGATCGACGTCCTGGACCGGGAGCCCGCCGCCCCCGGGTCCGCGCCGGTGCCGAAGGAACCCGAGACCGCTCTGGTGAAGGAAGGTGCCCGGCTGTGACCTGGAACGAGATGCAGCCCCTGCTGTCCCAGGCCTGTTGGGACACCCTCTACATGGTCGGCTGGTCCACCGTCATCGCCGTCGTCGGCGGCCTGCCGCTCGGCATCCTGCTCGTCCTCACCGAGCGCGGCGGCCTGCTGCAGAACGTGGTGGCCAACAAGGTCATCGGGCAGATCGTGAACATCGCCCGCTCGATGCCGTTCATCATCCTGATGGTCGCCCTGATGGGCTTCACCCGCTGGGTGACCGGGACGACCATCGGCCGCGACGCCGCCATCGTGCCGCTCGCCATCGGCGCCATCCCGTTCTTCGCGCGCCTGGTCGAGACGGCCGTCCGGGAAGTGGACGGCGGGCTCGTCGAGGCCGTGCAGTCGATGGGCGGCAACACCTGGACCGTCGTCCGCAAGGTGCTCGTGCCCGAGGCCCTGCCCTCCCTCATCGCCAGCACCACGACCACCGTCGTCGCGCTCATCGGCTACACCGCCATGGCCGGCACGGTCGGCGCCGGCGGACTCGGCGACATCGCCATCCGCTACGGCTACCAGCGCTTCGAGACCGACCTGATGTGGATCACCGTCGCGATCCTCGCCGTGGTGATCTCCCTCATCCAGTTCGCCGGCGACCTCGCCGCCCGCTCCCTGCACCGCCGCGGCAACCGGTCCGGCGCGGCACCGAGGCTGCGCCTGCTGAAGGCGTCCGCCCCCACCACCGGGACCGTTCAGACCACCACCGAATGACCGTCCAGGTCGCTCAGGAAACGCCCCGCCACACCACCGGCCGGGGTCGCACCACCAAAGGAAAGGCACTTTTCGTGCGTAACACCGCCAAGATCACCACCGCCGTCCTCGCCGCCGGAGCCCTCACCCTCGGGCTCTCCGCCTGCGGCTCGGAGAAGAGCACGGGCACCGGCGCCGCCGACACCGGGGCCCCGCTGACCGTCGCCGCCACCCCCACCCCGCAGGGCGAGATCCTCACCTACGTCAAGGAGAACCTCGCCGAGAAGGCCGGCCTCGACCTCGAGGTCAAGGAGTTCACCGACTACGTGACCCCGAACACGGCCGTTCAGCAGGGCGAGGTGGACGCCAACTACTTCCAGCACCAGCCGTACCTGGACGACTTCAACAAGAAGAACGGCACCGAGATCGTCGCCGTGCCCGGCGCCACCGTGCACCTGGAGCCGCTCGGCGTCTACGCCAAGGGCGTCAAGAAGCTCGCCGACCTGAGCAAGGGCGCCACCGTCGCCCTGCCCAACGACACCACCAACGAGGCCCGCGCGCTGAAGCTGCTGGAGGCCAACGGCGTGCTCGAGCTCAAGAAGGGCGCCGGTTACGACGCCACCCCCAAGGACATCGCCGCCAACCCCAGGAACCTCACGTTCAAGGAGCTGGAGGCCGCCCAGCTGCCGCGCTCCCTCGGCGACGTCGACGCCGCCGTGATCAACGGCAACTACGCCCTGGAGGCCGGCCTCAGCCCCGCCGAGGACGCGATCGCCGCCGAATCGCCCGAGGGCAACCCCTACGGCAACTTCCTCGCCGTGAAGAAGGGCGACGAGAACGACCCGCGCGTCAAGAAGCTCGCGAAGCTGCTCACCTCCCCCGAGGTGAAGAAGTTCATCGAGAAGAAGTACGCCGGGTCCGTGGTCGCCGCGTTCTGAGTCCCCGGCACCCGATGGCCACCCACGGGGTCCACTCCGCCACACGGAGTGGGCCCCGCGGTGCGATTCAGTGCTTTCATGCTGCATGCTGGGCAGTTCAGCAGCACCCGACGGACACGAAGGCTACGGAGCGGCGCATGACGAGCACCTTCCCCAACATCTCCATCAGCACGGAGCGGTTGGTGCTGCGTCCCCTCGACGAGGATGACATCCCGGCCCTGGCCGAGATGATGAACGACGAGCAGGTCGCCGCCTGGACCGACGTCCCCCAGCCCTACACCGAGGACCTCGCCCGCACCTGGATCACCGAGCTCGCCCCCGGCAAGCGGGAGAACGGACACGGCCTCGACCTCGCCGTCACCGAGTTCCTCACCCAGCGCCTGGTCGGCGTCGTCCAGCTCGCCAAGACCGACTGGCACGTGCGATCGACCGAGATGTCCTATGTCATCGCACCCTGGGCCCGCGGCGAGGGATACGCCTCAGAGGCCGCGCTCGCCGCCGCCCAGTGGCTCTTCGGCGACCAGAAGTTCGAACGGATCGAGCTGCGCACCGCCGCCGACAACACCGCGGGCCAGCAGGTGGCCCAGAAGATCGGCTGCATCAGCGAAGGCGTCCTGCGCGGCGCCTGCATAGCGCATGTGCGCGCCGACGACGGCACCTGGACCGACGTACGCACCGACTACATCGTGTGGAGCCTGCTCCCCGAGGACATCGAGGGCACCGACGGACCGCTCGCCGACACCGGCCAGTTCAGCGTCTACCCCGACTGGAACTGATCCCTCGCCGGACACCGGTGCGGCCCGCCGCGGCGGCACCGGGTACGCTCACCAAGCCTGCCCGCGAGCGGCGACAGCCGCCGACGACCTGCACAAACCCCTGGAGACAGACGACCATGGCCGACCGGGTCACGGTGATCGGCTGGGACGGTTCGCCGCTGACCGCCGCGGCACGCGCCGCGCTGAGCGCCGCCACCCTGGTGGCGGGCGCCGCCCACCATCTGGCGCTGCCCGAGGTGCCCCCCGGTGCCGAACGCATCCGGCTCGGCTCCGTCGCCCTCGCCGCCCGGCGCATCGCCGCCCACCGCGGCAGCGCCGTGGTCCTCGCCGACGGCGACCCCGGCTTCTTCGGCGTGGTGCGCACCCTGCGCGCCCCCGAGTTCGGCCTGGAGGTCGAGGTCGTCCCCGCCGTCTCCTCGGTGGCCGCCGCCTTCGCCCGCGCGGGCATGCCCTGGGACGACGCCCAAGTGGTCGTCGCACACCCGCGCACCCTGCGACGCGCGGTGAACGTGTGCCGGGCCCACACCAAGGTGGCCGTCCTCACCTCACCCGGCGCGGGCCCCGCCGAACTCGGCCTGCTCCTGGACGGCATCCACCGCACCTTCGTCATCTGCGAGGAACTGGGCACCGAACGCGAGCAGGTCACCGTCGTCACCTCCGACAAGGCCGCCGACCACACCTGGCGCGACCCCAACGTCGTCGTGGTCATCGGCGGTCCGGCCGGCGCCGGTGAAGACGGCAGCTGGATCGCAGGACGCGACCCTTCGGCCGGCCCGCGCGGCTGGACCCAGCCCGCCGAGGCCTACGGCGGCGACCTCGGCGAGGGCGAGCGCGACCCCCTGCGCACCGCCCAACTCGCCCGGCTCGGACCGCGCGTGGGCGACCTGGTGTGGGACATCGGCTGCGGCAGCGGCGCCTTCGCCACCGAGGCCGCCCGCGCCGGAGCGGCCGTCATCGCCGTCGACCACGACCCGGGGGCCTGCGCCCGCACCGGTGCCACCGCCCGCCGCCACGGCGTCCAGCTCCAGGTGGTGCAGGGCACCGCCCCGCAGGTCCTGGAGAACCTCCCCGAACCCGACGTCGTGCGCGTCGGCGGCGGGGGAGCGGCCGTGGCCTCCGCGGTCGCCGACCGCCGCCCGCAGCGCATCGTCGCCCACGCCGCCACCCGCGACGCGGCCGAACTCATCGGCCGCGACCTCACCGAGCACGGCTACCGCGTGGAGTGCGCCCTGCTCCAGTCCGTCGAACTCGACACCCGCGCCTGGACGGAGAAGGAACGCAGCGTCGCGTTCCTGCTCAGCGGCGTGCTGCCGCCCCGCGAGAGCTGACCGGCGAGGCCGTCCCCGTGATCGGGTTGTCGTACCGCGCGCGGTAGGCTGGCCGATCGTTGTACCGCGCTCGGGCTCCGGCGCTTCGTCGTCCAATGTCCCGATACCGCGCCCGTTTTGGGGTGGGTGGTGGTACGGCGGAACCGGAGGAAGCGCAACGTGGCGCAGTCCACAGCGGAAGCGTCGCCGATCAAGCTGACGCGAGGGCCGTCCCGCCGCGACAATGCCAGTGAATGGCTTTGTCGCCTTTTTCGGGCGGGCCGTTCGTGCCGCTGAGGACGCACGCTCGTTCTTCAGTGTGGGGCGGTCGGTGCGCCGTTCCGGGTGAGCTGGTCGTAGGAGCATTACCGATGGGCGAGGGGTACGCATGACCGACACCGGCCAGGTCCCGGGCGAGGGACTGCCGGAGAACGCAGGCAGGGCGGAGCAGCAGGGCGTCGCCGCGCCCGGCGCGTACACCTACCTCTCCGCGGCCTCCGCCGAGGACGACGAGGACCTGCTGTTGCCGGGCGCGGCGGGCGCCTGGGGCAACGAGGTCCGGCCGCCCGCCCCCGAGCCGCTCGTCGAGACCGTGCACGCCCCGGGCCCCCACGAGCTCTCCGGCCGCGACAGCGGCTCCCTCGATCTCGGCGCCGCCCGCCCGACGCACTCCGCCGCCCATGCGACCCCCGAGGAACATCACGGTCCCCACGAGGAGCAGCCCGTGCGGTACGAGGAACAGCAGGCCGCCTTCGAGAGCCGGCAGGCCGCACCCGAGGACCACTCGACGGACGGCGCGGCCGGCCTGCCGACGGGCTCCGAGGGACAGCCGGCCGGCGTCGCCGACCAGCAGGCGGCGGTGGCGGCGGGGCAGGGTCGGCACCAGGGTGCTCCGGCACCGGAGGGGCCTGCTCCGCACGGCCGGCACACGGCGCACGGTGCGCATGCGGCGCCGGTGCCGCAGGACGGCCGGGCGGGCGCCGTTGCGGGGGAGCAGGTCCCGGGTGAGCAGTCGCCGGGTGAGCAGTCTCCGGGGCAGCAGACGATGTCCCAGGACGAGGCCGCCGCGCTGGCCCAGGCGCAGGCCGCCGCCGCTGCGGGTGTGCTGCCGCAGGACGAGGCGACGGCGGGCGTTGTTCCGGACGAGCAGACGGGGCCGCGGGAGGAAGTCCTCGCCCAGGCCGAGGTCCAGGGCGGGCACGCGGCTGCGGAAGCCGCGGCGTCGGGGACTTCGGCGGAGCCCGCCGCGTCCGGCGGCGCGGGCGCCGGGCAGGCCCGGGTCCCGCAGGATCAGGCCGTCCCGGATCAGCGCGTCCCGGAACAAGCCGTTTCGGAACCGGCCGTTCCGGGACAGGCCGTTTCGGAACCGGCCGTTCCGGGACAGGCCGTTTCGGAACAGGTGGTGCCGGAGCAGTCCGCTCCGGATACGGGAGCCACGCCGCAGGGGGACGGGGGCGCCGAGGCCTCGGTCGCGTCTGGGGACGAGGCCGCGGCCCAGGCCGCCGCCGTCGCGGCGTCCCGGGATGACACGGCGCCGGACGCCTCGCAGGACGACAACGCCGGGCAGCCGCAGGCCGTCGCGGGTGCGGCTCAGGCGCCGCAGGACGGCTCGGCCGCCTCGGAGCAGGCGGCAGCCCAGGAGGGCGCGGCCGGGAACGACGCCGCACCGAGGAGCGGGGCGGAGGGTGCCGCCCCGCGCGGGCGGGCCGCCGCCCGGGCACGCACCGCCCCGGCACCGCCGCACCGGCGGCCGCTGCACCTCGGCCCGCCCATCCCCGACACCTCCGCCAGCCCGGTCCGTTCGCTCGCCGACCGCGGCCCGGCCCGCACACCGGTGCGCCAGCCGGGTCCGCCCACGCTCGGCCCCGAGTACCTGGACGTTCCGCAGGCCCCCGAGGCCGCGCCGCAGCCGGCGGCGCCCTGGGGCGCACAGGCCACGGTGCCGGCAGGGGCTCCCGCTGCGGAAACGGTTATTCCGGCTTCCGGTCCTGCGGGAGCGGCCGAGGCCGCCATCGCCCGCGTCACCGGCCGGCCGGCGAACGGGCAGACGGCGGCCGGGCAGGCGCACCCCGAGGCGGCTCCGGCGGACGGCGCGACCGGCGGCACGGGACAGGCACAGGCGGCGCAGGACGCGCCCGCCGCCACCGACTCCGCCCCCGGGCAGCAGCCGTCCGGCGACACCGGAGACGCCGCGGTCGCCCCCGCCGGTGACAACGCGCCGGAAACCGGATCCGGGCGGCCCGCCGGGGCCGCGCCCGCGGCGGACGGCGAGCAGACCGCACCCGGGGATGCCGAGCAGCAGCCCGCGCCGGCCGCTGCCACGAACACCCCGGCGGGCCCCGAAGCGCTTGGTGCCACCGGCGACACCGAAGGCCCCTCCTCCCCGGAGGAGCAGGTCCCGGCCGCACAGGCCCCGCAGGAACCCGCCGCGGGGGTCCGGCCCGCCGAAGCGGGCGCTGCCGTTGCCCCCGGAACCGCGCACGCCCCCGACACCCCCGAGACCCCCGCGTCTCCGGAAACCACCGGAGCGGCCCAGGCCGTGTCCACCGGAGACGACACCGCACAGCCGCAGGCCCTCAGCACCACCGACGCTGAGCAGGCCGGCGGACCGACCCGCACCGCCGTCCCGGTCACCACCGAGGAGGCAGAAGGGACCGCCACGGTGCCCGCACCCGAGCCGGAGACGCCCGCGGCCGAGCCCGCCGCCCAGCAGGCGGAGACGGAACACCCCGTCCAGGGACCGCAGCAGACCCCCGCCGCTCCGCCCGCCGACCCCGCCGCCGGTGTTCCGGCGAGCCCTGCGGGCGAGTCGCCCGACCCGGCGCCGGCTGCCGAGGCCCCCTCGGCCGTCGTGCCCGGCACCGTCACCGGGGAGCCCCGACCGGACCAGCCCATCGGCCAGTTCGTCCCCGTCGAGGGCTCGGTGCCGACGCCGCCGCACCTCGCGCCGACCCCGCCGCAGCCCCTGACGCTGCCCGCCGAGCAGTCCGCTCCCTCCGTTCCCGCCCCCCGTACGCCAGTGGCGCGCCAGGAGGCGGCGCCCGACGTGACGCAGAGCGCGGACGATCTCGACACCCGGGGCGCCGGAGCCGACGAGGCCCGGCCCGCCCGGGAACAGGACCAGCCGGCCGAAGCGCAGGCCCCGGCAGCACAGGCCCAGCCCGCCGAGGGCCAGGCGCCGGCCTTCGCGGCGGAGGGACAGCCCGCCGAGGAGCAGGCCCGGGCCGCGGAGCAGCCGGCCCCGGCCGCCGGTGAGCAGAGCGCCCCCGGCAAGGCGACGGACTCCCCGGAGCGGAGCGCCCCCGAGGCCGCGGCGGCGACCCCGCCCGCCCCCGCCTATGGCGAGGCCGAGCGCGAGGCCGTGCTCAAGGTGATGCGCGAACGCCGGGACATCCGCAACGGCTTCCGCAGCGACCCCATCCCGCACGAGGTGCTGCTCCGCGTCCTCGAGGCCGCCCACACCGCCCCGTCCGTCGGGCACTCCCAGCCCTGGGACTTCGTCGTCATCCGCTCCGCCGAGACCCGGCGCGCGATGCACGAACTGGCCATGCGTCAGCGCGAGGCCTACGCCAAGTCCCTGCCCAAGGGCCGGGCCAAGCAGTTCAAGGAACTGAAGATCGAGGCCATCCTCGACACCCCGGTCAACATCGTCGTCACCGCCGACCCGACCCGCGGCGGCCGCCACACCCTGGGCCGGCACACCCAGCCGCAGATGGCGCCGTACTCCTCCGCGCTCGCCGTGGAGAACCTCTGGCTCGCCGCACGGGCCGAGGGCCTCGGCGTCGGCTGGGTCAGCTTCTTCGACGAGCGCGAGATGGTCCGCGCCCTCGGTCTGCCCGAGCACCTGGAGGTCGTCGCCTACCTGTGCGTCGGGTACGTCGACGAATTCCCCGACGAGCCCGAGCTGATGCAGGCCGGCTGGTCCAAGCGCCGCCCGCTGTCCTGGGTGGTGCACGAGGAGACGTACGGTCGGCGCGCCCTGCCGGGCGAGGAGCCGCACGACCTGCTCGCCGAGACCGTCGCCCAGATCCGCCCGCTGGACGCCAAGGCGCTCGGCGAGGCCTGGGAGCGGCAGAAGCGGATGACCAAGCCGGCCGGGGCGCTCGGCATGCTGGAGATCATCTCCGCCCAGCTGTCCGGCCTGTCCCGCCAGTGCCCGCCGCCGATCCCCGAGCCCGCGGCCGTGGCGGTCTTCGCCGGGGACCACGGCGTGCACGCCCAGGGCGTCACCCCCTGGCCCCAGGAGGTCACCGCGCAGATGGTCGCCAACTTCCTGGGCGGGGGAGCGGTCTGCAACGCCTTCGCCACCCAGGTCGGGGCCGAGGTCTGCGTCGTCGACGTGGGCGTCGCCGGCGACCTGCCCGCCACCCCCGGTCTGCTGCCGCGCAAGGTCCGGCCCGGCACCTTGGACATGACCACCGGTCCCGCGATGTCCCGCGAGGAGGCCAAGCAGGCCATCGAGGTCGGCATCGAGACCGCCCGCGACCTGGTCGCCGCCGGGAACAAGGCGCTGCTCACCGGCGAGATGGGCATCGCCAACACCACCGCCTCCGCGGCGCTGATCTCCGTCTTCACCGGGGCGGACCCGGCGGAGGTCACCGGCCGCGGCACGGGCATCAACGACGAGACCCTCGCCCGCAAGACCGAGGTCGTCCGCCGGGCGCTGGAACTGCACCAGCCCGACCCGGCCGACCCGATCGGCGTGCTCGCCGCGATCGGCGGCCTGGAACACGCCGCCATCGTCGGCCTGCTGCTCGGCGGCGCCTCGCTGCGCACGCCCGTGATCCTCGACGGTGTCAGCGCCGGCGCCGCCGCCCTGGTGGCCCGCGCGATCGCCCCCGAGGTGCTGGCCGCCTGCATCGCCGGCCACCGCAGCGCCGAACCGGGCCATGTGGCCGCCTTGAACAAGCTGGGCCTGCGCCCCCTGGTCGACCTGGACCTGCGCCTCGGCGAGGGCACCGGCGCGCTGCTCGCCCTCCCGCTGGTCCAGAGCACCGCCCGGGCGATGCACGAGGTCGCCACGTTCGACTCGGCGGGCGTCACGGAGAAGTAGCCGGCCGCACGCAGCGGCGTCCGCGGCGCAGGCCGGTCCCCGGCCGCCTTCGCGGACGCCGGCCGGCACATCACGGACCACCCCGGGCGGGCGCACCCGCCCGCGACCGCGCAGCGCCGGGGGTGCCCAGCCATCGGACACCCCCGCCGCCCCACCCGCCCACGCCGTAAAATCCGCACGTCAGGGCCCCGCCGCGCCGCACACCAGGAGCCGAACCGCCATGGCCGAACACCCCGCCTACCCCGTAGGCCTCCGCCTCACCGGCCGCCGCGTGGTCGTCCTCGGCGGGGGCCAGGTCGCCCAGCGGCGCCTGCCCGCACTGATCGCCGCGGGAGCGGACGTCCGCCTGGTGTCGCCCGAGGTCACCCCGTCCGTGGAGGCCATGGCGGAGGCGGGCGAGATCACCTGGCTCAGGCGGCGCTACGCCGAGGGCGACCTCGCCGACGCCTGGTACGCCCTGATCGCCACCAGCGACAAGGAGGCCAACGCCCGCGCCTCCGCCGAGGCCGAGCGCAACCGCGTCTGGTGCGTCCGCTCCGACGACGCCGACCAGGCCACCGCCTGGACCCCGGCCACCGGCCACAGCGAGGGCGTCACGGTCGCCGTGCTCACCACCGACGCCAAGGGCCGCGACCCGCGCCACACCGCAGCCATCCGCGACGCCGTGGTGGAGGGCCTGCGCGACGGCACCCTGGTCGCCCCCCACCACCGCACCCGCACACCCGGAGTGGCCCTGGTCGGCGGCGGCCCCGGCGACCCGGACCTGATCACCGTCCGCGGCCGCCGCCTGCTCGCCGAGGCCGACGTGGTCATCGCCGACCGCCTCGGCCCGCGCGACCTGCTCGCCGAACTGCCGCCGCACGTCGAGGTCATCGACGCCGCGAAGATCCCCTACGGCCGGTACATGGCCC
Source organism: Streptomyces composti (assembly GCF_012034205.1). Lineage (GTDB taxonomy): Bacteria > Actinomycetota > Actinomycetes > Streptomycetales > Streptomycetaceae > Streptomyces > Streptomyces composti. The sequence goes on from NZ_JAATEM010000002.1 coordinate 145,403, forward strand.
AGGAGGCCATCAACAACGCGCTGATCGAGCACGCCAAGCAGGGCAAGTCGGTGGTGCGCCTCAAGGGCGGCGATCCGTACGTCTTCGGCCGGGGCATGGAGGAGGTGCACGCCCTCACCGAGGCCGGCATCCCCTGCACCGTGGTCCCCGGCATCTCCAGCTCCGTCGCCGTGCCGGGCGCCGCCGGGATCCCCGTCACCCACCGCGGGGTCGCCCACGAGTTCACCGTGGTCAGCGGGCATGTCGCCCCCGACGACGAGCGCTCCCTGGTCGACTGGCCCTCACTGGCCAGGCTCACCGGAACCCTGGTCGTCCTCATGGGCGTCGACAAGATCGGCCGGATCGCCGAGACCCTGATCGAACACGGCAAGTCCCCCGGCACCCCGGTCGCCCTGGTGCAGGAGGGCACCACCGCCGCCCAGCGGCGCGTCGACGCCACCCTGGCCACTGTCGCCGAGACGGTCGTGGCACGCGAGGTCAGGCCGCCCGCCGTCATCGTCATCGGCGACGTGGTCCGCGCGGGCCTCCCGGCCGCGGAGCAAGCCGCGGAGTGACCCGAGGTGACGCGACCGAACCCCGACGTTGGCAGCACAACCAGGACAAGGCAGTATCACCCCCGTGGCGGACCTCATCACCATCGACGACCCCGACGACCCGCGGCTGCGCGACTACACGGGCCTGACCGACGTGGAGCTGCGCCGCAGGCGTGAGCCCGCCGAAGGCCTGTTCATCGCCGAGGGCGAGAAGGTCATCAGACGGGCCAAGGACGCCGGTTACGAGATGCGGTCCATGCTGCTCTCGGCCAAGTGGGTCGACGTCATGCGCGACGTCATCGACGAACTGCCCGCCCCCGTCTACGCGGTGAGCCCCGAACTCGCCGAACGGGTCACCGGCTACCACGTGCACCGCGGCGCCCTCGCCTCCATGCAGCGCAAGCCGCTGCCCGCCGCGGCGGACCTGCTGCACAGCACCCGCCGCGTCGTCATCATGGAGTCGGTCAACGACCACACCAACATCGGCGCCGTCTTCCGCTCGGCCGCCGCCCTCGGCATGGACGCCGTGCTGCTCTCCCCGGACTGCGCCGACCCGCTGTACCGGCGCAGCGTCAAGGTCTCCATGGGCGCGGTCTTCTCCGTGCCGTACGCCCGGCTCGAGAACTGGCCCAAGGGGCTCGAGTCGGTGCGCGAGGCGGGCTTCACCCTGCTCGCGCTCACTCCCGACGAGAAGGCCAGGACGCTCGACGAGGCGGCGCCGCACCGGATGGACCGCGTGGCCCTGATGCTCGGCGCGGAGGGCGACGGCCTGTCCACCCAGGCCCTGGTCGCCGCCGACGAGTGGGTCCGCATCCCGATGTCGCACGGCGTCGACTCCCTCAACGTGGGCGCGGCGGCCGCGGTGGCGTTCTACGCGGTGACGACGGGGCGGCCCGAGGCCTAGGGGACGTCGAAGGGAGACGGGGGGCGCCGGGGGACGTCGAAGGGCCGCCCCAGGGGGCGGGCTCAGTCGTCCCGCTCGAGCACCGAGACGTACGTCTGAGCCATGCGGGGCTCCTGGTCCAGCCGCCAGGGGGCGTCGTCGTCCGGAGCGCGGTCCCCCTGCCGTGTCTGCTCCGTCCGCTGCGTCGGTACGCCGCTGTCGCCCTCCCGCGGCAGGCCGCGCGCCGGACCCTGGCAGCCCTGCACCAGGGCGATGCCGAGGGCGACCACCAGCGTCACCACCACGAACACGAACAGCCGCTGCCGCAGCAGGCGCGGATTGGCCGGGCGCAGGCCGGCGCCCGTGGCCCGGGGGCCGGGCCTGCGGGCACCGGTACCCGGGCGGGAGGCGTTCCGGGCGGCGGCTCCGCGCGCCGGGGTGCGGGAGGCGGGCGTCGAGCGGGAGGAGGGGCGGGACGGGGTCCGGTCGCGGGAGCCCGTCCCGCTCCGCGGGGAAGCACCGCCGCGTGCCGCGGGGACGCCGCGGCCGCCGCGCCGCGGCGTCGGCGACGCCGGTCTGCCGGCCGGGGAAGCGCCACGGGCCGGGGCCGCACCCCGCGCGGGGTGCGTGCCGGGGCCGCCGGTGCGGCCACCCTGGCTTTCACGCGGGTCGCGTGCGTCGCGAGTGGCACGCGGGTCGCGGCGGTCGTGCGGGTCGTGGGGGTCGCGCGAGCCCGGGCGCCGGCCCGGCGCACGGTCCGGGTAGGTGTCGACGAGATGGGCGGCCGAGCGCTCGGGGTCCGCGCCGCGCGGCACCGGCGGGTGTGCCTCGCTGAGGCCCTGGGCCTCACGCGCGGCGATCTCCTTGAGCCGCAGCGACAGTTGGAGCGTGCTGGGCCGTTCTTCCGGGTCCTTCGCCAGACAGGCCCGGATCAGCGGGGCCAGCGCGTCCGGCACGCCGTCCAGCTGGGCCTCCTCGTGCACCACCCGGTACAGCATCACCTCCGAACTGCCGTGCCCGAACGGGGAGTCGCCCATCGAGGCGTACGCCAGCGTGGCGCCCAGCGAGAACACGTCGGTGGCCGGGGTGACGGCGGCGCCGCGCACCTGCTCCGGGGCGAGGAAGCCCGGTGAGCCGACCGCGGTGCCGACGTGGGTGAGCGTGGAGGCGCCGGTCGCCCAGGCGATGCCGAAGTCGATGATCCGCGGGCCCTTGGGAGAGAGCAGGATGTTCGACGGCTTGAGGTCCCGGTGCACCACACCGGCCTCGTGCACGGCGACCAGGCCTTCCGACAGGGCCGCGCCGATCGCCGCGACCTCGGCGGCGGGGAGCGGGCCCTCGTCGGCGACCTTGTCGTGCAGGGAGGGGCCAGGGACGTACTGCGTGGCGAACCACGGACGGTCCGCCTCCAGGTCGGCGGCCACCAGTCGGGCCGTGCAGCCGCCCCTGATGCGGCGGGCGGCGGAGACCTCGCGGGCGAATCGGGAACGGAACTCCTGGTCCTCGGCGAGGTCCGGCCGGATGACCTTCAGTGCGACCCGCTGCCCCTTCTTGTCGGAGCCCAGGTAGACCACGCCCATTCCGCCCGCGCCGAGACGTCGGTGAAGCCTGAAAGAGCCGACGACGCGCGGGTCCTCGCGCCTCAGGCGCATCATCGCCATGTTCATCCCCGCTGCCCGGTCCTGTGACGTGCCACAGCTTACGTTTCCGCGGGCGCCTGTGCGCAGAGGCCGCGCCCTCTTCGCGGGGTGGATTGTCAGTGGCGGGTGAGGGACTTGAAGGATGGTCAGGGCGCGTGCGGGCGGGCCGGGTTCGCGCGGTCGGTGATCCCAACAGCGCGCTGCGGAACGGGGATTGATCACATGCGGGGTGGCCGCGTGACGACGCTCGAGGACGCGGGGGACGGGACGCGGATGCACGGGGCGGTGGCGAACGGGGCGGTGCGCCGGGAGGCGGCGGAGGTGCGCCGGGGGGGCGGGGGAAGTGAGCGACGTCACGCGAAGCGGGTACCCCCTCGGGGATTTCCCCGAGTCGTAGGACCGCGTCTCCACCCAGGGGAGTACGGCGGGCGGGACGGCTCATCCTCCGGGAGGCCCGGCAATCGGTACGAGGGCATGACGCCCGGGATGTGCGGGGCGCCTAGATTTGAGGTCAAGCGGCGGGTGCAGTACTCGTCCCCCGAGGTCGGACGCCCGCCGCTGCAGAAGCGGAACGAAGCGGCACAGAAACAGAACAAGCGGTCAGGAGAGGGGCCATGGCGTACACGGCACCGCGGGCACTGGTCCGCGTGCGGGCGCGGCGCGAGGGGCGCCGGCACCCGCTGGTGGCCACGCTGATGGCACTTCCCCTGGCGGTCCTGCTCCTCCTCGTCTTCGACGGGTGGGAGACAGTGACCACACAGGCGTCGTCCGTGGGCGAGATGCTGGGGCGCTGAGCGGCGCCCCAGACCCGGAAGAGCGGTCCGGGAGGGGAACATCCCGCCCATGAAACCCCGTGGGGACGGGGGTGCGGCGGACGGCAAGAATGCCGGCGCAGCTGGGGAGCTGCGCCGGCATTACTCTGTTCCGCCCCCGTGCGCAAGGAGACGAACCTTGCCCGGAACCCCGTACGCTCCCCTCAGAGCCGACCCCAGGGAGCCCCGTGCCGCCGGACCACCACCCCCTCCTCCGCGAGCTGACCGCCCGCGCCGCCGCCGTCGCCCACCAGGTACCGCACACCGCACCCTGTCCCTGCGCCGCAGCCACCCTCGCCGACCGCCCCGACGGCACAGTGGTCCGCCACGGCGACACCGTCGCCAAGGCCCATGCGAGGGACGCCGACCCCGGCGAGCTGCGGGCACGGATGGAGACGGCCAGTCGGCTCGGGGACACGTTCGTCGCCCCTCTCAGCCACCCCTCCACCGACCTGCGCGGCCGCCCCGTCACCTTCTGGCCCTACGGCATACCCGTCGACCCGGACGCCCCCGAGGCCGCCCCCTGGGAACCCGCCGCCACTCTCCTCGCCCGTCTGCACCGCACCCCTGCCCCGCCCGGCCTTCCCGGCATGCGAGGCCCGCTCAACGCTGCCCGCGCCGTCACCCGGCTCCGAGCCGAAGCCCCGGACCACCCGGCCACCACCCCGGTCCTGAAGGCCTGGTCCACCCTCCCCGCCTGGGCGGGAGCGGAGGCGCCCATGCCCGGCCCCCTCGCCCTGTGCCACGGCGACTTCCACCTCGGCCAGCTGGTCCGCCTGCCCGGCGGCGGAGGCTGGCGGCTCATCGACGTGGACGATCTCGGGACCGGTCACCCGGCCTGGGACCTCGCCCGCCCCGCCGCCTGGTTCGCCTGCGGCCTGCTGCACGCAGAGGAGTGGGCGCGATTCCTCGCCGCCTACCGGAACGCCGGTGGCCCCGCCGTCCCCGCCGCCGGCGACCCGTGGCCGTACCTCGACATCCCGGCCCGTGCTCTCACCGTGCAGACCGCCGCCCGCATGATCGCCAAGGCGGTGGGGGAGGGGCGGCCGCTGGACGAGGTGGAGACGTGCGTGGTGGACGCCTGTGCCCGTATCGCCTCCGTCGAGGCCCCTGCCGCACCGGGTGCCCAGGCCTAGAGTGCAACCACCAGGGGGCCGGACGGAGTCTGTCCTGGCGATATCCGAAGCAGGACCGACCGGCGAGGAGCTGACCGAACCATGCAGTGTCCGAAGTGTCGTGCGCCGATGCACACCTACAACCGCAACGGCGTCCAGATCGAGCAGTGCAGCGGCTGCCGTGGGATCTTCCTCGACTACGGCGAGCTCGAGGCGCTGACCCGGCTGGAGGCCCAGTGGTCCCAGCCCGCGCCGCCGGCCGCCCCGCAGGCGTACCCCGCCGCTCCGCCGGCCCCGGCCGCTCCCGCCTGGGGCGCCCCGCACGGCGGGCACTACGGCCACCGCCGGCACAAGAGCTTCGGGCACATGCTGTTCTCGTCCTGAACACCCCGGGGCACGACCGAGCCCCCGGCCGCTGGACGGCCGGGGGCTCCGGTGCGATGTGGACGATACTGGGATTGAACCAGTGACCTCTTCCGTGTCAGGGAAGCGCTCTCCCGCTGAGCTAATCGTCCTCGGGGGTCACGGCCACGCGGTGGAGCGCGGGCCATGAGCACTGCGTGCGCGATACTGGGATTGAACCAGTGACCTCTTCCGTGTCAGGGAAGCGCTCTCCCGCTGAGCTAATCGCGCTGGACGGATCCTCGTGGGATCCAGTGGACGATACTGGGATTGAACCAGTGACCTCTTCCGTGTCAGGGAAGCGCTCTCCCGCTGAGCTAATCGTCCTTGGAGGTGGAGACGGGATTTGAACCCGTGTAGACGGCTTTGCAGGCCGTTGCCTCGCCTCTCGGCCACTCCACCCGGAGTGTAGGGGATCGGGCGGACCCCCTGTGCTGCGAGCGGACGACGAGGCTCGAACTCGCGACCTCAACCTTGGCAAGGTTGCGCTCTACCAACTGAGCTACGTCCGCCTGTCGTTTCGGTCCGCTTGCGCGTCCCGGCGACGAACTGAACTCTAGCGGATTCCGGGGCCAGTACAAAAACGCGTTTGTGCAGCGTGCTGCCCTGCGTCGCGTCACCGGCGCCCGCCCTACACTCGTGGCGTGCTCGACCTGCCACCTCTCGCCCGCTTCGGCAACCGTGTCGCCACCGGCCTGACCGACGTCACCGATGACCCGGCGGCGCTGGACTCCCACGGTTTCTGGGCCGTCTGCGCGGACTTCGAGGGCCGTCTGACCTGCGCACGCTTCCGCGAGGTGCGCGAGCAGCCGGTGCCCGCGCCGGTGCCCGGCGCCTGGCGGGGGCCGGACGCCGGCGACTGGTCGACCTCCCTGGACCGCTCCGGGTACACGGCGGGCGTGCGGTACATCCGCGACCGGATAGCGGAGGGCGAGGTGTACCAGGCGAATCTCTGCCGGGTGCTGTCCGCGCCCGTCGCACCGGACAGCGACGTGGACGCCCTGACCTCCCTGCTGGCCCGCGGCAACCCGGCACCGTATGCAGGAACGATCCGTCTGCCGGGGCACGGCGTGGAGATCGCCACCGCCTCCCCCGAGCTGTTCCTGCGCCGCGACGGCCGGGTCGTGGAGTCGGGGCCGATCAAGGGCACCGGGCGCACCGAGGCCGACCTCCTGGAGAAGGACTACGCCGAGAACGTGATGATCGTGGACCTGGTGCGCAACGACATCGGCCGGGTCTGCGCCACCGGCACCGTCACCGTGCCCGACCTGTGCGCCGTGGAGAAGCACCCCGGCCTGGTGCACCTGGTGTCGACGGTGCGGGGGGAACTGCGTGCGGGAGCGGGCTGGCCCGAGCTGCTGGACGCCGCCTTCCCGCCCGGCTCGGTCACCGGCGCACCCAAGTCCAGCGCCATGCGGATCATCGGCGACCTGGAGCCGGCACCCCGCGGACCGTACTGCGGCGGCATCGGGTGGGTGGACGCCGACCGGGGCACCGGCGAGCTGGCGGTGGGCATACGCACCTTCTGGATCGACCGGGACGCGGACGGCGGCGCCGTGCTGCGGTTCGGCACCGGCGCCGGGATCACCTGGGGGTCCGACCCCGAGCGGGAGTGGCGGGAGACCGAACTGAAGGCGTCCCGGCTGCTCGCGGTAGCGTCGGGCACATACGAGGTGAGTGAAGGGATCCCAGAGTGAAGATCTGGCTCGACGGCGGGCTGCAGGACACCGAGTCCGCCCGCGTCTCCGTCTTCGACCACGGACTGACCGTGGGCGACGGCATCTTCGAGACGGTCAAGGCGGTCGACGGCCGCCCGTTCGCCCTCACCCGGCACCTCGACCGGCTCACCCGCTCCGCCCGCGGCCTCGGCCTGCCCGACCCCGACCTCGACGAGGTCCGCCGCGCCTGCACCGCCGTGCTGGAGGCCAACCCCATGCCGCTCGGCCGGCTGCGCATCACCTACACCGGCGGCCACGGACCGCTGGGCTCGGACCGCGGCGGGCACGGGACCACCCTGGTCGTGGCCCTGGGCGAGACCAGCCGCCGCCCCGACTCCACGGCCGTCGTCACCGTCCCCTGGACCCGCAACGAGCGCGGCGCGCTGACCGGCCTGAAGACCACCTCCTACGCCGAGAACGTGGTGGCCCTCGCCCGGGCCCGCGAACGGGGCGCGAGCGAGGCGCTGTTCGGCAACACCGTCGGGCAGCTCTGCGAGGGCACCGGCTCCAACGTCTTCGTCGTCCTCGACGGCGAGATCCACACCCCGCCGCTCGCCTCCGGCTGCCTCGCCGGCATCACCCGGGCCCTGGTCACCGAGTGGACCGGCGCCAAGGAGACCGACCTGCCGCTGGACGTGCTCCAGCGGGCCGACGAGATCTTCCTCACCTCCACCCTGCGCGATGTCCAGGCCGTCCACCGCGTCGACGACCGTGAACTGCCGGGCGCCCCGGGCCCGGTGACGGCCAAGGCCATGCGGACCTTCGACGAGCGCTCGGCGGCCGATCTCGACCCGTGAGCCCGGCAATCGGCTGAAACCCGGGGCGCGGCAGTGGGTAGAACTGCCGTGATGACCACGACCCTGCGGCCGGCCGAGCCGCTCCAGCAGAACCCCGACGGCACGCGTTCACGCCGCTACCAGGTGTGCGTCAACAGCCGTCCCGTCGGCACGATCCACCTGGGCACGCACCCCGTCTTCGGCCCCTCGGCCGCCCGCATCATGAGCCTGCGCATCGAGGAACCCGACCGCAGGCGCGGCCGGGGCACGGTGGCCGCGCTCGCCGCGGAGGAGGTCGTACGCGGCTGGGGCTGCCGCCGCATCGAGGTGACCGTTCCCGCAGACGCCGGGCCGGCCCTCCGGCTCGCCACGGCGCTCGGCTACGCCGTGCGCAACCGCGGTATGGAGAAGGCGCTCGGCGGCACCCCGCCCGCCCTGCCGGAGGGCAGCCGGGCGCGGGCCATGACCGAGGAGGAGTTCCGCCCCTGGCTGGCTCAGGGCCGGGAGGACTTCGCACGCCAGTGGATCGAGCGCGGCGTGCCGGAGGCCGAGGCACGCGCCAAGTCGGAGCGGGACCACGCCGAGCTGCTGCCCGAGGGGCGCGCCACCGAGGGCATGCTCTTCAGCGTCCTGGAGCACCAGGGCAGTGCCGTGGGCAACCTGTGGCTGTCGGTGCGCGGGGAGCAGGCCTTCGTCTTCGACGTGGAGACCCGGTCCGCCCACCGCGGCCGGGGCCACGGACGCTCCCTCATGCTGCTTGCGGAGGCGCAGGCCGTCGCGGCCGGCAAACGGACCATCGGGCTCAATGTCTTCGCGGGCAACACCCCGGCCGAGCGCCTCTACGCATCGCTCGGCTACCGGACCACGCGGTACGCGATGTACAAGCACCTGCTGTAGGTGCGGTGCGCGGTGGGGGAGGGGGCCGGCCGGTTCAGGCCCGCTCGGCGAGCAGACGGTCGGCGATCTGCTCGATGCGCTCGCGCAGCCCCTCCTGGCTCCTGCCCCCGTCCAGGCGCTCGCCCCCGATGACATAGGTCGGGGTGCCGGTCACCCCGATCGCCTTGCCCTCGGCCTGGTCCGCGTCGACGGCCAGGATGTGCCGCCCGTCGATCAGCGCGGTGTCGAACTCCTCGGCGTCCAGACCCAGCTCCCCGGCGACCTCGACCAGGAAGGGCTCGCCCTTGCGGCCCAGCTCCTCGACCTTCCCCAGCACCGCCTCGGCGTAGGCCCAGCCCTTCCCCTGCGCCAGCGCCTCCTCGGCGGCCTGGGCCGCGGCGAAGGCGTGCTTGTGCTTCTCCAGCGGGAAGTGGCGCAGCCGCAGTTCCAGACGGTCGCCGTACCGGGCGCGCAGGGCGCGCAGATCGCCGAGGGCGGTGCGGCAGTCCGAGCACTGCAGATCGCACCAGACGTCGAGGACGGGCACGGGGGTGGTGGAGGGGTCGCTCATGGGGCACAGTCTCCCAGCACCGCCCCCGTGACACCCAACCGGACCTGGCGTGATCCGGTCGGCGCGCGGTCCGGGGGCGTACTCCGGCACCGGCACCTGCGAAGGAGCCGACCCGGAGATGTCCCTGATCTCGGGCCCGAGCATGGCCGGGCGGGGGTGGGCGGGTGCAGGATGGAAGGGACGAAGCGCGCACAGCGAACCACCCCTGCCGGGAGGACCGGATGATTGCCGAGACCGTCTGCTCCGCCGTGTCCGCGGCAGGCCTGGGCATCGCGGCCGTCACCGCCTGGCGCAGGCGGTTCCTGGCCGCCGCCCGTATCGCCGCTTACGCACTCGTCCCGCTCGGCCTGGTCCTGACCGGCATCGTCGAGTGGGTGGCCGACACCGCGTTCAGCCCCACGGCCTGGGCCGGCTTCGGTCTGCTGGGCCTGTCCTGGGTGATCTTCATGATCACGCGAGCCGTGGAGCGCCGGCGCGGCGGCACCCGCAAGGAGCGCAAGGCGGCCAGGGCGGCCTCCCGGCCCGATGCGGTGGCCCCGGCGGCCTCCGCCCCCTCCCTCGCCGCGGGCTCCGGGCCCGCGACGCGGCAGAAGTCCGCGCCGAGCGACGACGACGACTTCAGCGACATCGAGGCCATCCTCAAGAAGCACGGCATCTGACCTCGGGCAGCACGCAAGCTGAGCGGGCGCCGGCCGAATCGTCACAGGGGATCGCGGAACGTCCGGAAACGATCACAACCCGAACCGTCGCCCACGCAATCGGCGATACGGCGTTCACTCGGCGCGTGGTGATCGCTCCCGCGGCGCGGGATGCGTCATCATCGCGGCGAGATGCTGGACACGACACACAGCGATGCCGCGCCGCCTCAGGACGAGCCGCGCGGCTGCCTCTTCGCCCTATCCCAGCCACCGCTGATGATCTTCCTGGCGGTGATCGGGTGTCTGCTGCTCACGGCTGCCCTGCACGACCTGCTGTGGCTGTGAGCCGTACCCGCGGTTCCCGGCGTCACCCGTCGGGACCGCGTCGGCGGAGGCGACTCGCCGAGAGGGCGTGCCCGGTCAGCCCGCCGCTTCCTTGCGCCGGGCCCGGTAGGCGGCGACATGCAGCCGGTTGCCGCAGGTCCGGCTGTCGCAGTAGCGGCGCGAGCGGTTGCGGGAGAGGTCGACGAAGGCGTGCCGGCAGTCCGGGGCCTCGCAGCGGCGCAGCCGTTCCCGCTCGCCGGCGACCACGAAGAACGCCAGCGCCATCCCGCCGTCGGCGGCCAGGTGATCGGCGACCGAGGCGCCGGGCGCGAAGTAGTGGATGTGCCAGTCGTAGCCGTCGTGGTCCGTGAGGCGGGGTGTGGTGCCGGCCGCGGCGACCAGCTCGTTGATCAGCCCGGCGGCGGTACGGGCGTCGGGAGCGGCGAAGATCGCGGCGAAGCGGGACCGGAGCCTGCGCACCGCCGACAGGTCGAGCTCCGTGAGGACTCCGACCTCGCTGATGTTGTGCTTCTGCACGAACTGCTCGAGCGCCGCGACGTCCGCCAGTCCGTCCGGCGCCGACTCGTCCTCCGGTGCGGTGTTCACCAGATCCACCACGGCGTCCAGCGCACACCGGGTGTCATGGGTGATCAGCACGATTCGCTCCCTGGCCTGGGGGTCGGGCGGGGCGCCCGCCGATGCTGGGGCGATAGTAGTGGCTCGGAGGAGCACCCCACCGCCCTCGCTTCGCACATGGCATCGAATACAACGCCCGAACGAGCCCCGGCGTTCCCCCCGGGGGGTATCGGCCGGCCGCACCGGCATGGCGGACCGGCGGGGTGCCGGCACCCGGGCCCCTCTTCTCACTCTCCTTTCACTCTCCGTCACCGGCCCTGAGCAGCACAAGGGCGCCGGTCGCGGAAGTCCGCGGCCGGCGCCGGTGTGTGCCGTATGCGGCTGCTCGGGTCCGAGCCGTCTCCCCGAGTCGACGGCGCCGGGCAGCTTCGTGGCCTCGCCTAGCTTTCGGCCAGGATGTGCGAGAGCTCCTGATCGAGATCGAAATGCCGGTGCTCCGTGCCCGGGGGCACGGCGGCGTCGGTGCGCTTCAGGAAGGACTCCAGGGCCCGCGCGGGGGCCTCGAGCAGAGCCTCACCCTCCGGGGAGCTCAGCGCGATGCAGACGACGCTCTGACCATGACTGCGCGACGGCCAGACGCGGACGTCGCCCGTGCCGGTGGGGCGGTGAAGTCCCTCGGCGAGGAGGTCGCGGGCGAACACCCACTCGACGGTCTCCTCGGCTCCGGTGTGGAAGGTGGCGTGCACGGCGTAGGGGTCGGCCGTGTCGTACCGCAGGCCTGCGGGGACAGGCAGGGAGGACTCGCTCGACACAACGAGGCGCAGGTGCAGCTCGCAGCTGACCGTGGTGTTCATAAGCGCCAGGGCCTTTCGCTCAGTGTGCGCTCGGGGATTCGCACGTCGGCGAAATCGACATGCCACCTACGGTGCCGTTGTAAACCCCTCTGAGTGTTTTGCGTGCGTTTATGTAACTCGTCCGGCCGAGAGATCGTTCGGGCGGTGCGTCCATTCCGGTGATGTGAATCGCTCGGGTAGTGTTTGACCGTATGAACACGGGGAGTGACAAGCGCGGTGAGGCGGCCCTGACCGCCGACCGGGCGGACCGACGGGAAGGGGCTGCGACGGGCGGGACGGCGGACCGGGGTCGCGAGGAGCGGGCGCTCGGCTCGCGGGCGCCGCAGTTCATCCGGGCGCGTCGCGGGCTGCACCTCAGCTGGCAGGTCGGCGTCTTCGTGACCGGCCTGGCCGTCGTGGTGGCCGGAGTGATCATGCTGCCGCTGCCCGGGCCGGGCTGGGTGGTGATCTTCGCCGGCATGGCGATCTGGGGGACCGAGTTCGCCTGGGCCCAGCTGGTGCTGCGCTGGACCAAGCGCAAGGTCACCGAGGCGGCGCAGCGGGCCCTCGACCCCAAGGTGCGGCGCCGCAACATCATCCTGACCTCGGTCGGCCTGGTCGTCGCGGCCGTGCTGGCCGGGATCTACCTCTACAGATACGGCCTCGTCATGCCCTGGAAGATCAAGGACCAGTGATCGGGGCCGGGGGCCGGGGCGGCCGGCCCCCTGTGGTCACGAGCACCCCCTGACATGGGGTAATGTTCTTCCTGCGCCCGGGCGATTAGCTCAGTGGGAGAGCGCTTCGTTCACACCGAAGAGGTCACTGGTTCGAACCCAGTATCGCCCACCGGATCACAGCGGCCCGGCTCACCGAACGGTGAGCCGGGCCGCTGTGTCGTGTCCCGGGGCCCGCTGTCCCGTGCGACCGCGGCATGATCGCCGGCGGGGCTTCGCCGGCTCCCCGCAGGTCCCGGCGGTCCAGGCGGTCCCGGTGATCCCGGGGGTCCGCGCCGAGAGCCGAGAGGCTCCGGGAGGCGGAGGGGCGCACCCCGCCGCACGGACGCGAAAGTGACGCTCCGTTACGTATCCGGTGGCGGCGGACCCGCTCTTACGGGCCGGAATTCACCGGCGGGTAATGATTCCCGGCGAAGATCCGGGCGCACGATCCGGCCGAATCCGCGGCCCATTTTGCAGAATGCCGCTTCGTCAGAACCCCAAGACGCGGGCGGACGACAGGATTCCGGGCGAATGGTCATGGCGGCGGCGGGATTTCTGGCGGATAGTCAGATCCGCGCGGAAAGGTTCCGGACACACTCCGGGGCCGGCCGGGCACACTCCGTCCATGGACTTCAACCATTACCGCTTCCGCAGCCTGTGGACACTCTCCGCACCCGCCCCGGTGGTCTACCGGGTCCTGGAGCGGATCGAGGAGTATCCGCGGTGGTGGCCGCAGGTGCGCGAGGTGGTACGGCTGGACGACACCAGCGGGCTGGTGCGCATCCGCTCGGTCCTCCCCGTGGAGCTGCGGGCCACCCTGCACGAGGGGCGGCGCGATCCCGAGACCGGCATCCTGGAGGTGGGGCTCTCCGGCGACATCGACGGCTGGGCCCGCTGGACCGTCACCCGGCTCGGGCCCGGCGGCAGCCTCGCCCGCTACGAGCAGGAGGTCGACGTCCGCAAGCCGCTGCTGCGGCGGCTGGCGGTGCCCGCGCGGCCCGTCTTCCGGATGAACCACGCCCTGATGATGCGGGCGGGCCGGCGCGGACTGGAAGCCTGGCTGGAAGCGGTTTGAAGGATACGTACCGACACCTGTATTGTTCAGTGCGTTCCCGGGCGATTAGCTCAGTGGGAGAGCGCTTCGTTCACACCGAAGAGGCCACTGGTTCGAACCCAGTATCGCCCACCGGGTAGGCCGGTCCGTCACAGGCGGACCGGCCTCGCTGTGTCCGCACGCGCGGGCGGACCGGCCGGTGTTCGCCGGTACGCATCCGTGGAGCGGCCCGTGTTCGCCGGCATGCAGTCCGTCGCAGGCGTGCGTTTCTCCGGTCGGTGTGTGCTCCTTGTCGCCCGTGACGGGTCCGACCGCTCAGGCCGCCGCCGGGAGATCCGGGCGCAGGGGCCAGGCCGGGTCGACCGCCTCCTCCGTACCGCTGCGCGCGAACCACGCCTGCAGGCCCCGCGCCTGGGCCGCGTGCCACACCGCCTGCAGCGTGTGCAGCTCACCGGGGGAGAGGCGCTCCAGCCGGGAGGCGAACCGCTGCCCCACCGCCCGCGTGACCTCCAGCGCGGCCACCGCGTCCGCCGCCGCGTCGTGCGCCTCCTCGAGGCTGACCCCGTAGTGGGCGCACAGATCGGTGAGCGTGCGGCGCCCCTTGCGGTAGCGGTCCAGATGCTTGTCCAGCACCAGCGGGTCGAGCACCAGCAGCGGTGTCCGCTCGAACCAGCGGTGCAGGGAGGAGGCGCGGTGCCGGCGCAACTCCCGGTCCAGCAGCGTGAGATCGAACGGCGCGTTCATCACCACCACCGGGCGTCCGATGCGCGCCTGCTCCGCCAGCGACTCCGCTATCTCGTACATCACCGGTGCGGGCCAGCGGCCGTTGCGCTGCAGATGGCCCTCGGACAGGCCGTGCACCCGCGTGGCGGCGGCCGGGACCGGCACACCGGGGTTCACCAGCCAGCGGCACACCCGCGGCCGGGCGCCCGGCGCGTCCTGCACGACGACGGCGGCCGACACGATCCGGTCGTTCTCGACGTCCACGCCCGTGGTCTCCGTGTCAAAGGCGGCCAGCGGCCCTTCGAACCAGCACGTCATTCCCACCAACCCCTCGTTCACCATCGGCAGTTGACGCACCGTCCGCTGCCCGCACGGGTGATACCCGGGCTGTTTGCGCCTCACTCCGGAAGGAGACAACAGGAGTACGGGTCGTTGCAGTTCAGCGGCCCGCAGCGGGGATTCACTTGTTCTGGAAGGCTGTTCGGCCATGGCCATCGCGCAGCCCGAACGGGGCGGGCTGCTGCCCGATCGCACGGCACCGTCTCGCGGCTCACTCGCCACCACCGCCTGCATGGAGACCCTGCAGGTCGGCTATCTGCACGCCGTCGCGGCCGCGGCGGGCTGCTCGCTGTCCCAGCCGTTCCCGGACAACGGCATCGACTGGCACGTCAGTCACAGCGCCCCCGGGCACACCGTGGACGACGAGGTCACCATCAAGGTGCAGCTGAAGGCGACCTACCAGATCGCGCCCGACCCCTCGGCCCGCTTCTTCTCGTTCACGCTGGACAACGCGCACCTGGCGAAGCTGGCCCGCACCCCGGTCTCCGTGCACAAGATCCTCGTGGTGATGCTGGTGCCGCGCTCCCAGAACGACTGGCTGCGCGCCAGCCACGACCGGCTCGACCTGCGTCACTGCTGCTACTGGACCAACCTCGCCGGGCACCCGGTCACCGGCCGGCATCGCACCACCGTGCGGATCCCCACCTCACGCATCTTCGACGACCGGGCGCTGTGCGAGATCATGACCCGGGTCGGCACGGGAGGGAAGCCATGACGCACCGTCCGGCCGAGGGCCCCCTGCGGCCCGTACGCCCGCACCCCGCCGACACCGGCCGGCCCCCGGGACCGCCCGGGCCCGAGCCTTCGCACACCCCGTGGGACGGCCGGGTGCCCGAGCCCGGCGAGGTCGACCCCGCGGTGCTCGGCGCGCTGCTGCACCGGCACGGCTGGCAGCGGCGCGGCGGGGCCGCCGGACGCTACGGGCGCTGGACGCCGCCCGGGCCGGACGGCGGCACCAGCCTGCTGGTGCCGGAGAGCCGTGCCTTCCCCGACTGCGACGACCTGCTCGGCGAGGCGCTGCTCGCACTGACCCGCAGCGGCCTGGCCGGCGCCCGCGAGGTGCTGATCTCGCTCGCCGTGCCCAGCGACGAGATCCGCTGGTGGCGCGACATCCCGGACGGACCCGGCGGCACGGCGGTGTGGACCGCCGGGGAGCAGCTGCGCCTGGCCGCCCGCCGCACCCTGCTCGCCGCCGCCCTCGCCACCCGCGCGCGAGCCGGCTACCACGGCGCCCGGCACCGCCGCCGCGCCCTGGCCGCGCTGGACTCCGTCCTCGTCGGCCCCGCGGCCGGCGGGCACCGGATCACCGCCTTCCTGCCCGTCACCGGCGGTCGCCCCCTCGCCGTACGGCTCCACCAGGCGCTGCACGCCACCCGGGAGGCCATCGACTACCGGCGCGCCACCGGCCGCACGGACGCCTTCACCACCGCCGTCCAGGCGGGCGTCAGCCACGAACTCACCGAGGCCCTGCTCGCCCTGGTCCACGGGACGGAGGGCGCCCGGATCGCCGTCGCCTGGGCCCCGGCCGCAGGCGTCCCCGACGGCTGTGCCGCCCTGCCGGAACCGGTCGAGTTCACCCCCGGCGACCTGCCGGTCCTGCGCGAGGCCGGCGCCCGCTACCGGCGCGCGGAGCCGTCCGTGCCGGTGCGGATCACCGGCACCGTGGTGCGGATGCGCAGGCCGGGCCCGCGCGGCGAGGGCACGGTACGGCTGCGGGTGCTCGCCGGGGCCGACCTCGGCCATGTCCGGATCACCCTCGGCGAGGACGACTACCGCATCGCCGGCCACGCCCACCTCGTCGGACTCCCGGTCCGGATGCGCGGCCGGCTGGAGAGCCGCTCCGGCTTCCGCCGCCTGACCGACGTGAGCGACCTCACGCCGGTGCCGGTGGACGAGGCCGAGCGGGACCGCCTGATGAAGGCGATCCAGGAGAACGCCGAGGTGGCGGCCTTCTTCGGCGAGGTCTGCGAGGGCGACGACCCCGGCGACGAGGGCTGATTTCGCCCAGGCGGGTCCCCGGTCGGTACGATCGGTTCTCGCGCGCGCTCCGGTACGGCGCCCGCTCACCCCACTTCAGGCAGGAGAAAACCGGTGTCAGACGTCCGTGTGATCATCCAACGCGATTCCGAGCGGGAAGAACGCGTGGTGACGACGGGCACTACGGCCGCCGAGCTCTTCGCCGGCGAGCGCTCGATCATCGCCGCGCGCGTCGGCGGCGAGCTCAAGGACCTCTCCTACGAGCTGCAGGACGGCGACACCGTCGAGGGCGTGGAGATCTCCTCCGAGGACGGCCTGAACATCCTGCGCCACTCCACCGCGCATGTGATGGCCCAGGCCGTGCAGGAGCTCTTCCCCGAGGCCAAGCTCGGCATCGGCCCGCCCGTCAAGGACGGCTTCTACTACGACTTCGACGTCGAGCGGCCCTTCCACCCCGATGACCTCAAGGCCATCGAGAAGAAGATGCAGGAGATCCAGAAGCGCGGCCAGCGCTTCTCCCGCCGCGTCGTCACCGAGGAGGCCGCCCGCGAGGAGCTCGCCGACGAGCCGTACAAGCTGGAGCTGATCGGCCTCAAGGGCGCCGCCTCGCACGACGACGGCGCGGACGTCGAGGTCGGCGCCGGCGAGCTGACCATGTACGACAACCTGGACGCCAAGACCGGCGAGCTGTGCTGGAAGGACCTCTGCCGGGGGCCCCACCTGCCCACCACCCGCCACATCCCGGCGTTCAAGCTGATGCGCAACGCGGGCGCCTACTGGCGCGGCAGCGAGAAGAACCCGATGCTGCAGCGCATCTACGGCACCGCCTGGCCGACCAAGGAGGAGCTCAAGGCCCACCTGGAGTTCCTCGCCGAGGCCGAGAAGCGCGACCACCGCAAGCTCGGCCACGAGCTGGACCTGTTCTCCATCCCGGAGCAGATCGGCTCCGGCCTCGCCGTCTTCCACCCCAAGGGCGGCATCATCCGCCGGGTGATGGAGGACTACTCGCGGCGCCGCCACGAGGAAGAGGGCTACGAGTTCGTCTACACCCCGCACGCCACCAAGGGGAAGCTCTTCGAGGTCTCGGGCCACCTCGACTGGTACGCCGACGGCATGTACCCGCCCATGCAGCTCGACGAGGGCGTGGACTACTACCTCAAGCCCATGAACTGCCCGATGCACAACCTGATCTTCGACGCGCGGGGGCGTTCGTACCGCGAACTGCCGCTGCGCCTGTTCGAGTTCGGGACGGTGTACCGGTACGAGAAGTCGGGCGTGGTGCACGGCCTGACCCGGGCCCGCGGCTTCACCCAGGACGACGCGCACATCTACTGCACGCGCGAGCAGATGTCCGAGGAGCTCGACAAGACCCTCACCTTCGTCCTGAACCTGCTGCGCGACTACGGCCTGACCGACTTCTACCTGGAGCTGTCCACCAAGGACCCGGAGAAGTTCGTCGGCACCGACGAGGCCTGGGAGGAGGCCACCGAGACGCTGCGCCAGGTCGCCGAGAAGCAGGGCCTGCCGCTCGTCCCCGACCCGGGCGGCGCCGCCTTCTACGGCCCGAAGATCTCCGTCCAGGCCAAGGACGCCATCGGCCGCACCTGGCAGATGTCCACCATCCAGCTGGACTTCAACCTGCCGGAGCGCTTCGATCTGGAGTACACCGCCGCCGACGGCACCAAGCAGCGTCCGGTCATGATCCACCGCGCGCTGTTCGGCTCCATCGAGCGCTTCTTCGCGGTGCTCCTCGAGCACTACGCGGGCGCTTTCCCGGCGTGGCTCGCCCCCGTCCAGGCGATCGGCATCCCGGTCGGCGACGCGCACGTCGAGTACCTGGAGCAGTTCGCGGCCAAGGCGAAGAAGCAGGGGCTGCGGGTCGAGGTGGACTCCTCCGCGGACCGGATGCAGAAGAAGATCCGCAACGCCCAGAAGCAGAAGGTGCCGTTCATGGTCATCGCCGGTGACGAGGACATGGCCAAGGGGGCCGTCTCCTTCCGCTACCGCGACGGCTCCCAGGAGAACGGCATCCCCGTCGACGAGGCGATCGCCAAGATCGTGAAGGTCGTCGAGGAGCGCGCGCAGGTCTGACCGCGAGGCTGACCGAAAGGCTCCGGAAGGCCCCCGGGAGTGATCCCGGGGGCCTTTCCCGCGCGCCCCGGCAACGCCATATGCTGCACGCATGACGAGTGAGCCGGAGCAGCAGTTGGGAGTGGGGACGCAGGACGCGTTCCAGCGCCTGTGGACGCCTCACCGGATGGCCTACATCCAGGGGGAGAACAAGCCGACCGGCCCGGGCGCCGACGACGGCTGCCCGTTCTGCTTCATCCCGGCCAAGTCCGACGAGGACGGGCTCATCCTCAAGCGCGGCGAGACCGTGTACGCCGTGCTCAACCTCTACCCCTACACCGGCGGCCATCTGATGACCGTCCCGTACCGGCACGTCGCCGACTACACCGACCTCACCGCCGAGGAGACGGCCGAGCTCGCCGAGCTGACCAAGCAGGCGATGACCGCGCTGCGCAAGGCCTCCGGCGCGCACGGCTTCAACATCGGCATGAACCAGGGCACGGTCGCGGGTGCCGGCATCGCCGCCCATCTGCACCAGCACGTCGTTCCGCGCTGGGGCGGGGACACCAACTTCATGCCGGTGGTGGGCCACACCAAGGTGCTGCCGCAGCTGCTCGCCGACACCCGCAAGATGCTGACGGAGGCCTGGCCCACGGAGTGACGGCCGCGCGGCGCGACCCTGCGCGACGCCTCCCTCCGGGACCTGCTCCGGAGCCTCTCACGGAACGCCGGACGGGCCGGACGACTCCGGCCCGTCCTCCTGTCGTCCGTGAACGCCCCCGCGTCCGCGTCACGCGTCGTACACGTCCGCCTTCCGCGGCGACGCGTCCTGCACGGCCGTGCTGAGGAACGAGGAGCGCGCACCGAACTTCTCGGTGTCCACGCCGTTCTCCTCCAGCACCTTGATCGCCGCCGCGTGCACCACCCGCAGCACCGGAGTCGCCGCGCGCAGCGCGTCGTCCGCCATGAAGCGATGCCGCCACGGCTGGTCCGCCCAGGCGTGCCGCAGACCGAACGGCTCGGGCAGGGTCAGCGTGCCGCCCAGCCAGTTCAGCAGCGGGGGGTACCAGGTGAGCGGGGCGCGTGCGGCGAGCCGGACCACCTCGTCCGTGTCGACCAGCGGGAGCTTCACCTTGCGGGTCTCCCAGAACTTGATCGACTTCTGGACCTCCTTCTCCTTGGCCGCCGGCTTGGTGGTGAACAGCGAGTGCACCGGCCCCAGCGCATGCCCGGTGACCTCGATGCGCAGCGTCTCGTGCAGCACCGTCACCGTGATCAGCATGGTGATGACCAGCTGCCCGTCCCACAGGGTCCACTGCACGCCGAGATAGTGCCGGTCGCCCGCGCCGAACTGCTGCTTGTTGCAGATCTCCTGTATGGCGTGCGTCTTGACCCGGTACGCCTCCACGTCCGTGCCCTCGGGCCGGGCCACCTCCGTGGCGTTCTCGGCGATGGGGGTGACGATCCAGTGCTGTATCGACGGCCGGGGGAAGCCGCCCGTGTTCAGCGGACCGCGCTCCAGCATGCGCAGCCGGTCCTGGATGGCCTTGATGACGTCCCAGCTGCGGAACGGGTGGATCTCCCGGTCCGGATCGGCCGGGACCAGGTCCTCGGCGAGCTGCCAGCTGCCCCAGCGCGTGCCCATGCCGAGTATCCCCTTGGGCCCGGCGTAGAACACGGAGTTGGACTGCTGCTCGGCGGCGAGCCGGGCCAGGGACTGGCGCAGCTCCTCGGCCGCCTTCTCGCCCGGGCTGCTCGGCACCGCCTCGGGCACCTTGGCCCCCACACTGGTGCCCGACAGCAGGCCGTCCCAGCGTTCGCGCAGGTCACGGGCGGTGCGCTCACAGATCTGCTTGGCCCAGAACCAGCCCACCACGGGGGCGACGACCGAGGCGCGCGCGTACCAGCCCCAGAACCCGCCGAACGGCATGCGGATCAGGAACAGCACCGCCAGGGCGCCCACCGCGACCAGCAGCGTGGTGGCGAGCGCGCCGGCCCGCTTGTCCGGCCGCCTGGCGATCGCGGTGCGGATCTGGAAGACCAGCAGCCACACCAGCAGGCCCGGCAGGAACAGCAGCCCGCACAGCACCATCACGGCGGTCAGCCAGTTGTCCCGCTCCCGGCGGATGCGGTGGGCGGCGAGGGCGTGCTCCACCACCACCTGCGGCTGGGTGCCGAAGGACTGGATGAGCGGCTTGCGCCCGGAGCCGAGCATGCGGTCGATCAGCGCCCGGGAGAACGCCTCCCCGAGATTCGGCCGGAACAGCGCGATCTTCGGGTCGCTCACCGACGACTTGTGCCACTCGTTGTTGGCCTTGAGGATCTCCTTCGCCTCGTTGTCCCGGTAGGCGGCGGAGGCCAGCGCGAACGTCGGTGTCTGCCCCTCGTCGCCCGTGCGCGGCACCTGCGGACCGAAGAAGTCCGCGTAACCGCCGTCAACGGTCATTCCCGCCCCCGATCGCCGCGACCATACGTCCTGCGGCCTTCCCGACTTCCTTGATGCGCACACCTGTTGATCAGGTCTTCAGCGTATCGGCAGCCGGCGCCGTCCGTCTGCGGACGGACCGAGCCATCCGCACAGGTGAGCCGGAGCATGGCACGGGAGGGTTGTGCGTACGCATGCGCCGGGCGCCCTCAGCGGATGCGCGGGCGCCCGGCGGCGCTGGTCAGCTGCTCTGCGCCTTCTCACGCACCCGTTCCGCGATCTGCGGCGGCATCGGCTCGTGCCGCACATACTTCCG
The DNA here is from genome assembly GCF_012034205.1 of Streptomyces composti. Lineage (GTDB taxonomy): Bacteria > Actinomycetota > Actinomycetes > Streptomycetales > Streptomycetaceae > Streptomyces > Streptomyces composti. The sequence continues at coordinate 166,720 of NZ_JAATEM010000002.1, forward strand.
GCTGAAGCGGGCGGTTCCGTGGGACAGCGAGCGCAGATCCACGGCGTACCGGCCGATCTCGATCTCCGGCACCTCGGCCCTGATCAGCGTCCGCCCGCCGGGCGCCTGCTCGGTGCCCAGCACCCGGCCGCGCCGGCCGGACAGGTCGCTCATCACCGTGCCGACGTAGTCGTCGCCCACCAGGACGCTCACCTCGGCGACCGGCTCGAGGAGCAGGATCTTGGCGTCCGCGGCCGCCTCCCGCAGGGCGAGCGCCCCGGCCGTCTGGAACGCGGCGTCGGAGGAGTCCACCGAGTGCGCCTTGCCGTCCAGCAGCGTCACCCGCACGTCGACCAGCGGATAGCCGGCCGCAACGCCCTTGGCCGCCTGGGCCCTCACGCCCTTCTCCACCGAGGGGATGAACTGCCGCGGCACGGCGCCGCCGACCACCTTGTCCACGAACTCGATGCCCGAACCGCCCGGCAGCGGCTCGACCTCGATCTCGCAGATCGCGAACTGCCCGTGGCCGCCGGACTGTTTGACGTGCCGTCCGCGTCCGGCCGCCTTGCTGCCGAAGGTCTCCCGCAGCGGCACCTTGTGCGGCACCACGTCGACCTGCACGCCGTAGCGGGTGCGCAGCCGCTCCAGGGCCACGTCGGCGTGCGCCTCGCCCAGGCACCACAGCACCACCTGATGGGTGTCCTGGTTCTGCTCGAGCCGCATCGTCGGGTCCTCGGCGACCAGCCTGGCCAGGCCCTGCGAGAGTTTGTCCTCGTCCGGTTTGCTGTGCGCCTGGATGGCCAGCGGCAGCAGCGGGTCGGGCATCTCCCACGGCTCGAGGAGCAGCGGGTCGTCCTTGGCGGACAGCGTGTCCCCGGTCTCCGCGCGGCTCAGCTTGGCCACGCACGCCATGTCTCCGGCGATGACATGGGAGACCGGCCGCTGCTGTTTGCCGAACGGCGTGGACAGGGTGCCGATCCGCTCGTCGACGTCGTGGTCCTCATGGCCCCGGTCGGCCAGCCCGTGCCCGGAGACGTGCACCGTCTGGTCGGCCCGCAGCGTTCCGGAGAACACCCGGATCAGGGAGAGCCGGCCCACGTACGGGTCGGAGGAGGTCTTGACGACCTCGGCGACCAGCGGGGCCTCGGGGTCGCACGGCTTCAGCTCGCGCGGTTCGCCGTCCACCGTGGTGACGCGGAGGGTGCCGTGCTCCAGCGGGGTCGGGAAGCCACGGGTGATCAGCTCGAGGAGCTCGACCGTGCCCAGGCCCTGCCGGGCGCCCTCGGCCGCGGGGGCGGCGGCCAGCACCGGGAAGAACACCCCGCGGGCGACCGCCCGCTCCAGGTCCTTGATCAGGGTCTCGGTGTCGACCTGCTCGCCACCGAGATAGCGGTCCATCAGGGTCTCGTCCTCGCTCTCCGAGATGATCCCCTCGATGAGCCGGTTGCGCGCCTCCTCGATCACGGGCAGCTGGTCGGGGCCGGGTTCGGACTCCTTGCGCTCGCCGCCGGAGTAGTCGAACAGTTTCTGCGTCAGCAGCCCGATCAGCCCCGTCACGGGCGCGTGGCCGTCCGGACCCTCGGGTCCGCGCAGCGGCAGATACAGCGGCAGCACCGCGTCCGGATCGTCGCCGCCGAAGGTCTCCGCGCAGATCCGGGTCATCTCCTCGAAGTCGGAGCGGGCCGCCTCCAGATGCGTGATCACGATGGCGCGGGGCATTCCGACGGCCGCGCACTCGTCCCACACCATGCGGGTCGAGCCGTCCACGCCGTCGGAGGCCGAGACGACGAAAAGGGCCGCGTCCGCGGCTCGCAGACCGGCCCTGAGTTCCCCGACGAAGTCGGCGTATCCGGGGGTGTCCAGAAGGTTGATCTTGATGCCGTCCCAGGGGACCGGCACCAGTGAGAGCTGTACCGAGCGTTGCTGCCGGTGCTCGATCTCGTCGTAGTCGGAGACGGTGCCGCCGTCCTCCACACGGCCCGCCCGGTTGATCGCCCCCGCGGTCAGCGCGAGGGCCTCCACCAGAGTCGTCTTGCCCGATCCGGAGTGGCCGACCAGCACCACATTCCGTACGGACGTGGGATGGTCGGCCGCCTGTGCCCTGCCGGCGGCTCCGGGGTGTGTGTGCGCCTTGTCGCCCATGATCCTGCCTCCCGTGCACGGTGAGGTCACTGTGGGCGCGGACACGCGGGACCCGCGTGCGGAGCGGCTCCGGCGACGCCCGCGGTCCTTCGAGCTTTCCACTCCCGTCACGGTGCGTCCATACGAAGGACCGGAACCCGCCACGACCGGGCGGGCGCCCGGAGCAGCGCCGGAGGTGAGCACCACCGGCGGGCCGGAGCGGGCGTGCGGCGCCACGCCGGGGACGCCCCGCGCCGGGGCGTGACGCGAGCGGTCCGGGGCGGCTCGCCCCGGGACGGGTTCCGGGCGGTGCGGGTGCCCCGGCGCCGCGCGGGGGCCCGCGTGACTACGATTGGGCCCCGCCGGTGGCCAGCAGGGGTCACACGGCGCCACACCGACCGTCGGGAAGGCCATGCTGAACAAGTACGCGCGTGCATTCTTCACGCGTGTCCTCACGCCGTTCGCCGCGTTTCTCATCCGGCGGGGGGTCAGCCCCGACACGGTCACGCTCATCGGCACCGCGGGCGTGGTCGCGGGCGCGCTGGTCTTCTACCCCAGGGGCGAGTTCTTCTGGGGCACGGTGGTGATCACGCTGTTCGTGTTCTCCGACCTCGTCGACGGCAACATGGCCCGCCAGCTGGGCCGCTCCAGCCGCTGGGGCGCCTTCCTCGACTCCACCCTCGACCGGGTGGCCGACGGAGCGATCTTCGGCGGCTTCGCCCTCTGGTACGCCGGACAGGGCGACGACGACATGCTGTGCGCGGTGGCGATCTTCTGCCTGGCCAGCGGCCAGGTGGTGTCGTACACCAAGGCGCGCGGCGAGTCGATCGGGCTGCCGGTCGCCGTCAACGGGCTGGTCGAGCGGGCCGAACGGCTGGTGATCTCGCTGGTCGCGGCCGGTTTCGCGGGCATGCACAAGTTCGGCGTTCCCGGCATCCAGCACCTGCTGCCCGTCGCCCTGTGGATCGTCGCCGTGGGCAGCCTGATCACGCTGATCCAGCGGGTGGTCACCGTGCGCCGCGAGTCCGCCGAGGCGGAGGCCGCGGACGCCGGGCGCACCGAGGCCGAGGGGAGCGAGGCCGCCAAGTGAGCGCCCAGGAACGGCTCACCGACGCCCTCTACGGGGCCGGCTGGGCCACGGTGAAGAAGCTTCCCGAGCCGGTCGCCGTGCGGCTGGGGCGGACCATCGCCGATCTCGCCTGGAAGCAGCGCGGCAAGGGCGTGCAGCGGCTGGAGAGCAACTACGCCCGGGTGGTGCCGGACGCGAGCCCCGAACGGCTCGCCGAGCTCTCCCGCGCCGGGATGCGGTCCTACCTGCGCTACTGGATGGAGTCCTTCCGGCTGCCCGCCTGGAGCCCGGAGCGCATCAAGAGCGCCTTCGACCCCAAGGACGTGCACCACCTCACCGACGGCCTGGCCCGCGGAAAGGGCGTGGTACTCGCCCTGCCGCACCTCGCCAACTGGGACCTGGCCGGCGCCTGGGTCACCACCCAGCTGGGCATCCCGTTCACCACGGTCGCCGAGCGGCTGAAGCCGGAGACGCTCTACGACCGGTTCGTCGCCTACCGCGAGAGCCTCGGCATGGAGGTGCTGCCGCACAGCGGCGGCAGCGCCTTCGGCACCCTGGCCCGGCGGCTGCGCGACGGCGGTCTGGTCTGCCTGGTCGCCGACCGGGACCTGTCCGCCTCCGGCGTCGAGGTCGAGTTCTTCGGCGAGACCGCGCGGATGCCCGCAGGGCCCGCCCTGCTCGCCCAGCAGACCGGCGCCCTGCTGCTGCCGGTCACGCTCTGGTACGGCGACTCCCCGGTGATGCACGGGCGGGTCCACCCGCCGGTCGGGGTCCCCGAGTCAGGTACGCGGGCGGAAAAGACGTCCGTCATGACACAGGCCCTGGCAGACGCCTTCGCCACGGGGATCGCCGAGCATCCGGAGGACTGGCACATGCTGCAGCGCTTGTGGCTCGAGGACCTCGATCCCGCGAAGGGGCGGACGTGAGAATCGGCATCGTCTGCCCCTACTCCTGGGACGTGCCCGGGGGCGTACAGTTCCACATCCGCGACCTGGCCGAGTACTTCATCCGCCTCGGCCACGACGTCTCGGTGCTCGCCCCGGCCGACGACGACACCCCGCTGCCGCCCTACGTGGTCTCCGCCGGGCGCGCGGTGCCGGTGCCGTACAACGGCTCGGTGGCCCGCCTGAACTTCGGCTTCCTCAGCGCCGCGCGGGTGCGGCGGTGGCTGCAGCAGGGCTCCTTCGACGTCATCCACATCCACGAGCCCACCTCGCCCTCGCTCGGCCTGCTGACCTGCTGGGCCGCCCAGGGGCCCATCGTGGCCACCTTCCACACGTCCAACCCGCGCTCCCGCGCGATGATCGCCGCGTACGCCATCCTGCAGGCGGCGCTGGAGAAGATCAGCGCCCGGATCGCGGTGAGCGAGTACGCTCGCCGCACGCTGGTCGAGCACCTCGGCGGCGACGCCGTGGTCATCCCCAACGGCGTCGACGTCGACTTCTTCGCCAAGGCCGACCCCAACCCCGAGTGGCAGGGCGACACCATCGGCTTCATCGGCCGGATCGACGAGCCCCGCAAGGGCCTGCCGGTGCTGATGAAGGCCCTGCCGAGGATCCTCGCCGCCCGCCCGCAGACGCGGCTGCTGGTCGCGGGCCGGGGCGACGAGAAGGAGGCCGTCGAGGGCCTGCCGAGGGAACTCCGCCCCCGGGTCGAGTTCCTGGGCATGATCAGCGACGAGGACAAGGCCCGGCTGCTGCGCAGCGTCGACCTGTACGTGGCGCCCAACACCGGCGGCGAGAGCTTCGGCATCATCCTCGTCGAGGCCATGTCCGCGGGCGCCCCCGTCCTCGCCTCCGACCTGGACGCCTTCGCCCAGGTCCTCGACCGGGGCGCGGCCGGGGAGCTGTTCCCGAACGAGGACGCCGACGCCCTCGCCGGCAAGGCGCTGGAGCTCCTGGGGAACCCCGAGCGCCGCGCCGAGCTGCGCGAGCGCGGCAGCGTGCACGTCCGCCGCTTCGACTGGTCCACCGTCGGCGCGGACATCCTCTCGGTCTACGAGACCGTCACCGCCGGAGCCGCCGCCGTGGCCGCCGACGACCGCACCACCGGCCTGTGGTCCCGCTTCGGACTCGCCAGGGACTGAACCTCCGGGCCGGCCCGGGACCGGTCGCGAGCCTGCCCGGGCCCGGGACCGCCCGGGGCCCTCGGGCCGCCGGGCCTCCCCGGTAACCTTGCCGCCCGTGACCGCAACCCTCATCTGGATCCTCGTCGTCCTCGTCCTGATCGGCGTCTACCTGAGCTGGACGGCGGGGCGGCTGGACCGGCTGCACGCACGGATCGACGCCGCGCGCGCCGCACTCGACGCCCAGCTGCTGCGCCGGGCGTCGGTGGCCCAGGAGCTGGCCACCTCCGGGGTGCTCGACCCGGCCGCCTCGATCGTGCTCTACGAGGCGGCCCACGCGGCCCGGCAGGCGGTCGAGGAGCAGCGCGAGGTCGCCGAGAGCGAGCTGAGCCAGGCGCTGCGCGCCGTGTTCGCCGACCGGGAGCAGATGGAGGCGGTGAAGGACGCGCCCGGGGGAGAGGAGACGGCGCTGGAGCTCGCCGAGGCGGTCCGCCGGGTCCCCATGGCCCGCCGCTTCCACAACGACGCCGTACGCGCCGCCCGCGCCCTGCGCAGACACCGCAAGGTCCGCTGGTTCCGGCTGGCCGGCCACGCCCCGTTCCCCATGGCCTTCGAGATGGACGACGAACCCCCCGCGGCCCTCATAGACCGCGCCGCCTGAGCCCGCCCGCGGCCCTCGTCCCGCCCCGCCTGGCCCCGTTCGCCCGCGTCCGCAGACGGTCCCACGGCGACGTGATCCGGGCGACGCCGGCGCGTCCCTGGATGCCAAAACGATCCACCGGCTTCCCATTGGCCCTTGCTGTGGACTGGTCGGGTCCCGTTTCCTCAGTGCCGGAAACAACCCTCCTTCCCCTTCAGTGAGGTCTTTCGTGTCCAGCACGCTCTCCGAGAACCAGGGTCCCGAGACCGGCACCGCCCGTGTGAAGCGCGGCATGGCCGAGCAGCTCAAGGGCGGCGTGATCATGGACGTCGTCACGCCGGAGCAGGCCAAGATCGCCGAGGACGCCGGCGCCGTCGCCGTGATGGCCCTGGAGCGGGTCCCGGCCGACATCCGCAAGGACGGCGGAGTGGCCCGCATGTCCGACCCGGACATGATCGAGGGCATCATGAACGCCGTCTCCATCCCGGTGATGGCCAAGTCCCGCATCGGCCACTTCGTCGAGGCCCAGGTGCTGCAGTCGCTCGGCGTCGACTACATCGACGAGTCCGAGGTCCTCACCCCGGCCGACGAGGTCAACCACTCCGACAAGTGGGCCTTCACCACCCCCTTCGTCTGCGGTGCCACCAACCTGGGCGAGGCCCTGCGCCGCATCGCCGAGGGCGCCGCGATGATCCGCTCCAAGGGCGAGGCCGGCACCGGCAACGTCGTCGAGGCGGTCCGCCACCTGCGCCAGATCAAGAACGACATCGCCCGCCTGCGCGGCCTGGACAACCACGAGCTGTACGCCGCCGCCAAGGAGCTGCGCGCACCCTACGAGCTGGTCAAGGAGGTCGCCGAGCTGGGCAAGCTCCCGGTCGTGCTGTTCTCCGCCGGGGGTGTGGCCACCCCGGCCGACGCGGCGCTGATGCGCCAGCTCGGCGCCGAGGGCGTCTTCGTCGGCTCCGGCATCTTCAAGTCCGGCGACCCGGCCAAGCGCGCCGCCGCCATCGTCAAGGCGACCACCTTCTACGACGACCCGAAGATCATCGCGGACGCGTCCCGCAACCTCGGCGAGGCCATGGTCGGCATCAACTGCGACACCCTCCCCGAGACCGAGCGTTACGCCAACCGCGGCTGGTAAGGCACGTATGAACACCCCTGTCATCGGCGTCCTGGCACTCCAGGGCGACGTCCGGGAGCACCTTGTCGCCCTGGCCGCGGCCGACGCCGTGGCCAGGCCGGTGCGGCGCCCCGAGGAGCTCGCCGAGGTGGACGGCCTGGTCATCCCCGGCGGTGAGTCCACCACCATCTCCAAGCTCGCCCGTCTGTTCGGTGTGATGGAGCCCCTGCGGGCGCGGGTGCGGGACGGGATGCCCGTCTACGGCACCTGCGCCGGCATGATCATGCTCGCCGACAAGATCCTCGACCCGCGCTCCGGGCAGGAGACCGTCGGCGGCATCGACATGATCGTGCGCCGCAACGCCTTCGGACGGCAGAACGAGTCCTTCGAGGCCGCGGTCGACGTCAAGGGCATCGAGGGCGATCCCGTGGAGGGCGTCTTCATCCGCGCCCCCTGGGTCGAGTCCGTCGGCGCCGGGGCCGAGGTGCTCGCCGAGCACGGCGGTCACATCGTCGCGGTCCGCCAGAACAACGCGCTGGCCACCTCGTTCCACCCGGAACTGACCGGCGACCACCGGGTGCACCGCCTGTTCGTGGACATGGTGCGCACATGGACGACGGCCCGGTCCTTGTAGGATTCCAGCGTTGTTGCAGAGCTGGGTTACGCGAAGGAGACAGGCAGATGTCCGGCCACTCTAAATGGGCCACGACGAAGCACAAGAAGGCCGTGATCGATGCCAAGCGCGGCAAGCTCTTCGCGAAGCTGATCAAGAACATCGAGGTCGCGGCCCGGATGGGCGGTGCCGATCCCGACGGTAACCCGACGCTGTACGACGCCATCCAGAAGGCCAAGAAGTCGTCGGTCCCCAACAAGAACATCGAATCGGCGGTCAAGCGCGGTGCGGGCCTGGAGGCCGGCGGCGCCGACTACGAGACGATCATGTACGAGGGCTACGGGCCGAACGGTGTCGCGGTGCTCATCGAGTGCCTCACCGACAACCGCAACCGCGCCGCCTCCGAGGTGCGCGTCGCCATGACCCGCAACGGCGGCTCCATGGCCGACCCGGGCTCGGTGTCGTACCTGTTCAACCGCAAGGGCGTGGTGATCGTCCCCAAGGGCGACCTGACCGAGGACGACGTCCTCGCCGCCGTCCTGGACGCGGGCGCCGAGGAGGTCAACGACCTCGGCGAGAACTTCGAGGTGATCAGCGAGCCGGGCGACCTGGTCGCGGTCCGCACCGCGCTGCAGGACGCCGGCATCGACTACGAGTCCGCCGACGCCAACTTCGTCCCGACCATGCAGGTCCAGCTGGACGAGGAGGGCGCGAAGAAGATCTTCAAGCTCATCGACGCGCTGGAGGACAGCGACGACGTGCAGAACGTCTTCGCCAACTTCGACGTCAGCGACGAGATCATGGAGAAGGTCGGCGCCTGACGCCGCGCCGCCGGCGAAGCGGACCCGACGGGCCGACGGGACACACCCCGTCGGCCCGTCGCGTTGTCGGTGGCACCCGATAGCCTGCACAAACAGGTGATCGATGGGAGGGCGCTGGTGCGCGTACTGGGGGTGGACCCGGGACTGACCCGGTGCGGCGTCGGGGTCGTCGAGGGGGTGGCGGGCCGCCCTCTGACCATGCTGGGCGTCGGCGTCGTGCGCACCCCGGTGGACGCCGAGCTGGGCCACCGCCTGGTCGCCGTCGAGCAGGGCCTGGAGGAATGGCTGGACGAGTACCGGCCGGAGTACGTCGCCGTGGAGCGCGTCTTCAGCCAGCACAACGTCCGCACGGTCATGGGCACCGCCCAGGCCAGCGCCGTCGCCACGCTGTGCGCCGCCCGCCGCGGCATCCCCGTCGCCCTGCACACCCCCAGCGAGGTCAAGGCCGCCGTCACCGGCAGCGGCCGCGCGGAGAAGGCACAGGTCGGCGCCATGGTCACCCGGCTGCTGCGGCTCAGCGCCCCGCCCCGGCCCGCCGACGCCGCCGACGCGCTCGCCCTCGCCATCTGCCACATCTGGCGCGCCCCCGCGCAGAACCGACTCCAGCAGGCCGCCGCCCTGCACGCATCGAAAGGCCGTAGGAGATGATCGCCTTCGTCAGCGGCACGGTCGCCGCGCTCGCCCCCGACGCCGCGGTGGTCGAGGTGGGCGGCGTCGGCATGGCCGTCCAGTGCACCCCGACCACGCTCAGCGAGCTGCGCGTCGGCCGGCCCGCGAAACTGCACACCAGCCTCGTCGTCCGCGAGGACTCCCTGACGCTGTACGGCTTCGCCGACGAGGACGAGCGGCAGGTGTTCGAGCTGCTCCAGACCGCCAGCGGCGTCGGACCGCGGCTCGCCCAGTCGATGCTCGCCGTGCACAGCCCCGACGCTCTGCGGCGCGCCGTCGCCACCGGCGACGAGAAGGCGCTCACCGCCGTCCCCGGCATCGGCAAGAAGGGCGCCCAGAAGCTGCTGCTCGAGCTGAAGGACCGGCTCGGCGAACCGGCGGGACCGCCCGCCGTGGGCGCCCCCGCGGGCAGCGGCTGGCGGGACCAGCTGCACGCCGCCCTGATCGGCCTCGGCTACGCCACCCGCGAGGCCGACGAGGCGGTCGCCGCCGTGGCACCGCAGGCCGAGGCCGCCGGGGGCCCGCCCCAGATCGGCGCGCTGCTCAAGGCCGCCCTGCAGACGCTGAACCGCGCCCGATAGCCGTACGGAGAGCTGAGGCACACGCATGAACTGGGACGACACGGCCGACACCCCCGCCGCCGAGCGGCTCGTCGGCGCGTCCGCCGACCGCGAGGACCAGGCCGTCGAGGCCGCCCTGCGCCCCAAGGACCTGGGCGAGTTCATCGGCCAGGAGAAGGTCCGCGAACAACTCGACCTGGTGCTGCGCGCCGCCCGCGCCCGCGGCGCCACCGCCGACCATGTGCTGCTCTCCGGCGCCCCCGGCCTCGGCAAGACCACCCTCTCCATGATCATCGCGGCCGAGATGAACGCCCCCATCCGCATCACCAGCGGCCCGGCCATCCAGCACGCGGGCGACCTCGCCGCGATCCTCTCCTCCCTCCAGGAGGGAGAGGTGCTCTTCCTCGACGAGATCCACCGCATGTCCCGGCCCGCCGAGGAGATGCTCTACATGGCCATGGAGGACTTCCGGGTCGACGTGATCGTCGGCAAGGGCCCCGGCGCCACCGCGATCCCGCTGGAGCTGCCCCCCTTCACCCTGGTCGGCGCCACCACCCGCGCCGGGCTGCTGCCGCCGCCGCTGCGCGACCGCTTCGGCTTCACCGCGCACATGGAGTTCTACGAGCCCGCCGAGCTGGAGCGGGTCATCCACCGGTCGGCGAGCCTGCTGGACGTCGAGATCGACGCCGACGGCGCCGCCGAGATCGCCGGCCGCTCCCGCGGCACCCCGCGCATCGCCAACCGCCTGCTGCGCCGCGTCCGCGACTACGCACAGGTCAAGGCCGACGGCAGGATCACCCGGGAGATCGCATCGGCGGCCCTCGCCGTCTACGAGGTCGACGCCCGCGGCCTGGACCGGCTCGACCGGGCCGTCCTGGAGGCCCTGCTGAAGCTGTTCGGCGGGGGACCGGTGGGCCTGTCCACGCTCGCCGTCGCGGTCGGCGAGGAACGTGAGACGGTGGAGGAGGTGGCCGAGCCCTTCCTGGTCCGGGAAGGGCTGCTCGCGCGCACGCCCCGCGGCCGGGTCGCCACCCCGGCGGCATGGGCGCATCTCGGCCTCACCCCGCCGCGCTCACAGGCCCCAGGAAACGGACAAGGGGACCTGTTCGGGGCGTGACGGCGTGCATGGTGGCCGGGGCAGGAACCCCGGTGCCATGCTGAGCGTTGTTCCATGCGCGCGGACTCGCTTAGACTCCGCCGATGCCACCGTTGTCGGCGGCATCACATACCCCCAACCATCAGGCCGTTCACCATCGCGGTCGTGTGAAGGAAGTTCCGACCCGTGAGTCTCCTGACCCTCCTCCCGTTCATTGTGCTCATCGGGGCCATGTTCCTGATGACCCGGTCGGCCAAGAAGAAGCAACAGCAGGCCATCGAGATGCGGAACCAGATGCAGCCCGGTTCCGGCGTCCGCACCATCGGGGGCATGTACGCCACGGTCAAGGAGGTCAATGAGGACACGGTCCTCCTCGACGCCGGACCGGGCGTCGAGCTGCTCTTCGCCAAGAACGCCATCGGTGCCGTGCTCAGCGACGACGAGTACAACCGCATCGTCCACGGCATCGAGCACGACCTGAAGTCCGACCTCGTGCCCGACGACGCCTCCTCCCTCACCGAGACCGACGACTCCTCCGACGCTGCCGCCGCCTCCGACGACACGCCCGTCGACCTCGGCAAGAAGGACCAGGCCGACGACGCCGCCGAGGCGGAGACGGACGAGAAGCCGAAGAAGTCCGAGGGCGACTCCGAGGCGAAGTAGTCATGTCGCGGGGCGCGCGGGGCAGGGCCCCGCGCGCCCCGCGATGTGCCCAGCTCGCACGGAATCCCTAGACCATGTCATGGCCGCCCGCCCGCCGACCCGGTGCGAGGCGGCCCGAGAGGGAGTACGAGAAGGTGGCAGCACCTAAGAAGGGCCGGAATGCGGGCGCCCAGAGCAAGCCATGGCGCTCACTGGCCCTGATCCTGATCGCCATCGTGGGGCTCACCGCGGGAATGTTCGCCTCCGGCCAGACCACCCCGCGACTGGGCATCGACCTGGCGGGCGGCACCAGCATCACGCTGCGTGCGGAACCCGAGGCGGGCCAGGAGTCCGCGATCAACAAGACCAACATGGACACGGCCGTCTCCATCATGGAGCGCCGGGTCAACGGTCTTGGCGTCTCGGAGGCCGAGGTCCAGACCCAGGGCGATCGCAACATCATCGTCAACATTCCCAAGGGCACCAACTCCAAGCAGGCCCGGGAACAGGTCGGCACCACGGCCAAGCTGTACTTCCGCCCGGTGATCGCCCGGGAGGCGGGCGGTGCCGCTCCCACCCCCGAGGCTTCCTCGAGTCCTTCGGCCGGCTCCGGCAAGGCGGAGGACACGAAGGAGAAGGACGGGAAGAAGGACGAGAGCAGCTCGCCCAGCCCCTCGGCCACCTCTCAGGGACGCGCGGTCACCGACGGCCTCAAGGCCGACGCGAGCCCGTCCCCGAAGGCCTCCGAGTCCAAGGGATCCGGTGACGGGGACGGGGGCGGCAAGGGCGACGCGTCCGACCCGCAGAACAGCAAGCTGCAGGCCGAGTACGCCGCCCTCGACTGCACCAAGCCCGACCAGCGGACCACGGCGGGCAAGGGCGCCAAGCCCGACGAGGCCACCGTCGCCTGCGGTCAGGACTCGCAGGGCCAGTGGCAGAAGTACCTGCTCGGCCCGGCCGAGGTCGACGGCACCGACGTCGACGACGCCCAGGCGGTCTACGACACCCAGGCCGGCACCGGCTGGAAGGTCACCCTCGGCTTCACGGACAAGGGCTCCAAGAAGTTCGCGAGCATCACCGGCAAGCTGGCCCAGCAGCAGTCCCCGCAGAACGAGTTCGCCATCGTTCTGGACGGCAACGTGGTCTCCAACCCGTACGTGACCCAGTCGCTGAGCAGCAACGCCGAGATCTCCGGCAACTTCACGCAGGAATCGGCCAAGAACCTGGCCAACGTCCTCTCCTACGGCGCCCTGCCGCTGACCTTCAAGGAGGACAGCGTCACCACCGTCACCGCCGCGCTCGGCGGTGAGCAGCTGCGGGCCGGTCTGATCGCCGGTGCCATCGGTCTCGCCCTGGTCGTCGCCTACCTGCTGATCTACTACCGGGGCCTGTCGTTCATCGCGATCGCCTCGCTGCTGGTCTCCGCGGCCCTCACGTACCTGATCATGTCGCTGCTCGGCCCGGCCATCGGCTTCGCGCTGAACCTCCCGGCCGTCTGCGGTGCCATCGTCGCCATCGGCATCACCGCGGACTCGTTCATCGTCTACTTCGAACGCGTCCGGGACGAGATCCGCGAGGGCCGCTCGCTGCGCCCCTCGGTGGAGCGGGCCTGGCCGCGCGCCCGGCGCACCATCCTGGTCTCCGACTTCGTGTCGTTCCTCGCCGCCGCGGTGCTCTTCGCCGTCACCGTCGGCAAGGTCCAGGGCTTCGCGTTCACGCTGGGCCTGACCACCCTCCTCGACGTGGTGGTGGTCTTCCTGTTCACCAAGCCGCTGCTGACGCTGATGGCCCGCCGGAAGTTCTTCGCGAGCGGCCACAAGTGGTCGGGCCTCGACCCCAAGGCGCTCGGCGCCAAGCCCCCGCTGCGCCGCACCCGCCGCCCCGCCGGTCCCGTCGAGACGAAGGAGGCGTGAGCGATGTCGAAACTCGGCACCCTCGGCGCCCGGTTGCACCATGGCGAGGTCGGCTACGACTTCGTCAAGAACCGCAAGATCTGGTACGGCATCTCCATCCTGATCACCATCACGGCCATCGTCGGCCTGGCGGTGCGCGGCCTGCACATGGGCATCGAGTTCCAGGGCGGAGCGGTCTTCAGCACCCCGAAGAACATGAGCGTCTCCGTCGCCCAGGCGGAGGAGTACGCGGAGGAGGCGTCGGGCCACGACGCCATCGTCCAGAAGCTGGGTGACGGCAGCCTGCGCATCCAGGTCGCGGGCATCGACACCAAGGCCTCGGACACCATCAAGGAGCAGCTGTCGGAGGACCTGAAGGTCGAGTCCGAGCAGATCAACGCCGAACTCGTCGGTCCCAGCTGGGGCGAGCAGATCGCCAACAAGGCCTGGCAGGGCCTGGGCATCTTCCTGGTCCTCGTGGTGATCTATCTGGCGATCGCCTTCGAATGGCGCATGGCGTTCGCCGCGTTCGTCGCCCTGATCCACGACATCACCATCACCGTCGGCGTCTACGCCCTGGTGGGCTTCGAGGTCACCCCGGGCACGGTGATCGGTCTGCTCACCATCCTCGGTTACTCGCTCTACGACACGGTCGTCGTCTTCGACAGCCTCAAGGAGCAGACCAAGGACATCACCAAGCAGACCCGCTGGACCTACAGCGAGATCGCCAACCGCTCGATCAACAGCACCCTGGTCCGCTCCATCAACACCACGGTGGTCGCGCTGCTGCCGGTCGCCGGACTGCTGTTCATCGGCGGCGGCGTCCTGGGCGCCGGCATGCTGAACGACATCTCCCTGTCGCTGTTCGTCGGCCTCGCCGCCGGTGCGTACTCCTCGATCTTCATCGCCACCCCGCTCGTCGCCGACCTCAAGGAACGCGACCCCGCGATGAAGGCGCTGAAGAAGCGGGTGCTCGCCAAGCGGGCACAGGGCAAGTCCGCGCCGGAGCCCGAGCCCGTCGGCAGCGGCGGCCTCGGAGGCGGGACGCAGGACGCCGCTCCCGCGGTGGTCGGCCCCCGCAACCAGCCCGCGTCCCGCAGCCGCGGCCGCGGCCGTCCCTCGGGGAAGCGCCGATGACCGAGATCCGGGATCTGCTGCTCAGCCGCATCCGTGACGTGGCCGACTACCCGCAGCCGGGGGTGATGTTCAAGGACATCACGCCCCTGCTGGCGGACCCGGCGGCCTTCACCGCGCTCACCGACGAGCTGGCCGGCATCGCCGGTCAGACCGGCGCCACCAAGGTCATCGGCCTGGAGGCGCGCGGCTTCATCCTGGGCGCCCCGGTGGCCGTCCGCGCGGGCCTCGGCTTCGTGCCCGTGCGCAAGGCGGGCAAGCTCCCCGGAGCCACCCTCAGCCAGGCCTACGAGCTGGAGTACGGCTCCGCCGAGATCGAGGTGCACGCGGAGGACCTGGGAGGCGACGACCGGGTCCTGATCGTCGACGACGTGCTGGCCACCGGCGGCACCGCCGAGGCGTCCGTCCAGCTCGTCCGCCGGGCCGGCGCCGAGGTCGCGGGCCTGGCCGTCCTGATGGAGCTCGGCTTCCTCGGCGGCCGGGAACGCCTGGAGCCCGCCCTCGCGGGCGCCCCCCTGGAGGCCCTGCTGCGCCTGTGAGGCCCAGCGGTCCGCTGCCACCGACGGTGCCCCCGCCGCCCGCCCCGCCCGGACGGGGAGCGGCGGGGGCACCGTCGCGTCGGCGCCTTCCCGGCGCCGGCGCCCCGCCGCGGGGAGCGGACCAGGAGGAATCAGACGCAGGTCCCGGGCGTTTTTCCGGTTGACCGTCCTCACACCGGACAACAGGAGATCGAACGGTCCAGGATCGCTACCATGGGATCTCCGGAGCCTGACCGGGGGACCCGGATCGCGCACGAGGAGTCCTCTTGCCAGACGAGGCCCAGCACCTGACCGCCGCCAAGCCCGAGTCCGCCTCGGCGGCCGCGGACAAGCCCGCGCCGAACACGCCCCAGGCGAAGAACGACACCCGCGGGCCGGTCCAGCGCGCCCAGGCAGCGCCCGTCGACAAGCCCGAGCAGTCGCGTTCCAAGCCGGCCTCGCCGGAGCGCCTGGCCCCCACCGCCCGCCCCAACACCGGCCAGCCCGCCCGTTCCGGCTCCTCCAACCGCGTCCGCGCCCGGCTCGCCCGCCTCGGTGTGCAGCGCGCCAACCCGTACAACCCGGTTCTGGAGCCGCTGCTGCGGATAGTGCGCAGCAACGACCCCAAGATCGAGAACTCCACGCTCCGCCAGATCGAGAAGGCCTACCAGGTCGCCGAACGCTGGCACCGCGGGCAGAAGCGCAAGAGCGGCGACCCGTACATCACCCACCCGCTCGCGGTGACCACGATCCTCGCCGAACTCGGCATGGACCCGGCCACGCTCATGGCCGGACTGCTGCACGACACCGTCGAGGACACCGAGTACGGCCTCGAGCAGCTGCGCCGCGACTTCGGGGACACCGTCGCCCTGCTCGTCGACGGCGTCACCAAGCTGGACAAGGTCAAGTTCGGCGAGGCCGCCCAGGCCGAGACCGTGCGCAAGATGGTCGTCGCCATGGCCAAGGACCCCCGCGTCCTGGTCATCAAGCTCGCCGACCGCCTGCACAACATGCGCACCATGCGCTACCTCAAGCGCGAGAAGCAGGAGAAGAAGGCGCGCGAGACCCTGGAGATCTACGCGCCGCTCGCCCACCGGCTGGGCATGAACACCATCAAGTGGGAGCTGGAGGACCTCGCCTTCGCGATCCTCTACCCCAAGATGTACGACGAGATCGTCCGCCTGGTGGCCGAGCGCGCCCCCAAGCGCGACGAGTACCTCGCCATCGTCACCGACGAGGTCCAGCAGGACCTGCGCGCCGCCCGCATCAAGGCGACCGTCACCGGCCGGCCCAAGCACTACTACAGCGTCTACCAGAAGATGATCGTCCGCGGCCGTGACTTCGCGGAGATCTACGACCTGGTGGGCATCCGCGTCCTCGTGGACACCGTCCGCGACTGCTACGCGGCCCTCGGCACCGTGCACGCGCGATGGAACCCGGTCCCCGGCCGGTTCAAGGACTACATCGCGATGCCGAAGTTCAACATGTACCAGTCGCTGCACACGACGGTCATCGGCCCCGGCGGCAAACCGGTCGAGCTGCAGATCCGCACCTTCGACATGCACCGCCGCGCCGAGTACGGCATCGCCGCGCACTGGAAGTACAAGCAGGAGGCCGTGGCCGGCGCCTCCAAGATCCGCACCGACGCGCCCAAGTCGTCCGGCAAGGACAAGGACGCCATCAACGACATGGCGTGGCTGCGGCAGCTCCTCGACTGGCAGAAGGAGACCGAGGACCCGGGCGAGTTCCTGGAGTCGCTGCGCTTCGACCTGTCCCGCAACGAGGTCTTCGTCTTCACGCCCAAGGGCGACGTGATCGCGCTCCCGGCCGGCGCCACGCCGGTCGACTTCGCCTACGCGGTCCACACCGAGGTCGGCCACCGCACCATAGGGGCCCGGGTCAACGGCCGCCTGGTGCCGCTGGAGTCCACCCTGGACAACGGCGACCTGGTCGAGGTCTTCACCTCCAAGGCGCCCGGCGCCGGCCCGTCCCGGGACTGGCTGGGGTTCGTCAAGTCGCCGCGCGCCCGCAACAAGATCCGTGCCTGGTTCTCCAAGGAGCGCCGGGACGAGGCGATCGAGCAGGGCAAGGACGCCATCGTCCGCGCCATGCGCAAGCAGAACCTGCCGATCCAGCGCATCCTCACCGGCGACTCCCTGGTCACGCTGGCGCACGAGATGCGCTACTCGGACATCTCCGCGCTGTACGCGGCGATCGGCGAGGGCCATGTCTCCGCGCAGAACATCGTGCAGAAGCTGGTGCAGGCCCTCGGCGGTGAGGAGGCGGCCAGCGAGGAGATCGACGAGGCGGTGCCCCCGGCCCGCTCGCGCAGCCGCAAGCGCCGCTCCAGCGCCGACCCCGGCGTGATCGTCAAGGGTGTCGAGGACGTCTGGGTGAAGCTCGCCCGCTGCTGCACCCCGGTGCCCGGCGACCCGATCATCGGCTTCGTCACCCGCGGCAGCGGCGTCTCGGTGCACCGCAGCGACTGCGTGAACGTCGACTCGCTGTCCAAGGAGCCCGAGCGGATCCTCGAGGTCGAGTGGGCGCCCACCCAGTCCTCGGTCTTCCTGGTCGCCATCCAGGTCGAGGCCCTGGACCGCTCCCGGCTGCTCTCGGACGTCACCCGCGTGCTGTCCGACCAGCACGTCAACATCCTCTCCGCGGCCGTCCAGACCTCCCGCGACCGGGTCGCCACCTCCCGCTTCACCTTCGAGATGGGCGACCCCAAGCACCTCGGCCACGTCCTCAAGGCCGTCCGCGGCGTCGAGGGCGTCTACGACGTCTACCGCGTCACCTCGGCCCGCAACCGCGGCTGACCCGCGGCGCACCAGCGCCCGGAGCGAGGCGGAGAGTCCGGCCGGCGGCGGCGAGGGACGAGAACGACAAGAGGCGACGACAAGGACGACGACACGAGACGACAAGAGGGGCTCCCGTACGGTACGGGAGCCCCTCTTCCGTGCCCGGTGTCAGCCGCCGAACTCCTGCAGACCCTTCAGAGCCTGGTCGAGCAGGGCCTGGCGGCCCTCCAGCTCGCGCTCCAGCTTCTCCGCCTTGGCGGTGTTGCCCTGGGCGCGGGCCTGCTCGATCTCGCCCTTGAGCTTGTCCACGGCAGCCTGCAGCTGGCCGGTCAGACCCTCGGCGCGCGCCCGGGCCTCCGGGTTGGTGCGCCGCCACTCGGCCTCCTCGGCCTCCTGGATCGCCCGCTCCACCGCGTGCATCCGGCCCTCGACCTTCGGGCGGGCGTCCCGCGGCACATGGCCGATGGTCTCCCAGCGCTCGTTGATCGCACGGAACGCGGCCCGCGCCGCCTTCAGGTCCGTGATCGGCAGCAGCTTCTCGGCCTCCTCGGCCAGTTCCTCCTTCAGCTTGAGGTTCTCCGCCTGCTCGGCGTCACGCTCGGCGAACACCGCGCTGCGCGCCGCGAAGAAGATGTCCTGGGCGCCGCGGAAGCGGTTCCACAGGTCCTCCTCGTGCTCGCGCTGGGCGCGTCCCGCGGCCTTCCACTCCGCCATCAGCTCCCGGTAGCGCGCCGCCGTCGGACCCCAGTCCGTCGAGTCCGACAGCGCCTCCGCCTCGGCGACCAGCCGCTCCTTGATGCGGCGGGCCTCCTCGCGCTGTGCGTCCAGCTGCGCGAAGTGCTGCTTGCGCCGCTTGGAGAACTGCGACCGGGCGTGCGAGAACCGGTGCCACAGTTCGTCGTCCGACTTGCGGTCCAGCCGCGGCAGGCTCTTCCAGGTCTCCACCAGCGCCCGCAGCCGCTCACCGGCCGCCCGCCACTGATCGGAGGTGGCCAGCTGCTCCGCCTCGCTGACCAGCTCCTCCTTGGCCCGCCGCGCCTCCTCGGCCTGCCGGGCCCGCTGCGCCTTGCGTTCCTCGCGGCGCTTCTCCACCAGCTCCACGAGCTTGTCCAGCCGGACCTTCAGGGCGTCCAGGTCACCCACCGCGTGATGGGCGTCCACCTGCTCGCGGATGTGCTCGATCGCGGCCAGGGCGTCCTTCGACGACAGGTCGGTGGTCTTCACTCGCTTCTCGAGGAGGCCGATCTCGACAACCAGGCCCTCGTACTTGCGCTCGAAGTAGGCCAGAGCCTCCTCGGGGGAGCCTGCCTGCCAGGAACCGACGACCTTCTCGCCGTCGGCCGTACGCACGTACACGGTCCCCGTCTCGTCGACGCGGCCCCACGGGTCGCTGCTCACAGCGCCTCCTCCACATGATGCCTGCGAGTCGCTTGTGCTCCCCCGGGCATCGTCCACAGTTTCGTCACGGCCAACATAGGCGACCGACGGGATGCCTGTCCGCATCCCGCGCGACCGAAATCTCGCAGATGGGGGTCAGGATTTCGTGACGCTCGCCTTGTCGATCACGACCGTCGCGTTGGGCGCCCCGTCGCCCATGCCCGTGCTCTCCCCGGCCTTGGCGATCTTCTGCAGTACCTTCATGCCGGCCTTCGAGACCGTACCGAACGGTGTGTAGTTGGGCGGCAGCTGGCTGTCCTTGTAGACCAGGAAGAACTGGCTGCCTCCACTGTTCTTCTGCCCGGTGTTCGCCATCGCGACCGTGCCGGCCGGATAGATGTTGTCCTTGAGGCTCTTGTCCTTCAGATTCTCGTCCGGGATCGTGTAGCCCGGCCCGCCGGTGCCCATGCCCGTGGGGTCGCCGCACTGCAGGACATAAATGCCCTGAGTGGTCAGCCGGTGGCACTTGGTGTGGTCGAAGTAGCCCTGGCCGGCCAGGAACTCGAACGAGTTGACCGTGTGCGGCGCCGCCGACGCCTTCATCGCCACGTCTATCTCACCGCATGTGGTGTCCAGTTTCAGCGTGTACTTCGCCGACTTGTCGATCTCGAGCGCCGGCTCCTTCTTCCACGTCTTGTTCTTCGGCTCGCCCGGGGCCGGCTTGTCACAGGGGTCCGGCGCCTTGCTGGTCGGGGAGGCGCTGGGGGTGATCTCCGCGCTCGCGTTGGTCTTCTCGTCGTCCTGCTTGAGCACCCCGGTCGTGTACAGCGCCAGGCTGCCGATCAGGACGACGCCGAGCACCGAAGCGATCACCGAGTTGCGGATGCGCGCCTTGCGCCGCGCTTCGATACGCCGCTGCTGCTGCCGCAAGAACTTCTCCCGGGCGAGCTGACGCCGCCGCTGTTCCTGGCTGACCACCGGGTTAACTCCTCATGCGTCTCGTGTGTCGACCGGTACGCGTGCGTGCGGTGAGCCGACCGTCTGCGTGTGACCCGTACCGTATATGGGTTCGCTGAGGATTCGGCAGCGCCGGTAGGCTCTGACCGCGGGCTCGGCCCGCCGCAAGCCTTGTGTACCGACTCGAACGAAGGACGATCGTGCTCATTGCCGGGTTCCCCGCCGGAGCATGGGGGACGAACTGTTATCTCGTCGCCCCCGCAGCCGGTGAGGAGTGCGTGATCATCGACCCCGGCCACCAGGCCGCGCCCGGAGTGGAGGAGGCGGTCCGCAAGCACCGGCTGAAGCCGGTCGCCGTCGTCCTCACGCACGGCCACATCGACCACGTCGCCTCGGTCGTCCCCGTCTGCGGCGCCCACGACGTGCCGGCCTGGATCCACCCCGAGGACCGGTACATGATGAGCGACCCCGAGAAGGCGCTGGGCCGCTCCATCGGGATGCCGCTGCTCGGCGAGCTGACCGTGGGGGAGCCGGACGACGTCAAGGAGCTGGCCGACGGCGCGAAGCTGCAGCTGGCGGGTCTGGAGTTCGGCGTCTCGCACGCGCCGGGCCATACCAAGGGGTCGGTGACCTTCGGCCTGCCCGAGGCGGCGGACATCCCGCCGATCCTGTTCTCGGGCGACCTGCTGTTCGCCGGCTCCATCGGACGCACCGACCTGCCCGGCGGTGACATGGCCGAGATGCTCGACTCGCTGGCCCGCGTGTGCCTGCCGCTCGACGACTCGACCGTGGTGCTGTCCGGCCACGGCCCCCAGACCACCATCGGCCAGGAGCGCGCCACCAACCCGTATCTGCGGCAGGTGGCCGCCGGCCTGGGAGCCCAGGAGGCTCCCCGACGAGGAATGTGACGAGACCTTCCGTGAGCACTTTCAAGGCCCCCAAGGGCACGTACGACCTGATCCCGCCGGAGTCGGCCAAGTACCTCGCCGTCCGTGAGGCGTTCGCCGCCCCGCTGCGCAACTCCGGCTACGGCTACATCGAGACGCCCGGCTTCGAGAACGTGGAGCTGTTCGCCCGCGGCGTCGGCGAGTCCACGGACATCGTGACCAAGGAGATGTACGCCTTCGAGACCAAGGGCGGCGACAAGCTCGCCCTGCGCCCCGAGGGCACCGCCTCCGTGCTGCGCGCCGCCCTGGAGGCCAACCTGCACAAGGCGGGCAACCTCCCGGTCAAGCTCTGGTACTCCGGCTCGTACTACCGCTACGAGCGCCCGCAGAAGGGCCGCTACCGTCACTTCTCCCAGGTCGGCGCCGAGGCGATCGGCGCGGAGGACCCGGCCCTCGACGCCGAGCTGATCATCCTCGCCGACCAGGCGTACCGCTCGCTGGGCCTGCAGAACTTCCGGATCCTGCTCAACAGCCTCGGCGACAAGGAGTGCCGCCCGGTCTACCGCGCCGCGCTGCAGGACTTCCTGCGCGGGCTCGACCTGGACGAGGACACCCGCCGCCGCATCGACATCAACCCGCTGCGGGTGCTCGACGACAAGCGGGAGTCGGTGCAGAAGCAGCTCGCCGGGGCCCCGCTGCTGCGGGACTACCTGTGCGACGCGTGCAAGGCGTACCACGAGGAGGTCCGCGAGCTGATCACCGCGGCGGGCGTGGCCTTCGAGGACGACCCCAAGCTGGTGCGCGGCCTCGACTACTACACCCGCACCACCTTCGAGTTCGTCCACGACGGCCTGGGCTCCCAGTCGGCGGTGGGCGGCGGCGGCCGCTACGACGGCCTGTCGGAGATGATCGGCGGCCCCGCGCTGCCGTCCGTCGGCTGGGCCCTCGGCGTCGACCGCACCGTGCTCGCCCTGGAGGCGGAGGGCATCGAGCTCGAACTCCCCGCCACCACCAGCGTGTTCGCCGTCCCGCTGGGCGAGGAGGCCCGCCGGGTGCTGTTCACCAAGGTCACCGAGCTGCGCAAGAACGGCATCGCGGCGGACTTCTCCTACGGCGGCAAGGGCCTCAAGGGCGCCATGAAGAACGCCAACCGCAGCGGCGCCCGCTACACGATCGTGGCCGGCGAGCGGGATCTCGCCGAGGGCGTGGTCCAGCTCAAGGACATGGAGTCCGGCGAGCAGGTTCCGGTCGGCGTGAACGAGATCGTCGCGGAGCTGGAGTCCCGGCTCGGCTGAGGGACCGCTCCGCCCGCGCGGTTCCGCAGGCGCCGGAGGCCGATCGCCCCCGGCGCCTGCGCGCACGCCGTACATCCGTACGACACTGCGACGAACATCGGCCGAAACCGAACGCTCACGGGTGAGTGCCGGTCATTCCTTATGCCCGGCGAACGGCGCCGCCGCGGGCCCGTGCGGCACAATGGCCCCTGCCCGAAGCAAGGCCCACACTCGCTAGTGACGGAATCGGCGTGATGAGCAAGACGACACTCAAGGACGTCGCCATGGAGCCCGAGCACTCGCCCGCGCAGCGCACCGCCGGCGGGCGGCGCACCGAGGGCGGCAGCCGGGCCCTCGCCCTGCTGCTGGTGATCACCGGCGCGGCCGGAGTGCTCGCCGCCTGGGTCATCACGCTGGACAAGTTCAAGATCCTCGAGGCCAAGGTCAGAGGCGAGACCTTCACGCCGGGCTGCAGCCTCAACCCGATCGTCTCCTGCGGCAGCGTCATGGAGAGCGACCAGGCCTCCGTCTTCGGCTTCCCCAACCCGGTGCTCGGCCTCGTCACCTACGGCATCGTGATCTGCGTCGGCATGAGCCTGCTCGCCGGGGCACGCTTCCCGCGCTGGTACTGGCTCACCTTCAACGCGGGCACCCTCTTCGGCGTCGCCTTCTGCGCCTGGCTGATGTTCCAGTCCCTGTACCGGATCAACGCCCTGTGCCTGTGGTGCTGCCTGGCCTGGGTCGCCACGATCATCATGTTCTGGTACGTGACCTCCTTCAACGTGCGCAAGGGCTTCCTGCCCGCGCCCTCCTGGCTGAAGAGCTTCTTCGGTGAGTTCACCTGGGTCATGCCGGTGCTGCACATCGGCGTGATCGGCATGCTGATCCTCACCCGCTGGTGGGACTTCTGGACCGGCTGACGGCCCCGGCCCGGGTGTCGGTGCGGTGATTTAGGGTTCTTGTCGTGGAGCCCGACCTGTTCACCGCCGCAGCCGAAGAACGCCAGGAGAAGGATCCGACCGGCAGCCCTCTGGCGGTCCGGATGCGCCCGCGCACCCTCGACGAGGTGGTGGGCCAGCAGCATCTGCTCAAGCCCGGCTCCCCGCTGCGCAGACTGGTCGGCGAGGGCGCCTCGGGCCCCGCCGGGCCCTCCTCGGTGATCCTCTGGGGCCCGCCCGGCACGGGCAAGACGACTCTGGCCCACGTCGTCTCCAAGGCCACCAACGCGCGCTTCGTGGAGCTGTCGGCGATCACCGCGGGCGTCAAGGAGGTCCGCACGGTGATCGACGGCGCCCGCCGCGCCTCCGGCGGCTACGGCCAGGAGACCGTCCTCTTCCTCGACGAGATCCACCGCTTCAGCAAGGCCCAGCAGGACTCGCTGCTCCCCGCCGTGGAGAACCGCTGGGTCACCCTGATCGCCGCGACCACCGAGAACCCCTACTTCTCGGTCATCTCCCCGCTGCTCTCCCGCTCCCTGCTGCTCACCCTCGAACCGCTCACCGACGACGACATCCGCGGCCTGATCCGGCGGGCGCTCACCGACGAGCGGGGCCTCAAGGGCGCCGTCACGCTCGCCGAGGACACCGAGAACCACCTGCTGCGCATCGCCGGCGGGGACGCCCGCCGGGCGCTCACCGCGCTGGAGGCGGCCGCCGGGGCCGCCCTCGACAAGGGTGAGAGCGAGGTGTCGCTGACCACGCTGGAGGAGACCGTCGACCGGGCGGCCGTGAAGTACGACCGGGACGGCGACCAGCACTACGACGTGGCCAGCGCCCTGATCAAATCCATCCGCGGCTCCGACGTGGACGCCGCGCTGCACTACCTGGCCCGCATGATCGAGGCCGGCGAGGACCCCCGCTTCATCGCCCGGCGCCTGATGATCTCCGCCAGCGAGGACATCGGCCTCGCCGACCCCAACGCGCTGCCCATCGCGGTCGCCGCGGCCCAGGCCGTATCCATGATCGGCTTCCCGGAGGCGGCCCTCACCCTCAGCCACGCCACCATCGCCCTGGCCCTCGCCCCGAAGTCCAATGCGGCGACCACGGCGATCGGCGCCGCGCTGGAGGACGTGCGCAAGGGCCTGGCCGGGCCGGTGCCGGCCCACCTGCGGGACAGCCACTACCGGGGCGCGGCCGGGCTCGGCCACGGCAAGGGGTACGTCTACCCGCACGACCTGCCCGAGGGCATCGCCCAGCAGCAGTACGCCCCGGACGCCCTCAAGGACCGGGAGTACTACCAGCCCACCCGGCACGGGGCCGAGGCCCGCTACGCGGACGCCGTGGAGTGGACCAGGAAGCACCTGGGGCGCAAGCGGTCCTGAGCACCCTGTAAACTCTGCTGGAGTGCTGCGTCCTGTGCTGTCAGAGCGGGACAGTCAGCCGGAGCCCGATCCCGGCGGGATCGGTTCCAGGAGCGTCGCGCACCGGCGAACGGTGTCGCGGGCAGCCCACCACCACCCGGAGTCCCGGGAACGGTCGGTGGGCCACTCGCGTGCTGCACGTATGTGCCCAGACCAGGGGAGCGGCTGCCCGGCAGGTCCCTCGCGGACCCGCAGGGATTCCCCGGCTGCGGATGCGACCTCCCAGCAGACCTGACAAGCCGACACTAGGAAATGAGTAACAGTGGCGAACCAGTCCCGCCCCAAGGTCAAGAAGTCGCGTGCCCTCGGCATCGCGCTGACCCCGAAGGCCGTCAAGTACTTCGAGGCCCGTCCGTACCCGCCCGGTGAGCACGGCCGTGGGCGCAAGCAGAACTCGGACTACAAGGTCCGTCTGCTGGAGAAGCAGCGTCTGCGCGCGCAGTACGACATCTCCGAGCGCCAGCTGGTCCGCGCCTACGAGCGTGCCGTCAAGGTGCAGGGCAAGACCGGTGAGGCCCTGATCGTGGAGCTGGAGAAGCGCCTCGACGCGCTGGTCCTGCGCTCGGGCATCGCCCGCACGATCTACCAGGCCCGCCAGATGGTCACGCACGGCCACATCCAGGTCAACGGCAAGAAGGTCGACAAGCCCTCCTTCCGTGTCCGCCCGGACGACGTCGTGCAGGTCCGTGACCGCTCCAAGGACAAGACGCTCTTCCAGATCGCCCGCGAGGGTGGCTTCGCCCCCGAGGGCGAGACCCCGCGCTACCTCCAGGTGAACCTCAAGGCCCTGGCGTTCCGCCTGGACCGCGAGCCCAACCGCAAGGAGATCCCGGTGGTCTGCGACGAGCAGCTCGTCGTCGAGTACTACGCCCGCTGACCCAGCAGGCAGCGTCTCCGCGGCCCGCCGCTGTCCCGCCCTTCCGGGCGGGGCGCGGCGGGTTCGTGCTTCCCGGCCCGCTCGGCCCGGCGAGGGCGGCCCGGCCCGGTGGGGGCGGGACGGCCGCTCGGCGGCGTTCCGGTCACGGCCCCGGTGCGCCCCGGCCCGGAGCCACCTCCTTCCGGCCCCGACCCCGGCCGCCGGGCCCCGCTCCCGGGCGGGGGCGCGGGCGACCGCCGGCTTCCCGGCCGGGGCACGTGCCGCCCCGGGCCCCGCTCCCGGGCGGGAGGCCCCGGTCGTGGACCTGTGGACCTGGTCCGGTGGCGTCCCGCCCCGCCTTCCGGTGCCGCCACACGGCCCGTCCGGCAGACGCTGACCGCGCCGGCCGCATCTCCCGGTCCCGGTCCGCCTCACGGCACCCGGCGCACCATCCGCCCGGGCCCTCGGGGCGCACATCTCGTGCCGAGCGCTGCCCGGGGCCGAGCAGGCCGGGAACCGACCCGCGCGCGTGCATCCGGCGCGCCCCGGCGGACCGGCCGAGCGGCGCGCCGGCAGCTGCACCGACGCGCACCGGCGGACCGCCGCGGGCTCGAGGCCCGGCGGGCAGCCCACACCATGCCTGCGGTGTGCCTGTGTGCCGGTGTGCCGGTGGGCCGCGCCGTCCTGGAGGAGGCGCCCGCTCGGCGCCGGCCGCCGTGCGGGCATGCGGCGTGTCGGAGGGGCCGGCCGCCGGGCCGCGCGCCGGCGCGGTGCCCCCCGGCCGTCTCACCGTCGGCGCGAGTCCCGGCGGCTCGGTCTGGCGGCGCGCACGGCTTGCCGGGCGCCGGTGCGGCTCCGGCGTGGCGCCGCAGCCCGCCTCGCCGACTCTGCGCGGGCGCGCACCGGGTGCGCGGAGCTCTCACCGACTGCGCCTGACGCCCCGCCAGTCCGGTGGGGCGGCGCGGGCGGAAGCCCGGTGGGCGCCGGGCGTGATCGGCCCGGCGCGGTCCGTACAATCGGGGCCCGCGGCTCCACCGGTGCCGGAGGTTAATCCGGTACGGGGTCGTGTCACCGGCGCGATAGGCTCGGTGACACGACTTTCTCGATGTTCAGGCACGTTTCAGGGAGCGGGTGCACACAGTGTCCGGTGGAGAGGTGGCCGGGATCCTGGTGGCCGTCTTCTGGGCGATCCTGGTCTCCTTCCTCGCGGTGGCTCTCGCGAGGCTGGCCCAGACGCTCAGGGCGACCACCAAGCTCGTGGCGGACGTGACCGACCAGGCCGTCCCGCTGCTGGCCGACGCCTCCGCGGCGGTGCGCTCCGCGCAGACCCAGATCGAACGGGTCGACGCGATCGCCTCCGACGTGCAGGAGGTCACCTCCAACGCCTCCGCGCTGTCCACCACCGTCGCCTCCACCTTCGGCGGCCCCCTCGTCAAGGTCGCCGCCTTCGGCTACGGCGTGCGCCGTGCCCTGAGCGGCCGCAAGGACGAGGCGCCCGCCCGGGCGCCGGGGCGCACCGTGATCGTGGGCCGTACCGTCCCGGGCGCGCGCCGCGACCGGCGCAGCCGCGGGACCTCCCGGGGAAAGAGAGACTGACCGAGCGATGTTCCGCCGTACGTTCTGGTTCACCACCGGCGTCGCAGCCGGCGTGTGGGCCACCACCAAGGTCAACCGCAAGCTCAAGCAGCTGACGCCCGAGCACCTCGCCGTCGCCGCCGCGAACAAGGCGCTCGAGGCCGGTGGCCGGCTGAAGGACCGCGCGGTGGACTTCGCGCTCGAGGTCCGCGACAACATGGCCCAGCGCGAGGCCGAACTCGGCGACGCGCTCGGGCTCAACGCCCCCGTCGACCGCGAACTGCCCGCCCCCCGGCTCTACGCCGTCATCGAGAACCGCAGCAGGCCCCCGTACGCCGAGGGCCTGACGTACAAGACGTACCCGTACAACCGGAATGAGGACCACTGATGGAGTCGGCCGAGATCCGCCGCCGCTGGCTGAGCTTCTTCGAGGAGCGCGGGCACACCGTCGTCCCGTCGGCGTCGCTCATCGCGGACGACCCGACTCTGCTGCTCGTCCCGGCCGGCATGGTGCCCTTCAAGCCCTACTTCCTCGGCGAGGTCAAGCCGCCCTTCACCCGCGCCACCAGCGTCCAGAAGTGCGTGCGCACGCCGGACATCGAAGAGGTCGGCAAGACCACCCGGCACGGCACGTTCTTCCAGATGTGCGGCAACTTCTCCTTCGGCGACTACTTCAAGGAAGGCGCCATCAAGCTCGCCTGGGAGCTGCTCACCACGCCCCAGGACAAGGGCGGTTACGGCCTCGACCCCGAACGTCTGTGGATCACCGTCTACAAGGACGACGACGAGGCCGAGCAGATCTGGCACGAGGTCATCGGCGTGCCGAAGGAGCGCATCCAGCGACTCGGCATGAAGGACAACTTCTGGTCCATGGGCGTCCCCGGCCCGTGCGGCCCCTGCTCCGAGATCAACTACGACCGTGGTCCCGAGTTCGGCCCCGAGGGCGGCCCCGCCGTCAACGACGAGCGGTACGTGGAGATCTGGAACCTCGTCTTCATGCAGTACGAGCGGGGCGAGGGCACGGGCAAGGACGACTTCGAGATCCTCGGCGAACTGCCCAGCAAGAACATCGACACCGGCCTCGGCCTCGAGCGGCTCGCCATGATTCTGCAGGGCGTGCAGAACATGTACGAGATCGACACCTCGATGGCCGTGATCGAGAAGGCCACCGAGCTGACCGGCGTCCGCTACGGCGACTCCGAGGACTCGGACGTGTCCCTGCGCGTGGTCACCGACCACATGCGCACCGCCACCATGCTCATCGGCGACGGTGTCACCCCGGGCAACGAGGGCCGCGGCTACGTGCTGCGCCGCATCATGCGCCGCGCCATCCGCAACATGCGCCTGCTCGGCGCCACCGGCCCGGTCGTCAAGGACCTGATCGACGTCGTCATCGGCATGATGGGCCGGCAGTACCCCGAGCTGATCACCGACCGCGAGCGCATCGAGAAGGTCGCCCTCGCCGAGGAGAACGCCTTCCTCAAGACGCTCAAGGCCGGCACCAACATCCTCGACACCGCCGTGGCCGAGACCAAGGCCGCCGGCTCCACCGTGCTGCCCGGCGACAAGGCCTTCCTGCTCCACGACACCTGGGGTTTCCCGATCGACCTCACCCTGGAGATGGCCGCCGAGCAGGGCCTGTCCGTGGACGAGGAGGGCTTCCGCCGCCTGATGAAGGAGCAGCGGGAGCGCGCCAAGGCCGACGCCCAGGCCAAGAAGACCGGCCACGCCGACCTCGGCGCCTACCGCGAGATCGCCGACCGGGCCGGCGCCACCGACTTCATCGGCTACACCGACACCGAGGGCGAGTCCACGATCGTGGGCCTTCTCGTCGACGGCGTCTCCTCCCCGGCCGCCACCGAGGGCGACGAGGTCGAGGTCGTCCTGGACCGCACCCCCTTCTACGCCGAGGGCGGCGGCCAGATCGGCGACACCGGCCGGATCAAGACCGACGCCGGTGCCGTCATCGAGGTGCGCGACTGCCAGAAGCCGGTCCCCGGCGTCTACGTGCACAAGGGCGTGGTCCAGGTCGGCGAGGTCACCGTCGGTGCCAAGGCCCACGCCGCCATCGACGCCCCCCGCCGCAAGGCCATCGCCCGCGCCCACTCGGCCACCCACCTCACGCACCAGGCCCTGCGCGACGCCCTCGGCCCCACGGCCGCCCAGGCCGGTTCGGAGAACCAGCCCGGCCGCTTCCGCTTCGACTTCGGCTCGCCGTCCGCCGTGCCGCAGACGGTGATGCTCGACGTCGAGCAGAAGATCAACGAGGTGCTCGCCCGCGACCTGGACGTGCACGCCGAGATCATGGGCATCGACGAGGCCAAGAAGCAGGGCGCCATCGCCGAGTTCGGCGAGAAGTACGGCGACCGGGTGCGCGTGGTGACCATCGGCGACTTCTCCAAGGAGCTGTGCGGCGGCACCCACGTGCACAACACCGCCCAGCTGGGCCTGGTGAAACTGCTCGGCGAGTCCTCCATCGGCTCCGGTGTGCGCCGCATCGAGGCCCTCGTCGGCGTCGACGCCTACAGCTTCCTCGCCCGCGAGCACACGGTCGTCAACCAGCTCACCGAACTGCTCAAGGGCCGCCCGGAGGAGCTGCCCGAGAAGGTCTCCGCGATGCTCGGCCGGCTGAAGGACGCCGAGAAGGAGATCGAGAAGTTCCGCGCCGAGAAGGTGCTGCAGGCCGCCGCCGGTCTCGCCGAGTCCGCCAAGGACATCCACGGCGTCGCCGTGGTCACCGGCCAGGTGCCGGACGGCACCACCGCCGACGACCTGCGCAAGCTGGTCCTGGACGTGCGCGGCCGCATCCGCGGCGGACGGGCCGCCGTGGTCGCCCTGTTCACCGTGAACAACGGCAAGCCGCTCACCGTGATCGCCACCAACGACGCCGCCCGCGAGCGCGGCCTGAAGGCCGGTGAGCTGGTCCGCACCGCCGCCAAGACCCTCGGCGGTGGTGGTGGCGGCAAGCCGGACGTCGCCCAGGGCGGCGGCCAGAACCCGGCCGCCGTCGGCGAGGCCGTCCAGGCCGTCGAACGCCTGGTCGCGGAGACGGCCAAGTAATGCGCAGGGGACGCCGTCTCGCCGTCGACGTCGGGGACGCCCGTATCGGGGTCGCCTCCTGCGACCCCGACGGCATCCTCGCCACACCGGTCGAGACCGTCCCCGGCCGGGACGTCCCGGCCGCACACCGGCGCCTGCGGCAGCTCGTCGAGGAGTACGAGCCCATCGAGGTCGTGGTCGGTCTCCCTCGCTCCCTCAAGGGGGGCGAGGGGCCGGCCGCCGCCAAGGTGCGCGCCTTCGCCCAGGAGCTGGCCAAGGGCATCGCCCCCGTCCCGGTACGGCTCGTCGACGAACGTATGACCACCGTCACAGCGAGCCAGGGACTGCGCGCCTCGGGCGTGAGGTCCAAGAAAGGCAGATCGGTCATCGACCAGGCAGCGGCCGTGATCATCCTGCAGCAGGCCCTCGAATCCGAACGGGTGTCAGGCAATGCACCCGGCGAGGGCGTCGAAGTGGTCATCTGATCGCGATACGGTAACGTTCCGCGCGATGCGGCGGTGTTCGAACAGCCGCCGCACAGAAAGAGGCGGAGGACGGCCGCGGTCTTCAGGTGGCCCGGCGGTCACCGCCTCGCGGCTCTAGGGGATCGATGACTGAGTATGGCCGGGGCCAAGGCTCCGAACCGTGGCATCCGGACGACCCGTTGTACGGGGACGGCGGATGGGGAGGGCAGCAGGCCGATCAGGGCCCGCAGTCTCCCTACGCCGGCCAGCCGCAGCAGCATTACCCGCAGCAGTCGCACACGCACCAGCAGTACGGGGACTGGGGTACCGCCGAACAGAACGGCTACGGCGGACATGACCAGAACGGCTACGGCGGACAGCAGTACCCGCAGTACGACCAGCAGTACGCCCACCAGCAGCAGCATCAGCAGCACTACGACACCAGCGGCTGGCACACCGGCACCCACCCGCAGGATCCCTACGCCGCCGCGGCGCAGGACCCCTACGGGCAGGGCGGCGGCTATCCGGGGCAGCAGTCCGACTACTACGGCAGCCCGGAGGGATACCCTCCGCCCCAGCCGCCCGGCCGCAGGCGCGCCGCCCCGGAGCCCGAGCCGCCGACCGACTGGGACCCCGGACCCGACCAGGGCGAACACGCCTTCTTCGCGGGCGGCGGTGACGACGAGGACGACGACTACGACGATCCGGGCGACCGCCGCCGCAGGGGCGGCAAGGGCGCCAAGGAGAAGAAGCGCCGCGGCGGGTGCGCCTGTCTGGTGGTGGCCCTGGTCTTCGGCGGGGGACTGGCCGGCGCGGGCTATTACGGCTGGCAGTTCTACCAGGATCGTTTCGGCAGCGCCCCGGACTTCGCCGGCGACGGCAACGGGCAGAAGGTGACCGTCACCATCCCCAAGGGCGCCACCGGCGCGGTCATCGGCCAGGTGCTCAAGAGGGCCGGCGTGGTCAAGAGCGTCGACGCCTTCGTGGCGGCGCAGGCGGGCAACCCCCAGGGCAAGTCGATCCAGGACGGCGTCTACACGCTGGAGAAGCAGATGTCGGCCGCGAGCGCGGTCGAGCTGATGCTCAGCCCGGAGAGCCGCAACAACCTGATCATCCGCGAGGGACTGCGGAACGCCCAGGTCTACGAACTCATCGACAAACGCCTCGAGCTCAAGGCGGGCACCACCGCGAAGGTCGCCAAGCAGAAGGCGGACCAGCTCGGCCTCCCCGGCTGGGCGAAGGGCCACAAGAACGTCAAGGACCCGCTGGAAGGCTTCCTCTTCCCGTCCAGCTACGGCGTCTCCAAGGGGCAGAAGCCCGAGGACGTCCTGAAGAACATGGTCGCCCAGGCCAACCAGGTCTACGAGAAGCTCGACGTGGAGGCGAAGGCCGAGGGGCTCGGTCTCAAGGACCCCTGGCAGCTGGTGACCGTCGCAAGCCTCGTCCAGGCCGAGGGCACCAGCCACAGCGACTTCCGCAAGATGGCCGAGGTCATCTACAACCGGCTCGAGCCGGGCAACACCGAGACCAACGGCATGCTGGAGTTCGACTCCACGTACAACTACATCAAGAACCAGAGCAAGATCGACCTCTCGCTCTCCGAACTGCGCAACTACGACAACCCGTACAACACGTACTACTACAAGGGCCTGCCGCCCGGCCCCATCGGCAACCCCGGTGAGGAAGCGGTCAAGGGTGCGCTCGACCCCACCGACGACGGCTGGTACTACTTCATCTCGCTCGACGGGAAGACCAGCGAGTTCACCAAGACCAACGCCGAGCACCAGAAGCTGGTCGACAAGTTCAACGCCTCGAGGAAGAACGGATGACCTCACCGCGCCGGGCTGCCGTCCTCGGCTCCCCGATCGCACACTCGCTCTCCCCGGTGCTGCACCGCACCGCGTACGCCGAACTGGGGCTCGAGGGGTGGACGTACGACCGCTTCGAGGTCGACGAGAAGGCGCTGCCCGGATTCCTCGAGACGCTGGGGCCCGAGTGGGCCGGCCTGTCGCTGACCATGCCGCTGAAGCGGGCGGTGATCCCGCTGCTG
The DNA here is from genome assembly GCF_012034205.1 of Streptomyces composti. Classification (GTDB taxonomy): domain Bacteria; phylum Actinomycetota; class Actinomycetes; order Streptomycetales; family Streptomycetaceae; genus Streptomyces; species Streptomyces composti. The sequence goes on from NZ_JAATEM010000002.1 coordinate 199,295, forward strand.
GACTCGATCAGCGACACCGCCGCCTCGGTCGACGCCGTGAACACCGTCGTCCTCACCGCCGACGGCCGCCGCACCGGGGACAACACCGACATCCCCGGCATGGTGGCCGCGCTGCGCGAGCACGGCATCGTCCAGGTGGAGAGCGCCGCCGTCCTCGGCGCCGGCGCCACCGCCTCCTCCGCCCTCGCCGCCCTCGCCCGGATCTGCACCGGCGAGGTCACGGTCTACGTCCGCAGCGCGGCACGCGCCGCCGAGATGCGCCGCTGGGCCGAGCGGCTCCAGGTCGAGGTGCGCACCGCCGACTGGGCCGACGCCGAGCAGGCCCTGCACGCCCCGCTGGTGATCACCACCACCCCGGCCGGGGTCACCGACCCGCTCGCCCGCGCCGTCCCGGAGCGCCCGGCCGCCCTCTTCGACGTGCTCTACGACCCCTGGCCGACCGTCCTCGCCGCCCGCTGGTCGGCGTACGGCGGGGCGGTGATCAGCGGCCTCGACCTGCTGGTGCACCAGGCAGTCCTCCAGGTCGAGCAGATGACGGGACGCACTCCCGCGCCGCTGGAGGCCATGCGAAAAGCCGGCGAGCGGGCGCTGGCGAACCGCTAAGATCCACTCGCTGTTCCGCAGGGGGCGGAGCAGGGGAGGGGAGCATCCATGTCCACGGGGTTCGCCGGCGTCCAGCTGGCCGGCTGGAAGTCCCAGATCTTCGAAGCAGTGCTGGGCTTCCTGCCCGACTGGGTGCAGATCACGGCATACGCGCTGCTGGCGCTCGCGGTCCTCGTCTACTGGGGCCTGAAGATCAAGAACAAGATCGCTCAGCGGCGCGCCGCCCGCTCCGGACAGCCGGTCACCGCCCCCGCCCGCCCCGGCCAGGGCCGGGGCGCCGACTACCTCGGCGCCTACGCCCCGCAGCACGTGCAGCCCGCGCCGGCCCCTGAGCGGAGCGGGGCGGACTTCCTCGGCGCCTACGCCCCGCAGCGGCACCCGCAGGACGGCTGACGCGGGCGTCCGTCTGATGGACCGACGCCCGGGCACCCGGCCCGGACGTGGGAGGATCGGAGGCGGCGGGCCGGGGACGCGCGCACCCCGTCCGCGCCACAGCACGCGAGCACGCGCGTGCGCAGGGCAGTACACCGGGCGCGAGCACTGAGGAGCACCGTTGAGCAGGTTGCGCTGGCTGACCGCGGGGGAGTCCCACGGTCCCGCACTCGTCGCGACGCTGGAGGGTCTTCCCGCCGGCGTGCCGATCACCACGGACATGGTGGCGGACCATCTCGCGAGGCGGCGGCTGGGCTACGGTCGCGGTGCCCGGATGAAGTTCGAGCGCGACGAGGTGACCTTCCTCGGCGGCGTCCGGCACGGCAAGACCCTCGGCTCCCCGGTCGCGATCATGGTCGGCAACACCGAGTGGCCCAAGTGGGAGCAGGTCATGGCGGCCGACCCGGTGGACCCGGAGGTGCTGGCCGGCCTCGCGCGCAACGCGCCGCTGACCCGCCCCCGGCCCGGCCACGCCGACCTGGCCGGCATGCAGAAGTACGGCTTCGACGAGGCCCGTCCGGTGCTGGAGCGCGCCTCCGCCCGGGAGACGGCGGCCCGGGTCGCGCTGGGCGCGGTCGCCCGCTCGTACCTGAAGGAGACGACCGGCATCGAGATCGTCTCCCACGTGGTCGAGCTGTGCTCGGTCAAGGCACCGCAGGGCGTCTACCCGACCCCGGCCGACGTGGAGAAGCTCGACTCCGACCCGCTGCGCTGCCTGGACGCGGACACCTCGAAGGCGATGGTCGCCGAGGTCGACCGGGCGCACAAGGACGGCGACACGCTCGGCGGCGTGGTCGAGGTGCTGGCCTACGGCGTTCCCGTGGGGCTCGGCTCGCACGTCCACTGGGACCGCAAGCTGGACGCCCGCCTGGCCGGGGCGCTCATGGGCATCCAGGCCATCAAGGGCGTCGAGATCGGCGACGGCTTCGAACTCGCCCGCGTGCCCGGTTCCAAGGCGCACGACGAGATCGTCAACACGCCCGAGGGCATCCGGCGGGTCTCCGGCCGCTCCGGCGGCACCGAGGGCGGCCTGTCCACCGGCGAGCTGCTGCGCGTCCGGGCGGCGATGAAGCCGATCGCCACCGTCCCGCGCGCCCTGAAGACCGTGGACGTCACCACCGGCGAACCGGCGCAGGCCCACCACCAGCGCTCCGACGTCTCCGCCGTCCCCGCGGCCGGCATCGTCGCCGAGGCCATGGTGGCGCTGGTCCTCGCGGACGCGGTCGCGGAGAAGTTCGGCGGCGACAGCGTCACCGAGACCCGCCGCAATGTGCGCGGCTACCTCGACAACCTGGCCATCCGATGAGCGCACCGCTGATCGTGCTGGTCGGCCCGATGGGCGTGGGCAAGTCCACCGTCGGGCGCATCCTCGCCGAGCGCCTCGGCACCGGCTTCCGGGACACCGACGACGACGTGGTCGCCGCCGAGGGCCGCTCCATCTCCGACATCTTCGTCGAGGACGGCGAGCCCGCCTTCCGCGCCCTGGAGAAGCAGGCGGTGCGCGCCGCCGTCGCCGAGCACGAGGGCGTCCTCGCCCTCGGCGGCGGTGCCGTGCTCGACCCCGGCACCCGCCGACTGCTCTCCGGACTGCGGGTCGTCTACCTCTCCATGGACGTCGACGAGGCGGTCAAGCGCACCGGCCTCAACGCCGCCCGCCCGCTGCTCGCGGTCAACCCGCGCAAGCAGTGGCGTGAACTGATGGAGGCCAGGCGGCACCTGTACGAGGAGGTCGCCACCGCCGTCGTCCCGACCGACGGCCGCACCCCCGACGAGGTCGCCCAGGCCGTCCTGCACGCACTGGAGCTGCCCGCAGCCGCGAAGACCCCCGACCCCCGCCAGGAGGAAGCCATGCCAGCCCCCGTCACCCGGATCCACGTCGGCGGCACGGCGGGCACCGAACCCTACGACGTCCTGGTCGGCCGTCAACTCCTCGGCGAGCTGGCCGGACTGATCGGCACCAGGGCCAAGCGGGTCGCCGTCATCCACCCCGAGGCGCTCGCCGAGACCGGCGAGGCGCTCCGCGCCGACCTGGCCGAACAGGGCTACGAGACCATCGCGGTCCAGGTGCCCAACGCCGAGGAGGCCAAGACCGCCGAGGTCGCCGCCTACTGCTGGAAGGCGCTCGGCCAGTCCGGCTTCACCCGCACCGACGTCATCGTCGGTGTCGGCGGCGGCGCGACCACCGACCTCGCCGGTTTCGTCGCGGCGACCTGGCTGCGCGGCGTCCGCTGGATCGCCGTGCCCACCACCGTCCTCGCCATGGTGGACGCGGCCGTCGGCGGCAAGACCGGCATCAACACCGCCGAGGGCAAGAACCTCGTCGGCGCCTTCCACCCGCCCGCCGGCGTGCTGTGCGACCTCGCCGCCCTGGACTCCCTCTCGGTCAACGACTACGTCTCCGGTCTCGCCGAGGTCATCAAGGCCGGCTTCATCGCCGACCCGGTCATCCTCGACCTGATCGAGTCCGATCCCGAGGCCGCCCGCACCCCCGCGGGCCCGCACACCGCCGAACTCATCGAACGCTCGATCCGCGTCAAGGCCGACGTCGTCTCCTCCGACCTCAAGGAGTCCGGCCTGCGCGAGATCCTCAACTACGGCCACACCCTCGGCCACGCCATCGAGAAGAACGAGCGCTACACGTGGCGCCACGGCGCCGCCGTCTCCGTCGGCATGCACTTCGCCGCCGAACTCGGCCGCCTGGCCGGCCGCCTGGACGACGCCACGGCCGACCGCCACCGCACCATCCTCGAAGCCGTGGGCCTGCCCCTGCACTACCGCTACGACCAGTGGCCCAAGCTGCTGGAGACGATGAAGGTCGACAAGAAGTCCCGCGGGGACCTGCTGCGCTTCATCGTCCTGGACGGCCTCGCCAAGCCGACGGTGCTGGAGGGGCCCGACCCGGCCGTCCTGCTCGCCGCATACGGCGAGGTCGGCGAGTAACCGACCCCGATCAGCCCGGCATGACGGGCACTCAGGGCCGCCCTCGCCCGTTCACACCATGACGACCGAGGGCGGTACCGTTCGGTACGCAGCGGGGTCACCCCCTGCTGTCCACGCCCCAACGCCTGTACGAGACGGAGTGGCACCGGATGCAGCATGCAGTGGGTTCTCCGCTGCCGCCGCCCCATCAGCCGGGGCAGGGACCGGCCACCGGCTGGTCACCGGCCGCACACCACCCGGGTCCGCACCAAGGGCCCGCGCCCATGCCCGCGCCGCCGCAGGCGCCGGGCGGTTACCCCGTGCCCCCGCCCCCGCCTCCCGCGGGCCACCCCTCGGCGCCGCCGCCCGACACCACCGGCCATGTGCCGCTGCCCCCGGGCGGCCCCGTCGCCGTACCGAACCCGCCCCAGGCCACCGCGCCGCCCGACCCGACCGCCACCACCATCGCGGTGCTGCTGATAGGCCCCGCCGGCGCGGGCAAGACGAGCGTGGCGAAGTACTGGGCCGACCACCGGCGTGTCCCCACCGCCCACATCAGCCTGGACGACGTGCGCGAATGGGTCCGCTCCGGCTTCGCCGACCCGCAGGCCGGATGGAACGACAACTCCGAGGCCCAGTACCGCCTGGCCCGCCGCACCTGCGGCTTCGCCGCGCGCAACTTCCTGGCCAACGGCATCTCGTGCATCCTCGACGACGCGGTGTTCCCCGACCGCCCGGTCGTCGGCCTCGGCGGCTGGAAGCGGCACGTGGGCCCGGGGCTGCTCCCCGTCGTCCTGCTCCCCGGCCTCGAGATCGTCCTCGAACGCAACGCGGAGCGCACGGGCAACCGGCGGCTCAGCGACGAGGAGGTCGCCCGCATCCACGGCCGCATGGCCGGCTGGTACGGCTCCGGTCTCCCCATCATCGACAACTCGCAGATGGACATACCCGAGACGGCGAAGGTCCTGGACGAGGTCCTGGCACGGGCCATCGCAAGCCCCCCGAAGTGGTGAGAGCACCCGGTGCCGGTGCCGGCCCGCCTGCCCGCGGCGGCGGACCGACGGCGTGCGGGGGTGTGGTGGTGGGGCGGGGCCGCTCGGCCGGGCCCCCGCACCGGGCAGCCGGGGCAGCGCCGGGAGGGGCGCGACCGCGGCCCCCTCCCTGACGCCGCCGCACCCCCGGCCCTCACCGCCCCGTCACCGCACCCGCTCGGCCCCGCTCGAACGGCGACATTCCGCCAGAGCTCATACGCTCGGTGCATGTCAGAGGTGTACGCGGTCCGCCGTGCCCGGCTCCGGGAATGCTGCAACGCGGGCGGCAGCGCGGCGGCGCTGGTGTCCCGCCCCGCCAATGTGCGCTACCTCGCCGGCCCCGCCCCCGAGGGCTCCGTCCTCCTGCTGGGCCGCACCGACGACGTCCTCGTCTGCCCCGGCACACCCGACGACCGGCCCCCCGGCACCCCCGAGTCCCGCCCCGACGAGAACCTCCCCGTCCGCCTCGCCCCCGGCCCCAACGCCGACCCCACCCTCACCGCCGCCGCCCTGGCGGCCTCCCAGGGCGCCGATTCCCTCGCCGTTGAGGAACACCACCTCACCGTCAGCCGCCACCGCGCCATCGCCTCCGCCGCCCCCACCCTCCGTCTCGCCGACATCGGCGGGGCCGTGGAGCAGCTCAGGGTCGTCAAGGACGAGGAGGAGATCTCCTGCCTCCGCATCGGCGCCGAGATCGCCGACCAGGCCCTCGGCGAGCTCCTGGAATCCATCCTCGTCGGCCGCACCGAACGCCACCTCGCCCTGGAGCTGGAACGCCGCCTCGTCGACCACGGCGCAGACGGCCCCGCGTTCCCCACCTCCGTCGGCACCGGACCCAACTCCGGCCGCCGGGGCCACCGCCCCACCGACCGCCGCGTCGAGGAGGGCGACTTCCTCTCCGTCTGCCTGGGCGCCACCTACCGCGGCTACCGCTGCGAGATCGGCCGCACCTTCGTGATCGGCACCGCTCCCGCGGACTGGCAGATCGAGCTCTACGACCTCGTCTTCGCCGCCCAGCGCGCCGGCCGTGAGTCCCTGGTACCCGGCGCGGCCTGCCGCGACGTGGACCACGCCGCGCGCCAGGTCCTGGACTCCGCGGGCTACGCCGACGCCCTCCAGCCGCTCACCGGTCACGGTGTGGGCCTCGAAATCGGCGAGGACCCTCAGCTGGCCCCGTCGGCCATGGGTAAACTGGACGCTTGCGTGCCGGTCACCGTCGAACCGGGGGTCCACCTCCCGGGCCGGGGTGGTGTCCGGATCGATGACACGCTCGTCGTCCGCCCCGAGGCGGATGGCGGACCCGAGCTACTCACCATTACGACCAAGGAGCTGCTCGCGCTCTAGCCCTCACGCTGTGCGCATGTGCCCCGGGGTCGTCCACGTCAGTCCAGTCCAGGAGAATCCTCAACCGTGGCTTCCACGAACGACCTCAAGAACGGCATGGTGCTCAAGCTCGAAGGCGGCCAGCTCTGGTCCGTCGTCGAGTTCCAGCACGTCAAGCCCGGCAAGGGCCCGGCCTTCGTGCGCACCAAGCTGAAGAACGTGCTTTCCGGCAAGATCGTCGACAAGACCTTCAACGCCGGTGTCAAGGTCGAAACGGCCACCGTCGACAAGCGTGACATGCAGTTCTCCTACATGGACGGCGACTACTTCGTCTTCATGGACATGGAGACCTACGACCAGCTGCACGTGGACCGCAAGGTCGTCGGCGACGCCGCCAACTTCCTCGTCGAGGGCTTCGAGGCCACCGTCGCCCAGCACGACGGCGAGGTGCTCTTCGTCGAGCTCCCGGCCGCCGTCGAGCTGACGGTCGCCGAGACCGAGCCCGGTGTCCAGGGCGACCGTTCCACCGGTGGCACCAAGCCCGCGACGCTGGAGACCGGCCACCAGATCCAGGTCCCGCTCTTCATCACCACCGGTGAGAAGATCAAGGTCGACACCCGTACCAGCGACTACCTCGGCCGGGTGAACAGCTAACCGTGGCTGCCCGCAACACGGCCCGCAAGCGTGCCTTCCAGATCCTCTTCGAGGGTGACCAGCGCGGCGCCGACGTCCTGACCGTGCTCGCCGACTGGGTCCGGCACTCGCGTACCGACCCCCGGCAGCCCCCGGTCAGCGAGTACACGATGCAGCTCGTCGAGGGCTACGCGGACCACGCGAAGCGGATCGACGAGCTGATCGCGCAGTACGCGGTCGGCTGGACGCTGGACCGGATGCCCGTGGTGGACCGCAACATCCTCAGGCTCGGCGCCTACGAGCTGATCTGGGTCGACGAGACCCCGGACGCCGTGGTGCTGGACGAGATGGTGCAGCTCGCCAAGGAGTTCTCCACCGACGAGTCGCCCTCGTTCGTCAACGGCCTGCTCGGCCGCCTGAAGGAGCTGAAGCCGTCGCTGCGCCGCGAGGCGTGAGCGGCACCGCGGGGCGCACCGCGCACGACGCGCAGGGCGCTCCGCGCGCGAGCTACCACAAGGCGCTCCGCGCCCCAGACACCGAAAAGCCGCCGGGGTGGCCGGAACCAGCAGGTTCCGGCCACCCCGGCGGCACGTTTCTGCGCAGACGTGCGAGGGCTTACGAGACCTCAGGCATCCTCGTGCGAGGCCACCGCGCGACGCGCGTCCGCATCCAGCACGCCCCAGCTGATCAGCTGCTCGGTGAGGACCGAGGGCGACTGGTCGTAGATGACGGCGAGGGTGCGCAGGTCGTCCTGGCGGATCGAGAGCACCTTGCCGTTGTAGTCGCCGCGCTGGGACTGGATCGTCGCCGCGTAGCGCTGCAGCGGGCCGGCCTTCTCGGCCGGCACCGTGGCCAGCCGCTCCAAGTCGAGGACCAGCTTCGGCGGCGGCTCGGCGGCACCGCCAGGGGTCGTGCCCGGCAGCAGCTCCTGCACCGGAACGCCGTAGAAGTCCGCCAGCTCCGCGAGGCGCTGAACGGTCACCGCGCGGTCGCCGCGTTCGTACGAACCGACCACGACCGCCTTCCAGCGTCCCTGGGACTTCTCCTCCACGCCGTGGAGGGAAAGGCCCTGCTGGGTGCGGATCGCCCGGAGCTTCGCCCCGAGCTGTTTGGCGTATTCGCTGGACATATGGCTCCCCGGCACTGGGTCGACGCGGCGGGAGGGGTTCCTGCCGCGCAGCTGGTAACTCACTGTGAGGTTACGCAGCGTTACTCTGGCGCGTCAAGCCGAATGGTCCACACCGACTCTTCCGTGCTGACGAAGACCGCTTACGCCGAACGGGTGATCGCGGCCCGCTCGGGGAGTGATCAGGGGGCCGCCGGGGGTTTCCGGGCGACCTGATACGGTGGGTGACGCAATCCCGACGTCCTTTAAGGTCCGTCCCGTGAGGCGGAGAAGGAGGTCCGTTTCGTATGGACAAGCAGCAGGACCCGCCGTCCGATGCGCAACCCGGCGACGCACGAGCCGTACTCGAGGCTCCTGACATCGCGCGGGTCCTGACCCGCATCGCCCACGAGATCGTCGAACGCGCCAAGGGCGCCGACGACGTGGTGCTCCTCGGCATCCCCACCCGCGGCGTCTTCCTCGCCCAGCGCCTCGCCGCCAAGCTCGAGCAGATCACCGAGCGCAAGGTTCCGGTCGGCTCGCTCGACATCACCATGTACCGCGACGACCTGCGCATGCACCCGCCGCGTGCGCTGGCCCGCACCGACATCCCCGGTGACGGCATCGACGGCCGTCTGGTCGTCCTCGTCGACGACGTGCTCTTCTCCGGCCGCACCATCCGCGCCGCCCTCGACGCGCTCAACGACATCGGCCGCCCCCGCGCGGTGCAGCTCGCCGTGCTCGTCGACCGCGGCCACCGAGAACTGCCCATCCGCGCCGACTACGTCGGCAAGAACCTCCCCACGTCGCTGCGGGAGACGGTCAAGGTCCTGCTCGCCGAGGAGGACGGTCGCGACACCGTGCTGCTCGGTGCCAAGCGGACCGGTCAGTAGCGAGCAGAACAGCAGAGCCGGCACCGCATGCCCACGTGTGCCTCCGTGTGCCCGCGCACGCCCGCCCGGCCCGGTTCTGCCCTGGTTCTGCTCCGGTTCCTCCCAGAATCTCCCGAATGAACTGCCTTACGGAGCCTGACAGATGCAGCGTCATCTCATCTCGGCCGCCGACCTCACCCGCGACGACGCCGTCCTGATCCTCGACACCGCCGAGGAGATGGCCCGGGTCGCGGACCGGCCCATCAAGAAACTGCCCACCCTGCGCGGCCGTACCGTGGTCAACCTCTTCTTCGAGGACTCCACCCGCACCCGGATCTCCTTCGAGGCCGCCGAGAAGCGGCTGTCCGCCGACGTCATCAACTTCTCCGCCAAGGGCTCCAGCGTCTCCAAGGGCGAGTCGCTGAAGGACACCGCCCAGACGCTGGAGGCGATGGGCGTCGACGCCGTGGTCATCCGCCACGGAGCCTCCGGCGCCCCCTACCGCCTGGCCACCTCCGGCTGGATCGACGCCCACGTCATCAACGCCGGCGACGGCACCCACCAGCACCCCACCCAGGCGCTGCTCGACGCCTTCACCATGCGGCGCCGGCTGATCGGCCCGGACGCCGGGATCGGCCAGGACCTCTCCGGCCGCCGCATCACCATCGTCGGCGACGTCCTGCACAGCCGGGTCGCCCGCTCCAACGTCGACCTGCTGCACACCCTCGGCGCCGAGGTCACCCTGGTCGCCCCGCCCACCCTGCTGCCGGTCGGCGTCGACACCTGGCCCTGCGAGGTCTCCTACGACCTCGACTCCACGCTGCCCAAGTCGGACGCCGTGATGATGCTGCGCGTCCAGCGCGAGCGGATGAACGCCGCGTTCTTCCCCACCGAGCGCGAGTACTCCCGCCGCTACGGCCTGGACGGCGACCGCATGGCGCGGATGCCCGAGCACGCCGTCGTGATGCATCCCGGCCCGATGGTCCGCGGCATGGAGATCACCGCCGAGGTCGCCGACTCCCCCCGCTGCACCGTGACCGAGCAGGTCACCAACGGCGTGTCCATCCGGATGGCCGTCCTCTACCTGCTGCTGGGCGGCAACGAGCCCGCCGTCACCCCCGCCCGTACCACCGAGGAGAAGTGAGACAGATGAGCAAGACCCTGATCCGTGGTGCGAAGGTGCTCGGCGGCGAGGCGCAGGACGTCCTGATCGACGGCGAGACCATCGCCGAGACCGGCACCGGGCTGTCCGCCGAGGGCGCCGAGGTCGTCGAGGCCGACGGCAGGGTGCTGCTGCCCGGCCTGGTCGACCTGCACACCCATCTGCGCGAGCCCGGCCGTGAGGACTCCGAGACGGTCCTCACCGGCACCCGCGCCGCCGCCGCCGGCGGCTACACCTCCGTGTTCGCCATGGCCAACACATTCCCCGTCGCCGACACCGCCGGCGTGGTGGAGCAGGTGTGGCGGCTCGGCAAGGAGCACGGCTACTGCGATGTGCAGCCGATCGGCGCCGTCACCGTCGGCCTGGAGGGCCGGAAGCTCGCCGAGCTGGGCGCCATGCACGAGTCCGCCGCACAGGTCACCGTCTTCTCCGACGACGGCAAGTGCGTCCACGACGCCGTGATCATGCGGCGCGCCCTGGAGTACGTGAAGGCCTTCGGCGGGGTGATCGCCCAGCACGCGCAGGAGCCCCGGCTCACCGAGGGCGCCCAGATGAACGAGGGCGTCGTCTCCGCCGAGCTGGGCCTCGGCGGCTGGCCGGCCGTCGCCGAGGAGTCGATCATCGCCCGGGACGTGCTGCTCGCCGACCACGTCGGCTCCCGGGTGCACATCTGCCACCTGTCGACCGCCGGGTCCGTGGAGATCGTCCGCTGGGCCAAGTCCCGCGGCATCGACGTCACCGCCGAGGTCACCCCGCACCACCTGCTGCTCACCGACGAGCTGGTGCGCACCTACAACCCGGTCTACAAGGTCAACCCGCCGCTGCGCACCGAGCGTGACGTGATGGCGCTGCGCGAGGCGCTCGCCGACGGCACCATCGACATCGTCGCCACCGACCACGCCCCGCACCCCCACGAGGACAAGGACTGCGAGTGGGCCGCGGCCGCCATGGGCATGGTCGGCCTGGAGACCGCGCTCTCGGTGGTCCAGGAGACCATGGTCGACACCGGACTGCTGGACTGGGCGGGCGTCGCCGAGCGGATGTCCTTCACGCCCGCGCGCATCGGACGGGCCGAGGGCCACGGCCGTCCCGTCTCGGCAGGTGAGCCTGCCAACCTCACCCTCGTCGACACCGCCTACCGTGGCCCGGTGGACCCCGCGGGCTTCGCCTCGCGCAGCCGCAACACCCCCTACGAGGGACGCGAGCTGCCGGGCCGTGTCACCCACACCTGGCTGCGGGGCAAGGCCACGCTCGTCGACGGGAAGCTCACGTGACACCTCTGATCCTGCTGGCCGCCGAGAAGGAATCGGCGGAAGTGACCGACTGGGCCGCCCGCATCGGCTGGGTCGTCGGCCTCGCCCTGTTCGTCGCGCTCGTCTACTGGCTGATGCGCGAGGGCTGGAAGTGGCGCGGCACGCTCCAGGGCGACCTGCCGGAGCTGCACAGCGCGCCGGACGAGCCCGGCCCGGCCAGACTGAGCATGAGCGGCCGCTACCACGGCTCCACCACCGCGGGGCAGTGGCTCGACCGCATCGTGGCGCACGGCCTGGGCACCCGCAGCCGGGCCGAGCTCACGCTCACCGACGCGGGACTGGACGTCGTGCGCCCCGGCGCGCAGGACTTCTTCATCCCGGCCCGCGCGCTGCGCGGCGCCCGGCTCGACAAGGGCATCGCCGGCAAGGTCCTCACCGAGGGCGGCCTGCTGGTGGTGACCTGGGAGCACGGCGAGCGGCTGATCGACTCCGGCTTCCGCTCCGACCACGCCGCCGAGCACACCGAGTGGGCCGACACCCTCAACTCCATGACCGAGAACCACCGCACGGAAGGCGCCGAACGATGACGACCTCCACCAGGGGAGCGGCCTCGCACAGGCACACCGCTCCCGCCGTACTCGTCCTCGAGGACGGCCGGATGTTCCGGGGCCGTGCCTACGGGGCCGTGGGGGTGACCTTCGGCGAAGCCGTGTTCTCCACCGGGATGACCGGCTACCAGGAGACCCTCACCGACCCCTCGTACCACCGCCAGGTGGTCGTGATGACCGCCCCGCACATCGGCAACACCGGGGTCAACGACGAGGACATGGAGTCCAGGAAGATCTGGGTCTCCGGCTACGTCGTGCGCGACCCCGCACGGGTCCCGTCCAGCTGGCGCTCCCGCCGCACCCTCGACGACGAGCTGCGCGCCCAGGGCGTGGTCGGCATCTGCGGCATCGACACCCGCGCCCTCACCCGCCATCTGCGCGAGCGCGGCGCCATGCGCGTCGGCATCTTCTCCGGCGAGGCGCTGCCCGACGCGGGCACCATGCTCGCCGAGGTGCGCCAGGTCCCCGAGATGAAGGGCGCCGACCTCTCCGCCGAGGTCTCCACCACCGAGCCGTACGTGGTGCCCGCCCTCGGCGAGAAGAAGTACACGGTCGCCGCCGTCGACCTCGGCATCAAGGGCATGACCCCGCACCGCATGGCCGAGCGCGGCATCGAGGTGCACGTCCTGCCCGCCACGGCGAGCACCGAGGACGTCTACGCGGTGAACCCCGACGGTGTCTTCTTCTCCAACGGCCCCGGCGACCCGGCCACCGCCGACCACGCCGTGGCGCTGATGCGGGCCGTCCTCGAGCGCGGCACCCCGCTGTTCGGCATCTGCTTCGGCAACCAGATCCTCGGCCGCGCCCTCGGCTTCGGCACCTACAAGCTGAAGTACGGCCACCGCGGCATCAACCAGCCCGTGCAGGACCGCACCACCGGCAAGGTGGAGGTCACCGCGCACAACCACGGCTTCGCCGTCGACGCCCCGCTCGACAAGGTCTCCGAGACCCCCTACGGCCGCGCGGAGGTCTCCCACGTCTGCCTCAACGACAACGTGGTGGAGGGTCTCAGGCTGCTCGACAAGCCGGCCTTCAGCGTCCAGTACCACCCCGAAGCGGCAGCGGGCCCGCACGACGCCGCCTACCTGTTCGACCGCTTCGTCAACCTGATGGAGGGCCAGCGTGCCTAAGCGCACCGATATCCAGTCCGTCCTGGTCATCGGCTCCGGCCCGATCGTCATCGGCCAGGCCGCCGAGTTCGACTACTCCGGCACCCAGGCGTGCCGGGTGCTCAAGGCCGAGGGCCTGCGCGTCGTGCTGGTCAACTCCAACCCGGCGACGATCATGACCGACCCGGAGATCGCCGACGCCACCTACGTCGAGCCGATCACCCCGGAGTTCGTCGAGAAGATCATCGCCAAGGAGCGTCCCGACGCCCTGCTGCCCACCCTGGGCGGCCAGACGGCCCTGAACACGGCGATCTCGCTGCACGAGAACGGCGTCCTGGAGAAGTACGGCGTCGAGCTGATCGGCGCCAATGTGGCGGCCATCCGCAAGGGCGAGGACCGCGACGAGTTCAAGGAGGTCGTCGAGGCCGTCCGCGCCAAGACCGGCCACGGCGAGTCCGCCCGCTCCTACATCTGCCATTCCATGGACGACGTCCTCAAAGGCGTCGAGGAACTCGGCGGCTACCCGGTCGTGGTCCGGCCCTCCTTCACCATGGGCGGCGCGGGATCCGGCTTCGCGCACGACGAGGAGGAACTGCGCCGCATCGCGGGGCAGGGCCTCGCCCTCTCGCCGACCACCGAGGTGCTCCTGGAGGAGTCCATCCTCGGCTGGAAGGAGTACGAGCTGGAGCTGATGCGCGACAAGCACGACAACGTGGTGGTCGTCTGCTCCATCGAGAACTTCGACCCCATGGGCGTGCACACCGGTGACTCGATCACCGTGGCGCCGGCGATGACCCTCACCGACCGCGAGTACCAGATCCTGCGCGACATCGGCATCGCCGTGATCCGCGAGGTCGGTGTCGACACCGGCGGCTGCAACATCCAGTTCGCGGTGAACCCGGCGGACGGGCGCGTCATCGTGATCGAGATGAACCCGCGCGTCTCGCGCTCCTCGGCGCTCGCCTCCAAGGCGACCGGCTTCCCCATCGCCAAGATCGCCGCCAAGCTCGCCGTCGGCTACACCCTCGACGAGATCCCCAACGACATCACCCAGGAGACCCCGGCCTCCTTCGAGCCGACCCTGGACTACGTGGTCGTCAAGGCGCCCCGCTTCGCCTTCGAGAAGTTCCCCGGCGCCGACTCCACGCTGACCACCACCATGAAGTCGGTCGGCGAGGCCATGGCCATCGGCCGCAACTTCACCGAGGCCTTCCAGAAGGCGCTGCGCTCGCTGGAGAAGACGGGCAGCCAGTTCACCTTCACCGGCGACCCCGGTGACAAGGACGAGCTGCTCAGGGAGTGCGTGCGCCCGACCGACGGCCGCATCAACACCGTGATGCAGGCCATCCGCGCCGGCGCCACCCCCGAGGAGATCTTCGAGCACACCAGGATCGACCCCTGGTTCGTCGACCAGCTCTTCCTGATCAAGGAGATCGCCGACGAGCTCGCCGAGGCGCCCGAGCTCACCCCCGAGCTGCTCGCCGAGGCCAAGCGGCACGGCTTCTCCGACCAGCAGATCGCCGGGATCCGGGGCCTGCGCGAGGACGTGGTCCGCGAGGTGCGGCACGCCCTCGGCATCCGCCCGGTCTACAAGACGGTCGACACCTGCGCCGCCGAGTTCGCCGCGCGCACCCCGTACTTCTACTCGTCCTACGACGAGGAGACCGAGGTCGCGCCGCGCGAGAAGCCGGCCGTGATCATCCTGGGCTCGGGACCGAACCGCATCGGCCAGGGCATCGAGTTCGACTACTCCTGCGTCCACGCCTCCTTCGCGCTGAGCGACGCCGGGTACGAGACCGTGATGGTCAACTGCAACCCGGAGACCGTCTCCACCGACTACGACACCTCCGACCGCCTGTACTTCGAGCCGCTCACGCTCGAGGACGTGCTGGAGATCGTCCACGCCGAGCAGCAGGCGGGGCCGGTCGCCGGGGTGATCGTCCAGCTCGGCGGGCAGACCCCGCTCGGCCTGTCCCAGGCGCTCAAGGACAACGGGGTGCCGATCGTCGGCACCCCGCCCGAGGCCATCCACGCCGCCGAGGACCGCGGCGCCTTCGGCCGGGTCCTGAAGGAGGCCGGCCTGCCGGCCCCCAAGCACGGCACCGCGACCACCTTCGCCGAGGCCAAGGCCATCGCCGACGAGATCGGCTACCCGGTCCTCGTCCGTCCCTCCTACGTGCTGGGCGGACGCGGCATGGAGATCGTCTACGACGAGGCCCGGCTGGAGACGTACATCGCCGAGTCGACCGAGATCAGCCCGTCCCGGCCGGTCCTGGTGGACCGGTTCCTCGACGACGCCATCGAGATCGACGTCGACGCGCTCTACGACGGCCACGAGCTGTACCTCGGCGGCGTCATGGAGCACATCGAGGAGGCCGGCATCCACTCCGGCGACTCGGCGTGCGCCCTGCCCCCGATCACCCTGGGCGGCTTCGACATCAAGCGGCTGCGCGCCTCCACCGAGGCCATCGCCCGCGGCGTCGGCGTGCGCGGACTGATCAACATCCAGTTCGCGATGGCCGGCGACATCCTCTACGTCCTCGAGGCCAACCCGCGCGCCTCGCGCACCGTGCCCTTCACCTCGAAGGCGACCGCGGTGCCGCTGGCCAAGGCCGCAGCCCGGATCTCGCTGGGCGCCACCATCGCCGAGCTGCGCGCCGAGGGGCTGCTCCCGGCGAGGGGCGACGGCGGCGAGCTGCCGCTGGACGCTCCGATCTCCGTCAAGGAGGCCGTGCTGCCCTGGTCCCGCTTCCGGGACATCCACGGCCGCGGGGTCGACACCGTGCTCGGCCCGGAGATGCGCTCCACCGGCGAGGTCATGGGCATCGACAGCGTCTTCGGCACGGCGTACGCCAAGTCGCAGGCGGGCGCCTACGGTCCGCTGCCGACCAAGGGGCGGGCGTTCATCTCGGTCGCCAACCGCGACAAGCGCTCGATGATCTTCCCGGCGCGCGAGCTGGTGGCGCACGGGTTCGAGCTGCTCGCGACCTCCGGCACGGCCGAGGTGCTCAAGCGCAACGGCATCAACGCCACGGTGGTGCGCAAGCACTCCGAGGGCCCCGGCCCCGGCGGCGAGAGGACCATCGTGCAGCTCATCCACGACGGCGAGGTCGACCTGATCGTCAACACCCCGTACGGCACCGGCGGCCGCCTCGACGGCTACGACATCCGCACGGCGGCGGTGGCCCGCTCGGTGCCCTGCCTGACGACGGTCCAGGCGCTGGCTGCGGCGGTCCAGGGCATCGACGCCCTCAACCGCGGCGAGGTCAGCGTCCGCTCGCTGCAGGAGCACGCCGAGCGCCTGATCGCGGCCCGCGACTAGCGTCCACCGCCGCGGTCCGGCCGTGGCCGGCCCTGCAGCTCCCCGCGCCCCCTACGGGCGCGGGCCCTTAGCCGCCGATGAGGGGGGACGCCGGAAGCGGCGTCCCCCCTCCGTGTGAGGACTCGAGATGTATCAGCTCTTCTTCCGCCTGGTCTTCCGGCACATGGACCCCGAGCGGGCCCACCAGCTCGCCTTCCGCTGGATCCGCCTGGTGGCCCGGGTGCCGGTGCTGCGGACCTTCGTCGCCGCCGTGCTGGCGCCCCGCTACCGGGAGCTGCGCACCGAGGCCCTGGGGCTGCGCCTGCACAGCCCCTTCGGCCTCGCCGCGGGCTTCGACAAGAACGCCGTCGGCATCGACGGCCTGGCGATGACCGGCTTCGACCACGTCGAGATCGGCACCGTCACCGGGGAGCCGCAGCCCGGCAACCCCAAGAAGCGGCTGTTCCGCCTGGTCGAGGACCGGGCCCTGATCAACCGCATGGGCTTCAACAACGACGGCTCCCTGCGGGTCGCCGCCCGCCTCGCCGCCCGACGGCCCGTCTTCAGGACGGTCGTCGGCGTCAACATCGGCAAGACCAAGGCCGTGCCCGAGGAGCAGGCCGTCGCCGACTACGTGAAGTCCGCCGAGCGCCTGGCGCCGTACGCGGACTACCTGGTCGTGAACGTCTCCTCGCCGAACACCCCGGGGCTGCGGAACCTGCAGGCCGTGGACCAGCTGCGGCCGCTGCTGACCGCGGTCCGCGAGGCCGCCGACCGCAGCGTGCCGGGCCGCCGGGTCCCGCTGCTGGTCAAGATCGCCCCCGATCTGGCCGACGAGGACATCGACGCCGTCGCCGACCTGGCCGTCGACCTCGGCCTGGACGGGATCATCGCCACCAACACCACGATCGCGCGCGAGGGGCTCGGGCTGCGTTCCGACCCCGCGCTGGTGAAGGAGACCGGCGGCCTGTCCGGCGCACCCCTGAAGGCGCGCTCCCTCGAGGTGCTGCGGCGCCTGTACGCCCGTGTGGGCGACCGGATCACCCTGGTCGGCGTGGGCGGCATCGAGAACGCCGAGGACGCCTGGCAGCGCATCCTGGCCGGGGCCACGCTGATCCAGGGGTACAGCGGCTTCATCTACCAGGGCCCCTTCTGGGCCCGCTCCGTCCACAAGGGGCTCGCCGCTCGGCTGCGCACCAGCCCGTACGCCACGCTCGCCGACGCGGTGGGCGCCGATGTGAGGACTTCCCGATGAGCGGACTCGAACCCTTCGGCGCCCGGCTGCGCCGGGCCATGGACGAACGCGGACCGCTGTGCGTGGGCATCGACCCGCACGCCTCCCTGCTGGCCGAGTGGGGCCTGGACGACGACGTGACGGGCCTGGAGCGGTTCAGCCGCACCGTGGTCGAGGCGGTGGCGGACCGGGTGGCGGTCCTGAAGCCGCAGAGCGCCTTCTTCGAGCGCTTCGGCTCCCGCGGCGTCGCCGTGCTGGAGACGACCGTGCGGGAGGCGCGGCAGGCCGGTGCGCTGGTGGTGATGGACGCCAAGCGCGGCGACATCGGCTCCACCATGGCCGCCTACGCCGAGGCCTTCCTGCGCAAGGACGCCCCGCTGTTCTCCGACGCGCTCACCGTCTCGCCGTACCTCGGCTACGGCTCGCTCAGCCCGGCCGTCGCGCTGGCCCGGGAGAGCGGCACTGGCCTGTTCGTGCTGGCCCTGACCTCCAACCCGGAGGGCGGCGAGGTGCAGCACGCGGTGCGGCAGGACGGGCGGAGCGTGGGCGCCACCATGCTCGGGCACCTGGCGGTGGAGAACGCGGGTCAGGAGCCGCTGGGGTCCTTCGGCGCGGTGGTCGGCGCCACGCTGGGTGACCTGTCGTCGTACGACCTGGACGTCAACGGGCCGATCCTGGCGCCCGGCATCGGCGCCCAGGGGGCGAAGGCGGCCGATCTTCCGGCGGTTTTCGGCGCCGCGGTGCGCAATGTGGTGCCGAACGTCAGCCGGGGGGTGTTGCGCCACGGTCCCGACGCGGTCGCGCTGCGTGACGCCGCGGACCGGTTCGCGGAGGAGATCAGGGCCGCGGTGGGCGCGGTCTGAGCCTCTCACAGGGGGCACGGAGGGCTGCTCGGGTATGGATACCTTCACAAAACCGGGGCAATATGTCCTCAATGTCCGTCCTGCCGGAGGCTGACCAGGACTTTTCCGCTGTTCTCGCTGACTCTTGCGGAGTTGACCGCTAGTCTCCGACGAGAGAACGGGCAAGCGTGTGTTGCTCGTGGCTCCCCAGGTGTGGGGCGACTAGGTTCCTCACCGGTCCGTATCCGACAGTTCGACATCCGAGGTGACGTAGGCGTGGCTCTTCCGCCCCTTACCCCTGAACAGCGCGCAGCCGCGCTCGAAAAGGCCGCCGCGGCTCGCCGGGAGCGGGCCGAGGTCAAGAATCGACTCAAGCACTCCGGCGCCTCCCTGCACGAGGTCATCAAGCAGGGCCAGGAGAACGACGTCATCGGCAAGATGAAGGTCTCCGCCCTGCTCGAGTCGCTGCCGGGCGTCGGCAAGGTCCGCGCCAAGCAGATCATGGAGCGACTGGGCATCTCCGAGAGCCGCCGCGTCCGGGGTCTCGGGTCCAACCAGATCGCCTCCCTGGAGCGTGAGTTCGGCAGCACCGGGTCCTGATTCCCGGGCACCCCGGCTTTGCTGGAATAATCGCCGCATGGCTGCAACACCCCGGGGGACGACCCCCGTGTCCCCGGACGAACGTCCGCGACTGACCGTGCTCTCCGGCCCCTCGGGGGTCGGCAAGAGCACGGTCGTCGCCCATATGCGCAAGGAACACCCCGAGGTCTGGCTCTCGGTGTCGGCGACGACCCGCAAGCCCCGTCCGGGCGAGCAGCACGGTGTCCACTACTTCTTCGTCTCCGACGAGGAGATGGACAAGCTGATCGCCAACGGTGAGCTGCTGGAGTGGGCCGAGTTCGCCGGCAACCGCTACGGCACACCCCGCCAGGCGGTCATCGAGCACCTGGAGGCGGGCGTGCCGGTGCTGCTGGAGATCGATCTCCAGGGCGCCCGGCAGGTGCGGGAGTCCATGGCCGACGCACAGCTGGTCTTCCTGGCTCCGCCCTCCTGGGAGGAGCTGGTGCGCAGGCTCACCGGGCGGGGCACCGAGCCGCCGGAGGTGATCGAGCGCCGGCTCGAGGCCGCCAAGACGGAGCTGGCGGCCGAGCCGGAGTTCGATGTGACCCTGGTCAACACCTCCGTCGAGGACGTCGCCCGTGAGCTGCTAGCCTTGATGAACGTCGTGTGATCGTTGCCGAATCGTCGTCGGCGGTCACCGAGACCGAATCCCCATCCATCGGAAGGTAGAGCGTGTCCTCTTCCATCTCCGCGCCCGAGGGCATCATCAACCCGCCGATCGACGAGCTCCTCGAGGCCACCGACTCGAAGTACAGCCTCGTGATCTACGCGGCCAAGCGGGCCCGTCAGATCAACGCGTACTACTCGCAGCTCGGCGAGGGTCTCCTCGAGTACGTCGGTCCCCTCGTCGACACCCATGTCCACGAGAAGCCGCTCTCGATCGCCCTGCGCGAGATCAACGCGGGACTGCTGACCTCCGAGGCCGTCGAGGGCCCCGGTCAGTAAGTCGTATCAGCTGGTCTTCGCTGACTTTTCCACAGGCCCGGCAGCACGTCTGCCGGGCCTGTGGTGTCTCATGGTGGTGGTCGCACATTTCCGAGGTCCGGGGAGAGACGGTGGACAAGCCGAGGGTCGTTCTGGGAGTCAGCGGCGGCATCGCCGCGTACAAGGCGTGCGAGCTGCTCCGGAGACTGACGGAGTCCGGACACGACGTCCGCGTCGTGCCCACGGCCTCCGCGCTGAACTTCGTCGGGGCCGCCACCTGGTCCGCGCTCTCCGGCAACCCCGTGGCGACCGAGGTCTGGGACGACGTGCACGAGGTGCCGCACGTGCGCATCGGGCAGCAGGCCGACCTGGTGGTGGTCGCCCCGGCCACCGCCGACATGCTGGCCAGGGCCGCGCACGGCCTCGCCGACGACCTGCTCACCAACACCCTGCTCACCGCCCGCTGCCCGGTCGTCTTCGCGCCCGCCATGCACACCGAGATGTGGGAGCATCCGGCCACCCGGGACAACGTGGCCACCCTGCGCGCCCGCGGCGCCGTCGTGATCGAGCCGGCCGTCGGCCGCCTCACCGGCGTGGACACCGGCAAGGGCCGGCTGCCCGAGCCCGCCGAGATCTTCGAGGTGTGCCGCCGGGTGCTGGCCCGCGGCGTCACCGGGCCCGACCTCAAGGGCCGGCACGTCGTCGTCAGCGCCGGGGGCACCCGCGAGCCCCTGGACCCCGTCCGCTTCCTCGGCAACCGCTCCTCCGGCAAGCAGGGCTACGCCCTCGCCCGTACCGCCGCCGCCCGGGGCGCCCGGGTCACCCTGATCGCCGCCAACACCGCCCTGCCCGACCCGGCCGGAGTGGACGTGGTGCCCGTGGGCACCGCCGTGCAGCTGCGCGAGGAGGTGCTGCGGGCCGCCGCCGACGCCGACGCCGTGGTCATGGCCGCCGCCGTCGCCGATTTCCGGCCTGCCGCCTACGCCACCGGCAAGATCAAGAAGAAGGACGACCAGGAGCCCGCCCCCATCGCCCTGGTCCGCAACCCCGACATCCTCGCCGAGATCTCCGCCGGCCGGCCCCGCCCCGGACAGGTGATCGTCGGCTTCGCCGCCGAGACCGACGACGTCCTCGCCAACGGCCGCAGCAAGCTCAAGCGCAAGGGCTGCGACCTGCTCGTGGTGAACGAGGTGGGGGAGCGCCGCACCTTCGGCTCCGAGGAGAACGAGGCCGTGATCCTGGGTGCCGACGGCACCGAGACCCCGGTCGCCCACGGCCCCAAGGAGGCCCTGGCCGACGCGGTGTGGGACCTGGTGGCCGAACGTCTCGGATGAGCCCGGGTAGGCCGTCCGGCCGTCCGAAACCACGCTCACCGGGGTGTGGCGCCTCTGGTCAACACCACCCGTTGCTGGGCACAATGCCCGTGCCGCAGGTCACAGCGCTCCCGAGAGGCGAGACGGGGGCGCCCCTGACCTTGCGCGACCCGTAAACTGTTCCACGGACGGCGCCGGGTGCAGCCCCCGCCGTCCGCCAATGATCAGCCAGCAGCCGCTGCAACCCCAGGGAGCGTTGTGTCCCGTCGTCTCTTCACCTCGGAGTCCGTGACCGAGGGTCACCCCGACAAGATCGCTGACCAGATCAGCGACACCATCCTCGACGCGTTGCTCCGCGACGACCCGACCTCCCGGGTCGCCGTCGAGACTCTGATCACCACTGGTCTGGTGCACGTGGCCGGCGAGGTCACCACCAAGACGTACGCGGACATCGCGACGCTCGTCCGCAGCAAGATCCTCGAGATCGGCTACGACTCCTCGAAGAAGGGCTTCGACGGCGCCTCCTGCGGTGTCTCGGTGTCCATCGGATCGCAGTCCCCGGACATCGCGCAGGGTGTCGACGCGGCCTACGAGGCCCGCGTCGAGGGCGACGACGACGAGCTGGACCGGCAGGGCGCCGGCGACCAGGGCCTGATGTTCGGCTACGCCACCGACGAGACGCCCACCCTGATGCCGCTGCCGATCTTCCTGGCACACCGCCTGTCCAAGCGGCTGTCCGACGTGCGCAAGAACGGCACCATCCCCTACCTGCGCCCCGACGGCAAGACGCAGGTCACCATCGAGTACGACGGCGACAAGGCCGTCCGCCTGGACACCGTGGTGGTCTCCTCGCAGCACGCCTCCGACATCGACCTGGACTCGCTGCTGGCGCCCGACATCCGCGAGTTCGTCGTGGAGCCCGAGCTCAAGGCGCTGCTGGACGACGGGATCAAGCTCGACACCGAGAACTACCGTCTGCTGGTCAACCCCACCGGCCGCTTCGAGATCGGCGGCCCGATGGGCGACGCCGGCCTGACCGGCCGCAAGATCATCATCGACACCTACGGCGGCATGGCCCGCCACGGCGGCGGTGCCTTCTCCGGCAAGGACCCGTCCAAGGTCGACCGCTCCGCCGCGTACGCCATGCGCTGGGTCGCCAAGAACGTGGTCGCCGCCGGGCTGGCCTCGCGCTGCGAGGTGCAGGTGGCGTACGCGATCGGCAAGGCCGAGCCGGTCGGTCTGTTCGTGGAGACCTTCGGCACCGAGAAGGTCGACACCGAGCGCATCGAGCAGGCCATCGACGAGGTCTTCGACCTCCGCCCGGCCGCGATCATCCGCGACCTGAACCTGCTGCGCCCGATCTACGCCCAGACCGCCGCCTACGGCCACTTCGGCCGTGAGCTGCCCGACTTCACCTGGGAGCGCACCGACCGCGTCGACGCGCTGCGCCGGGCGGCCGGGCTGTAAGGCCCGCGAGCAGCACCCGAGCGTCTCACCGAGGCCCGGTGCCCCTCCCCGGGGGCGCCGGGCCTCGGCGCGTCCCGCCGGGCGGCACATGGCGTGGCGGGCTGCGGTACGCGCGCTGCGCCGGCGAGAGCGCGGGCCCGGTGTTGAAGGGCGCGGACACGTCCGAAGAGGTCCCCTCGCGGGTGCCGGAACCTGCTGCCGGTCCCTGACCGGTACGGCCGGGCGGCCGGGGCAGAGGCGCCGCACGCCGTTCGTCGTCCGCATCCGGCCGGATCACGGGCCGGCGCCGCTGTCACTGCCGTTTGGTAAGAATGCAAGCGTGAGCAGCGAGAACGGACAGCCGGACGGCGGGGGCGAGCCCGCGCCGCCCGAGCAGCTCGCGCTCATCCGGGAGAGCGTGCGCAAGGCCAAGGAGCCCCGGGCCAAGCCGCGTACCTGGCGCGGAGCCAAGCTCGCCCCGCGTCTGCCCGTCGCCCGGGTGCTCGTCGACAAGGGCGTGCTCCACCTCGACCGGTACTTCGACTACGCCGTCCCCGAGGAGCTGGACGCCGACGCTCAGCCGGGCGTGCGGGTACGGGTCCGCTTCGGCGCCGGACGGCACCGGGTGCGCGAGGGACGCCGCGAGGGCGGGGGACTGATCGACGGGTTCCTCGTGGAGCGGCTCGCCGAGTCCGACTACTCCGGACCCCTCGCGGCACTGGCCCAGGTGGTCTCGCCCGAACCGGTGCTCGACGCCGAGCTGCTGGGCCTGGCCCGCGCCGTCGCCGACCGGTACGCCGGAAGCCTCGCCGATGTGCTGCAGCTCGCCGTCCCCCCGCGCAACGCCCGCGCCGAGCGGCGCCCCTCACCGGACCCCCTGCCCCCGCCCCCGGCGCCCTCCGCGGGCCCCTGGGCCCGCTACGAGCAGGGGCCCGCGTTCCTGGAGGCGCTGGCGGCCGGAGGCGCCCCACGGGCCGTGTGGCAGGCCCTGCCCGGGCCCCGGTGGAGCGAGGAACTGGCCCGCGCGGTGGCCGCCGCACTGGCCTCCGGACGGGGTGCACTGGTGGTCCTGCCCGACTACCGCGCCGTCGCCCGCGTGGACGCGGCGCTCACCGCGCTGCTCGGCGAGGGACGGCACGCGGTGCTCACCGCCGACGCGGGCCCCGAGAAGCGGTACGCGCAGTGGCTGGCCGTGCGGCGGGGCTCGGTGCGGGCCGTGGTGGGCACCCGGGCGGCGATGTTCGCGCCCGTGCGGGACCTCGGCCTGGTGGCCGTCTGGGACGACGGCGACGACAGCCACAGCGAGCAGCACGCCCCGCAGCCGCACGCCCGGGAGGTGCTGCTGCTGCGGGCCGCCCAGGACAAGTGCGGCTTCCTGCTGGGCGGTTGGAGCTGCACCGTGGAGGCCGCACAGCTGGTGGAGACCGGCTGGGCGCGGCCGCTGGTCGCCGGGCGGGACCGGGTGCGGGCGGCCGCCCCGCTGGTGCGGACCGTGAGCGATCTGGACCTCGCCCGGGACGAGGCGGCACGCGCCGCCCGCCTGCCCACCCTCGCCTGGCAGGTCGCTCGGGAGGGCCTGAAGCACGGCCCGGTGCTGGTGCAGGTGCCGCGGCGGGGATACGTCCCGCGGCTGGCCTGCGCCGCCTGCCGGGCGCCGGCCCGGTGCCGGCACTGCTCCGGGCCGCTCCAGGCCCAGGAGTCCGGCCCCGCCGGTCTGCGGTGCGGCTGGTGCGGGCGCGAGGAGGGCGGCTGGCACTGCCCCGAGTGCGGCGGCTTCCGCCTGCGGGCCCAGGTCGTCGGGGCACGGCGCACCGCCGAGGAACTGGGGCGGGCCTTTCCCGCGGTGCCGGTGCGCACCTCGGGGCGCGAGCATGTGCTGGACACGGTGCCGGGGACGCCCGCGCTGGTGGTCAGCACGCCGGGCGCCGAACCGGTCGCCGAGGGCGGCTATGCGGCGGCCCTGCTCCTGGACGGCTGGGCCATGCTCAACCGGCCCGATCTGAGGGCGGGGGAGGACGCGCTGCGCCGCTGGATCGGCGCGGCGGCCCTGGTGCGCCCCCAGCCGGCGGGCGGCACCGTGGTGGTCGTCGCCGAGCCGACCCTGCGGCCCGTGCAGGCGCTGGTGCGATGGGACCCGGCAGGACACGCCGTGCGGGAACTCGCCGACCGGGCGGAGCTGCGCTTCCCGCCGGTGTCCCGCATGGCCGCCGTCTCCGGGCCCCCGCAGGCCGTGGCGGGCTTCCTGCACGCCGTCGAACTCCCTCAGGAGGCCGAGGTGTTGGGCCCGGTCCCGCTTCCGGTCACCCCCGCCGGGCGGCCGCGCCGCCCCGGCGCCCCGCCGCCCGGCGAGCACTGGGAACGCGCGCTGGTCCGGGTCCCGCCGGGCCGGGGAGCCGCTCTGGCCGCCGCGCTGAAAACGGCTCAGGCGGCCCGCATGGCACGGGGGAACGACGACCCGGTCTGGGTCCGGATCGACCCACCGGACATCGGCTGAGGCACCGGAGCGGGTCGCGTCCGTTCCCGTGCGCGACGTCGCGTGCCGGACGGGGCTTCCGCCGCGCGGCCGGGCCGGGTTCCCGCCGCGCGCAGTCGCCCGAAGGGAACGCCCTCCCGGCGGCGGTGCGGCCGGGAGGGCGGGGGAGCCGGCGGCGGGTCAGCCGTTGCGGGGGGTGGGGAAGGCGGAGGGGCGTGAGTCGTCGCGCAGGGCGGGGCTGCCCGCGGTCGGCTGGGTGGGCATGGAGCGGGCGGCGGGGACCGTCGGCACGGTGGACACACCGGCGCCGACGTTGACCGTGCGGGAGGCCGACGGTTCCGGGGTGCGGTCGGCCTCCGGGGCGGCGGCGGTGCGGGCCGCGGTGCGGCGGGAGCCGTAACGGCGGTGCACGGCCTGCTTGGTGACGCCGAGTGCGGAACCCACCGCGTCCCACGAGAAGCCGAGCGAGCGGTCGAAGTCCACGGCCGCGGTGACCAGCGTCTCGACGCTGTCCCTGAGTTCCTGGGCGAGGCGGACGGTCGGGGCGGGCGCGCGTCCGTAGACGACGAAGCCCGTGGAGGGGCCGGAGCGGCGCGGGCGGTAGACATTGCCCAGCTGGGCGGTGAGCGTGCGCAGTGCGTCCACCTGCCGGCGGACCCGCTCGATGTCCCGCACCAGCAAGTGCAGGCTGGCCCGAGCCTGGGCGTCGTGGGTTGCGTGGTCGGCCATGAACAAGCCTCTCGAACCGGCGTTGAAAGGGATGAGCCCCGAGGGGCTCGATGTGGTCAACTCTTTCTTGACCAACGCGTTTCGGCGCCCCGGGTCACGGGGTGGGGGCGTGGCGGCATATGCGGGCGCTGCCCCCGCCGCCGGCCGCGCCACCCGGCCCCGGGCGCATCTCCCGGTCGCCGTACGCCCGTCCACAGGCACGTCGGGGGACGGTGTCGGTGCGGTTCGCGCCCGCTCGCCCCATAGACTTGTGCGTCGCCCACCGACCCCGCCCGAGAGGCCCTGCCCAGCCCATGAAGCTCGTCTTCGCCGGTACCCCCGAGGTCGCCGTTCCCGCACTGGACGCCCTGCTCGCCTCCGAACGGCACGAGGTGGCCGCCGTCGTCACCCGGCCCGACGCCCCGGCGGGCCGCGGACGGAGGCTGGTCGCCTCTCCCGTCGCCGAGCGCGCCCAGGAGGCCGGCATCGAGGTGCTGAAGCCGGTCAGGCCGCGCGACCCGGAGTTCCTGGAGCGGCTGAAGGAGATCGGGCCCGACTGCTGCCCCGTCGTCGCCTACGGCGCCCTGCTGCCCAGGGAGGCGCTCGACATCCCCACCCACGGCTGGGTCAATCTGCACTTCTCCCTGCTGCCCGCCTGGCGCGGCGCGGCACCCGTGCAGCACGCCCTGATGGCGGGCGACGAGATCACCGGCGCCACCACCTTCCTGATCGAGGAGGGTCTCGACTCCGGACCGGTGTACGGCACCGTCACCGAGGAGATCCGCCCCACCGACACCAGCGGCGACCTGCTCACCCGGCTCGCCTTCGCCGGCGCCGGGCTGCTCGCCGCGACCATGGACGGCATCGAGGACGGCACCCTGAAGGCGGTACCCCAGCCCGCCGAGGGCGTCAGCCACGCCCCCAAGGTCACCGTCGAGGACGCCCACGTCGACTGGAACGCCCCGGCGCTGCGGGTCGACCGGGTGGTGCGCGGCTGCACGCCGGCCCCCGGCGCCTGGACGACTTTCCGCGGCGAGCGGCTCAAGCTCATCCAGGTGCGCCCCGCGCCGGACCGCACCGACCTCGCCCCCGGCGAGATCTCCGCAGGCAAGAACGACGTGTACGTGGGCACCGGTTCGCACGCCGTGGAGCTGCTCTGGGTGCAGGCGCAGGGCAAGAAGCCGATGCGGGCGGCGGACTGGGCGCGCGGCGTGCGCATCGCCCCCGGCGAGCGCGTCGGCGGCTGAGGCCGCGGCGGTCCGCGGGACGCCGGCACCGTAGGCTGGAGTGCGCACTTCAGACCCACATCCGGAGCACCTTTCGTGAGCGACCAGCCCCGTCGGCCCCGCAGGCCCGCCAAGCCCTACCGCCGGCCCAAGAAGGACCCCGTCCGCATCCTCGCCTTCGAGGCCCTGCGGGCCGTGGACGAGCGGGACGCCTACGCCAACCTCGTGCTGCCGCCCCTGCTGCGCAAGGCGCGTGAGAAGGGCGACTTCGACGGGCGGGACGCCGCCCTGGCCACCGAGCTGGTGTACGGGACGCTGCGCCGGCAGGGCACCTACGACGCGGTCGTCGCGGAGTGCGTGGACCGCCCGCTGCGCGAGGTCGACCCGCCGGTGCTCGACGTGCTGAGCCTGGGCGCGCACCAGCTGCTCGGCACGCGCATCCCCGCCCATGCCGCCGTGTCGGCCACCGTGGAGCTGGCCCGGGTGGTGCTCGGCGACGGCCGGGCCAAGTTCGTCAACGCGGTGCTGCGCAAGGTCGCCCGGCACGATCTCGACGGCTGGCTGGAGAAGGTCGCACCGCCCTACGAGGAGGACCCGGAGGACCATCTCGCCGTCGTCCACTCCCACCCGCGCTGGGTGGTCTCCGCGCTCTGGGACTCCCTCGGCGGCGGGCGCGACGGCATCGAGGAACTGCTGCGCGCCGACAACGAACGGCCGGAGGTGACCCTGGTCGCCCGGCCCGGACGCGCCACCACAGGGGAACTGCTCGCCGAGGAGGCCGCCCGGCCGGGCCGCTGGTCCCCGTACGCGGTGCGGCTGACCGAGGGCGGGGAGCCCGGCGCCGTGCCCGCCGTGGCCGAGGGCCGGGCCGGGGTGCAGGACGAGGGCAGCCAGCTCGTCGCGCTCGCGCTGGCCGGTGCCCCGGTGGAGGGGCGCGACCGGCTGTGGCTGGACGGCTGTGCCGGACCCGGCGGCAAGGCCGCGCTGCTCGGGGCGCTCGCCGCCGAGCGGGGCGCGGTCCTGCTCGCCTCGGAGAAGCAGCCGCACCGGGCAGGGCTGGTCGCCCGCGCGCTGTCCGGCAACCCCGGGCCCTACCAGGTCGTCGCCGCCGACGCGACCCGCCCGGCCTGGCGGCCCGGCAGCTTCGACCGGGTGCTCGTCGACGTGCCCTGCACCGGCCTCGGCGCGCTGCGCCGCCGCCCGGAGGCTCGCTGGCGGCGCCGCCCGGAGGACCTGGACGGCTTCGCGCCGCTCCAGCGGGGACTGCTGCGCACCGCGCTGGAGTCGGTGCGCACCGGAGGCGTGGTCGGCTACGCCACCTGCTCGCCCCACCTCGCCGAGACCCGCGCGGTCGTCTCCGACCTGCTCAAGCAGTTCCCGGAGACCGAGCTGATCGACGCCCGTCCGCTGCTGCCGGGCGTCCCGGACCTCGGTGAGGGCCCCGACGTCCAGCTGTGGCCGCATCTGCACGGCACCGACGCGATGTACCTGGCGCTGATCCGCCGCACGGGCTGACGCCGCCCCGGATTGAAGGGAGGCGGCGGGCCCGCCCGGCCGCCGGCGCCCCGCGCTCACCCGCCCCCGGAGTCCACCCGGGACGGATGCGCCTCGCCGCCGGCGTCCTCACGGGACAGGCGGTGGGGCCACCACACCTTCGGGCCGACGTCCAGGAAGAGCGAGGTGACCAGCACCGAGCGCACGACGAAGGTGTCGAGCAGCACGCCCAGGGCGACCGCGAAGCCGATCTCGGCGAAGGCCACCATGGGCAGGGTGCCGAGCGCCGCGAAGGTGCCCGCGAGGACCAGGCCCGCCGAGGTGATGACCGCGCCGGTCGTGGCCAGACCCGTCACCACGCCCTGCCGGGTGCCCTGCCGGGCGGCCTCCTCGCGGATGCGGGTGGTCAGGAAGATGTTGTAGTCGATGCCGAGGGCCACCAGGAACACGAAGACGAACAGCGGGAAGTCGGTCGACTCGCCCGCGTAGTCGAACACGTGCCGGAAGGCCAGCGCGCTCAGGCCGAGCGCCGCCGCGAACGACAGGATCACCGTCGCGATCAGCAGCAGCGGAGCGATCAGCGCGCGCAGCAGGCTGCACAGGATCAGCAGCACGACCACCAGCACCAGCGGGATGATCACGACGTTGTCGCGGGTGGTCGCGGCCTCCATGTCGAGCAGCGCCGCCGTGCCGCCGCCCACCTTGGCGTCGGCGCCCGGCACCGCGTGCACGGCGCCCCGGACCCGTTCGACCGTCTGCTTCGCCGCCTCGCTGTCCGACGGCGCGGTCATGGTCGCCTCGAACAGCACCTTGCCCTCGAAGGAGGGTTTCGCGCCCGGCGGCAGCCCCAGCGACTGCGGCACGACGCCCTCCGTCGCGGCCACCGCGCGGCCCACCTGCTCGGCCTGGGCCCGGTTGCTGACGATCACCAGCGGATCACCGCTGCCGGCCGGGAAGTAGCGGGCGGAGACCCGCTGACCGGTGATCGAGTCCGGGGTGTCGGTGAAGGAGTCGGCGTTGCTGATGCCTTCCGCGCGCAGCTGCACCAGGCCCAGCGAGCAGACCGCCAGCACCAGCGCGGTGACGGCCCACGTCGTGCGCGGGCGCCGGGCGATGCGGCGGCCCATCCGGGACCACATGCCCCGCTCGGTCGGGTCCGGGTCGCCGTGGTGCGGGATCACCGGCCAGAACATCCACCGGCCGAAGATCACCAGCAGCGCCGGGAACAGTGACAGCATCGCCAGCAGGGCGACGGCCACCCCGATCGCGGCGACCGGCCCCAGGCCGCTCGTGGAGTTCATCTCCGCAGCCAGCAGCACCAGCATGCTCAGCACCACGGTGGCGCCGGAGGCGATCACCGCCGGACCCGCCCGGTGCAGCGCCAGCGCCATCGCCTCGTGCCGGTCCACGTGGCGGCGCAGCTCCTCCCGGTAGCGGGCGACCAGCAGCAGCCCGTAGTCGGTGCCGGCGCCGAACACCAGCACGGTGAGGATGCCGGCGCTCTGCCCGTTGACCGTCAGGCCCCCGTACTCCGCCAGGAAGTAGATCAGCGCCTGCGCCGTGAACAGCGCGGAGATCACCGACACCAGCGGCACCAGCAGCAGGGTGGGGCTGCGGTAGGTGATGAGCAGCATGACGACGACGACACCCATCGCCGCGAACAGCAGGGTGGAGTCGATGCCCTCGAAGGCCTCGGAGAAGTCCGCGGAGGTGCCGGCCGGGCCCGTGACGTGGACGGCGAGACCTCCGGTGCTCGAGCCCACCTCCTCGCGGACGGAGCCGACGGCGGGCG
Organism: Streptomyces composti; assembly: GCF_012034205.1. Classification (GTDB taxonomy): domain Bacteria; phylum Actinomycetota; class Actinomycetes; order Streptomycetales; family Streptomycetaceae; genus Streptomyces; species Streptomyces composti. The sequence continues at coordinate 229,719 of NZ_JAATEM010000002.1, forward strand.
CGATCCGCTCCCATCCCTTCTCGTCCATGGTGATCGGCACGAAGACCTGCGCCGCCCGCGGACCGGTCTGCCGGTCGAACAGCGGGCCGCGCGTCTGGTCGCCGATGATCCCGTGCGCGCGCAGCTCCTTCAGCCGCGCCACGTCCTCGGCGATCCGCTCCCGGTCCGCCGCGGTCAGCCCGTCCTCCCGCGCGTAGATCACGATCGCGGGGGTCTGCTCGGGCCGGAAGTCCTCGGAGATCTCCAGCACCTGCGTCGACTCGGCCGAACCGGGCAGCCAGGAGGCCGCGTCGTTGTCCTGCGCGCCGGTCAGCTTCTGGGCGAACGGCGCCATCAGGAACAGCACCACCACCCAGAAACCCAGCACCAGCCACTTCGCCCGCCGCCCGCACACCAGGTGGCCGGCACCCCGGCCCGCTGTCATCGCCACCTCCGCGGCAACGCCGGGTGCGGGGCGCGGGGGAGGGCGCGACGCACCCCGGCCGGCCCCGGAGGACGCACGCCCGGGCCGACGCCCCACGGGCCCCGCCCGGGACCCCCGCACGCGAGGGGCCGGGCGCATGGCAGGCTTGAGGCATGCCCGTGCAGATCAACCCCAGCATCCTGTCCGCCGACTTCGCCAACCTCGCCGCCGAGGCGGAGGCGGTGCGAGGGGCCGACTGGCTCCACGTCGACGTCATGGACAACCATTTCGTCCCCAACCTCACCCTCGGCGTACCGGTCGTGGAGTCGCTCGCCCGGGCGACGGACACTCCGCTGGACTGTCATCTGATGATCGAGGCCCCGGATCGCTGGGCGCCCCAGTACGTGGAGGCGGGGGCCGGGTCCGTCACCTTCCATGCCGAGGCCGCCGCCGCGCCGGTCCGGCTCGCCAGGGAGATCAGGGCGAAGGGCGCCCGCGCCTCCATGGCGCTGAAGCCGGCCACACCCGTCGAGCCGTACGAGGACCTGCTCCCCGAGCTCGACATGCTGCTGGTCATGACCGTCGAGCCGGGCTTCGGGGGACAGGCCTTCCTCGACATCATGCTTCCCAAGATTCGCCGCACCCGCGAGTTGATCAACAAGCACGGGCTGGAGCTGTGGCTCCAGGTCGACGGCGGTGTGTCGGCGTCCACCATCGAGCAGTGCGCCGACGCCGGCGCCGATGTCTTCGTCGCGGGCAGCGCCGTGTACGGCGCCTCGGACCCGGCCGAGGCGGTACGTGCACTGCGCAACCAGGCCGAGGCGGCGACCGCGAAAGCGTCCTGGGCATGCGGCCACTGAGCGTCGGGAATGTGAACGGCTCCCAGCAGGGCTGATCAAGCGCGCCGGATCTGCAAGGATGAACGGCGAATCCAGAGTGTGAACAGCAGTGAGGAGATCGCCGTGTCGGGTATGTCGGCGGGCCGGTCAGCCATGCGGATGGGACCCGCTGAGCTGGTGCAGGCGGCGGCCATGGCCCGCCGCTTCTACCTCGAGGGCAAGTCCAAGATCCAGATCGCCGAGGAGTTCGGCGTCAGCCGGTTCAAGGTGGCCCGGGTCCTGGAGACCGCCCTCGAACGGGATCTCGTACGGATCGAGATCCGTGTGCCGGCCGAACTGGACGCCGAGCGCTCCGACGCGCTCCGCGCCCGCTACGGCCTCAGGCACGCCGTCGTGGTCGAGTCCCCGGCCGAGGCCGAGGAGACACCCGACCCCGAGAACCTGGGAGAGGTGGCCGCCGACCTGCTCGGCGAGCTGGTCGACGAAGGGGATGTGCTGGGGCTGGCCTGGGGCCGGTCCACCATCCACATGGCGGCGGCCCTGGACCGGCTGCCGCCCTGCACGGTGGTGCAGCTGACCGGTGTGTACGACGCCGGGACCGCCGAGCGCGGCTCGGTGGAGGCGGTGCGGCGCGCGGCGCAGGTCTCGGGCGGTGACGCGCACCCCATCTACGCGCCGATGCTGCTGCCGGACGCGGCCACCGCGGCGGCGCTGCGCAACCAGACCGGGATCGCGCGGGCCTTCGAGTACTTCGACAAGGTCACCGTCGCCTGTGTCTCCATCGGGTCCTGGGAGCCGGGCATCTCCACGGTGCACGACATGCTCAGCGACGAGGAGCGGGCCCACTACGCCTCCCTCGGGGTCGCCGCCGAGATGTCCGCGCACCTCTTCGACGCGGAGGGGCGCCGGGTCGGCCGGGACCTGCAGGAGCGGTGCATCACGGTCAGGGCCGACCAGCTCCGCCGCATCCCGGAGGTGGTGGCCATCGCGGGGGGCCAGCGCAAGGGTCCCGCGATCGACGCGGTGCTGCGTTCCGGGCTGGTCACCAGCCTGGTGACGGACACCTCGGCCGCCGACTACCTGATGACCACCGGTGCGCCGCCCAAGCCGGCGCTGAACCGGGCCGACCCGGACGGGATCTGACGACGCGCATGCGGCACCGGCAGGCGGAGAGGGGCAGGGCGTGACTCAGGACCCGGCGGGGCGGACCGTCGTCACCCTCGACCTCGAAGGGGTGACGGACAAGGCGGGGCTGATGGACCGCTGCGCCGAGACGCTCCGCCTGCCCGACTGGTTCGGGCGCAACTGGGACGCCCTCGCCGACTCCCTGTCCGACCGCACGGTGTGGCCGGCCGGGGCGCTGGAGCGGGGCCTGCTGCTCGTGGTGCGCGGCTGGCGGGAGTACGCCCGGGCGCACCCCGACGAGTGGCAGGTGGCCGAGGAGGTCTTCGCCGAGGCCACCGACCGCACCGCCGGCCTCTTCGTCACCCTGGGCCCCGGCTGAGCCACCCGAGCCGTCGGCCTTCTGGAGCTTTCTCCAAGCACCCCCTAGCCTGCTCGGATGTTTCGCCCGGGGCTTCCGGGGGCCGCCACGTGGGAGAATGAAGTACGTGCTCTTTTCCTCCCCCTGGCTGACCTGCCCGGGGGCCGCCTCTGATCGACTGGGATGTGCAGCACGTGCGTTTCCTCAATGACATCCAGCCCCCGTACGACCTGACGTACGACGACGTCTTCATGGTGCCGAACCGCTCCGCGGTCGGTTCCCGGCAGGGCGTGGACCTCAGGTCCCCGGACGGCACGGGCACCACCATCCCGCTCGTGGTCGCCAACATGACCGCCATCGCCGGCCGCCGCATGGCCGAGACGGTGGCCCGGCGCGGCGGCCTGGTGGTCATCCCGCAGGACATCCCGATCGAGGTCGTCACCGAGGTGGTGGCCTGGGTCAAGAGCCGCCATCTGGTGCTCGACACGCCGATCGTGCTGGCCCCGCACCAGACCGTCGCCGACGCCCTCGCCCTGCTGCCCAAGCGCGCGCACAACGCCGGCGTGGTGGTGGACGACGACCACCGCCCGGTCGGCGTGGTCACCGACCGGGACCTGACCGGCGTGGACCGTTTCACGCAGCTCAGCGAGGTCATGTCCCGCGACCTGCTGCTCATCGACGCCGGCATGGACCCGCGCGAGGCGTTCAACACCCTCGACGGCGCCAACCGGCGCTACGCCCCCGCCGTGGACGCCGGTGGCCGTCTGGCGGGCATCCTGACCCGCAAGGGCGCCCTGCGCGCCACCCTGTACACTCCGGCCACCGACGCGCAGGGCCGGCTCCGGGTCGCCGCCGCCGTCGGGATCAACGGCGACGTTGCGGGCAAGGCCAGGCAGCTGCTGGAAGCGGGCGTCGACACGCTCGTCATCGACACCGCGCACGGCCACCAGGAGACGATGATCAACGCGCTCAAGCTGGTCCGCGACCTCGACCCGCAGGTGCCGGTCGTGGCCGGCAACGTGGTCGCCGCGGCGGGCGTGCGCGACCTGATCGAGGCGGGCGCGGACATCGTCAAGGTCGGTGTGGGCCCCGGCGCCATGTGCACCACCCGCATGATGACCGGCGTCGGCCGGCCCCAGTTCTCCGCGGTCCTCGAGTGCGCCGCCGAGGCGAAGAAGTACGGCAAGCACGTGTGGGCCGACGGCGGCGTCCGGCACCCGCGCGATGTGGCGATGGCGCTCGCGGCCGGCGCGTCCAACGTGATGATCGGCTCCTGGTTCGCCGGGACCTACGAGTCCCCGGGCGACCTGCAGCACGACGCCGACGGCCGTCCGTACAAGGAGTCCTTCGGCATGGCCTCCGCGCGCGCCGTGCGCAACCGCACCTCGGACGAGTCGGCCTACGACCGTGCCCGCAAGGCGCTGTTCGAGGAGGGCATCTCCACCTCCCGGATGTTCCTCGACCCGGAGCGTCCGGGTGTGGAGGACCTGATCGACTCGATCATCGCGGGTGTCCGCTCCTCCTGCACCTACGCGGGTGCCGCGACCCTGGAGGAGTTCGCCGAGAAGGCGGTCGTCGGCATCCAGAGCGCCGCCGGCTACGCCGAAGGCAAGCCGCTGCACGCCAGCTGGAACTGATCGGTTCCGCTTCCTTCCGGGGCCCTCGGCACCCCCGCATGCGCGGGGAGGCCGGGGGCTCCGGCACAGGAGGCGCGAAAGCCCTGGTCCGGGGTTCGTGTGCAAGGGTCGAAAGCTCCCGTGCAACGAAATTCCGGCCTTCCCCGAGGAACGCAATGATCTTGCGAGGGCTCGCAAGGTTGCTGCATTTCAGGAGCAACGTCCTAGCTCATAGGGTTACGCGCTGTACGTGTGTGGCGGGGACCCCGCTCGACGGGTTCCCGCTGTCGCGGGCTCCGTCGGTCCCGGCCGCGCAGATCCTGAAGTGACAAGGAGTCAGCGCGTGCTCGATCAAGGCGCACCTTCACAGAGCAGCAGTGCCACCGCCCCACCGCCCTCGGGTATCGGTGCGCGCCTGATGCGTCGCAAGCCCGTGGAACGCCTGGTGGCGGAAGGCGGCCAGGGCGAGGGCGGCAGCCTGCGCCGCTCCCTCGGGCTGTGGCAGCTCACCATGATCAGCATCGGTGCCACCCTCGGCACCGGCATCTTCGTCGTGCTCGGTGACGCCGTGCCGGAGGCCGGTCCCGCCGTCACCCTGTCGTTCGTCATCGCCGGGCTGACGGCCCTGTTCTCGGCGCTGTCCTACGCGGAGCTGGCGGGCAGCATCCCGGTCGCGGGCTCCTCGTACTCGTATGCGTACGCAACGATGGGCGAGCTGGTCGCCTGGGTCTGCGGCTGGTGCCTGGTGCTGGAGTACGGCGTCTCGGTGGCCGCGGTCGCCGTCGGCTGGGGCGAGTACCTCAACGAGCTGCTGGACGGCACCATCGGCGTCACCGTCCCCACCGTGCTGTCCTCCGCGCCCGGCGAGGGCGGCATCGTCAACCTGCCCGCGCTGATCGTGGTGCTGCTGGCGATGGTGTTCCTGCTCGGCGGGGTCCGGGAGTCGGCCCGCGCCAACACCATCATGGTCGCGGTGAAGATAGCCGCTCTGGTGCTGTTCTGCGCGGTCGGCTTCATGGGCTTCAAGTCCGGCAACTACGCCGACTTCATGCCGCTCGGCATGGCCGGTGTGAGCGCCGCCGGCGCCACCCTGTTCTTCTCGTACATCGGTTTCGACGCCGCCTCCACCGCCGGTGAGGAGGCGAAGGACCCGAAGAAGGACCTGCCGCGGGCGATCATGCTCTCGCTGATCATCGTGACCGCGCTGTACGTCCTGGTCGCGGCCGTCGCCGTGGGCGCCTGGCACTGGACGAAGTTCGAGGGTTCGAACGCCTCGCTCGCCGCGATCATGCACGACGTCAGCGGCCAGAGCTTCTGGGGCACGCTGCTCGCCCTCGGCGCGGTGATCTCGATCGCGAGCGTGGTGCTCACCGTGCTCTACGGCCAGACCCGCATCCTCTTCGCGATGTCCCGCGACGGCCTGATGCCCCGTGCGCTGGGCAAGGTGCACCACACCACCGGCGCGCCCCGTCTCAACACGGTGATCGTGTCCCTGTTCTGCGGTGTCCTCGCCGCGCTGATCCCGCTCGGCAAGCTGGTCGACGCCACCAGCATCGGCACGCTCTTCGCCTTCGCGCTGGTCAACGTCGCCGTGGTGGTGCTGCGCTACAAGCGCCCGGAGCTGGAGCGCACGTTCCGGGTGCCGTTCGGTCCGCTGCTGCCGGTGCTGGGCTTCGGCTTCTGCGCCTACAACATGTTCAGCCTCGACGCCGTGACCTGGGTCGTCTTCGCATTCTGGATGACCGCCGGTCTCGTGTTCTACTTCTCGTACGGCTACCGCCGTTCCCGGCTCGCAACGCTTGAGAAGTGAACGTCCCACAGTGCTGAACGATCTCGACGAACGCATCGTGCACGCCCTTGCCGAGGACGCCCGCCGTTCCTACGCGGACATCGGCCAGCTCGTCGGTCTGTCCGCGCCCGCCGTCAAGCGGCGCGTGGACCGGCTGCGGGCCACCGGGGCCATCACCGGCTTCACCGTCCGTGTGGACCCGGCCGCCCTCGGCTGGGAGACCGAGGGATTCGTCGAGATCTACTGCCGCAGCAACACCTCGCCGGAGACCATCCAGCGGGGCCTGGAGCGCTACCAGGAGGTGGTGGCCGCGTCCACCGTCACGGGGGACGCGGACGCCATCGCCCAGGTCTTCGCCTCCGACATGCGGCACTTCGAGCGGGTCCTGGAGCGCATCGCGGGGGAGCCGTTCGTGGAGCGGACCAAGTCCGTTCTGGTGCTCTCGCCGCTGCTGCGCCGGTTCTCCTCCGGCTCTCCGACCTGAGCCGAGGCCCCTTCCAGGCCCTTGAGCGACCGTGCCGGTGGGGGCAGGGCGCGGTCGCACACCCGGCCGCCACCGGTGACGGCGGGGCGCGGCGAGTTCTCCAGGGGGAGTTCCCGCGGGACCGTGCCAGTCGTAGCCTGACCACATGCCGCAAACCGTGCATTCCGGACACTCAGGGTGTGTTGGCAAGGCGGAGGTACGGGCGCGAGCGCAGGCCGATGCCGGCACTCCCGTGTTCGTCGACTCCTCCGGCCGCCGGGCACGGATCGTCCGCCGCGGCGGATACGGGCTCGCCGGCCTCGCCGCCGCGTACCTGGCGGTGCTGGGACTCAGCGTGCTGGGCGCGACGCCGTTCGCCCCCGGCGCGATGCTTCCGCCCCTGCCCGAGACCGGCGCCGACGCACCGGGCCGGGACAGCTCCGGCGCGGCCCCCTGGCCGCCCGGTGAGGAGCTGGTGCCGGGCCTGCGGCAGGGCCCCGGCGCCGACTCCGCTGCCGGGATGCCACCCGCACCGCTCACCCTCCCGGCCGGCGCCGCCCTGCCGCTGCTCCTGGCACCGTCCGGCGCAGCAGGAGCCGCGCTCCCGGCGCCGTCCGGCTCCGCCGGGACCCCGCTGCCCGCCGCCCCGGCGGCGCCGTCGCCGTCGCCGGAGGATGCTGCGCCGGCCGGCGGACCGTCCGCTCCCGCCGCACCGGCACCCGGCGCCCCGTCCACCGGCCCCGAACCCCCGGCGGCCCCGGACCCCGGTGACGACCCGCCCGCTCCATCCGCGCCGGACCCTCCGGCACCCGAGCCACCCGCCCCCGAGCCCGAGGCCCCCACGCCGCCGTCCGCCCCGCCGGACGACACGGCGGCGCCCGGCACCTCGGCTCCTTCCGCGGACCCCAGCGCCCCCGAATCCCCCGATCCGCCGGCGGCCGAGGCGTCCTGATGCGCCGGGACCCCTGGCCGCACGACCGCCGCCCACCGGAGGAGCCGGCCCGCGGCGGACCCGGGCGCCCCTGCCGCACCGGCACCGCTGCCTCACCGCGATCGACGGACACCGGCCGCCCTGGCAGCGGCTCAGGCACAGCGGGAACGTGCTGCTGCCGCCGGGGCCGTCACCGCGCGGCCCTCGAGCCCTCCCGCCGGGCGCCGCCGGCGTCTACCATCGGTGACATGATCCGGCGACATTGATCCCACCGCCCCGCCTCCCGAGGGCCGCCACGGCCGCCGTGCGCCAAGAAGCGTCCGGTGACCGAACCGCCCCCTCGGGAAGGCCTCATGACTTTCACGCCCGCGCGCGTGCCCGATCTCCGCGTCCGGCGGCTGACCGGCACGCTGTACGGCTACGCGTTCCTCGAAGACTTCGTCCTGCTCTACCCGGTGTACGTGCTGCTGTTCAGCGACACCGGGCTCGCCGTCTGGCAGATCTCCTCGCTGTTCGCCCTGTGGTCGCTGACCACCGTGCTGCTCGAAGTGCCCTCCGGTGCCTGGGCCGACGCGGTCTCGCGCCGGCTGCTGCTGTGGCTCGGTCCGCTGCTCACCGCCGCCGGCTTCGCCCTGTGGGTGCTCTGGCCGTCCTACGGCGCCTTCGCGCTGGGCTTCGTGCTGTGGGGCACCGGCGGGGCCCTGGCCTCCGGCGCCCTGGAGGCGCTGGTCTACGACGAGCTGGAGCACCTCGGCGCCGCCGACCGCTACGCCCGGGTGATGGGCCGGGCCCGCGCGGCCGGGCTGGTCGCGGTGATGGCGGCGATGGGACTGGCGGGGCCGGTCCTCGCCCTGGGAGGACACACCGCGGTGGGTGCCGCCAGTGTGCTGGTGTGCCTGGCCACCGCGGCCGTGGCGGCCCGCTTCCCCGAGCACCGCACTCCGGAGGCCGGCCGGGAGGGCTGGACGGCGCCCCTCCGTGCCGGACTCGCACAGGCCCGCGCCGACCGCTCGGTGCGCGGTGCGCTGCTGCTCGTCCCGGCCGTGGGCGCGGTGTGGGGCGCCCTGGACGAGTACACGCCGCTGCTGGTGCGGGAGACGGGGGTCGCCGACGCGGCCGTGCCCTACCTGCTGCTGCTGATCTGGACCGGTGCCACCGCGGGAAGCCTGCTGGCGGAGCGGGGTGAGGGCCTGGGCGTCCGCGGCCTCGCGGCGCTGCTGGCCGGAGCGGGACTCGCCCTGGCGGCCGGTGCGGCGGCCGGCAGCCCGGCCGGACTGCTGCTCGTCGCCGTCGCCTTCGGCGGTTTCCAGGCGGCGACCGTGCTGGCCGACGTGCGGCTGCAGCGGCGCATCGAGGACAGCGGGCGGGCCACCCTCACCTCGGTCGCGGGGCTGGGCACCGAGGTCGCCACGATCACGGTGTTCGGCGGATACGCGCTGGTCGCCGCGCACGGCGACCACGGCACGGCCTTCACCGTCTTCGCCCTGCCGTATCTGCTGACGGCGGTGCTGCTCGTGCTGGTGAGGCCATCGCGGTCCGGGCGGCGCGTCCCGTGGCGGGGCCGCCGATTCCCACCGGCAGGCAGGTGATACCGGACGGCAACCGGATGACTCACCGTCCTGCGCGTCCTGCTCGCCGATCTCGCGGAGGCCGGCCGGTCCCCGCCCGCGACCTGCGAAGGAGCCGCCGGCCGGCCCCCGCGACCCCTCTGTCCGCACCGCGCAACGAATCGACGCGAACCCCGTGGTGCACGCAACGATCTGCTCACCGGCGCGCAACGGCTTCTCCTTGTCCGGCCGAGCCGGCCGACCGTACCTTCTTTGGTGACCCCGCAAACCCCCGCGTACCGGTGAGGACGACCCATGCGCACCGCCCTGCTCCAGAGCTCCGGACGTCCCGGAGCCGTCGCCGAGAACCTCAAGGTCCTCGGCGAGGCCGCGGACCGTGCCGCGGCGGCGGGCGCCGGGCTGCTGGTGACCTCCGAGATGTTCCTCACCGGTTACGCCATCGGCGACGACATCGCCCGCCTCGCCGAGCCCGCCGACGGCGACGCCGCCGACGCGGTCGCCGGGATCGCGGCCCGGAACCGGCTGGCGATCGCCTACGCCTACCCCGAGCGGGACGGCGAGGCCGTCTTCAACTCCGTGCAGCTGATCTCCGCCGACGGCACCCGGCTGGCGAACTACCGCAAGACGCACCTGTTCGGCTGCTTCGAGCGCGACCACTTCACCCCGGGCGAGCAGCAGGTCGTCCAGGCCGGGCTGAACGGCCTCACCGTCGGTCTGCTGATCTGCTACGACGTGGAGTTCCCGGAGAACGTCCGGGCCCACGCCCTCGCCGGGACCGACCTGCTGCTGGTGCCCACCGCCCAGATGCACCCCTTCCAGTTCGTCGCGGAGTCGGTGGTGCCGGTGCGGGCCTTCGAGAACCAGATGTACGTCGCCTACGTCAACCGGGTCGGCCCCGAGGGCGAGTTCGAGTTCGTGGGCCTGTCCGTCCTCGCCGGGCCCGACGGCGTCGCCCGCGCCCGGGCCGGCCGCACGGAGGAACTCCTCCTCGCCGACGCCGACCCCGTCCTGCTCGCCGCCTCCCGCGAGCAGAACCCGTATCTGAAGGACCGCCGCCCCGGTCTGTACGGGTCCCTCGCCTGAACCTCCCCCCCTCGTCTCGAACTTCTCGAACGTCACCTGCAAGGAGTCCGTACCCCATGACGTCCACGGTGCCCAACGCCGTCGAGCACACCGGCGAGCAGCAGCCGCCGATCACCATGTTCGGCCCGGACTTCCCCTACGCCTACGACGACTACCTCGCCCACCCGGCCGGTCTCGGGCAGATACCCGCGACCGAGCACGGTACCGAGGTCGCCGTCATCGGCGGCGGTCTGTCCGGCATCGTCGCGGCGTACGAGCTGATGAAGATGGGCCTCAAGCCCGTCGTCTACGAGGCCGACCAGATCGGCGGCCGGCTGCGCACCGTCGGCTTCGACGGCTGCGACCCGGAGCTGACCGCCGAGATGGGCGCGATGCGCTTCCCGCCGTCCTCCACCGCCCTGCAGCACTACATCGACCTGGTGGGGCTCGAGACCCGTCCGTTCCCCAACCCGCTGGCCGACGCGACCCCGTCGACCGTGGTCGACCTCAAGGGCGAGACCCACTACGCCGAGACCATCGACGACCTGCCGCAGGTCTACCGGGACGTCGCCGAGGCGTGGAACAAGTGCCTGGAGGAAGGCGCGGACTTCTCCGACATGAACCGGGCCATCCGCGAGCGCGACGTCAAGCGCATCCGGGAGATCTGGTCCCGCCTGGTGGAGAAGCTCGACAACCAGACCTTCTACGGCTTCCTCTGCGACTCCGAGGCCTTCAAGTCCTTCCGGCACCGCGAGATCTTCGGCCAGGTCGGCTTCGGCACCGGCGGCTGGGACACCGACTTCCCCAACTCCATCCTGGAGATCCTGCGCGTCGTCTACACCGAGGCCGACGACCACCACCGGGGCATCGTCGGCGGCTCCCAGCAGCTGCCGCTGCGCCTGTGGGAGCGCGAGCCGGAGAAGATCGTCCACTGGCCGTACGGCACCTCGCTGAAGTCGCTGCACGTGGACGGCAAGCCCCGCCCGGCCGTGACCCGGCTGCACCGCACCGCCGGCAACCGGATCACCGTGACCGACGCCGACGGCGACATCCGGACCTACAAGGCGGCCATCTTCACCGCCCAGTCCTGGATGCTGCTGTCCAAGATCGACTGCGACGACTCGCTCTTCCCGATCGACCACTGGACCGCGATCGAGCGCACCCACTACATGGAGTCCTCGAAGCTCTTCGTGCCGGTGGACCGGCCGTTCTGGCTGGACAAGGACGAGGAGACCGGTCGGGACGTGATGTCGATGACGCTCACCGACCGCATGACCCGCGGCACCTATCTGCTGGACAACGGGCCGGACAAGCCCGCCGTGATCTGCCTGTCCTACACCTGGTGCGACGACAGCCTGAAGTGGCTGCCGCTGTCCGCGAACGAGCGGATGGAGGTCATGCTGAAGTCGCTCGGCGAGATCTACCCCAAGGTCGACATCCGCAAGCACATCATCGGCAGCCCGGTGACCGTCTCCTGGGAGAACGAGCCCTACTTCATGGGCGCGTTCAAGGCCAACCTGCCCGGGCACTACCGCTACCAGCGGCGCCTGTTCACCCACTTCATGCAGGACCGGCTGCCCGAGGACAAGCGGGGCATCTTCCTCGCCGGCGACGACATCTCCTGGACGGCCGGCTGGGCCGAGGGCGCCGTGCAGACCGCACTCAACGCCGTCTGGGGCGTGATGCACCACTTCGGCGGCGAGACCGACCCGTCCAACCCCGGACCGGGCGACCTCTACGACGAGATCGCCCCGGTGGAGCTCCCCGAGGACTGAGTCCCGGGGCCCGGACCGGACCGGACCTCTCAGTCCGGCAGCGGGGTGAGCAGGATGCGGCCGGCGAAGCCGACCGCCCTGTCGAGCCGGACCGTGAATTCCTCGGCCACGTCCGGCAGATGCCGAAGTGCCCACAGGGCCCGGGCCGCCGTCCATGCGGCGTCCCGGGCCCTTTCCAGGCTCCAGGCGCCGAGCAGATGGGTCAGCGGGTCGGCGAGCTGCAGCACGTCCGGGCCGGGCATCAGCTCCTCGCGGATCCGCTCCTCCAGCGCCACCAGCATCTCGCCCACCTGGTCGAACTCGTCCTCCAGCTGGACGGGTTCGCAGCCGAGCGTACGGCAGCTGTCCACCACGGCCAGCGCCAGATCGTGGCCGATGTGCGCATTGATGCCCGCCAGCGCGAACTGCAGGGGACGTACGCCGGGATGGCGGCGGAACTGCAGCAGCGGGCTCCAGCAGGCCGGCGGACGCCGGTCGTCGGATGCCGGGGCGACGGCGTCCAGATAGCGGCGGGCGAACAGCTCGTCCAGGGTGATCGCCGCTCGCGGGTCGGCGAACCGGCCCGCGTCGATGTGCCGGTCCACCTCCTCCGTCACGGCGAGGTAGACGCGGTTGAACACGGCGACCCCGTCCCGTTCGGGCAGGGCGGCGTCCAGGGCGCGCATACGGGAGACGACCCTGTCCACGGGGGTGAGGACTTGCTCGGGTTGCGCCATGAGCGCAGAGTCCCACCTTTAGGGTGGAGGCAGTGGCGGCGGGCCGGGGGCTTCCCCGGAACGGGGGAACGCGCCCGCCGCGGGGGAGGGGAGCAGTACGGTGTCAGGCTCGCGTGCGCAGCGCCTGGCCGCGCGGAAGGCCGAGCGCAGACGCGCCGCCCGGCGCGGCACGATGGCCGTGGCGGCCTCCGTCGTGGTCGCCGTCGGCGCCACGGCGGGGATGATGTCCGCCCTGGGGGAGGAGCGGGGTTCCGACGAGGCCCGGCCCGAGGTGACCTCGTCGCCGCTGCTGGTCCCGCACCCGCACCGGCCGTCGGCCTCCCCGTCGCCGTCCGCCTCGCCCTCGCCCAAGGCCCCGAAGAAGACGGCGAGCCCCGGGCCGAGCCCGAAGAGGACCGAGCCGAAGCCGCGTTCCGCGCCCGCCTCCACCCGGCTGTACCTGCACCCGCAGTCCCGGGTCCTGGACTGGGTACGGGCCCATCCCGGCGACCCGCGGCAGCCCGTCATCAAGGAGCGCATAGCCAGCCGGCCGGCGGCCGTCTGGTTCGCCGACTACTCTCCGGGCACCGTCACCTCCCGGGTCCGCTCGGTCACCGCGGGCGGCGCCGCCCAGGGCCGGGTGCCGGTGCTTGTGCCGTACGCGATACCCGACCGCGACTGCGGCGGCCACTCCCAGGGCGGGGCACCGGACCTCGGCGCCTACGACGCCTGGATCGACAAGTTCGCCGCCGGTCTCGGCAGCGGTGAGGTCATCGTCATCCTCGAACCCGACTCGGTCGCCCAGGCCGAGTGCCTCTCCGCCGGCCGGCGTGCCGACCGCTTCGCCTCGCTGGCCCGCGCCGGACGCGTGATCAAGAGCGCCAATCCGCGGGCGCGGGTCTACTACGACGCCGGGCACTCCGGCTGGAACTCCCCGGCCAAGCAGGCCGGCTGGCTGCGGCAGGCCGGTGCCGCCTCCACCGCCTCCTCCGACGGCATCTTCAGCAACGTCTCCAACTTCCACAGCACCGCCGACGAGATCGCCCACAACCGGGCGGTGCTCGCCGCCCTCGGCGGCCCGTCGAGCCTCGGCGCGGTCATCGACACCAGCCGCAACGGCGCGGGCGCCCCGCAGGACGGCGAGTGGTGCGACCCGGCGGGCCGTAAGCTCGGCCGCGCCCCGACGCTCAGCACCGGCGAGCCGCGCATCGACGCCTACCTGTGGGTCAAGCTGCCCGGCGAGTCCGACGGCTGCCGGGGAGCGCCGGGCACCTTCACCCCGTCCTACGCCTATGAGCTGGCGCGCTGAGAGCCGCTCTCGTCGTAGCTGCTGGTGCCCTCGTCGAGCAGCGGGCGCTGCTGCTTGAGGTGGGCGGGCGCGAAGGCGCGCAGCGCGTGGTAGCCGGTGATGACGACGATGGTGCCCAGCGCGATGCCGCTCAGCGAGAAGGTGTCGGTGATCTCCAGGGAGACGTTGCCGACGCCGATGATGATGCCCGCGGCGGCCGGCACCAGGTTCAGCGGATTGCGCAGGTCCACTCCGGCGTTGATCCAGATCTGGGCACCGAGCAGGCCGATCATGCCGTAGAGGATGACGGTGATCCCGCCGAGCACGCCGCCGGGGATCGCCGCCACGACCGCGCCGAACTTGGGGCACAGGCCGAACAGCAGGGCGAAGCAGGCGGCGGCCCAGTAGGCGGCCGTGGAGTAGACGCGGGTCGCGGCCATCACGCCGATGTTCTCGGAGTAGGTGGTGGTGGGCGGGCCGCCGGCCGCGGTGGACAGCACCGAGCCGATGCCGTCGGCGGAGATCGCGGTGCCCAGCTTGTCGTCCAGCGGGTCGCCGGTCATCTCGCCGACCGCCTTGACGTGGCCGGCGTTCTCCGCGATCAGCGCGATGACCACCGGGAGCGCGACCAGGATCGCCGACCACTCGAAGGACGGGGCGTGCACCGAGGGCAGTCCGATCCAGTCGGCCTGGCCGACCGCGGAGAGGTCCAGGCGCCAGTGGTCGGTGACCTTGCCGCTGCCGTCCACCGAGTGGATCTTCCCGAAGATCCGGTCCAGGGCCCAGGAGAGCCCGTAGCCGAAGACCAGTCCCAGGAAGATCGCGACACGGGACCAGAAGCCGCGCAGGCAGACCACGGCCAGACCGGTGAACAGCATCACGAGCAGCGCCGTCCACTGGTCCTGCGGCCAGTAGGTGGTGGCCGTCACCGGGGCCAGGTTGAAGCCGATCAGCATGACGACGGCGCCGGTGACGATCGGCGGCATCGCGGCGTGGATGATCCGTGCCCCGAAGCGCTGCACGGCCAGGCCGGCGAGGAACAGCGCGACCCCGACCACCAGCACGGCGCCGGTCACCGTGGCGCTGGAGCCCCCGTCGGCCCGGATGACGGCGGCGACCCCGACGAAGGACAGCGAGCAGCCGAGGTAGCTCGGCACCCGGCCGCGGGTGGCCAGCAGGAACACCATGGTCGCGACGCCCGACATCATGATCGCGAGGTTGGGGTCGAGACCCATGAGCACGGGCGCCACGAAGGACGCTCCGAACATCGCGACCACGTGCTGTGCGCCGAGGCCCGCGGTACGGGGCCAGGAGAGCCGTTCGTCCGGGCGGACGACGGCACCGGGAGCCGGGGTGCGTCCGTCGCCGTGCAGTTTCCAGCGGACGCCGAGATCCATGAGGGGGTCGCTTTCGTCGTGGGGCAGTGGGCGCCGACCATTGTCCCTGGTCCCAGGGGGTGCTGAGCGCCTGCTTAGGATGGAGTGGTTGAACGTTCCACCGCAAGGCCCTCACCCAGGAGACCACCCGTGACCGCCGAAGCCCCGCCCGCCCCCGTCCTGACGTACGGCCGGCTGATCCCCGTGACCGTCCACTTCGACGACCTGGACGCGCTGGGCCTGCTGCACAACGCCCGCTACCCGCTGCTGGTCGAGCGGGCCTGGACCGAGCTGTGGCAGGACAACGGCATCCGCTTCGAGGGCGACTGGGCGGCGGCGGGCGATGCCTGCAACGCGGTCAAGGAACTGCGGATCACCTACGAGGCGCCGGTCACCCGCACCGGTGACTACGCCGTCCATCTGTGGCTGGACCGGCTCGGCACCACCGGCCTCACCTACGGCTTCCGCTTCTGCTCGGCGGACGGCACGGTCACCTACGCCCGGGGCAGCCGGGTGCTGGTGCGCCTCGACGCCGCCACGCTGCGCCCGGCGCCCTGGAGCGACGCCTTCAGGGCCGCGGCTCGGGAACTGCTGCACCCGGACGTGTGACCTTCGGGCGGTCCCCGGCGCGCAGCACGCCCGCGAGCGAGGCGACGCCGCAGGAGAGCACGGTGACCACCGTGAACGACACCACCAGGCTGGTCGCCTGGGCCAGCAGGCCGATGACGCCGGGGGCGATGAGCCCCGAGGTGTAGGTGATCGTCGCGACACCGGCGATCGCCAGGCTCGGGTTGGAGCCGCTGCGGCCCGCCGCGGCGAAGCACAGCGGCACCACCACCGCGATCCCGAGCCCCGTCAGCGCGAACCCGGTCATCGCCGCCGCGGGGTGCTCCGCCAGCACGATCAGCAGTCCGCCGGCCACCGCGACGATGCCGCTGACGCGGACCGTGCGCACCGCGCCGAAGCGGTCCACCACCCGGTCCCCGGCGATCCGGGCGATCGCCATGGTGAGGGTGAAGCCGGTGGTGCAGGCGGCGGCGAGACCGGCCGAGGTGCCCAGCTCGTCGCGCAGGAAGACCGCCGACCAGTCCAGGCTGGCGCCCTCCGCGAACACCGCGCAGAACCCGATCGCGCCGATCAGCAGCGCCGAGCGCGGCGGCAGCGCGAACCGCGGCGGGGGCTCCTCCTCCGCGGCGGGCTGCAGATCCAGCACCCAGGCGCAGGCACCGACCCCCGTCGCGGTCAGCACCGCGGCGGTCAGCGCATGGTGCAGGCGGGCGTCCGTCCCGAGGTGCGCGGCCAGTGTGCCTGCCGCCGAGCCGGTCAGCGCGCCCGCGCTCCACATGCCGTGCAGCCCCGACATGATCGACCGGTCGAGGCGGTTCTCCACCTCCACACCGAGGGCGTTCATGGCCACGTCGGCCATGCCGGCCGTGGCCCCGAAGACGAACAGGGCGAGGCAGAGAGCCGCCATGCCCGGCGCGAGCGACGGCAGGATCAGCGCCAGCGTCCACAGGGCGATCAGACCGCGCAGGGCGTTGCGGGCGCCGAAGCGGTGGCTGATGCGCCCGGCCAGCGGCATCGCCAGCGAGGCGCCGATCGCCGGGAAGGCGAGGGCGATACCGAGCCCGCCCGCGCTCACCCCGGCGTGATCCTGGATCCAGGGGACCCGTGTCGCGAACGATCCGGTCACGGCACCGTGCACGGCGAACACGGCGGCCACGGCGTACCGCGCCCGTTTCACCTCGCGCTGCTGGTATGTCACCGCACTCATCGTCCCCGCCCCTCCTGATCGCCGTTCTCCGGATCCGTGCGCCCGCACCGGCGCTCCGGCTCGGCGCGTACGCGCGCCGCGGCCCTGTTCCGCGCGGCGCCGCCGTAAACTATCAGGAACCCTGCCTGAAAGATAAGCGGTTTTCCGGCTAGGATCCCGGCATGCCCGCATCCCCCAGCACCGCCCGAGCCATCAACGACCGGCTCGCACTGGGCCTCCTCCAGGAGCGGGGTCCGCTGACGGCAGCGCAGCTCAAGCAGCTCACCGGACTGTCCCGGCCCACCGTGGCCGACCTGATCGACCGCCTCACCGCCGCCGGACTCGTCGCGGTCGTGGGAGAGGCGGGGGCGCAGCGGCGCGGACCCAACGCCAAGCTCTACGGCCTCGTCGGCGACCGCGCCCACCTGGCCGCGCTCGATGTGCGCACCGAGGGCGTCGCCGTGGTGGTCAGCGATCTGGCGGGCGAGGTGCTCGCCGAGGCCTCCGTGCCGATCACCGGGGAGGACGGCACGGACCCGGCCGTGGAGCAGGCGGTGGCCCTGGTCGAGCGGGCTCTGAAGGAGGCAGGGGCGGACCGGCTGCACAGCGTGGGCATCGGCGCCCCCGGCCTGATCGACCCGGCGACCGGCGAGCTGCGGGACACCTCCAAGCTCCCCGCCTGGCACCGCCGGCTGGTGACCGCCCTCCAGGAACGGCTGCCCGGGGCCCGCGTCAGCGTGGAGAACGAGACCAACCTCGCCGCCCTCGCCGAGCAGCGCGACGGCGCCGCCCGTGACCGCGACACCTTCGTCCTGCTGTGGCTGGGGCACGGCACCGGAGCCGCCGTGATCCTGGACGGCGCGCTGCGCCGGGGCGCCTCGGGCGGCACCGGCGAGATCGGCTTCCTCCCGGTCCCCGGCACCGGCGGCCTGCCCACCGCCACGGACTGCGGCGGGGGCTTCTACTCCCTGGTGGGAGCGCCCGCCCTCGCGCAGCTCGCGGCACGGCACGGTGTCGCACCGGAGCCGGACGCGGACCCGCCGGCGGCCGGAGCGGTACGGGCGGCCGTACGGGCGCTGGACACGCCGGAGTCCGACGACGCCGCGTCAGCCGCCGCGGCGGACTTCCTCGACGCCGTCGCCCACCGGGTGGCCGTCGGCGCCGCGGCCGCCGTCGCACTGCTGGACCCGGGGTGCGTGGTGCTCGGCGGGGAGATCGGGCAGGCCGGGGGAGAGGAGCTGGCCCGCCGGGTGGAGCGGCGGCTCGGCTCCATGTCACCGCTGCCCACCGAGGTGCGGCCCAGCGCCCTGGGGGGTGCGGCCGTGCTGCGGGGCGCACTGCTGACCGTCCGCGACCGCGCCCAGGACGAACTGTTCGGCGCGCCGGCGGCAGCGGGCTGACCCGGCAGCGCCCGCGTGCGGGACCCTCAGCCCTTGCGCCCGCCCCGCCTCGCGTGCTCGGCCAGATAGTCCTCGAAGGTCCGCTTGCCCACCGCGTGGTCCGGGGTCAGATGGCCGCCCGCCCGGAAGGCCCGGTAGGCCTGGCCGGCCAGCGGCACCTCGACCACCGGCCTGCGGCGGCCGGTGGCCCGCAGATACGACTCGGCCAGCGACTCGAAGGTGCGCACCTCGGGGCCGCCCATCTCGTCGACCCGCCCCGCGGGCGCTCGCTGGGCCAGCCCGGACAGACGCTCGGCGACCTCGGTCACCTCGATCGGCTGGTCCTTCACCCGGGCCGGGAGCAGCAGCACCGGCGCCTTCGACGCCGCCCGGAGCAGCCGGAAGACCAGATCGTGGAACTGGGTCGTGCGCAGGACGGTCCAGCCGAGGCCGGAATCCTCCACCATCCGCTCCACCGCGAGCTTGGAGCGGTAGTACGGGAACGGCACCCGGTCCACGCCGACGATCGAGATGTACACCAGATGCGCCACCCCGGCCCGCTGCGCCGCGGTGATCAGATTCCGCGTGGGCTGCTCGTCACCGCCGCGGGGGCTGGTCGCGCAGTGCACGACCGTCTCCACGTCCGCCACGGCCCGGTCGAGCGCCGGCCCGCCCTGGCGCAGGTCGACGGCGTAGGGCCGGGAGTGCCGGCTGAGCACCCGCACCTCGTGCCCGTCCGACCGCAGCCGCTCGCAGACGTGCCTGCCGAGAGTTCCGGTGCCGCCGGTCACCAGGATCGTGCTCATCGCCGTTCAGCCCCTTCGGACACGGGCGCCCCCTGCTGGAGCGCCGCCCGTCAGCCAGGACGAAGCGACCGCTCCCGTTCGTGACATCCCTGGCGGAGGCGTCGGGGGCGGGTCCCGGACGGGTGCCTCGGCGCCGCGCCCGGCTGACGGCGTACGCAGTCCAGCTTCTCCGGGAACACCGCGGTCCGCACCCGCACGGCACGGCGTCTGGTGCGGCCCGGCGGCGGGCAAGGGCCGTCGTCACCGCCGCCGGGCCCGTCTCATCGGGGCGACCCGCGCCGCCGGCACAGCGGTCCGGCTGTGCGGGGCCGGCCCGGAGCCGGTTGCTCTCCGCGGAAGTTGGCCGAAACCCTAAGAGGACTAGACCACGCCGTCAAGAGGTATGGACCAATAGGGGTGACTGTTCAAACGTGTTCCGGTTCGGGGGAGTTGGGGCGTCGTGCCACGCTGGGCAGAGGGCTTGTCACCGGCTGTGAGCCACTCCACACCCCCCACGGGCTTCGACGGTCCTCAGCCGTGGCACACTGGCCCTGTACCAGTAGCAGCGCACTCCGGGGTCGGTGAAAGTCCGAACCGGCGGTTACAGTCCGCGACCCGGTCGCCTCCAGCGGCCGGTTGACCAGGTGAAACTCCTGGACCGACGGTTAAAGTCCGGATGGGAGGCAGTGCGCGGCGGACGGGCGTTCAAGCGCGCCGCCGTACCGGTTCGCCGTCGAGGCGTTCCGTGGACCGGCGACGCGGGCAATGTCCCGAACCGTACCTTCTGCCGTCATCGGCAGCCCCGGAGTCCGTGCCCGAAGAGGCAGGAGGACCCGGGAAGTGTTCACCGGAATCGTCGAAGAACTGGGCGAGGTCATCGCCGTCGAGACCCTCGACGACGCCTGCCGATTCCGGCTGCGCGGCCCGGTCGTCACCGAGGGCGCCAAGCACGGAGACTCCATCGCCGTCAACGGCGTCTGCCTCACCGTCGTCGAGCACGAGGGCGACGAGTTCACCGCCGACGTGATGGCCGAGACGCTCGACCGCTCCAGCCTCGGCGCGCTGACCGTCGGCTCCCGCGTCAACCTCGAGCGCCCCATGGCCGTCGGCGCCCGGCTCGGCGGCCACATCGTGCAGGGCCACGTCGACGGCACCGGCCGGATCCTCGAGCGCAAGCCCTCCGAGAACTGGGAGGTCGTGAAGATCTCCCTGCCCGCCGACCTCTCCCGCTATGTCGTGGAGAAGGGCTCCATCACCGTCGACGGCATCAGCCTCACCGTGGTCGACGCAGACCCTGACTTCTTCACCGTCAGCCTGATCCCCACCACGCTCGCCATGACCACCCTCGGCATCAAGCAGCCCGGCGACCCGGTCAACCTCGAGGTGGACGTCATCGCCAAGTACGTC
The DNA here is from genome assembly GCF_012034205.1 of Streptomyces composti. Lineage (GTDB taxonomy): Bacteria > Actinomycetota > Actinomycetes > Streptomycetales > Streptomycetaceae > Streptomyces > Streptomyces composti. The sequence continues at coordinate 250,331 of NZ_JAATEM010000002.1, forward strand.
GAGCGGATGATCGGCGACCGTGCCGTCGGCGAGGGGGCCGCCCGGTGAACTGGCTGAACTCCGAGGCGTTCACCCTCCTCGGCCAGCACATCAAGTGGTCCGACATGACCGGCAACGTCATCGGTCTGATCGGCCTCGCCCTCGGCTGGCGGCGCTCCATCTGGACCTGGCCCGCGCAGTTCCTGTCCGGGCTGATCCTCTTCGCCGCCTTCGCCACCGCCCACCTCTCCGGCAGCGCCGGCAAGCAGATCGTGGTCATGCTGGTGGCCGCCTGGGGCTTCGCCCAGTGGCGCCGCGGCCAGGAGCGGGCGCAGGACGGGACGATCGCCGTCCGCTTCGCCACCTGGCGCGAGCGCGGCACCCTGGCCGGTGCCGCCGCCCTCGGCACCCTCGCCGTCGGCGGTCTCTTCACCCTCTATCCGTCGCTGTCCTGGGACCCCTGGCCCGACGCCTACATCTTCGTCGGCACCGTCGTCGCCATGTACGCCCAGGCCCGCGGAATGGTCGAGTTCTGGTTCGCCTGGCTGCTCGTCGACCTGGTCGGCGTCCCGCTGAACTTCGCCAACGGCTTCGCCTTCTCCGGCTTCGTCTACATCGTCTACGGCGCGCTCGTCCTGTGGGGCCTGCGCGACTGGTGGCTGCGCTCCCGCGACGCGCGGCCCGCCCTGGAAGGAGCGCCCGCATGACCGCGGCACCGATCCTGTACAGCACCGAGGGGCCCGAGGACTTCACCCTCGACCCCGTCGAACAGGCCGTCGCCGACATCGCGGCCGGCCGCCCCGTCGTCGTGGTCGACGACGAGGACCGCGAGAACGAGGGCGACCTCGTCATCGCCGCCGAGAAGGTCACCCCCGAGATCGTGGCCTTCATGATGAGCGAGTGCCGCGGCCTGATCTGCGCCCCCATGGAGGGCGAGGAGCTGGACCGGCTGAAGCTCCCTCAGATGGTCGAGGACAACACCGAGTCCATGCGCACCGCGTTCACCGTCTCCGTGGACGCCTCCGCCGCCCACGGCGTGACCACCGGCATCTCCGCCGCCGACCGAGCAGCCACCCTGAAGCTCCTGGCGAGCGGCACGGCCGGGCCCGACGACCTGGTGCGCCCCGGGCACATCTTCCCGCTGCGCGCCCGGCCCGGCGGCGTCCTGGTGCGCCCCGGCCACACCGAGGCCGCCGTCGACCTCGCCCGCCTCGCCGGGCTGCGGCCCGCCGGTGCCATCGTCGAGATCGCCGGTGAGGACGGCCAGATGCTGCGGCTGCCGGAGCTGATCCCGTTCGCCCGCAAGCACGGCCTGTCGATCATCTCCATCGAGGACCTGATCGCCTACCGCCGCAGCAGCGAACCCACCGTCCGCCGCGAGGCCGAGGTCCGCCTGCCCACCTCGCACGGCGCCTTCACCGCCTACGGATACCGCTCCACCGTCGACGGGGTCGAGCACGTCGCCCTCGTCCACGGCGACCTCGGCGACGGCGAGGGTGTGCTGGTGCGCATGCATTCCGAATGCCTCACCGGTGACGTGTTCGGCTCCCTGCGCTGCGACTGCGGCCCCCAGCTGGACGCCTCCCTGGACCGGATACAGGCCGAGGGCCGGGGCGTCGTCGTCTACCTGCGCGGACACGAGGGCCGGGGCATCGGCCTGATGTCCAAGCTGCGCGCCTACGAGCTGCAGGAGCGCGGCCGGGACACCCTGGACGCCAACCTCGAGCTGGGCCTGCCCGCCGACGCCCGCGACTACGGCGCCGGCGCGCAGATCCTCGCCGACCTCGGCGTGCGCAGTGTCCGCCTGATGACCAACAACCCCGACAAGTCCGCGGCGCTCGTCCGCCACGGCATCGAGGTCACCGGCCGCGAACCGATGCCCGTCACCGCGGGCGAGCACAACCTGCGCTATCTGCGCACCAAGCGGGACCGGATGGGTCACGACCTGCCCTGGCTGGACGGACCGACCGTGCCCGCCTGCGGCAACCAGTAGCACCGGCACGACCGGCAGGACCGCTGGGACAGGAGACGTGCCCGTCTGCGGCCCAGCACAAGAGAAAACCCCGAGGAGCAACGTGAGCGGCAAGGGTGCACCGGAGCTGACCGTACGCAATGTGGGTGACCTCCGGGTCGCCGTCATCGCGGCGCAGTGGCACGAGAAGGTGATGGACGGGCTGGTGGACGGCGCACTGCGCGCCCTGCACGACCTCGGCATCGACGAGCCGACCCTGCTGAGGGTCCCCGGCAGCTGGGAGCTGCCCGTCGTCGCCAAGGTCCTCGCCGGCCGGGGTTACGACGCGATCGTCGCCCTCGGCGTGGTGATCCGCGGCGGCACCCCGCACTTCGACTACGTGTGCCAGGGCGTCACCCAGGGACTCACCCAGGTCTCGGTCGACACCGGTGTGCCCGTCGGCTTCGGTGTGCTCACCTGCGACACCGAGGAGCAGGCCCTGGACCGCGCCGGTCTGGAGGGCTCCAGCGAGGACAAGGGCCACGAGGCGGTGACCGCGGCGGTGGCGACGGCGGCGACGCTCCGCTCGGTATCCGAACCGTGGCGCTAGGCGGGCGCCCGTACCGCGTAGAGTGGGCGCCACCATGTCCAAGAAGACGTTCGAGGAGCTCTTCACCGAGCTCCAGCACAAGGCCGCCCACGGCGACCCCGCCACCTCCCGCACCGCCGAGCTGGTGGACAAGGGGGTCCATGCCATCGGCAAGAAGGTCGTCGAGGAGGCCGCCGAGGTCTGGATGGCCGCCGAGTACGAGGGCAAGGAGGCGGCCGCCGAGGAGATCTCGCAGCTGCTGTACCACGTCCAGGTGATGATGGTCGCCCGCGGCATCTCCCTCGACGACGTCTACGCCCACCTGTAAAGACCTGTCCGACACACCGACACCCCGTCACGCAAAGGAAGCCGACCTCATGCTGCGCATCGCCGTCCCCAACAAGGGTTCACTCTCCGGCCCTGCGGCGGAGATGCTGCATGAGGCCGGCTACCAGCAGCGCCGCGAGTCCAAGGAACTGCGGATCGTCGACCCGGAGAACGAGGTGGAGTTCTTCTACCTCCGCCCCCGCGACATCGCGATCTACGTCTCCTCCGGCCGCCTCGACATCGGCATCACCGGCCGCGACCTGCTGGTCGACTCCGGCGCCGACGCCGAGGAGATCCTCGCCCTCGGCTTCGCCCGCTCCACCTTCCGCTACGCCACCAAGCCCGGCACCGTGCACACCCTCGCCGACCTCCACGGCAGGACGGTCGCCACCTCCTACGAGGGCATCGTCGGCAAGCACCTGAAGGACAACGGCATCGACGCCTCCGTCGTCCACCTGGACGGCGCCGTGGAGACCGCCATCGAGCTCGGCGTCGCCGAGGTCATCGCCGACGTGGTGGAGACCGGCACCTCGCTGCGCAACGCCGGCCTGGAGGTCTTCGGCGACCCGATCATGAAGTCCGAGGCGGTCGTCATCCGGCGCACCAACGGCGCCGAAGGGGCCGACGAGAACGTCGAGACCAAGGTGCAGCAGTTCCTGCGCCGCCTGCAGGGCGTCCTGGTGGCCCGCACCTACGTGATGATGGACTACGACTGCCGCGTCGAGCAGCTCGAGAAGGCCGTCGCCCTCACCCCGGGCCTGGAGTCCCCGACCGTCTCCCCGCTGCACAACGAGGGCTGGGTCGCGGTCCGCGCCATGGTCCCGGCCAAGGAGGCCCAGCGGATCATGGACGACCTCTACGACATCGGCGCCCGCGCCATCCTCACCACGGCGATCCACGCCTGCCGCCTGTGAGCATCCCGCCGCGGGCCGCACCGCCTTCGCGAGCCGCATCGAGATCCGTACCGGGAGACGCGCGAGATGTCTGAGCTGCCCGACCTGCCGGTCACCTTCCGGCCCACGCGTACCCGCGCGGTGCTGCTCACGGCGGCAGCCGCGATCTTCGTGGTGATCACCGTGATCGCGGTGCTGCTGCCGCAGCTCGGCCCCGGCGAGCGGATCAGCTTCGTGTGCACCGCCGCCCTGCTGGCCGGCGTCCTGCTGATGCTGGCGCGGCCGAAAGTCGTCGCCGACGACGGCGGCGTCACCGTGGTCAACATCGCCTCGAGGCGCCGGCTGGAGTGGGCGGAGATCCTCCAGGTGCATCTCCGTCCGGGTGACCCCTGGGTGTTCCTCGACCTCAGCGACGGCACCAGCATGCCCGCGCTCGGCATCCAGCCCGGCATCGCCCGCCGGCAGGCCCTCGCCGACGCACGGGCCCTGCGGGCGCTGGCCGAGGAGCGCTCCACGGCCCACCCCGACACGCCCCAGGGATGAGGTCCGGGACACCTCCGGGGCGTCCACCCTGCCGCAGTCGGGGCTGTCTTGATTAATCTGTTGGACGGAGGCGCTCTCACAGAGCCTCCGCCCCTGTCGCCCCGCCCGGTGCCACAGGGGCTCCTGCTACATGAGGAGTGACTCCCTCCGGCGATGGACGGATCGTCCTGCAGTACCTGCGCCGCCCCCTGCCGACATAGCGCGGACCGAGTCCGCGCCCGTGCGGAGGCGGCGGCATCATGACCATCCCTCTGCTGCTTCTCGCAGCCGCGTTCCTGCTGATTCTCGCCAACGGATTCTTCGTGGCCGCCGAGTTCGGCCTGGTCACCGTCGAGCGACAGGACGCCGAGCAGGCCGCCGCGGACGGCGACCGCCGCGCCCGCCGCGTGGTCGCGTCCCTCAAGGAGCTGTCCTTCCAGCTCTCCGGCACCCAGCTCGGCATCACCATCACCTCCCTGGTCGTCGGCATGCTCGCCGAACCGGCGCTCGCCCAGCTCCTGGACGGCCCGCTGAAGGCGGCCGGCATCCCCGGCGGTGCCGTGCCCGGCGTCTCGGTCGTCGTCGGCATGCTGCTGGCCTCTGCCGTGCAGATGGTGATCGGCGAACTCGTGCCCAAGAACTGGGCGGTCTCCCGCCCGCTCCAGGTCGCCCGCTTCGTGGCCGGCCCGCAGCACGTCTTCGCCCGCGTCTTCCGCCCGGTCATCGCCGGGCTGAACGCGGTCGCCAACCGCCTGGTGCGGCTGCTCGGCTTCGAGCCCGCCGAGGAGCTGGCCTCCGCCCGCACCCCCGGCGAACTGGTCTCCCTGGCCTGCCACTCGGCGCGGGCCGGAGCCCTGGAGCAGGACACCGCCGACCTGTTCGTGCGGACCCTGTCCCTGGGCGGGCTCACCGCCCAGCATGTGATGACCCCGCGCGTGAAGGTCAGCGCCCTCCAGGCCTCGGCCACCGCGCAGGACGTGGTGAACCTCACCCGGGCCACCGGACTGTCCCGCTTCCCCGTCTACCGGGAGCGGATCGACGAGATCACCGGCATGGTCCACCTCAAGGACGCCCTCGCGGTGCCGGCGGCCGACCGGCTGCGCACTCCGGTGCACGAGATCGCCCGTCCGGCGCTGCTCGTCCCGGAGACCCTGCCGGTGCGTCCGCTGCTGACCCGGCTGCGCAGCGAGCAGCCGATCGCCGTGGTCGTCGACGAGTACGGCGGCACCGCCGGTGTCGTCACCCTGGAGGACATCGTCGAGGAGATCGTCGGCGAGGTCCGCGACGAGCACGACGGCCACGACGCCCCCGAGCTGATCGCCGCCCCGCCCGAGGACGGCAACCCGGCCTGGGACGTCGACGGCAGCGCCCGCCTGGACGTCCTGCTGCGCATCGGACTCGACGCCCCCGAGGGCCCGTACGAGACGGTCGCCGGTCTGGTCGCCGACCTGCTCGGCCGGATCCCCGCCGTCGGCGACCGGGCCGAGCTGCCCGGCTGGCAGCTGTCGGTGCGAAGGGTCGGCCACTACCGCGCCGAACGCGTCCGGCTGGTCCGCACCGCGCCGCTGCCGCTGGTGGAGGCGGCGGGATGAGCGTGCTGCAACTGCTCTTCGCGGCGCTGCTGGTGCTGGCCAACGGATTCTTCGTCGGCGCCGAGTTCGCGCTCGTGTCGGTCCGCCGCAGCCAGATCGAGCCGCTCGGCACGGCCCGCGCCCGCCAGGTCCTCCACGGCCTCGAGCATCTGCCGCAGATGATGGCGGCGGCCCAGTTCGGCATCACCGTGTGCTCGCTGACGCTGGGCGCGGTGGCCGAACCCACCGTCGCCCGGCTGCTGGAGCCGGTCTTCACCTGGATCCGTCTGCCGCACGGCATGGTCCACCCACTGGGCTATGTCATCGCCCTGGCCGTGGTGGTCTTCTGCCATCTGGTCATCGGCGAGATGGTGCCGAAGAACCTCGCCATGGCGGCCCCCGAGAAGGCCGCGCTCTGGCTCAGCCCCGGCCTGGTGTGGTTCGCCCGGCTGTGCCGCCCGGTCACCGCGGCCCTCGGCGCCTGCTCGCGCGCGGTGCTGCGGCTGTTCAGGGTCGAGCCGAAGGACGAGGTGGAGGCCGTCTTCACCAGCGAACAGCTCAACCGGCTGGTGGAGGACGCAGGCCAGGCCGGGCTGCTCGACCCGGAGGAGGCCGAGCGCCTCGAGGACGCCCTGGAGCTGGGTTCCCGCCCGGTGACCGACGTCCTGCTCGAGCGCGAGTCCCTGGTCACCGTCGACCCGGCGGTGACCCCCGCGCAGATCGTGGAGCTGACCGCCCGCACGGGCTACAGCCGCTTCCCGATAGCGGTGGGCGACGGCGCCTTCATGGGCTACCTGCATGTGAAGGACGTGCTCGACCTGGAGGACTCCGACCGGGCGGTGCCGCAGCGGCTGTGGCGCCGCATGACGACCCTGCGCCCGGAACTCCCCCTGGACGACGCCCTCACGGTGATGCGGCGCGCTGCCACACACCTCGCCCAGGTGACCGACGCCTCCGGCAAGGTGCTGGGGCTGGTCGCCCTGGAGGATGTCCTGGAGATGCTGGTCGGCGAGGTGCGCGACCCGGCGCACCGGCAGCTCGCCCAGCCGTAGCCGGACCGGTGCCTCCCTCGTGCCTGCGGCGGCGCGGGGGAGGCGCCGCAGGGGGGCGCCCGATCCCGGGTCGCGCCCGGCTGAGGCTCTCGGAGCCTCGCCTAGGTGAGGTCCTGCGGCCCCCGGCCCGACAGGACCTCGCCGTACGCCTGCATCAGGTCCGGCAGCCGCAGCGTCGCCAGATCCTCCCGGCTCAGCTCTCCCGGGTACATCGAGAGCCGCAGATCCCGGTAGGCGCAGCTCTTCTCGTACAGCGTGCGCAGGAACCGCCCGTTGCCCAGTTCGTCGATCCAGCCCTGGTCCACCACGTGCCCGGCGATGGAGCGCAGCTCCTCCAGGGCCTCCTCGTCCCAGAGGTCGCCGTTCTCCGCGGCCAGCACCTTGCCGATCTCCACGAGCTCCAGGGGCCGGTAGGAGGGGAAGTCGATGCGGGTGGTGAAGCGTGAGGACAGTCCCGGATTGGCGGCCAGCAGGCGGTCCATGCCCTCGGGATGGCCGGCCAGGATCACCACCACATGGTCCCGGTGGTCCTCGGCGCGTTTCAGCAGCACCTGGAGCGCCTCGTCGCCGTAGGCGTCGCCCTTGCCGTAGCCGGAGTTGGACAGCGCGTACGCCTCGTCGACGAAGAGCACCCCGCCGAGCGCGGAGTCGATCAGCTCGTTCGCCTTCACGGCGGTCTGCCCCAGGTACTCGCCGGCCAGGTCGGCCCGCTGGGCCTCCACCAGATGGTCACCGCCGAGGAGTCCGAGGGCGTAGAAGACCCGGCCGAGGATCCGGGCCACCGTGGTCTTTCCGGTGCCGGAGGGGCCGGAGAAGATGAAGTGCCGCTTGGGCGGCTGCACCGGCAGCCCCTGCCCGGCCCGCAGCCGGGCCATGTTCAACTGCGCCGACAGCGCCTTGACCTGGCGCTTGACCGGCTCCAGACCCACCATGCGCTCGAGCTGGGCGAGCGCCTCCTCGAGTAATGCGGCGTCGGTGGGCCCTGCGGGCACGGGAGAGCCCGCCGCACCCGCCCGCTCCCGGACCCCGGCGCCGCCGCCCGGCGGCGTGGTCACCGGCGGGGCCTCGGGATCGCCGAACCGCAGCTCGCGCCCCTCGCTGCCGAACAGCGGATCGAGGGTGTCACCGTCCAGCACGTCCGGGCCCTGGTCGGTGAGCGTGGCGGTGGCCAGGTCGGCCGACTCGTCGTAGCCGTCGCCCTCGGCGATCGCCGCCAGCCGGGCCGAGGTGTCCATGAACGCCGGATCGACTCGGTGCACGGCCCGGTACAGCGGGAGCGCGGCGGCGCTCCGGCCGGTGCCCTCGTGCGCCCGCGCGAGCCAGTAGCGCAGCTCCTTGCGCTGCGGCTGCTCGCTGCGGCAGCGCATCAGGGCCGCCGACAGCAGCGGCTCGGCCTGCCCGTACATCTCCAGGCGCACCCGGGCCATGCCGCCGAACAGACCGGCTTCGATGCCGAGCATCGGATCGTCCAGCAGCGGGTCGGTGTGCCGGACCAGCTGCTCCCAGTCCTTGACCAGGTAGGCGCGGCAGGCGTGCAGGAAGCGGACCTGCGGGTCGGTGTCCACCGGGGGCAGTCCGGCGAGCGCCCGGTCCAGCTCCGGTACATGCCGGCCGTCCAGCCAGTGGGAGGCGTGCGCCAGCAGCAGGTCACGGGGCTTCTCCAGCACCGGCTGCACCCACCAGCCCAGCCAGTACCAGGAGTTGAGGGTGCGTCGGTGCCGGGCGCGCTGCTCGCCGAAGCGGTCCCGGTAGCGGAACATGCGCAGCAGCGCGGTCGTCGTGTCCACGCGCAGCGCGTGCAGTCCCAGCCAGGCGTCGGCCATGCCCGGGTCGAGCCGCACCGCGGTGCGGAACTCCTCCTCGGCCTGCGGATACGCGCCCATGGTGTAGGCGTCCACGCCTCGCAGCCAGGCGAGGTCGGCCGGGGCCTGCGGGCCCTGCGTGCCGAAGTCCATCACGTCCCCCACAAACCGTGCCCCCGTCGGTCTGCCGCCGGGCCCCTCGCCCGGTGGCTGCCTCTGGTCGAACCGCGGTGCCGCGGACCGGAGTTGCAAGGTGCGCGAAGCAGTGTCCGTAGGTCGCACCGGGGTGCATCGTACCTGCGGGGGCGGGGCCTGACCCAGTGCGCACAGCAGGTCGTGGCGGGAGCCGGCTCGGGCGGCGGGGGGCGGACATGCTCACCCAGGGTGAGCACGAGACGCCGCTCGGCGTCCGGAAGTGTGAAGAGGACAGAACGAAGCCCCCGATCACGGGGGAACAACCGGGGGCTTCGCGTCTGGCGGCGACTCGGTGAGTCGCACACCGAGAACGTAAGACCTGTACGGGCTTTGGGTCAAGCCGAGTTGGAGCAGTCAGGACACTTGTCCGACACTCGTCTTCACAAGTTCAACACATCGCGGACGGCTCGTCACCGTCCGTACAGGAGGGGCCCAACTCACCCGTCACACCGGGCCCCTGGAACACCTCGTATCCCTTCTCGCGCTCCCGCACCAGAAGATCGGCACAAGCGCGCGAGGGGTCGCCCGCGAAGTGCGCGCGCTCCGCCTCGACCCATCCCTCCCAGAACTCCCGCTGCTCCTCCCCGTCCCGTGTCCGGCCGCGGGCCCAGGCCTCCTCCTCGGGCAGGTCCATCCAGAGCAGCAGCGCCAGATGCGGCCGCAGCGCCCGCCGCCCCGCACCCACGCCCTCGACCAGGACCACCGGGGCGGGCGGCAGCGTACGGGCCGGTCCGAAGCGGCGGGCCCGCCAGTCGTAGGGGGAGTAGTGGGCGGTCGCCCCGCGGCGGAGCGGCTCGATCACCTGGCTCAGCAACCGCCCCGTCCAGTCGAACAGCTGCTCGTGGCTGGCGATGTCGTCGAGCCGCAGCACCGGCGCACCGCCCAGTACCCGGGCCAGCTTCCCGGCGAAGGTGGACTTGCCGGACCCGGCGTGCCCGTCGACACCCACGAGACGCACCGGACCGCAGGAGGGCGGGAGCCGGCGGATGCGGCAGGCGAGGGAGTGCAGGACCGGGTCCGTGGGTGTGTGAATGGCTGGTTCCAGGAGTGGGGGAGGGGGTGCTGACAGGAGCACTCTAGGCCCTCCATTGGTCGAGTCCGATGGAGGTCGGCGCGGCACCGGCCGGGGTGCTGGCCAGGTCCGTCCCGCTGTGTTCATAGTGGGCGCACACCCGCTCCAACCGGTGGACGCACGCCGTCCGGCCGGCCCCGCACGGTCCTGCCCCGACTCGACACCTTGGGGGTCCTCCACCCATGAGCAGAGCCGAACAGCCGTCCCGCAGAACCCTCCTGGCCGCAGCCGTCGTCGCCGCCGTCGCGGGCGGCGCCGCCCCGGCCTCCGCGCACACCCCGGCCACCGTGCCCCCGGCCGGCGGTGCCGCCCCCGGCCGGGCTCCCGCCCGCCGGGTGGACAACCGGGCCTGGATCACGTACGCCGACTGGCGTTCCGGGACCGCCCGCGGCACCCGCGCCGTCGCCGGCACCCGCCCCGGCGTGGTGATCTCCGAGCCCGCCGGCAGCACCGACTACACCGACCCGCACACCGGCCGCACCGCCGCCTGGGAGTACGCGGTCTGGACGTCCCCCGTCCACCGGCTCTCCGTGCCCGGCACCGAGCTCATCGCCTCCTGGAACGCCCACACCCCCGGCGGCACCTGGCTCCAGGTCGAGCTGAGGGCGACGTACTCCGACGGCACGGACAGCCCCTGGTACGTGATGGGCCGCTGGGCGGCCGGCGACCAGGACATCCGGCGCACCTCCGTGGACGACCAGAGCGACGGCACCAGCACCGTCTGGACCGACACCCTGGCCCTCGACGACCCCGCCTCGGGCCTGCGGATCGTCTCCTACCGCCTCCGCCTGACCCTCTACCGCAAGCCCGGCACCAAGCTCACCCCGACCGTGTGGCGGCTCGGCGCCATGGGCTCCGACATCCCCGACCGCTTCACCGTCCCGGCCTCCGAGCCCGGCCTGGCCAAGGAGCTGATCGTCCCGCGCTACTCGCAGGAGATCCACAAGGGTCAGTACCCCGAGTACGACAACGGCGGCGAGGCCTGGTGCAGCCCCACCTCCTCGCAGATGATCATCGAGTACTGGGGCGGCCGCCTCACCGAGGAGCAGCTGTCCTGGGTGAACCCGGACTACGCCGACCCGCAGATCTGCCACGCGGCCCGCCACACCTACGACTACGAGTACGCCGGCTGCGGCAACTGGCCGTTCAACGCCGCCTACGCGGCCACCTTCAAGGACCTACAGGGCGTGGTCACCCGGCTCGGGTCCCTCACCGACCTGGAGACGCTGATCGCGGCCGGCATCCCCGCCATCACCTCCCAGTCGTTCCTGAAGGAGGAGCTGACCGGCGCCGGCTACGGCACCGCGGGTCATCTGATGACGGTGATCGGCTTCACCGCCGGCGGGGACGTGATCGCCAACGACCCCGCATCCCCGAGCAACGAGGCGGTACGGCGCGTCTACAAGCGGCGGGAGTTCGAGAACGTCTGGCTGCGGACCAAGCGCTACAACGCCTCCGGCAAGGTCGTCTCCGGCACCGGAGGGGTCTGCTACCTGTACTTCCCGGCCCGCCCGACCGCGCGGCAGCGCAAGGCGCTCGCGGCGGTCGGCGTGCGCTGAACCGCACGGCCGTGCTGTCCGTGTGACCAACGTCTCGGCCGCACATGCCGCTCTCGGTGGCAAGGTGGACACCGCCCCGGCCCCTGTCGTCCGGGGCGGACGACCGCACCACCGAGAGCAGCAGCGAGCAGCCATGACCGCGACCGCAGCCACCGCGCCCCGCGTCCGCACCGGCGGGCCCCAGGAAGACGGCCCGAAGATCCTCGAGCACGTCGCGGGCTGGACCCTCGTCGTGGTCATCGCGATGCTGGTGACCCAGCTCGGGCTGCTCTGACCCGTCCGGGGCACCTCCCCCCGGCGCCGCTTCGCCCGCTTCACCACCCGAGCCGAGGCTGTCCGGCGACGCCTCCTGCGGCGCCCTGCTCCTCTTCACGAGCTTCACGAAGCGGCATCGCCCGCCGTCGGCGGGCCCGGACTCTCCCGCGCCGAGCGGGTGCGCCGCGCTGCCCGCGTGCGCACCGCTCCGCGGGCCGCTCACCGCACCGTCATCGCCGCCACCCGGCCGTTCCCGTCGGCCCGGGCGCCACCCTGCCCGCCCGCCGGGTCGACGACCCGCCCCGTCCTGCGAGCCGCCGCCGGCCCTCTCCTCCGCTCGGGTCCGCGGCCCGGCGGCCCGCGTCCGTCCCGCCGCCCGGCGGCCCGCGTCCGTCCCGCCGCGCGGCGGGCCTGGAGAGCAGGTACGAAGGAAGGCGCGAAGGCCACCGAAGGGTATCCTTGAGTGAGCGGTCGTTAACCAGTGACTTGCGGTGGCCCATCCGGCATACTCACAGCGCACAGCCGCTGGTCAGGCCCTTCGAGACCCGGAGGGACGGCCGCGGCCGAGGCGTCAGAACGACCAGGCGGACGCGCCCTCACCACAGGGCCCGGCCGCCCGTGCCCGAAAATGGGAGGAGAGCGTCGCCATGCCCGACCGCGCCCCGCAGCCGGTGGACCGGCAACTGCCCACGGACGAGGCCCGGGACCTGATCTCGCTCGTGCGTGACATCGCACAGCGTGAGATCGCCCCGAAGGCCGCCGAGGAGGAGGACGCCGGGCACTTCCCCCGCGAGCTGTTCTCCCTGCTCTCCGAGTCGGGGCTGCTGGGCCTGCCCTACGACTCCGAGTACGGCGGCGGCGACCAGCCCTACGAGGTCTACCTCCAGGTGCTCGAAGAGCTCTCCATGGCGCGGCTGACCGTGGGACTCGGCGTCAGCGTGCACACCCTCGCCTCCTACGCGCTCGCCGCCCACGGCACCAAGGAGCAGCGGACCGAGCACCTGCCCGCGATGCTCGGCGGCGGCCTCCTCGGCGGCTACTGCCTCTCCGAACCGGCGTCCGGCTCCGACGCGGCCTCGCTGCGCACCCGCGCGGTGCGCGACGGCGACGACTGGGTCATCAACGGCACCAAGGCGTGGATCACCCACGGCGGCATCGCCGACTTCTACACGGTCATGGCCCGCACCGGAGAAGAGGGCCCGCGCGGGGTCACCGCGTTCCTGGTGCCCGGTGACGCGGAGGGGCTGAGCGCCGCCGCGCCCGAGAAGAAGATGGGCATGAAGGGCTCGCCCACCGCGCAGATCCACCTCGACGGCGTCCGCGTCTCCGACGACCGGCGGATCGGCGAGGAGGGCCAGGGCTTCTCCATCGCCCTGGCCGCCCTGGACGGGGGCCGGCTCGGCATCGCGGCCTGCGCCATCGGCCTGGCCCAGGCCGCGCTCGACGAGGCGCTGCGCTACGCCGGGGAGCGGCGCCAGTTCGGCAAGCCCATCGCCGACTTCCAGGGCCTGCGGTTCATGCTGGCCGACATGGCCACGCAGATCGAGGCGGGCCGCGCCCTGTACCTGTCGGCGGCCCGGCTGCGCGACGCCGGCCGGCCGTTCTCCAAGCAGGCGGCCATGGCCAAGCTGCACTGCACCGACACGGCGATGCGGGTCACCACCGACGCCGTCCAGATCCTCGGCGGATACGGCTACACGGCGGACTTCCCGGTCGAGCGCTTCATGCGCGAGGCCAAGGTGCTGCAGATCGTCGAGGGCACCAATCAGATCCAGCGCATGGTCATCGCTCGTCATCTCGCGGGACCTGAGGGACGCTGAACTGACTCAGCCCCCGCCAGGGCGCCGCGAGCCGGGACCACTCCGGGTCGTGGCGCCCCGGCAGGGTGCGTCCGCGGTCCGCCCAGGTGCGCATCATGTCCCGGTAGATGGGCGGGTCCGGCAGCTGCGGCGGGGCCGGCGGGAAGGCCGACGGCGGTACGAAGACACGGCGTTGACGCCCGGTCGTCGCGTACGTGTGGGTCGTCATACCTGGGCAACGCGGGAGCCACCGGACAGGTCACCGCCCGCGGAATAGGGCGTGCGTTCGCCGGACGTCCGCGACCGGACGACGACCGGGGAGCTGCCGGTGACGAGGCGCGACCGGGTGCCGGTGGCGAGCCGCCGGCCGCAGGGCTGCCGGTGACGAGCCGGGTCATCGGCGGGCCCGCGGTGAGCCGGCGGCGAAGCGGGGGCGGCGCGGGCGCCGCCCCCCGGTACGTGCGCTCAGGCGGCGTGGCGCCGCATCACGGGAACCCGGATGGGGCGCGAGCCCGGGCCGCCCACGTGCGAGAACGGCTGGGTCCGCCAGTCGAGTCCCTGAGGGAGCGTCAACAGCAGACCCGTGTCCTGCTCCTGGGGTGTGACGGTCTCGTCCGCCGGCCGGGCCTCGGCGGCGCTCCGGCCGGTGCCGGGGCACACCGTCAGGCCGAACGGGTTCCACGGAGAGGCGCACAGCGCGTGCTCCGGCAGGACCTCCTCGTCCGCCAGCAGGGCGATGGGCTGCGCGCAGTCCGGGCAGATCACCCGGTACATCTCGAAGGTGTCGTACGTGTCCTCCTCGGCCAGGGCGTCGGGTTCGACGCCCTCCGGCTCGGGCTCGACGACCTGCTGCCGCCGCTTGGGCACGCTACGACCAGGGCGCTTGACACTCTGCATTGGGTTCTCCCCCTCGGGCTGGGCCGTTCAGGCACTGCGGCCTCGACCACAGCAAGCACTTCCCGCCGCGAATCCGGGGTAATCACGAGAACATCACGGAAGCCGTTCGAGGCTTGTGGCGTTCGTCACATGCCGTTGGCAGATCACGAACCGGGTGCGGCCCGGCCTGCTCAGGTACCCGAGGAGATCAGGCGCACTGTAGGTTCTAGCGCCATGGAGGAGCTGGACCGACAGATCGTGCAGCTGCTCGTCAAGGACGGGCGGATGAGCTACACAGACCTGGGCAAGGCCACGGGCCTGTCCACGTCGGCCGTGCACCAGCGGGTGCGCAGGCTGGAGCAGCGTGGCGTCATCCGCGGCTATACCGCGGTCGTCGACGCGGAGGCCGTCGGACTGCCCATGACGGCGTTCATCTCGGTCAAACCCTTCGACCCCAGCGCCCCCGACGACATCGCGGACCGCCTCGCCGGAGTGCCCGAGATCGAGGCCTGCCACAGCGTCGCGGGCGACGAGAACTACATCCTCAAGGTCCGGGTCGCCACCCCGCACGAGCTCGAGGAACTCCTCGCCCGGGTCCGCTCCCTGGCGGGCGTCTCGACCCGCACGACCGTGGTCCTCTCCACGCCGTACGAGGCGCGCCCGCCGCGCATCTGACAGGCGGGCCCGGACCGGCCGGGGCGCGGTCCGGACCGGCCCGAGGCGCCCGCACGACCTGCCGGAAGGCACGACCTGGTTGCCGGGGGGAGCGGGCGACGCGCGAGACTGTGCGGCATGAGTGAACGCACCGCCCCCGCCCGCACCGTCCTGCTCCGCCGGGGAGAGATCCACAGCCCCGCCGACCCCTTCGCCACCGCGATGGTCGTGGAGCGGGGACAGGTCGCCTGGGTCGGCTCCGAAGGGGCCGCCGACGCCTTCGCGGACGGGGCCGACGAGGTGATCGATCTCGACGGGGCGCTGGTCACCCCGGCGTTCACCGACGCGCATGTGCACACCACCGCGACCGGACTCGCGCTCACCGGGCTGGACCTGTCCGGGGCGGTGAGTCTCGAGGACGCGCTCGCCCGCGTACAGGAGTTCGCCGCCGCCCGCCCGCACGACCGGGTGCTGCTCGGGCACGGCTGGGACGCCGCCCGCTGGCCCGGCGGACGGCCGCCCACGCGGGCGGAACTGGACCGGGCCACCGGTGGCCGGCCCCTCTACCTCAGCCGCATCGACGTGCACTCCGCGGTCGTCACCACCGCGCTTCTCGACCTCGTCGGCGGTGCGGTGACCCGCGAGGACCGGCCGCTCACCGGCGACGACCATCACGCCGTGCGCGCCGCCGCGCTCGCCGCCGTCACGCCCGCCCAGCGCACCGAGGCCCAGCGCGCCGCCCTGGCCCGGGCCGCCTCGCTCGGCATCGGCACCGTGCACGAGTGCGGCGGCCCGGAGATCTCCTCCGAGGACGACTTCACCGGCCTGCTGCGCCTGGCCGCCGGGGAGGACGGCCCCCGCGTCGTCGGCTACTGGGCCGAGCGGGACGCCGCCAAGGCCCGTGAACTGGGCGCGATCGGCGCCGCGGGCGACCTGTTCGCCGACGGCGCCCTCGGCTCGCACACGGCCTGCCTGCACGAGCCGTACGCCGACGCAGGCCACACCGGCACCGCGCATCTGGACGCCGCCGCCGTCGCCGCCCATGTCGTGGAGTGCACCGAGGCGGGTCTCCAGGCGGGCTTCCACGCCATCGGCGACGCCGCGGTCAGCACCGTGGTCGAGGGCGTGCGCGCCGCCGCCGACAAGCTCGGCCTCAGTCGGATCCGGGCCGCCCGGCACCGGATCGAGCACGCCGAGATGCTCACCGAGGAGACCATCGCCGCCCTCGCCGAACTCGGCCTCACCGCCTCCGTGCAGCCCGCCTTCGACGCCCTCTGGGGCGGCGAGGACGGCATGTACGCCCGCCGGCTCGGCCCCGAGCGGGCCCGCACCCTCAACCCCTTCGCGGCCCTGCTGCGGGCCGGCGTGCCGCTCGCCCTCGGCTCGGACAGTCCGGTCACCCCGCTCGACCCGTGGGGCGCCGTGCGTGCCGCCGCCTTCCACCGCACCCCGGAGCACCGGGTCTCGGTGCGCGCCGCGTTCACCGCGCACACCCGCGGCGGCTGGCGGGCGATCGGCCGTGACGACGCGGGCGTCCTGGTGCCCGGCGCGCCCGCCGACTACGCCGTGTGGCGCACCGGGGAGCTGGTCGTCCAGGCCCCCGACGACCGGGTGGCCCGCTGGTCCACCGACCCCCGCTCCGGCACCCCCGGACTGCCCGACCTGACCCCCGGCCGTGACCTGCCGGTCTGCCTGCGCACGGTGGTCGGCGGGCGCACCGTGTACGTACGGCCGGGCGAGTGATCTACCGGTGCGGCGCGGTGACGATCATGCGCCGCGCCGCCGTCGCGCGACCTGCGGATCCTCCGCGCTGACCAGGCATTCGAACCACATTGTGCAGGTCAAACGACTGTTGACAGGCGGCGGATCGGGGCCGGTAGGTTCGGCCGGGTCCACCATCGGACGCCCCGACCGGGGAACTTCCGCCACTCGGCAGCGCCGCTGGGTCAGGGACGGTGTGCCGCACCGGAGCACCGTCACTGGGAGCCAGGCTCAGCGTCGGCGCGGCGACGAGGGGAACGTTCCGGCCGCCGGGGAGGTGCGACCCGGGTGGGGCCCGTGCGCTCAGTAGACAACGGCTTCAGGTCGACCCGCAGCCGGCGGGTCCCGGGCCGGCCCGAAGGGCGCCGGGCCTCCATCCGCCGCCGCACCCGTAACCGGCATCACTGGCCGCTTCGAACGTCCCGTCACGTCGGTGCAGGCCGCGGCCACTAAGGTGGGGACCCTGCGGACGGAACATGAAGGGGCAGCAGTGAACGACGGCGACGGGACCCCGGAGTCGGAGACCCAGGGGAGGCGGTTCGGCCCGCTCGGCACGACCTTGGTGATCATCCCGACCTACAACGAGGCGGAGAACATCAAGGCGATCGTCGGCCGGGTGCGCGAGGCCGTCCCGGAGGCGCACGTCCTGGTCGCCGACGACAACAGCCCCGACGGCACCGGCAAGCTCGCCGACGAACTGGCCGCCGAGGACGAGCAGGTCCAGGTGCTGCACCGCAAGGGCAAGGAGGGCCTCGGCGCCGCCTATCTCGCCGGCTTCCGCTGGGGCATGGAGCACGGCTACGGCGTGCTCGTCGAGATGGACGCCGACGGCTCCCACCAGCCCGAGGAGCTGCCCCGGCTGCTGACCGCGCTCAAGGGCGCCGACCTGGTCCTCGGCTCCCGCTGGGTGCCCGGCGGGCGCGTGGTCAACTGGCCGAAGTCCCGTGAGTTCATCTCGCGCGGCGGCAGCCTCTACTCGCGCCTGGCGCTGGGTCTGCCGCTGCGCGACATCACCGGAGGCTTCCGCGCCTTCCGCCGGGAGACCCTGGAGGGCCTCGGACTGGACGACGTGGCCTCCCAGGGCTACTGCTTCCAGGTCGACCTCGCCCGCCGCGCGGTCAAGGCCGGCTACCACGTGGTCGAGGTGCCCATCACCTTCGTGGAGCGGGAGCTCGGCGACTCCAAGATGAGCCGCGACATCCTCGTCGAGGCCCTGTGGCGGGTCACCGCGTGGGGTGTGTCGGAGCGGACGGGCAAGCTGCTCGGACGGGGCACGGGGAGGAAGCCCCGCGGCGGCCGCTGACCACCGCGTGACCGGCCCGACCCGCTTATCCCGCACTGAGCCGGGCCCAGGCACACTGGAGTCATGACGACTGGCGCTCGGACCCCGTATCCCGCCCGGCCCCGCCGCTCCCGGCTGCGCACCTGGCTGCCGCTGGGCGTGGCCGCGTGGCTGGTGCTGGAGATCTGGCTGCTCACCCTGGTCGCCGGGGCGTCCAGCGGGCTGATGGTCTTCCTGCTGCTCGTGGCGGGCGTGGTCCTCGGCTCGGTCGTGATCAAGCGGGCCGGACGGCGGGCGTTCAGGAGCCTGAGCGAGACCCTGCAACAGCAGCAGGGCGGCGTCGTTCCCGGCAGCCCGGGCAGCCGGGCAGGCAGCGAGGGCAACGGGCTGACGATGCTCGGCGGTCTGCTGCTGATCGTCCCCGGCCTGGTCTCGGACGCGCTGGGCCTGCTGCTGCTCGTTCCGCCGGTGCAGAAGGCCGTCAGCGGCTACGCCGAGCGCACCTTCGAGCGCAAGCTGCGCGAGGCGGCGCAGGGCGGCTTCGGGGACGTCTTCCGGCAGGTTCGTATCCACCAGCCGGACGGCAAGGTGGTGCAGGGCGAGGTCATCCGCGACGAACCGGACACGGACAAGCCGCAGGATCCCCGGCCGCCCCTGTCCCGCTGAGGAGCGACCACCCGCAGCGCTGAGGCGCCGAGCACCGCACAGCGCTGAGGCGCCGGGTACCGCACAGCGCTGAGGCGCCGAGCACCGCACAGCGCTGAGGCGCCGGGTACCGCACAGCGCTGAGGCGCCGAGCACCGCACAGCGCTGAGGCGCCGGGTACCGCACGGCGCTGAGGCGCGGGTCGCCACCGTGCTGGGGTGCCGGGGGACCGCACAGCACAGGACCGCGGGCGCGATACCGGATGATCCGTATCGCGCCCGCGGTCCTGTCACCGCTGTGCGCTGGGTACTACGCCCAAGCCCCCGCAGGGGTCACGCCGACTTCCGGCTGTCCCGGGGATGAACAGCGATGTTCATCGCGCCGGAGCGCAGCACGGCCAGACGCTCCTCGAGGACCTCTTCGAGCTCCTCTCGGGTGCGCCGCTCCATCAGCATGTCCCAGTGCGTACGCGCGGGCTTGGCTTTCTTCTCCTCGGGGCCGTCGCCGTCCACCAGAAGTGCCTGGCCACCGCAGACCTTGCACTCCCACTCCGGCGGAATCTCCGCCTCGACCGAGAAGGGCATCTCGAAGCGGTGCCCCTTCTCGCATGCGTACTCCACGGCCTGGCGCGGAGCCAGGTCGATGCCGCGGTCCGTCTCGTAGCTGGTCACCACGAGGCGCGTGCCGCGAAGAGCTCGCTCACTCATGAATCGTGCCTCCCGGGCTTGTCGCCCACAGGACAGGTGTCGCTGTCGTCGTCATCCGGTCAACGTCCGGGCGGCGGTAAAGATTCCCGTCCCGAGTCCCGTTCCGGGTCATGCGTCGCCGTCGTAGCCGCAGCCTTGTCAACCAGTGCAGTACCCCCCGACGTCCGGTTTGTCACCTCTGTGGGCAGATGTGACCCAGCGGTTCGGCATCTTTGACGCGCAGTAACGGTACGCCTGGCAGGCCAAACGCGTACACTACAGCCCTTTCGCCTCGAGAGCTAAATCCGCACGGGAACCGGGTTCCCCGCCTCGCCGATCGCACGCCGCACCGGGACCCGCGCCAGCAGCACGAAGCCCAGCACGAAGAACGCCACCAGCGAGACGATGGCGTCCCGGTAGCTGCCGGTGAGCTGGTAGGTGAGCCCGAACAGCAGCGGCCCCAGCCAGCTCATGCCGCGGTCGCTGATCTCGTACGCCGAGAAGTACTCGGCCTCCTTGCCCGGCGGGACCATGTGGGAGAACAGCGAACGGGACAGCGCCTGGGTGCCGCCCAGCACCAGGCCGATCCCGGCGGCCAGCACGAAGAACCACCCCGGTGCGCCGGCCGGGAGGAACCAGCCGGCCGCCAGGGTCAGCGTCCAGGCCACCAGCGAGCCGAGCACGGTCCGCTTCGCGCCGTAGCGCTGGGCCAACCGGCCCAGCGCCAGCGCGCCCGCCACCGCCAGGACCTGCACCAGCAGCACCGCGGCGATCAGCGTGCCCTGGCCGAGCCCCAGCTCCCGGGAGCCGTAGACCGAGGCCTGGGAGATCACCGTCTGGACGCCGTCGTTGTAGACGAGATACGCCAGCAGGAACGCCAGGGTCAGCGGATGGCGCCGCATGTCGCGGAGCGTTGCGGCCAGCTGCCGGAACCCGGGCAGCGCCGCCTCCCGCCCTTCCCCCGCTCCGGCGCGGCGGTCGCGCAGCCGGCGCAGCGGCACCAGGGTGAAGGCCCCCCACCACAGACCGGCCGACGCCAGGCAGATCCGGACGGCAGCACCCTCGGAGACCCCGAAGGCGTCGTGCTGTGTGTAGAGGGCGAGATCGGCCACGAGCACCAGGGCGCCGGCCGCATAGCCGAAGGCCCAGCCGCGGGAGGAGACCGCGTCGCGCTCCTCGGGCGCGGCGATCTGCGGCAGGTACGCGTTGTAGAGCATCATCGCCACGGACTGCGCGGCGTTCGCCACCACCAGGAGCCCCCCGCCGAGCAGATAGCGCTCACCGTCGAGGAAGAACATCCCTGCCGTGGCCCCGGCCCCGGTGTAGGCGGCGGCCGCCAGCAGCGGCTTCTTCCGTCCGGTGCGGTCGGCGGCGGCGCCCGCCAGCGGCATCACCAGGACCGCAAGGATCACCGACAGCGACACGCAGTAGGCGAAGAAGCTCCCCGCACGCACCGGGATGCCCAGCGGGTGGACGAACCCGTCCGCGTCCGCCGCCGCCTCCGCGACCGAGGTCAGGTAGGGGCCCAGGAAGACGGTGAGGACGCTCGTGGAGTACACGGAGCAGGCCCAGTCGTAGAAGTACCAGCCGCGCTGCTCGCGGCGCCGCCCGGCCGCCTCGTCCGGCGCCGGTGACCGCACGGTCCTGATGCCCACCCGTGCCCCTCGCTTTCCCCGTGAACGCGCTGCGAGGTGCCGGGGACCGGGCCTCAGACCCAGATGCCGCGGTCCTCCATGACCTTGCGCAGTGTCTCGATGTGATCGGTCATGATGCCATCCACGCCCAGGTCCAGGAGCCGGTGCATCCGCTCCGCCTCGTTGACCGTCCACACGTGCACCTGCAGCCCGAGCGCGTGCGCGGTGTTCACGAACCGCCGGTCCACCACCGTCACGCCCGACTGCTCCTCGGGCACCTGGGCGGCCACCGCCGAGCGGCGCACCGGCGCGGGCAGGCCCCACGAGCGCAGCCGCAGCCTCAGCACGCCCCGGGTGCCGAACGAGGTCGCAAGGCGCGGCCCGGCCAGCCGCTGGGCGCGCACCACGCGGGCCTCGGAGAACGAGCCCAGACAGATCCGGTCCCAGGCGCCGGTGCGCTCCAGCAGCTCGAGCAGCGGCAGCAGGGCGGGCTCCGCCTTCACATCGACGTTCCAGCGCACCTCGGGGAAGGTCTCCAGCAGCTCCTCGAAGAGCGGCACCGGCTCGGCGCCCGCCACCCGCGCCTGTGCCACGTCCCGCCAGGGCAGGTCGGCGATCCGGCCCGCGCCGTCGGTCACCCGGTCCAGCGTCTCGTCGTGGAAGGCGACCAGCCGCCCGTCGCGGGTGGCGTGCACATCGGTCTCGATGTACCGGTAGCCCGCCGCCACGGCCCGGCGGAACTGCCGCACGGTGTTCTCCAGGCCGTCCGCCGGCCCGCCGCGGTGGGCGAAGGCGATCGGGGCCGGATGGTCGAGGTAGGGGTGGCGCGGCGGGCGTATCGGCGAGGTCACCGACGCAGTATCGCTCGCAGCGGCCGCCCGGCGGCAACCACCGTGCTGCCCTCCGGGCCCGCGGGCACGGCGAACAGGCGCAGGAACACCTGGGCCAGCGGGCCGATCGCCAGCGCGTACAGCAGCGTGCCGACACCGACGGTGCCGCCGAGCACGAAGCCGGTCGCCACCACGCTGATCTCGATGACCGTGCGGACCAGGCGGACGGACAGCCCCGTGCGCTGGTGCAGCCCGGTCATCAGCCCGTCCCGCGGACCCGGGCCGAAGCGGGCCGCGATGTACAGGCCGGTGGCCGCGCCGTTCAGCACCACGCCCGCCACCATGAACGCCACCCGCGCGGGCAGGCCGTCCGCGTCCGGCACCACCACGAGCGTGGCGTCCATCGCCGCGCCGATCACCAGCACGTTGGAGACGGTGCCCAGGCCGGGCCGCTGACGCAGCGGGATCCACAGCAGCAGCACCGCCGCTCCCACCGCGGTCAGCACCAGGCCCATCGACACCCCGGTGCGCTCGGACAGGCCCTGATGCAGCACGTTCCACGGCTCCAGGCCCAGCCCCGATCCGACCAGCAGCGCCGAGCTCGCCCCGTACAGCGCCAGGCCCGCGTACAGCTGGAACAGCCGCCGTGGCAGCTGCCGGGGCAGGGATGAGTGACCGGACACGTGGATGCCCCCAGGGGTGGAAGGTGGTGGAAGTGGACCGATGCATGCCACCCTGTGGCTTGGACGGAGAAGCCAGCCATGGCCAATCCGGGGAAGGTGGACTGATTCTCATGGCGCAGTGGACCTCGGCGGTGGGGGCTGCCCAGCTCGCCCGGCAGCTCAAGTCCCAGCAGGAGCGTCCCGCCGGGCCCGGCACCCGGCGCCCGCCCGCCTACCGGGCCCTGGCCGACGGCATCCGTCTGCTGGTGCTCGAGGGCCGGGTCCCGGTCGCCGCCCGGCTGCCCGCCGAGCGCGAACTGGCCCTCGCCCTGTCCGTCAGCCGCACCACCGTCGCCGCCGCCTACGAGGCGCTGCGCGGCGAGGGATTCCTGGAGTCCCGGCGCGGCGCGGGCAGCTGGACCGCCGTGCCGGCCGGCAACCCGGTGCCCGCGCGGGGCCTGGAGCCGCTGCCCCCGGAGGCGCTCGGCTCGCTGATCGACCTCGGCTGCGCGGCCCTGCCCGCGCCCGAGCCCTGGCTGACCCGGGCCGTGCAGGGCGCCCTGGAGCAGCTCCCGCCCTACGCGCACACCCACGGCGACTATCCCGCCGGGCTGCCCGCGCTCCGCTCGATGATCGCCGAGCGCTACACGGCGCGCGGCATCCCGACCATGCCCGAGCAGATCATGGTGACCACCGGGGCGATGGGCGCCATCGACGCCATCTGCCACCTCTTCGGCGGCCGGGGCGAGCGCATCGCGGTGGAGTCGCCCTCGTACGCCAACATCCTCCAGCTGATGCGGGAGGCGGGCGCCCGGCTCGTCCCGGTCGCCATGGCCGAGGGCCTCGCGGGCTGGGACATGGACCGCTGGCGGCAGGTGCTGCGGGAGGCCGCGCCCCGGATCGCCTACGTCGTCGCCGACTTCCACAACCCGACCGGGGCGCTCGCCGGCGAGGACCAGCGGCGCCGCCTGGTGGACGCGGCCCGCTCGGCGGGGACGGTGCTGGTCGCCGACGAGACGATGAGCGAGCTGTGGCTCGACGAGGACGTGGAGATGCCCCGCCCCGTCTGCGCCTTCGACCCGGCCGGCTCCACCGTGATCACCGTCGGCTCGGCCAGCAAGGCCTTCTGGGCCGGCATGCGCATCGGCTGGGTGCGGGCCGCCCCCGACGTGATCCGCAGTTTGGTCGCCGCCCGCGCCTACGCCGACCTCGGCACACCGGTGCTCGAGCAGCTCGCGGTGCACTGGCTGTTCGGCACCGGCGGCTGGGAGCAGGCCGTCGAGGTGCGCCGCACCCAGGCCCGCGAGAACCGGGACGCGCTGGTGGCCGCCGTGCGGCGGGAGCTGCCGAACTGGGAGTTCGAGGTGCCCAGGGGCGGACTGACCCTCTGGGTCCGCACCGGCGGCCTCTCCGGCTCCCGCCTCGCCGAGGCGGGCGAACGCGTCGGCGTCCGCGTCCCCTCGGGCCCCCGCTTCGGCGTCGACGGCGCCTTCGAGGGCTACGTCCGCCTGCCCTTCACCGTGGGCGGCGCCGTCGCCGAGGAGGCCGCCTCCCGCCTCGCCGCAGCGGCCCGCATGGTGGAGACCGGCGGCACGTCGGGGGCGGAGCCGCCGCGGACGTTCGTGGCGTGAGGACGGGGAAGCGGCCGGCGGGACCTCGGGGGAGGGTCCCGCCGGCCGCTTCTGCCGGGATCAGCCGGGATCAGGAGGACTCGGCGACTGCCGCTTCCCGGTGCTGCGGCTGCTGGGGGGCGGGGGAGGCCGCCATGGCCTCGGCGGGGAGCTTGTCCTCGTCGTCGTGAGCCGGGGTGGTCCGGCCGTGTGCGTCGCGGTCGGGGGTCCGGTCCGAGGGGACCTTCTCCAGGCGGACCGGTGAGGCCGGGGTGGCCGCCTCCTGGGCGGGCGCGTCCTGCCGCGCCTCCTCGTCCGCCGGGGTCGAGCGCGGCGGGAGCAGCTCCAGGACGGCCTGGCGCAGGGCCTCGCTGGTGGCGTCGTCGTAGGGGTTGGGCGTGGCCGGGACCTGGAGCCGGTGGACCGGGCCGGTGCCGAGGCGGGCGTAGCCGCGTCCGGCCGGGATCTGGTCGACCGGCGTGCTGGGCGGCGGGGCGCCGAGGACGGACTCCAGCTGCTCGGCGGTGGCCGGGCCGAGGACGACCCGCGCCCGGGTGTGCTGCCGCACCGCGTCGCTGAGGGTCTCCAGGCTGTCCAGCTGGTCGGCCACCACGACCGTGACGTTCGCCGGACGCCCGTGCCGCAGCGGCATGTGCAGCAGCGCCTGGGGATCGGGGCGGCCGTCCTCGGCGGCGAGGTGCGTGAAGACGGTCGGGCGGTCGAGGAGGATCCACAGCGGACGCCGGGTGTCCTCCGGCGGCGGGTCGCCCGCCTGGTGCGCCCGGTTGACGGCGATCAGCCGGCGCTCGGTCTCCTGCGCGGCCCACTTCAGGCTCTCCGCCGCCCCGGCCGGGCCGCACTCGACGGCCAGCACGCCGTCCCGGCCGGTCAGGCAGGCGTACTCGCCGGTGCCGCCCCCGTCGACGATCATGACGTCCCCGTGCTGGAGGGCCTGCAGCGCGATGGAGCGCAGCAGGGTGGAGGTGCCGCTGCCCGGCTGGCCCAGCGCCAGCAGGTGCGGGGCGGTGGAGCGGATGCCGGTGCGCCACACGACCGGCGGCACGTCGCGCCGCTCCTCGCCGTAGGAGAGCGGCAGGGTGCGCTGCACCCGGATCGGGTCGGTGAAGCCCAGCACGGTCTCGCCGGGGGACGTGACGAAACGCTGGGCGGCGATGTCGGCCGGCAGGGGCGCGAGGGCGCGCAGGGTGAGGAGGTTGCCCTCCTCGTCCCAGGCGAAGTGGTACTCGCGGTCGCGCCCCGACTTGGCGGCGAGCAGATGCTCGATCCGGGCGCGGGACTCCGGCTCGCCGTCGGGGAAGTAGGCGGGGTAGCTGATCACCAGGTGGGTGATCCGGCCGCCGCCGTCGAACTCGTACTCCGGGAACGCCTTCTCCCACGCACCGCCGTGGCTGTAGAGCGGCTCGGGGTCGTCCGGGGTGGAGAAGTACGGCACCAGCGCCTCGTAGAGCGACTTCAGGCGCCGGCTGCGGGACGGGTCCGGCCCCTGCGGGGCCTTGGGCCTGCGGTCCCGGCCCTGCCAGGCCGCCGTCGCCATCACGGTGACGACGGCGAGCAGCGGGCCGTACGGCATCAGCGCCACGACCAGGACCACCGAGGCCGCCAGGAAGAGCAGCGGGCCTCGCCGGTCCTTGGGGGTCTCCGCCCATCTGCGCCGGCCGGCCGAGGCCAGCCGGCGCAGTCCGCGCGTGATCGTGATGAGCGGATGGAGGACGTCCGTGGCGCTGTCGGCCGCCGTCCGGGCCAGCTCCCGGCTCCGGGCGAGCTGTGCGCCGCCGTGGCTGAGGATGCGGGGGAGGGGGCGCCGGGCCACTGATGCCTCCAGAGGGTGCGTACGAGCGGGCGGGGGGTGGGGCGGCGGCTCAGAACCTGAGCCCGCCCAGGAGACTGGCCAGGCTCTCGCCACCGGCCTTGATGCTGGGGGCGATGGCCGTGCTGGCCAGGTAGAAGCCGAACAGCATGGCGACCAGCGCGTGCGACAGCTTCAGTCCGTCCTTGCGGAAGAAGATGAAGACGACGATGCCGAGCAGCACCACGCATGAGATCGAGATGAACATGTGAGTTCTCCTGGTTCGGGGACAGTCACCCTGAGTACTTCCAGGCTCACAGGATGTGTCTATACGATAAAAGGTGCAACTGGGTGCATTTGGTCGCTTTTCGCTCACGTGGCTCAGAGGGCGTGTCGCCCCTTCGCCCTGGGTGGTTGCGTCCGGTCCGCTCCGCCGTGATCTTTACCTCGGGCGTCGCGGCTCATGTGCCGCACGAGCCAGTACCCTGGCGATTCACCCGTACGGCGCTGCACCGCTCGCAGGCGTACGGCTCGTCCCCGCAGTCCCCGAAGCAAGTGAGAGGCGGTCCGGCCGATGACTGAAGCCCCCGACCCCGAGGTCGTGGAGCTTGCGACCAAGATCTTCGATCTGGCCCGCAGGGGCCGGACCGAGGAGCTCGTGGCCTACGTCGACGCGGGCGTCCCGGCCGACCTCACCAACGACCGCGGCGACTCGCTGGTGATGCTCGCCGCCTACCACGGGCACGCCGGCACCGTACGCGCGCTCCTGGAGCGCGGCGCCGACGCCGACCGGGTCAACGACCGCGGCCAGACCCCCCTCGCGGGGGCGGCCTTCAAGGGCGACACCGAGGTGACCAAGGCGCTCCTCGACGGCGGCGCCGATCCGAACACGGGGACGCCCTCGGCCGTCGACACCGCGCGCATGTTCGGCCGGACCGAACTGCTGAATCTGTTCGGCGAGCGCTGAGCCGGACACCCGAGCGAGGAGCGCCCGCCGGGCGCTCTGACCAGTGAAGACATCGAAAACGGGGGAGGCGGTACAGGGCCGCCGAAATATCGGTCGCGGTGGATGTGACCGCCGGGTCATCATGACGACGTGGTTCACGGACGTGATGGCTGGGCAGCTCTTGCCGCACCGCGCGGGCCGTGATGCGGTCCGCAAGGGCCACCGACGAGAGGCAGAGGAAGATGGTCTACAGCAAGCAGGAAACGGCGGGCGCCCCGACGTGTTGTCACGCGGCCAGGTAATGCACACCCCCGGTTGCGTCGACGCTTGATGTGAGGCTGTTTCCCATGTTCGATCCGGTCATAGCGCCCAGCGGTACGCTGCTCGGCCTGCTCCAGCGGGGCCGCGGCGACGGCACGCTGCACGCGCTCACCGCCCCGCGCTCCGAGGCGCTCGCGGCACTGAACCACTGTGTGCTGCGCGACCCGCGCCACGACTGGCAGGTGGAGAACCGCTCCCTCTACTACGCCCGCCTCTACCTCGATCTGCACGGCGAACTGGACGCGATCGAGGCCCATCTCTTCGGCCCCGAGGACGTGCTCGACACCGACGAGTCACGCACCGGACTCGCCCTCGCCGTCCTCGGCCATCTGGCGTCCTACGGCAGGCGGGAGGCCCTGGAACTGCTGCGCGGGTACGCCGCCCGCGGCACCAACTGGACCTGGGCCCTGGACGAGCTGGCGCTGCGCGACGACGACGAGGGCCTGCGCGCCCTGGCCGAGCCCGTGCTGGCCCGGTTCCCCGAGGGCCCCGAGGGCGACGCGGAGCTCGCCGCGACCGTGCGGGACTCCTTCGAACCCAGGCCCTGGCGGCTGTGGGCCGACGATCCCCGCCCCGCCGTCGCCGCCCGCGTCCGGGCCGCGCACGAGGCCGGCTGCTTCGACCGATGGCAGCGGCAGATGCGTCCGGCCGGGCCCCGGCCGGGATGGAGCGTGCAGGCCGTTCTGGAATGGGCCCAGCAGGGCGTCGAACGCGGCGCCGCGCTCCACGTCCCGGCCGCCCGCTGTCTCACCGCCGTCGCGGGCCCCGAGGACCGGCCCGAGATCGTCCGGGCCGCCCAGGACGGCACCGAGGGAGCCCGCTGCACCGCCCTGCGCTACCTCGCCGACACCAACGACCCCGAGGTGCTCGACCTGATCGAGCAGGCGGTGGCCACCGGCGCCGCGCCCGTGGTGGAGGCCGCCGTCGCCTCGTTCGAACGTATGCACAGTCTCGCCGCAGTGGACCGGGCACGCGCCTGGGCCCGCCGGCCCGACCAGCTGGGCGCCGCCGCCGGCCGCGTGCTCGCCTGCCGGGGCGGAGTCCGGGACCGTGACCTGGTCCTCGCCGCCCTCCGCGAGGCGGTGCGCGGCGACGGACCCGACGCACCCACCCTGTGGACCCTCGTCGACGGCGCCGGACGCCTGGGCATCGGCTGCGCCGCCCCCGTCCTGCGCCACATCTACCGCGAGACCGCCTCCTCGCACCTGCGCGGCCGCGCCGCCCGCGCCCTCGCCGCCACCGACCCCTCCTTCGGCCGGGGCTTCGCCGTCGAATGCCTCTGGGACTGCGAGGAGTCCACCCGCGAACTCGCCGCCCGCCACGCCGAGACCGGCGACACCCGCGTCGTCGACCGCCTGCGCCGCCTCGCCGCCGACCCGGCCGAGGAGGCCGAGGTCCAGACAGCGGTCCGCAGCCGCATCGGCCAGGAGGGCACGGCCGTGTGAACCCCGTCGCCGCACGACGAGCGGCACCGCTGAACGATCGGGGCGGCCCCGCCGGTCTTGCCTCCCCACGGAACAGGGGGCAGGGCGCGGCGGGGCCGCCTTCGTGCGGCTCGGGACGTCGGGTGTGAAGTCCACGGGGCACCGGGCCTGTTCGGCGAGGCGGCAGGGGCGCCGGGCGGCGGCGGGATGGGCGGACGCGGCGCCCCCGGCCGGCGGGACGGCGGTACGGTCCGTCAGCCGGGGTGCTTCTGGGTCGTTTGGGATGTTGTCAGACCGAGGACCTAGTCTGTGCACCGTGACTTCGCCTGCAACGACGGACAGCGTTCCGCCCCAGCTCAGCGCGGGGCCGCGCCCGGCACCGGGCCCGGCCGCCGACGAGGGACTGGCGCGGCGGCTGCGCGCGCTCGCCTGCACCGCGCCGCTGCACGACCTGGACGCCCGCAAGGCCAATCTGGCCGGCGAGTACTCGGTGTACGGCATGGCGGAGATCGCCCTCGCGGCCATCGATCTGGTCACCCTGAACATGGACTTCGACACGGGCGCCGACCACGACCAGATCGTCGCCCGGCTGATCCCGCGCATCGCCGCCCAGGCCCCGCAGCGCCCCGCCGCCGAGCACGAGCGGGTGGCCCGCTGGGTCCTGGAGAACCTCATCAACGTCGGCAGCGTCGACCGCGGCTTCCGCGCCGTCTACGGCGTCTTCGGACCCGACGGCACCTATGTCCGGCGGGACTACGACTTCAAGCTGATCGAGGAGGTCCCCGGCCCCGGCGGCGCGGTCTATCTGCGCACCACCGACGAGGCCGTCAACGTCCTCGTCGGCGCGCTGGACACCGATGTCACCAGCGCCCAGATCGCCGCCGAGGTCAAGCTGGAGGTGCTGATCAGCCGCGGCCGGCTCGCCGACGCCCAGCTCGCCGCCGAACAGGCCCGCTACCGCACCGTGCAGTACTCCGAGTCGCTGCGCCGCGCCCTGGAGGCGACCCGGCGCAACGTACGGGCCGTCGACTGGCTCAACGCCGTCCCCGACATGATCGCCGAGGCGCTGGATCACGTCGCCGACCGGTACCGCCACGAGAACGCGATCCTCACCAACATCCGCAAGGCCCGCGACGAGTCCGAGGACCCGGAGCACAAGCGCCGCGCCGCAGAGCTGGTGGACATCGTCAAGGACTGCATCCGGCGCCATACGCAGCTGCAGTCCAGGCTGCTGGAGGCCGGCCCGCTGTTCCGCGCCGAGCAGGACCGGCAGGCCTTCGCCGCGCCCGCCGCGGCATCCGGCACCGACCTGTACGGCCAGCTGCTCGCGCCCTCCTTGCCGCTGCCGGTGGAGCAGGCCGTCCGGGTCACCGACGCCTTCTTCACACACGGCACCGGACTGCGCACGCCGGTGTCGGTGCGGGTCGCCGACCTCGTCGACATACTGCTCACCCCGCCCGTGGAGCGGGAGCACCTCGGCGCCGAGATGCCCGAGCCGGACCTGATCGCCACGCCCGACGACAGCCGCTTCAGCGAGGAGCAGCTGGCCGCGGCCACCGAACTGCTGGACCTCCCGGCGGACGCCCCGCGCCGGCTCTCGGGACTGCTGGCGCAGGCCCGCCGCCAGGACCCCGAACTGCCCTACCTGGTGGCGCTGCTGGCCGTGCACGCGGCCAGCCCTCCGGTGGGCACGGCCGTCCGCCAGGGCGAGCGCAGGCTGCTGTTCGCCGTCGACGACGGCACCGAGCTGGACGACCCGGAGTTCGGCGGCGCCGACCTGATCGTGGGGACCGCCCTGCTGGACGCGACCGGACCGGAGGCCGCGTGACGCCGCCCGACACCGGCCGCCGCCGGAGCACCGGAGCCGGACCCGCCGTGCCGGCCGAGAGGGGCGGCCCCGCCGCCGTAGCAGAGTTCGAGGAGTTGCCGTCGTGAACGAGCAGGCCGACTGGAGCGAGGAAGACGCTCCCGCAGCGCCGGGAAGCGGTTCCGTCACGCCCGCCGACGCCGCCGACGCCGCGCGGCTCGTCGCCTTCGGGCTCCAGCCCAAGCTGCAGCCCGCCCGCGACCAGGAGTACGCGGACCTGCTGCGCCGCTACCGGGAGGACCCCTCCTTCGCCCGGATCGCGGACGCCGTGGCCACCGGGCTCGGGCTGATCGTGCTCGAGGTGTCGCCGCGCGCCGGCATGGCCGTCACCGCCGCCGAGGACTCGGTGTTCGCCGTTCGCATGGGCGACTACGCACGGCGCACCTCCGCCGACGGCGCCGACCGCTTCCTGCACGGACTGGCCCATCTCGCCGTCGCCGCCATGGCCTTCCCGCGTCCCGAGGACCTCGCCGACGACGGCTACATCGGCCGGGTCACCGTCAACGGCGTCGACGCCTTCGTCCGCCAGGCCTGCCGCCGGCTCGAGGAACGCGCGGCCGAGCAGGGCGAGAACACCGACCCGGTCAGCGACGCCCCCGGACTCGAGGCCGCCTGGCGGGTCTGGGCCAGACGCAGCGCCACCGGCGCCACCAAGGACGCCCGCAGGCTCGCCGGCTCCACCACCGGCATCGTCGCCAAGGCCGTCGGCTTTCTCACCGACTCCGGCTTCCTGCAGCGCACCGGCGACGACAACGGCGGCACCTACCGCACCACCGCCCGCTACCAGCTCCAGGTACGGGACATGGCCGGCAGCGCCGCCATGGCCGAGCTGCTGGAGCTGGGCGTCGTACCGGTCACCGACGGCACACCGACCCTGCTCCCGCCCGAGGACGGGGACGACCTGGACCTGGTCGCCGACGCCGGCCTGCCGTTCCACTCGACCTGACCCTTCCCACCGCCCGCCGAACACCCCCGTCTCACGAAGCCTCACGAGAGTCCGCCATGTACGAGCTGTCCCGGGTCCGCCTCTACTCCATCGGACCCGCCGGTGCGCGCTACGCCGACACCGTGCTTGACCTGCGCGGTGTGGGCGACCCGGTGCCCGACCCCGCGCCGACCCAGGCGGAGTTCTTCGAGGAGGAGCCCGTCGGCCCGCCGCGCCGCCCCGCGCCCGCCGGCGTCCTCTTCCTGGAGAACGGGGGCGGCAAGTCCGTCCTGCTCAAGCTGATCTTCTCGGTGATGCTGCCGGGCCACCGCAACACCCTCGGCGGCGCCAGCTCCGGAGTGCTGCGCAAGTTCCTGCTCGCCGACGACTGCGGCCATGTCGCCCTGGAGTGGCAGCACGTGCAGACCGGCGAGTGCGTCGTCGTCGGCAAGGTCAGCGAATGGCGGGGGCGGCAGATCTCCAACGACCCGCGCAAGTTCGCCGAGGCCTGGTACTCCTTCCGGCCGGGACCCGGACTCAACCTGGACAACCTGCCGGTCGCCGAGTCGACCGCGGTACGCCCGCCCGCCGAGGGCCAGTCCGGGGCGCGCGGCAGGCGGCGCACCATGAAGGGCTTCCGGGACGCCCTCGTCGAGGCCGGCCGCACCTACCCGCATCTGGAGGTGCACTGGGAGGAGATCCACGAACGCTGGACCGAGCACCTCGGCGACCTCGGCCTCGACCCCGAACTCTTCCGCTACCAGCGGGAGATGAACGCCGACGAGGGCGAGGCGGCCGGGCTCTTCGCGGTCAAGAAGGACTCCGACTTCACCGACCTGCTGCTGCGCGCGGTCACCGACACCCGCGACACCGACGGACTGGCCGACCTGGTCAGCGGCTTCGGCCACAAGCTGGGCCGGCGCGCCGAGCTGATCGCCGAACGCGACTTCACCGCAGGGTCGGTGGACCTGCTCGGCCGGATCGTCGAGGCAGCCGACGCGCGGCAGCGCGCCCGGGAGATCCACGCCGGCGCCGAGCGCCGCACCCGCACTCTGGCCCGCCGGCTCTCCGCCCGCGGCGCCCGGGAACGCCTCCGCGCCGCCGACCTCGCCCAGCGCGTCACCGCCGCCGCCCACGCGGTGACGCACGCCGAGGCCGGCCGGGAACGCAGCGCCCGGATCGCCGCCGAACTCGCCTACCGGCACGCCTCCCTGGCCCTGGCCGCCGCCGAGAAGGCCGCCGCCGCGCAGAAGCGGGAACTCGCCGACGCCCGCACGCTGTACGCGGCCTGGCAGGCCGCCGAGGCCGTGCTGCGCCACCGCGCCGCCGCCGACCGGGTGGCCAGGGTCAGCGCCGCCATCCAGGAGGCGGAACGGGACGCGGCGCCCGCACTGGCCGCCCGGGCCAGGGCCGCCACCGACCTGGTGCGCGCCCTGCACGCCGCCGCGCAGAACGCGGAGCACCTCGCCAACGAGCAGGAGGAGCGCTCCGCCGCCCTCCAGGAGGTCAGCGACGCCGCCTACCGCGACTCCACGGCCGCCGCCACCGAGGCCCAGCGGGCCCGCAGCGAGATCGGGCATCTGCGGCAGCGGCTCGCCGAGGTGGAGCAGGAGACCGCCGAGGCCGTCCGCGCGGGCTGGCTGGACGACAGCGCCCCGGACGCCGACCCGGCCCGCGCCGCGCTCGCCGCCAGCGACGCCGAGAAGACCACCGTCGCCGCCTGGGACGCCGCCCGGGAGGCCGCCCGCCGCACCGCCGAGCAGGCCCGCGAGGCCTCCGCCGCCGAGACCAGGGCAGAACTCACCGCCGCCCGCGCCGCCGACGCCGCCACCGCGGCCCGCCGCGCCTACGAGGCCGAGTACCGCACCGCCCAGGCGCTGGCCGAGGAGGAACGCCTGGCGGAGCTGCTCAACCTGCCCGGTGCGCCCCGCCCCGGGGTACCGGGACAGCGCAGCGACTCGCCCGAGACGGCCGACGGCACCGCCACCCCGCCCGCGGCCGCCCCCGGAGCCGGCAGAACCGCCCCGGCCGGTCCGGGGAACGGGCCGCTCAGCGCCGAGGACCTCGACCGGTTCGCCGACGAGCTGCGCGAACTCCTCGACGACGCCGTCTCCTCCGCCGAACGGCAGCTGTTCGACCTGCGCACCGCCGCCGCCGACGACGCCCGGATCCTCGGCGCCCTCGGTGACGGAGGTCTGCTGCCGCCCGGACCGGACGTGCTCGCCACGGTCGAGTTCCTCGGCGAGCACGGCATCCCCGCCCTGCCCGGCTGGCGCTACCTCGCCCAGGCCGTCGACCCCGCCGACCACGCCCGGGTGCTGGCCGCCCGGCCCGAACTGGTCGACGGCGTCATCATCACCGACCCGGACTCCCACGCCCGCGCCCGTGAGGCGCTCAGCGACGCCGCGCTGCTGCCCCGCTCCGCCGTCGCCGTGGGCACCGCCGCGGCGCTGCTCGCGCCCGCCCCCGCGGCGGACACCGGCAGCGGCGAGGTGTTCCTCGTCCCGCCGAACCCGGCCATGCACGACGAGCACGCCGCCGACGAGGAACGCCAGGCGCTGCGCGCCCGTGCCGCCGAGCGCGACGAGGAGATCCGCACGCTCGCCGCCCGGCTCGGCAAGGACCGGGAACTGGCCGCGCGGCTCGCCTCCTGGCGCACCGGCTGCCCCGCGGGACGGCTCGCCGAGCTGGCCCGCGCCGCCCACGACGCCCGCGTCTTCGCCGAGGAGGCCGAGGCCGAGCTGGCCGAGGCACGCACCCTCCGCGCGGAGGCCGAGGAGGCCGCCGCCGAGGCGGCCCGCGTCCGCGACGAACGGCAGGAGGCCGCGCAGAAGGCCCGGCGCGCCGCCGACGCCCTCGCCGGGCTCGCCTTCCGGCTGCGCGAACGCGCCGGCTGGCAGGCCCGGGTGCGCGAACTGGCCGACGAGGCCGCCGAGGCCGAAGCCCGCGCCCAGGAGTGCCTGGAACGTGCCCGCGCCGCGGACGAGGACCGCCGAGCCGCCCAGCGGGCCGCCGACGACGCCCGCCGCACCGCGCGGGCGCTGCGCGCCGAGCGTTCCGAGATCGCCGGCGCCCCCGACGACGTGCCCGAGGACGGTGCCGGCGCCGCGCCGGCCCCCCAGGCGTCGCTGCCCGCGCTGCGCGAGGCCTACCGGGCGGCCTCCCAGGTCTACGAGAAGGTCGGTGTCGGCGCCGACCTGCGCGCCGAGCAGGCCCGCGCGGAGAGCGACGAGAGCGCGGCCCGCGCCGAGCTCGACCGGCTCAGCAACAAGGTCCGCACCCGCGCCGAGCAGCTCCTCGCATCGCCCGACGGCGCCGACGGCCCCAGCCGGCAGGCCGCCGCCGCCCGGGCCGAGGAACTGGTGCAGCTCCTGGAGTCCCGTGCCTCCAGCGCCAGTGAGCAGCTCGGCCGGCTGCGCGGCGAGGCCGAGCGGCTCGCCCCCGAGGAGGGGGAGGCCCACACCGAGCTGCCTCAGGAGCTGGTCCCGAGCGACGCCGAGCACGCCCAGGCCCTGCTGCGCACCGCCACCGCCGAACTCGCCTCCCGCACCGAGGCCCTGCAGCAGGCCCGCGAGACGCACGCCGAACTCCTCGGGGCCCACCGGGCCGCCGAGGACGCGGCCGGTGCCTTCGACGAGATCGCCGCCCTGCTCCGCGACCTGCTGCGCGACAACGCCGCCGAGGAGGAGCAGGACGAGCCCGAACCGTACCCGGGCAGCCTGGAGGACGCCCGGCAGGCCGCCGCCGAGGCCCGGCGCTCGCTGCGCGGCTGCGCCGCCGACCTGTCGGCCGCCGAGTCCGCGGTACGGGAGGCCTGCGACGTGCTGGTCCGGCACGCCAACTCCACCCGCTACGAGCAGGTCCGCACCCCCGCCCGGCAGCAGATCCGCGAGCTGCCCGCCTCCGCGCTGCCCGAGCACGCCCGCCGCTGGGCGGAGGCCTTCGCGCCCCGGCTCAGGGTGCTCACCGACGAGCTGGAGCAGCTGGAACGCAACCGCGACTCGATCGTGGACCGGCTCCGCGGCCTCGTCGAGTCCGCCCTGGCGACGCTGCGCTCCGCCCAGCGCCTGTCCCGCCTGCCCGAGGGGCTCGG
The DNA here is from genome assembly GCF_012034205.1 of Streptomyces composti. Lineage (GTDB taxonomy): Bacteria > Actinomycetota > Actinomycetes > Streptomycetales > Streptomycetaceae > Streptomyces > Streptomyces composti. Next base: position 285,920 of record NZ_JAATEM010000002.1, read on the forward strand.
CGAGTGGTCCGGGCAGGAGTTCCTGCGCATCCGCTTCGAGGAGCCCGACCAGGCCACCCTCACCGAACGCCTCGGCGAAGTCATCGACGAGGCGACCCGCGCCGCCGTGAAGAAGAACTCCGATCTGCGGCGCGACGGCATGTCCCTGCTGCTGCGCGGAGTCGCCGCCGCCCTCCAGCCGAAGGGCGTCGCCGTCGAGATCCTCAAGCCGGACGCCGTCCTGCGAGCCGAACGCGTCCCCGTCGGCCAGATGGGCGACGTGTTCTCCGGCGGCCAGCTCCTCACCGCGGCGATCGCCCTGTACTGCACCATGGCGGCGCTGCGCTCCAACGACCGCGGACGCGACCGGCACCGGCATGCCGGGACGCTGTTCCTCGACAACCCCATCGGACGGGCCAACGCGACCTATCTGCTGGAGCTCCAGCGGGCCGTCGCGGACGCCCTCGGCGTGCAGCTGCTGTACACGACGGGCCTGTTCGACACCACCGCGCTCGCGGAGTTCCCCCTCGTCATCCGGCTGCGCAACGACGCCGACCTGCGGGCCGGGCTGAAGTACATCAGCGTGGAGGAGCATCTGCGGCCGGGCCTGCCCCAGCAGCCGCAGGCGGGGGAGGCCGTGCACAGCGAGATCACGGCCACCCGGATGTTCAAGCGCCCGGCACCGGCCGGACCGCAGGGGTAGGCACGCGGGCGCCCGGCATGCCAGGACGGTGGGACGGGCGCCGTACGGCTCTCGCCTCCGCAGGCTTCTGACGTGCCGTCAGGTCCGTCAGAAGCCGTACCCCATGCGGCGGGACAGCTCGGCCGCTGCCTCCGCGGCGCGCCCGCCCAGCTCGGGCAGGCGTGCCGCGCTCAGCCGGTACACCGGCCCCGAGACGCTGATCGCCGCGATGACCTCCCCGTCGTGCGAGCGGACCGGCGCAGCCACGGCCGCCAGCCCCAGCTCGAGCTCCTCCAGCGTGGAGCCGTAGCCGCGCCGCAGGGCCTCGTCCAGCTCGCCCTGCAGCACCGCCGCCCGGGTGATCGTGCGCTCCGTGAACCGCTCGAGCGGGCGGGCGAGCTGCTCCTCCCGCAGGGCCGGCGGCAGGTGAGCCAGCAGCACCTTCCCGCTGGCCGTGGCGTGCAGCGGAGTGCGGCGTCCCAGCCAGTCCTGCGCGGTGACCGCCGCCGTGCCACGGGCCTGCATGATGTTGACCGCCGCGTCGCCGTCGAGCACCGCGAGGTTCACCGTCTCACCCAGCTCGTCGGCCAGCTCCCGGCAGACCGGAACGCCCTCCTGGGAGATGTCCAGCCGCAGGGCCGCCGCTCCGGCGAGGCGCAGCACCCCCGCGCCCAGGTAGTACTTGCCGCGATCCTTGGACTGGGCCACCAGGCCCCGGTTCTCCAGGACTCCCAGCAGCCGGAAGGCCGTGGACTTGTGCACGCCCAGCTCGTCCGCGATCTCGGTGACGCCCGCCTCGCCGCGCCGGGCCAGGATCTCCAGCACGCTGACCGCGCGGTCCACCGACTGCACGGCGCTCGCCGCACCCTTGGCCTGCATGGCTCGCCCTCACCACCCGCCGGGCCGGTCCTGGCCTCGTCTCCGGGAACCGCCTGACGCGACCTCGCCCTGCCGGTTCTGTTGCGCATCACGCATCACTGCGCGTTGTCCGAAGAAACAGTACCGGGGTGGCTGGAAATCAACGGAAGGGAGAGGAAGGTCCGGCCGTGACGCAGAGGAGCGTCGGGCCGCAGCCGTCACAGGTGCGGTGGCCGGCCGCAGGGTCGTCACGAATGGGAGAGCTGGCCCGCTCCGCCGCCCCGGCGTATTCGGCCCCGCGCCCGCTCGGCGGCGCGCTCCTGGCGACGCGCCCGGCGCCGCTCGCGCCGCAGCGCACGCGCCGTGCTGCTCGGCTCGGACACCACGCCGTGGCGCTGGTTCCACACCTGGCGCGTCACCCAGACGTCCAGGACCGCCCAGGTCGCCACGATCGTGCTCACCACACTGCTGAGCACCATCGGGAACGCCAGCCACGAGCCGGCCAGGGTGCACAGGAACGCCACCATGGCCTGAATCAGGGTCACCGCGACGATGAGGACCGCCCGCACCGCCGCCGTCCGCACCGGGTCGGGCAGCCGGCGCCGCCGCGCGGGCTCCTCGACCCACAGGGGCCGGCGGAAGGTCTGCTCGCGGGCGTCCGGGAGCGCGCTCTCGTCCGGCTGTCCGGTGGCGCCGCCCTGCGATCCCGCGTCCGGCCGGACGCCGTCGCCGGCGTCCTTCAACCGCTCCGCCGCGGCAGCGCCCCGGCTCGGCTCCTCGGTGCGCGATCGCGTCGCCACCTGCATCGCCGCGGCGTCCTCGGGCGCCGTGCGCCGCTCAGCCGTGCCCATCACCGTGTCACTCCCCACCGCCGGCACACTCACCCGGGTCCGGAAGACCCGACTCCCCTCTGAGTGCCCGGCTTGCGCTGTTTTACGCCGTCCCGGTGCGTGATTCGGCTCCTGTGACCGATTCCGCCCCCATGTCTCACAGAGAAGGACGAACGGGGCGACCTCAAGATTCCCGGGCATGGAAACTTTCGGCCAACCGTCACCGCACCTCCGGGCCACCGTGTTACCCGCCGCGCAGGACGCCGGGACGCAATCTCCCGCAATGCCCGGACAACTCCGTATGTCTCGGCTCCCCCGCGCCAGTTCGTGCTCCGGACAGCCCTTCGAGTTAACTGTGGCTCGGTAGTAGGCTCGCGCCGTTTGTTGACGCACATGTGTACCCCCGGCCGGCCGGGGGGCCGAGCTGGGGGAGGCCATGCGCTTTCGCGGGAAGTCCATCCGCCGGAAGATCGTGGCGTTGCTGCTCGTGCCGCTGGTGTCCCTGACGACCATCTGGGCCTTCACCACGGTGCTCACCGGCCGCGAGGCGAGCCATCTGTTCGATGTGTCCTCGGTGATGGAAAAGGTCGGCTACCCCGTAGAGGACACCGTCCGCGTCCTGCAGCAGGAGCGCCGGCAGACGCTGGTCTACCTCGCCGATCCCCGCGCCTCCGACGGGCTCGCGGCGCTGCGCCGCAGCCGGGTCGCCACCGACAAGGCCGTCGGCAAGGTCCGGGCCAACGCCTCGGATCCGGAGGTGCGCGAAGCGCTCGGCGGGGACACCGACGAACTGGGCGCCGTTCTCGACTCGTTCAGCGGCATCGACTCCCTGCGGCGCAGCGTCGAGGACGGCACCGTCAACCGCTCGCAGGCCCTCGACCTCTACAACAAGCTGGTCGATCCCTGCTACGCCCTGCTCGCCAATCTGCACGTGGTCGACGAAGTGGCCCTGGACAAGGAGTACCGGGCGCTGGTCAACCTCGCCCGCGCCCGCGAACTCCTCTCCCGCGAGGACGCACTGCTCGGTTCCGCACTGATCGTCGGCAGGCTGTCCGCGGCCGAGGCCCGCGACGTCTCCGACCTCATGGCGCAGCGGACGATGCTGTACGAGGTCGCGCTGCCCGAACTGCCCGCCTCCGAACGCGAACGCTACGAGGCCTTCTGGAGCAACGCCGCCTCCGCTCCGCTGCGCGTCGGCGAGGAGGCCGTGGTCTCCTCCGGCGCCGGCGTGCCGCGCGGGATCACCGCCAAGAGCTGGGACACCGCCGCCGGCAAGGTCCTCTCCGAGCTCGGCACCCTCAACGACCAGGCCTCCGACCGCTATCAGGACCGGGTCCGCCCGGTCGCCATGGGCGTCATCACCCAGGCCGTGGTCGCCGGTGTGCTCGGCCTGATCGCCCTGCTGCTGTCCCTGTTCCTCTCCGTGCGCATCGGCCGCGGCCTCATCCGCGACCTGCGCCAGCTGCGCATGGAGGCCCACGAGGCGTCCGGGGTACGGCTGCCCAGCGTGATGCGCCGCCTGTCCGCCGGCGAACAGGTCGACGTGGAGACCGAGGTCCCGCGCCTGGAGTACGACAAGAACGAGCTGGGCGAGGTCGGCCAGGCCCTCAACACCCTGCAGCGCGCCGCGGTGGAGGCCGCCGTCAAACAGGCCGAACTGCGTGCCGGGGTCTCCGAGGTCTTCGTCAACCTCGCCCGCCGCAGCCAGGTGCTGCTGCACAAGCAGCTCACCCTGCTCGACGCCATGGAGCGCAGGACCGAGGACGCCCAGGAACTCGCCGACCTGTTCCGCCTGGACCATCTGACCACCCGGATGCGCCGCCACGCCGAGGGCCTGGTGATCCTCTCCGGCGCCGCGCCCTCCCGCCAGTGGCGCAAGCCCGTCCAGCTCATGGACGTCGTCCGCGCCGCCGTCGCCGAGGTCGAGGACTACGAGCGCATCGAGGTGCGCCGGCTGCCGCGGGTCGCCGTCACCGGGCCGGCGGTCGCCGACCTCACCCACCTGGTGGCGGAACTCCTGGAGAACGCCACCGTGTTCTCCCCACCGCACACCGCCGTCCAGGTCCTCGGCGAACGCGTCGCCAACGGCTTCACCCTGGAGATCCACGACCGGGGCCTGGGCATGACGGCCGAGGCGCTGCTGGACGCCAACCTGCGGCTCGCCGAGACCCCGGAGTTCGAACTGTCCGACACCGACCGGCTCGGCCTGTTCGTGGTCAGCCGGCTCGCCCAGCGGCAGAACGTCCGGGTGTCCCTGCAGCCGTCCCCCTACGGCGGGACCACCGCGGTCGTCTTCATCCCGGACGCGCTGCTGACCGACGACGTCCCGGACACCAACGGCGTCGGCTTCCGTCTCGACCGCCCCCAGCTCACCAAGGACAAGAAGCCGGAGGAGAGCCGCCGCACCGCGCTCTCCCAGGTGCCCGTCCAGCTGCCGGGGCTGCCCGCCTCCCTCCTCGACGGCCCGGTGGAGCTGGAGGCACCCGTCGACCTGGACGCGCTCGGCGACCTCGACGAGGTGCTCGGCGACGACGACAGCGCCGGCGGCGGCCTGTTCCGCCCGCACCGGTCGCATCCCGGGGACGGGGCGCCCGGCCGCCGCCGCGAGGCGCAGCCCCCGGTGACCGGCCCGCGGGACCCGGGGGACACCCCCGACGACGAGGTGCCCGCCCCGGTGCCGCTGCCCCGGCGCGGTACCCCGAAGCTGGTCAGCTCCCACGGACGTCCGGTCGGAGACGAGCGCACCCGGCGCGAGCCCGACGCGGCCGAGACCTCCAACACCTCCGCGCACACCGGTCTGGAGCCCGCGCCGCCGCGCGCCGCCCGGCGCAGGGGCGACCGGCGCGGCCAAGGCTGGGGCACCGGCGGTCCTGGCGGGCCGGAGCCGGTCTCGCCGCCCCCGTCCGGCGCCGACCGCTCCGCGACCGGTGGGGGAGAGGCGGAAGGGGACACCCCGCCGCCGCTGCCCTCGCGTCGCCGCGGAGCCACCGGAGCGGGACCTCGCGCGGTCGGACCGCCTGCCTCCGCCGCGTCCCGGCGCGACGCCGGCGGGTCCGCACCCCTGCCCGAACTGCCCCGCCGCGACCGCCGCCGCACGGACGAGCCGGACGACCCGGACGCCGTCCGGACGACACGCGACGCCCCCGCCGCGGCATCGGAGGCCACCTCCGCCCCGGCCGCCCCCGGGACCCGGGACGTCACGGCGGACTCCGGCCGCCACGCCGCGGACTCCGGGCGACCGGACGGCCCGGAATCCGGCACCGAACGGCTCGCGGCACTGCCCCGGCGCGTACGGCAGGCCAGCCTCGCCCCACAGCTCAGACACAGCGCCCCAGGCAACGACACGACCGCGCAGCCCGTCGAACGGGACGCGGAGGAAGTGCGCAGCCGCATGGCCTCGCTGCAGCGCGGCTGGCAGCGCGGCCGCGCAGAGAACGCCGCCGCCGACGACTCCGGCAGCGGCACGGCACCACGACGAACGACTAAGGGGGACGGTCGATGACCGCACCGAAGGCCACCGGCCACACCGCGACCGACAAGGGAGAGCTGAACTGGCTCCTCGACGACCTGGTGGACCGCGTCGCCAGCATCCGCAAGGCCATCGTGCTCTCCAGCGACGGTCTGCCCACGGGGGTCTCCAAGGACCTGACCCGGGAGGACAGCGAGCATCTGGCGGCCGTCGCCTCCGGCTTCCACAGCCTCGCCAAGGGCGTGGGCCGCCACTTCGAGGCCGGCAACGTACGCCAGACCGTCGTCGAGCTCGACGAGGCGTTCCTGTTCGTCACCGCCGCCGGCGACGGCAGCTGCCTCGCCGTCCTCGCGGACGCCGACTCGGACGTCGGCCAGGTCGCCTACGAGATGACCCTGCTGGTGAAGCGGGTCGGCGCACATCTGGGTGCCGCTCCGCGCACCGATCTGCCCTCCGGCGGGTAGTGAGATGACATGAGCGCTGACGGTCAGGGAAGAAGCCACTGGTTCGACGACGAGGCCGGACCGGTCGTCCGTCCGTACGCCATGACGCGCGGCCGCACCACCAGTGCGGTCCAGCACCGCCTCGACCTGATCGCGGTGGTCGTCACCGAACCGGACGCGGACGACCCGGAGACGGACCCCACGCTCGCTCCCGAGCACGTGGAGATCGTCGAGCTGTGCCGCCGCACTCCGCAGACGGTCGCCGAACTCTCCGCCGAGCTCGATCTGCCGGTCGGCGTGGTGCGCGTCCTCGTCGGAGACCTGGTGGACAGCGAATTCGTCCATGTGAACCGGCCGGTACCCCCGGCCGAGCTGCCGGACGAGAGTATTCTGCGCGACGTGATCAACGGCCTCCGGGCGCTGTGACCGGCGCGGAAGCGGGGTAGTGACGTGGCAGGCTGGCAGTTCTGGGTCGATCGGGGCGGCACCTTCACCGACATCGTCGCGCGGCGCCCCGACGGGCGGCTGCTCACCCACAAGCTGCTGTCGGACAACCCGAGCCGGTACGCCGACGCCGCCGTCGCCGGTGTCCGCGCCCTGCTCGGCGGCTCCGCCGGCGGCACGACCGACGGGACCGACGAGACCGGCAGCACCGCAAGCGGCGACGCCGGCGACGGCAGCGGCAGCATCGACAGCGTCGTCGACGTCGTCCGCATGGGCACCACCGTCGCCACCAACGCGCTCCTCGAGCGCAAGGGCGAACGCACCCTGCTGGTCATCACCCGCGGCTTCCGCGACGCGCTGCGCATCGGCTACCAGAACCGGCCGGCCATCTTCGCCCGCCGTATCGAGCTGCCCGAGCAGCTCTACGAGCGGGTCGTCGAGGTCGACGAGCGCATCGCCCCCGACGGCACCGTGCTGCGCGCCCCGGACCTGGACGCCCTCGCCGGGCCGCTGCGGCAGGCGTACGACGACGGCATCCGCGCCATCGCCGTGGTCTGCCTGCACAGCCACCTCCACCCCGCCCACGAACGGGCCATCGGCGAACTGGCCGCCCGCATCGGCTTCCCGCAGATCTCGCTGTCCAGCGAGGTCAGCCCGCTGATGAAACTCGTCCCGCGCGGCGACACCGCGGTCGTCGACGCCTATCTCTCGCCGGTGCTGCGCCGCTATGTCCGGCAGGTCGCCGACGAGCTCCGGGGCGTGCGGCTGATGTTCATGCAGTCCAACGGCGGACTCGCGGAGGCCGGTCAGTTCCGCGGGAAGGACGCCATCCTCTCCGGCCCGGCTGGCGGGATCGTCGGCATGGCCCGCCTGTCCCAGCTGGCCGGCTTCGACCGTGTCATCGGCTTCGACATGGGCGGCACCTCCACCGACGTGTCCCACTTCGACGGCGAGTACGAACGCGTCTTCGACACACAGATCGCGGGCGTCAGGCTGCGCGCCCCGATGCTGGACATCCACACCGTCGCCGCGGGCGGCGGCTCCATCCTGCACTTCGACGGCTCCCGCTACCGGGTCGGTCCCGACTCGGCCGGGGCCGACCCCGGCCCCGCCTGCTACCGCAACGGCGGCCCGCTCGCCCTCACCGACGCCAACGTCATGCTCGGCCGCATCCAGGCCGCCCACTTCCCGAAGGTGTTCGGGCCCGGAGGCGACCAGCCCCTGGACACCGAGCTGGTCCGCGAGCGCTTCACCGCCCTCGCCCGCGAGATCCGCGAGCAGACCGGCGACGACCGCACCCCCGAGCAGGTCGCCGAGGGCTATCTGCAGATCGCCGTCGCCAACATCGCGGCCGCGGTGAAGCGGATCTCGGTCCAGAAGGGCCACGACATCACCCGCTACGCCCTCACCACCTTCGGCGGCGCCGGAGGGCAGCACGCCTGCATGGTCGCCGACTCCCTCGGCATCCGCACCGTCCTGGTGCCGCCCATGGCCGGCGTGCTCTCCGCCCTCGGCATCGGCCTCGCCGACACCACCGCCATGCGGGAGCAGTCCGTCGAGGCACCCCTGGAAGCCGACGCCATGCCCGGCGTGCACAAGACCGCCGATGCCCTCGAGGCCGCCGCCCGCGACGAACTCCTCGCCGAGGACGTCCCCGCCGAGCGCATCGAGGTCACCCGCCGCGCCCAGCTCCGCTACGACGGCACCGACACCACCCTCACCGTCGAGCTCACCGACCCGGACACGATGCGCCGGGCCTTCGAGGAACGTCATCGCGCCACCTACTCCTTCACCCTCGACCGCCCGATCGTCGTCGAGGCCCTCTCCGTGGAAGCCACCGGCGTCACCGATCCCCCCGATCTCTCCGCCCTGTCCACCTGCACGGGCCGTCCGGCCGAACCCGTCACCGTCCGCCTGCACACCGGCGGAGCCTGGCGCGACGTCCCCCTGCACCGCCGAGAGGACCTCCCTCCCGGCCAGACCGTCACCGGACCCGCGATCATCGCCGAGGACGGGTCCACCACCGTCGTCGACGACGGCTGGCAGGCCGCGACCACCCGTCACGGGCATCTGGTCATGGAACGCGTGGCGGTCACGGAGAGTTCCGAACTCGACACGGACGTCGATCCGGTCCTCCTCGAGATCTTCAACAACCTCTTCATGTCCATCGCCGAACAGATGGGCGCCCGCCTGGAGTCCACCGCCCAGTCCGTCAACATCAAGGAGCGCCTGGACTTCTCCTGCGCGCTCTTCGACCCCGACGGAAACCTGGTGGCCAACGCCCCGCACATCCCCGTCCACCTGGGCTCCATGGGCACCAGCGTGAAAGAGGTCATCCGCCGCCGCGGCTCGTCCATGCGCCCCGGCGACACCTACGCCGTCAACGACCCGTACCACGGCGGCACCCATCTGCCCGACGTCACCGTGATCACCCCCGTCTTCGGCGACACCCCCGAGGGCGGCACGGAGAGTGACCGGACGGTCCTCTTCTACGTCGCCTCCCGCGGCCACCACGCCGAGATCGGCGGCATCGCCCCCGGCTCCATGCCGGCGAACAGCCGCACCATCGAGGAGGAGGGCGTCCTCTTCGACAACTGGCTGCTCGCCGAGAACGGCCGCTTCCGCGAGGAGGAGACCCTCCGCCTCCTCACCGAGGCGCCCCACCCCTCACGCAACCCGGCCACCAACCTCGCCGACCTGCGTGCCCAGATCGCCGCCAACCAGAAGGGCGTCGACGAAGTCGGCCGCATGATCGAGCACTTCGGCCTCGACGTCGTCCAGGCCTACATGAAGCACGTCCAGGACAACGCCGAGGAGGCCGTCCGGCGCGTCATCGACGCCCTCGACGACGGCGAGTACGCCTACGAGACCGACTCCGGCGCCGTCATCCGCGTCCGCGTCCGCGTGGACCGGGACAAGCGCAGCGCCACCATCGACTTCACCGGCACCTCCCCGCAGCTGGCCACCAACTTCAACGCGCCGTTCTCCGTCGTCAACGCGGCCGTCCTGTACGTCTTCCGCACCCTGGTCGCCGACGACATCCCGCTCAACGACGGCTGCCTGCGCCCCCTGCGGATCATCGTGCCGCCCGGCTCCATGCTGGCGCCCCGCCCGCCGGCCGCGGTCGTCGCGGGCAACGTGGAGACCTCCCAGGCCATCACCGGCGCCCTCTACGCGGCGCTCGGCGTCCAGGCCGAGGGCTCCGGCACCATGAACAACGTCACCTTCGGCAACGCCCGCCACCAGTACTACGAGACCGTTGCCTCCGGTTCCGGCGCGGGCGACGGCTTCCATGGCGCCCCCGTGGTGCAGACGCACATGACCAACTCCCGGCTCACCGACCCCGAGGTCCTGGAGTGGCGGCTGCCCGTCCGGCTCGAGGAGTTCTCGGTGCGCCGGGGCAGCGGCGGCGCGGGACGCTGGCGCGGCGGCGACGGGGCGGTGCGCCGCATCCGCTTCCTGGAGCCCATGACCGTCTCCACCCTGTCCCAGCACCGCAGGGTCGCGCCCTACGGCATGGCGGGCGGCGAACCCGGAGCGCTCGGCGCCAACCGGATCCACCGGGCGGACGGCACCGTCACCGAACTCGCCGGAAGCGACTCGGCCGAGGTGGGCCCCGGCGACGTACTCGTCATCGAAACCCCCGGCGGCGGGGGCTACGGCCCGCCGCCCGACCCCCATCACGCAGGAGAAGAGATCGATGATCTTCGGGCGTTCTGAGCGCGGCAAGCCCCCGGTCGAGCCCGTCACGCTCAAGATCCTGGTGGCCGGCGGCTTCGGCGTGGGCAAGACCACGCTGGTGGGTGCGGTCAGCGAGATCAGGCCGCTGCGCACCGAGGAACTGCTCACCGAGGCGGGGCGCCCGGTCGACGACCTCAGCGGTGTGGAGGCCAAGCACACCACCACCGTCGCCATGGACTTCGGACGCATCTCCCTGCGCGAGGACCTGGTGCTGTATCTCTTCGGCACACCCGGCCAGGAGCGCTTCTGGTTCATGTGGGACGAGCTGTCCGAGGGCGCACTCGGCGCGGTCGTGCTCGCCGACACCCGCCGCCTGCAGGACTGTTTCGCCGCCGTCGACTACTTCGAACGGCGGGCCATACCCTTCCTGGTCGGCGTCAACTGCTTCGAAGGCGCCCCGCGTTATCCCGTCGAGGACGTCCGGCGGGCCCTCGACCTCGACGACCACGTGCCCCTGCTGCTGTGCGACGCCCGGGACCGCGAGTCGGTCAAGGAGGTCCTCATCGGTGTCGTGGAGCACGCCATGCGGCAGGCGGCCCGGCACCGCGAGGCGCTCACCACCTGAGGCTCACCGCCCCCTGAAGGGCGCCGACCGAAAGGGCGCCGCCCGAACGGCACCGCCGACCGAACGACGCCGCGCCCCCGGCCGCCACCTCGCCTCGGCGCTCCGCGCATGCGGGCGGCCCGCACTCCCGCCGACCGGAGTGCGAGCCGCGGTCCGCTGCGACGTGCCGGCGCGGCCGTGTTCCGGCCCCGGCTCAGTCGTCGTCGTCCTCCACCCAGCCGAAGCTGCGCTCCACCGCCTTGCGCCAGTTGTGGAACTCCCGGTCCCGCACCGACGCGTCCATGGCCGGCGTCCACTCGGCGTCCTTCTGCCAGTGCGACGTCAGCTCGTCCAGGTCGTTCCACACGCCCGTGGCCAGGCCGGCGGCATAGGCGGCGCCCAGGCAGGTCGTCTCCGACACCTTCGGCCGGATCACCGGCACGCCGAGCACGTCTGCCTGATGCTGCATCAGCAGGTTGTTCTTGGTCATGCCGCCGTCGACCTTCAGGGTGGTGATCTGCACCCCGGAGTCCTGGTACATGGCGTCCACGACCTCACGCGTCTGCCAGCTGGTCGCCTCCAGCACCGCACGCGCCAGATGCGCCTTGGTCACGTACCGGGTGAGACCGGTGATCACACCGCGTGCGTCGGAACGCCAATAGGGGGCGAACAGCCCCGAGAACGCGGGCACGATGTACGCCCCGCCGTTGTCCTCGACACTCGCCGCCAGCGGCTCGATCTCGTCGGCGGTGCGGATGATGCCGAGCTGGTCGCGGAACCACTGCACCAGTGCGCCGGTGATGGCGATCGAGCCCTCCAGGCAGTAGACCGGGGCCTCGTCGCCGATCTTGTAGCCCATCGTGGTCAGCAGACCGCTCTTGGACGGCACCGGCCGGTTGCCGGTGTTGAGCAGCAGGAAGCTGCCCGTGCCGTAGGTGTTCTTCGCGGTGCCCACGTCGTAGCAGGCCTGCCCGAACACCGCCGCCTGCTGGTCGCCCAGCGCGGACGCCACCGGCACGCCGCTCAGCTGGCCCACGGCGGTGCCGTACACCTCGGCGGACGACCGGATCTCCGGCAGCATCGCCTCGGGCACGTTCATCGCCGAGAGGATGGACGGGTCCCACTGGAGCGTCTCCAGGTTCATCAGCATGGTCCGGCCGGCGTTGGTCACATCGGTGACATGGCGTCCGCCGTCGGTGCCGCCGGTCAGATTCCAGATGAGCCAGGAGTCGATGGTGCCGAAGGCGATCTCGCCGTTCTCGGCGCGGGCCCTGAGCCCGGGCACGTTGTCCAGCAGCCAGGCCGCCTTGGGTCCGGAGAAGTAGCTGGCCAGCGGCAGGCCGGTCTGCTCGCGGAAACGGTCCTGCCCGTCCGAGCCGCCCAGCTGGTTGCACAGGGCGGCCGTGCGGGTGTCCTGCCAGACGATGGCGTTGTGCACGGGTTTGCCGGTGGCGCGGTCCCACAGCACGGTGGTCTCGCGCTGGTTGGTGATGCCGAGCGCGCTGAGCTGGTCGGCGCGCAGCCCGGCCTTGGCGAGCGCCCCGGCGACCACGGCCTGGACCTTGGACCAGATCTCGGTGGCGTCGTGCTCCACCCATCCCGGCTTGGGGAAGATCTGGCGGTGCTCGCGCTGGTCGACGGCCACGATCGCGCCGTCCTGGTTGAAGATGATGCAGCGGCTGGAAGTGGTGCCCTGATCGATCGCGGCGACGAACTTGTCCGTCATGACGTCCCCTTCGTCGGTTGGTGCTGAAGTCTGCGGTCCGTTCCGTGCCGTTCCCTACCGTTTCGTATCGGACGGTTGTGTGCGAGCACCGCCATCGGCTGAGGGGGCGGCGGGTACGCCGGCGCCCGGGCCCGCGGGCGTGGCTCAGAAGGCGGCGTTGAAGAGCAGCCCGGACAGACCGGCGCCGATCATCGGCCCGACCACCGGCACCCAGGCGTACCCCCAGTCCGAGGTGCCCTTGTTGGGGATCGGCAGCAGCGAGTGCACGATGCGCGGGCCCAGGTCACGGGCGGGGTTGATGGCGTATCCGGTGGGACCGCCGAGGGACAGGCCGATGCCGACCACCAGGAACGAGACGATCAGGATCGCGGTGCCCGACTCGCCGAGCCCCTTGGTGAGACCGAACGCCAGGATCGGCAGCACCAGGGCGCTGGTCGCGATGATCTCGGTGACGAGGTTGGCGACGGGCTGGCGGATGGTCGGGGAGGTGGAGAAGATTCCCAGCGTGGGCTGGGCGATGTCCTCCTCGGCGTTGGCCCGGAACTGCGCGTAGTAGACCAACCAGCACAGGACGGCGCCCAGCATGGCGCCCACCATCTGCCCGGCGACATAGATGTGGAACTGGTCCCAGTCCCCGGTGTCGATCGCGATGCCCAGGGTGACGGCGGGGTTGAGGTGTCCGCCGGACAGCGGCGCCGCGGTGTACGCCCCGGCCATCACGCCGAAGCCCCAGCCGAACGCGATGACCACCCAGCCGGCGTCCTTCGCCTTGGAGTAGTTCAGGACGACCGCCGCGACGACACCGGCACCGAAGAGGATGAGGATCGCTGTGCCGATGATCTCGCCGACGAATACATCTGCATTGCTCATGGCGACTCCTAGGCCCTGGCCCGGGACCAGCGGCCCCCGGACCTCACGTGCAGGGTGCGTTTCCCATGGCTACGTCGGCCGAAGGCAGGGAGAACCCGCACCCCGCCCGGCGACCGTGACGAGCGTGCCGTCGCAGCCGAATCGCCCGTGGGGAGTGGGCCTTGACGCACGAGGGCCCCAGCAGCGGCGTGCCGGAAAACCGCCGAGATGTACGGCGATGTCGACTGACACCGGAAGTGTTCCCCGGCGCCCGGAGGGCGTCAAGGAGGCCGACCGGATCGATTGCAGGGTGCCTTCCCGGCCATCGGTCAAACGATGCCGGCGACCCGGGAACGATCGCCGGGGAGTTCCGCCCGTACGTCCGTGGCACCGGACCGTTGCGCGAAAACCGCAGGACACGTCCGGTGCGGTCGTGGGACACGTCCGGTGCGACCGCGGGACACGTCCGGTCCGGTCCCGGGGCTGCGGACAGCGGCAGTGCACGCAGGCGGGCAGGGCCCGATGCGTACGTACACCGACGGGGCCGACACGGCTGGCGGCGATCCCCTTTCGGCGCCCGACCCCGCTCAGCGCACGACGACCACCGCCGAACCGTGGCCGAACAGCCCCTGGCTCGCGCTGATGCCGACCCGCGCCCCGGCCACCTGCCGGGCACCGGCCGCGCCCCTCAGCTGCCAGGTCAGCCCGCACACCTGGGTGGCGGCCTGCGCCGGGACCGCCTCGCCGAAGGAAGCCGGACCGCCGCTCATGTTCACGGGCGTGCGCCCGCCGACCGCCGTCGCCCCGGTCCGCAGCAACGTGACCGCCTCGCCCGGGCCGCACAGCCCCAGGTCCTCGTACCACTGCAGCTCCAGAGCGGTCGACAGGTCGTGGGCCTCGGCCGGCGACAGGTCCTCGGGACCGAGGCCCGCCTGCTCGCACGCGGCCCGCGCGATGGACTTCCGGAAGGTGACCGGGTCGGGCCGCCGCGGCGGAGTCGGTGGCCATGTCCGGCAGGTCCAGCACCGTGTCCGGGCAGCGCGGCGTCACCGTGGGCACCGCCCGGATCCGCACCGGGTCCGTGACACCGCGCCGCCGCGCGAACTCCAGGCCGGTCCCGACCAGCGCCGTCCCGCCGTCGGAGGTCGCGCAGATGTCGAGCAACCGCAGGGGGTCGGCGACCACGGCGGGGCGGCGACCTCCCGCGCGGTGACCCGCCTGCGGTAGCGCGTGTTCGGGTTGAGCGCGCCCATGGCCGCGTTCTTCACCTTGACCTGTGCCAAGTCCGCCAACGTGTCGCCGTGCACGGCCAGCGCCGCCGGGCGTACGGCCCGAACCAGGCGGGGTTGGTGGCGCCGAGGACGCGGAACCGCAGCCAGTCCGGGCCGTCGGGCCGGTCCCCGCCGGCCGGAAGAACCCCTCGGGCGCCGCGTCGGCGCCGGCCACCAGCACGACGTCGGCCAGCCCCGCCAGGATCGGCGCCCGCGCGGTGTCGATCGCCTGGGCCCCGGACGCACACGTCGCGTAGACGCTGGTGATCCTGGCTCCCCGCCAGCCCGGCGCCCTGGCGAAGGTCGCTCCGGCGGCATACCCCGGACAGCCGCCGCGCACGGTGTCCGCGCCGACGACCGAGCCGGCCTCCCGCCAGTCCGGCCCGGCGTCGGCCGGCGCGGCACGGGCCGCCGCCACTCCGTACTCCCGGAAGGGCCGTCCTGCTTGCCCCGGATGTGCCGCTCCGCTCCGAGCACCGCCACGTCGCCGCCGGTCACCCCGTCACCCCCGTCGGCCGCCAGTTCCACGTCGTCCGAACCGTCGCGGTCCCTGCGCCGTGCGGGCTGCCGTCGTACTCGTCGTCCACGTACAGGATTCCGGGGACGACCTCCACCGCCATGCCCACCGCCGGATCGGCGACGGTGACGCCGGGGGCCGCTGGCCCAGCACCACCATCCGCTCGGCCTCCAGTTCCGCCGCGATCACCGGGCCCGGCTCCCAGGGCACGTCCGGTTCGCTCACATACGGTGCCGGGGGCCGGTACCGGCAGTCCGTGTACGACCAGATCCGCCCGCGCCGCGACAGGGCGACCGTCACCAGGCCCTCCGCCCCGCAGCGGGTTCCGGCAGAGCCCGCCCACGGGCGGGAAGAAGACGGATCCGCGGGCGGAACAGCGCGTGCCCAGCAGCCGGAAGCCGCTCCCGGCCGCCCCTCCGGCGCTCCCGTCGCCCTGCTCGGTGAACCACCCCTCGACGACCGGCCGACGCGTCTGTGCCATGGCTCCTCCCGAGGTCTCTCCCGAGAGAACCGACTTGGTGCCGATGCAGAACTGACGATGAATCAGATATGAGGATGCGTCAGAAGTGTGCCAGGTGCGGCCCGCCCGCGACAGGTCCTTCCCCGGCCGGTCTTCTCCCTGATAGATGCAGGGGACATGACACGACGACTTCTCTCCGCGGTCCGGTCCGCCACCGCGGTGCGCGGACTGGTCACCACCCTCGCCGCCCTGCTGGCCACGACCGCCGCCTCCGTACCCGCCCGGGCCCACACCGAACCGAGGGCTCCTGAGGACTTCGTCGCGCTGAGCAGCGTCGACGCCACGATCATCCAGGAGATCCGCTACTTCACCCGCCACAACTTCGTCGGCGAACGCATCGACGGCTACCGGCAGCCGATGTGCATCCTCACCCGGCCCGCCGCCCAGGCCCTGCACACGGCACAACGGCAGCTGCTCCGCCGGGGCTACTCGCTCAAGGTCTACGACTGCTATCGCCCGCAGCGCGCCGTGGACCACTTCGTGCGCTGGGCCGAGGACCTGTCGGACCAGTCCATGAAGGACGAGTTCTACCCGCGGGTCGACAAGACCCGGCTGTTCGCCGACGGCTACATCGCCGAGAAGTCCGGCCACAGCCGCGGCTCCACCGTCGACCTCACCCTGGTGAAGCTCCCGGCCGCACCGACCCGCCCGTACCGCCCCGGCGAACCGCTCACCCCCTGCTACGCGCCCAAGGACCAGCGCTTCCCGGACAACTCCGTCGACATGGGTACCGGCTACGACTGCTTCGACACCCTCAGCCACACCCTGGACCCCCGCATACAGGGCGAACAGCGCGCCAACCGGCTGCTGCTGAAGAACACGCTGGAGAACCTCGGGTTCGAGAACCTCGCCGAGGAGTGGTGGCACTACACCTTCAAGCCGGAGGCGTACCCGGACACCTACTTCGACTTCCC
The DNA here is from genome assembly GCF_012034205.1 of Streptomyces composti. GTDB lineage: Bacteria > Actinomycetota > Actinomycetes > Streptomycetales > Streptomycetaceae > Streptomyces > Streptomyces composti. The sequence goes on from NZ_JAATEM010000002.1 coordinate 302,707, forward strand.
GGTCTCCCGCCGGTCGCTCACCGGCCACCGCTAGGGCAGGTCTCGGCCGGCTCCCGGAGACGCCCGCCCGGTGATCGGATACAGTCCGCCGCGTGTCCGAAACTCACACCTCCGTTCCCGCACCGGACTCTCACTGTTCGAGCTGCGGCACGCCCTATGGAGAGGGCGTCTCCGGCTGGCCCCGCACCTGCGCCGCGTGCGGCACCGTCGCCCACCGCAACCCGCTGCCCGTAGCGGTGGCCCTCCAGCCCGTGTACGACACCAAGGGCACCGCCCTGGTCGTGATCACCCGCACCGTCGCCCCCGCACGCGGCGGAACGGCCCTGCCCGGCGGCTACATCGACGACCGAGAGGACTGGCGCCGGGCCGTGGTCCGCGAACTCAAGGAGGAGACGGGTATCGACGCGGCGAGCCGCGACGTCCGCCTCGCCGACGCGATGAGTTCCCCCGACGGCCACCTGCTCCTGTTCGGACTCCTCCCGGAACGCCCCGTGGAGTCCCTGCCGCCGTCCGCCGCCACCTCCGAGACGGAGGGCTGGCACCTCCTGCGCCGCCCCCGGGAACTCGCCTTCCCTCTCCACACCCTGGCCGTTCGGGCCTGGTTCGAGGGGCGCTACATCTGACCTCCTCGGGACACCTGGTCCCGGCGGACGTCCGTCCCCGGCGGCCGCCGCGTCCCGCCTCGGCGGCCGCCACCTGCTCACCCCTGCCCGAGCCCGCGCACCCGCACCGGGCGGCCGGGCCCGCCGGCCCCGCCCTCCCGCTCGACGACCAGGCGCGGGCCCGTCCAGCGGACGGTCCAGCGCTCGACGTCCGCCTCGGCCCGCCCCTGACCGTCGTCCGGTACGACGAGTCCGCCGCCCGTCCGCCCCCGCGCCGGAGCCCACACCTCCAGCTCCAGCCCGCCGTCCTCCCCGCGCACCGGAACGACGGAGCCCGCGCGGGCGAACACCGGGATGCGGTCCAGGGGAGCCTCCACCAGGACCTGGGCCGGACCCTGGTGGGCCCGCTCCGTCCGCACGTCGTACCACCGCCCCCGCGGCAGCTGCACGACCCGCCGGACCGTGCCAGGACCCAGCACCGGCGCCACCAGCAGGCAGTCGCCCAGCAGGAAGGCGTCCTCGCAGTCGCGCAGCGCGCGCTCCTCGGGCGCCGCCCACCACAGCGGCCGGACCGGGGGCGCGCCGGTGCGCCGGGCCAGATGCGCCAGCGTCATGACGTACGGCAGCAGGCGCCGCCGTTCCAGCAGTGCCGCCCGCGCGTGCTCCAGCACCTCGGGACCGAACTCCCAGGGCTCACCCCGCCCCGCCCGCGGGCCGGCCAGGGTGCGGAACAGCGGCAGATACGCGCCCAGCTGCAACCACCGCAGGAACAGCTCCGGGGACGGGTCCCCGCCGGAGCCGCCCACGTCCGCGCCGGAGAACGGCACCCCGCACAGGCCGAGCCCCACGACCAGCCCCAGCGAGGCCCGCAGCCCCGGCCAGTCCGTCGCCACCCGGCCCAGCCAGGCACCGCCGTACCGCTGCAGCCCGGCCCACCCGGAACGGGACAGGACCAGCGGCTGTTCCTCCGGCGCCAGCTTCCGCAAACCCTCGTACGCCGCCCGGGACAGACACAGGCCGTAGACGTTGTGCGCCTCCCGGTGGTCCCCGCCCCGCCCGTCGAGGGCGTGCCGGGCCGAGCGGGGGAGCGTGGACTCGCCGAAGGCCGTGAACGACGTCGGCTCGTCCCGGTCGTGCCAGAAACCCGTGAACCCCTGCGCCAGCCGCTCCGCGTACAGACCACCCCACCACTCCCGCACATCCGCCCGCGTGACGTCCGGGAACACCACCTCGCCCGGCCAGGAGACCCCCCGCACCAGTGCACCCGAGGCCTCCCGCACGAACGCGTCCTGCCCCGCCCCCTCCGCGAACACCGCGTTCCCGGCAACGGCGGGCACCGCGGGATCCACCACCGACACCAGCCGCACCCCATCGCGCCGCAGGTCCTCGGCGAGGCCCCCGAGCCCCGAGAACCGCCCCCGGTCCACGGTCAACCCCTGCCGGGCGCCGGGCCGGCCGACGCCGAGATGAAGCGCGTCGAGCGGCAGCCCGCGCTCCCGGTAGGCGGCGACCAGCCGCCGCACCTCGCGCTCGTCGTCCAGGCCCCACCGCGCGTGATGGTGCCCCAACGCCCACGCAGGCGGCAGCGCGGGCGCGCCCGTGAGCGAGGCCCAGGCGAACAGCACCCGGGCCGGGGTCCCCTGCATCACCCAGCACCGCAGCGGGCCGCCGTCCATGCGCAGCTCGCTCGTCCCCGCCCGGTCATGGCCGGACCCCTCGCCCTCCTCACCCTCGCGCAACGTCACCCGGCCGTCCCAGGAGTTGTCGTGGAACACCAGATGCGTGCCCGCATCGGCCACCACCAGCTGCACCGGCATCGTCAGATGCAGCGGATCATCGCCCGGCCCGAACGCCCGCCCCGGGTCGGTGTTCCACAACCGGTAGGTGCCGTCCCGCAGCCGGGGCCCGCACGCCCGGCCGCCCAGGCCGAAGAAGCGCGCGTCCGCCGCCACCTCCGAGCGCTGCATCCAGCGCGCCGGACCGCCACCGACCGGCTCCCACCAGCGGGGCGGCAGATCCCGCCGCAGCGTCGCGCCGCCCGGCGTGCGCACCTCCACCGCGCCGTGCCGCGACACCGCGACGGTCACCCGCTCGGCCACCACCCGCCAGCCGCCGTCCTTGTCCGGCTCGAGCACCGCCCGCGGATCCGCCTCCGGGCAGCGCCCGGCCAGTGCGTACGAGGGCTCGGGCTCCGCCCCGTCCCAGCCCCAGAAGACCGCCCCGCCCGCCACCACCATGATCCGCAGCCGGGCCCGGGCGAACCGGACGACGCCGCCCCCGGGCTCCGGCGTCACCTCCCGCAGCACACCGGGCACCCGGGCCCGCTCACGCCCGCGCGGAGGCAGCCCGGTGGCATCGGCCCGCCACCTGCGCCACGCTGCTCGTACGGTTCGCAACCCCTGCGCCGCCCTCACCACTCGACCGCCTGTATCGAACGCACCAGGTCACGACCGTTCATGCTGCTCACCCTGCCACTGACCGCGCTCGGCAGATGTGGCGTTCAACTCCCGTTCACCCGTGATGGGACCACACCGCCACGACGCGGACTATGTGGGGTGCACCCTGGTGCGGAAGTCGATCACATGGCATCGTCCGTGTCAGCCGCGTCACGCGCACACCCCAGCCCGTGCGCGGAGGACGCACACGACGCGCACAGTCCGGGAGCCGTACATGTCGACCCTGAACCCCCAGCCGCTCTGGCAGCCCGATCCGCAGCGCATCGCTCAGGCACAGGTGACCAAGTTCCAGGCCTGGGCAGCGGAGCACCACGGCGCCCCCGCCGACGGCGGGTACCCGGCGCTCCACCGCTGGTCCGTGGAGGAGCTGGAGACGTTCTGGCGCGCGGTCACCGAGTGGTTCGACGTCCGCTTCTCCACTCCCTTCAGCCGCGTGCTGGGCGACCGCTCGATGCCCGGCGCCCAGTGGTTCCCCGGCGCCACCCTCAACTACGCCGAGCACGCCCTGCGGGCCGCCGCGGACCGGGCCGACCAGCCGGCCCTGCTGCACGTCGACGAGACCCATGAGGCCCGCCCGGTCACCTGGGCCGAGCTGCGCCGCCAGGTCGGCTCCCTCGCGGCCGAACTGCGGGCCCTCGGCGTACGCCCCGGAGACCGCGTCAGCGGCTACCTGCCCAACATCCCGCAGGCGGTCGTCGCCCTGCTCGCCACCGCCGCGGTCGGCGGCGTGTGGACCTCCTGCGCACCCGACTTCGGCGCCCGCAGCGTCCTGGACCGCTTCCAGCAGGTGGAGCCGGTCGTCCTGTTCACCGTCGACGGATACCGCTACGGCGGCAAGGAGCACGACCGCCGCGAGATCGTCGCCGAACTCCGCAGGGAACTGCCCTCGCTGCGCGCCGTCGTGCACATCCCGCTGCTCGGCACCGAGGCCCCCGACGGCGCCCTGGACTGGTCGGCCCTGACCGCCGCCGACACCGAGCCGGAGTTCGAGCAGGTGCCCTTCGACCACCCGCTGTGGGTGCTGTACTCCTCCGGCACCACCGGGCTGCCCAAGGCCATCGTCCAGTCCCAGGGCGGCATCCTGGTCGAGCACCTCAAGCAGCTCGGCCTGCACTGCGACCTCGGCCCCGAGGACCGCTTCTTCTGGTACACCTCCACCGGCTGGATGATGTGGAACTTCCTCGTCTCCGGCCTGCTCACCGGCACCACGATCGTCCTGTACGACGGCAGCCCCGGCTACCCCGACACCGGCGCCCAGTGGCGGGTCGCCGAACGCACCGGCGCCACCCTCTTCGGCACCTCGGCCGCCTACGTGATGGCCTGCCGCAAGGCCGAGGTGCACCCGGGCCGCGACCACGACCTCTCCGCGGTCAAGTGCGTCGCCACCACCGGCTCCCCGCTGCCGCCCGACGGCTTCCGCTGGCTGCACGACGAGGTCCGCGACGACCTGTGGATCGCCTCGGTCAGCGGCGGCACCGACGTCTGCTCCTGTTTCGCCGGCGCCGTTCCCACCCTCCCCGTGTACGTGGGCGAACTGCAGGCCGCCTGCCTGGGCACCGACCTGCAGTCCTGGGACCCGGCCGGCGAACCCCTCACCGACGAGGTCGGCGAGCTCGTCGTCACCAACCCCATGCCGTCCATGCCGATCCGCTTCTGGAACGACCCCGACGGCAGCCGCTACCGCGACAGCTACTTCTCCGTCTATCCCGGCGTCTGGCGGCACGGCGACTGGATCACCGTCACCTCACGCGGCTCGGTGATCATCCACGGCCGCTCCGACTCCACGCTCAACCGCCAGGGCGTCCGCATGGGCTCCGCCGACATCTACGAGGTCGTCGAACGCCTCCCCGAGATCAAGGAGTCCCTCGTCGTCGGCATCGAACAGCCCGACGGCGGCTACTGGATGCCCCTCTTCGTCCACCTGGCCCCCGGCGCCCGGCTCGACGACGACCTGCTCAACCGCATCAAGCAGACCATCCGGGAGCAGCTCTCGCCCCGCCACGTCCCCGACGAGATCATCGAGGTGCCCGGAGTCCCGCACACCCTCACCGGCAAGCGCATCGAGGTCCCGGTCAAGCGCCTCCTGCAGGGCACCCCGCTGGAGAAGGCCGTCAACCCCGGCTCCATCGACAACCTCGACCTGCTCACCTTCTACGAGGACCTGGCCCGCAAGCGCGCCTGAGCCGCCGCACCGCGCGGCCAACCCTGCGCATCCGGCCCCGGACACGCCCCTCGACGGGCCTTCGGTCCGGGGCCGGCCCGTCTCCGCGTCCGGTCTGCCGTGTCCGCCGGTCCGCCACCGCTGTCAGTACCCCCGATTACTGTGAGTGAGCATTGATCGACCGTGCACAGGGGGACCCATGACGCACAGCGACCGCCGGACCCTGCGACGAGCCCTGCGGCGAGAGATCGCCGGCACCATCGGCCTGCTCACCGACGAGCACGACTTCTCCGCCATGCGGCGTTACCGCAGTTTCACCTTCCACGACCACAGCGCATACCTGGAACACGTCGAAGCCGTCCTCAGGACCCGGGCCCGGCAGGGCAGCCACACCTCGGTCGCCCTCTTCGACCCGGAGGACTACGCCGACTACTGCACCCGGCACGGCCTGGACCCCGACAGCCCGGCCAGCCGCACCCGCTTCACCGCCGAACTCGCCACCACCGGCCCCACCGTCCCCTACGACGGCCGCCCGCTCGCCGACCTGCTGCCCACCCTCGTGGACGAGGCCATCCGCCAGGCGACCTGGGAGTACTCGACCACCCTGCTCAGCCGCCTCGGCGCCTGCGCCTCCTGCGGGGAGGACCTGGGCCGCGCCGCCTTCACCCGCGCCGCGCACCTGCTGACCCGCATCCTCGACACCGCCCCACCGGGCCGACGGCACCTGGTGTGCAACGTCTCCGGCCCACCCGAACCCCTGGTCGCCGTCCTCCACGCCGACGATCTCACCGACGATCCCACCGGCCCCCTCACCGGCCGGCTGGACCTGGACGAGGCCGAGGCTCTCGAGTTCACCTCCGTCCTGGCGGTCGGCCTGGCCACGGACAGCCCCGGCGGACTCGTGATGCGCACCATGGCCCCCGGCCGTCCCGACCGCGTCTACGGATGGCGCCTGCGCGCCCACACCCTGGAACCCCTCACCGCCGCCGAGGTCTTCGACGCCTACTGCACCGACATCGAGACCGGAGACCTCATCGCACCCGAGTCCAACGTCGACTACTGCGCACCCCCTGACCTGGGCCCCGGCCCGGACACACCCCACCACCACTGACCGCCGCCGGAAGCCGCAACGGCACCCGGACACGCGAAGGGCGCCCCACCTCCGGGTGGAGCGCCCCCTTCGACCCGACGACCCCACAGGGCTCCGGCCTGCAAGGCCCTCGGGCCCCTCGTCGCTCGGGCCCTCGTCGGCTACTCGCCCGACAGCACCGCCTGGGCCGCGCGCCGGGCCTCGTCCGCACTGTCCGCGGCGCGCGCCGCTGCCGCCGCACGCTCGCACTGCGCCAGCGTGTGCTTCACCAGCGTCGCCCGCACATACGGAATCGACGCCGCACCCATGGAGAGAGAGGTGACACCCAGGCCGGTCAGCACACACGCCAGCAGCGGATCCGAGGCGGCCTCACCGCAGACGCCGCAGCTCTTGCCCTCGGCCTTCGCCGCCTCCGCCGCCAGCGCCACCAGATCCAGCAGCGCCGGCTGCCACGGGTCCTGGTACCGGGACACCGCGCCCACCTGCCGGTCGGCGGCGAAGGTGTACTGCGCGAGATCGTTCGTGCCGAGCGACAGGAACTCCACCTCCTGAAGCACCGAACGGGCGCGCAGCGCGGCCGAGGGAATCTCCACCATCGCACCGAACTTCGCCCGCAGCCCGGCCTCCCGGCACGCGTCCGCGAACGCCCTGGCGTCGGTGCGGTCCGCCACCATCGGCGCCATGACCTCGAGAGACACGGGCAGCCCCTCGGCCGCCCTGGCCAGCGCCGTCAGCTGGGTGCGCAGCACCTCCGGGTGGTCCAGCAGGGTACGCAGCCCCCGCACGCCCAGCGCCGGGTTCGGCTCGTCACCCGGGGTGAGGAAGTCCAGCGGCTTGTCCGCGCCCGCGTCCAGCACCCGCACCACCACACGGCCCTCGGGGAACGCCTCGAGCACCTGACGGTAGGCCGCGACCTGCTTCTCCTCGGAAGGAGCCTGCTTGTTGTCGTCCAGGAACAGGAATTCCGTACGGAAGAGACCGACACCCTCGGCGCCCGCCTCGACGGCTGCCTTCACATCACCCGGACCACCGATGTTCGCCAGCAGCGGCACCTTGTGCCCGTCGGCCGTCGCACCCGGCCCGGTGGCCGCGGCCAGCGCCGCCTTCCGCTCGGCGGCGGCAGCCTCCAGCTGTGCCTTCTTCTCCTCGCTCGGATTGACGAAGACCTCGCCACTGCTGCCGTCCACGGCGATCACCGTGCCCTCGGCGATCTCACCCGCGCCCGGCAGCGCCACCACGGCCGGCACCCCGAGAGCCCGCGCCAGGATCGCGCTGTGACTGGTAGGACCGCCCTCCTCGGTCACGAAGCCGAGCACCAGCGCCGGATCGAGCAGCGCCGTGTCGGCCGGCGCCAGATCCCGGGCCACCAGCACATACGGCCGGTCGCTGTCGGGGACACCCGGCATCGGAACCCCGAGCAGCCGCGCCACAATGCGGTTCCGCACGTCGTCCAGGTCCGCCACCCGGCCCGCCAGATACTCGCCGGCCCCGGCCAGCAGCTCGCGATAGGCGGCGAACGCGTCGTACACCGCACGCTCGGCGGTGCTGCCCACGGCGATGCGCCGCTCCACGTCCGCCAACAGTTCGGGGTCCTGCGCCATCAGGGCCTGTGCCTCGAGCACGGCCTGCGCCTCCCCGCCCGCCAGGTTGCCGCGCGCCGTCAGATCGGCCGCCACCGCCTCCACGGCCTTGCGAGCACGCCCCTGTTCGCGCTCCGCCTCCTCCGCGGGAATCTGCTTGGCCGGCGGTTCGAGCACCGCGGTTCCCATGTGCCGGACCTCGCCGATGGCCACCCCATGGCTCACGCCGACGCCTCGCAGCGTTGTCTCCATCTCACCCGTCTCCGTTAGTGCGGCGGGCCTCGCCACCGCGTTGGTTGTCCACGTGCCGTCACGGACGGCGAGTGACGTCGCCCCGGACGTCACTTCGTCACGTCACTTCCAGAGGAAGAGGCTGTCGCCGGTCTTGACGTCGCCCTCCTCGCGCAACTCCGAGAGCGCCTCCGCGGTGGCCTCCAGGGCGACGACCGGGCAGACGGGAGACTTGCCGGCGGCCTCGACGGCGGCCGGGTCCCAGCGGACGATGCTCTGTCCGCGCTTGACGGTGTCGCCCTTGTTGACGAGCAGCTGGAAGCCCTCGCCGTTGAGCTGCACCGTGTCGATACCGAGGTGCGTGAGCACGCCGTGGCCGTTGTCGTCCACGACGACGAAGGCATGCGGGTGAAGGGAGACGATCACGCCGTCGACCGGAGAGACGGCCTCGGAGGGCTTGCGGACCGGGTCGATCGCGGTGCCCGGGCCGACCATGGCGCCGGAGAAGACCGGGTCGGGCACGGCGGCGAGCCCGATGGCACGCCCTTCGAGCGGGGACGTCACGGTGGTCATGGAAAACCTCCCAGGGGTGGAGATCTGCATGGAGGCCGTCACCGCCTGTCGCTGACGACGCACTGTGCAGCAGGGTATGTCATATGAAGTACCGATTCCGGGGGAATGGTCCCGGTGTGGTCTAGACTAGAGGTCTAGACCACCTACGATAATCGATTTGCACGCCATCCGCGACCCCGTGTACAGTCGTCAGTCCTGCCTGGGGGTGAAGGGCTGATCTCATAGCCCCGACCCGAGCAGCAAACCAACTCTTCAGGATCCTCTCCGGGATTCCTTCTGCATGCCTGCAGGAGGGTGGTCATGGAGACGGAAAATCACTGG
>NZ_JAATEM010000020.1 GCF_012034205.1 Streptomyces composti
GGAGCAGGGCCCGGTGGGTGTGTGCGAGCTCCGGGTCCGGGGACGGCCTCGGCGTCCTACGGCGTCACACTCACCTCGGGCTCAGCTCCTGGGTTCGCCCCAGGTGCCGGTCGAAGAACCGGCCCGCGTCCTCCTGCTCGAACCACGGGGTGCCGGTGTGGCCGCCCATGTTGGCGTGCAGGGTCTTCTCGGTGCTGCCGATGGCGTCGAACAGGTCAAGGGCCCGCTGCCTCGGGTTCCCCTCGTCGTTCCACTGCAGCAGCATCAGCAACGGAATGCTGATCTTCCGGGCCTCCTCGCGCTGGGCGCGGGGCACGTAGCCGCCGGCGAAGAGGCCGGCCACCGCGATGCGCGGCTCGGTGACCGCGAGGCGGATGCCGAGGGCGGCCCACCCCGAGTAGCCGACCGGGCCGTCGAGCTCGGGCAGCTCCAGCAGGGCGTCCAGGACCGTCCGCCATTCCGGGGCTCCCTCCTCGACGAGGGGGCCCGCCAGTGACTCCAGGAGTTCGTCGGCGGGCCTGCCTGCCCGCAGGGCCTCGCGGAGTTCGGCGCGGATCCGGTCGTGGGCGGCGGGGCGGGGCCGGTCGCCGCATCCGGGGCCGTCGATGGTCGCCACCGCGTAGCCGCGGGCCGCGGTGTGGCGGGCCCGGGCGACCAGCCGGGCCTCGCGCCGGGGCAGACCGTTGTTGTGGGCGGTGAGGATCAGCGGGGCCGGCGCGGCGGAGCCGGGCGTCCACAGGGTGCCGGGGATGTCGCCGAGGGTGAACTCACGCTCGAGGACGCCGTCGGGAAGCTGCTGTTCGGAGATGAAGAGCATGGTCGTCATGCCTTTCGGGAGTGCTCAGCTGCGGCGCTCCCGGGCGAGGCGTCGCCCGGCCGTGACTCCGAGGGGAGCACCCATGTCGGTCGTGTTCACGGGTACCACCTCCTCGTTCTGCCGGGCACGGCCCTGGTGAACGTAGCAGGGTTCGGGCGGGCGGCCAACGCGATTTCGGCCCGCCGCGCCGGGGCACGCGATAAGTCGTTGGACAACGCCGGCGGCGCCGGGGCACGTTGAAGGCATGCAGCAGGAGCAGATCTGGGACTCCGAGGCCGCCCGGCGGTACGACACGCCCGGGACCGGCATGTTCGCACCCGACGTTCTGGGACCGACCGTCGACCGTCTCGCCCGTCTCGCGGACGGCGGACCCGCACTCGAGTTCGCGATCGGCACGGGCCGGGTTGCCGTCCCGCTCGCCGAACGCGGTGTTCCGGTGACGGGCATCGAGCTGTCGGCTCCGATGGTGGAGCGCTTGCGCACCAAGGCCGACGAGGCGACGATCCCCGTGATCATCGGTGACATGGCGACCACGGCCGCCCCCGGCGAGTACAGCCTGGTGTACCTCGTCTACAACACGATCTCCAACCTCCTCACCCAGGAGGAGCAGGTCCAGTGCTTCCGCAACGCCGCCCGGCATCTCCGTCCCGGCGGGCGGTTCGTGATCGAGCTCGGGGTGCCGGACCTGCGCCGGCTTCCGCCGGGACGGAAGGCGACCGTGTGGCACGCCGAGGACGGCTACATCGGCCTGGACACGTACGACACCCTGAACCAGCAGCTGGTCTCGCACCACTTCCACTACGACGAGTCCGGGCAGGCCCGGTTGTACCGCAGCCCGCATCGCTACATCTGGCCGTCCGAACTCGACCTCATGGGCCGACTGGCAGGCTTCGAGCTGGAGTCCAGGCACGCGGACTGGCTGGGGTCCGAGTTCACCGCCGAGTCGACGTCCCATGTGTCGGTGTACCGGCTGCCCTCCGAGTAGAGTCGCAACTCCGGTCCGGTGGCGCGCACCTGGCTGCGCGCTACCGTGGTTCTCTCGGACGCTGGACCCCGGCTGGAGGAGCGGTGGTGGCAGGGAGCGACCGGCGGGTGGTGCGCACGTACCGGCTGGGGGCGGGACCGTTGGCGTTCGTGACGCTGATGCTGGGGTGGCCGGCGGTTCTCTTCGTGCGGTCGGTCGTGCCGGATGACGGGCTTCCGGTGCTGTTCAAGGCAAGCCTGCTCATGCTGGTGGGGCTGGTGTGTGCCGGGGTGGTCTGGTTCTGGCGGGCGGCGACCGTGGTGTGCGAGGACCACATCGCGGTGCGGCAGTTGTTCCGGACGCGCAGGACCGCGTGGTGCGATGTGCTGAGCATCGAACGGGACCGCGATCCGGCGTCGGCCAGGACCCTGCTGCTGGACCGGGAGGGCAGGCTGTTCGCGCTGCCCGGGGGCGTGGGGGCCGGGAGCGATGCGGTGCGGGAGATCGTGGCGGTGTGGGAGCGGTCGCGCGGTGCGGAGTGGGCTCCTCCGTCCGCGGCCTTCGCTCAGGCGGCGCGGCAGCGGGCTCGGGGGCGGGAGTCGGCGGTCGTGTGGGCTCTGCTGGTGAGCGCGGGTGCGTTCCTCCTGACGCTGGGCTGCGGGCTGGCGGTCGGATACGCGGCGGAGTGGGGCGCGGACGACGTCCCGTGGGTGTTGCAGGCGGCCGGTTTCGAGCCGGTGGTGGTGTTCGCCGTGGTGTACGGGGTGGCGGTGCGCAGGGTGGGGCGGCGCCGGCAGGGCGTGTAGTGCGCCGTCCGCCCCGTCCGGGCGCACACGGGGAGCAGAGCGGGCGGGCGCCCGGACGGAAGGGAAGGGCGTGGGTCAGGCGGTGTCGTCCGCCGCGGCGAGGTCCGGTTCCTCGCCCGGGTCGCTGAGCTGTTCGCGGAGGTAGCCCCAGATCACGGCGATCAGTGCGGCGACGGGGACGGCGAGGAGACTGCCGACGATGCCGGCCAGGCTGCCGCCCAGGGTGACGGCCAGCAGGACCACGGCGGCGTGCAGGCCGAGCCCGCGGCTCTGGATCATGGGCTGGAGGACGTTGCCCTCCACCTGCTGCACGACCACGATGATGGCGAGCACGATCAGCGCGTCGGTGAGGCCGTTGGAGACCAGCGCGATCAGTACGGCGACGAGGCCGGCGAACAGGGCGCCCACGATCGGCACGAAAGCGGACACGAAGGTGAGGACCGCGAGCGGCAGGACCAGCGGCACGCCCAGGAACCACAGGCCGAGGCCGATGAGGACGGCGTCGATCAGGCCGACGAGTGCCTGGGAGCGGACGAAGGCGCCCAGGGTGTTCCAGCAGCGTGCGGCGACGGCCGGGACGTCGGTGGCGAGGCGGCCGGGCAGCTGGCGCTCCAGCCAGGGCAGGAAGCGCGGGCCGTCCTTGAGGAAGAAGAACATCAGGAACAGCGCGAGGACGGCGGTGACCACGCCGTTGAACACGGTGGTCACGCCGGTGACGGCGGTGGTGGCGATGCTTCCCGCGCTGTCCTGGACGCGGGCGGCCGCCGAGTCGAGGGCGTCCGCGATCTGGTCCTCGCCGATGTTCAGCGGGGGTCCTGCCGCCCACGCGCGCAGCCGGTCGATGCCGGCGACCACGCCGTCGGCCAGCTCTCCCGACTGGGACGCCACCGGCACGGCGATCAGCGCGGCCGTGCCGGCGGCGACCAGCAGGAAGAGCACGGTCACCAGCGACGCGGCCAGGGCGGGCGGCAGGCCGCGACGCAGCAGGAAGCGGGTCGGCGGCCAGGTGAGCGTGGTCAGGAGCAGGCCGATGACGAGCGGCCAGACCACGGGCCACATCCGTCCCAGGAGCCAGAGGACGGCCACCGACAGTGCCACGACGAGCAGCAGTTCCCCGGACACGCGCGCCGAGGTGTGCAGGGCGGCGCGGGTTCTCGCGGAGTTCAGGCGGGCAGACATGAGGGCACCCTATGGGGGCCGCGCCGCCCGCTGTCGTCGCGGGTCCGGCGCCGCCGGTCTCGTGGGTGTTCAGGTCAGTTCGAGCACGAGCTTGCCGATGTTCTCGCCGCGGAAGAGCATCTGCAGGGTGTCGGGGAAGTCGTCCACGGTCCCCTTGACGACGTGCTCCTTGACCTTGATGCGGCCGTCCTGGATCCAGCTCATGATGGCGCGGGCGGCCTCGGCGTACCGCTCGGCGTAGTCGAAGACGACGAAGCCCTCCATGCGGGCCCTGCGCACCAGCAGCGTGAGGTAGTGGGAGGGTCCCTGGACCGGTGTGGAGTTGTTGTACTGGCTGATGGCGCCGCAGATCACCACGCGGGCGTGCATGGCGAGCCGGGTCAGGGCGGCGTCGAGGATGTCGCCGCCGACGTTGTCGAAGTAGACGTCGATGCCGTCGGGCACCTCGCGGCGCAGTGCCTTGCGCACGTCCTCGGCGCGGTAGTCGATCGCCGCGTCGAAGCCCAGTTCGCCGGTGAGCAAGGCGCACTTCTCGGGTCCTCCGGCGATGCCGACGACGCGGCAGCCCTTGGCCTTGGCGATCTGGCCCACGAGGCTGCCGACGGCGCCCGCGGCGCCGGACACCACGACGGTCTCGCCGTCCTCGAGGGCGCCGACGTCGAGGAGGCCGAAGTAGGCGGTCATGCCGGGCATGCCCAGCGCGCCGAGGTAGGTGGAGGGCGGGGCGAGGCTGGTGTCGGCCTTCATCGCGCCCTTGCCGTCGGAGACCACGTACTCCTGGACGCCGAAGGTGCCGACGACGTGGTCGCCGGGCCGGTAGTCGGGGTGGTTGGAGGCGGTGACCTCGACGACCGATCCGGCGCGCATCACCTCGCCGAGGCCGACCGGGGGCAGGTAGGAGGGGCGGTCGTCGAGCCAGCCGCGCATGGCGGGGTCCAGGGAGATGACCAGCGTGCGGCCGGCGAACTGGCCGGGCCCGGGCTGCTCCACGGGGACGGAGCGGTGCTCCCAGTCCTCGGGCCTGACCTCGCCGACGGGACGGGCGGCCAGGCGGATCTGACGGTTGGTCGCAGACATGACGGCTCCTGTCGTTCCGGATGACGACGAGGGTACCGACCGGTAGGTATGGCGTGGACGGTGAGGTCCGTCACAGGGGGCACAGACGGCTCGCTGTGGAGCCGGGTGGAGCGAGCGGCCGTACCGGCCGGAGCCTCGGCCGCAGCAAAGAGGCGTCCCCGGGCTGCGGGGCAGGGGCCGGGGACGCCTCTCCGGTGTGATGTGCGGTGGCCGGTCTCAGGCCATGCCGAACTTCTCGGCGTGCACCTGTCGGCCGGGGACGCCGAGGTGGCGCAGGGTGCCGAGGACCGCGGAGGTCATGGCGGGCGGGCCGCAGACGTAGATGTCGCGTTCGGTGATGTCGGGCACCAGGGCGTGCAGGTTCTGCGGCTCGAACGGCCGGGCGCCCTCCCCGGTGCGGCCGGTGAGCAGATGGAGCCGTCCGCCGCGTACCGCGAGCAGCCGGCGGATCTCCTCGACCAGTACGGCGTCCTGCTCGGTGCGCACCCGGTAGAGGACCACGACGTCGCCGCCGCTCTGCTCCTCGAGGAGGGCCCGGACGGGGGTGATGCCCACACCTCCGGCGATCAGCACGGAGCCGGGCCGCGTGCGGTGCAGGGAGGTGAACGCGCCGTAGGGGCCCTCGACGAACACCCGTGTCCCGGCCGCCAGATGGCGCAGTCCGGCGCTTCCGCTGCCGACGGCCCTGGCGGTCAGGCGCAGCGAGCGGCCGTCCGGGGCCGCCGACAGGGAGAACGGGTTCGCCAGCCACCAGTTGCGGTGTCCGGGGAAGCGCCAGATGCAGAACTGCCCGGCCCGGGCGGGGAACCGGTCGAGGTGGCGGCCGGTGACGTACACCGAGACCACGTCGTGCGACTCCGGTGTCACGGCCGAGACCTGGAAGCGGTGGTAGGCGTTGCGCCACACGGGGATCGCGATGCGGCCGGCGACGAGCGCGCCGAAGGCCAGCAGCCACAGCGCCCACCAGTACAGCTCGGCGAAGGCGGAGGAGGTGAAGGTGGTCGTCTCCTGGAGCTGGTGGACGAACGCCAGCCCCAGAGCGAGGTAGATCAGCAGGTGCAGGCCGTGCCAGACCTCGTAGGGCAGCCGCCTGCGCAGCGCCCGGGTGGAGACGACCGCGATCGCGACGAAGACGGCGGCGGCCAGCATCCCGAGGAGCGAGGCGGGCACGCCTGCCAGTGCGAGGAAGGTCTTGGTCATCGACGCGTCGTCGAGTCGCGCGTAGCCGAGCACGACCAGGAAGGCGTGCGTGAGGACGAGCCAGAGCAGGGTGAAGCCCGTCCAGCGGTGCCACACGGTCAGCCGGTCCATGCCGATGCGCCGGTCCAGCCACGGTATCCGGGCGATCAGCAGCAGTTGCAACAGCATCAGCAGTGCGGCGTGGAGGCCGAAGAACTTGGCGACGGTGAGCGTGCCGTTCTTGCCGCTGCCCTCGGTGATGAAGAGGGTCTCGACGATGAGCAGGTTGAGCACGACGAAGGTGCCCAGCGCCCACCGCGCCGCGACCGCCGGCGGGACGGAACCCGTCCGGATGCGGGAAGTGGTGTCCGTCAAGTCTGCTCCCCCCTCGCACCGCGGAGCGGTCACCGGCGGCCGGCCGTGCGCAGGGCAGGGGCCGGCCTCGTCTCGGTCGCGGTGCGGTGACGCCGTAGAACTGGGCACAGAGTACGCGCACGGCGTCTTCACGTCCCCCGCGGAAAGGAAACAGAATCGCGACAGTCCGCCTCCGGTCGGGCCGGGGGTCAGGTCTCCTGGTCGCCGGACTCCGGGTCGGGGCCGCGGGTGTCCGAGGCGGAGGTTCCCGGGCCGGGTGCGGCCTCCCCGGCGGGGCGGTGATCGTCCGCTCCGGGGTCCTGGGCGGGGCGGTGGTGGTCTCCGCGTCGGGAGGTGCCGCGGCGGTGATAGGCCTTGTTGGCGATGCGCCATTCCTCGCCGACGCGGACCAGCAGGAAGATGTCGGTGAACGTGTCCGGTCCGTGATGGAGCGTCATGGTGGCCGTGGCGACGGTGCCGTGGACGTCGACGGCGTCGATGCGGCGGGACCGGCTCGGCTCGTCGGGCGCCGGACGGCCCGGGAACAGGGCGCAGTACTCGTCCAGGGTCCAGGAGGTGAAGGCGCCGTCCCGGATGCCCTCGATGCGGGCGGTGGGCAGGAAGGCGTCCCGGAAGTGGCGCGCGTCGCCGGTGGCGTGGCCGCGGATGTAGGAACGGAGGGGTCGGAGTACGGCGTCGCCGGGGGCCGGGGCCGTGGCGGCTGCGGCGATGTCGGCCTCGGGGTCCGCCGGGGTGTCACCCACGCCGGAGGCGCCGCGCAGGGGTGTGCCGGACGCGGCTGCCAGCAGGGCCAGGTCCTTGGCGAGAGCGCCGATCGTGAAGGTGGCCCGGCCGGCGCCGGCCGCTGCGGCATCGGAGGGGGGAGCCTCGAGGGCGTGGCGTCTGCTCGCCACGAGGCCGCCGAGATGGCCGAGTTCGAGGACGTCCAGTACCTGGGCGCGGGGCAGGCCGAGGGCGTCGGCCTGCCGCAGCGTGTCTCGCAGGGCGAGGACCGTGCCGGCCAGGCCCTGGTTGGCGATCAGCTTGAGTGCGGCCGCGGTGGCGGCGTCCGGGGCGGGGCGTACCGTGCCCAGTGCTTCCAGCACGGGGCGGGCCCGCTCGAGGGCGGTGGCGTCGGAGGCGGCGGCGAGGATCTGCAGGGTGCCCGTGGTGACGGCGGGCACGGAGCCGATCACGGGGGCGTGGACGTAGCACGGGCCGAGTTCCTGGGCCAGTCGCGTCGCCTCGGCGTGAGCGACGGTGCTGACGTTGACGACGATCGTGTCCGCTGCGAGGGAGTCGCCGGCCTCGTCGAGGACCTGCCGGCAGGCCGGGCCGTCGAAGAGGGCCAGCAGTACCAGGCGGGCCTGCGCGACGGCGTCCTTCGGGTCGGCGGTCGTCCGCACGGCGTCGGCGGGGCGTCCGGAGCGGGTCCAGCCGATCACGTCCCGGCCCTGTGCGGCGAGGCGGGCGGCAATGCTCGCGCCCAGGCGGCCCAGGCCGAGGACGGCGACGGTGTGCGCGGGTGGTGTGCTCATGGACGTCAGCCTGCTTCGGCAGCAGGTATGCGACAAGCGACGATTCCGCAGGTCTGCCCTGCTGGACACGCATAGCTCCCGGTCATACTGGGGGTCATGGATCTCACCGTGTGGCGCACCTTCGTGACCGTCTGCCGTCTGGGTTCGTTCTCGGCCGCGGCGGCCGAGCTGCATCACACGCAGTCGGCGGTGTCCCGGCAGATCGCCGGTCTCGAGCGGCAGCTCGGGGTGGCCCTGATCGAGCGCCACGCACGCGGCGTGCGGCCCACCGCAGCCGGCGAGGTGTTCCGGCGGCACGCGCTGGCCACGCTGAACGAGGCCGACCGTGCGGTGCGTGCGGCGCGTGATGCCGGTGACGGCGCGGTCGACCGGTCTCTTGCCATCGGCGCGACGCCGTCGCTGGCGGCGGGCATCGTTCCCGAGGCGGTCCGGGAGGTGCTGCGGTCGAGCGGCCCGCTGCGGTGGAGCCTGCTGCCCGGGCTGAGCGCGCAGCTGCACGACCGTCTGGTGGCCGGGGATCTCGATGTCGCGGTGGTGACGGATGCGCCGCCGGGGCTGCCGGAGGACGGGCGGTTCGAGCGGCGGTTCCTCGGCCTGGACGAGATGGTCGTCGTGGTGCCCGCCGGTCATCCGCGGGCGCGGGACGGACGGCTGCCCGTCGAGGCGCTGGCCGACGAGACCTGGGTCGAGGACAACGACGGCTCGGCCACCCTGCTGCGCCGGCAGGCCGCGCGCGCCGGGATCAGTCCCCGGATCGACCTCGCGGCGGCCGATCTGCACGGCAAGCTGGCCCTGGTGGCGGCCGGTCATGCCATCGCGCTGATCCCCGGGGTGCTCAGGGGCGCCCTGCGGCCCGACGTCGTCACGGTGCCGCTGGTGGATCCCCCGACCCGCGGGATCTACGCGGTCACCCCGCGCCGCGATCCCCACCCGTCGGCGCCGGCCCTGATCGACCGGCTGGCGGACTCCTTCGCCCCGTGAGACCTCGGCCCGTTGCGAGGCCGGTCGTCAGGACGGCGCGCGTCCCGGAGCAGGGCTGGCCGTGCGCGGGTGGGTCGAGGCCGCCGCCCGTGCGGCGGAGGAAGGCTGCCGCGCCGCGTTCAGGACCCAAGGTGGCGGAGGGTGAACTCGGGCAGGGCGTAGGGGCCGCCCTGTGGTGCGTCCGGGTCGGCCGGCCGGTCCGCGCCGGGGATGTCCGGGGCGTGGTGCTCGGCGTTGTCGACGGGGGTGTAGTCGAGCACGGCCGGGTCGGGAAGTTCCCAGAAGCGGCGGGTGTTGGCGGAGACCGCGTACGCCGTGGCGAAGCGGACGGAGAGCGGTGCGGTCAGCGCGGCCCGGATGAAGCCGAGCGCGTCACGCGGGCTCAGCCAGGTCGCCAGGTGGCGGGGCTCGCTGGGCCTCTGCTCGAAGCTGCCGATGCGCAGGCAGATGACGGAGAGGCCGAACTTGTCGGCGTACAGCTGTCCGAGCGCCTCGACGGCGGCCTTGCTGACTCCGTAGAGCCCGTCGGGGCGTACCGGCAGGCTCGGGTCCGTGCGGGTCCCGGTGGGGTAGAAGCCGGTCACGCGGTTGCTGCCGGCCAGGACGACGCGCGGGATGCCGGTGCGTCGTGCGGCCTCCAGGACGTGGTGCGTGCCGAGCACATTGGCCTCGAGCAGGTCGGCGAGGGGTGCCTCGTCGGGGATGCCGCCCAGGTGCAGGACGCGGTCGGCGCCCGCGAGCGCCGACCGAACGGCGGCCGCGTCCCGCAGGTCGACGGTGTGGACGGTCTCGTTGCCGGTCTCCTGCCGCAGGGGCACGCGGTCGAGCAGGACGAGGCGGGCGACCTCGTCGCGCAGCGCGGCCCGTACGGCGGAGCCGATGGTCCCCGCGGCCCCCGTGACGGCCACCGTCATCTTCTCCACCGTGGCTCCTCCCCCACTGCCTTGCGCAGCCTCTCGTCCGGGACGCCCCGTCCCAGCCTGACGGATCCCTGGGACGTCAGTGAAGTCGCGGAACCGCCAGACCGGGGCGGCACCGGCTGGGACGTCACCGTCCGCGGCGGTGGCGGACCCGGGCCAGCACCAGGACGGTGTCGTCGCCGGGCGGGCCGTGCAGCAGCTGGAAGAGGAGATGGTCCGCCGTCTCCTCCAGGCCGTCCGTGGCGCTGCCCAGCACGGCGGCGGCCGCCGCCACGCCCTCGTCGATGCCGCGGTCGCGCGTCTCCACCAGGCCGTCGGTGTAGAGGGCGAGCACGGCGCCGTCGGGCAGGGTGATCTCGGTGGTGTGAAAGGGGTGCCCGCCCACGCCGAGCGGCACCCCGGGGATGTCGCCGACGGTCTCCACGCGGCCGTCCGGGGAGCGGACGAGCAGGGGCGGGTGGCCGGCGCTGGCGATGCGGGCGCGACCCGTGCCGGGGTCGTAGTCGATGTAGAGGCAGGTGGCGAGCTCGATGCCCGCCTCCTGGGCGGAGACGTCCAGTTCGGCCAGCAGTTCGGAGGGGTCCGGGCCGCTGCGGGCCAGGGTCCGGGCGGTGATGCGCAGGCTGCCCATGGCCGCCGCCGCGGGCACCCCGTGGCCCATCACGTCGCCGACGACCAGGGCGACCCGGCCGCCGGGGACGTTGATCGCGTCGTACCAGTCGCCGCCGACCAGGCTGACGTGGCTGCCCGGGACGTAGCGGTGGGCGATCTCGACGTAGGGGCCGGTCGCGAGGCTGGTGGGCAGCAGGGCGCGCTGAAGAGTGAGGCTGATGTCCTGGACCCTGGTGTACAGGCGCGCGTTGTCCAGGCAGAGTGCGGCGCGTGCGGACAGTTCGGCGGCGAGCCGCAGATCCTGCTCGGTGAAGGGCAGCCGGGCGGCGGAGCGGCCGAACACGGTGAGTCCCTGGACCGTCCCGCGGGCGATCAGCGGTGCGATGAGCAGGCCGGACAGGCCGCTCTCGAGGAGGACCCGGGTGCGGTCCTCGCGCAGGACCGTGCTGGTCAGGAAGTCGGAGTCCACCGGGACGGCGATCGGGCGGCCGGTGCGCAGCATGCGGTGGATGCTGGAGCCGGGCGGGTACTGGACGGTGTCGACTCCGCCGACGAGCTCGCCGGCGGGCGGCGGCAGCACCGTCCCGGAGGCGATCCGCCGGGTGGTCAGCGGCAGGGCCGGGTCGAAGATCTCGGGTTCGTTCTTCCAGTCGACGAGTTCCACCACGGCCGCGTCGGCGAAGTCGGGGACCGCGGCCTCGACGAGTTCGCCGGCCGTCACCCCGACGTCCAGGGTGGTGCCGATCCGGGCGGTGGCCCGGTCCAGCAGTTCGAGCCGGGCGCGTGACTCGGCGGCCTCCACGAGGGCGGCCTCCCGGTCGGTGACGTCGATGACGACTCCGCCGATGCCCGCCGGGGTGCCGATGGCCCGGCTGAGCGGGAACAGGCTCAGCGACCTGACCCGTTCCTCCTCGGCATGCCGGACGGGGACCAGGTGGCCGACGACGGAGCGGCCGTGTTCGGCCACACCGCGCAGCAGCCGCTCCAGTCCGGCGGGGTCGCGCGGGGCCATGACGTCCGGCATGCGGCGGCCGATGTGCTCCTCGACGGTGATGCCGTCCATGTCGGCGAGCACCCGGTTGAGGTGCGTGTACCGCAGGTCCTCGTCCAGCTGGACGAGGCCGATCGGGCAGGAGTCGAAGAGGGCGTCGACGAAGGCCAGGTTGGTCTTGACCCGGTCCAGCTCCGCGCTTCTGCTGGCCAGGGCCATCACCACGGTGCCGCCGTCGACGCCGGTGATGGTGAAGACGCGGAAGCCGCAGTCGAAGACGCTGCCGTCCCGGTGCCGCACGGGGAGCCGGCCGCGCCAGTAGCCGCGGGTGCGGCCCTGGTCGGCGAGGTAGGTGCCGACCGGTGTCCCGGGTGGGCCGGGGCCCGGCTCGCGCTGGTCGAAGAGGAGGTCGACGGGCTGGGTGAGGGCCGCTTCGTCGTGGCCGAAGAGATCCCGCGCGCCCGGCCCCCAGAAGCAGATCCGGTCGCGCCCGTCGATCCCGAGGACGGCGACGGAGACGTGCTCCAGCAGCGTCCCGGGCTCCGGACTCAGCCGTTCCCGCACGCTCCGGTTCTCCTTGTGATCTATCGACATCCGCTGCGCCCTCGACACGATGAACAAACAACCATGATGGGACAGACAACCCCATACCGTTGCGTCCCATTGTGCCGTCACCTCCGGACGTGCGGCCTGCGATGAGTTCCGTCACCGTGGGCGGTCATACGGCGGAACCGTCACCGAGGAGACCCCCGATGCGCAGCGTGACCTATTCGATGAGCATGTCCCTCGACGGCTACATCGCCGGCCCGGACGGCGGCTTCGACTGGACGGAGCCCGACGACGAGATCTTCCGGTTCTGGATCGACGAGATCCGCGGGGTCGGCGTGCATCTGCTGGGCCGGCGGCTGTACGAGACGATGCTGTACTGGGAGACGGCGGCAGAGGACCCCTCGCTGGACGAGGCGCAGCGCGAGTGGATCTCCCTGTGGAATCCACTGCCCAAGGTGGTGTTCTCCCGGACCCTGTCCGAGGTGCGGGGCAACGCCCGCCTCGCCTCCGGCGGCGTGGCGGAGGAGATCGAGCGGCTGCGGGCGGAGCCCGGGGAGGGCGAGATCGCGATCGGCGGCGCGACGCTGGCGGCCGAGGCGGCGAAGGCCGGGCTGATCGACGAGTACCGGGCCGTGGTGCACCCCGTCCTGATCGGCGGCGGCACGCCCTGCTTCCCCCGGCACGAGCGCCGGGTGGATCTCGAGCTGGCGGAGTGCCGGACGTTCTCCTCCCGGGCCGTGTATCTGCGCTACCGCGTGTCCCGGCAGGCACGGTCGAGCCGGTGACCGAAGAAGCCCGGTGAGCGGGCAGCACCCCCGGTGAAAGTTATTGACAGCCTGGCACGGACTGCTGAAACTTACTGCCAGCCCGGGGAATCTTTCCCTCCGCATCACCCAGACCTCGAAGGGGCGCGCCGTATGACCACCCCCGTGCACGACACCGCCGAGGGAACCGCCCGGCCCCCGCGGGCACGACGGGCGCTGGTCGCCGGGTCGGTCGGCAACTTCATCGAGTGGTACGAGTTCGGGGTCTACGGCTACTTCGCCACGATCATCGCCGCCAACTTCTTCACCCCGGACGGCGGCAGCGAGATCGAGGCGCTGGTCAAGACGTACGCCTCGTTCGCGCTCGCCTTCTTCTTCCGGCCCGTCGGTGCCGCCCTGTTCGGACGGCTGGGCGACCGGATCGGCCGACGGCCCACGCTGATCCTGGTGGTGCTGATGATGACGGTGGCCACCACCCTGATCGGACTGCTGCCCACCTACGCCACGGTGGGGGCCGCCGCGCCCTGGCTGCTCACCCTGCTGCGGATCGTCCAAGGCCTGTCCGCCGGCGGGGAGTTCGGCGGCGCCGTCTCGGTGATGACGGAGTTCGCCCCGCCCGGGCGGCGCGGTCTGTACGGGGCGTGGCAGTCCTTCACGGTGGCGCTGGGCCTGCTCGGCGGGGCGGGCATGGCCGCGCTGCTCGCCACGGTGCTGAGCGAGTCGCAGCTGAACGGGTGGGGGTGGCGGCTGCCGTTCCTGCTGACCCTGCCGCTCGGGCTCGCCGCCCTGTGGCTGCGCCTCCGGCTCGAGGAGACACCCTCCTTCGAGCGGGCCGCCCGGGAGCGGAGCAGCGGGACGGGCGAGCGGTCCGCGCAGGGCCGGTCGCCGGAGACGGAGGACGCCCCGCAGAAGAACGACGGCCCGCAGCCGCACGGGGCCCGGCGGACGACAAACGCCCCGGACACTCCGCGGGCGGAGACGGTGACCGCCGCCCCGGCCCGCGAGGTCGCCAAGGCCATCGCGCTGGGTGCCGGACGGCTGATGGGCTGGTCGGCGGCCGGGTACACGTTCCTGGTCGTGATGCCGTCCTACCTGCAGAGCACCCTGAACGCGAGCTTCCAGCAGGCGCTGGTCGCGACCGTGCTGGCCAATCTGGGCTTCGCCGCCTCCATCATCCCGGCGGGCGCGCTCAGCGACCGGGTCGGGCGGCGCGCGGTGATGGTGGCCGGGGCCGTGCTGGTGGCCGTCCTCGCGTTCCCGCTGCTGGATCTGCTGCAGGACGCCGGGTCCTCCACGGCCTCGAAGGGCACCGCGGTGTTCGTCGCCGGTGCCGTCGTCGGCCTGATGGCCGGTCCCGGTCCCGCGATGCTCGCCGAGATGTTCCCGACCCGCGTCCGCTACACCGGTCTGGGGCTGGCCTACGCGCTGTCCAACGCGGTGTTCTCCGGCTGCGCGGGCCTGATCATCACCGAGGTGATCAAGCGCACCGGCAACATCGACATCCCCGCGCACTATGTGGTGGTCACCTGTGCCGTGAGCACCGTCGCCCTGCTGACCCTGCGCGGCGACGACCACCGCCGGGCGCTGCGCGCCTGATGGCCGGCCGCACGGGGCCGGGGGCGGGCATGCGGGTCGTCGGGCTGATGTCGGGGACCTCGCACGACGCGGTGGACGCCGCCGCGGCGGACCTCGCCCTGGACGGCGACTGTCTGCTGCTGAGGCCGCTGGGCATGGTGAGCGAGCCGTATCCGAGGAAGCTGCGGAGGGCGCTGACCGGTGCGCTGCCGCCGGCGGCGACCACGCTGGCCGAGGTGTGCCGGCTCGACACCCGGATCGGCCAGGTCTTCGCGGAGCTGGCCGTCCGGGCCGACCGGGAGCTGTGCGAGGGGCGCGCCGAACTCGTCGTCTCGCACGGCCAGACGGTCTACCACTGGGTCGAGGAGGGCCGGGTGCACGGCACGCTGCAGATCGGGGCGCCCGCCTGGATCGCGGAGGCCACCGGCTGCCCGGTCGTGTCCGACCTGCGCAGCCGCGACGTCGCCGCGGGCGGCCAGGGCGCTCCCCTGGTGAGCATCGTCGACGTGCTGTGGCTGCGCGGCAGGGCCGGGGTGTCCGCCGCGCTGAACCTCGGCGGCATCGCCAACCTCACCGTGGCGGGCGCGGCGGGAGACCCGGTCGCCTTCGACACCGGTCCGGCCAACGCCCTCGCCGACGCGGCCGTGCACGCCCTCACCGAGGGCCGGATGGACTACGACGAGGACGGGCTGCTGGCGGCGCGCGGCCGAGTGGACGAGGCCCTGCTCGGCCGGCTCCTCGACGAGCCCTACTACGCGAAGCCGCCGCCGAAGACGACCGGCAAGGAGCTGTTCCACTGGCCCTATCTGCGCGACGCGCTGGCCGCCTGCGGTCCGCTCCCGCTGGAGGACGTGGTGGCCACCGTCACCCGGCTCACCGCCCGCACGGTGGCCGACGCGGTCCGCTCGGCGAGGGCCGGCGAGGTCGTCGCCTCGGGCGGCGGCACGCGCAATCCCACGCTGATGGCCATGCTGCGCGCCGAGCTGGGCGGCGTCCCGCTGCACACCTCGGACGAGCTGGGGCTGCCGTCGGCCGCCAAGGAGGCCTACGCCTTCG
Organism: Streptomyces composti; assembly: GCF_012034205.1. Taxonomy (GTDB): domain Bacteria; phylum Actinomycetota; class Actinomycetes; order Streptomycetales; family Streptomycetaceae; genus Streptomyces; species Streptomyces composti. Next base: position 15,363 of record NZ_JAATEM010000020.1, read on the forward strand.
CCGTCCTGGGGTTCCTCACCGTGCACGGACTCAGCGGCACCGTCCCGGCGTGCACCGGGGCCCGCCGGCCCAGCATCCTGGGATCGGTCACACCCGGCAGCCGGGGTCTGCCCCGGCCCCTGGCCGCGGCGGAGCAGCCCCGGCGCCTGCGCATCCTGCCGGCCTGATGCAGCGGCCCGGCGGTGCCGGCCGGTTACGATCATGGTGAACCGCGAACGACCAGGGAGAACGATGATCTTCATCACCGCAAAGTTCCGTGTCCGTCCCGAGTACGCCGACCAGTGGCCCGAGATCACCGCCGAGTTCACCAGGGCGACGCGGCAGGAGCCGGGCTGTCTGTGGTTCGACTGGTCCCGCAGCGTGGAGGATCCCACGGAGTACGTGCTCGTCGAGGCCTTCCGGGACGACGAGGCGGGGGCGGCCCATGTGCAGTCGGAGCACTTCCGCAAGGCGCAGCAGACGCTGCCGCCCCACCTGGCCGAGACGCCCCGCATCGTCAACACGACCGTGCCGCAGGACGACTGGTCGCCGCTGGGCGAGATGAGCGTCTCCGGCCAGGACTGACCCCGGGCTGCTCGCCCGGGGTCCTCGCGCCGCGGGGTGTCAGGGGTGGTGCCGGCCAAGTCTCAGATCGGCGACGACCGGGCGGTGGTCCGATGCGTCGGTCGCCACCGTGCGGGCACCGGCCACGGTCACACCGGGTGAGACGGTCACCAGGTCGATGCGCTTGACCGGGTCGACGGCCGGGTAGGTGAGGCCGCCGTCCTCTGCCGCGTCCCGCAGCCGCCGCCACAGCGGGGCCAGTTCGGGGGCCGAGGGCTCGGCGTTGAAGTCGCCGACCAGGATCTTCGGGCCCCGGTCCTCGGCCAGTACCCCCAGCATGTCCTTCACCTGGGCGGCACGCACCGACGGGTCGGACCGGTAGTCCAGGTGCGTCGAGTAGACATGGACCGGCACGCCCCGCACTCCGACCACCACCTCGGCGAATCCGGGCATCGGCTCGGGCACCGGGTCCGGCGTCTGGGTGGAGAGGCGGGTGATCTCGTGGTTCTCGGCGTCCAGCACCGGGTGGCGGCTGAGTATCGCCACGCCGTACTGCCGGCGCTCGCCGCCCTCGGTCACCGGGTCCAGGTCGTAGATCGGGGCGAAGAAGACCCGCATCCGCAGCTTCTCGGCCAGGGCGCGGGCCTCGTCGACGAAGTCGCTGCGGGCGCCCCAGTGGACGTCGACCTCCTGCAGGCCGATGACGTCGGCGCGCAGATCGCGCAGCGCCCGGGCGGTGCGGTCGAGGTCGAAGACGTCGTCCTGGCCGGCTCCGGCGTGGATGTTGTAGGTCGCCACCCGCAGCGGGACCTGGCGCCCCTTCACTTCGTGGGTGTCCTCGGTGTCTCGGGCGGAGGCGGGTGACGGGGCTGCCGCGGCGAGGGCCAGCGCGGTGACGACGGCGGCGAGGGCGCGTCTGGCGCCGGTGGCGCGCCGGGAACTGGTCTGCATGCCATCTCCAGGGTCGGCTGCGGACGGACGGAACGAACCACGCGCGCTTGTCGGGTTCCTGACACCGACTCACGCACCGGCATTCTGCTCCGCCCGGGGACCTCTCACTCACGCCACCGTGGCGGCAGTCCGCTGCGGCACCGGCGCGGGCTCAGAACTTCGGCGCCGGTACCTGCGATTCGACGATCTCCGCCGCCTCCTCGGGTGTCTGGACCGAGGGCGGCGAACCCTCCAGGGGGCGCTGCGCCGTCTCCTTCATGCAGGCGACCGCGATGACGCCGACCAGGGCGGCGCCCATCGAGTAGTACGCCGGCATCATGTCCGAGCCGGTGACGCTGATCAGGGCGGTGATGACCAGCGGGGTGGTGCCGCCGAACAGGGAGGCGGAGAGGTTGTAGCCGACGGAGAGGGAGCCGTAGCGCACCGAGGTGGGGAACATCGCCGGCAGCGCCGCCGACATGGTGCCCAGGAGGCAGACGAGGGACAGGCCGAGGAGCAGCATGCCTCCCGAGACCGCGACCAGGCTGCCCTGTTTGACCAGCAGGAACGCCGGGGCGGACAGGACGAAGAAGCCCAGCATCCCGGCCATCAGCACGGGCTTGCGGCCCACGCGGTCGTTGAGCCGGCCGACCTGATTGATGATCAGCATCAGGATCACCATGGTGCCCACCAGGATGAGCAGACCGTGGGTCTCGCTGTAGTCCATCTCGTCGGAGAGGTAGGTCGGCATGTACGACAGGACCATGTAGTCGGTGATGTTGTAGGCGCCGACCAGCGCGATGCACAGCAGCAGGGTCCGCCAGTGCTGCCGGAAGATCTTCGCCAGGTCGCCGGTGGCGGTCGTCTCCACCTTGTCGGCGGCCTCGGAGATGTGGACGGTGCCCTCCTCCAGCTTGAGATACGCCGGGGTGTCGTCCAGCTTGAGTCGCAGGTAGATGCCGACGATGCCCAGCGGCCCGGCCAGGAGGAAGGGGATGCGCCAGCCCCAGTCGTCCATGGTGTCGGTCCCGAGCCAGGTGGTGAGGGCGGTCACCAGGCCAGCCGCGCCAGTGTAGCCGGCCAGCGTGCCCAGCTCCAGGAAGCTGCCGAAGTAGCCGCGCCGCTTGTCGGGGGCGTACTCGGCGATGAAGGTGGAGGCGCCGCCGTACTCACCGCCGGTGGAGAAGCCCTGCAGCAGCCGGAAGACGATCAGCAGCAGCGGCGACCAGAAGCCCACGGCGGCGTAGGTGGGGAGCATGCCGATGGCGGCGGTGCCGACCGCCATGAGGATCATCGTCAGCGCGAGGACCTTCTTGCGGCCGACCTTGTCGCCCATCGGCCCGAACACCATGCCGCCGAGCGGGCGCACGAGGAAGGCGACCGCGAAGGTGGCGAACGACGACAGCAGTTGGACGGTGTCGTTCCCGGAGGGGAAGAAGACCCGGCCGATGGTGCCGGCCAGGTAGGCGTAGATGCCGAAGTCGAACCACTCCATGGCGTTGCCGAGCGAGGCGGCCTTGACGGCGCGTCTGACCGCCCGCTCGTCCGTCACGGTGATGTCCGACCGGCGCAGCCGCGGGTTCCGCCGGCGCCGGACCGCGCGGAAGAGGACCGGGTGGCGCCTGACCGCGGCGGGGTCGGGCGCGTGCTCGGGATCGACGGGAGACGTGGCTGCGTTCCTTTCCGCTGATGAACCGAACAACGTGGTCCGAATTGAACCGGAAAGGAACGTAGCAGCGGTTGTGCGGGGATGCCCGTAAGCGCGCGGTCGTGTGCGGTCAGCCGGCGAGACGGGCGGGGAATCCGCCCGTGGCGATCGGCCCCCAGCGGCGCGGGGTGACCCGGATGAGTGACTTGCCCTGTTCGACCATCGCCGTGCGGTACTCGTCCCAGTCGGGATGCTCGCCGGAGATGTTGCGGTAGTACTCCACCAGCGGCTCCACGGACTCGGGGACGTCGAGCACCTCGGCCTCACCGTCGACCTGCACCCAGGGGCCGTTCCACTCGTCGGACAGGACGACCAGGCTGACCGAGGGGTCGCGGCGCGCGTTGCGGGTCTTGGCTCGTTCGGGGTAGGTGGACACGACCAGGCGCCCGGCGTCGTCCACCCCGCAGGTCACCGGGGACGCCTGGGGCGTGCCGTCGGAGCGGCGGGTGATGATCAGGGCGCGGTGGCGCGGGCGGACGAACGCGAGCAGGCCGTCGAGGCCGACGCGGGTGCTGGTGGCGACGGGGCGGGGCATGGGCGGCTCGGCCTTCCGTTGTCGAGGGGCAAAGGGGTACCTGATGCTCGGTCGGCCACGATCCTGCCCCGCCTCCGGACGGGTGTCACGCCGGACGCCCGCGGCCCGCTCAGGAGTCCGGCCACGGTCCGTGGATGACCTGCTGCGGCCGGTTCCGTCCCGGGCGGACCGGCTGCCGCCCGCCGGAACGCTTCTGCGGGACCGGCCCGTCCCCCGCCGGACGGTCCTCCGCATCCGTCCGTCGTCCGCCGGAACGCTTCTGCGCGCCGGCCGGCTCTGCGCCGGACCGGTCCCGCACGGCAGGGCCGGAGCCGTCCTCCCGCGGCTTCTCGCCCGGCCGGTCCCGCAGGTCCTCCCGATCGCCGTCCGGTCGCTCCTGCCCGGCCGCCGGCCGTTCACCGGGCCGGTCCCGCACATCGGCCGGCCCTCCGCCGGAACGCTCCCGCGCACGGGGTCGCCCCGCGCCGGGCCGCGCCCGCGCGGCGGAGCGCCCGCCGTCGGCACGGTCCGGCTCCTGCGTCCGGTCCGTCCCGGTGTCGTCGGCGGCGGGGGGCGTCTGCTCGCTCTCCCCGCCGCGCGAGCCGTTCTGCTCCGACGGCGGGCCCGTCACCTCCACGAAGGCGGGGCGCAGGAGTTCGCCGCCGAGGCGGTAGCCGGGGCGCAGGATCTTGCTGCAGCTCATGCCGGTGGCGGCCGGATCGGCGTGGAAGGCCGCGGCCTCGTGGCGGGCGGGGTCGAAGGGGTCGCCCACCTCGCCGAACGCCCGCAGGCCCAGCGCTCCCGTGCGGTCCCGCAGCGTGTCGCTGATCTCCTTGAGGCCGGGCGTCATCTCCTCGTGCGCGCAGGCGCGGTCGACGGCGTCGAGGACGGGCAGCAGCGCGCGGAGAACGTTGGCCGCCGCCACGGTGCGGACGGCCATGCGGTCGCGGGCCACCCGCTTGCGGTAGTTGTCGTACTCGGCCTTGACCCGTTGCAGGTCGGCCGTGCGCTCCTCGAGGAGCCGCCGCAGTTCGGCGGTGTCCTGGGTCCGCAGCCCGTCCCGGTCCATCGTCAGCTCGCCTCCGACTTGTCGTCGTCGACGATCTCGGCGTCCACCACCTCGTCGTCACCGCCGGAGGCACCGCCCCCGGAGGCGGAGGAGGTTCCGGTGGCCGCGCCCTCGGGGCGGGCCTGCGCGTACAGCGCCGAGCCGATCTTCTGGGCCGTCTGCGCCACGTGGTCGACCGCCTGCCGGATCGTCGCCGTGTCCGTCTTCTCGTCCTTGAGCTTCTCCTTCAGGTCGTTCAGGGCCGCCTCCGTCTCGCTCTTGGCGTCGGCGGGGATCTTGCCCTCGTTGTCCTTCAGGAGCTTCTCGGTCTGGTAGACGAGCTGTTCGGCCTGGTTGCGGGTCTCGGCGGCCTCGCGGCGCTTGCGGTCCTCCTCGGCGTGCTGCTCGGCCTCCCGCATCATGCGGTCGATCTCCTCCTTCGGCAGCGCCGAGCCACCGGTCACCGTCATCTTCTGTTCCTTGCCGGTGCCGAGGTCCTTGGCGGAGACGTGCATGATGCCGTTGGCGTCGATGTCGAAGGCGACCTCGATCTGCGGCACGCCGCGCGGCGCCGGCGGAATACCGGTCAGCTCGAAGCTGCCGAGCTTCTTGTTGTAGGCCGCGATCTCCCGCTCGCCCTGGTAGACCTGGATGGTCACCGACGGCTGGTTGTCCTCGGCCGTGCTGAAGATCTCCGAACGGCGGGTCGGGATCGTGGTGTTGCGCTCGATGAGCTTGGTCATGATGCCGCCCTTGGTCTCGATGCCGAGAGACAGCGGGGTGACGTCCAGCAGCAGGACGTCCTTCACCTCGCCCTTGAGCACACCGGCCTGCAGAGAGGCGCCGACGGCGACGACCTCGTCCGGGTTGACGCCCTTGTGCGGCTCCTTGCCGGTCAGCTCGCGCACCAGGTCGGTGACGGCGGGCATGCGCGTGGAGCCGCCCACCAGAACGACGTGATCGATGTCGGACACCTTGATCCCGGCGTCCTTGATCGCGTTGTGGAAGGGGGCCTTGCAGCGCTCCAGCAGATCGGCGGTCAGCTGCTGGAACTGGGCGCGGGTCAGCTTCTCGTCCAGGTGCAGCGGCCCCTCGGCGGAGGCGGTGATGTAGGGGAGGTTGATGGTCGTCTCGGTCGAGCTGGAGAGCTCGATCTTCGCCTTCTCCGCCGCCTCCCGCAGCCGCTGCACGGCCATCTTGTCCTTGGACAGGTCGACGCCGTAGTTGTTCTTGAACTGCTTGACCAGGTGGTCGACGATCCGCTGGTCCCAGTCGTCACCGCCGAGGTGGGTGTCACCGTTGGTGGCCTTCACCTCGATGACGCCCTCGCCCATCTCCAGCAGGGACACGTCGAAGGTGCCGCCGCCGAGGTCGAAGACGAGGACCGTCTGGTCGTTCTCCTTGTCCAGGCCGTACGCCAGGGCGGCGGCCGTCGGCTCGTTGATGATCCGCAGGACGTTCAGCCCCGCGATCTCACCGGCCTCCTTGGTGGCCTGCCGCTGGGTGTCGTCGAAGTACGCCGGGACGGTGATCACGGCGTCGGTGACGTCCTCGCCCAGGTACGCCTCGGCGTCCCGCTTCAGCTTCTGCAGCACGCGGGCGGAGATCTCCTGCGCGGTGTAGCGCTTGCCGTCGATGTCCCCGTGCTCCGGGAACCGCCAGTCGTGGTCGCCCATGTGCCGCTTGACCGACCGCGCGGTGCGTTCCACGTTCGTCACGGCCTGCCGCTTGGCGACCTCGCCGGTGAGCACCTCGCCGTTCTTGGCGAACGCCACGACCGACGGGGTGGTGCGGGCGCCCTCCGTGTTCGTGATGACGGTGGGCTCGCCGCCTTCCAGGACGGAGACCACCGAGTTCGTCGTACCGAGATCGATACCGACCGAACGGGCCATCTGGACTCTCCTTCCTCGCGCATGCCCTGTGTACGTCCTGCGGACCGGTCCGTCGGGTCACCGGCCGGGCACATGGCGGACCGGTCCCGCACGCAGGGGCGGCTCTGCCTGCGGGACACCGAAGAGGCCGGAGCGGCGGCGGGGCGGGGCCGGTGGCCCGGGGCGCGTCTCCCGTCGGGTGCGGTCGTAGGCCGCGCGCCGCGCCGGGTCGCGCAGTGTCTCGTAGGCCGCCCGGACCTGCCCGAACTCCTCGGCCGTCACGGTGTCCACCCTGGTGTCGGGGCGCAGCTCCCGCACCCGGCGGCGGTAGGCGGAGGTGATCACCTCGACCGTCGCCGAGGGCTCCACCCCCAGCACCGCGTACAGGTCCGGCACGTTCATCAGGCCACCTCCTGCCCCTGCGCACTGCGACCACGGACCTGGGTTGCCTACATCAACTGAATAAAACTTGAGTCCTGGCTTGTCAAGGAGGATGGTTCGCCCGGAGGACTATGCTGGTCAGACCTCTTGAACTGCCCCTGCTGTGCGCGGGAGGCGCGATGAAAGTGGAAATGGTCCAGCAGGCCGCGAGCGTCCTGTCCGACGTCCCGGACGAGGTGCACGAGGAGATCATCACGCTGATCGGGGCCGTGGCCGGGGACCGGGAGACCCAGGCCTCGGATCTGGCCGCCGCGTTCGGCGACTGGTGCTGGCTGGTGTACACGCGGCACGGTGATGTGATCGAAGTTCTGGATGTGGGCTGCGCTCGATGACATGAGGTGACAGCGCACGACGGGCCCGGAGCAGGACGGCGCCGTCGCCTCTCCCCCGCGCGCTCGCCGCCCCTGGACGCCACGGTCGCGTTCCTGGAACGCCTGCAGCACCCCGGAGCTCACCCAGCGCACCCCGGAGCCTGTCCGGCGGCGTGGGCCGCACGGCATGACGCACCCGGCCGCCCTTGCGGACAGGAGCTGACCGCAAGGGTTCCTACGGTCGGGGCATGACGCAGACGCAGAAGATTCTTGTCACCGGAGCCACCGGAACCGTCGGCCGCCAGGTCGTCTCGGAGCTGCTCGCCCGCGGCCACGCGGTGCGCGCCCTCACCCGGGACGCCGCGCGGGCCGGCGGCTTCCCGGCCGGCGTCGAGGTCGTCCAGGGCGACCTCACCGAACCGGAGAGCCTCACCGCCGCCCTCGAGGGGATCACCGGCCTCCATCTGATCACCTTCGGCGGCCCCTACTTCGCTCCGCTGGAGACCGGCCCCCGGATCCTGGAACTGGCGCGCGCCGCCGGGGTGCAAAGGATCACGGTGCTGCACGGCGGCGGGCCGACCCCGCTGGAGGACGCGGTGCGCGCCGACGAGCGTGTGGACTGGACGGTGCTCATGCCGGTGGAGTTCATGGCCAACGCCCTGGAGTGGGCGGACTCGGTGGTGCACTCGGACGAGGTGCGCGAGCCGTTCGTGACGCGGCTGAGCGCCATGGTCCACGAGGGCGACATCGGCGCGGTCGCGGCGGTCGCGCTCACCGAGGAGGGGCACGGCCGCCGGACGTACGTGATCACCGGCCCGGAGGTGCTGACCGTCGGCGACAAGGTGAGCACCATCGCCGCCGCGCGCGGCCGGGACATCACCTTGGTCGAGCTGACCAAGGAGGAGGCCGTGGCGCAGTGGCGGGCGTCCGGCCACTCCGAGGAGGTGATCGGCTTCCTGCTGGAGGCCTACGGGAACACGCCCGAGGTGGGGCGCACGGTGACCGGCACGGTCGAGAAGGTCACCGGCCGTCCCGCCCGCAGCTTCGCCCAGTGGGCGGCCGAGCACGCGGACGCCTTCCGGGCACGTCCCGCCGCCACGGGGTGAGACGCCCCCGGCCCCGATGGGCCGGCCGAGGGGACGTCCGCCGTTCGCTCCGAGAGCGAGGTGGCCGGGACGGCGGAAGCGGACCCCGCCCGCAGGGGCGGGGTCCGGCCGCCGTCAGGAGGCGCGGGTGAACACCCGGTCCCCGGAGGCGGCCTTCTCGGCGGCGCAGGCCTTCTTCTCCTCCGCGGTCATCTTGCGGGACTTGACCATCACCGCGCTGCGCTTGCCGTCGGTGCCGTTGGGCGCGGGGCTGGTGATGACGTCGTCCACGAACCAGTAGTAGTGGTCCCACTTCCGGTCCTCGTAGTGCGTCTGCCAGGTACCGGATATGCGCTGCATGACCTGGGCGCGGGAGATCCAGCCCACCTCGCCCGGCGCCACGGTGACCGTGGCGCTGCTGGTCTCCGTGTGGCTGCTCTGCCAGGTGTAGTTGTACGTCGCGGTCAGGCTGGCGCTGATGATGCCCTCCAGGCCGCCGCTCACCGTGACCGAGCCCCCGACCGAGTGGCTGGAGCCTACGGTGTCGGCCCAGCTCAGGGTCTGGGAGGCGGGCGAGGAGGAGCAGTTGTAGAGCAGGTCGGACACCTGGCGGGCCTCGCCGAGGAAGGCCTCGCCGATCTTCGGGTCGTTGAAGGTGCATTGGCCCTCGCCGGAGGCGCAGTCGGCGAGGATCTGCTCCTTGGTGGGCTGGTCGTCGTCGGCCGCGGCGGGCACGGCCGTCGCGGCCACCGTGCCGAGCACGGCGGCCGTCAGTGCCATGGCGCGACCGCCGTGACGCAGCAAGCGATTCACTGTCATCTGTTCGTTGTTGCCTTTCACCTACGTGGGGGGAGCGGTGACACCAGTGCCAGGTGGTGCTGATGGGACTGGAGTTCACCGTCCTGTGCTCCTGAGGCTCACGTAAACAGCTGATGAGCTACACCAAGGAAAGGCAAAGTTGTGGTTGATTCGTTGACTGATGGATCGTCAATACATGCTCTGTACACGGGAATTGGGCGTCGCCCCGTCGGACCGCATCGACGCGTCGTCACCGGTTCGCTTCCGACCGTGACGACGGCCCGCCGCGCGCCGCCCCGGTCGGGGGCCCGCGGCGCACGGCGGGCCGGTGACGCTGCGGCACATGCGCCGGGCGGACGGCGAGAGTGGGGCGCGCGCCGGTTCCCGAGGATGTGCCGGTCGCATCAGAGGGGGCGGGTCAGTTCATGGGCTCGAGAGTGATGCGTGCCTCCTGCGGGTTTCCGTCGTGCACCAGGGACTCGTGGTTGCCCACGTCGTCGAAGGCGAAGGCGTAGGCCTTGCCGTCGGCCATGTGGGCGTGGACGACCCGGGCGTAGTGGTTGGTGACGCCGTCCTTGTAGAAGGCGCCGGCGTCCGGGTCGGGCTGGTCGGGGTTGACCAGCAGGGTGGTGCGGTTGAAGCCGGCGCACAGGGTGCGGGAGATGGGGCCGCGCACCTGGTCGTTGGGCGCGTCGAGCTTGCCGTGACAGCCGAACACCGAGGAGGCGTCGGGCTTCTGGAAGCTGGTGACGACGGCACCCGATCCGTCGGTGAAGTTCATGACGCCGTCGGAGACGCGTCCGTAGAACTTGGTTCCGGGCCGGTCGGCGAAGGGGGTCACCGTGAGGGTCTCGGTGGTGTACTTCTGCCAGACGCGGTCGATGTAGTCGTCCATGACGGAGGCCGGGAGCGCGCCGGTCTCCAGCCCGTACAGCGGCGCCAGGGCCCGCAGCACGGTGCCGTCGGACCGGGTCTGGATCAGGTCGCCCCAGCCGCCGGGCTGGGCGCGCAGGGCGTCGAGGACACCCTGGTAGCCGCCCGGATCGAGCTTGCCCGTGGTCGCGGAGCTGCCGTCGCCCCGCAGGACGCCGACACTGTAGGGCGCCGAGAACATGTCCACCTGGGTGCTGTTGAGCCACAGCCCGTCGTCGTTGAGCGTGTACTCCGACCAGTTGAACAGGATGTCGCGGTTGGGGTCGGAGGGGTTCTGCACGGCGGGCTGCACCAGTCCGCCGGTGGCCAGCTTGAACACCAGCTTCTGGCCGTACGAGAAGTAGACCCGGCCCGAGAACTTCGGCAGGCGGATGGTCACCGTCTGCCCGGGCGCCGGTCCCGGGATGGAGGCATCGGGGGCGGGCGTCGGCGGGTTGCCGCCCGCGGGCCAGGGATGGAAGGTGCCGCTCGCGTCGGCCCAGCCCTGGCGGCCGGAGGCGAGGTCCGTGCCGAGGTTGTAGACGTACAGCGGCTCGGCGCGGCCGGAGTTGTTGGTGATCTTCAGCGGGATGGTCGCCGGGACGGCTGCCTCGTCGGCCGCGGCCGGGCTTCCGGCCGCCATGAGGGAGCCCGCGAGGAGCGCGGCGACGGCCGGGGCCGCCGCGGCCGCCCTTCGTTCGAGGGCGCGTCTGATGAGTCGGAACATGCTCTGTCTCCGTTTCGGTGATGGCCGGTATCAGGCCTTGAGAGCGCTCTCAAAGTCCCGCCGTGTTGTGCACCTGTCAACTGTTCGGGAGGCAACCGTCACACGGGAACGGGGGTACTGCCGATCCGGCGCCCGGCCCGCTCGTCCGGGCGGGCCCTGACCTGTCCGGAGGACGCCCCGGAGGATGAACTGTGGTGCCGTACGGCCCTCGGCGGACGTCCCGCCCGGACGCCGCACCCCCGCTGAGCCCTGGTCAGCAGGCGGGAGCCGCCGGGGCGTCGCGCTCGTCCAGCGGACGCGAGGCCTCACCGGATCCGCGGGCGGCGACGAGCGGCCGTCGTGATCGCGGAGCACAGTAAGAACCATGAACCGTCACCGACGCCCTCCCCGGCGCGCCCCCTGGATCGCGGGGGGCGCCGTCGTGCTCGCCCTGGGGGGCGTCGGCGTGTGGGCGCTGGTGTCCCAGGACGGGGACGGACCACGGCCGGAGCCGACCTCCACGACCGACATCGCCCTGCCCACGCTCGATCCGCTGCCGACCTGGACGATCGGACCCGAGGAGACAGGCACCGGGCGCCCGGCCCCGACGGACTCGCGGTCGGCCCGGCCGACGGCCACGGACCGCACCTCCCGGCCGTCCCCGACCGGCCGGCGCCCCACGTCCACCTCCCGCACGCAGGAGCAGGCACCACCGAGCGGCCGGCCGACCGCCGGGGCGCGGACCCCTCAGCAGCGGCCGCCGGGTACCCGGGACACGGGCACGGCTCCGTCCCGGACGTCCGCCGCCAGCAGTCGGCCCACCGCGACCGGTGGTACACAGCGCCCGGCCCGGCCCAGCGACCGCCCGGCCGCCACGGAGGCATCCCGGCGACCGGTGACCCCCAGCAGGCCGGCCACGGCCTCCGTCCGCACCCCGCAGGCGCCGAGCCGCCCGGCGACCGCCGCCCCGACCCGGCGCACGAGTCCCCCGGGCACGCCGCCCACCGCCGCCCGTACCCCGGAGCCGACCGCCGAGCCCGGGAAGCCCGGGAAGCCGACCGCCCAGCCGGACCGGTCCCCGCAACGCACTTCCCCGGCCCGGCCCTCCCGGCCGCCGGCCGCGACGACCACGCACCCGCACCGCCCGCGCCCCTCGGCCACTCCCCCACCGCCGGTGGCACCGCCCCCCGGTGACCGCCCGCCCGGCGTGACCACCAGCTGGTACACCTCGGCCGCGGCCACGGCTGCCGCCCGGCGGATGGCCGGGAACGCGGTGGTCGGCGACCCGGTGTGCTCGCTGGCCTCGGTGGGCGGGGTGGATCCCCGGCTGGTCCCGCACGGCGGCCGTGTCGGGATCGGCGAGCACGGCGGCTACTGGTGTCTCATCTGGTAGGCCGGACGCGGCAGTCCGGCCCCCGCCCGTCACCGGAAAGCCGCGGCGGAGACTGCGGCCGCGCGGGCGGTTCCTAGGCCGCGTCGTGGATGACGAGTTTGAACTCGGCGAGGGTCAGCCGCCGGGGGCCCGAGGCGTTGTGGGTGACGCGCAGGGCCAGCGGGGTGCCCGGGTGGACGAAGATGCCGTGGCTCTTCACGTAGTACTGGCCGCCCGGCGTGGGCCCGCGGTGCTCGGTGGCCGTCGTGTCCTCGGGCTCGGAGGTCAGGCCCAGCGGATCGCGGACGAACTGGTCACGCAGCTCGGTGTAGTCGCCGGACTCCCACTGGATCATGGCGTACAGGTGGCCCCAGCCCGGCTTGGACGGCCATATCAGTCCGCTGCGGTCGTCGGCCGCCCAGTCGTCCACCACGTGGCCGTCGGGCTGTTCCACCTGGTGCATCCCGAAGCGGTCGAAGGGCTCCGCCGACCCGAACGGGAATCTGACGATCTGGTAGGTCGTGCCGGGCCGGATCAGCTGGGGCGTGTCGGACTTCAGGGAGCAGACGTGGACGCCGGATTCGGCGTTCGCGTTCGTTTGCATGAGGCAAGCCTGCCCGGCCGCGGCGGTGGGGATGCCGCCCGTTCACTCCCCTCTTCTCACTGCTCTCCCTCGTCCATCGGCACGCAGATGACCGGCACGGGCGACAGGTGGAGCAGCTTGTGGGGTGTGGAGCCGAGGAGGGCACCGCGGACCGGGCTCTCCCCCCAGCTGCCCACCACGATGAAGCGGGCGCCGTGGCGCAGGGCGGCGTCCAGCAGGGCCTGGGCGGGTTTCTCGTCGAGCACCTCCACGGTCGTCGGCACGCCCGCCCCCTCGGCCACGCCGACCGCGTGGTCGAGCACTGTGCGGCCGGCCTCGTGCAGGGCCTCCAGATGGGTGCGGTACTCCTCGCCCAGCGCACCCGGCGCGGCGGCGCCGTAGACCAGCACCAGGGGCTCGTGCAGCGCGGCCGCCAGTTCGATCGCGACGTGCAGGGCGCGGACGGCCCCGGGTGACTCGTCGTAGCCGAGGACCAGGGACATCTCAGGACTCCTTGCGGTGGACGAGTTCCGGGTCGGCGACCGTGGGGCGTTCCGACCAGAAGACGGGTGACACGAACCGCATCACGATCATGATGACGACTCCGGCGAGGGAGATGCCGATGCCGATGACCAGGGGCGGGCCGAGACCGAACCAGGAGACTCCGCTGTAGGAGTTCGCCGGGTCGGCCATGTCGATGACCGACTCCACCAGCAGCCAGGCGAGCAGCCCGGCGCCCACCACGGGGCCGACGCCGATCAGGAGGAACTGCTTGACGCTCTCGGTGAGATGGCGGCGGTAGAAGACGGCGCAGGCCAGTCCGGTGAGTGCGTAGTAGAAGGCGATCAGCAGCGACAGGGCGGTGAGCGAGTCGAACAGGGCGTTCTCGCTGAGCTGGGCGACGACCACGTACCAGACGATGGCGATGACGGCCACCCACCAGGTGCTGACGTCGGGGGTGCGGAACCGCGGGTGGATGCGCGCGAAGTGATGGGGCAGCGCGTGCCGGCGGGCCATGGACAGGGCGGTGCGGGAGGCGGGGATGATCGTGGTCTGGGTGGAGGCGATCGCGGAGGTGGAGACGGCGAGCAGGACGATCCAGTCCCAGCCGCCCATCGCCTCGTCGGCGAGGAGGGAGAAGATGAACTCCTCCTCGTCGGCGTTCTCGGTGAGGAAGGCGGTTCCGGCGTAGGCGACCACGGCGATGGCCACCGACAGATAGGTCACCAGGAGGACGACGGTCGACCAGACGCCGGCCTTGCCGGGAGCGCTGGCGGAGTCCTCGGTCTCCTCGGTGAGGTTGACCGCCGATTCCCAGCCCCAGTAGATGAACACACCGAGCAGCAGCGCGCCGGTGAGTGAGGCGCCTCCGGAGCCGAAGGGGTTCAGCCAGCCGAGGGCCGGTTCGGTGGATTCCAGGGAGCCGGTGCCTGCGTACACGCGGTACAGGGCGACCACGGCGAAGATCAGCAGGCAGACCACCTGGGCCAGGATGAGCACGTTCTGCACCCGGGCGGACACCTCGGTGCCGATCACGCACAGGGCCGTCATGACGATGATCAGCAGCACGGCGAGGATCTGCCGGACGGCCTGGTTCTCCACCCAGCTGTCCAGGCCGAACGCGAGCAGGGCGAAGGTGACGGCGACGTCGGCCAGCGAGCCGACCACCAGGACGCCGGTCATGGTGATCGCCCAGCCGCCCAGCCAGCCCGCCCAGGGGCCCATGGCGCGGGTGACCCAGGAGAAGGTGGTGCCGCAGTCCTGGTCGACGCGGTTGAGGTAGTAGAACGCCGAGGCGATCAGGAGCATCGGGACGAACGACGCCAGCATCACGCCGGGGGCGTGGACGCCGACGAGCACCGCGATGGGACCGACGACGGCGGCCAGGGAGTAGGCGGGCGAGGTGGCGTTGAGCCCGATGACGAGTGCGTCGAGGAACCCGATCGCGTCGGGCTTCAGTCCCTCCGGCCGGTCCGCCTGAGCCGTCGCGTTCGCCATGCGCCCTCACTTCGGTCGTACGTCGGGATGAATCCAACCGGTCGGGCGGGGGCTTTCCGCGTCGCGGGAGCCGTTGCGCGCCGTGTGTCACCCGAGTGCACGCACCGTTCCCGGGCGCCGGGCGCAGGCGGGGCGGGGCGGCGGCCGAGTTGCCGTGGCGGGACGATGCGAGAGGGTGAGTGCGGGGCGGTGGTGAGGGGGTGGTGGTGAAGGGAGGACGTGATGGGCCTCGATGCCGTGGACGACTCGCTCGTACTCGACGCGCTGTTCGGCAATTCGCCTCAGGGGTTGTACGTCCTCGACTCCGAGCACCGGGTTCTGAGGTACAACTCCGCCGGGCGCGGGGTGCAGGGCCTCGCTCCGGAGGACATCATCGGGCACACCGTCGACGAGTTCGCCCCCGAGTTCGCACCGGACGAGATCAAGGCGCTGGTGGACGAGGCCCTCTCCACCGGGCAACCGCTGCGGAACCGTCTGGTGCGGGGGCGTGCGCCTTCGGGTCCGGATCACCCCGTGACCGTGGAGATCTCGCTGTTCCCGCTGCGCGAGCCGCAGGACGGCACGGCGGCCGTGGTGGCGGTGCTGGAGGACGTGAGCGAGCGGCAGGCGGCCGCCGAACGGCTCGCGGTCCTGAGCCGGGTGCACCGCACCGTCGGGACGACTCTGGACGTGGACACGACGGCGGACGAACTGGTCACGGCGCTGGTGCCGGATTTCGCGGACGCGGCCGGTGTCGATCTGATCGACGAGCCGCCCGCCGGGTCGGGGCGCCGGGAGCCGGGGCCGGTGCCGTCGGACACACCGCTGCGGCGCGTCGCCTACGCCCCCGCGACCGCCTCGCGCACCCTCCGGGAGAAGGGCGACAGCAAAGCCTTCCCCTACCCGACCCCGTACACCCAGGCGTTGGGCGACGGCGAGGCCCGGGTGGTCCCGGTGGAGCCGGGCATGTCGTGGCTGGGTGCCGATCCCGACGGACTGGCGCCGCTGGTGGAGGCCGGGGTGCACTCCATGATCGTGGCCCCGCTGGTGGCGCAGGAGGCGGTGCTGGGGCTGCTGACCCTGTACCGGCACCGCCCCGATCCGTTCACCGAGGAGGATCTGGAGGTGGCGCGGCAGGCCGCGTCCGCCGGGGCCGCGCACCTGGCCAATGCGCGCAGCTACCGGCGGGAGCACATGGTGGCCTCCGCGCTGCAGCGCAGGCTGCAGCCGGGCACGCTGCCGCAGCTCTCCGCCGCCGAGGCCGCGCATGTGTATCTGCCGGAGAGCGCCGGCGGCGACTGGTACGACGTGATCCCGCTGTCCGGCGCGCGGGTCGCTCTGGTCGTCGGCGACGTCAACGGGCACGGCATCGAGGCGGCGGCGACGATGGGGCAGCTGCGGCTCTCGCTGCGCGCCCTGGCGCTGCGGGACCTGGAGCCCGACGAGCTGCTCACTCATCTGGACGAGGTCGCCTCCCTGCTCGCCCCCCCCTCGCCGACCTGCGGTTCCCACGTGGCGACCTGTGCCATCGCCGTCTACGACCCGGTGTCCCGGCTGTGCACGGCGGTACGCGCGGGACATCCCGCGCCCGTCCTCGTGGACCCCGAGGGTGTGCCCCTCGAGCTGGACGTGCCCAAGGGGCCCCCGCTCGGTGGGGGCGGGGGGCGCGCCTATACGCCCGCCTGCGTGACCCTGGCCTCGGGCAGTGTCCTCGCCCTCTACACCAACGGGCTGGTCGCCAGCCGGGACGAGGAGTCCGGCGACGCCCGGCAGGTCCTCGCGCGGGTCCTCGCCGCCACCACGCTGCCGCTGCGGGAGCTGTGCGACGCGGCCCTGTACCGTCTGGCGCCCTCTCGCGACGACGACGCGGTGCTGCTGGTGGCCCGCACCAAGGAGCTGCCGGACGAGCGGGTCGCGGACTGGACCCTGCCCGCCGACCCGTCGGTCGTCGGCACCGCCCGGCGGCTGGTGGAGCAGCAGCTCCAGGCCTGGGACCTGGGCGAGCAGGCGTTCACCACCGAACTGGTCGCCAGCGAACTCGTCACCAACTCCGTCCGCTACGGCAAGGGGCCGATCCGGCTGCGGCTCATCCACGACACCGGCCGGCTGCTGACCGAGGTCACCGACGCCAGCAGCGCCAGCCCGTACATCCGGCAGGCGCGCGAGAGCGACGAGGGCGGCCGTGGCCTGTTCATCGTGATGCAGGTCAGCTCCCGCTGGGGAGTCCGCCACAGCCGCCGGGACAAGACCATCTGGGCCGAGCAGCGTCTGTGAGCGCGCACGGCAACGGGCGTTCCCCGTCAGGAGGTACCACCATGACCAGTTCCCCGTGTCCGGGTGAGGCACCGGCCGGCGGCCGGTACGGAGAAGGGCTGTTCGAGCCGGAGCGGGCGGGCGAGGCCGACCGGATCGATGCCGCCGCCCTGGTGTACGACCCGGTCACCACGGCCCGGCTGCGCGCCCTGGGTGCGGGACCCGGCATGCGCTGCCTGGAGGTGGGCGCGGGCACCGGCACGGTGGCGCGCCGGCTGGTGGAGGAGGCGGGGGTCGACGAGGTGGTCGCGCTGGACCGGGACACCGGTGCGCTGGACGGTCTCGCCGGTCCCCGGCTGCGGGTGATGGCGGGGGACCTCACCGACGAGGGGCTGGAACCGGGGGTCTTCGACCTGATCCACGCCCGGTTCGTGCTGATGCATCTGCCGGAGCGGCGCCGGATCGTCTCCCGCCTGGCCGGGTGGCTCGCGCCGGGCGGGCGGCTGGTGCTGGCCGACGCGGTGGAGCTGCCGGATGTGCTGGACACGTCCTCCGCCTACCGGCGCACCATGGACGCGATGTGGCAGGCGCTGCGGGCGACCATCGGCACGGACATCTCCGGTGTGCCCGGCTACCCGCACATGCTGCGCGAGGAGGGCCTGCGGGAGGTGGGCGCCGAGGTGTACTGCCCGCCGCTGGTCGCGGGCGGGCCGCTGGCCCGTTTCTGGTCGGAGACCTGGAGCCGGATGCGGCCCGAACTGGTGGCGACGGGCCGGGTCGACGACGCGGTGATCGACGAGGCCCTGGCCTGTCTGGCCTCGCCGCTCCTCGCCGAACTGGGGCCGGGCATGGCGATGGCGTGGGGCCGCCGGCCGCCCGGATGAGGACGGGGCCGGGCACGGGCGGCAGGGGCGAGGGCCCGTCCAGGGGACGGTGGGGCCGGGCACGCGCGGCGCGGAGACAGCGTTCGCCCGGACGACGACGGCGGCCAGGCACGCGTGAGCGGGGCGGGGCCCCGGGCGACAGCCGGGGCCGGGCACGCGCGGCGCGGAGACGTCGGCCGGCCCAGTGACGGCGGGGCGGGCATGCGTGTCCTGGGCCGGTCGCCCGGAGACGGCAGGGGGCGCCATGCCTGACACGAGAGCGAGGGCGCCCTGGGGGTGCGACGATCTGCATGCGTGGGGTGGAAACGGCGGCCGCCCGGGGGCGGCGGGGCCTTGGTGCGATCGAGTGGTGGGGTGCACCAGCCGGGCGTAGCGTCGGACGGGTGGACTTCCGAAGGGGCGACTCCGCATGACCGGTGGACCGCGCCCGGCACCCGCAGCCCAGCAGACCACCGCCAAGAGGTCCGGCGGCGGGAACGCGATGGCCCTCCTGGTCATCGCCTCGTGCCAGCTGATGGTGGTGCTCGACATCACCATCGTGAACATCGCGCTGCCGCACATCCAGCGCTCCCTGGACTTTTCCACCACCAGCCTGTCGTGGGTGGTGAACGCCTACACGCTCACCTTCGGCGGGCTGCTGCTGCTCGGCGGGCGGGCCGGTGACATCCTCGGCAGGCGGCGGGTGTTCGTCTTCGGCGTGCTGCTGTTCGTGCTCGCCTCCCTGCTGGGCGGGCTGGCCCAGAACGGCGGTCAGCTCCTGGCCGCGCGCGCCCTGCAGGGCGTCGGCGGTGCCATCGCCTCGCCGACCGCGCTCGCCCTGATCAGCACCACGTTCCGGGAGGGCCCGCAACGCAACCGGGCCTTCGGCGTGTTCGCCGCGGTCTCGGCCGGCGGCGGCGCCATCGGGCTGCTGGCCGGCGGAATGCTGGTGGAGTGGCTGAACTGGCGGTGGGTGCTGTTCGTCAATGTGCCGATCGGCCTGCTGATCGCCTTCGCCGCACCGCGCTGGATCAAGGAGTCCGAGCGGCACCCGGGCCGCTTCGACCTGGCCGGTGCGCTCACCTCGACGGCCGGGATGGTGCTGCTGGTCTACGGCTTCATCAGGGCCGCGCAGGAAGGCTGGCGGGACCCCCTGACCCTGGCCTCGTTCGGTGCGGCAGCCGTCGTGCTGACGGTGTTCATCGCGATCGAGCGCAGGTCCCGGCAGCCGATCACGCCGCTGCACATGTTCGCCGACCGCAACCGGGCGGGGACGTACGGGGTCATGCTGTGGCCTGGCCGCGGCGATGTTCGGCATGTTCTTCTTCCTGACCCTCTTCGTGCAGAACGTGCTGGACTTCAGTCCGTTGCAGGCCGGGCTGGCGTTCCTGCCGGTGAGTGCGGTCATCGCGATCGGGGCCGGGCTGGCCTCGCGGTTCCTGCCGGTGTTCGGGCCCAAGCCGTTCATGGTGCTGGGTGGCCTGCTCGCCGCGGCCGGGCTGGCCTGGCTGACGCTCACCGATGTGCACTCCACCTACGCGGGCAGTGTGCTCGGGCCGATGCTGGTGTTCAGCCTCGGCATGGGCATGGAGTTCGTGTCGCTGACGCTGATGGCACTGTCCAACGTCACCACGGCGGAGACCGGCGCCGCCTCGGGGCTGCTCAACGCCACTCAGCAGGTGGGCGGTTCGCTCGGGCTGTCCATCCTGGTGACCATGTACGGCACGGCCAGCGCGAACGAGGCCGAGCAGCAGATCCCGCGCTTCCTGCAGCAGGCGACGCCGGCCGAGCGGGTGCGGTTCCAGCGCACCGGGGAGCTGCCACCACCCTTCGCCGACGAGATCCTCACCGCCGGGGTGTCGGCCGCGTTCATCATGGCCGCAATCTTCACCGCGCTGGCCGCGTTGATCGCGCTGGTCGCCATCCAGGTCCGCCCGTCCGACCTGGAGCGCCTGCAGGGGAACGGGGCGAGCCCCGGCGGTCCAGCCTGAGGGGGCGCCGGCCGGGCGGCCACGGGCAGCACCTCACGGTGCCTCGTCGCGGACCTGGGCGGGCTGATCCTCGCTGGTCAGGGTGCGGGCGAGAGGGAGGGCGGCGAGCGCCAGGACTCCGGTGGCGACGAGGGCGACGCCGAGCAGCTGGGGCAGCAGCCACCAGCCGGTGCGGACCGTCTCGGCGTACACGACGATGCCCAGGACCAGGCTGAGGCCCGCGTCGCCGAGGGTGAGGGCGGGCTGGGAGGCGACCAGCGGGCCGGCCTGCATGGCGTGCTCGAGCAGGAACAGCGCCGCCGCGCCGTACAGCGCGAAGCCGTAGGTCTGCCAGGTGGTGAGGAAGGCGGTGATGCCGCCGTCGTCGAGGGTGTGCATGGAGGTCTTCATCAGCGCCGCGGTCGTCGCGTAGGCGATGGCGGTGGCCAGTCCGAAGCAGGCGGCGCGTGCCCTGCCCTCGGGCCGGCGCAGGCCGGCGGCCACCAGGCCGACGAGGGCGGCCGTGCAGACCGCGAGTGCGGGGATCCAGTGGCTCATCGGCACCTGGGTGCGGTTGCCGGCCGGGGCCGCGGCGGCGAGGGCCACGGCGAGCCCGGTCACCACGGCGGCGACGGCGGCCCAGCCGGCCGGGGGCAGGCGTCCGTCCAGCAGCACGGCGGCGATCATCAGGGCGAGCGGCAGTTCCAGCACGAACAGCGGCTGCACGACGGTGAGCGGGCCGGTGGCCAGGGCCACCGCCTGGCAGACGGCCGCCAGCACCACGGCGGCGATCCCGGCGAGCCAGACGGGGCGGCGCAGCAGGTCCAGCAGCAGCCCGGCGCGCAGCTGGTCGGAGCGGGGGACGCTCAGGGCGGCCTTGCGCTGCAGGACGGTGGCCAGGGCGTTGCTGAGAGCGGCGCCCAGAGCGAACAGGACCGGCACCAGCATGTCCACCGTGTTCCTCCGGAGATGACCAGACGGCTCGCCCCTCCCCCGGTTCGCGCTTTCGCCATGGTCACCCCGGTGCCGCGCCGTCGCCAGCGCGGGCACGGCAATCGCCGGATCAGGCGGACGAGGGGCTGGTGCCGGCCCGGAGACCCGGGCGGGGGCGGCGGGCGGGGCGCCACGTGGCCACCAGGGCCGCGGCGAGCAGCAGTTCGGCGATGTCCCCGCCGTAATACATGATCTCCGCGCCGCCCCTGACCTCGGCGGCGGGTGCGTGCACCTGGACCCAGTAGCCGCCGTACATCAGCTGCGACATCACGGCGTGCCCGGCGATGGCGAGGCCGAGGACGACCAGGCGGGCGGGCACGCCGGGCCGGGCGGGGGCCGGGTCGGGGCCGGCGATGGCGTGGGCGAAGAGGCAGCCGGACAGCAGGAAGTGGAGGAGGATCAGCCAGGTCCCGGCGGGGTGGGCCGCGGCGGCGTCGTGCAGCGGGGTGAAGTAGAGGAGGGCGAGGCTGCCGGTGGACAGCAGCAGGGCCACGGCCGGGTGGGTCAGGACGCGGGCGGGCCGGCTGTGCAGCACCGCGGTGAGCCGGCGGGCCGAGGCGGCGGGCAGGGTCCGCAGCAGGAGGGTGACCGGGGCGCCGAGGACCAGCAGCAGCGGGGCGTACATGCCGACGAGCAGGTGCTGGACCATGTGGCCGCGGAAGTCGGCGCCCGCGAAGGGTGCGAGGGGTGGCAGGAGGCCCGCGGCCAGCAGGAGCAGGCCGGTGGTGAAGGCGGCGGTGCGCCGGGTGCTCCAGCCGAGGACCGGGTTGCGGCGGCGGGCGGTGCGGGCGAGCAGCAGGTAGCCGGCGGCGCAGATCAGCAGGGCCGGCACGGGCAGCAGTGTCTCGAGCGGCCCGATGCCGGATTCCGGCGCATGGTGGTGGGCGGGGTGGTTCATCGGGTGCCGGGCCCCGGTGCGCGGGCGGGGACTGCGAGGGGGCGGCCGCCGCGTCGCAGCAGCAGACCGCCGGCCACCAGCAGAACGCCCAGGAGGAGGAACGCGAGATCCCACCAGAGCTGTCCGTCACCGGCGTAGACGTGGTGGATGCCGAGGACGTGGTGGTCCAGGACCCCCTCGACGAGGTTGAACAGGCCCCAGCCGACGAGCATCCAGCCCCACAGCACCCGGGAGGTCCACACCCGGCGCCGGTCCTGGGTGACCCGGGCGTACAGGATCGCGAGCCCGGTGAGGACCGCCAGCCAGCACACGGTGTGGAAGACGCCGTCCCACACGGTGTTCATCCGCAGTCCGGGCACGGTGTCGGGGTCGTAGTACTTCACGGCGATGCGGTCCTGGTCGGTGCTGGTGAGCATGTGGTGCCACTGCAGCAGCTGGTGCAGCAGGATGCCGTCGGCGAATCCGCCGAGGCCCACGCCCAGCACGATCCCCGGCAGCCGCAGCACGCCGGTGTGCTCACCAGAGGTGTCCGTGTGTGCCATCGGTGCGTCTCCGTCCCTCGGGCACGGCCGGTTCGACGACCGCCCGTGCGGGTGACTCGTGTGCCCTCCGCGGTGGTGCTCATGTCGTCCGGTCGCTTCCAGGCTTCGCCTGCGTCTCGCCGCGGTGCCGCTGCGGGCGCCGCCCCTTACGGACTATCAGGGCGCGGCGACGGCCGCCGCCCCGTTCTCGGCCGTTCTGCCCCGTATGAGGGCCCGTCGGTGGGCCGGCGCACCGTGTGGTCCGGCCGCGCCGCCGACGGGCGGGGTCGCGGCTCCGCGGAGATGATCGGACCAGGGGCCCACGGCCGCAGTCCGGCAGGCGGACCAGGGCCGTCGGCGACGATCCGGAAGGCAGACAGGTGGACATGGACGGACAGCCTCACCCGGAGGGACTGCACTGCCTGGTGACCGGCGCGTCCGGGTACATCGGCGGACGGCTGGTGCCGGAACTGCTGGAGGCCGGTCACCGGGTGCGGTGCCTGGCCCGCTCCCCCGGCAAACTCCGCGATCATCCCTGGGCGGACCAGGTCGAGACGGTGCGCGGCGACGTGACGGACGCCGGGGACGTCGCGCAGGCCATGCTCGGTGTCGACGTCGCCTACTACCTGGTGCACGCGCTCGGCAGCGGCTCGTCCTTCGAGGACACCGACCGGCGGGCGGCGCGGATCTTCGCCGGGCAGGCGCAGGCGGCCGGCGTCCGCCGGATCGTGTACCTCGGCGGGCTCACCCCGCGGGGCGTGCCGGAGGAGGAGCTGTCGCCGCATCTGCGGTCCCGGGCCGAGGTCGGGCGGATCTTCCTGGACGGGCCGGTGCCGGCGACCGTGCTGCGTGCGGCGGTGGTGATCGGCTCCGGTTCGGCCTCCTTCGAGATGCTGCGCTATCTGACCGAGCGCTTGCCGGTGATGGTGACCCCCGGCTGGGTGCGCACCCGGGTGCAGCCGATCGGGGTGCGGGACGTGCTGCGGTATCTGGTCGGCTCGGCCGCCATGCCGGCCGAGGTGAACCGGGCCTTCGACATCGGCGGTCCCGACGTGCTGACGTACCAGGAGATGATGCAGCGCTACGCCGCGGTCGCCGGTCTGCGGCGGCGGATCATCGTGCCCGTGCCGGTGCTCTCCCCGAAGCTGTCCAGTCTGTGGGTGGGGCTCGTCACCCCGGTGCCGGCCGGTCTGGCCCGGCCGCTGACGGAGTCGCTGCGGCACGAGGTGGTCTGCCACGAGCACGACATCGCCCGCCATGTCCCCGACCTGCCGGGCCGGCCGCTGCCGTTCGACGAGGCCCTGGCGCTGGCTCTGCGCCGGGTGCGCCAGGCGGAGGTCGCCACCCGCTGGTCCTCGGCCGCGGTGCCGGGGGCGCCCAGCGATCCGCTGCCGACGGACCCGGACTGGGCGGGCGGCAGCCTCTACCAGGACGAACGGCAGGCGACGGTGGACGCGCCGCGCCAGGCGCTGTGGCGGGTGATCGAGGGCATCGGCGGCGACAACGGCTGGTACTCGTTCCCGCCGGCGTGGGCGGTGCGCGGCTGGCTGGACCGGTTCGCCGGCGGGGTGGGGCTGCGCCGTGGCCGGCGCGACGCCCAGCATCTGCGGGCGGGCGAGGCGCTGGACTTCTGGCGGGTCGAGGAGATCGAGCCGGGCCGGCTGCTACGGCTGCGCGCGGAGATGCGGCTGCCGGGTCTGGCCTGGCTGGAGATGCACGCCGAAACGGACGAGGAGGGCCGCACCCGCTACCGGCAGCGCGCTCTGTTCCATCCGCGGGGGCTGCTGGGGCACGCCTACTGGTGGGCCGTCTCCCCCTTCCACGCCGTGGTGTTCGGCGGCATGGCCCGCAACATCACGCGGGCGGCGGCGAAGGGCACGGCCGCCCGCGAGCAGCCCGGGCGCATCCGGCAGGCGCGCCGAACGAGAAGCAGACGATAGGGGCGCCCGGCTCACGGCCGCCCGCTCCCCTCCCCCACGCACCATCGGAAGTCGCACCATGACCGGAGTCCCACCATGACCGTCGCGGTCGTCCTGTTCACCTCCGACCTGCGTCTGCACGACCATCCTCCGCTGCGGGCCGCGCTGGCGGCCGCGGACGAGGTGGTGCCGCTGTTCGTGCGCGACCCCGCGGTGCACGCCGCGGGCTTCGACGTGCCGAACCGGGCCGCGTTCCTCGCCGACTGCCTCACCGACCTGGACGCCGGACTGCGCGAACGCGGCGGCCGGCTGGTGGTGCGCGGCGGCCCGGTGGTGCGGGAGGTCTGCTCGGTCGTCGCCGAGTGCGATGCGGCCGAGGTGCATGTGGCGGGCGGAGTGACCCGGTTCGCGCACCGGCGGGAGGAGCTGCTGCGCAAGGCGCTCGGGGAACGCGGGGTGGCGCTGCGGGTGCACGACGCGGTGGTGACCGCGGTCCCGCCCGGTGCGGTGACCCCGGCGAGCGGCGACCACTACGCGGTCTTCACGCCGTATCTGCGCCGCTGGTCGGCGGAGCGGCTGCGGGACGTGTGCCCGGCGCCGCGCGCCGTGCGCGTGCCCGGTTCCGTGCGGGGCGAGGAGCCGCCGGGCCGCGCCGGGGTGTCCGGTGTGTCGCCCGGTCTGCCGGCCGGGGGCGAGTCGGCGGGCCGGGACCGGTTCGCGCGCTGGGCGCGGTCCGGCCTGTCCGCCTACGCGGACCGGCAGGACGACCTGGCCGGTGACGCCACGTCACGCCTCTCCCCGTATCTTCACTTCGGCGCGCTGTCCGCGGTGGAACTGGTGCGGCGGGCCCGCTCCGCGGGCGGTCCGGGGGCCGAGGCGTTCGTGCGGCAGCTGTGCTGGCGGGACTTCCACCACCAGGTGCTGGCGGCGCGCCCGGATGCCTCGGTGAGCGACTACCGCAGCCGGGGCGACCACTGGCGCACCGAGGAGGACGCGGCGCGGGACATCGAGGCCTGGCGTACCGGGCGCACCGGCTATCCGATGGTCGACGCGGCGATGCGGCAGCTGCGCGAGGAGGGCTGGATGCACAACCGGGCGCGGCTGCTGACGGCGAGTTTCCTCACCAAGACCCTGTACGTGGACTGGCGGATCGGTGCCCGGCACTTCCTGGACTGGCTGGTGGACGGCGACATCGTCAACAACCAGCTCAACTGGCAGTGGGCCGCCGGGACCGGCACCGACACCCGGCCGCACCGGGTGCTCAATCCGGTCGTGCAGGGCAAGCGCTTCGACCCGGAGGGCGTGTATGTGCGCCGCTGGGTACCGGAGCTGCGGGCCGTTCGGGGCCCGCTGGTGCACGAGCCGTGGAAACTCCCCGAGCGTGAGCGGGCGGCCCTGGGGTACCCGTCGCCGCTCATCGGCCTCGGTGAGGGACTGGCACGGTTCCGGCGGGCCCGCGACCGGGACTGACCGCGAGCGGACCTCCGGCTCGCGTGGCCGTGCCCTGCCGTGGCGGCCCCCGGGCCGGTGCCGCCGGAGCGGGGTTGGGCCGGTGGAGTGAGGTGTGTCGGGCGACCCCGGCGCATCGGGCAGGAATCGGCGCATCCGGGAACGGCTCTGCGACAGAACAACGGGGTGCAGGTGACCGGGAGCGAGAGGGGCTTGCCCATGCTGCAACTGCGGACGACCACGGCGGACGCGGGCGGACGCGCCACCGTGCCGCGCACCGGGGGCACCGATCACGGCCGGCCGCGCTCGGCGCTGGACGCGGTGCGGCATGTGGAGGCGCTCCTCGACGAGGTCCTCGACGCGGCGATGCGGCAGGCCGAAGACCTCGACCCGGTGTTCGCCCGGGACGTGGCCGGGCGGGTGGGTGCGCTGGTGCGGCGCGGCGGGAAGCGGCTGCGCACCGCGTTCGTCTGGTGCGGCTGGCGGGCGGCGGGCGGGGCCGGGGACGCCACGGCGGTGCTGCGCACCGGCGCGGCCCTGGAGCTGCTCCAGGCCTGCGCCCTCATGCACGACGACGTGATGGACGGCTCGCCGCTGCGCCGGGGCGCCCCGGCGGTGCACGTGGACCTCGCCCGGATGCACCGCGCCGCCCGGATGGCCGGCGCGCCGGAGTCGTTCGGCGCGGCCGCCGCGGTGCTGGCCGGCGATCTGGCGCTGGCCTGGGCGGACGATCTGCTCACCGAGACGGCGCTTCAGTCGCCGTACGGAACCCGGCTGCACGGCGAATGGCGGGCCATGCGCGGCGAGATGGTGGCCGGCCAGTACCGCGACCTGCACGCGCAGGCGACCGGTGAGGGCGGTGTGGACGAGGCGGTGTCGATCGCCACGCTGAAGAGCGCTCTGTACTCGGTGGAACGGCCGCTGGCGCTGGGCGCGGCGCTGACCGCCGCCGAGCCGCAGACCCTGGAGGCGCTGCGCCGGGCCGGGCGCTGCGCGGGCCTGGCCTTCCAGTTCCGGGACGATCTGCTCGGCGCCTTCGGTGATCCGGCGGTGACCGGCAAGCCGGCCGACGACGATCTGCGCGGCCGCAAGCTCACCTGCCTGCTGGCCGTCGCCCTGCGGCTCGCGGAGGCGTCCGGGGACGCGGAGGCCGCCGAGGTACTCGCGCCCGGCCCGCGCCCCGGGCCGGACGCCGACGTGGCGCGGATGCGGGCAGCGCTGGAACGCACCGGCGCCCGTGCCGTGATGGAGGCGAGGATCGCCGAGCTGGCGGCCGCCGGTGTGGAGCACTTCGCCCGTACCGGCGCGCCCGAGGCCGTGCGGCGGGAGTTCGCGGCACTGGTCCGGCGCGCCTCGGGCGTGCCCCTCACGGGCGCCGAGGGGGAGGCATGAGGACGGTACCCGGACGCACCGATCATGTCGTCGTGGTGGGCGCCGGGCTGTCCGGGCTGGCCTGTGCGCTGCATCTGCTGGGCTCCGGGCGCCGGGTGACGGTGGTCGAGCGCGATCCGGGTCCGGGCGGCCGTGCGGGCCGGGTGCGGCTCGGCGGCTATCAGGTGGACACCGGTCCGACGGTGCTGACGATGCCCGAGTTCGCCGACGAGGCCCTCGCCGCCGTCGGCGACAGCCTCGGCCGGCGGGTCGAGCTGCTGGGGCTGCACCCGGCGTACCGGGCGCAGTTCGCCGACGGGTCCCGGCTCGACGTCCACACCGACGGCGAGGCGATGGAGGAGGAGGTGCGGCGCTTCGCCGGTCCGGAGGAGGCGGCGGGCTACCGCCGGCTGCGCCGCTGGCTGCGGCGGCTGTACCAGGCGCAGCTGCGGCACTTCATCGACACCAACTTCGACTCGCCGCTGCAGCTGCTGCACACGGACCTGGCACGCCTGGCCGCGCTGGGCGGCTTCGGACGCCTCGACCGGCGGATCGGCCGGTTCCTGTCCGACCCGCGGCTGCGCCGGGTGTTCTCCTTCCAGGCCCTGTACGCCGGTGTCGCCCCCGCCCGTGCCCTCGCCGCGTACGCGGTCATCGCCTACATGGACACGGTGGCGGGCGTGTGGTTCCCCAAGGGCGGCATGCACGCCCTGCCGCGGGCCATGGCGGACGCGGCGGGGGACGCCGGTGGTGCCTTCCGCTGGTCGGACGCGGTGGTGTCGCTGGAGCGCTCGGCCGGACGGGTGCGGGCCGTACGGCTGGCATCCGGTGAGCGCATCGCCTGTGACGCGGTGGTGCTGACCTGCGAACTCTCCGCCGCCCACCGGCTGCTGGGCGGCGCGCCGCGGCGTCCTGTGCGGCTGCGGCACTCGCCGTCCGCGGTGATCCTGCACGCCGGGACCGACCGCACCTGGTCCCATCTGGCGCATCACACGCTGTCGTTCGGGGCGGCCTGGGAGAGCACCTTCGACGAACTGACCCGAAAAGGGGAGCCGATGAGCGATCCGTCCCTGCTCATCACCCGGCCCACCACGCACGATCCCGCACTGGCGCCGCCGGGCCGGCATCTGCACTACGTCCTCGCGCCCTGCCCCAACACCACGGTGGGCCCCTCCGCAACGGCCTGGCGGGATCTGGGTCCCCGCTACCGGGACCGGCTGGTCGGGGAGCTCGAGCGGCGGGGGCTCGACGGGTTCGCGGACTCCGTCGAACGGGAGATGCTGGTGACCCCGTGGGACTGGACGGCGCAGGGCCACGCTGCCGGCAGCCCCTTCTCGGTCTCCCACACCTTCGCTCAGACCGGGCCGTTCCGGCCGCGCAACCTGGTGCGGGGCGTGGAGAACGTGGTGCTCGCCGGGTGCGGCACGACGCCGGGCGTCGGGGTGCCGACGGTGCTGCTCAGCGGCAAGCTGGCGGCCGCCCGGATCACCGGCGGCGTCCCGGCACGGCGCGGAACCGCTCGGACGGGCGCCTCAGCGATGGCGCCGGGGCCCGGTCAAGTCCCCGTCCGGAGCGCGCCGTACCGCCCGTCCGCCGTACCCGGCGCCGGGGAGGCCGCCGCCGTTTCCACCCGGGAGGGCAGCGATGAGCAGGCGTGAACTGGACGCCGCGGGCATCACGGATCCCCGGCTGCGCGCCGACTACCGGTGCTGCCGCAGCCTGAACGCCCGGCACGGCAGGACCTACTTCCTGGCCACCCGCCTGCTGCCGCTGGAGCGCCGCAGCGCGGTGCACGCGCTCTACGGTTTCGCCCGCTGGGCGGACGACATCGTCGACGATCTGGACCGGAGGCTGACGCCCGCCGAGCGCGACCGCATGCTGCGCCGCCTGGAGGGCGATCTGGCGCGCGGACTGCGCGCCGGCGGCGGGGACGAACCCGTGGTGCGGGCGGTGGCGGACACCGCCGAGCGGTACGCCATCGACCCGACGCTGTTCGCCGACTTCCTGGCCTCGATGCGCAGCGACCTCAGCGTCACGGACTACCCGACCTACGCCGATCTGCGCGCCTACATGCACGGGTCGGCGGCGGTGATCGGCCTGCAGATGCTGCCGGTGCTCGGCACGGTCGTCCCCCGGGAGGAGGCCGCGCCGCACGCGGCGGCGCTCGGAGTGGCGTTCCAGCTCACCAACTTCCTGCGGGACGTGGGCGAGGACCTGGACCGGGGCCGGGTCTATCTGCCCGGGGACCTGCTGGCCGCCCACGGCGTGGACCGGCCGCTGCTGGAGTGGAGCCGGCGCACGGGGCGTCACGACTCGCGCATCCGGGCGGCGTTCATGGCCGCCGAGGCTCTGACGCGGCGGGTGTACCGGGAGGCGGAACCGGGCATCGCGATGCTCGACCCGAGGGTCAGGCCCTGCATCCGCACCGCGTTCGTCCTCTACGGCGGCATCCTCGACGCCATCGCCCGCCACGACTACCGGGTGCTGCACTCCCGTGCCGTGGTCTCCCGCGGACGCCGTGCGGCGACGGCCGCGGCGGGGGTCGCGCAGGTGCTCGGAGCGCGGTGCCGGGGGCGGCTGGCGGGGACGCCGGTGCGTCCCTCGGCCGGGGTCGGGCGAGAGGCGGAGGCGTTCGGCGGAGGGAGTGCGGGCCGTGAGTAACCGGGTGAACGGCGAGCGTACGGGCAGGGAGCGGGCGGGCAGGGCCCGTTGGACGCCTCCGCTGCGCCGGAGACGCAAGGGGCCGGGATGGGCGGGGCAGGAGCCGACCTGGCGTGCGGCGCGTCCGGCCCTGATCGCCGACGCGCTGAAGCGTGCCGGTGCCCGGCCGTCCGGGAACTGGTTCGTCGTGGGCGCCTCGCGGGAGGTGCGGACGGGCGGCCCGCCGCGCGGGCGGACGGTGGGCGGCGTGGAAGTGGTGCTGTGGCGCTCGGACACCGGGGAGCTGCGCGCGGGCCCGGGAGCGTGCCCGCATCTGGGCGCTCCGCTGCGGTCCGGGGCGGTGGTGTGCGGGGAGCTGGTCTGCCGCTGGCACGGACTCGCCCTGGACGGTGCCCCGTTCGCCGGCTGGGAGCCGTTCCCGGTCCATGACGACGGGGTGCTGGTGTGGGTGCGGCTGGACGCGGTCGGCGGGGAGGATCCGCTGGAGCGCCCGGTGGTGCCGGTGCGGCCGGCGCCGGGCCGGATCGTGGACGCGGTGCACACGGCGGTGGGGCGGTGCGAGCCGCAGGACGTGGTCGCCAACCGGCTGGACCCGTGGCACGGCGCCTGGTTCCACCCCTACTCGTTCGTCGATCTGCAGGTGGTGCGGGCGCCGGAGGCCGCCTCCGGCGGCGAGGTGGACGACAGGTTCGTGGTGGAGGTGTCGTTCCGGGTGGCGGGCCGTCTGGTGGTGCCGGTGCGGGCCGAGTTCACCGCGCCGGAGCCGCGCACCGTGGTCATGCGGATCACCGAGGGCGAGGGGGCCGGGTCCGTGGTGGAGACCCACGCCACGCCACTGACCCCCGAGGGTGCCGCACAGCCCCGGACCGCCGTGGTGGAGGCGGTCGTCGCCGCCTCGGACCGGCGGGGCTTCGCCCTGGCCGCCGCTGCCGCACCCGTGCTGCGCCCGCTGATCCGTCGTGCGTCCGGCAGGCTGTGGCGCGACGACCTCGCCTACGCGGAGCGCCGCTGGGAGCTGCGCGGCACGGGGCGTTTTCCGGGGTGAGTGCGGGGCGCTCGCCCGGGTGCGGGGCGCCTTCCCGGCCGAGCGCGGGAGGGATCAGCGGCCGGCCATGGCGTTCAGGGCCCGCAGGAGCCGGGAGCGGCCCGCTCGGGGCACCGTCCACAGGACCTGGCCCTTGACGTTCCACCGGGCGAGCAGCGCGCCCGCCGCGAGGAAGCCGGTGGTGGCCGCCCGCTCCATCAGCGCCACGGGCAGGTCGCAGCGGATCGCGTCGCCGGCCAGGGTGATCCGGGGGTCGGGTGTCCGCACGGCCGGGCGCCGCCGGTAGGTGCCGGCTTCGAACAGCGGGCAGTCGTCGTGCCACTCGTGGCGGGCGTCGACGATCCGCGCCCGGCGGGTCTCGGGGTACACCCGGTGCAGCTGCTCGAGCAGCAGCCGCTGCGTCTTCTCCCGTTCGGTGCCGTCGGGCACCGCGTAGGCGTGCAGTTCGACGACCGAGCCCCCGGTGCGGGCGGCCCAGCGGGCGGCCTCGCCCTCGTAGCGTTCCAGGACGCTGATGTTGTCCAGGCCGTCGTAGCCGCTGGTGCCGAGGAAGCCGGGCCGGTCCGGGCGCACCGGGCGGTCGAGCCAGAGCCGGGAGACCAGGAACGGCGGGGCGGTGCGCAGCGCGGCGATGTCGTCCCGCCAGGACGGGGTTCCGAGCTGCGGAGAGCCGGCGACGAGCCGGCGCAGTCCTTCGGGGTCGAGTGCGAGGACCGCGGCGTCGTGGCGGTGGGCGCCGGTGCCGGTGCGCAGCTCCACTCCCCCGCCGTCGAGAGGCCGTACGGCGTGCACGGGTGTGCCGGTGCGCAGCGTCGCTCCGAGACGCTCGAGGTAGGTGCCGAGCGGCTCCCAGAGGGCTTGCGGGAAGGGTTCGCCGGGCACGTCGAAGAGCAGCCCCTCGGCGGAGCCGAGGAAGTAGATGTGGAACATCAGCAGCAGTTCGGCGGCGGACAGCTCCCGCGGGTCGGCGAAGAAGCTGCGGGAGAACACCTCGAAGGCGAGGTGGTGGGCGGCCTCGGGGAAGCGGACGCTCTCCAGGAACGCCGCGGCGCTGAGGGAGTCGTAGCGGTCGTAGACCTCGGGCACGCGCACGTCGAGGAGGGGCAGCGCCGCGCGGGCATCCAGGGCGGCGAGGTCGCGCCAGCCGAAGGTGGGGCTCAGTGCGACGAAGCCGAGCGCGCTGAGCGGCGGGGTGCGCGGGACGCGGGCGAAGCTGTCGGCGAGGCCCGCGCTGTGACGGAGCGGGTAGTCGGGGAGCGCGGTGAGCCGCGTCAGAGCGGGGTCGGTGCGCCGCAGCAGGCCCCGCAGGTTGTAGTACTGGCGGAAGAAGGCGTGGAACCCGCGGGTCATGGTCGCCGTGGAGCCGTCGGCCAGCCGGGTGGGTGCTCCGGTGAGCCGTCCGCCGAGCGCGGGTCCGCGCTCGTAGAGGGTCACCCGGGCGCCGCGTTCGGCCAGCAGAGTGGCGGCGGCGATCCCGGCGATCCCGGCGCCGGCCACCGCGATGTGCGGGGCGTCGGCGGGCTCGAACCGGTCCCTGCCGGGGGCGGGCATCACGATCTCCGCCCGCCGGTCGCGGCCGCGCCGGGCGGCGCGCGGGGCGGACCCCCGCCGAGGGCCGCGCTCAGGGGCGCTCATCGCGCCTCCCCGGTGGTCGCGCGCGGTGGCCGTGGCCGCCGCCCCCGTCGCCGCGGAACCGTTACGGGCCAGGAAGGTGTGCACGATGCCCGTCTGCCACCCGGCCACGGGGGCGACGCGCACGCCGGTGAAGCCCGCGCGGCGCAGCCGGTCGGTGAAGGCGGGGGCGGTGTCGAAACGGAGGACGCTGGCCCGCAGATGCCGGTAGAGCGCCCGGTCCCCGCCGAGCGTGCCCGCCGGGATGATCACTCCCCGGCACAGGGTGTTCCACAGCGCCCGGTGCACGGGCGAGCCGCTGAGGCTGTACTCGTGGACGGCGAGCCGTCCGCCCGGTCGCAGCAGGGTCCGCACGGCGGTGAGGAGCTGGTCGGGTCCGGTGACGTTGCGGAAGAGGTAGGCGGCGAACACCGCGTCGAAGGGGCCTTCGTCGCCGGCCGCGAACTCCTCGGCGGTCATGTGCAGGAAGCGCACCTGCGGGGGCCAGGGTTTGTCCAGGGCGCGGTGCAGCATGCCGGAGGAGGCGTCCACGGCGGTGATGTGCGCGCGGGGCGCGGCCCGCAGCAGGGCTCGGGTGGAGGCGCCGGTGCCGCAGCCGAGGTCGGCCACACGCAGTCCGGCGCCGTCGTCCGGCAGCCGCAGCCGCCGTGCCGAGCGCAGCAGCTCGGAGCGGTAGCCGGGGTTGAGTGCGGTGAGGCGGTCGTAGGTCCGCGAGGCGTGGTCGAAGGCGCGGGCCAGGTCGTGGTCGCGCAGCAGGGTCATCATCGGCTCTCTTCGTCTCGGGGGGTGACGCTCGGCGCGGGCCGGGAGCGGCGGGGCAGGAAGGGGAGTTCGAGCGCGGTCCGCAGCATCGGACCGACGGGGGTGTGCAGTCCGATGCCGAGATCCTCCCGTGGCGTGGTGGCGCCGTCGAGGAAACGCAGCAGGCGCTCGGCGGGTGTGCGGCCGAAGAGCCGGGTGAAGAAGTCGGGCCCGTCGATCCGTCCGGTGTCCAGGGCGCGCAGCAGTACCGCGTCCATGGCCAGCGCCCGGCGGCCGTGCGGGGGCGGCACCCGGTCGCGGCCCTCGGCCAGCGCGGCGGCGATGGCACGGCTCTGCCGCTGCACGGCGGCGAAGGTGTAGCCGGTCGAGGGGCGGGTGGCACCGCCCGCGGTGCCGATGCGGAACACGGCTCTTCCGGCGCGGCGGGGGAAGCGGGCGTCGGTCATGGGGATGACGCCCTGCTCGGCGGCCTCCACGGTGTACAGGCCGAGGCGCAGGACGCTGCGGCAGTAGTGCTCCAGGGCCGCCTCGTACTCGGGCCGGCTCAGCGGTGTGCGGGAGAACTCGGTGTACTCGACGAGGGCGTGGTCGGCGGCGAGCGGGAGGACGTAGCCGAAGGCGAGGCCGTGGCGGGGCTGCGGCACCCGGAAGTCCATCAGGTCGGCGACCGCCGGGTCGAAGCGGTCCGCCGCGGTGCGCACGAACCAGCCGCGGAAGTGCTGCAGCAGCAGGGTCCTGGCCGGCGGGAGGACGCGCGGCGGGCGGGAGTCGAAGACCCTCGCGGCGCGCAGGATCCGGGTTCCGCCGCCGGGTGCCGTGCAGCGGACCTCCGCGCCGCCGGGTACCTCGCGCACGGTCTCGGCGGTGGCCCGGAGCAGCGTGGTGCGGGGGTTGCGGCCGAGGGCGGAGTGCACCAGCCGCTCGAACGGCGCGGAGCGCAGCATGCGGTACTGCAGCGGGGCCGGGTCGACGGTGATGCCGGTGCCGTCGCGGCCGTGGATCCGTAGGCGGGACCAGGTGGCTTCGAGGGCCCCGGCGAAGTCGTCGGGTCCCGCCGCCCAGTAGCACCAGGTGCGTTCGGGTGGCCGGAGCGGTCCGTCGGGCGGCTCGACGACGGTGACGGTGAGGTCGCCGCGGCGGGCCAGTCGGTGGGCGAGGCTCAGCCCGGCCGCACCGCCGCCCACGACGATCACGTCCAGCGGGCGTGTGCCGTCGTGGTCCTGTCCGCCTCGCACCTGTGCCCCCGGCGTGGATCGGTCCTGGTCGTTCGTCGTGTCGGCTCTTGTGCCCCCGTCCGGCCCCCGGATGCGGCCGCCGGCGGTTCCGGTCCGCCGGCTCCGTCTCTCCCCTCTCCGGTTCATGGCTGCTCCGGCACCTCCTCGAGCAGTTCGGGCCCGTTGTTGCGCACGTTGTTGACGGCCGGGGAGACGGGGCGGGCGTGCAGGTGGCCGCCGGCGGGTGTGGTCAGCAGCTCGCGCAGCCGGTCGGGGTCCTGGTGGGCGGGGTCGAGCCAGGCGTCGTAGTGGTCGGGGGTGAGGGCGAGCGGCATGCGCGGATGGATGCGGCGGGGTCGTCGTCGCGTTCCACGTCCGGGTTGCGCCAGTACTCGTACAGACCGGCGAGCGCCATCACCTCGTCGTCCTCGGCGTGGATGAAGTAGGGCTGTTTGCGCTTCCCGCCGGTGGCCGGGTCGTCGATGCGGCGCCACTCGTAGAAGCCGTCGGCCGGCAGCAGGCAGCGGCGCTTGACGAAGGCCCGGCGGAAGGCGGGCTTCTCGTGCACGGTCTCCACCCGGGCGTTGATCAGGCGGGCGCCGATCTTCAGGTCGTCGGCCCAGGACGGGACCAGTCCCCAGCGCAGGGCGCGCAGCTGCCTGCGCACCTCGCCGTCGTCGTCGTGCCGGGGGCGGCGTTCGAGCACACCGTAGACCTGGTCGGTCGGGGCGACGTTCCAGCTCGGCTCGAGTCTCTCCTCGGCGCGCCAGTCGGTGACCTGGAACAGCTGGACGAGGTCCTCGGGGCTGCGGGTGGCTACGTATCGGCCGCACATACGGTCACTGTGCCACCGGCGCGGCCCGTCGCCGCGGCACGGCGGCCGTGTCAGGCGATCGGTTCACCGTTGCTCCGGCGGGTCGCCCTCGGACACCCGCGCCGGTGCCCGGACCGTCCTCCGCAACCGAAGTGACGCCCGCTCACCTCCTCTGGTTGCTCAGTTGTGCGCGAAACGGCTTCCTATCGAGCACATATTGACATGACATCACCAAGCCCGCAGAGTCTTCCACCGACAGTGATGCAGGCCGCCCATCGAGGAGTGTTGCCGTCATGTCCGAGATCGCCGCTGTCTCCCGCCGGCTTCTGCTGGGCGGCGCCGTCGCCACCGGCGCGCTCGCGGCCGGTGTCTCCGCCGCTCCGGCCGCCGCGGCCGCGACCGGCGCGGCACCGGGCCGCAGACCGGGCCAGAAGTCGATGATCGGCGTGCCGTTCGACGTCCACCGGACCGTCCGGGTCGCCATGATCGGTCTGGGCAACCGGGGCTCGGGCATGGTGACGGGCTGGGCGGCCGTGCCGGGCTGCACGGTCACCGCCGTCTGCGACATCCGCGCCGACCGGGCGACGCGCGCCGCCGACCGGCTGGAGAGCAAGGGAGAGCCGCGCCCCGCCGAGTACGGCGGATCGGCCGACTCGTACTCGCGCATGCTGCAGCGGGACGACATCGACCTGGTGTACGTGGCCACGCCGTGGGAGTTCCACTACGAGCACGGCCGGGCGGCTCTGCTGAGCGGCCGGCACGCGGTGGTGGAACTGCCCATCGCCACCGAGCTGCGCCAGCTGTGGGACCTGGTGGACACCTCGGAGCGCACCCGCAGGCATCTGCTGCTGGCGGAGAACTGCAGCTACGGGCGCAACGAGCTGGCCATGCTGCGGATGGCGCACGCCGGTCTCTTCGGCGAGATCACCAACGGGCACGGGGGCTATCTGCACGACCTGCGCGAACTGCTGTTCTCCGACACGTACTACACCGACTCCTGGCGGCGGCTGTGGCACACCCGCAGTACCGCGTCCCTCTACCCCATGCACGGGCTGGCCCCCATCGCGGCGGCGATGGACGTCAACCGGGGCGACCGCATGGTCACCCTGCGAGCCACCGCGACCGAGCCGCGCGGCCTCGCCGACTACCGCGAACGCTTCGTTCCGAAGGGGCATCCGTCCTGGAGGGAGACGTACATCAACGGCGATCTGATCACCTGCCTGATCGAGACGGCGCAGGGCCGGATCATCCGAGCGGAGCACGATGTGAGTTCGCCGCGCCCCTACAGCCGGATCAACTCGCTCGCCGGGAGCCGGGGGATCGTCGAGGACTACGCCGGCCCGGCGCCGACGGGTGCCCGGATCTACCTCGAGCCGGATCACAGCGGGCACACCTGGCGGGACTTCGAGAGCTACCGCAAGGAGTTCGACCACTGGCTGTGGCAGAAGGTGGGGGACGACGCGGCGAACAACGGCGGCCACGGCGGCATGGACTACATCCTGCAGTGGCGCACCGTGCAGCTGATGCGTGCGGGACTCGTACCGGACATCGATGTGTACGACTCGGCGGCCTGGTGCTCGGCGGTGCCGCTGAGCGCCGCCTCACTGGCCGGGGGCGGCAGGCCGGTCGCGATCCCGGACTTCACCCGCGGCGCCTGGCGCGAGCGCCGGCCGGGGCTCGACTCGGAGCCCGCAGAGATGCCGCCCGTCGGCTGAGGACGTCCAGCGCTCCCCCCGGGCCCGCCGAGGCCCTCCCGGTGCGCTTGTCGGTAGCGTGCCGGGCATGGCGACGGACGACACGGACCACTTCGCGGGCGACCCGCGCACACAACTCGAGCGCATGCTGGCGGGCGATCTCTACATCGCCGACGATCCTGAGATCGCCCGCAGACAGCAGCGGGCCGTCCGGCTGGCCGCCCGCTACCAGGCCGCCTACGCCGAGGACGCGGAGGCGGCGCGCCCGATCCTCGCGGAGCTGCTCGGCCGGCTGGGTGATCAGGCGCATGTGCGGCCCCCGCTGCATGTCGACTACGGCAGCAACATCACCATCGGGGCGCGCACCTTCGTCAACTACAACCTGACCGCGCTCGACGTCGCGGCCATCACCATCGGCGAGGACTGCCAGATCGGGCCGGGCGTGCAGTTGCTCACCCCGACGCATCCGCTGGAGCCCCGGCCCCGGCGGGACAAGCTGGAGGCCGCCCGGCCCATCACCATCGGCGACAACGTCTGGCTGGGCGGCGGGGCCATCGTCCTGCCCGGTGTGACCATCGGCGAGGACTCCGTCATCGGAGCCGGTGCGGTGGTGACCAAGGACGTTCCCTCGGGCGTGGTCGCGGTCGGCAACCCCGCACGCCCGGTCCGCACCCTTTGAGGGAGGGAGCGTTTCGCCGCTTCACCGGCGGGGCCGTGAACGGCAGGAGGCCCGCACCCCGGTCGCGGGTGCGGGCCTCCTGAGTGCTCCGTGCGGGAGCGCGACGTGTGTCAGGCGGGAACGATGTTCTCCGCCTGGGGGCCCTTCTGGCCCTGGGTGACGTCGAAGCTCACCTTCTGGCCCTCGTGCAGCTCACGGAAGCCCTGGGTGGCGATGTTCGAGTAGTGGGCGAAGACGTCGGCGCCGCCGCCGTCCTGCGCGATGAAGCCGAAGCCCTTTTCCGCGTTGAACCACTTCACAGTACCGGTGGCCATAATTCATACTCCTAGACAGTTTCAGGCCCACACCGTGCGGGCCCTCACATCGCTGTCGATGATTACCTGCCCGGGATGAAACCGCTGACGCAAAGGGCAACCACAACTGCAACGGGGTCGAGCCTAGCACGAATTTCCGTGCCGCCGTTTTCCGCGGCGGCGGCGGCACATTTCTGGTCCGGCGAGTACAGATTTCTCACTCGCGCGTTCCGTCGCGGCTGTCCGCCGCGTCCCGCGGCCGCCCCTGCGCCCGGCGGGCAGCCTCCAGCTGGTCCTCGAGGTCGACGATGCGGCCGGCGGCCTCGATCGGCGTGCCCTGGTCGACGAGTTCGCGGACCCGTGCCGCGATGCGCAGCTGGTGACGCGAATAGCGGCGGTGACCGCCTCCCGACCTGCTGGGAGTGATCAGACCCGTCTCGCCGAGGGCGCGCAGGAAGGCGGGCGTGGCACCGATCAGTTCGGCGGCCCTGCCCATCGTGTACGCCGGGTAGTGGTCGTCGTCGAGCCGGTCGCCGGCCGGCGGCCGGGCGTCGGTGTCCGGCCTGTGCTCCGAGGGCATGCGCGCCTTTCCGCGGGCCACGGGGTCTGTGGCCCGCCGCGGGAGGGCGGTTCCCTCCCGCACGACAACTCTAGTCGCGGCTGCAGCTTTTCTGCCGGGGCGGGCGGGACCGGGGCGCGACCGCCCGCTCCGGCCCGGCGACCTGCCCGGTGATCGGTCCGTACGCGCCTGCGCGCCCGGCGGACCTCCGAACCCCCGGCGAGGACCGGACCGGAAATATCCGGCCGCCTGGCGGCGGAATTTCCGGCCGGACTCCGGAATATTCCCGCGCGGCGTCCTCGATCTGCGCCGGTCGGCAGTGACATTGCCGACCGTGCCACATCGATTACCGCGTGATAGTGTCGGGATCAGTTGCAGTAGTGGTTGCCGGAAACGTTTTCCGACGGGTGATCATCACGGCGACCGGGGTTCCGTACTCAGAGGAGTCCCGACACCGTTCCGAAGGAGAAAAAATGGCAACCGGTACCGTCAAGTGGTTCAACGCGGAAAAGGGCTTCGGTTTCATCGAGCAGGACGGCGGCGGCGCCGACGTCTTCGCCCACTACTCGGCCATCGCCGCGCAGGGCTTCCGTGAGCTTCACGAGGGCCAGAAGGTGAGCTTCGACATCGCGCAGGGCCAGAAGGGTCCCGCGGCCGAGAACATCGTTCCCGCCTGATCCACCCGCACACGCACATCGCAGCCGGGCCGCACCTTCGGGTGCGGACCCCGGCTCGATCCCTTTTCGGGCGCCCCGAGGGCGCCCTTCACCCCGGTTCGTTCTCGCGAGTCTCCGCGCGGCCTCACGCGCGACTTCCTTGATACGTGCCGCATCGAGGAAGTCTGAAGGTCTCGCATGAGCCGAGCACGCACATCCCGCACATCCGCCCCCTCCGGGGGCTTCGCAGGCCGCCGCACCGCGGCCGGCAGCAGCGCATCCGGCCGCACCGGCCGGTCCGGCGCGCCACGCCGCGCAGGCGGCGTCGGACGTCAGCGCACCGCACCGCAGGCGGAGTTCGCCCAGCCGGTCACCAAGACACCGGCCCTGCCCGCCGTCGAGTCGTTCGCGGCACTCGACCTGCCCGCCCCGTTGCTCGACGCCCTGGGCCACGAGGGCGTGACCGTCCCGTTCCCGATCCAGGCCGCGACCCTGCCCAACTCGCTGGCCGGTCGTGACGTCCTCGGACGGGGCCGCACCGGCTCGGGCAAGACGCTCGCCTTCGGCCTGGCGCTGCTGGCCCGCACCGCGGGCCGTCGCGCCGAGGCCCGGCAGCCCCTGGCACTGGTCCTGGTACCCACCCGTGAGCTGGCCCAGCAGGTCACCGAATCCCTCACGCCCTACGCCCGCGCCACGCGCCTGCGGATGACGACCGTGGTCGGCGGCATGTCGATCGGCAGGCAGGCCGACGCGCTGCGCGCCGGGGCCGAGGTCGTGGTGGCCACGCCGGGACGGCTGAAGGATCTGATCGACCGGGGCGACTGCCGGCTGGACGAGGTCGCCGTCACCGTGCTCGACGAGGCCGACCAGATGACCGACATGGGCTTCATGCCGCAGGTCACCGCGCTTCTCGACCAGGTTCGGCCCGGCGGGCAGCGCATGCTGTTCTCGGCGACCCTCGACCGCAACGTCGACCGGCTGGTCCGCCGCTACCTGCACGACCCCGTGGTGCACTCGGTGGACCCGTCCGCGGGCGCGGTCACCACGATGGAGCACCACGTGCTGCACGTGCAGGACACCGACAAGCGGCGCACCACCACCGAGATCGCGGCGCGGGACGGCCGGGTCATCATGTTCCTGGACACCAAGCGGGCGGCCGACCGGCTGACCAAGCACCTGCTGAGCAGCGGAGTGCGCGCCGCGGCCCTGCACGGCGGCAAGTCCCAGCCCCAGCGCACCCGCACGCTCACCCAGTTCAAGAGCGGACAGGTCACCGTGCTGGTGGCCACCGATGTGGCGGCCCGCGGCATCCACATCGACAACCTGGACCTGGTGGTCAACGTCGATCCGCCCACCGACCCCAAGGACTATCTGCACCGGGGCGGCCGCACCGCTCGTGCCGGCGAGTCCGGCAGCGTGGTCACTCTGGTGACACCGGATCAGCAGCGCGACATGAGCCGTCTGATGGCCATGGCGGGTGTCACCGCGCGGACCACCTCGGTGCGTTCGGGCGAGGCGGAGCTCAGCCGCATCACCGGTGCCCGGCAGCCGTCCGGGGTGCCCGTGGTGATCACTGTGCCGGCCGCGCCGGCCGCGTCTTCGCAGGCATCGCAGCAGTCCTCGCGTGGGCGTCGCCGCCGGACCGCTCAGGGCGGGCCCGCGGGTGCGGCGGCCCGGCGTGCGGCCCGCTCGCGCGCCGGTTCCCGCTCCGGGGACGCGTAACCGCCCGCGAGGCGCCCGGCACACGGCCCACGGCACACTCACAGAGCCTCGCAGCGGGTGCGGAAACACGAAAGGCAAGGAGTCCCTCCTTGCCACTCTCAACGTATAGCGCAGTGGGGGGCTTGCGGCAAGGCCCCCACTGTGCCGCAGAATCTCCGGCCTGAGCCGGGAAGCTGCGGAAACGGGGAGTTCATCACGTGTATGCCGATTCATCCGTCCAGGGGTCGTATCAGGGCGTCGCCCCGCCTGCCACGGGCGTCTTCGCCCTGCCCGAGCGGCCGGCGGCCAAGGCCGATCCGGCGCTGATCGCCGACGACGAGCGGCACTTCGCGGCACTGGCCGCCTGTCTTCAGCAGACGATCGCCGAGCTCTCGGCCCGGCTCGACGCCGAGCGCAGGGCGCCGGGCGGGCTCGGGCGGCACGCCATGGACCGGGACGCGGAGATCCACCGGCTCTCCGCACGCCTGCGCACCCTGCGCCGGTTCGGGCTCGACCTGTGTCTCGGTCGCATGGTCGCCGAGGACGGCACGGAGCCCGTCTACGTGGGCAGGCTCGGCCTGACGGACAGCACGGGGCGGCGGCTGCTGGTCGACTGGCGCTCCCCCGCGGCCGAACCCTTCTTCGGCGCGACGCACGCCAACCCGATGGGACTGACCAGCCGCCGCAGGTACCGCTGGACCGACGGCCGGATCAGCGACTACTGGGACGAGGTGTTCACCCCGGACGGGCTGGAGCGGCATGCCGCGCTCGACGACCAGTCGGCGTTCATCGCCGGCCTCGGCGGCAGCCGCTCGGCACGGATGCGGGACGTGCTGGCCACCCTCCAGGCCGACCAGGACGCCGTCATCCGCGCGGGATCGCGCGGCGCCCTCGTGGTGGACGGGGGCCCCGGCACCGGCAAGACGGTCGTCGCCCTGCACCGTTCCGCCTATCTGCTGCACTCCGACCCGCGGCTCAGGCAGCGCAGCGGCGGTGTCCTGTTCGTCGGACCGCACCGGCCCTATCTGGCGTATGTCGCCGATGTGCTGCCGAGCCTGGGCGAGGAGGGAGTGCAGACCTGCACCCTGCGGGATCTGGTCGCGGAGGGCGCCTCGGCGGTGGCGGAGACCGATCCGGAAGCGGCGCGGCTGAAGGCGTCCGCGGACATGGTGCGGGCGATCGAGAAGGCGGTCCGCTTCTACGAGGAGCCGCCCGCCGAGGGCATGACCGTGGTCACCCCGTGGTCCGAGGTGCGGCTGACCGCAGCCGACTGGGCCGCGGCCTTCGATGCGGCGGAGCCGGGGACACCGCACAACGAGGCGCGCGAACAGGTCTGGGAGGAGCTGCTCACCATCCTGGTGAGCAGGCACGACGACACGGTTCCCGAGGAGCAGCTGCGCGTCTCGCTGCGGCGGAACAGGGAGCTGGTCGCGGCGCTCGGCCGGGCGTGGCCGCTGCTGGAGGCGGCCGATGTCGTCGCGGACCTGTGGTCCGTGCCCGCGTATCTGCGGATGTGCGCGCCCTGGCTGAGCCGTGCGGAGGTGCGCCTGCTGCAGCGCGCGGAGCCGCGGGCGTGGACGGTGTCCGACCTGCCGCTGCTGGACGCGGCACGGCAGCGGCTCGGCGACCCGGAGACGGCCCGGCGCAAGCGCCGGCAGGAGGCCGTGCTGGCCGCCCAGCGCGAGCGGATGAACCAGGTCGTCGACAACCTGATCGCGGCCGCGGCCGACTCCGGTGCGGACGGCGACGACGGGGAGGGCCTGGTGACGATGCTGCGCGGGCAGGACGCGCAGGTCAGCCTGGTCGACGAGTCCGAGCTGGCGGTGCCGGCGCCGGATCTGCTGGCCGGCCCGTTCGCGCACATCGTGGTGGACGAGGCACAGGAGCTCACCGACGCCGAGTGGCAGATGCTGCTGCAGCGGTGCCCGTCCCGCAGCTTCACCGTGGTCGGGGACCGCGCGCAGGCGCGGCACGGGTTCCCGGAGTCCTGGCGGGAGCGGCTGGAGCGGGTCGGCTTCGACCGGATCGAGTCGGCGTCGCTGACGATCAATTACCGGACGCCCGAGGAGATCATGACCGAGGCCGAACCGGTGATCCGGGCCGTGCTGCCGGACGCCAATGTGCCGACGTCGGTGCGCAGCACCGGCGTCCCCGTCCAGTACGGATCCGTCGCCGAGCGGGACTCGGTCCTGGACGCCTGGCTCGCCGAGCACGCCGAGGGCACCGCGTGTGTCATCGGTGATCCCGCGTTCCGGCCGTCCTCACCGCGGGTGCGTTCGCTGACCCCCGGGCTCGCGAAGGGCCTCGAGTTCGACCTGGTCGTCCTGGTCGGTCCGGAGAGCTTCGGCGAGGGCATCGAGGGGGCGGTGGACCACTATGTCGCGATGACGCGCGCCACCCAGCGGCTCGTGGTCCTGACCGGCCGCTGACGGTGCGCGGCCGGGTGCCCGCTCGCGGCTCTCGAGGTGCCGGGGCGCGGGCGAGCGCTCAGCCCTGCGACGGATCGAGCACCACGAAGTCGGCGTTCGCCCGGTCCAGGCACACCGCCAGCCGGCCCACGCCCTCGGCGTCCTCCGGGCCCATCTGCACGGTGCCGCCGTTCTCGGTGGCGGTGGCGACGGCCGCGTCGCAGTCGTCGACGGCGAAGACCGGATGCCAGTACGGGCGGCCCTGGTTGAGCGCCAGGTCCTCCTCGCCGAGCTGCATCATGCCGCCGTGCATGCGTTCCTCGGGCTGCCCCGCGGGAGTGATCATGTGATAGGTACCGCCGTCGCCGGGCATGCCCATCTCGGTGTACCGCCAGCCGAAGACCTGGGTGTAGAACTCCTTGGACGCGGCGACGTCGGTGGTCATCAGCTCGGTCCAGCACAGCGAGCCCGGCTCGTCCACCAGTTCCGCGCCCTTGCTGGTGCCCGACTGCCAGACCGCGAACTGGCCGCCCAGCGGGTCGGTGTACTGGGCCATGCGGCCCCATTCGTCGAGGTCCGTGGGGGCGACCCGGACGCTGCCGCCGGCCCGCTCCACGGCCT
The DNA here is from genome assembly GCF_012034205.1 of Streptomyces composti. GTDB lineage: Bacteria > Actinomycetota > Actinomycetes > Streptomycetales > Streptomycetaceae > Streptomyces > Streptomyces composti. The sequence goes on from NZ_JAATEM010000020.1 coordinate 59,138, forward strand.
GGGTGGTGGCGTCGGCGTCGGGAACGCTGTAGTAGATCATCCAGGCCGGGCGGGCTCCCTTCTCGGTGAGCTTGCCGAGCCCCGCGACGATCTTGCCGTTCTTGCGGAACATCCCCCCTTCCATGTCCTGTCCGTTCCCGCCATCGCCGTTCTCGCCCTCCATGGCCTCGTAGTCCCAGCCGAACACCGAGCTGTAGAAGGCGGCGGCGGCCGGGACGTCGGGGGCGCCGAGGTCGAGGAAACAGGGGGCACCGGGGGCGTAGTCGGTGGTGATCACGATGGTCCCTTTCGCTGAGTGCTCCTCGACTCAGCGTGACACCGGCCACTGACAACCGCCCGTCGCCCGGCGCCGTCCGGGCCTACTCGGCGGCCACGACGCGCTCGACGGCGGCGGTCACCAGCCGTTCCCGCTCGGCCTCGCCGAAGACGTCCGGCAGGGTGAGCTGCTCCACGATGAGCCAGTTGAGAGCCAGGTAGAGCAGCTTCACGGCGGTGGCGTCGCCGGGCAGTCCCGACTCCTCGTGGTAGGAGACGTTGGCGTCGACGTCCGCGCGGACCCGCTCGGTGAGCAGCTTGCGCAGGCCGGGCCGGCGGGTGGACTCCAGGCGCAGTTCCAGCAGGGCCAGGTAGCCGGTGCGGAAGGAGGCGATGCGGCCGACGAGTTCGCGCATCAGCCGGGCGTAGGTCTCGCGGTCCCGTCCGGCGGCCCGCTGGCGGGCGATGGTGGCCTCGTCGGGCTGGAGCCGCTCGTAGACCCGGGCGCCGGCCTGCATCAGCAGGTCGTCGCGGTTGGCGAAGTAGTTGGACGCCGTCCCGGTGGGGACGCCGGCCTCGCCGTCGACCGCGCGGAACGTCAGGCCGCGGGCGCCCTCCCTGGCCAGTACCTCGATCGCGGCGTCGACGAGGGCGGCGCGCCGCTGGTCGTTCCGCCTCACCATGGCCCCTCCCGGAGGTGCGCGCGTTCTGCGCCGGACTCGGAGTACTTCAGGCACAGTACTACGCCTGGAGTCCTCTGGTCCCCGGGAGGCGGGGACCCGCGGGGAGATGCCGGGCCGGCGCCTCCCCGCGGGGGTGCCGTCAGGTGAGTTCGACGAGGAGGTCGCCGCCCTCGACCTGCTGGATGCGGTTGATGGCCAGGCGGCCGACCGTGCCGGCCCTGGGGGCCGTGATCGCCGCTTCCATCTTCATCGCCTCGATGGTGGCCACCGTGGCGCCCGCCTCCACCTCGTCGCCCTCGGAGACCGCGAGGGTCACCACGCCCGCGAAGGGCGCCGCGACATGGTTCGGGTTGTTCCGGTCGGCCTTCTCGGTGGCAGGGACGTCGGAGGCCGCCGCCCGGTCGCGGACCTGGATGGGCCGCAGCTGGCCGTTGAGGGTGGACATCACGGTGCGCATGCCGCGCTCGTCGGCGTCGCCGATCGCCTGCAGCTCGATGAGCAGCCGCACACCGGGCTCGAGGTCGACGCCGTACTCCTTGCCCGGGCGCAGCCCGTAGAAGAAGGCCTTGCTGTCCAGGACGCTGGTGTCGCCGAAGCTCTGCCGGTGCGTCTCGAACTCGCGGGTGGGTCCGGGGAACAGCAGCCGGTTGAGCGTGTTCCGCCGGTCCTTGGCCAGCCCGGCCCGGTCGTCCGCGGACAGCTCCTGGACCCGCTCGGGTGCGGGGCGGCCCTTGAGCGCCTTGGTGCGGAACGGCTCGGGCCAGCCGCCGGGCGGGGTGCCCAGCTCGCCGTGGAGGAAGCCGATCACGGAGTCCGGGATGTCGTACCGGCCGGGGTCGGCCTCGAAGTCCTCCGGGGAGACGCCCGCGCCCACCAGATGCAGGGCGAGGTCGCCGACCACCTTGGAGGAGGGGGTCACCTTCACCAGGCGGCCGAGCATCCGGTCGGCGGCGGCGTACATCGCCTCGATGTCCTCGAAGCGGTCGCCGAGACCGAGGGCGATGGCCTGGGTACGCAGGTTGGACAGCTGGCCGCCGGGGATCTCGTGGTGGTAGACGCGGCCGGTCGGGGAGGCCAGGCCCGCCTCGAAGGGGGCGTAGACCTTGCGGACGCTCTCCCAGTACGGCTCCAGGTCGCCGACCGCCTGCAGGTCGAGCCCGGTGGGCCGCTCGGAGTGGTCGGTCGCGGCGACGATCGCCGACAGGGGCGGCTGGGAGGTGGTGCCGGCCATGGACGCCACGGCCCCGTCGACCGCGTCCACCCCGGCCTGGATCGCCGCGAGGTAGGTGGCGAGCTGGCCGCCCGCGGTGTCGTGCGTGTGCAGGTGCACCGGCAGGTCGAACTCGCGGCGCAGCGCGGAGACCAGCTTGGCCGCCGCGGGCGCGCGCAGCAGGCCCGCCATGTCCTTGACGGCCAGTACATGGGCGCCGGCCTCGACGATCTGCTCGGCGAGGCGCAGGTAGTAGTCGAGGGTGTAGAGGCGCTCGCCCGGGTCGGACAGGTCGGCGGTGTAGCAGAGCGCGACCTCGGCGACGGCGGTGCCGGTCTCACGCACGGCCTCGATGGCGGGACGCATCTGGCTGACGTCGTTGAGCGCGTCGAAGATGCGGAAGATGTCGATGCCGGTGGCCGCAGCCTCCTGCACGAAGGCGTCGGTGACCTCGGTCGGGTAGGGGGTGTAGCCGACGGTGTTGCGGCCACGCAGCAGCATCTGCAGGCAGATGTTGGGGACCGCCTCGCGCAGGGCGGCCAGCCGCTCCCAGGGGTCCTCGGCGAGGAACCGCAGGGCGACGTCGTAGGTGGCGCCGCCCCAGCACTCCAGGGACAGCAGCTCCGGAAGCGTGTGCGCGACCACGGGCGCGACGGCCAGCATGTCCTTGGTGCGCACCCGGGTGGCCAGCAGCGACTGGTGGGCGTCGCGGAAGGTGGTGTCGGTGACGCCGAGGGCCGGGGACTCGCGCAGCCGGCGGGCGAAGCCCTCGGGGCCGAGTTCGGTGAGCCGCTGCCGGGAGCCGGCGGGCGGCTGCCCGGTGGGGCGCGGCGGCAGCTTGACCAGCGGGTCGGGCAGGTCGGGCCGCTCGCCGTGCGGCTTGTTCACCGTGACGTCGGCGAGATAGGTGAGCAGCTTGGTGCCGCGGTCGGCGGAGTGACGGGCGGTCAGCAGGTGCGGGCGCTGCTCGATGAAGGAGGTGGTGACGTGTCCCGCCTGGAACTCGGGGTCGTCGAGGACCGCCTGCAGGAACGGGATGTTGGTGGCCACGCCGCGGATGCGGAACTCGGCCACGGCGCGGCGGGCGCGGCCCACGGCGGTGGCGAAGTCGCGCCCGCGGCAGGTGAGCTTGACCAGCATGGAGTCGAAGTGGGCGCTGATCTCGGTGCCGGCGTGGGTGGTGCCGCCGTCCAGGCGGATGCCGGAGCCGCCCGGCGAGCGGTAGGCGCTGATCCGTCCGGTGTCCGGGCGGAAGCCGTTGGCCGGGTCCTCGGTGGTGATGCGGCACTGCAGGGCGGCGCCGCGCAGGGTGATCGACTCCTGGGAGAGCCCGAGGTCGGTGAGGGTCTCACCGGCGGCGATGCGCAGCTGCGACTGGACGAGGTCGACGTCGGTGACCTCCTCGGTGACCGTGTGCTCGACCTGGATACGCGGGTTCATCTCGATGAAGACGTGGTTGCCGTCGCGGTCGAGGAGGAACTCCACGGTGCCGGCGTTGCGGTAGCCGATCTGCCGGGCGAACCGCACGGCGTCGGCGCAGATCCGCTCGCGCAGCTCCGGGTCGAGATCGGGGGCCGGGGCCAGCTCGATGACCTTCTGGTGGCGGCGCTGCACGGAGCAGTCCCGCTCGAAGAGGTGGATGACGTCGCCCTCGCCGTCGGCGAGGATCTGCACCTCGATGTGGCGGGGGTCGACGACGGCCTTCTCCAGGAAGACGGTGGGGTCGCCGAAGGCGGAGGCCGCCTCCCGGGACGCCGCCTCGACGGCCTCCCTCAGCTGGGCGGGGTCCTCGACGCGCCGCATGCCGCGCCCGCCGCCGCCCGCGACCGCCTTGACGAACACCGGGAAACCGATGTCCTCGGCGGCCCGCAGCAGCTCGTCCACGTCCGTGGAGGGCTGGGAGGAGCCGAGGACGGGGACGCCGGCCTCGCGGGCGGCGGCCACCGCGCGGGCCTTGTTCCCGGTCAGCTCGAGGATGTCGGCGCTGGGCCCGACGAAGGTGATGCCGGCCCGTTCGCAGGCGCGGGCCAGCTCGGGGTTCTCGGAGAGGAAGCCGTACCCCGGGTAGACGGCGTCGGCTCCGGCGCGGCGCGCGGCGCGGATGATCTCGTCCACGGAGAGATACGCGCGCACCGGGTGACCGGGCTCACCGATCTCGTAGGCCTCGTCGGCCTTGAGCCGGTGCAGCGAGTTGCGGTCCTCGTACGGGAAGACAGCGACGGTACGGGCGCCCAGCTCGTACCCCGCGCGGAACGCCCGGATCGCGATCTCACCGCGGTTGGCGACGAGCACCTTGCGGAACATTGGTGATCCCTTCAGCCTGCCGGTGACGAAGACCATCGTGTCGGTGGCCGGCCGGATACGCCATGTGAGCCGGGCCACTCCACGAACCGAGGGCCGCGGAGGACGTCCTCCTCCGCGGCCCCCGGCGGGTGCGTGGCGTGGTCTACTCGGTGACCCGCAGCAGCTTGTTGGGGGTTCCGGTGCCCGGGTTGCTGATCTTGTCGGGGGTGGCCCTCTCGGTCAGCGCCTCGGCCACGGCGTCGGGCGTGGCGCCGGGGTCGGCGGACAGGTACACCGCGGCGGCGCCCGCGACGTGCGGGGAGGCCATGGAGGTGCCGGAGATGGTCCTGGTGCCGTCGTCGCTGTCGTTCCAGGCGGAGGTGATCTCGGAACCGGGGGCGTAGAGGTCCACGACGGAGCCGTAGTTGGAGAAGTCGGACTGGGCGTCGTCCTCGGTGCTGGAGGCGACGGTGAGCGCCTCGGGCACGCGGGCGGGCGAGCCCTGGCCGGCGTCGGTGGACTCGTTGCCGGCGGCGACGGCGAAGGTGATGCCGGAGGCGATGGCCTTGCTGACCGCCGCGTCGAGGGCGGGGTCGGCGGCGCCGCCGAGGCTCATGTTGGCCACGGACGGTCCCTGGTGGTGCTCGGTGACCCAGTCGATGCCGGCGACGACCTGCTCGGTGGTGCCGGAGCCGTTGTCGTCGAGGACTCTGACGGCCACGATGCGGGCCTTCTTGGCGACGCCGTGCTGGGCGCCGGCGATGGTGGCGGCGACGTGGGTGCCGTGGCCGTTGCCGTCGTCGGCGGTGTCGTCGTTGTCGACGGCGTCGTAGCCGTGCTCGGCGCGGCCCTCGAAGTCCTTGTGGGTGACGCGCACCCCGGTGTCGATGACGTAGGCGGTGACGCCCTCACCGGCCTTGTCCGGGTAGGTGTACTTGTGGTCGCCCGCGGTGTCGGTCTGGTCGACCCGGTCCAGGCCCCAGGACGGGGGGTTGTCCTGGGTGGCGGTGGTGTGCAGGGTGCGGTTGGCGACGACGGCGCCGACGGCGGGGTCGGCGGCGAGTCGCTTGGCCTCGGTCTCGGTCAGCCCGGTGGCGGAGAAGCCGTTGACGGCCGAGCCGTAGGTCCGCCGGAGCTTGCCGCCGTACTCACGGGCCAGCTCCTTCTTCTCGCCGGCGGAGGCCTTCTCGTCGAGGAGCACGATGAAGCTGCCGTCGACGGCGTTCTCTGCGCCGAGCCCGAGGACGGTGCCCTGGGGAGGTTCGGCGTGGGCCGTCGGCGCGGTGAGGAGCGCCGCGGAGGTCGCGGCGGCCACGGCTATCGCCGCGGTGGTGAGCTTGCGTGCACCGGTGTGCGTGTGATGCGTCATGAAGAGGGGTCTCCTCGTCAGTGGGGGGATTCACCTCCGGCGCGGCGAGGCGTCGGAGGATGACGAGAAGCGTGGCCACTTGTCGCGACCAGATCAATGCCTCCGCCGGCGGACTGACGCCACATCAGATGCCATCTCCACAAGGTCCGCCCAAAGCCGAGCCAACCTGTCGGCAAAACCCCTGCTGGCAGGGCTGGTTGAAGATCAAACGAGCGGCTGGGCGAGATTCGTGACCATCCCCTCACCCAACCCTCACGAGCCGGACGTTCTCCGTGCCGGAGCCGCTCACGGACGGACGCCGTCCGGCGCGGCCCGCCACGTCCTTCGAGGCGTCAGGCGACCACCCGGCCGCGCAGGACGACACGGCTCGGGTGGGCGGGCGCCGACGGGTCGGCGGCGGGATCGGTGTCGTGGGCGACGAGGTCCGCCGGTGCCCCGTCCACCAGCCCCGGCAGGCCGAGCCGGGCGCGTGCGGCCCAGGAGGCCGCGCCGAGCCGCCGCCTCGGCGGGCAGCCCCGCCCTCACGAGCCACTCCGCCTCGGAGGAGACCGTGCCGCAGGGAAGACTGTCCGTCCCCGCGAGGACCCTGACTCCGGCCTCGTGGGCGGCCCGGACGTCGGGCGGCAGGCCACGCCGGCCGTCCAGCCACGTCGCGACGGGCACTCGGCCGCTCCGCGCGCCTGCGGCCGGCGCCCGCGAAGGCAGTGAGGGCCGGCACGAAGGCGGTGCCCTGGGCGGCCATCCGGTCGATCAGTCGGAGAGCCCTTCCAGCTTCCACAGCAGTGCGTCGCGGGCGTCCTGGAGACAGCGGAGAAGGCCGGCCTGAACGCTGGCTTCGGTCATGCCGCGCACTCTGCCGTGCGGCACTGACATCCCGGCAGGCTGCCGGCGAGCGCAGGCCCGGGGTGCCGGGCCTAGACTCGGGAAGGGTGAACCGGATCTGCACCGTGGGGCACTCGACCCGGGAGGTCGAGGAGGTGGTGCGGATGCTGCGCCGCAACGACGTCACCTGCCTGGTGGACGTCCGCTCCTACCCGTCCTCGCGGAAGTTCCCGCAGTGGAATCGGCAGGCGCTCACCGAGGCGCTGCCCCCGGGCATCGATTACCGCTGGATCCGGGCGCTGGGCGGCCGGCGGCACACTCCGGCGGGTGTGCCCAGTCCCAACGGGGCCTGGCGGGTCAAGGCGTTCCGGGACTACGCCGACCACATGGCGACCGACGAGTTCCGGGAGGGCCTCGACGAGCTGCTGGAGCTGGCGGTGCAGGAACGCCCGGCGATCGTGTGCAGCGAGGCGGTGCCCTGGCGGTGCCACCGCCGGCTGATCACCGACGCGCTGATCGTCGCCGGTGCGGAGGTCGTGCACATCATGTCCCCGACGGTGACGAAGCCCGCCGTCCTCAGCGAGCACGCGCGGCTGCGGGACGGGCACCTGGTCTACCCGCCGCCTTCCTGACCGGGTACGGGAGTGCTCCGTGGCCGTGGTCGCGGAGGACGGCGCCGGAGTCGCGGACACGCGGAAACGGTGGTTGCCTGGGGCTGGTCGGATGCCGCCGGGCACGGCGGTGCACGTTCACCTCAGCGCAGGAGGCCGGTATGTCCTCGAAGCGACGCCGCAAGAAGAAGGCACGCCGCAAGCACGCCGCCAACCACGGCAAGCGGCCCCAGTCCTGAGGGCGGGGGCCGCGTCGCCGCGGTCCCGCCGCCCCTCCTCTGCCGGAGCAGCCGGCCGCGGGTCGTCTCCATGACCTCGGACCGGCTGCGCGAGCCGTGTTCGGCCGCGATGCAGTGCCGGCCGACGCGCAGCGAGAAGGCCAGCGGACAGTGGACCTCCACGTCGTCGGGGTCGGCGCAGAACTCGGAAGAGGCCGCGCGGGTAGGCCATGCGCCGGGTTGTCCACCCGCCGGAGGCGTCCGGCTACGGACGCATCGCGGCGGGCCCCGTCACGGACGGCGGGTTCCACCGGCACGCCGGTGACCGTCTCCTCGGTGGAGGAGGCGATGGTGAACAGCCTCTCCGGCTTGCCCCGTGCGTCCCCGCCCCCGCTCTCGGTCTGCTCGATCACGTCGTCGGTGACCGCACGCTCCCAGGTGTCGAGCATCTCGGTGAGCAGCGCCTCCCGGGCGCGGAAGCACCCGGGGAAGCCGCCCTCGGTGACGCCGAGCGGCCGGGCCGGCGCCTCGATGCGCACGGCGTCCGGGCCGCCGGCGGTCAGCGCCCGCAGTCCCGCCTCGATCCCCACTGCTCCGGGCCATGGGCAGGCAGCGGCAGGCCACGGCAGGCCGGCGCAGGAGCGGTGGTGTGAGCCCGTCGGTGTGAACACCGGATCCTGAGCCCGGCGGCGTCACCCCGGGGGACGAGGTGCCGGCGCGGACGGGCGCCTCCGCTCCGGCCGGTCAGCGCAGATCGCGCCGCATCAGGATCCTCGGGTGACCGGCGAGTACCGAGGTGGTGTCGGCGGCGTGCACGAAGCCGGCCCGCTCGAAGTTCTTGCGGAGCCCCGCGTACGCCATCGTCAGGTCGACCTTCGCGTCGCCGTTGTCGAGCGGATACGCCTCGACCACCGGGGCGCCGTGGCTGCGGGCGAACTCGACCGCACCGGCGATCAGCGCATGCGAGATGCCCTGCTTGCGGTGGCCGGGGCGGACGCGGATGCACCACAGGGACCACACCGGCAGGTCGTCCAGGTGCGGGATCTTGCGATTGCGGGCGAAGGAGGTCTCGGACCGGGGGGCCACCGCCGCCCAGCCGACCGGCTCGTCGCCGTCGTAGGCGAGGACCCCGGGCGCAGGCTCCGTGGCGCACAGCTTGCGCACGTACTCGCCGCGGGCGGGCCCGCGCAGCTCGTTGTTGAGCTTGGACGGGATGCGGTAGCTCAGGCACCAGCAGACGTTGGCCGTCGGCGACTTCGGGCCGAGCACGGCACGTACGTCCTCGAAGACCGTGGCCGGGCGGACATCGATGCTCATGGCACCACGATGGCACGACGTCGGGCCCGATGCCGTCCCGAACGGCGGACTGCCTCCTGCCGTCCACCCAACGTCCGCGGGCCGGGCTCCCTCACCCCGCGTCCACCTCGGTCCCGGCGCTCAGCACCTCGCGCAACTCCCCCAGGTACGGGCCCACATCGACCTGGATGGAAGCGCCCTGGGTGAGGCCGTAGCGCTCGGCGATGGAGGCGTGGTACGCGGCGATCTCCTCGCGCATCTCCTCCGGCGAGGGCAGCACGGCCTCGCCCCGCACGATCCGCGTCACCCACTGGGCCTGCGCCTCCACCAGCCGCGTGATCGCGCCCACCGGGCGGACCAGGCCGACGAAGTACAGGCCGGGCCGGTCCGGCGCGACGACCCGCCGGTACAGCTCGACCGGGCCGTCCGGGGCGGCCGGGCAGCCGGCCGGCAGGAACGGGTACGCCATCCGGTAGCCGGTGCAGTACACCACGGCGTCCGCCTCCGCGGACGTGCCGTCGGTGAAGACCACCCGGCCGCCGTCGAAGGATCCGATGGCCGGTTTCGGCGTCACCCGGCCGTGCCGGATGCGGCTGAGGATCTCGTCGGAGATCGTCACGGCGGAGGAGAAGATCGGGTGGTCCGGCTCGGGCAGCCCGTAGTCCGAGAGCCGGCCGCGGGCCACCAGCAGCGCCTGCTCCACGAAGCGGCGCTTCTGGGCCAGCGTCATCTCGTTCCACCACGGGGTGTCGGCGATCTCGTCCAGGGACATGCCGAACAGCTGCTTGGGCACGACGTGCAGCCCGCGGCGCACGGACAGATACGTCTGCTCCGCGTGGCGGGAGAGATCGGCGGCGATGTCCACCGCGGAGGCGCCCAGGCCCACCACGATCACGCGCCGGCCGGTGAAGTCGCTGCCGTCGCGGTAGTCGAGGGAGTGCAGGACACGGCCGGTGAACCCGTCCGCGCCGGCGGGGAGCGGATCGGGCAGCGACGGTTCCGTGTGGTGCCCGGAGGCGACGATCACGTGCTCGAAGCGCCGGGCCGCCACGGCGCCCTCGGCGTCCCGGCTCACCACCGTCCAGGTGCCGTCGGCCTCCTGGTCGGCGGAGACCACCTCGGTGCGCAGCTCCACACGGTCCAGCACGCCCGCCCACTCGGCGAACGACCGCAGATAGGCGGCCATGTCGCGGTGGCTGGGATAGAGCGGATACGAGTCCGGCATCGGGAAGTCGCGGTACCCCGTGAGCTGCTTGGCCGTGTTGAGGTGGAGGGAGAGATAGCCGGGGCCCCGCTCCCCCGCCTGCGGCCTGCGCCAGATGCCGCCGACGCCGGGCGACTTCTCCAGGCAGACGAAATCGGTACCGGCCTCCTTCAGGGCATGTGCCACCGCAAGCCCCGACAGCCCCGCCCCGATCACGCAGACCCGCACGTCCCACTCCCCACAGCCACGACTTGCCTCCCGGTCGGCCACTCGCTCCCGGGTCAGCCTTTGCCTGCCCAGCGGAAACACGCCGCACACCAGTACCCGTGCCGAACAGGCGTGGCGCTCGTCACGGTCCGGCCTGCGGGCGGGTCGCGGCGTCCGGGCCGTCGCCCCGGCCCTCGTCGTCCGGGTCCGCCGGGGCACGGTCGGGCCACACGCCCACATGGTCCGGCTCCGGGGTGAGGCGCACCCTGCCGCGCAGGCCGTACCGCTCCACGTAGTCGCGGGGCAGCTGGAGGCGTCCGGCCCGGTCCAGGACGGTGAACTCCTCGGACGCGGCGGCGCCGGGGCCACGCAGCGTCTCGGTGGAGGTGCGGCCGTCACGGATCCGCACGGTGCGGCGGACCTGGCCGGAGACGAGCGGGTCATGAGTGACGATCAGGACCGTCGCACCGAGCTGCTCGTTGGCGCGGCGCAGCGCCTCGAGGACCAGCTCGCCGCCGGCGGTGTCGAGTTCGCCGGTGGGCTCGTCGGCGAGCAGGACGCGCGGGCTGTTGGCGGCGGCCACCGCCACGGCCACCCGCTGCTGTTCCCCGCCGGAGAGCTGCGCGGGCAGCCGGTGCCGGCAGTGTGCGACGCCGAGCATGTCCAGGAGTTCCGCGGCCCGGTCGCGGCGCTTGCGGCGCGGTGTGCGGGTGTACTTCATCGGCAGGGCGACGTTCTCCTCGGCCGTGAGGTACGGCACCAGGTTGCGTCCGGTCTGCTGCCGGACGAAGCCGACGGTGCGCCGCCGGTAGTCGAGGCGTTCGCGGCGGCCCAGCGCCAGCAGGTCGTGTCCGGCGACACGGACGCGGCCTGCCGTGGGCAGGTCGAGGCCGGAGAGGATGGACAGCAGGGTCGACTTGCCGGAGCCGGAGGCGCCGACGAGCGCCGTGCACTCGCCCTCCTCGACGACGAGGTCGAGCCCTTGGAGGGCCTGCACCTCCACTCCTTCGGTGCGGTAGACGCGGACCAGGTTGTCGCAGACGATCAGGCCCGCGTCGGGCAGGGGCCGGCGGGCCGCACGGGCCCGCTCCTCCAGCCGGCGCAGGCCGGTCGCGCCGGTCGCCTCGGGTTCGCTCACGCTCACCGTTCCTCCGTAAGCCTCAGGACCGCGCCGAGCCGTCGGCGCCCTCCCCACCAGGTCTCCATGCCCACCGCCGTGAGCACCAGCAGCCCGAGACCGGCGCCGGCCGCGGCGGCGAGCAGCGGGTCGGGGGCGGTGCCGGGGGTGCCGGGTCCGCCGGTGAACTCGTCGAGGCGCAGGGCGGGTTCGAGCAGCACCGGCAGCATCAGGCCCAGCGCGCCGCCGCCGACGAGGGCGGCCAGCACCATCGGGAGCAGTTGCAGCAGATGCAGCGCCGAGGTGGCGCCGCAGTTCAGTCCGAGGGTGCGCAGATGGGCGGCGGTGCGGACGCGGGCCGGGGCGGACAGCAGAAGATCGAGGAGGAGTGCCGGCAGGGCGAGGGCGACGGCGAGAGCGGTACAGCCGGTGTGGGCGGTCACGAGCACACGGATCAGACCGTCGGACGACGCCTCGGCCTCCTCCTCGGCGCGGATCCGCAGTTCACCGAGGGCGGCGGCGGACGCCGCCTCGGGCACGACCGCGCGCAGCTCCCGCACGTCCAGCCGGGGGCCGTAGAGCAGCAATGCGGTCTGCTCGTAGTCGCCCGGGTCGATGGCGGTGAGCGCCCGGTTGTCGGTGAGCAGCATGCGGTCCCGGGCCGTGGTGGAGCTGCGCACCGGGCCGAGGGCCGGGTCGCGCAGTACCTCGGCGGGGAGCCGTCCGACGACCCGCAGCCGCAGCTTTCTGCCGTGCGAGACGATGGTGAGCGCCTCGCCGGTGCGGGCGTCGGAGGCCAGGACGGGGATGTCCCCGCCTGACGGCGCGGTGGATCCGATGCGGGCCGCCGCCAGGGCCCGCCCCGCCTCCGAGTCGGGGGACGCGGCGCGGAGCCGGTCGCCGTCCACGGCGAGGAGGCTGCCGACGCCGTGGCGTTCGCCGCTCGTCGCGCTTGTCGGGTCGACCCGCAGCTGCCGCACCCGCACGGTGCTCTCCACCCCGCGGGCCCGGGCGAGCCGTTCGGCGACGCCGGGATGGTGGGCCGCACCCAGGTACGCGGCGTCGGCGCCGGCCTGCCAGGCCGCGGCCGTGCGGCGGGCGTCGGCGAGCGTGCCGACGACGATCCCGCCGGAGACCGCGCCGGCCAGGGTCACCACGAGGACCAGCAGGGCCAGGGCGCGGGCCGGGGCCTCCTTGGCGGCGCGGGACAGCGCGATCAGCGCCACCGCGCCACGCCCGCGCGCCGCCCAGCGGGCCGCGAGCCGCACCGGCAGCGGGTAGCAGCGCAGCAGGACGGCGACGACGGCCAGGCCCAGCAGGGCCGGCACCGCGGCGAGCAGCGGATCGGGCCCGGCGCCGGCGGTGCCCCGGGTGCGCAGCGCCGCCACCCCGGCCGCGGCGAGGAGGAGGACGAGCAGTTCGGCGACGATTCTGCGTCCGCCACGGCGCGGGCCGGGGGCGTCCTGCCGGGTGCGCGCGGTCCGGTCGCGCAGCGCGTACCAGGTGAGGGCGGGCAGCAGCAGCCAGACGAGCACGGCGACACCGGCGCCGTAGTGGTCGGCGGGTGCGGCAGGCGGAAGGGAGCGGGCCGCGGTGAGGCCGGCGGCGAGCCCGGCGAGGGCGGCGGGCGCGGTGTGCGCGGCCCGGGTGAGCGCCAACCGGTGGGCACTGGCGCCGCGGGCGCGCTGCAGTCGGTGGACGTCGAGACGGCGGCGGAGGGCGAGCAGGGCTGTGGCCACGACGGTGAGCACCCCGACGGCGAGCAGCGAGGCGAGCGCGAAGGAGATCACCACGCGGCCGTGCCGCCACTGCCGGCCGAAGGTGTCGAGGGAGTCGAGCAGCGGTGTGCGGTCGTCCAGGCTCGAGGCCGCGTGGTCGCCGATCCTGCAGTACATGCCGCCGAAGCTGCCGATGTCGCCGCAGTAGGCGGTGCGCGCGTCGTCCGGATACCGGGTGAGCAGCCGGCGCAGTTCCTTCCGGCCCTCCTCGCCGGCGAAGCGCGCGGCGGCGGCCACGTCGAGATCGAGGCGCAGGCTCCAGTCGGCGGTGAGGGTGACTCCGGTCCGGTCCTGGAGCGTGGTGAGGGTGCGCGGTGCGACCAGGGCCCGGGCCTCCCACCGCGGCCCGGAGCCGTCGCGCGGGGGTTGCTGCGACGGGCGGGCCAGCAGCGGCTGTTCGCGCCAGAGCCGGGCGCCGGGTCCCGAGCCCCGCTCGTCGGCGGTGAAGAAGCCGACGACCACGGCCGTCGCCCCGGCGGGTTCCAACGAGCCGGGCCGCAGCGGCAGTCGCTGTCCCAGGCGCAGCTTCAGCGTGTCGCGGGTGCGGGTGGAGAAGGCGACCTCGATCGTCCGGCTCCGCGGGTCGGGCGGCCGTCCCTCGGCGTAGACGGCGCGGCCGGGCGCGTCGGAGGCGTGGATCAGGCCGAGGGCGGTCTCCCGGCCGGCGGTGCGGATGCCGACGGAGGCCAGCTCGACGCGGGTGGCGTAGGGGGCGAGCCGGCCTTTCAGCGGGCCGGGTACCGCGTTGCCGATGACGGTGGTGGCCGCGTGCAGGCCCTCGCCGAGACCGGTGGCGAGGTCGCGGGGGCCCCGCCGGGTCGCCGGCTCGAACCGGGCGCTGAGACGCAGGCCGGGCGCCGACCGCTGTGCCTGGTCCAGGCGTGCGGTGAGCGCCTCTCCGGCGAACCGGTCGAGCAGGGCGGGGGCGCCGGCGGCGACGGCGCTGAGCAGGGCGATCAGCAGGGTCGTGCAGACCAGCAGCGGCAGCTCGGCCCGCATCTCGCGCAGGGCTGCGGGGGCGCGGGGCGGGCGCCTCTCCGGGGTGGCGGGGGCATGGGTCCGGCGCCTCCCCGGGATGGCGGGGGCGCGGGGCGGGCGCTGTGTCCGTCTCATCGGTCCTCCCCCGCGCGCAGCACCCGGGCCGGGTCGATGCGGCCCAGGAAGCGGGCGGCGACGGTGACGACCGCGCAGATCAGCAGGGTCGTCGCGGTCGCGGTGCAGGTGACGCGCAGCCAGGGGACGTCGGTGAGCAGGGCGGGGTGGACGGGCGCACCGGTGTCGTCGACGGTGACCAGCGGGGTGATCGTCGCGGCCAGCCCGGTGCCCAGCAGGGTGCCGAGCAGGGCGGCGACGGCGGCCAGGGCGAGCTGCTCGGTCCACAGGCAGGCGGCGAGCTGGCGGCGGCGCAGGCCGAGGGCGCGCAGCAGGGCGAATTCGCCCGCCCGGGCGCGCGCGGAGAGGGCGGTGTGCAGGGTGAAGCCCACCACGGCGAACGCCGGGGCGAGCAGCAGGCACAGGGTCAGCGCGCCGCGGGCGCCCTGGCGCAGCGGGTCGGCGGCCAGCAGCGCACGGGTGTGCGGGACGTCGGTGGCGGTGCCGAGGCGGGGGTCGGCGCGCACCGCGCGCAGTGCCGCCGAGGCGTCGTGCCCCTCGGCGGCCACCCACCATGCGGACTCCGCGCGGGGCAGCGCTCCGGAGAGGACCAGCTGGGCGGCGATCGCCCGGGAGTCGGCGAGCAGCCGGGGCCGGTCCCGGTCGGCCCCGGGCACCGCGTCGATCTCCCCGACGATCTTCAGGCGTGCGGTGCCGCCCTGGGCGGCCTGCAGGGTCACGGTGTCGCCGACGCGGACCACACCGGAGCCGAGCAGGGTGCGGTCGGCGAGCACGGGTGCGGCGGGGCGTCCCCTGGTGGTGTCGGTGCCCAGGCGGACGCTCCAGGTCGGGTACTTCAGGGCGGTGTCGGGTCCGCGCAGTACGGCGTCGAGGAGGGTGCCGGGCGCGCGCCGGTCGGAGCAGAGCACCGGGCCCGGGGCGGTGCCGGGGCGCCTCGGGGGCTTCGCGCCGGGGCATCCGGCGGCGTGCAGGTCGGGGCGGTCGGCGCGCAGGTCGTGCCAGCGGGCGGGCCGGGTCAGACCCGGCACGCGGTCGATGGTGAGCCGGTAGGTGCGCCGGGCCTTCTCACCGGTCATGCTCAGGCCGAGCTGCACGATGCGCACGCCCTCGCCGGCCGGGGCGGGCACGTGCACGGTGCGGGGGGCGCCGCCGGTGTCCCGGAGACCGACCGTGCCCGAGTGGGTCAGGCCGTCGGCGTCGAGGAAGTGGACGGTCAGCCGGACGGGCCGGGGTTCGCCGGGGCCGTCCGCGGCGAGCCGGACGCGCAGCGGCAGGCGGCGCGGTGCCTCGGTGAGGGGCAGGCCGTGGGCGGGAACGGCACGGCCGAGCGGGGCCACGAGGTCGGCCACCGGCCGGTCGGCGAGGTCGCGCCGCAGGGCGGGTGCGGGACCGGTGGTGGTGTTGACGGCGGTGACGGCGACCCAGCTCTGGCCGAGGTAGCCGTCGGTCTCGGTCACGGGGGTGGTGGCTCGCGCGCCGGGCAGTGCGGCGTAGGCGCTGCGCCGGTCTGCGGGCGCCGGGCGTTCGCCGGGTGTGATGCGCAGGTCGGCGCCGAGCCGGAAGACGGCCTGGTCGTGGTCTCCGCGGTCGAGGACGGCGAGGGCGGTGCTGCTGAGGGCGGCCACGGCGAGGGCGAGCGTCACCAGTAGGGCCGGCCCGGCGTGCCGGCGGGCGCGGCGGGCGATCTGCCAGCCGCCCAGGGGCAGCACCAGGCCGGTGCCGGAGCGGGCCGCGGGGTCGGTGAGCCGGGCGATCAGCGGCAGGGCGCGCAGCACGAGGAGCGCGGCGGCGGTGGTCATGGCCACCGGGGCGAGCACCAGCACCGGGTCGACGCCGCCGCGGGTCACCGGGGTGCGGTACCGGGCGAGCTGGAGCCAGCCCAGTACGGCGACGGCGGCGAGGCCCAGGTCGGCGCCGAACCGCTGGGCGGCGGCGAACCGCCCGAGACGCTGCCGCAGTGCGCGCAGGGCATGGCGGTCCCGGGCGGTCCGCAGCGTCGGCGGCAGCAGCGCGGCCGCGAACACGGCGACGGCGAGCAGCGCGGCCAGTCGTCCTGCGGGAACGTCGGCGGTCGCCGGAACGTCGCCCGGCAGCAGCCCTGCGCCGTCGAGCAGCCGCAGCAGCGGGCCGGCCAGGAAGGGCGCGGCCAGGCCCGCCGGCAGGGCGACGAGCGCCCCGAGGGCGCCGGTCGACCCGGCCAGCCGCCAGGTTCCGGCGCCCCGGGCGGCCAGCAGGGCGAGTTCGGTCCGCCGGTGCTCGGCGAGGCGGCGGGCGGTGAGGACGAGGGCGGCCGCGGCGAGGGCGGCGAGCAGGGTCGCGGGCATGTAGAGGCCGGCCCGGGTGACGGCGATGGGGGTGGTCAGGTCGTCGAGCGCGTCGTCCAGCGTGGACGACACCCGCAGCGGGGTCGTGGGGCGGGTGCCGCGGTAGACGGAGAGCGTGACGTCGCTGCCGCCGAACCGGTCGGCGCGCTCCGCCAGCGGCCCGATGTCGGCCAGGTGCAGCCGCCCGGCGTCGGGGACGCCCAGCCAGAGCGCACCGGTGTCCCGGGCGAGGGCGGGGGTGGCGGTGAGCGCCTGACGGGACATCAGGGCCACGGAGTCGGAGGCGCCGAAGGTGACGCTGCCGAGGGCGGCCCAGACGGCGGGGCTGCGCTCGGCGGGCCGGTACAGGCCGACGACGCGCAGCCGGAGCCGGGGCCCCCCGGACGGCTGGATGCGCAGGTCGTCGCCGGGGCGGACGCCGAGTCCGGCCGCGAAGGCTTCGTGCAGCGCCGTCTCGGGCGTGCCGCCGGGGGCGGTCCTGGGCAGGCGTCCCGCCACCAGGGTGGTGTGCCGGGCCGCGTGCTGCAGGGCGGCGAGCGATACGCGGGTGTCGTCGCGGCGCCGGCCGGCCGCCTCGGTGAGGCTCAGCTGGGCGGAGCGGGCGGCGGGGACCCGGAGCGCGGACCAGGTGTGGTGCGGTACGCCGCCGAAGGCGCGGTCCACGGCGTCGCGCACCAGCCCGTCCACCCGCCCGGCGTCCTGCTGCCGGTACGGGCCGCTGACGCCGATCACGGCGTCGGGGTCACGGGCGAGCCGGCGCTGGGCCCCTCCCTCGACGGCCTGCTCGGTGAGGGCGGCGAGTGCGGCGAGCACGGTGGCGGCGAGCAGCACGGCGAGATGCGCGGCGACCAGCACCAGGGCGTGCTGCCGTACCGCCCGCACCGCCGCCGGCGGCATACGTCGCCCGCTCAACTCCCCCGTCTCCCCCCGTCCGTGGACCGCCACAGTATGGTCCGGCCGCCCGGGCCGGGCAATCGTCCCGACGGACTCCCGGGGGACGCGCCGGGAGCGGGCGCCGGGACCCGGCGGGGCGGGGAGGAAGGCAGCCGGGGCCGGGCGGCGGGGGTGGCGCGGCCGGTCAGGACGGGTACCCGGGTGGCAGGCGACCGACTGCCCGAGGGAGTGACACGGCATGCTCTCCGAAACCGTGACGGTCCCCGCGCAGGGGCCGGACCGGGCGGCCCTGCCCGGCGATCTGGTCCTTCCCGAGGAGCCCCGGGGGGTGGTGCTGTTCGCGCACGGCAGCGGCAGCTCGCGGTTCAGCCCCCGCAACCGGGCGGTCGCCGAGGAGCTGCAGCGGGCCGGGCACGGGGCGCTGCTGCTGGATCTGCTCACCGAGGACGAGGAGCGCGACGACCTGCTGACCGCGCGGCACCGCTTCGACATCGGCCTGCTCGCCGGCCGGCTGGCCGGCACGATCGACTGGCTTCGGCGGCGACCGGACACCGCGGGGCTCCCGGTGGGCCTGTTCGGGGCGAGCACGGGTGCGGCGGCGGCGCTGGTGGCGGCGGCCGAGCGTCCGGAACGGGTGTCGGCCGTGGTGTCCCGGGGCGGGCGTCCGGATCTGGCGGGCGGGGCGCTGGAGCGGGTGGCGGCGCCGGTGCTGCTCATCGTGGGCGGCGACGACCGGACGGTGCTCGGTCTGAACCGTGCGGCGGCGGCCGGGCTGCGGGTGACGCACGAGATCCACGTGGTGCCGGGAGCGACCCATCTGTTCCCGGAGCCGGGTGCGCTGGAGGAGGTGGCGCGGGCCGCCGCCGGATGGTTCGGGCCGCTGGCTCGCGGCGTCCTAGCGACACGTTCTGGAGACACGGCGCCCTGGAGACATATGGTTACCGAATGCCCCGGACTCGGCACAGGCCTCCCGGTCGATCCCGTTGGGGGGCGGGCCCGTGTATGACGTGCCGCTGTGGCTGTGGCTGGTGTTCGCCGTCATCGTGCTGGCGTCGCTGGCGGTGGATCTGCTGGCGCACCGGCAGACGCATGTCATCGGATTCCGTGAGGCCGCGGTGTGGAGTGCCTGGTGGGTGGGCCTGGCGGTCCTCTTCGGCGGGGTGGTGTTCCTCGTGGTGGGGACGCGGCCCGGGGTGGAATACACCACCGCCTGGCTGCTGGAGAAGAGCCTGTCGGTCGACAACCTCTTCGTCTTCGCGCTGATTTTCAGCTATTTCAAGGTGCCGCGCGAGCACCAGCACCGGGTGCTGTTCCTCGGCGTGCTCGGCGCGCTGGTCTTCCGCGGGCTGTTTCTCGCGGCCGGTGTGGCGGTGGTCAGCCGCTTCACCGCGGTGCTTTTCGTCTTCGCCGCCGTCCTCTTCTACAGCACCTACAAGATCCTCCACGGGGAGGACGAGAGTTTCGACCCGGGCCGGAGCTTCGCGGTGCGGCTGCTGCGCAAGGTCGTTCCGGTGCGGGACGAATACGCGGGGGCGCGGTTCTTCGTGAAGGAGGCCGGGAGGCGCGTGGCCACGCCGCTGCTCGCGGTGGTCGCCGCGATCGAGGCCGCGGACCTGGTGTTCGCGGTGGACAGCGTGCCGGCCGTGCTGGCCGTGAGCAGCGACGCCTTCATCGTCTACACCAGCAACGCTTTCGCGATCCTCGGGCTGCGCGCCCTGTATTTCCTGCTGGCCGGACTGCTCGACCGCTTCCGCCATCTGAGTCAGGGCCTGGCGCTGATCCTTTCCTTCATCGCCGTCAAGCTCATCATGCAGGCCTCCCACAAACTGATCACCCCGGCCGTTCCCGAGGTGCCCTCATGGCTCAGTCTCTGCGTGATCGTGGTCGTGCTGAGCGTCTCCGTGGCGGTCAGCCTGACGCGGCCGGTGACCGCGGAGGATTCCGGGAAAACGCGACCCGCCGATGTTTCCGCGCCGGAGGACCCTCCCGGCCCTCCCGAAAAGCATTAAAAACTGGGTAAAATCGGGGTATGAACCGTGAGCGGAGACACCGGGTGACGCTGCCCGCCGGTCAGGTCTGCCCGTCCTGCAAGCACCCTGTCGAGACGGTGGTCGAGCGTCACAAGACCATGGGCGTGTACGTGCCGCTGTGGGTGGCCGGGCCCTGCCGGAACCCGCACTGCCCGCAGTACGAGCCGGAGGAGGCCCCCTCCGCCGAGGAGGAGGCCTCGCCCCGTGCAACGGAGACCGGGCAGGCCTCCCCGGGTCAGGCGCCCACGTAGTCGGCGAGGTGCTCGCCGGTGAGGGTGGACCGGCCGGCGACCAGATCGGCCGGGGTGCCCTCGAAGACGATCCGGCCGCCGTCGTGGCCCGCGCCGGGGCCGAGGTCGATGATCCAGTCGGCGTGCGCCATGACCGCCTGGTGGTGCTCGATCACGATGACCGACTTGCCGGAGTCCACCAGGCGGTCCAGCAGGCCGAGCAGCTGCTCCACATCGGCCAGGTGCAGACCCGTGGTGGGCTCGTCCAGGACGTAGATGCCGCCCTTCTCCCCCATGTGCGTGGCGAGCTTGAGCCGCTGACGCTCACCGCCGGAGAGCGTGGTGAGCGGCTGGCCCAGCGTGAGATAGCCGAGCCCGACGTCCTGCAGCCGCTCGACGATCCGGTGCGCGGCGGGCAGGCGTGACTCGCCCTCGCGGAAGAACGTCTCCGCCTCGGTCACCGACATCTCGAGGACCTCGCTGATGTCCCGCCCCCCGAAGCGGTACTCCAGCACCTCGGCCATGAACCGCTTGCCCTCGCAGTCCTCGCAGGGCGAGGAGACGGTGGCCATGATGCCCAGCTCGGTGAAGACGACCCCGGCGCCGTCGCAGGTGGGGCAGGCGCCCTCGGAGTTGGCGCTGAACAGGGCGGGCTTGACGCCGTTGGCCTTCGCGAAGGCCTTGCGGATCGGGTCGAGCAGCCCGGTGTAGGTGGCGGGGTTGCTGCGCCGGGAGCCGCGGATCGGGGCCTGGTCGACGAAGACGACGCCCTCGTCCTTCGGCATCGAGCCGTGGATGAGCGAGCTCTTGCCGGAGCCGGCCACCCCGGTGACGACCGTGAGCACGCCGAGCGGGATGTCGACGTCCACGTTCCGCAGGTTGTTCTTCGTCGCGCCGCGGATGGCCAGCTTGCCGGTGGGCTCGCGCACCGAGTCCTTCAGCCGGGCCCGGTCGTCCAGGTGCCGGCCGGTGACGGTGCCGCTGCCGCGCAGCCCCTCGACGGTGCCCTGGTAGCAGACGGTGCCGCCGGCCGTGCCCGCACCCGGGCCGAGGTCCACCACATGGTCGGCGATGGCGATGGTCTCCGGTTTGTGCTCCACGACGAGCACCGTGTTGCCCTTGTCGCGCAGCCGCAGCAGCAGGTCGTTCATCCGCTGGATGTCGTGCGGGTGCAGGCCGATGGTCGGCTCGTCGAAGACGTAGGTGACGTCGGTGAGCGAGGAGCCCAGGTGGCGGATCATCTTCACGCGCTGCGCCTCGCCGCCGGAGAGGGTGCCCGCGGGGCGGTCCAGGGAGAGGTAGCCGAGGCCGATCTCCTCGAACGAGTCGAGGGTGCCCTGGAGCGCGGTGAGCAGCGGGGCGACGGACGGCTCGTCCAGCTCGCGCACCCAGGCGGCCAGGTCGCGGACCTCCATGCGGCAGGCGTCGGCGATGCTGACGCCCTTGATCCTGGAGGACCGGGCGGCCTCGCTGAGCCGGGTGCCCTCGCACTCGGGGCAGTCGGTGAAGGTGACCGCCCGCTCGACGAAGGCCCGGATGTGCGGCTGCATCGCCTCCTTGTCCTTGGACAGGAAGGACTTCTGGATCTTGGGGATGAGGCCCTCGTAGGTCAGGTTGACCCCGTTGACCTTGACCTTGGTGGGCTCCCGGTACAGGAAGTCCTGCATCTCCTGCTCGGTGAACTCGCGGATCGGCTTGTTCGGGTCGAGGAAGCCCGACTGGGCGTAGAGGCCGACCGTCCAGACGTTGTCCGACTTCCAGCCGGGGATGGTGAAGGCGCCCTCGGCGATGGATTTGGAGTCGTCGTAGAGCTGGGTGAGGTCGATGTCGGAGACCTTGCCGCGGCCCTCGCAGTGCGGGCACATGCCGCCGGTGCGGGTGAAGGTGACCTTCTGCTTCTTGCCGCTGCCCACGGTGATCGCGCCGGCCGCCTTGACCGTGGGCACGTTGAAGGAGTACGCGGCGGGGCCGCCGATGTGCGGGTCGCCGAGCCGGCTGAAGAGGATCCGCAGCATCGCGTCGGCGTCGGTGACGGTGCCGACGGTGGAGCGCGGGTCGCCGCCCATGCGCTGCTGGTCCACGGTGATCGCCGTGGTGAGGCCCTCGAGGACGTCGACCTCGGGGCGGGCGACGTTGGGCATGAAGCCCTGCACGAAGGCGCTGTAGGTCTCGTTGATCAGCCGCTGCGACTCGGCGGCGATGGTGTCGAACACCAGGGAACTCTTGCCGGAACCGGACACGCCGGTGAACACGGTGAGCCGGCGTTTGGGCAGTTCGACGCTGACGTCCTTGAGGTTGTTCTCCCGCGCTCCGTGCACGCGGATGACGTCGTGGCTGTCGGCGGCGGGCAAGGCGGGCGACTGGCTCTTCGTCGTCTTGGCCCTGGGCATCTTCTGACTCCTCGGACGGTTCTCGAACGGCTCGGCGGTGTCCATGACCGTCACGCTAGTCACGGCGAAGAGGGGGTGCTTCTCGATTCCTGACCGGCCTGGTGACCTTCTTGGCGACACACGAGGGCAGGCCCTCCGTGGCGCGGGCCGCCTCCTGCCGGTAGACGCTCGGCGGCATGCCGACCAGCTCGGTGAAGCGGGTGCTGAAGGTGCCCAGCGACGAGCAGCCGACCTCGAAGCAGACCTCGGTGACGCTCAGGTCGCCGCGGCGCAGCAGCGCCATGGCGCGTTCGATGCGCCGGGTCATCAGGTAGCTGTAGGGGGACTCACCATAGGCGCGGCGGAACTCGCGGCTGAGATGCCCGGCCGACATGTGCACGCCACGGGCCAGGGCCTCCACGTCCAGCGGCTGGGCGTACTCCCGGTCGATGCGGTCCCGGACGCGGCGCAGCCGCGCCAGGTCCCGCAGGTGGTGAGGGGCGTCCCCGCTGCTGCCGGTCATGCTTGCATCGTGCCACGACGGGGTGCGCCGCGCGTTCGAATGGCAGGGTCGCCCGGAGCGGGGCAGCGTGGTCGTAGGACCTACGACTTCCGTGTGAGGTGGCCATGCAAGCCGATGAGCCGGTTCGTCTGGTGGTGGTCGGCGTGGACGGTTCCCCGTCGTCGTACGCCGCGCTGCGCTGGGCCGTGCGGTACGCGGACATGGTCGACGGTGAGGTGGAGGCGGTGCACGCCTGGGACACGCCGTCGGCGGTGGGCTGGACCGGGCCCGCCATCGACCCCGAGTTCGATCTGGAGCAGGCCAGGGAGCGGTTCACGGAGGAGCTCAACGCCGTCTTCCCGGACGGGCGGCCGCCCCGGCTGCGGGAGCGGCTGGTGGAGGGGGACCCGTCGGAGGCGCTGATCCGGGCCTCCGAGCGGGCCGAACTGCTGGTGGTGGGTCACCGCGGCCGGGGCGGGTTCGCGCGGGCCATGCTGGGCTCGGTCAGCCAGCGCTGTGCCCAGCACGCCGCCTGCCCCGTGGTCGTGGTGCGTGAGGGCCACCGGGTCTGACGCCGGCGCCCCGGTCAGCAGGGGTCCGGCGCGGGGTCGAGCGGCCGGGCGCCGGCCGGGGGTGCCTTGCGGACGAAGGCCGAACGCAGGGCGTGGTGCGGCGAGCCGGGGTCGAAGAGGATCGCGTGCATGCGGGCCAGCTCGGCCTCGCGGTACTCGGCCAGCGGCCGGGCGGCCTCGTCGCGGGCCCGCAGGTCCCGCTTGGCGGCGATGCGCCCTTGCAGGCCGTCCTGGGCGGCGAGCCGGGCCGCCGCCTGCTCGACCTCGCCGGTGAAGTCCTGGGGTGCGGCCGGCAGGAGGCGGTCCACCAGGCCGAGGGCGGCGGCGGAGGCGGCACTGACCGGCAGTGCCTCGCCGGTGAGCCGCTGTGCGGTCTCGGGGCCGACGCGGCGCGGCAGGCTGTAGGTCCAGTACTCGGAGCCGTACAGGCCCATGCGCCGGTAGTGCGGGTTGAGGACGGTGCCGGTGCGGCACCAGACCTCGTCGGCGGCGAGGGCGAGCATCACGCCGCCCGCCGCCGCGTTGCCGCCGAGCGCGGCGACGACCAGCCGGTCGGTGGTGCGCAGCACGGCCTCCACCAGATCGTCGATGGCGTTGAGGTTGGCCCAGGCCTCGGCGGCGGGGTCGGGGGCGGCCTCGATGACGTTGAGGTGGATGCCGTTGGAGAAGAAGTCGCGCCGGCCGCCGAGCACCAGCACCGAGGTGGGGCGGGTGAGCGCGTACCGGTAGGCGGCCAGGAGTCTGCGGCAGTGGCCGGTGCTCATGGCGCCGCCGGGGAACGAGAAGTCCAGGAAGCCGACGTCGCCGCGCTGCCGGTAGCGGATGTCGCGGTAGGTGCGCCGCTCCGGCGGGAGTTCGAGCGGGGCGGGCACCTCGGGCAGGCCGGGGGCCTGCCCGAGGGCGGCGAGGACGCCGGCGGCGGGCCGCCGGAAGGGCGCCGGGTCGCCACTGGCGCGGCGGGGGCGCAGCTCCGGTATCCACACCGCGCCGTCCCGGGTGGCCCGGCAGACTGCGCCGTCGCGGGTGGCGAGCAGCTCGCCGGGGCGGCCGCGCAGCCGGTCCTCGGGGTGGCCGCCGTGCAGGAACATCTCCCGGCCGAGGACTTCGTCGAGGACACCGGGCTGCGAGTCGGCGGCCCGCAGGGTGTGCAGCACCGTGTCGGTGCTGTCGGCCTGCCAGTCGATGCGCCGCCGCTCCTGGCGGAAGGCGTCCCGCCAGACCACGCGGATCGCCGGGTCGGACTGCGGCCGCGGTTTGAACGCGCCGCCGGCGTAGCGCTGCACCGCCAGCAGGACGGCGGCGACGGCGGCGTCGGAGACCTCGCCCCGGTAGAGGTCGCTCTTGCCGACCGGCGGTACGTCGAACGGCTCCGACGCCCAGATGGCGCCCGCGTCCATCGCGGCCTCCGCCTGCAGAACCGTTACTCCCCAGCGGGGGGCGCGCTCGGCGAGAGCCCAGTCGAGAGCGGACGGCCCGCGGTCGCCGGGCGGGCCCGGGTGCACGATCAGGCAGGTGTGCTGCTGCCAGACGTCGTCGGGCAGCGCCGACTTCAGCATGGGCGCGATGATCAGGTCGGGCCGTGCCCGGTGTATCGCGGCGCGTATCGCGTCGGCTCCGTGTGTGGCGAGCACGACGTCCACCCGGTGTCCATGGTCGGAGAGTTCGGCGTACACGCGCTGGGAGAGGCTGTTGAACGCGCTGGCGACGAGGAGAATGTCCATGCCGCGGCATGGTTGCCGCTCCGGGCGGGGGCCGACAGAGGACCCGGCGGTAATTCAGCCGTTCGGGCGGTTGTTCGCCATCGCGGCTGCATGATCCGAACTCCCCTGCTCCAGCGAGGTGATCGCCGCTGCGGGCAGCGGGTGCGAGGGGCCGGCCGGGACGGAGGATCTGGCCGGATCCGGCGCGGGCGGTACGGGGGGTGCGGGTGAGGCGGGTGCGGGCGCCGTGCGCCGTGACGGGCGGTTCGGCGGCCTCATGCGACCGGGCCCCGCCCGGGCCGCGGCGGTTCCGCGGCCCGGGCGGGGCCCGGTGGCGGGTTCCGGGTCACCGGCCGGAGGAACCGGTGCGCGGGCCGGTCACTCGGCAGGGGTGAGCTCGGCCCGGCCGAACAGGAGGGCGTAGCCCTGAGGCAGTTGACCGATGATGCGGGTGATCAGGTCCTCGCCCACCAGGGACGGCAGGACGCCGAGGACCGAGCTGACGTCCCAGCGCGCGGTCGCCGGGGTCGAGCCCTCGATGCGGGCGGCCACCGACTCCACGAACTCCGCCGCGGTGAGCGGGCGGGTGGCCGGGATCTGGGAGGCGATCACCCGTGCCGCCTCCTCGGGCAGCGCTCGTGCCAGTTCGACACGTTCGTCGCCGACGACATGACCGCCGAGCGCGGAGAGGACGATGCGGGTGACGCTCTCCGCCTCTGCCCGCGTCGGGTACTGACCGGACTCCCGCACCGCGTCGACCAGTTCCTGCCAGCCGACCTCCGGGGAGCGGGGGACGGGGGCCTGGCGGTCCCGGTCCCGGGCGGGGGCCGGTATCACCGTCCTGCGGCTCGGCGTCGTGGTCTCGTGCGGCGTCACCGTGGTCATGTGGAGCTCCTCTCCTCCTTCGGGGCCTCCGGTCGCTCCCCCGCGCCGCGGCGGGCACGGGAGTGCGTCCCGCGGGCGGCCGTGCTCCGCGGGACGCGTGCGTGAGTGGTGTCAGCTGCTGATCTGCTTGCGGCTGTCGCCGCCCGCGATCTGGATGCGGCGTGCCTTGGCCTCCTCGGCCACCGGGATGCGCAGCGTCAGGACACCGGCGTCGTAGGCGGCCTCGATGCGCTCGGTGTCGAGCGTGTCGGCGAGGAACAGCTGCCGGCTGAAGGTGCCGGTGGGCCGCTCCTCGACGATCATTTCGGCGTCCTCGGGGGCCTCAGAGCGTCGCTCGGCGCGCACATTGAGGACGTTGCGCTCGACATCGAGCTCGATCGACTCGGGGTCGAGGCCGGGGAGATCGAAGTGGACGACGAACTCGTCCCCCGCCCGGTACGCATCCATCGGCATCCCCGACGAGCGGGCGACCGAACCGAAGACCTGCTGTGCGAGCCGGTCCATCTCGCGGAACGGGTCGGTGCGCATGAGCATCACAGTCCACTCCTCCCTTCACTGTGACGTCCGATGCGATGCTCTTCGATCACCTTCTTATATAGCTCCGGAGAGGAAACTTGACAAGCCCCGGCTCAGGTTCGGTGAGCTCCGAACCGGCGTCGTAGCCGGGAGCCCTCTTCGCGCCCGGCCCCTCACCCCATCCCACCTCGGGAAACGGCACGCTCACGGAGCGTTCTGGTCCGCGGTCCGCCCATCGGCGCGGACGGAACCGCCGCCGTGACGGCCCTCACCCCGCCCACCGGTCACCCGCCGGTCCGTCCGTCGATCGATCGGCACATCGACAAGGGGACAACCCTGCGGTCGCACAAGGGTCTTGACGTCAGTTCATGTGTTCGGACGGTGATACGATCACCGCGTTTTTGTTGCGGGCGGACCGCCTACCATGGACGCCGACACCTCGCCGGCCCCGCCGGCCGCCAGTCGCCTGAAGAGAGTCCTATGACGTCATTCGCAGCGAGCCCCCTGTTCTGGGCTCTGGTCGCCGCCCTCGCTGCCGCCCTCGTCGTGATCCAACGCCAGCGCCGGGCGGCGCGTACCGTGCGGCAGGAGGTACGAGCGCTCGAGGAGCACTGCGCGCAGCTGGAGAACGATCACACGAAGTCGGTGCGGGCGGCGCAGGAGCAGGCCGAGGAGGAGACCAAGACGGTTCTGAAGTCCGCCATGCGGACCCTTCAGGGCCTCGCCGCCGAGCAGCAGCTGGTGCTCTCCCGGCTGCAGACCAAGTACGGCGACTCGGCGATCCTGCAGGACCTGCTGGAGATCGACCACACCAACTCGCAGTTCGGCCGGCGCGCCCAGTCCATCGCGGTGCTGTGCGACGGCTGGCTGGGCGGCCGCCGCGACACCGCCTCCGTCTACGACGTGGTGCGCAGCGCCCAGGGCCGGATCCGGCACTTCCGCCGGGTGGAGATCCTCTCCCAGGTCGACTTCGGGATCACCAGCCGGGCCGTCGAGCCGGTCGCCCTGGCCCTCGCCGAGCTGCTCGACAACGCCACCAGCTACTCCAGCCCGGACACCGTCGTCGAGATCAACATCCGGACCGTGCCGAAGGGCATCTGCATCGTCGTCGACGACGCCGGTGTCGGCATGAGCGAGGAGGAGCGCGCCCGCGCGATGAAGCTGCTGAGCAGCGAGCGCGCCACCGGTGTGGCGAGCCTGGGCAACCCCCCGCAGTTCGGGTTCGCGGTGATCGGCGTGCTGTGCGAGCGGTTCGGCTTCGAGGTGTCGGTGGACTCCTCCTCCCCCTACGGCGGTGTGCGTGCCGTGGTGCTGCTGCCCCACGATCTGCTCACCGCCATGCCGGAGAAGAAGGCTCCCGCTCCGGCCGCCGTCCACACCACCGGCGCGCCTCCGGCCGCACGGGCCACCTCGGAGGGCGGGCCCGAGCCGGCGCTCGCCCCGGCGACCACCGCGGACGGTCTGCCCCGGCGCCGCCGCAAGCGGCCGATGGCGATCGTGCCGCAGACCGGCGGCGAGCCGGCCCCCCGCCCGGGCCGCTCGGACGCCGAACAGGCGCGGATCATGGGCGCCTTCCAGCGGGGCACGCGGTCCGGCCGGGCAGCGTCGCCCGGCCAGACAGACCCGACGAGCAGCACACCCGGTGCAAGCAGCGAAGGACATGAGGTCTCGTGAACGATCTGTCATGGATGCTCGACAGCGCTCTGGAGATTCCGGGGGCCCTGCACGCCGTCCTGATATCCGCCGACGGTCTGCTGATGGCCCGGACGAAGGACTTCGCCAGGGACGACGCGGACCGGGTCGCCGCGGCGATGAGCGGGGTGCAGTCGCTCAGCCGCACGCTGGGCTTCTTCTGTGAGGACCCGGGCCAGCGGTGGCGTCAGACGCTGGTGGAGTTCGACGGCGGCTGGGTGTTCGTGATCTCCGCCGGGGAGGGCGCCTATCTGGGTGTGTCCGCCACCGCGGACGTGGACATGGCCGACATCACCTTCCGCATGCAGCAGCTGGTGACGCGGCTCGGCAAGGAGCTGACGACTCCGCCGCGCGAGAACCTCGGCGCCCGCTCATGACTGGCCACGACGGCTGGGACCCGGAGGACACCGCCTTAGTACGGGCGTACGTCATCACCAAGGGACGCGAACTGCCCGACGAGGAGCAGCTGTCGCTGATCACCCTGGTGACGGCGTCCCCCGGCCATGCGCAGCGGCCGCTGCGGCTGTCCCCCGAGGAACAGATGCTGCTCGACATCTGCTCCGCCGGCTATCTCTCGGTCGCCGAGATCGCCGGCCACACCAGGCTGCCGCTGGGAGTCGTGCGGATCCTGCTGGCCTCGCTGGTCGAGGGCGGCTATCTGATCACCCGCCCGCCGGTGGCGCCGGCCCAGCTCGCGGACCGGGAGATCCTGGAGGAGGTGCTCAATGGTCTCCGCGCCAAGTTTGGGTGAGCGGGCCTATGTCCGCAGCGGAGGGACGCAGACCGCGGTCAAGATCCTGGTGGTCGGCCACTTCGCGGTGGGAAAGACCACGTTCATCGGCTCGATCTCCGAGATCGAGCCGCTGTCCACCGAGGAGACGATGACCCAGGCCGCCGAGTCGGTGGACGACCTCAAGGGGGTCCACGGCAAGACGACCACCACGGTCGCCATGGACTTCGGCCGGCTGACCATCAGCGACCGGGTCGTGCTCTACCTGTTCGGCACGCCCGGTCAGCAGCGGTTCGTGCAGATGTGGGAGGACATGGCCCGCGGCGCCCTCGGCGCACTGGTGCTGGTCGATCCCGAGCGCCTGGCCGACTCCTTCCCGGTGATCGACCTCATCGAGAGCTACGGCCTGGACTACGCCATCGCCGTCAACCACTTCGACGGCACCCCGCTGCGCGACGAACGGGCCCTGCGGGAGGCGCTGGACCTGCTCGACGACACCCCGGTCGTCACCTGCGACGCCCGCGACGAGAAGTCCTCGGCCGCCGCCCTGACCACCCTGGTCCGCTACCTCCTCGACCGCTCCCAGCAGACCACCCATCCGGCACCGCACCAGACCTCTCATTAGACCGCGCTCGACAGTGAACTGAGAGCCCATATGAACGCTCACGACAACACCCCGGTCCCGCCCCCGGGTTGCCCGGCCCACGGCTCAGGCGGCCGGGTCCCGCTGTACGGGCCGGACTTCGCCGCCGACCCGCAGGCGTACTACTCCTTCCTGCGTCACTACGGGCCCGCGGCGCCCGTGGAACTCGCCCCCGGCGTGGAGGCCACGCTGGTGACCGACTACGCGGCGGCGCTGCAGCTCCTGCACGACTCCGGCTCCTTCCGCAAGGACGCACGCCGCTGGCGTGCCTTCAACGAGGGCAAGGTGAGTCCGGACAGCCCGGTCACGCCGCTGCTGGCGTACCGGCCGAACTGCATGTTCGCCGACGGCGCCGAGCACTTGAGGCTGCGTCAGGCCGTCACGGACTCGATGGCGCGGATCGACATGCGCCGGCTGAGCCGCAGCACGGAGCAGGTCTCGCGGTACCTCATCTCCCAGTTCGCGGCGCGCGGTTCGGTGGACCTGCTCGGTGACTACGCCAAACAGCTGCCGCTGTTCATCTTCAGTGAGCTCTTCGGCTGTCCGGCCGACATCGGCGACCGGGTGCTGTTCGGCATCTCCGGGATGTTCGACGGCATCAACGCCGACAAGGCCACGGAGGTGCTGTACCAGGCCGTCGGCGAGCTGGTCACGCTCAAGCGGAGCCGGCCGGGAGAGGATGTCACCTCCTGGCTGATGCAGCATCAGGCTCGGCTCACCGACGAGGAAATGGTGCATCAGCTCGCGCTGCTTCTCGGATCGGGCGTCGAACCGCTGCGCAATCTGATCGGCAACACCCTGCACCGGCTGCTCACCAACGACCGGTACGCCCGCGAGGGCGGCCTGATCGACGAGGCCCTCGACGACACGCTGTGGGAGAACCCGCCCGTGTCCAACTTCGCCCCGCACTACCCGGCGGCGGACATGGAGTTCGCGGGGCAGCAGCTCCAGGCCGGTGATCTGGTACTGATCAGCTTCGCCGCGGCCAACACCAGTCCGGCGCAGACGGAGGCGCGGCGGTCCGGCAGCAACCGGGCCCATCTGGCGTGGAGCGCGGGGCCGCACGTCTGCCCGTCGAAGGAACCTGCACGGCACATCACGGTCACCGCCATCGAGGAGCTGTTCAACCGGCTGCCCGACGTACATCTGGCGGTTCCCGAGGAGAGCCTCACCTGGCGGCCGGGCCCGTTCCACCGGGCGCTCACCGCCCTGCCCGCCCGGTTCACACCGGTGGGTGTGCCGCGAGGAACCGCTCCCCAGGCGGCCACAGCACCCCAGCGGCACGAGGAGCCGGGCCCCGCCCCCAAGCCCGAACGCACCGGCATGTGGAGCCAGTTCCTGAGGTGGCTCACGAGGTGATATGTACAACATCGGTCCAAAGCGACTGATCCGCATGATGGTTGAACGGCAGGGGTAGTGAGGAACCCGGCACGAGGACCTGCTTTTCTGCATGAGGAGATGCCGTGGACCACATATCCATGGACGCCGGACAGTCGCCGAGACCTTCGATACCCGCCTCTCGAGGCGGGTATCTTCCTGTGCGGCGCGGGAGCGGCCGGTGAACGCGGGGCTCGCCGGTGGTCCCGCGAGCGGGGGTGCAACCACCTTGGGAGGCTTCACCGGCGGTCAGCTGCGCAGGCTCTGTGCGGTGGCCGGGCTGTCCGAGGATGATGCGGACGGGTACGCGGAGGTGGTGGCCGGGTCGCTGGGCACGGTGGCCGGGCGGTCGCTGGATCTGCCGCCGCCGTCGCAGAGCTTCCTGTCCGACGACCACACACCGGTCGAGTTCTCGCTGTCCTGCCGGCCGGGGTCTGCTCCGGCCGTGCGGGTGCTCGTGGAACCGGGGTGCGGGGCGGGGAGCCTCGCCCGGAACGGGCGGGCGGGCCTGGCGGCGGTGCGGGCCATGACGCAGCGGTGGGGCTTCGCGACCGATTCGCTGGACGCGCTCGTGGAGCTGTTCCTGCCCGCGCGGCCGCGGGGTGTTTTCGCCCTGTGGTACGCCCTGGAGCTGCGTCCGGGCGGTGTGCCGGGCCTGAAGGTGTACCTGAATCCGGCCGCCAACGGGGAGGAACGTTCCGCCGCGACGGTGCGCGAGGCGTTGCGGCGCCTCGGGCACGAGCGGGCCCCCGACGTCCTGCCGGAGGCGGACGGCTACCCGTTCCTCGCCCTGGATCTGGGCGACTGGGACGCGCCCCGGGTGAAGGTCTATCTGCGGCACGACGCCCTCTCGGCACAGGCGGCGGGAGGCCTGTCGCGGATGCCGGCCGGCCCCGACCCCGGATCGGTCGAGGGGTTCTTCCGGGCGGCGGCGGGCGCCGACGTGCCGCTGCTGACCCGGCGGCCGGGGCTGACCTGCCACTCCTTCACCGAGACCGGCGCCGCCCGGCCGAGCGGGTTCACGCTGCACGTCCCCGTCCGTGACTACGCCGAGCACGACGGGGAGGCCCTGCGACGGGCGGCGAAGATCATGAGGGACCTCGGCATCGGGACCGCGGTCCTGAACGAGGCCCTGCGAGCCCTCACCTCGCGCCGCCTGGACGAGGGGGTGGGTCTGATCGCCTATCTGGCCCTGGCCCACCAGGAGGGCAGCCCGCCCCGGGTGACCGCGTATCTCTCCTCGGAGGCGTATGCGGTCAGGCCGCCCAACAGGGCCCCGGCCCGCTCCGCGCAGCCGGTGTACTGAGCGCGGGAACAACGCCCTGGCCCGGACGCCCGCTCGCGTCCCGGGCCGATACCGAACGATGAGCGCCCCCGGTGGCGCTCATCGTCGTTTCTGCAGGGTCCGGCCCATTGACGCATCCTTACGCATGAGTAAGTTGACTCTGGAGTAAGAACGAGGGACCGCAAGCACCGTCCGAGCACATCAGCAACAGCGCGACCGGGAGCCGCCATGGGCGTACGCAAGGATCTGAAGCGGGCGAAACGACGCACCGACCTGGCCACCCGCACCAGGGTCGAGACCGTGCGGGACGAGCAAGGCGTCGTCCGCGAGGTGCGTGCCCAGCCGCTCGTCCCGCGGCCGGCCGCCGGCAGCACCGCCGACATCCCGTTCACCAACGCCGCCGAGGCGCCGGACGAAGTGGTGCTGCGCCGGGAGCGGGACGGCGCCTGGCAGCTGGTGACGGCGGCGGCCTTCGCCCGGGAGGTCACCGAGGTGGCCAAGGGCCTGATCGCGGCCGGACTCGAGCCCGGTGACCGGGTCGCGGTGATGTCCCGCACCCGTTACGAGTGGACGGTGCTGGACTTCGCGATCTGGTCGGCCGGCGGTCAGTCGGTCCCCGTGTACGCCACCTCGTCAGCGGCCCAGGTGGAGTGGATCGTCCGGGACTCCGGCGCCCGGTACGTCGTCACGGAGACCGGGGAGAACACGGCCACGGTCACCGCGGGCACCGCCTCGCACGCCTCTCCCCCGCGCATCTGGGAGCTGGACTCGGGCGCCCTCGCCGAGCTGGCCGCCCTCGGCCGGGACGTGTCCGACGAGGAGGTGACCAAGCGGCGCGCGGCCCTGACCCCCGAGACCACGGCGACCATCTGCTACACCTCCGGCACCACCGGCCGCCCCAAGGGCTGCGTCCTCACCCACGGCAATCTGCACGCCGAGGCGGCCAACACGGTCGAGCTGCTGCACCCGATCTTCAAGGAGGTCACCGACCAGGTCGCCTCCACGCTGCTGTTCCTGCCGCTGGCCCACATCCTCGGGCGCACCCTGCAGATCGCGTGCCTGATGGGCCGCATCGAGATCGGCCACTGCCCGAGCATCAAGCCCGACGACCTGCGGCCGGCCCTCAAGGCGTTCCGGCCCACCTTCCTGGTCGGCGTCCCCTACCTCTTCGAGAAGATCCACGACACCGGCCGTGCCACCGCCGAGAAGATCGGCCGGGGCGCCTCCTTCGAACGCGCCCACCGCATCGCGGTCCGCTTCGGCGAGGCCCATCTGAACAAGTTCCTGGGCCGGGGCAAGGGTCCTGGCCCCGGCCTGTACGCCGCCTGGGCGCTGTACGACCTGCTCGTCTACCGCCGGGTCCGCAAGGAGCTGGGCGGCCGGCTGCGCTACGCCATCAGCGGCGGCTCCCCGCTGGAACGCGACCTCAACCTGTTCTTCTACGCGGCCGGGATCATGGTCTACGAGGGCTACGGGCTGACCGAGACCACCGCCGCGGCGACCATCGTGCCGCCGCTCAGTCCCCGCCCCGGCACGGTGGGCCTGCCGGTGCCGGGCACGGCGGTCCGGATCGCCGACGACGGCGAGGTGCTGGTCAAGGGCGGCATCGTCTTCGGCTCCTACTGGAACAACCCGAGCGCCACCGAGGAGGTCCTCGACGACGGCTGGTTCGCCACCGGGGACCTGGGCTCCCTCGACGAGGACGGCTTCCTCACCATCACAGGACGCAAGAAGGACCTCCTGGTCACCACCGGCGGCAAGAACGTCTCCCCGGCCGTGCTCGAGGACCGGCTGCGCAGCCGGCCGCCGATCGGGCAGTGCCTGGTCGTCGGCGACAACCGGCCGTTCGTCGCCGCGCTGATCACCCTCGACCCGGAGACGGTCGCGCACTGGCTCGCGGTGCGGAAGATGCCCGCCGACACCCCGATGTCCGAGGTGGTGCGGGACCCGAGGATGCTCGCCGATGTGCAGAGGGCCGTGGACTACGCCAACGAGGCCGTCTCCCGCGCCGAGTCGATCCGCGCCTTCCGGGTGGTGGAGGGCGAGTTCAGCGAGGAGAACGGACTGCTGACGCCCTCGCTGAAGGTGAAGCGGAAGGCAGTGCAGGAGGCGTACGCCAAGGAGATCGAGGCGCTGTACTCCTGACCGGCGCCCCGCGGACCGGACTGCCGGCCGGCGCCCCGCGGCCCGGGCGCCGGTCGGGACGGCTGGGGGCGCCGCCCGCTCAGTCCAGGCGGTCGGCGGTGCGGATCGCCCGGGCGAGTCCGCGCACCTCCTCGTCCTCGGTGCGCGCCGCCAAGTCGTCCGCGCGCTGGGCGAGTTCGCCGAGTGACGGGGCGCCGGGCAAGCCGC
The DNA here is from genome assembly GCF_012034205.1 of Streptomyces composti. Taxonomy (GTDB): domain Bacteria; phylum Actinomycetota; class Actinomycetes; order Streptomycetales; family Streptomycetaceae; genus Streptomyces; species Streptomyces composti. The sequence goes on from NZ_JAATEM010000020.1 coordinate 93,405, forward strand.
TGCCGCGGTGGCCCGCGGAACGGAGGGCGTCGGCGAAGTAGGCGGCGGTGGCGGTGACGGCGAGGCCCCGGTCCGCGGACCACACGGACTCCTCGAGGGCGCCGGTCTCCAGGTCGCCGGACTCCTCGTGCGGGCTGCGCGTGCCCGGGTCGAGCCAGCGCACGGTGGCGGTGGCGAGGTGCCCGTCGGCCCCGGGCCGGGTGCGCACCGCGTACAGGGCGGTGACGGTGTGCCCGGGTCCGACCTCGCCGCCGTCCACCCGGTCGTCGCGGAAGTCGTCGTCGGCGACGCGGCGGTTGTCGTAGCCGACCAGGGCGAACTCGGCGACCGTCTCCGGGTCGAAGGCCACCTGGGCCTTGGCGTCTCGGGCGGTCAGCTCGATGTTGCGGGGCAGCTCCTCGCAGAAGACCCTGCGGCCCTCCTCCTCGTCGGAGACGTACACCGTGTGGCCGTCGCCCCGGTCGGCGAGGCGTTCCATCAGGGCGTCGCCGTAGTCGCTGCCGACGCCGACGCCGAAGAGGGTGATGCCGTGTTCGCGGCGGTGCTCCGCGATGCGTTCCAGGATCGCCTCGGCGTCGGTCTCCCCCGTGTTGGCGAGCGCGTCGGAGACCAGGACGACCCGGTTGACGGCGCCCCTGCGCAATCCCTCGACGGCGGTCTCGTAGCCGGTCCCGACCCCCGCGGCGAGGTTGGTGGAGTGGGTGGGCGACAGGCCCTCGACGGCGTCGTGGATCCTGCCCCGGTTGCCGCCGAGCCGGGTCATCGGCAGGACCGTCTCGGCCTCGTCGCTGAAGGTGACCACGGCCACCGAGTCGTCGTCGCGCAGCCGGTCGGTCATCACGCCGAGGGACTTCTTGGCCAGGTCCAGACGGCCCGGTTCGGCCATCGAGCCGGAGATGTCGATGACGAACGTCAGGGCGGCGGGGGCGCGGCGGGCGGAGTCCTCGGCGGCCCGGGTGGCGAGGCCCACGCGGACCAGGGACCAGTCCTTCTCCCCGGTGCGGGCCCCGTCGACCGTGACGGTGAAGCCGTCGCCGCCGGGGCGTTCGTAGTCCTGGCGGAAGCTGTTGACGAACTCCTCCGGCCGGACGGTGGACGGGTCGGGCAGCCGGCCGTCGGCGAGGGTGCGGCGGGCGTAGCCGTAGGAGGCGGTGTCCACGTCGAGCGCGAACGTGGACAGGTAGTCGGGCTCGGGCGCGATGCCGCGGGAGTCCTGCTCGCCCTCGCTCGCGCCGTTCCTCGGCCCCTCGGGTGCGGGCAGCGGCGCCGAGCCGTCGCCGCGCGAGCCGTCGTAGCGGCTGTCGGTGGCGCTCTTGCCGCCTCCGTCGCTGCTCCCGCTGCATCCGGTGAGCAGCAGACCGCTCGCCGCCGTGAGCGCGAGCAGCGCCCCGCCGAGCCGTCGTGTCCGGTGCCACTTCATCTTCGGTGCCCCCTGGGTGCGTTGGCCGACTTCTGTGACTGTGACGGCGGAGCACACCGGAACGTGCGCTGCGGAGCGTCACAGCTGTGTCTCGAAGCGGCCACGGTGACCGGTCGCCGAGACCGGTGGGGGATCTTCCGTTGACCTGGCCAGGCGCGCCGCCACCGGCCGGAAGAGGCACGGGCCAGTGCGCACGCCCCCCGCGGCGGGCGTTACCCGCCGTGCGCGGGGCGGGCGCCGTGTGTGACACGACCGTCACACGGCCGGCTGCGGGGGGCCGCGGCGCCCGTCCGGCGATGATGGAGAGGAGGAGCACTGACCGGACCACGGAAGGACAGCATCCCGATGAGCCACCAGAAGGTGCGCGACGTGATGAGCGACGCGGTCGTCCGCATTCCGCCCGGGATGCCGTTCAAGGAGATCGCGTACCTGCTGCTGGAGTACGACATCACGGCGGTTCCCGTGGTGGACGCCGAGGACCGGCCGCTGGGCGTGGTGTCGGAGGCGGATCTGCTGCACAAGATGTGGGGGTGGTCGCAGGACGGCGGCGACGGCACGCCGGAGGCGGCGCGGCGCCTCGCCAAGGCCTGGGCCACCGATGCGGGAGGTCTGATGACCTCGCCGCCGGTGTGCGCCCTCGAGGACTGGGACGTGGTGCAGGCCGCCCGGGTGATGGCCGAGCGGGGCATCAAGCGGCTGCTGGTCGTCGACGGGGACGGCCGGCTGATCGGCGTGGTGAGCCGGAGCGATCTGCTGCGGGTCTTCGTGCGCAAGGACCAGGCCATCCGCACCGAGATCGTGGAGGAGGTCCTGGTCAGGCAGCTCGGTGAGGCTCCGTCGGCGGTGCACGTGGATGTGTCGCACGGCCATGTGGTGCTCACCGGGCGGCTCACCACCGGGGCGACGGTGCAGGAGCTGGAGAAGCTGTGCCGGGACGTGGACGGCGTGGTGGACGTGGAGTTCCGGCCGCTTCCGGAGGCCGGTGACTGAGCTCCGCCGGCGGGTGCGTTCGCCCGTCGGGGAGCGGATGCCCCCGGACGGGTGAACGCCGGGTGACCGTCAGGAGACGCGACCGGGGCCGGGGAGGGAGCCGGCCGGAGGCCGTCAGGCGGCGGGGAACTGGTCGGGGGTACGGATGCGGTCGCGGATCCAGACCCCCGCCGGCTTCAGCGAGGCGGTGCCCGCCCAGGGGCCCTGGGCGTCGCAGGTGCCGGTGTCGAAGACGGCGCCGCTGCGGCGGTCGTCGGAGAAGTTCCAGTTGACCCAGCTGATCTTCTTGTCGGCCATCAGGTCCAGGTACCGCTGGGACATCGCGAAGTCGTCGGCGCCCTCTCCCGCGTGGTTCTGGGTACCGAACTCGGTGACGAGGACCGGGATGCGGTCGGCGGCGCGGGACAGGGTCGCCAGGTACTCCTCGCGGTGCGAGCCGGCGTAGAAGTGAAACGTGTACATGATGTTGGCGGCCCGCACGGGGTCGTTCACGATCTCGGTCTCGTCGGCCCCCTCGGAGACGCCGAGCGAGGACCAGGCCCGGGTGCCGACGAGGACGGGCGCGTCCGGGGCGACGCCGCGGATGACCGGCACGAGCTGCTCGGCGTAGCTCCTGATGCGCGACCAGCCGACTCCGCTGGGCTCGTTGGCGATCTCGTAGAGGATGTTGTTCCGGCCGGCGTGGCGCCGGGCGATCTCGGTGAAGAACGTGCGGGCGGCGGCGAGGCTGGTGTGGGGGTCGCCGGGGTGGAGCACGTGCCAGTCGACGATGACGTACATGCCGCGTTCGCTCGCCTGCCGGATCAGCCGGTCGGCGAGGTCGGTGAAGTGCCGGGGGTCGGTCTCGTAGCCGCCCTCCTGCACATAGGTGGAGACGCGCAGGACGTCGGCGTTCCAGTCGTGAGCGAGGGCGTCGAGCGAGCCGTCGGTGAGGCAGTGCGGGTACCACTGGGTGCCGTGGGTGCTCATGCCGCGCAGCTGGATCGCGTTGCCGCGTTCGTTGCAGAGCTTGACGCCGCAGACCCGGAGCCGTCCGTTGGCCTCGACGGGTGTGGCGGCGGCCGGTGAGCCGGCGGTGGCCGCGGGTGCGGAGGCGAGGGCGAGGAGGAGGCCGCCGAGGGCCGCGGTCAGTGCGGCCGGGCGCCGGGAAGTACGTGCCGGTCTCATGTGGGGGGCTCCGATCACGCGGAAGTTAGGAAACTTTCCTGACGATGCATGGAACAAGAGCCGGCACGGGTTGGCAAGGTCCATGACGCCCGTGCGGAAACGACCGCGGCCTGCCCGGCCCGGGCCATGGGCGGGACCGAAAGCCCGTCGGCGGGGCGAGCAGGACGATCGGCGGGCGTACCGGCGCGGGGCCGGCGGGCGGGGAACGGCGGGCGGTCAGCCGTCGGGGACGCCGGGGCGGGTCTCCTCCGTCACCGGTGCGGTCTCCACCCGGCCGCCCGGATGGCGCAGGGCGCACAGGAAGGCGAGCCCCAGGGCGATCGCCATGCCGTAGAACACCCACTGGTTGGCCTCGGCGAAATCCATCCGCACCGCCGCCATGACCTCCCGCATCGTCTCGGCGGCCGTCCCGCTGCCCTCCGGCACGCGGGTGTCGGCGCTTCCGCTCACCGTCTCGGTGACCTGGCGGGCCACGTCCTCGGCCTCCTGCTGCGGCATGCCCCGCGAGGTCAGGGTGCCGACCACCCTGTCCGTGGTGACGTGCGTGAGGACCGTGCCGTACACGGCGAGACCCACGCTCGCCGCGTAGTTGCGCACGGTCTGGGTCACGCCGGTGACCTCGCCGTAGGAGGCGTCGATGGCGCGGTTGACGGCGTCCGTGGACGCCGGGGCGAGGATGAACCCGATGCCCGCTCCGGCGAGCGCGGCGTACGGCCACTGGTCGTGCATCGACAGGTTGGTCATCTCCCCCGCCCAGAGCGCGAAGCCGACGGTGCCGAGCACGGCGCCGAGCTTCAGCGCGGGGCGCGCCCCGCTCTTGTCGAGGATCCGCCCGCCCCACTGGGAGGCGATGGCGAAGCCCGCGAAGAAGTACAGCAGGAACAGGGCCGCCTGGTTCGGGGAGGCGCTCAGCGACACCTGGGCGTAGACGGAGGCGAAGAAGAACAGCGGCACGAAGGCGAGCATCGCGAAGAAGAGCACCGCGATGTCGGCTGCGAAGGCCCGATCGCGGAAGACCCGCAGGTTGATCAGCGGATGCCGGACCCGCCACTCGTAGCGGACGAACACCACGAGCACGGCGAGGCCGCCCACGATGCAGGCCCAGGTCGCCGGGCTGTCCCAGCCCCAGGACCAGGCCTGCTGGAAGCCGAGCACGCTCAGCCCCATGCCGACGGCGACCAGGGCGGCACCGGGCAGGTCCAGCGACTCGCGGCGCGGCCGGTCGGCGATCCGGGCCAGGAAGGTCAGCACCAGCGCCACGACCGCCACCGGGACGTTGACCCAGAAGACGGCGCGCCAGGTCCAGGCCGTGAGCCAGCCGCCGAGCAGCGGCCCGACGGCGGTCAGCGCTCCGGACAGACCGAAGAACAGCGCGAGTGCACGCCCCCGCCGCTCCACCGGGAACACCGCGACGACGACGGCCAGGGCGGCCGGGAACATGAGCGCGGCGCCGAAGCCCTGGGTGGCCCGGAAGACGATCAGCCAGGGCTGTGCGACGTCGCCCTCGGGCACGCAGCCGCACAGCACCGACGAGACGGTGAAGATCAGCGTTCCGGCGATCACCACGCGTCTCGGTCCGAGCAGGTCCGCGAGCCGGCCGCCCAGGGCGAAGAAGGCGGCGAGGGACAGCAGATAGGCGTTGACGACCCACTGCATGCCCGAGGTGGACAGATCGAGCTCGTGGACGATGTCCGGGGCGGCGATGGCGACGATGGTCTGGTCGATGAAGGTCATCGAGACGGCGAACAGCATCGCGGCCAGTGCCAGATACTGGCGCGGCGTCTCACGCGGTCCGGGAGCGGTCTGGCCGCGCCCTTCGTACGTGCTCATTCGTTCAGTCTGCAACCGCCTCCCGGCCGCCGCATCCGGCGAGCGGACGCCGCCCCCGGCGGGCGGGCCGCGGGTCAGCCGATGGTGACCACGCGGGCCCAGTCCGGCGGCGCGTCGGGCATGTGGTCGGGGGCGTCCTCGTCCACGGAAGGGAACGACCGCGGTCGCGCGAACAGGCCGACCACGGTGCGGCAGGGCGGCCGGGACCCGGGCCAGGGCGTATGCCCGTCGGTGAGGGCCACCGGCACACCGGGACAGGCGCGCAGCGCGCGGGCGAAGCCCGCCCGCAGGTCCGTTCCGCCGCCGCCCACCAGCGGGATCCCCTCGGTCCGGCACAGCCGGTGCAGGTCGTGGGCCGCGGCGTCACAAGGCACCACGAACACCGTGTCGCGGCGTCCGCCGACGGCCCGGGAGATGGCGGCGACCTCCAGCAGCGCACTGCCCGGTTCCCGGTCGCTGACCGAGCCGGAGGTGCCGATCACGACGGCCACGCGTGGCGGGGTGCGGCGCAGACCCGGCAGCACCGCACGGGGCACGCCCGCCGAACGCCGGGACGGCCGGCCGTAGCTGTGGTCCTCGCCCGCGCCGGAGCCCGCGACGGCGGCGCGCAGTGCAGCGCCGAGCAACTGCCGCCAGGGCTGCGGCGGGTGAGAGGCCTCCTCCGCCCTGCGCCGCCAGCTCTCGGGTGCGCTGCCGCGGCGGGCCCGGATGCTTGCCGCCGCGCGGAAGCGCACCGCGTCGCGCAGCAACTGCCGCCAGGGCTGCGGCGGGTGAGAGGCCTCCTCCGCCCTGCGCCGCCAGCTCTCGGGCGCGCTGCCGCGGCGGGCCCGGATGCTCTCCGCCGCGCGGAAGCGCACCGCGTCGCGCGGCTGCTCGCTGAGACCGTGCGCTGCCTGGGCACCGAGGTCCCACTCCCGGCGCTGCCCGTCGGCGCCACTGCCTCAGTCCAGCAAGGCCCAGTCCTGGGTGCGGGGACCCAGGCGGAACTGGCGCAGATACTCCTCCATCGGCTCGCCGGACGGCAGGTGCAGCGTGGCCGGGCCGACGGCGCCCTCCGGGCGGGCCGGTCCGTCGCCGTGGATGTCGTCGTTGATCTCGCAGTCCGCGGCGATGTTCATGCGCAGCCGCTCCCCCGGTCCGTTCAGCCCGTGCTGCGCGGCGAACCGGTCGCTGCGCCCGTGGTGGTCGCGCAGCAGGTGCGACACCTCGTGCACCCACACCCCGGCCGGCTGCTCCACAGGTGTGCGGGCGGCGAAGGCGGGCGAGACACAACACCGCCGGTGCCGGTCGACGGCCGTGGTCGGCACACAGGTCGGGGACCAGGTGCCGCAGATCGGCGCGGACCCGAGAGACAAGGGCGTGGCCGTGGGTGCGGGCCAGGGACCGCAGATCGGTCTCGTGGTCGATGTGCGCGGCGGAGCAGGCGCCCGCCCAGTCGCCGGCACGTCGATCACGGAGGCCGGAACGGCGTATCTGCGCACGCGCCGCCACAGGGAGATGCGGAAGGCGTCACCGGAGGAGTCCTCGGCGCGGGGTTCCTCGTTCGCGGTGTGAGCGGCCATCAGCACTCACCCTGCGCGGACGGCCCCCCAGTCTGTCAACGGAGTGAGTCGTCATCGCGGTGAGCAGATGCGTTCGCCTGCTTCACTCGCCACGGTGAATTGTGCTCGTCCATGGGTGAGTTGACGGCTCATCGGCCCCTATGTGGTTGAAAGGCTCAATAGTCCGGGCATTCATTTGTCATGAACCTGCGGTCCGGTGGGCGGGCCGCAGTCTCACGGAGGTGTGGGATGCACCGTAGATTCGCCACCGCACTCACTGCCCCGGCCCTGGCCTTCGCCGCCGTCCTCGCCACGGCCGGAACCGCCGACGCCGTACCCGCCGACAAGCCGGCCGTGCTGGCGAGCTGGACCCAGACCAGCGCGTCCAGCTACAACCAGTGGGCCGCAGCCCGGGCCAACCAGTCCGCCTGGGCCGCCTACCAGTTCGACTGGAGCACCGACTACTGCTCGTCCTCGCCGGACAATCCGTTCGGCTTCCCCTTCCAGATGTCCTGCGCCCGCCACGACTTCGGCTACCGCAACTACAAGGCCGCGGGCACCTTCAGCGCCAACAAGGCACGACTCGACAGCGCCTTCTACGAAGATCTCAAGCGGGTCTGCGCCAACTACAGCGGCGGGACCCGGACCGCCTGCAACAGCACCGCATGGACGTACTACCAGGCCGTCAAGGCCTTCGGCTGACGCCGTCCCAGCCGACGGCAGACGTCAAAGGGAAGGGCCCGGCCGTCCAGGCCGGGCCCTTCCCCGTTCGTCTCGCCGTTCGTCCCCCGTTCGTCCCCGTTCGCCTCGCCGTACGTCGGATGCGACCGGTGCGCGGCCGGCGCGGATCAGTTCCGGGTGTCGAAGCGCTCCCAGACGCGGTGCCCGGCGAGGAGTGCGCGCAGCTGCTCCAGGGCGGCCGGGCCGGAGCCGGCGACGACCACGCCGGGCGCGTCGGCGGGAACGCCGGCCGCGGCCAGGGCGGCCTCGCCGCCCGCCCAGGCGCCGATCGCCTTGCCGTGCCGGAAGGCCTCCGACAGCAGCAGGGCGACCCGCGGGTCCGCGGCCGGGCGCAGCGCGGCGGACGGCACTCCCTTGGCGTCCCGCGCTCCGTAGGCGTCGTCGCCGACGGCGGGCGGCCCGGCCAGCAGTACGGCGTCGAACTCGACGGACCGGGCGGTGACGTAACTGCGCTGGGTCATCACCGCGTTGCCGCCCGAGCCGAGCACACCGCCGGTGGGGCCGACGACCAGGGGCACCATCCCGGCCTCCAGCACCGCGTCACGCACCGCGTGGACCGCCTCGAGGTCGCTGTCGGGTCCCGCCACGATGCCGATGATCCGGCCGTCCACCGGCCAGGTCCCCCCGATCTGGGACAGTGCCGGGCTGGGCTCGACGTCGGCGAGCGGCACGGTCGGCTCGGGGGCGGGCAGTCCGAGGCCCTTGGCGACCTGTTCGCAGAGTTCGGGGTCGATGTTGGCGAGGGTCCGCAGGGCGCGCTCCTTGACGGCCTGCTCGTAGCACTTGCCGAGCTCGAAGGTGTAGGCGCCGATGATGTGCTCGCGCTCCACGGGGCTCATGCTCAGCCAGAAGCGGCGGGGCTGGCTGAAGTGGTCGGCGAACGACTCGGGGGCCTCGCGCACCTTGGTCGCCTCGGGGACGCGGACCGGGGTCTCCACATAGGCGCCCTCGGCGGCGCCGGCGGTGAACGGGCAGCCGCCGTCCAGGGAGTTGGGCCGGTAGGGGGCGACACCCCGGTGCACGGCCGTCTGGTGCATGCCGTCGCGCAGCATGTCGTTGACCGGTGCGTGCGGCCGGTTGATGGGCAGCTGGGGGAAGTTGGGGCCGCCGAGCCGGGTGATCTGGGTGTCCAGGTAGGAGAAGAGCCGCCCGGCGAGCAGCGGGTCGTCGGTGATGTCGATGCCGGGCACCAGGTGCCCGACGTGGAAGGCGACCTGCTCGGTCTCGGCGAAGAAGTCGGCCGGGTTGCGGTTGAGGGTGAGCAGCCCGATGGGCTGCACCGGCGCCAGCTCCTCGGGCACGATGTTGGTCGGGTCGAGCAGGTCGATGCCCTCGAAGGTCTGCTCGGGGGTGTCGGGGAAGGTCTGGATGCCCAGCTCCCACTGCGGGTAGGCGCCGGCCTCGATGGCGTCGGCGAGGTCCCGGCGGTGGAAGTCGGGGTCGACGCCGTTGATGATCTGCGCCTCCTCCCACACCAGGGAGTGCACGCCCAGCTTCGGCTTCCAGTGGAACTTCACCAGGGTGGTGGAGCCGTCGGCGGCGACCAGGCGGAAGGTGTGGACGCCGAAGCCCTCCATCATGCGGTAGGAGCGCGGGATGCCCCGGTCGGACATGTTCCACAGGGTGTGGTGGGTGGCCTCGGTATGCAGGGAGACGAAGTCCCAGAACGTGTCGTGGGCGCTCTGGGCCTGCGGGATCTCCCGGTCGGGGTGCGGCTTGCCGGCGTGGATGACGTCGGGGAACTTGATGGCGTCCTGGATGAAGAAGACCGGGATGTTGTTGCCGACCAGGTCGAAGACACCCTCCTGGGTGTAGAACTTGGTGGCGAAGCCGCGGGTGTCGCGCACCGTGTCCGCGGAGCCGCGCGACCCCAGCACGGTGGAGAAGCGCACGAACACCGGCGTCTCCACGTCCTTGGCGAGGAAGGCCGCCTTGGTGACGGAGGCGGCGGTGCCGTAGCTCTGGAAGACTCCGTGCGCGGCGGCGCCCCGGGCGTGGACCACGCGCTCCGGGATGCGCTCGTGGTCGAAGTGCATGACCTTCTCGCGCAGATGGTGGTCCTGGAGCAGAACGGGGCCCCGCGGTCCTGCCTTGAGCGAGTGGTCGGTGTCGTGCAGACGGGCGCCCTGCGCGGTGGTCAGGTAGCTGCCCGCCTGGGCGACGTCGGCCTGGTCCGCCCCCGTGGCCCGGCCGGTCGGCGACATGGTGGCGGGGCCGGTCTGGTCGGGCTTGGGCGGCAGCGGTTCGCGGGGGGCGACCGGCTCCTCGAGGGACGGCTCCTCGAGGGCCGGGCGCCCGGGGATGCCGTCGGAGGGGGCGGCGTCCCCCGGGAGGGCGTCGGCGATCTTCCGGGAAGCCCGCTTCAAGGGGTTGGCCTCGCTCATGGGATGACACTCCTACGGTCCGCTGAGGGCAGTGGCCACGGCTGAGTACCCGGAAAGGGGGCACGATGCCGTCAAGTTCTCACGCCCCCGGACCCCTCGCACCGGGCGTGCCGCGATGGGGTGAACCTGCCGCCCGGCCGCGTCCGGTCAGTGGTGCCAGGCCCGGCCGCCCGTGTTGTGGATGAACCGCTGGAGCACCTTCATGGTGGTCAGATACTCCTCGTCGGAGATGCCCGCGTGGCGCTCGGCCCAGAGCTCGTCCTGCAACGCGGCAGCCTTCTCGTACCGGGCCCGTCCCTGGTCCGTAGGGGTCAGCCGCCCCTCGCCGTCCTCGTCGAGCAGGGTGTGGGCGACGCAGGCGTCGATCTCCGCGGTGATGCCCTCGCGTCCGGTGTCGAGGTAGCCGGAGAGCATGTCGAGGAGCTCGTCGCGGGTGCGTCCGCCGGTGCGGGCGGTCTGCGCCAGGATCCACCACTGGGGCTGGGTGAGATCCAGTTCCGCGAGGGCGGTGCGGGTGCGGGTGACGACCGCCTTGTGGGCCGCCCAGGCCCAGTAGCCGATCGGCTGCTTGATCAGTTCCGCGTCGCTGTGCGAGTACTGCATGGCTGCGATCCCCTCGATAGCCGCCCTTTCGGGCCGGACGGGATCGAACGTAGAAACTCGAGCGCACTTGAGGTCAAGCGGCGTCCGCACGGGGGCCCGCGGCCCCGCTCACAGGAGCCCGCTCAGAACAACTGCTCCTGGACGGCCGGCGCGGAGGGGCCCTGAGGGCGGCGGGGGCGCGCGGGGCGGTCCGGGCGCTGCTGCCCGAAGAGAGCGGGGGTGCCGTACGCGTCGGGCTCGGCCGGGACGACGACAGGGCCGCTGCCGACGTTCAGGCGCAGCGGCGCCTCGCGGTCGAAGTCGCCCGGTGTCATGTCCGTCCAGTCGCGTTCCTGACGCTCGCTCACCGGCGCTCCGCTCCCCGTCCCTGCTCCGGCCACACATTGTCCCCCGTCTCCGGCCACCCGACCCGCCAGGGGTGAGACGCACCTCACATCCGCAGCCGGTCACACCGCCCGGCGCCGCTCCGTCAGTAGGGCGTAACCGACCAGCTGACCAAGGAGATCATCATGGATGCTCGAGTCGATCTCTTCTCCAACGCCCTCGGCGCGAAGGTACTGAAGCACATCAACTCCGCGGGCAAGGCGGTCTCGGAGTCGACGCTGCCGGCCGCCACCCAGGAGCTGGTGAAGATCCGCGCCAGCCAGATCAACGGCTGCGGCTTCTGCCTCGACATGCACACCAAGGAGGCCGCCGCTGCCGGGGAGAGCGCCCTGCGCCTGAACATGGTCGCCGCCTGGCGGGAGTCCACGGTCTTCACGGAGGCCGAGCGCGCCGCATTGGAGCTGACCGAACAGGGCACCCGGCTGGCGGACGCCTCCGGAGGCGTGAGCGACGAGGCGTGGGAGAACGCGGCCAAGCACTACGACGAGGACCAGCTCGTCGCCCTGATGTCGCTGATCGCGATCATCAACACCTACAACCGGCTGAATGTGATCAACCGGCTGCCGGGCGGCAACTACCGGGTCGGCCAGTTCGACTGACCCCCGGCACGCACCACGACGCCCCGCGTCCGCATGGGCGCGGGGCGTTCCGTGCTGCCGGCGGCTGCGGCCGCGGTCAGGACGCGTTGCGCTTGGGCAGCTTCCAGTTGGGCCGCACGAAGTGGCAGGTGTAGCCGTCCGGGTAGCGCTGGAGGTAGTCCTGGTGCTCGGGCTCGGCCTCCCAGAAGGGGCCGGCGGGCGACACCTCGGTGACGACCTCGCCGGGCCACAGCCCCGAGGCGTTGACGTCGGCGATGGTCTCCTCGGCGATGCGCTTCTGCTCGTCGTTGTAGTAGAAGATCGCCGAGCGGTAGCTCAGGCCGATGTCGTTGCCCTGCCGGTTCTTCGTGGTCGGGTCGTGGATCTGGAAGAAGTACTCCAGGATCGTGCGGTAGTCGGTGACGGACGGATCGTAGGTGATCTCGATCGACTCCGCGTGGGTGCCGTGGTTGCGGTAGGTGGCGTTGGGAACGTCACCACCGCTGTACCCCACTCGTGTGGAGATCACGCCCGGGAACGAGCGGATCAGCTCCTGCATGCCCCAGAAGCAGCCGCCTGCCAGCAGCGCCTTCTCCTCGGTCCTCGTCATCTCGTCCTCTCCCAGCGTGCGCGTCGGCGACCGTTCAACGGGGTCAACCCCACCGGAGGCATGATTGTTCCAGCCATGATCATCGGCGCCGTCCCCCGGGGTCAGCGGGCGGAGGAGTCCAGGTGGCGGGTGAGCGCGGCGAGCGCCCCCACCGCGGATGCGAGGGCCCCGATCTCGCCGTCGCTGAGGGATGAAAGGGCCTGTCTGATCCGGGCGGTCTCCTGGTCGCGCACCTCGGCCAGCCGGCGCCGGGCCGCGGCGGTCGGATACAGATGGGCGACGCGCCGGTCGGAGCGGTCCTGCCGCCGCTCCAGCAGCCCCGACTCGGTCATCCGGGAGACCAGCGCGCTCACATTGCTGGGCTTCATCAGCAGTGCCTCGGCCGCCTCGCGCACGGTGGCGCCCTCGCGCCCCGCCACGAAGCGCAGCAGGGCGAGCTGGCCGTCCGGCGGCCGGGGGTGCGGGTGGCCGGCGGGCCGGCGGTCCAGGGCCCGGGACAGCGCGGGCAGGCAGGCCGCGAGGCCGGAGGCCGTGCGGTCGAGCTCCCGGCCCGTGGCACTGGTCGAGTCGGTCACTCCGGCACAATAGGTATGGTTTCATACCTATGTCAAAGGACGCACGTCACCCCATGGACCTGTGAGGTAAGGGCGCACCATGCCGACCGAAACGTTTGAGTTCCAGGTAGAGGCCCGTCAGCTGCTCCAGCTGATGATCCACTCGGTCTACTCGAACAAGGACGTCTTCCTCCGCGAGCTCGTCTCCAACGCCTCCGACGCGCTCGACAAGCTGCGGCTGGCCAAACTGCGGGACGACTCGCTCGACGCCGATGTGTCCGACCTGCACATCGAGCTCGAGGTCGACAAGGACGCCCGCACCCTCACCGTGCGGGACAACGGCATCGGCATGTCCTACGACGAGGTCGGCGACCTCATCGGCACCATCGCCAACTCGGGCACCGCCGAGTTCCTGCGGGAGCTGAAGGAGGCGAAGGACTCCGCGAACGCCGAGGGGCTGATCGGCCAGTTCGGTGTGGGCTTCTACTCCGCCTTCATGGTGGCGGACGAGGTCACGCTGGTGACCCGGCGGGCCGGCGAGCAGCAGGGCACCCGCTGGCAGTCGCGCGGCGAGGGCACCTACACCCTGGAGAAGGTGGACGACGTCCCGCAGGGCACCTCGGTCGTCCTGCACCTGAAGCCGGCCGACCCGGACAACCAGCTGCACGACTACACGTCGGTGTGGAAGCTGAAGGAGATCGTCAAGCACTACTCCGACTTCATCACCTGGCCGATCCGGCTGGTGGGCGAGAAGCGCGAGGGAGACAAGGACGCGGAACCCGAGACGCTCAACTCGATGAAGGCCCTGTGGGCCCGCTCCCGCGACGAGGTGTCCGACGAGGAGTACCACGAGCTCTACAAGCACATCAGCCACGACTGGCGCGACCCGCTGGACATCATCCAGCTGCAGGCCGAGGGCACCTTCGAGTACCAGGCCCTGCTGTTCCTCCCCGCGCACGCCCCGCACGACCTGTTCACGCAGAATTTCAAGCGCGGCGTCCAGCTGTATGTGAAGCGCGTCTTCATCATGGACGACTGCGAGGAGCTGCTGCCGCCGTACCTGCGCTTCGTCAAGGGCGTGGTGGACGCGCAGGACCTCTCGCTGAACGTCTCCCGCGAGATCCTGCAGCAGGACCGGCACATCCGGATGATGCAGCGCCGGCTGACCAAGAAGGTGCTCTCCTCGGTCAAGAGCATGATGGCGAACGACGCCGAGAAGTACGCCGCCTTCTGGCGGGAGTTCGGCGCGGTCCTCAAGGAGGGCCTGGTCGTCGACCCGGACAACCGCGACGCGCTGCTCGCCGTCTGCTCGTTCGCCACCACCAGGTCCGAGGACCGCACGGTCACGCTCAAGCAGTACGTGGAGCGGATGCCGGACGGCCAGAAGGACATCTACTACGTCACCGGTGAGTCCCGGCAGACCATCGACAACTCCCCGCACATGGAGGCCTTCCGCGAGCGCGGCGTCGAGGTGCTGCTGCTCACCGACCCGGTGGACGAGGTCTGGGTCGACGCGGTGGGCGAGTTCGAGGGCAAGCGGCTGCGCTCCGTCGCCAAGGGCGAGATCGACCTCGGCTCCGAGGACGACGAGAAGAAGGACAGCGAGCGGGAGAAGCGGGCCGAGGAGTACGAGGGCCTGCTCGGCTGGATGCGGGAGCAGCTGGAGGAGGACATCAAGGAGGTGCGCCTCTCGTCGCGTCTGACGGTGTCCCCGGCCTGCCTGGTCGCCGACGCCGACGACCTCACCCCGGCGCTGGAGAGCATGTACCGGGCCATGGGCCAGGAGGTACCGCACACCAAGCGCATCCTGGAGCTCAACCCGGACCACGAGCTGGTGAAGGGCCTCAACCGCGCCTTCAAGGAGCGCGAGGACAAGGCGGAACTGGCCGAGACCACCGAGCTGCTGCACGCCCTGGCCGTGGTGGCCGAGGGCGGCCGGCCCAAGGACCCGGGCCGCTTCGTGAAGCTGGCGGCGGAGCGTCTGCAGCGGACGCTGTGACAACTCCCGTACTCCCCGGGGAGTACGGTCGCCGGCCAGGGGCGGGGTCGTGGCCGGGAGGCAGTGCGCCGTGACTGCAGCCCGGAGGACGCCGGTTCGCATCCGGCCGCCCCGCCCCCTCTCCGGCGTCCTCGAAGTTCCGCAGGCTCAGGCGGCCGGGACCGTCCTCCGAGGCCGGCGGGCCGTGGCGGCGGCGCGCAGCCGGCGGCCGCGGCGGGTCGGGCCCCAGGGCTTCAGGACGGAGATCACCGTCATGAACACGTACGCCGACAGCGATACGGCAGGCCCGAACAGGACGTCGCCGGCGTCCGGCAGCGGCTGCCCGGCGGCGACCGCCGCCACCGCGGAGTTCACCCCCGGCCGCAGTGCGAAGACCGTCGCGGTGGTGGTGCCCAGCGTCAGCCAGAACTTGGTGCAGACCCAGCGGTACCGGGCCAGGCCCCACGACGTGCCGAGTGCGAGCACCAGGCCGCTGGCCAGGGTCAGCAGGGCCAGCGGCAGCAGCAGCCAGTCGGCGAACAGCTTCATCGCCCGCAGCGCCGCCTCGGTCATGGCCGGACCGCGGGTGGTGGCCGCGGTGATGCCGAGGGCCAGCAGGCCGAGCGTGAGCCCGAGCCAGGCCGCCGCGGCCACGACGTGCACCACGAGGAAGGTGCGGCGCGCCCGGCGGCCGAGCCTCGGCCCGGCGGACGTCCGCGCCTGCGGAGACTGCTTCGGTTCGGTCAGTGGCTTCATGTGCACCACCGTGCCGGGCGGGCGCGCCGCAGGCGTCCGGCGGCGGGAGTAACCCCGCGTACCGGGCTGGGCGTACGCGCCGCCCGCCCGGCTGCTCCGCGGTGATCAGCCCGTTCGCAGCCGGCCGGCCTGCTCCAGCGTCCGCCGGGCCAGGCGGGCGAGCCGGGGGTGGCTGCGCACCACGCGGCGGGCCGCCCGCGCCGGTTCCCTGCCCAGCCAGCAGACGGCGCCGGCCGGCCCCGGCCGGATCACCGCGCCCTCGTACACGCGCAGCTCACGGGTCTTGAGGGTGTCCTTGTAGCGGGCGGGACCGCTGCCCAGGTCGACCATCCGGACGCCGTCCGCGGCGGCCGCCCTGAGCAGGTGCAGCAGCAGGATCGAGCCGGGCGAGTGCCTGCCGTGGTCGCGGTCGTAGGCGGGGAACCACCAGGAGAGCACCGTCGGCGAGCGCAGTCCGAAGTGGGCGGCCACCGGCCGGTCCCCCGCGTACAGGACGGAGAGCAGCCCGCGGCAGTCGGGGGCGTCGCCGTGCGCCAGCAGGTCCACCAGCCCGTTGATCCACGGCTGGGCGAACCGGTCCCGGCGGCCGGTGCGCCGGTACTGGGCGGACTTCCACCGTTTGAGCGCGCGCAGCGCGTCCGGGTCACGGCAGTCGTACTCGAACCGCACCTCGCCGGT
This sequence comes from Streptomyces composti, assembly GCF_012034205.1. Lineage (GTDB taxonomy): Bacteria > Actinomycetota > Actinomycetes > Streptomycetales > Streptomycetaceae > Streptomyces > Streptomyces composti. The sequence continues at coordinate 109,619 of NZ_JAATEM010000020.1, forward strand.
CTGCCGGGCGAGCCGGCGTTCCTTGGCCCGGGTCTGGCGGAGGAAGCCGGAGGACGTGCGGCGCAGCCGGGCCGCGTACTGCTCGTAGCCCTCGTCGAGGTCGATCACCGGGTCGGCGAGCGCCTCGGCGGCGTGCGGGAGGAAGGGACGCTGCCCCGCCTCCAGGTTGTCGAACTCCCAGGACGCCAGGCCGCAGGCGGCGAGCAGCCGGCGCGGGTCGAGACGGATGCCGGGGCGCAGTACGGCGCCCTGGCTGTCCGACACCCCAAGGCCGATGGCCCTGCCGTGGCCCAACGGGCCCTTCTCGTAGGGGAAGAAGCCCACCGGTGTGCCGTCCTGCTGCAGCACGGCCACGCGGGCCTGGGGCCGGACCCGGCCGACCGCGGTGGCGAACACCGGGTCGAGGAACGGGTTCTCGGGAGCGTCGCCCTCGGCCCGCAGAAGTCTCCACGTCTTGTGTTCGGCGGGGCCCAGTTCGTCGGGACGCACGATGACGACACCCTTGTCAGGCATGCGGGTCTCCTGGGTGGTGTGGGAGGTGGCCGGGGTACGGAGGCAGGCGCCGGGGGCGCGCCGCCAGGACCTGTCCGCTCAGCAGCGGAAGGTCTGCAGCACGACGGCGGCGCGGGCCGTCCCGCCCGGTGCGGGGCGTGGTGGGTCTCCGGCGGACGGTACGGCGGCGGACCGGCCGGCGGGAGTGCCGCCGGTGAAGTGGCGGGAGCCCTCGGCCGGGCGGGGGACCGCGGTGACGGCGGCGGTCCGCGCGGACCGGGCGACGGGGCGGTGAGCGGCGGCGTCCGGCTCGCCGGGGGCGGGCGTACCGGCGCCCTCGGGCAGCGCCTCCCGTGGAGCCGTCCGGGTCTGGGCGGCGGACGCGGGGCCGGCGTCGGCCGTGGCGGGCGCCGGGAGTCGGAGGAACAGGAGCACCACCGAGGCCAGCAGCACCACCGCCGCTGCCCGTCGTCGCCGCACGGTCACCTCCAGAGGGGGGTGACGAGGCCGTCCTCGCGCCGGGCGAGCCCCCCGACGAACCCGGCGCGCCTTCCAGTACCGCCGAGCGTGTCCCGCCCCGTCAAGGCCCGGACCCCGCAACGCGGCCCACTCCCCCCGCCCTGGGCTCGATGGTCCTCCGGGACCTCATGTCTCACACCGGATCCCCTGCTTCCGCACGGCACGTCCGGGTGCCGCGAGGATTCCCGTCGCACCCTCGCGTGCCGGCGGCGGGCCAGGGCACATGGGAACCGTGACCATGCCTGACTTTCTCTTCGCCCTGATCGGTCTCGGTGCCCTCGCGGCGGCCGTGGTGCCCCGGCTGGTGGCGGGACGCCCGCTGTCCCTGCCCCTGGTGTTCCTGCTCTGCGGTGTCGGCATCCAGCTGCTGCCGGGGGTGCCCCTGCCGGAGATCGACCCGGTGGCCGACCGGGTGTGGGTGGAGCACCTCACCGAGGTGTGCGTGATCGTGTCGCTGATGGGTGCCGGACTCGCCCTGAACCGGCCCTTCGGCCGGCTGCGCTGGCGGGCCACCTGGCGGCAGCTGGGGATCACCATGCCGCTGACGGTCGCGGCCGTGGCCGCGCTCGCCCGGGGACTGCTGGACTGGCCGGTGGCCGCAGCGCTGCTGCTGGCCGCGGTGCTCGCGCCCACGGACCCGGTCCTCGCCTCCGAGGTGCGTGTGGGCGCCCCGACCGACTCCGAGCACGACGAGGACGAGGTGCGCTTCGCGCTGACCAGCGAGGCGGGGCTGAACGACGGGCTCGCCTTCCCCTTCGTGCTCGGCGCCGCCGCGCTGGCCGCAGCGGGCGGCACCGTGACCGGGGGCGAGCTCACCCACTGGGTCCTGACGGACGTGCTCTACAAGACCGCGGCCGGCATCGCCGCGGGTCTCGCCCTGGGCGCTCTGCTCGGCTGGCTGTTCTTCCGGGCCGGCAAGCAGGCTCTGCGGCTGTCCGAGCACAGCGAGGGCTTCGTCGCGGTGGGCGCGACCTTCCTGGCCTACGGGGTCACCGAACTGGTGCACGGCTACGGCTTCCTGGCCGTCTTCGTCACCGCCTACCGCATCCGCGCGGCCGAGCACGCCCACGGCTACCACATGGTGCTCCACGACTTCGTGGAGCAGGTGGAACGGCTGCTGACGGCCGGGCTGCTGTTCCTGCTGGGGGTGTTCGTCGCACAGGGCGGTCTGATGCCGCTGACCTGGCAGGGTGCGGCCGTCGGAGTGCTGCTGCTGTGCGTGGTACGGCCCCTGGCGGGCTGGTGCGCCCAGTGGGGCACGGCGGCCGGTTTCCGCGAGCGGGCGGTCATCGCCCTCTTCGGCATCCGGGGCATCGGCTCGCTGTTCTACCTCGCCCACGCCCTCGGCACCCATGGCTTCGGGGTGGCGGCCGAGGAGCTGTGGGCCGTGGTGGCCTTCGTGGTGCTGACCTCCGTGGCCCTGCACGGTGTCTCCGCCTCCCCCGTCATCGCCCGCCTCGACCGGCTGCGCCTCCACCGCGCCCGGGCGGGCCGGGAGGGAACGGAGCCGGACGAGGACGAGGTGGCGGGAGAGCGGCTGTAGGGCCGGCGCCGGAGCTGTCCTTCGCGGGCGTCCGCATCTCACGGTCCTGACCCCTCTTTCCGGATCTCGTGGCTTCCGGCGGCGCCCGTTCAGCGGGCCCGGCGGAGTCCGGCGCGCGGGCATCTGCCAGACGGAAGGGGCCGGCCACGACGGGAGTACCACCGGCACGAGCGCAGCCCGGCGTGGGCTGCCCGGCGTGCGGCGGGGCCCCGCTCGGTGGAGTCTGGGGATCATGGGGCGCAGAGGCGGTCGGCAGGGCGCGAAGGGCGCGGCGGAGGACGACGTCGAGGCAGTGCTCGACGAGCTGTACGCGCTGCCGCCGTCCGGCTTCGTGCCCCGGCGGGAGCAGCGGGCCGCCGAGGCCCGGTCGGCCGGGCGGGCCGACGACGCCCGGCGCATCCGGGCGGCCCGCCGGCCCACCCTCGCCGCCTGGGCGGCGAACCTGCTGCGCCGCTCGCGGCCCGAGGAGGCGGAGCAGTTCCTGGAGCTGGGGCGGGCCCTGCGCGAGGCCTTCAGCACCCTGGATCCGGCCGGGCTGAGGGAGCTGTCGGCGCAGCGGCGGCGTATCGTCGCCGAGCTGTCCCGGCAGGCGGCGGGGCTGGCCAGGGACGCGGGGCACCCGCTGTCGGACTCGGTGCAGCGGGACCTGGAGGAGACGCTGCGGGCCGTGCTGGCCGATCCGCAGGCCGCCGACCGCTGGGCGCAGGGCCGTCTGGAGACCGCGCTCACCCCGCCCGCGGAGTTCGCCGTCACCGGGGGCGGCACGGGCAGGGCCGCCACCTCGAAGCGCTCGGAACGGCGCCCGTCCGGGCCGTCCCAGTCCCCGTCGGAGAGCACCGCTTCCCCGGCAGCGAAGCGGGACGAGCTGGCCGAGCGGCGCAGACGGCGCCAGGAGCAGGCCCGCGCGGCGGCCGAGACGGCCGAGGCCGCCGAGGAGCGCGCGCGGGAACGGCGCGACGAGCATGCGGCGGCCGAGACGGCCGCGGAGCAGGCGCGGGAGCGGTGCGGTGAGGCAGAGCGGCGCGTGGCCGACCTGGAGGAGCACCTCGGTGCGGCGCGTGCGGAGCTGGAGCGGGCCGAGCACGAGCGGCGTGAGGCGGAGCGGCAGGCGCGTGCGGCCGCAGACGCCCTGGACCGCGCCGTGCGGGAGGCGAAGGAGGCCGCCCGGGAGGCGAAACGGCTCGCCGCGCGGGCGAGATGAGCGGGCAGCGGACGTGAGCGGACACAACCGCCCCGTCCCTCCGGAACATTCAGCCCTTCATTGGCATGGACCTGACGACGCAGAGCCGCTACGCTCTGCCCCACTCGAGTGAGAGCGCTCTCAGACCTCGGTTGTTCCACCCCACCTCGCTGGAACGACGAAGGGCTTCTTCCATGAGACGCACCAGACTCACGCATGCCTGCGTGGCGGCCCTCCTGCTGCTCGGCAGCTGGACCGCGGCGGGCACCCTGCCCGCCTCCGCGCAGGACGCGGCCGACTCCCCCACCTCCTCCCCCGTCGCCTCCGCCGGCCTCGTCGAGGCGATGCAGCGCGACCTCGGCCTGACCCGCACCGAGGCCGAGGAGCGCCTGGCCGACGAGCGCCGCGCCACCGAACTCGCCCCGAAGGCCCGCAGGACCGCCGGTTCCGCCTACGGCGGCGACTGGTTCGACGCCCGGACCGGGAGACTGACCGTCGCCGTCACCGAGGACGCCGGCGAGGCGACGGTACGCAGACTCCGCTCCTCCGGCGTCACCGTGCGCACCGTGGAGCACAGCGCGCGCACCCTGGACGCCACTCGCGCTCGCATCGACCGCCTCGACGCCCCCGCGGGCGTGAGCAGCTGGTCCGTCGACCCGGCCGCCAACGCGGTGGTCGTCAACGTCGTGAAGAACAAGCGCTCCGACAACGATGTCCGCAGATTCCTCGCCGCGGCGCGCGAGGCCGGACCGGTCACCGTGCGCACCGTGCCGGCCGCCGCCCGCACCCTCGCGGCGGGCACCGTGGGCGGCGACCCGTACTACACCGGCAACGTCCGCTGCTCCATCGGCTTCTCGGTGCACGGCGGCTTCGTGACCGCAGGGCACTGCGGAGGCGCGGGCGCCGCCGTGCGCGGCTGGGACGGCTCGTACATCGGCGACTTCCAGGGCTCGTCCTTCCCGGACAACGACTACGCCTGGGTCAACGTGGGCAGCGGCTGGTGGACGGTCCCGGTGGTGCTCGGCTGGGGCACCGTCCCGGACCAGCTGGTGCGCGGCTCGGCCGAGGCACCGGTCGGCGCCTCGATCTGCCGCTCGGGTTCGACCACCCACTGGCACTGCGGCACCGTGCTGGCCAAGAACGAGACGGTGAACTACGCCCAGGGGGCGGTGCACCAGATGACCAAGACGAGCGTGTGCGCCGAACCGGGCGACTCGGGCGGCTCGTTCATCAGTGGTGACCAGGCCCAGGGCGTCACCTCGGGCGGCTGGGGCAACTGCTCCGGCGGCGGCGAGACCTGGTTCCAGCCGGTCAACGAGATCCTCGGACGCTACGGGCTGACCCTGCACACCGCCTGATCGCACCGCACCGGACACCTCCGGCCCTCGAGCGGGCCCCGCCGACGCGACGGCGGGGCCCGCTTCCGCCTCCGTGTGCGCGGGACGCCGGGGACCGTTCACCCCGCAAAGAGTTACCGCGCCGTAACTCACACGGGTGTTACCGGCGGTAAGTGAGCAGTGCTAGTTTCCGGTTCACCTTCCTGAGCAGAGCGAGGAGTGAGCCGTGAGCCGCATCAGCACCGTGCTGACCACCGTCGTCGCCACGACCGCCTGTGTCTGCGCCACCGCCCCGGCCGCCGCCGCGAGCGATCCGGTGGTCTCCCGGGGCGTGACCATCCCCGCCTTCTACACCCCGCCCGCCGGCCTCCCCTCCGGCAACGGCGTCCTGGTCCGGCACGAGCCGCTGCCGCTGGGCCTGAGCCTGCCGGGCCTCGACGGCCGCCCGCTGCCGGGGACGGCGACCCGCCTGATGTACACCTCCACCGCCTCGACCGGTGAACGGGTCGCGGTGACCGGCGCCTACATCGAGCCGACGGCGCGCTGGAAGGGCGGCGGCCCCCGCCCGCTGGTGGTGGTCGGCTCGGGCACCATGGGCCAGGGTGACCAGTGCGCACCCTCGCTCGCGCTGCAGCACCCGCTCACGCTCAACGGGCAGACCGTGTCCGTCGCCTACGAGAACCTGGCGATCTACCGCATCCTGGCCACCGGGGCGGCCGTCGTCGTCACGGACTACGTGGGCCTCGGCGCCACCGACCGGGTGCACACCTACGTCAACCGCGTCGACCAGGGCCGCGCCATGCTCGACGCCGCCCGGGCCGCACGCTCGGTGCCCGGCGCCTCCGTTACGGCCGCCTCGCGGGTGGGCCTGTACGGCTACAGCCAGGGCGGCGGCGCCAGCGCCTCCGCCGCCGAGCTGCACCGCACCTACGCCCCCGAGATCGAGCTGGCCGGCACCTACAGCGGTGCGCCGCCCGCCGATCTGACCGAGGTGATGAAGGGCATCGACGGCAGCGCGCTGGCGGCCGCGCTCGGCTGGTCGATCAACGGCTTCGTGCAGGCCTATCCCGACATGCGCGAGGTCGCCGAACGGCATGTCAACGCCACCGGCCGGGCCGCGCTGAAGGACATCGCCACCACCTGCGTCGGGGACGCCGTTTTCGGCTACGGCTTCACCAAGAGCACCAAGTGGACCACGAGCGGCAAGTCGGTCGCCGAAGTCATCGCCGGCGAGCCGCGCGCCCAGGCGGTCCTCGATGAGCAGCGCCTCGGCACCCTGCGGCCCACGGGCCCCGTCCGGCTGGTCACGGGCGTCCAGGACGACATCGTTCCGCACGCCCAGGCGCGCCGGCTCGCGGTGGACTGGTGCAAGCGGGGCGCGGACGTCACCTACAAGGCGGTCCGGCTGCCGAACCTCGGCGACAAGATCCTCACCAATCACCTGGCCCCGCTGCTCACCGACCAGGGCGACGCCATCTCGTGGCTCACGGCCCGGCTCAGGGGCGAACCGGCCACCTCCAACTGCCGCACGATGCCGTATCAGCCCTGACCCCGCACGGCCCCTGCCCTCACCGGGCCGCCGGCAGGCGCGGGAGGCGCGCCCCACGCGACACGCGGGGCGGGCCTCCTCGTCCGGCCGGGCGGCCTCCCGTGCGCGGGCGGCCCGGCCGGTCCGGGCCGCGGTGGGGCGGCCGTCAGTCCAGGGCCGCGCCGGCGAGCGCGCCGGCCGCCGGGGCGGTGCGGGCGGCACCGCTGAAGTTGTCCTCGACCTCGGCACGCTCCGAGGCGTCCGGATGCACGTTGGTGCAGCCGGGGCCCGGGCTGGCACCGGACATCAGGCTGGAGCAGGGGCCGGGCTTGCGGTCGGGCAGGCCCAGGATGTGACCCAGCTCGTGGGCCGAGATGCGGACCGTGTGGTAGCCCTGCTCCACGGCCTGGCGGCCGATGTAGACGGTGCCGGTGCCCAGGGAGCCGGGGACGGCGCGCGGCCAGCCGTTGTCGGCGAGGACGCGTATGTCCGCGCGCTGCCCGGAGGCAGCCGGGCGCAGTTCGACCGAGTCGACGCTCTCGTTCCAGGCGGCGGCGCCCCGGTCCACCGCGGAGCGGAACTCCGCGGCACCGCTCGCGTCGTAGGTGAGCACCCGGGCGGCGGGGGCGGCCTGGGGCGCCGCGCCGGGTCCAACGGCCACGGCGGGGCCGCCCGCCAGTGGCAGCGACACCATCGCCGCCGCGGCAAGACCGCAGGTCAGGGAACGGATCCGCATGATCGACCTCCTGTGGGGAAGGGCAGTCGTGCTCATGCCACTCGCTGCGTCCGTGCCCGTGCGGAGGGACCGGCAATCCGTCATTCCGGTCCGCAGCGATGGGAGGCGGCACTGATTCAGAAGCGGCGCTGCTGAATCTCATGGGAAGGATCGGTTGGACTTCCTGATCATGTGGGGGCACTGTGGGGCCAGGGTCACACACGATCCCACGGGACACCCCGAACCGCACCACGGAGACCGAACACGATGAACCACGTCGCCCGCCCCGAGCGCTACGACGGCCCCATGCGCTACCGCCGGACCGGCCGCTCGGGACTCGACCTGCCCCTGCTGTCCCTCGGCTACTGGCACAACTTCGGCGACGACCGGCCGTTCGAGACGCAGCGCGAGATCGCCCTGCGCGCGTTCGACCTCGGCATCACCCACCACGACCTGGCCAACAACTACGGCCCGCCCTACGGCGCCGCGGAGATCAACTTCGGCCGTCTGATGAAGCAGGACCTGGCCCCCTACCGCGACGAGCTGGTGATCTCCACCAAGGCGGGCTGGGACATGTGGCCCGGCCCCTACGGCCAGGGCGGCGGCTCCCGCAAGTACCTGCTGGCCTCGCTGGACCAGTCCCTGAAGCGGATGGGACTGGAGTACGTCGACATCTTCTACTCGCACCGCCTGGACGCCACCACGCCCCTGGAGGAGACCATGGGCGCGCTGGACACGGCCGTCCGCCAGGGCAAGGCGCTGTACGTGGGCATCTCCTCCTACGACGCCGAGCGCACCCGTGAGGCCGCGGCGATCCTGCGCGACCTGGGCACACCGCTGCTGATCCACCAGCCGTCGTACAACATGCTGAACCGCTGGATCGAGACCGAGGGCCTGCTCGACGTCGCCCAGGAGGAGGGCTTCGGCGTCATCGGCTTCACCGCGCTCGCCCAGGGCCTGCTGACCGACCGCTACCTGGAGGGCATCCCGCAGGACTCGCGGGCGGCGCAGGGCAAGTCGCTCGACCCGGGGTGGCTCACCGAGGACATGCGGCAGCGGCTGCGCGCCCTGAACGACATCGCGGCCCGGCGCGGGCAGAGCCTGGCGCAGATGGCGCTGGCCTGGGCGCTCCGCGACCCGCGGGTCACCTCGCTGGTGATCGGCGCCTCGCGCACCGAGCAGCTGGAGCAGAACGTGGCCGCGCTGGAGAACCTCGACTTCACCGCCGAGGAGCTGGCCGAGATCGACAAGTACGCCACCGACGGCGGCGTCGACCTGTGGCGCGAGGCCCGCCTGGGCACCCTGGGCTGACGCGTGCGGGACGTGCCGCGGCCCGGCCCGCACGGTGTGTGCGGCGCGCCGGCCCGGGCGGGTGTGCGCCCGGGCGGACGGGGAACACGGATCGTCCCATGCAGACATTCCTGCCGTATCCCGGTTTCGCCGAGTCGGCGCTGGTCCTCGACCGGCGCCGGCTCGGCAAGCAGCGCGTCGAGGCGATCCAGGTGCTGCGCGGCCTGATCGTGCCCGGCTACGGCTGGCGCCGCCATCCGGCGGTGCGCATGTGGACCGGATACGAGGAGGCCCTGGTGCGCTACGGGCTCGAGGTCTGCCGCATCTGGCGCGAGCAGGGACACCAGGACAGCTGCGCGGCCACGCTGGTCGCCGACCTCGCCGCGGCCCGGCCCGGCATCCGGGTGCGTGACCAGCGGGAGCTGGCGCGGGCCGGTGAGCTGCCGCCGTGGCTGGGGGACGAGTCCTTCCACCGCAGTCACCGCTCGGCCCTGCTCCGCAAGGACCCGGACACCTACGCCGGGCACTTTCCGGACGTGCCGGACGACCTGCCCTACGTCTGGCCGGCCTCCGACCGCGATCCCGAAGTCGTGCCCTGACCCCGCACGCCCGGTGACGGGCCGCGCACGGGGTGCCGCGCAGGGCGACACCCCGGCCACGGGTCGGCGGGTCAGCGGGTCAGCGGGTCAGCGGGTCAGCGGGCGGACAGATACTCCTGCACGCCCGGTGCGGCGTGCGCGTCCTCCGCGTTCACCACGGCGCCCACCGCCTTGGCGTCCGGCTTGAGGACGTACGTCTCGACGCTCGCCGGGCGGTCGACGTCCGAGAAGTCCTGCGGGGTGCCGAGCCCGGTGTCCGCGTTCTTCTGCGAGCGGTGCGCCTTCACCACGTCCTCGCGGCTCAGTCCGCCCTGCTTGCAGGCCTTCTCCAGGTCGGCGCCCATCAGCTGCGCCGCGTTGTAGCCGGAGAGCACGCCGGAGTCGACGGGCGAGTCCGGGTACCTCTTCCGGTACTCCTTCACCATCCGCTGCACCCCGGGCAGGTCGGAGCTGACCGCGGGTGCGGCGCTCACGATGTGCAGCAGCTTCGCCAGCGCGGGCGCGGCGGGCGTCTTCATCAGCTGGGGCGCGAAGCCGGGGGCGCTGCTGACGACGGGGACCCGCAGGCCGCGGGAGGCGGCGACACCGACCAGGGAGGCGGTCTGGGCGGGTCCGGCGCTGATCAGGACGGCCTTGACTCCCTCCTTGCGCAGCGCGGAGACCTGCGCGGACAGGTCGGTGTCGGTGGCCTGGATCTTCTGGCCCACCACCGTCAGGCCGGCCTTCTTCGCCGCCCAGGTGGAGCCCTCCAAGGCGTTGGCGCCGTAGTCGCCCTCGAAGTAGACGTGCCCGATCCTGTCGCCCTTCTTCAGCCCCTTGGTGCGGGTGAGGAAGTCGACGGCGGCGATCATGTCGATGTCGTAGGTGGTGCCGATCACCTGCACGGAGTCCTTGCCGAGCAGGGAGGCGGCCCAGGCCTGCGGGAAGGTGAGCACCTTGTCGCGCTCGATGTCGTCGAGCAGCGCGGACACCACGGGGGAACCGATGACCTGCGGCATGGCGACGATGTCCGCGGAGATGTCGGCGTAGGCGGTGACCGCCTTCTGCACGTCGTAGCCGTGGTCCTTGACGACGATCTCGATCTTCCGGTCGCAGATGCCGCCCTTGGCGTTGACCTCGTCGGCCCACATCTGCTGGGCCTGCACGATGGACTTGCCGAGGGTGGCGTAGGGGCCGGTGAGGTCGGTGAGGGCGCCCAGCCTGATGGTGTCGGCGCTGACGCCGGGCCCGGTGCGGACGCCGTCGGCGGCGTCGCCGCCCTGGTCACCGCCGTCGGCCTTGGAGCTGCATCCGCAGACCGCGAGCAGCAGGGCGAGGGCGCCGGCGAGGACGGTTCCCGAGGTGCGGCGCCGGGTGCGGGGCCTGGGGGTCGTGGTGTTCACGGGGTGTGCTCCTTGGATCGTGGGGCAGCTGCGGCCGGCTCGGCCGGGGAGAACGGGGAGGCGGACGAGGGGGCAGAGGTGGCGGATGCGGAGGCCGCGGGGTTCCGACCGCCGGACGGGGTCCTGCGGCGTGCCAGGCGGGCGCGGGCCCGGCGGGCCAGTCCGTGCAGACCGTCGGGGGCGTACAGCAGGACGAGGACGATCGCGGCGCCGTAGAGGTAGCGGGCGGCCTCGGTGGGGCCGAGGGAGCCCTCGGCCGAGCCGGGGGCGGTCACCAGGGGCAGCTGGTCGGCGTACCGGGTCATCAGCAGCGGAAGCGCGGTGACGAACACGGCGCCCGCGGTGGCTCCGGCGACCGAGCCGAGCCCGCCGATGACGATCATGGCGAGGTAGTCGATGGACAGGGCGAGCGAGAAGTAGTCGGGCACCACCCGGCGGAAGGCGAGCGCCAGGAGCACGCCCGCGAGACCGGCGTACATGGAGGACACCACGAAGGCCGCCGCGCGGTGGCGGGCGACGTCCACGCCCATCACCGCGGCCGCGGTCTCACTGTCCCGCAGGGCGGCGAGCGCGCGTCCCGGACGCCCGCGCAGCAGGCCCCCGGCGGTGAACCAGGTGAACGCGAACAGCGCCAGGCCCAGGTACCACAGGCGTTCCTCGGCGCCGAACGGCACGCCCAGCACGACGAGTTCCGGATCCGAGGCGGCGAAGGTGAACCCGCCGAGGGTGAGCGGCGGCACCGAACGGCCGTTGAAGCCGCCGGTGACCGAGTCCCAGGTGAGCAGCACATGGTGGCCGAGGAACACCAGGGCGAGCGTGGCGATGCCCAGGTAGATGCCCTTGACCCGGCCGGCGACGGGACTGAACAGCCCTCCCGCCGCCCCGGCGAGCAGTACCGCGCAGCAGGCGGCGAGGGCCGGCGGCAGTCCGGGTCCGGGGTCGGACGCCAGGTAGGAGTAGCCGTAGGCGCCGATGGCGAGGAAGAAGGCATGGCCGAGGGAGAGCTGGCCGGCGGTGCCGCTGAGCAGGGAGAGCCCGACGGCGCCGATCGCCGCGGCCATGGAGAACAGGCCGATGCGCAGCCAGAAGGCGTCCAGGTAGAAGGGCGGCAGGCACAGCAGGACGGCGAGCAGCAGCGTCCGCGCGGGGCGGCCCCGGAGCAGGCCGAGGAGACGTTCAGACACGGGCCGCTCCCTTCGCGCCGAACAGCCCGGTGGGCCGCACCAGGAGCACGAGCAGCATCACCGCGTAGGGGGCGACCTCGCCGAAGCCGTCGCCGAGGACGTGCAGGTCGGACTCGTAGCCGACGACCAGCGCCTCGGTCAGCCCGATGAGCAGGCTGCCGGCCAGGGCGCCGACCGGGGAGGCGAGTCCGCCGAGGATCGCGGCGGGGAAGGCGTGCAGGGCGATCTGGCCGGTGGTGCGTTCCAGGCCGGGCGCCGGGAACGCGGCGAGGAACACCGCGGCGAGCGCGGCGAGCCCGCCGGCCAGGCACCAGGCCAGGGCGCGCACCCGGCGCAGCCTGACCCCCATCAGCGCCGCGGCCTCCAGGTCCTCGGCCGCCGCGCGCAGGGACAGTCCCCACGGCGTGAACCGGAACAGGGCGAACACGGCGGCGATGACCACGGTGGACACCGCGATCGCGGCGAGCCGGCTGTCGGCGACGGTGACCGGGCCGAGTTCGGTGACCGCGTCGCCCCACGGGTCGCCCAGGCTCAGCAGGTCGCCGCCGATCCGGCGGGCCAGGTCGGTGAAGATCAGGATGTCGATGCCGATGGTGGCGATGGTCTGGATGTGGGCGGCCTGCTCGTCCTGTCCGGCGCGCTGCAGCAGGAACCGGTCGAGGGCGCCGGCGAGCGCGGCCGTGGACAGGACGGCCAGGGCGAGCGCGCCGGCGAAGCCCAGGTCGTCGTGGAGCACGGCGATGAGGTAGCCGCCGAGCAGCAGGACGGACCCGTGGGCGAAGTTGAGGACGCCGGAGGCCTTGAACATGACCACGAAGCCGAGGGCGACCAGTGCGTAGACCGCGCCCAGGGCGAGGCCGTTGAGGACGTTGTCCAGGAAGCCGGTCATGCCGCGCCCTCCTCTTCGGTTCCGGTGCCGAGGTAGGCGCGCAGCACCTGCGGGTCGCGGCGCACCTCGTCGGGTGTGCCGTGGGCGATGGTGCGGCCGAAGTCCAGGACGGTGACCTCGTCGGCGAGCCGCATCACCAGACCCATGTCGTGCTCCACCAGGACGATGCTCAGGCCGAGTTCGGCGCGCAGGGTGCCGATGACGGCGGCGGTGCGGGCGCGTTCGGCGGCGTTCATCCCGGCGACGGGTTCGTCGAGCAGCAGCACACGGGGCTCCAGGCAGAGCGCGCGGGCCAGTTCCACGCGTTTGCGGTCGCCGTACGACAGCAGGTGGACGGGGCTGTCGAAGTGCGGCCCGAGGCCCGTGAGTTCGGCGATCTCGCGGGCCCTCGCCAGGTGTGCGCGCTGTTCTCGCACGGCGCCCGGCAGCCGCAGGGCGCTGGCGGCGAAGCCGGCCCGGGACCTGGCGTGGCGGCCGAGCATCAGGTTGTCGGCGACCGTGCCGTGGGTGGTGACGATGTTCTGGAAGGTCCGGGCCACGCCGAGCGCGGCGATGCGGTGCGGGGCGAGCCGGGTCAGGTCCCGCTCGCCGAGCGTCACCGTGCCGGAGGCGGGGCGCGTGAGGCCGGAGAGCACGTTGAAGCAGGTCGACTTCCCGGCTCCATTGGGTCCGATGACGGCGTGCAGCGAGCCGGGTGCGACGGTGAAGGAGACGGCGTCGAGGGCGGTGAGCCCGGCGAACCGCACGGTGACGTCCCGGACCTGCAGCACCGGCGGGGCTTTGCGGGTGCGGTCGTTCACGCGGCCCCCTGGTCGTCCTCGGCCGTCTCCCCCAGGTAGAGGCGGCGTACGGCGTCGGTGCGGGCGAGTTCGGCCGCGGGTCCGGACAGGCGCACCTCGCCGACCTCGAGGACGTGTGCCTGGTCGGCGAGGGAGAGCGCCATGCCGGCGTTCTGCTCGACCAGCAGGACGCCGGTGCCCTGGGCGTTGATCTCCCGGATCACCTCGGCGATCCGGTGCACCATCTGCGGTGCCAGGCCGAGTGACGGCTCGTCCAGGAGCAGCAGCCGGGGTGCGGCCATCAGGGCGCGGCCGATGGCAAGCATCTGCTGCTCTCCGCCGGAGAGCAGACCGGCCGCCTGGTGGGTGCGTTCGGCGAGCCGGGGGAACAGGCTGAAGACCCGCTCCCGCGCCTGCCGTGCCTCGGCGCGTCCTCGCCTGGCCAGGCCGAGCCCGCCGCTGCGGAGGTTCTCCTCGACGCTGAGCCCGGGGAACACCCGCCGCCCTTCCGGGACCTGGACGACTCCGGCGCGCACCGCGGCGACGGGGTCCTTGCCGTCCAGCACGGTGTCTCCGTAGCGGATGCGGCCCGCGGTGACCGCGCCGCGGTGCAGGCGCAGTGTCCCGGAGACGGCGCGCAGCAGGGTGGTCTTGCCGGCCCCGTTGGCGCCGAGCAGGGCCACCACGGATCCGGGTGGCACGGTCAGGGACACGGACCGCAGGGCGGACACGGCGCGCCCGTAGGTCACATCGACGTCCTCGATGTGCAGGGCGGACGGCTCGTCCGGTGGTGCTTCGGGCATCACGGCTCCTCGGGGCCGTGCCGCACGACGGCACGACTTCGGGGGTGAGTTCGGTGGGAGGGCAGCTCACGACAGCACGCGGCCACCGGTCCGGTACACCCGGCGGTCCCGGCTCGCTGCGCCCGACCAACGCCGGGGTGCGGGGGTTGTGCGGCTGCCCAGGCGGGCGGAGCGGCGCATTCCGCGAACGGGGCGTCCCGGGCGGCCGCGCAGGGGGCTGTTGACGGTCCGGTTCAGCGGCGGGCCGGGAACGACACGCAGGAACCGGGGACGGGCCGGGGAACGACACGCAGGAGCCGGAGACGGGCCGGGGAACCAGTCGCAGGGGCCGGGTTCGGGGCGCAGGAACCGGGGACGGGCCGGGGTCCGAGGCGCACGGCCGGAGTCCGGCCGGGTCGCGTGGCGCCCGGGGTCAGGGGCGCAGAAGGCCCCGGGCCGTCAGGGCGAGGCTCACCTCGACGAGGTCGGACGGGCGGGACAGGGAGCGGCCCGTCAGCTGTTCGTAGCGGCGCAGCCGGTTGAGCACGGTGTTGCGGTGGCAGTACAGGCGGCGGCTCGCCCGCTGGGCCGAACCGTCGCAGGCGAGCCAGGTGGCCAGGGTGTCCAGCAGCACCTCCGCGTCGGACGGTTCCAGTCCGGCGAGCGGGCCGAGAAGGCGGTCGGCGAGGGCGGTGCCCAGTTCCGGGGCGGTGACCACCAGCGCGGCGGGCAGATGCTCGGTCAGCCGGATCACCCCTCCCTGCTCCGGGCACAGCGCCAGCGCGGTGTCCGCCAGCCGGCGCGCCTCACCGACCGCGGCCAGTCCCTCGACGGCGCTGCTGACCCCCACCCGCGCACCGGGCCCCCGCTCCTGCTCCGGGGCGAGCCGCGGCTCCCGGCCCTCCTCGACGAGCACGATGCCGTAGTCCGCGTCCACGCCCGGGTGCCAGTGCGCGCGCACATCCGGTTCGGCCAGCAGTTGTGCGCCGGCACCACCGGCGACGGCCACGACCACGTAGCGGCCCTGCTCGGGCAGCCCCAGCGCCTGCGCCGCCTCCGGCAGGTCGGCGATCCGGCTGGTGCCGTCCAGCAGTGCCCCGGCCAGCAGCCGCACTCTGTTCTCCCGTTTCCAGGCCAGTTGTCTCTCCGTCTGCCGGTAGGCGTCCGCCAGGAGGGTGCAGTGGTCGTCGACGAAGTCCCACACGTCGGAGGCGACATGCACCAGCAGCCGCACGTCCTCCGGTGCGGTCCGTGAGGTCTCCTCGACCAGGCCCTGCCACACCAGCGAGCCGCCGAGCCGGAAGGCGTGCAGCAGCGCGTCCAGCGGCATGCCCTGTTCGGCGCGGGTGGCTCCGATGCGCCAGGTGCAGCGGCGTGCGGCGTCCCGGGCGCCGCGCGGGTCGAGCAGCGAGGAGACGCTGTGCCGCAGGGAGCGGTGCGCCTCCTGCCAGACGCCGGTGGCGTCGCACTCCACCGCCGCCCGGTAGGCGGGCTCCTGCTCCTGCAGTGCGGCCACCAGCCGGTCGGTGAGCTGGGGCAGGTCGTTCAGCAGGGCGCGGGCGGCGCTGTGCAGGACGCGCAGCGCCTCGGCGTCGATGAGCGACCGCATGCGCGAGGTGCGGCGCGCGGGCGCGGGCGTGGCTCCGGGGCGAAGCAGGGTCCGTGGCCGTACGGCGTGTTGCATCGCGCATCTCCCCCAGGGTCGGCTTCCCGGGCGGCGCCCCCGGCGGTCCGCGCTCCGGCTCCTGCCGGTCACGGAGCCCGTGGGCCGGTCGCCACCTGACTCGTCCTGCCCCGAAGGATGGCATACCGTCCGGTCGGTCCCTAGAGCCGTGCACCAGTCTTTTCCGCCCGCTCGAGCCGTGCACCAGTCTTTTCCGCCTGGTCGACCAGCCGGGCCAGCTCGACCCGGGAGCGGACCCCCAGGGCGGCGAACACCTTGCGCAGGTGGTAGTCGACCGTGCGGGTGCTCACGGACAGACTCAGGGCCACCTCCCGGTTGGTCGCGCCCTGGGCCACGTACCGGGCGATGCGCAGCTGCTGCGGGGTGAGCGCTCCCAGATCCGCCGTCCCCGCGCCCGGTGTCTCCCCCGTCCCGGCGGCCGGGGCCGCACCGCCCGCCCGCAGCTCCGCGCCCGCCTGCCTCGCCCACAGGTGGGCACCGCAGCGTTCGAACCCCATCAGCGCCTCCCCGAGCCGCTCCCGCGCCTCCCTCAGCCGCCGCCTGCGCCGCAGCCACATGCCGTACAGCAGGGCGGTCCGGGCGCGTTCGAAGTCACCGGCGCTCTCCTCGTGCCGGTCCAGGGCCCGCCGGTACAGCAGGTCGGCCCGCTCCGGGCCGGCCAGGAGGGCGCGGCAGCGCAGGAGTTGGGCGGGGGCCTGCGGGTCGGCGCCGCAGGCGGCCCACACGGCGAAGTCCTCCACCACCGTCCGAGCGTGCTCCGGCCGTCCGGCGAGGGCCGCGGCCTCCACATAGCAGGGGACGGCCAGCATCCACACCGCGAAGTGGCCGCGGCGCGGACCGGGGCGCACCAGCGGTCCGAGCCGGTCGGCGGCCTCCCGGGGCCGGCCGGCACCGAGGTCGGCGCGGGCGGCCGCCCACTGCGCGAGGGTGGCGGCCTGCGCCAGCCCGTGCCGCCGGGCGATCGCCAGCGCCGCGGCGACATGCCCGGCGACCAGGTCCCTCTCGCCCTCGATCGACGCGGCGAGCGCCAGCACCGCGTGATGGTGGGCCTCGGTGTTGCGCTGGCCGGCCCGCCGCGCGCTGCGCAGCCCCTCTTCGGCCCGGGTCCGCGCCAGCTGATGCTCCCCGGCACGGAGTTCCGCGTACGCCAGGTACTCCAGCGCCCGCGGTTCGAGCGCCGCGGCCCCGAGCGTGCGCACCGCCGCCAGCGCCCGCGCCCCGGCCCGCCGGGCACCCGTGACGTCCCCCAGCATCAACGCGGCAGCGGCCGCCCGCAGCAGCCGCTCCGGCTCGTCGGCGGGCCGCCCCCGCTCGACGACCCGCCCCAGCGAGGCCCCGGCGAGATCGAACCGCCCCAGCAGCACGGCCCGCATGCCGTCGAGGTGATCGCGGAGGTGAGCGGCGGAATCGGAGCGGCACGGGGCGGGGCCGGGAGGAGTGGGGGTGCGGGCTCCGGGGCGGGTGGCTAAGCGGGAGGACCCGTGATCCGACGTGCCGCTGTGTCCCGCGCCGGGTCTCGCCAGACGGCCCACGGGGACCGGGACTTCGTGCTCGCGCAGGAGCGGGGGCGCGGCGCCCTCGGGGGTGAGGGCCAGGAGGCAGGCGGGCAGGTCGCCGGCGGCCCAGGCCGCGTTGGCCGCACCGAGGCCGGCCGTGTCGGCCTCCTGGGGGTGGCCGGCGGCGGACAGCAGCCGCTCGGCGAGGAGGAAGGATTCCCGGGCGTCGTCCACCGGACCGTCGCCCAGCAGTACGGTCCCCCGCAGCAGCTCGGCGCGGCCGCGCACGGCGACGGGAAGGGCAGGGCTGCGGGCGGCGTCGAGCAGCCGCAAGGCCTCCGCGGGGTCGCCGGCGAGCAGCGCCAGCTCCGCCGCGGCGGTGTACCGGTGAGCGCGCTCGGCGTGGTCGGGTGTCAGCTCGGCCGCCCGCGCGCGGGCCCTGCTGCGAAGGGCGGGAGATGCGCCCGAGGCGTCGGAGGCGGCGGCACCGGCCAGCTCGTCCGCGAGCGAGGACGCGGGCTCCGGGACGGACCACGAGCGGTGCAGCAGGGCCGGGATGCCGTGCGGCTCGGCCGACAGACCGGCCAGCGCCCGGTGCGCGGCCCGTCGCCGCTCGGGCGGGGCGGCGGCGTACACCGCCCTCCCGATCAGCGCACTGCGGAAGCGGATGCGCCCGTCCGCCTCGAGGAGCGTCTCCGGCAGCTCAGCGTTCTCCGGTTGCTCACCGGCCGCTGGATCCGTGGCCGTCGCCGACGCAGGGTCGGGACGGCCCGTCGCACGCCGCACGAGATCCGCCTCCGCGTCCGGCTCGCCCGTGGCCCGCAGAGCCGCCGCCAGCGTCAGCGACACATCGGCCTGCTCGCGGGTCAGTCCGGCCAGGTGACCGCCCACCAGCGTGGTGAGGATCTCCGCGTCGGCCAGGGGACGCGGCAGCGGGGCGTGCCCGGAGAGCTGGGCGGGGGTCAGGCGCTGGGCCATGGCCCGCAGCAGCGCCGGGTTGCCCTCGGCCTCACGCAGCAACTCGTCGCGTATCGCGGGCGCCACCGCACCGCCGGTCAGCTCGTCGAGCAGACGGGACGCCTCCCCCGCGTCGAGCGGGCCGAGGCGCAGCACGGGCAGGCCGGCGAACTCCCGGCCTGCGGGCCGGTGCCCGGGCACGGTCATCAGCAGCCCCACCCCGCCGGGCTCCGCCTGCACACGCCGGGCGGCGCCGCCCAGGGCGGTCCGTGAGGCGGGGTCCCAGAGGTGCACGTCGTCCGCGCAGATCAGCAGGGGTGCCCCGGAGGCCGCTGTGCGCAGCGCGTCGAGCAGCCGCTCTCCCGCCGATCCGTCGTCGCGTACGCAGGCGGGGTCGGCTCCGATCGCACGGAGCAGGGTGCGCAGACCGCTGAGGCGCTGACGGGAGCCAGCCGGGTCGGCCCTGACCAGGCGTGCCGGTCCGGCGGTGAAGGAGCGGGCGGCGGAGCGGAGGAAGGCGGTGCGGCCGCAGCCCGGCTCGCCGGTCACCACTCGGACCCCGCCGGTGCCCGATCCGTCCAGGACCTCGGCGAGGGCCTGCCGCCGTGATCCCGTGCGGCGGGCGAGCGAGGCGGTTCCCGGTGTCGAAAGTCCCGTCGTCTGTCCCGTCGTCTGTCCGGTCATTCCCGCGACGTTACTGGGGCGTAACGAGAGGCGGAAGGCGCGCGTCCACTGTCGGGACAACCTTCAACCACCGCCTCACCAGGGGCTTTTGCCGCGAAGAGGCCGCCCAAGTGTGTGCCGCCGCCCAAGCGGGCCCGCCCGCGGCGGTGCACGCGCACAAGCGCCGGGGGCGGCCCGCGCCGTGCACGGACCGCCCCCGGCTGTTCGGGTCAGGAGGTGTGCGGGCAGTTGCCGCGGGCCTCCTCGATGGTCAGGCTCGGCCGGGGCAGCGGGCACAGGAACTGCTCGTAGCGGGTGTCGTTGTCGATGAACCGCTTCAGCCAGGAGATGCTGTACTTCGCGATCGTCGTGTTGGACGTGTTGGGCGCGAAGTGCGTGGCGTTGTTCAGCTCGATGTACGTCCGGTCCAGCGAGGACGGCAGCGTGTTGTAGAAGGGCTCTGCGTGGGTGGCGACGGGGGCGATGGTGTCGAGGTCGGCGCCGAAGATCAGGGTGGGTGTCCTCAGTTCGGGCCAGGTCTTGTCGAGGTTCCACGGCGTCATGGGGATGGCCGCCTTGAGGGACGGCCGGTCCTTGGCGGCCTCGAGGCTGCCGCCGCCGCCCATGGAGTGGCCCATCACGCCGAGCCGGCTGCTGTCGATCCGGTTGCGGACCGCGCTGCTCTGGGTGAGGTAGTCCAGTGCGGCGAGCAACTGGTCGCCGCGGGAGTCGGGCTGGTCCAGGGTGGTGTTGGTGTCGATGGTGAAGACGACGAAGCCCTGGGAGGCCAGGCGCGGGCCGAGCCAGGCGATGGACGACTCGTAGGCGGTGAAGCCCGGTGAGATGGCGACCGCGCCGAAGGTGCCGTCGGCGGTGCTGGTCGGGTAGTAGATGGTGCCCCCGCCGAAGCCCCTGACGGCCAGCGAGGAGACGGAGATCTGCGACACGGCGTACGGGCCGCGTGCCGCCTCGATGCTGGACTCGGTCGGGGCCGGGCCGCGCTCGTAGGGGTTGTCGGCGGCCTGGGCACCGGGCCCGGTGAGGGTCGTGAGGCCGACGACGGCGGCCGTGGCGGCGGCGAGCCCGGCGAACCGCCGGGAGATCCTGCTGCGAAGGCCGCTGCTGCTGTGGGGGAATCGCTGCACGACGAGTGGTCCTCTCTGTGACAGCGGACCGCCCGCCGGCCGGGCAGGGAGACGGGATGCGTGCGCGGCACGCATGCTGCGTCCGTGCGCCGGCCGGGGGCGCCGCCGATGGGCTGGCGGTGCCACTGTCGGAGAGGAAGGGATCGCGGGGGATCGGCAATATCACCGGTCTCGTGCGCCGGCCGGCTCGCGCCCGCCCCCGCAAGGCCCGCCGGGCGCGGTGCGAGACGGCGGCGTGCCGGCCGGGAGCAGCGAGTCGGGCCTGGTGGAAGGGGCCGCGCAGCGGTGTGAGAGGACCCGCATGCGGCAGGAGAGCCGGGGTATACGAGGGTGCGCGGTCACCGTCGGAGTCGGCGCCGACGGTGACCGTCAGTGCGACGGGCGATCAGGCCGCGTCGTACACGTGCGCACGGCCGCCGACCCACTTCACCCAGGCGGGGTCGTCGAGCAGCCGCTCCCCCGCCGGAAGCCCGGCGCGCCGCAGGAACTCCACGACGTCGCGGTCGGAGTTCGCGAGCCCGACGATCTCCCCGCGGATCGTCACGCGCCGTCCGCCCGTGCCGAGCGGCGGGTGCACCACGATCGGGGCCTTCGTCCTCACGTATCCAGCATCGGGCCCGGGCCCCGGATATGCCACCCCTCGGACCGTGTCACCCGCTTGGCTGTCCCGGCGGGCCGCCGCCCCGGGGGCCGTGCTGAGATGGAAGCGGCCTCCATGCCTACCCGGAGGGAGCTGGAAATGCACGAGATGTGGTGCGGTGCAGACACTTCGGGAGAGCCGGTGTGGCACGTCCTGACCACGGACAGGACGACCACGCTGTGCGGAGTGGAGCGCGAGGACGAGGACTCCCGCCGGCGGCATGCCACGGACCGGCACTGCTTCCCGTGCATGAAGTCGTTCCAGGCGGTGATGGAGGCGTCCCGGTGAGGTCCCGGTGGGTGGGGCTCAGTGGCAGCAGCCCTCGCCGTCCCGCCCGCTCGCCGCGTGGTGAGACTGACCGCTGTGGGAGTGCCCGGTGTGCGCGTGGCCGGTCTCCAGCCGGCAGAAGCAGGAGCGGTCGACCGGTACGTCCGCGAGGGCGACGGCCCGGGTGAGCTGCTGGGCCACGATCCCGGCCTCCGCGGTCCTGCCCCTCCTCGTCAGGCACTCGTGGAAGCCGTGCAGCGCCCAGACGTTCCCCGGATGCTGCAGGGGGCGGGGCAGCGTGGAGTCGAGTCCGAGATCGGCGCGGTAGACCGCCTCGGCCTGCTCCACCCGGCCCTGCTCGAGCAGCAGCGCCCCGTAGGCGTGCCGGGTGGGCTGCATCCAGCCCCAGGGCTCGTCGTAGGGGAGGTTGTCGTCGAGCTCGACGGCCCGCTCCAGCGAGGCGAAGGCCTTGTCGAACTCGCCTTTGCGGTATTCGAGTTCGCCGTCCAGCATGGCGCCGGCGATGGCGAGGACGTCCCGGCAGGTGTTGTTGAACAGGGTCCGTGACTCCGGTACCCGGTCGACGGCCGCGCGGAACGCCTGCCGTTCGGTCTCGGCCCGCTCGACGGCCCCCGTGGCGCCCAGGGCGATGCCGCGGGCGTAGTGGAGCATCGCGGTGGTGGCGCAGTACAGCTCGGGGTCGCCGGGGAACGGCAGCGCCAGGATGTCGTCCCAGCGTCCGAAGCGGATCAGCACATGGACGCGCATGGCGAGGAAGCCCTCGAGCCAGTCCGCCATGGGCGGGCTCTGCACCCGCAGCAGTTTCTCCGGGATGGCCGCCTCCAGCTGCCCGGCGGCGTCGAGGGCGACCTGCGAGGCGCCGAGGAACATGGCGCCGTAGATCCTGAAGTGGATGTTGTGCGCCCGGTAGAGGGTGTAGAAGTTCATGGCGCCGACGCGCTCGAGGTACTTCTGGTCGGCGGCGATGGCGCGGTCGTTGTCCCGGATCACGCGCCGGTAGTCGCCGCACAGCACCTCCAGGTGCGACGGCATGTGCTGCAGGTGCCCGGCGTCGGGGACGGCGTCGCGCAGCCGGTCGGCGGCGATCAGGGCCGCCTCCGGCGTGGGCGACATCTCCATCAGGTGGATGTACATGTGCAGGATGCCGGGGTGGTGCGCGCCCGCCTCGGTGGCCAGGGCGTGGTCCAGGATCCTCCTGGCCTCCAGCGTGCGGGCCCCCTCGGCGGGGCGACCGGTCGGGAGGTCCCACAGCTGCCAGGGGGTGAGGTTCATCGCCGCGTCGGCGGCCAGCGTGGCCACGTCCGGGTCGTCGGGTGCGCTCTCGTACACCGCACGCATCCGGTCCGCGTACGGTTCGTTCCACACCGAGCAGTCTGCGGCGGCCTCGGACTGGGGGTAGCGGGCGCGCAGGGCCTCGATGAGAGCCCGCTCGACGGGGGTGGCGCGGCCGGCCCTCTCGTGCGCCCGCTCGACCGCGGCGTGGGTGCGCGCCACGGTGGTGGCGAGCTCCTCGCTGTCGAAGGCCTCCCAGGGCTTGTTGTAGTTGGGGCCGAGGGCGTAGGCGATGCCCCAGTGCGCCATGGCGCAGTCCGGGTCGGCGGCGGCCGCCTTCTCGAAGCAGGCGACGGCCTCCTCGTGGTTGAACGCGTAGGTCCACAGCAGGCCGCGGTCGAACCACTTCTGGGCCTGGGCGGATCCGGTGGTCACGGGCCTGCTGTAGGTGCCGAGGTCGTAGTAGTCGTCCGCGGTGTGCATGACGCTCTCCCTGGAAGCGGCTCTGTCGGCCCTGGCCGGCACGCCGCACCGGCCGGAACGATCCCGACAATAGCCGCGTACGACCATCCGCGCAGCAGACCGGGCGACGCCTACTCGGCGGTGAGGAGCTGCGGCGACAGCACTTTGATCATGGTGTTGGTCCAGCGCATCTGGCGCAGGGTCTGCGGATGGCAGGAGGAGGCCAGGGCGAGCCGCTCGTCCCGGACGGCCTGCGCCGCCTGGGCGAGCATCTCCCAGTACAGGGAGTTGCCGGCGGCGGCCAGGTGCAGGTGCCGCAGGTCGCCGAGCAGGAGCAGGCCGGCCCCGGAGCGCCGGCCGAGGGCCGCCGCGGCCCGCTCGCGCAGCGCGCTGAACGCGGCGGACGCGGGGTCGTCGCGAGACCCGGGCAGGTCGAGGCCGCGCTCGCGGCCGGCGTCGGCGAGCCGCTCGGTGTGCTCCCGGGACCAGCGTGCGACGTCCAGGGCGACATGGTGGAACTCGTGCTCGCCGCGGTGGCGTTCGGCGGCGGCCAGCAGTTCGCGCTCCAGGTGCCGCTCGCCGTCGTGCAGCTCGCTCAGGGTGGTGGTGATGCCGCTCATGTCCCGCTCCCGGCGTCGCCCGCGGCTGCCGCGGTCTCCGGGGTGCCGCGGCGGGCGGCGAGGGTGATCCGGGCGGCGGCCGTCTTGAACAGGGGCTGCTTGGACAGCGGGTCCCAGTCGGTGATCGTGCTCTCGTTGGCGGCGCGGCCGGGGCTGCCGTCGGGGGGCCGGTGGCCGGCCGGGGTGTCCCAGTAGCCGTAGTGGAAGGGGACGAAGACCACGCCGTCGCGCACCGCGATGTCCATGGCGTCGCCGTTGGAGTGCAGGATCGAGGCGGACGGCACCCACCGCTCCACGTCGTCCTCCGTGAGCCCGTCCGCGAGGTGCAGGTCGGTACGTTCCGGCCAGGGTGTGCCGGGGGCGTAGGGGGTGCGCGCTCCCCAGGGGTCGGCGATGCGGTCGTCCGGTGCGTCCTTCATGGTGCGCCCTCTCGTGCGCCGATGGCTGCGCACGGCGAGTACCCGGCGCACGCGAAACGAAGAGTCACCGTCGGTGACGATCGCGCCACGCACGGGTACGGTCGGTGAGCGCCTTCTGATTCGTTCGTGGCTTGTTCGCCGACGGGCTGGCAGGGTCCGCTCGCGCCTCCCTAGGATGTATTTCCTGTCCAGCCAGTCCAGTTGGCGCGGTACTCCGCAGGGGGAACGATGCACACCGGTAAGCAGCTGTCCACCGAGATCGACGCGACCGTGCCGACGGCAGCCCGCATGTACGACTACTACTTGGGCGGCAAGGACAACTACGCGGCCGACCGGGCGGCGGTCGAGGAGCTCGACAAGGTCGTCCCCAGCACCCGCCGGCTCGCGCTGAACAACCGGCGGTTCCTCAACCGGGTGGTGCGCACCCTCGCGGAGGACTACGGAATCCGCCAGTTCCTCGACCACGGCTCCGGCCTGCCCACGCAGGAGAACGTGCATCAGGTCGCCCAGCGGGTCGACCCGGAGAGCCGCGTGGTGTACGTGGACAACGACCCGATGGTGCTGGTGCACGGGCGGGCCCTGCTGGAGCAGGACCAGCGGACCGCGGTGATCCACGCGGACATGCGGTCCACCGACGAGATCTTCGACCACCCCGAGACCAAGCGCCTGATCGACTTCTCGCAGCCGGTGTGCGCACTGTTCAACTCGGTGTTCCACTGCATCCCCGACAGCGACACGGACGGACCGCTCGCGGTGGCGAACCGGGTCCGCGAACGGCTGGCCCCGGGCAGCTTCATGGTGATGTGTCAGCTGGTCAGCGACGACCCCAAGGTGCGTGAGTTCGTCACCGACTTCATGGACAAGGTGACCCAGGGCCACTGGGGCCGGGTGCGGGAGCGCAAGGACGTGGAGGCACTGTTCGAGGGCCTGGAGATCCTGGAGCCGGGACTGGTGGAGGTCTCCACCTGGCGTCCGGACACCGAGGTGGCGCCCCGTCAGCTGACCGACGAGTGGATCGAGTTCGGCGGCGTGGGCCGGCTGCCGCTCTAGCACCGGCCGAGGGCACCTGACGCACCGACGCCCCTCCCCGGCCCGCAAGGGCCAGGAGGGGCGTCGCATGTCGGGCGCGGTACGGACCACTGCTCCCGGCCGGAGTTCCGAGGAGCCGGCCGCGCAGCGCGCGCCGTACGTCAGGAGTAGCGCTCCTTCATCGTGGTGCGCATCAGTTCCAGGGACTCGCGGGGCGTGAGCGCCTCGTCGGCGAGGCGGTCCAGCGCGATCCGGTACTCCTCGGTCTCGTCGCGGTCCTCGAGGAAGTTGGCGCTCCTGATGTGCTCCAGGTAGACCACGTCGGGCAGGTCGAGACCGCCGAAGCGCAGATAGGTCACCGGGATCGCGGGAGCGGAGGCGTTGGTCACGCCGAGCGGAACGATCTGCACGGTGACGTTGGGCCTTTCGGCCATGGTCGCCAGGTGTTCGAGCTGCTCGCGCATCACCTCGCGGCTGCCCAGCACGCGCAGCAGCACGGACTCGTCGACCACCGCCCACAGTTGCGGGGCGTCCGGGCGCAGCAGCAGCTCGGCCCGGCGCATGCGCAGCTCCACCCGGCGCTGCACCTCGCTCGCCGGGGCGTTCGGCAGTCCGCGCTCGACCACGGCGCGGGTGTAGGCGGCGGTCTGCAGCAGGCCCGGCACGTACTGGATCTCGAAGGTACGGATGGTGGCGGCGGCCTCCTGCAACCCCACCAGCCGCTCGAACCACTCGGGCATCAGCCGCTTGTCGTACCGCTGCCACCAGCCCGGTTCACCGGCCCGCCGGAGCAGCTTGAGCAGCACCGAGGCCTCGTACTCGTCCGTGCCGTAGAGCTGGAGGAGCTTGCGGACGTCGGCCTCGGTGGGCGGGCGGCGGCCCTTTCCGGACTCGATGCGGGACAGCTTGGCCGCGCTGAAACCGACGGCGCGGGCCGCCTGGTCCTGGGCCAGGCCGGCGTCCTCACGGAAGCCTGCGAGCTGCACTCCGACCAGCATCTTCAGCAGGGTCGGAGCCGGCTCGGGCCTGTCCAGATAGGGTTCCAGACGGGAGATGCGATGCGACGAGGCGGCGGACATCCTGACTCCCAGCAGACCGGCACAAGGGCGATTTACACTATCGCACCTCGCACCGGCATGCCGCATCACCGTCAGAAGCCTTACAGAAGTGAGGAGTTGCCCTCCGCTACCGGGTACCGCCCCCGTGCTCCCGTTCCGCGCCGCCGGCCTCCGGCGCTCACACCAGGTGGTCGAACTCGCCGTCCTTGGCGCCGGCCAGGAACGCCGCCATCTCGGCCGCCGTGTAGACCAGCGCGGGTCCGTCCGGGTCACGGGAGTTGCGCAGCGCGACCGTTCCTCCGCCCAGCGGGGCGACCTCCACACAGTTGCCTTCGGCGTTGCTGTGCCTGCTCTTGATCCAGCGGGCGTCCAGCTGGCTCGCCCGCACTCCGTTCCGCACTCCTGGCACCGCAGCCTCCTTGCTGATCGTTCGCGCCCCGGCCGAAAACAGCCCACGCAATTTCTCGTGCAATTGCACGCGGACGCTTTCTGCGTGGATAATAGCGGCGGCGTCAACCCCCGTGGTTGCGCCCGGACCTGACGTCGCATCGGGGAGATGCCGTGCCCTCACCTGCGCATCCCGTGATCCGTGCGCCCCGCGCGGACGCACACCCGATGTCGTCGGCGGCCGGTGCCTCCCGCCCCCCCCCCGGCGGGGCCGCGCACCGAGCGCGGCCCCG
>NZ_JAATEM010000021.1 GCF_012034205.1 Streptomyces composti
GCTAGGCCGCCTCCGCCTCCGGCACCCAGGCCCGCAGCGCGTCCCCCGCGTCGTCGTACACGGGTACGTCCCGGCGCAGCCGGGTCAGATCCAGGACCCGGCCCGCGGTGCTGTCCGGGCGGACCACCACACGGACCCGGGTGTCCGGATGCAGCGACCTGCTGACGTCGCCGACGAGCCGCACGCCCTGGGAGTCCATGAAGCCGGTCCCGGAGAAGTCGAGGACCAGAACCCGGAGCCGGCCGGGCGCCCAGCGGACCGCGCTCAGCACGAGCGCCAGCACCTCGGAGGCATTGCCGAAGTCGATCTCGGGGGGAAGCGGCAGCAGCAGGCGGCCGGGGGGATCGTGCACAGCACGGAGTCGGGGCTGGACGGACACGGTACTCACCTGGCAGACATTCGTCCGGATACCGGCAAGGCCGTTCCTCACCCGTTCCGTCCATTGCACCACGCCCGTGCCCCATGGGGAAGCGCCTGCCCGGTGACCCACCTCATGGGCGGCACGCCGTCCCGCGGGACGTCCGTACGGTCATGACTGCCGGGATGTCCGAGACTCTGGACCGGGCGATGGTCCGCAGCAACGGGCTCGGCACGCTGCTGCGCGATCTGACCGACCGTGCCGTGCGGGAGGCGCCCGGCGCCGTGGCGAGCAGCAGCACGGTGCGCCGGGCGGACCGCCTGCTGACCCTCGCCGGCAGCAGCGGACCGCCGAGCGGCCCGGACCTGTACCGCTACGAGTACGGCGCGGGCCCGTGCGCGGCCGCCGCGGAGACCGGCGCCGAGCGGTGCGTCCCCGATCTGGCCGCGGACGACCGCTGGCCACGGTTCGCCCGCATCGCGCTGGCCGCCGGGGTGTGCGGCGTGCCGGCCGTCCCGCTGCGGCCGGCCGAGGGCGAGCCGGGCGCGGCCCTCAGCCTCTACGGCGAGCGGGCCGGTTCGCCCGCCGAGAGCCGCTCGGCGGCGCAGGTCTTCGCCGCCCGGGCCGCGGACGCGATCGACACGGTGCTGCGCGTCGAACGCCTGGGGCAGACCGCGGCCGATGTGCGCACCGCGCTGCTCTCCCGCAGCGTGATCGACCAGGCGATCGGGATGCTCTTGGCCCATGAGCGGATCGCTCCGGACCGGGCCCTGGAGCGGCTGCACCGCGCCTCACAGAACCGGAACATCAAACTCCGCGATCTCTGCGGCCTGTTGGTGGCGCGCACGGCCGAGGGCGCCTCAAGCGGCCGGCAGTGACTCCCCCTGCACCACCTGGATGTCCAGCTCCACCTTGAGCGTGGTCCCGATGGCCGCGACGCCCGCCTGGAGGATCTGGTTGTAGTTCATCGCGAAGTCCTCCCTGCGCAGCTCGGCCGTGGCGTGGAAGGCCGCCCGGGTGCCGCCCCACGGGTCCTCGCCGGTGCCCAGACAGGCCAGGTCCAGGTCGACCGGCCGCACGACCCCGCGCATCGCCAGCTCGCCGTGGACCGTCCAGCGGTCGGGCCCGGCCTCGGTGAGCCCGGTCGACCGGTAGGTGATCTCCGGATACCGCTCCACGTCGAGGAAGTCGGCGGACCGCAGATGCGTGTCGCGCAGGTCGTTGCCGGTGTCGATGGACGCCGCCGCGATCACCGCCTCCACCCGCGACGTGGTGATGTCGTCCGGGGCGATCTCCACGCTCCCGGTGAACTCGGTGAACCGGCCGCGCACGCTGGAGATGCCCAGATGCCGGGCGACCGCGGCCACGCTCGAGTGTGCCGGGTCGATGGTCCACGGCCCCGGCGGAGGCAGCTCGGTCCCGCCCCGCCGGGCCAGGGTCACCGTGCCGACCTCGGCCCGCCCGCTCGCGGTGACCAGGGCGCTCGCGGCGGCGGGCGCGTAGCCGACCGCCGTGACGATCACCGTGTAGGCGCCCGGAGCCAGCGGTGTCGCGTCCCGCACCGCTCCCTCGGCGTCCGCCTCGGCCCGCAGCACCTGCGCGCCGGTCCTGTCGGTCACCGTGACGACCGCGTGCGACACGGCCCATCCGTCCCGCGTACGGATCCTCGCGGTCAGTCCCATCCCGTTTCTCCCTGCAGAAACACGCACATGAGTCGAGGACGGCCCGCGGCCGGCGGTGCACCCGGAGCCCTCCGGGCACGCCCCGCCCGCCGCGGGCCGGAATCCGGCTACTCGCCGGGGTGGGCGAGTTCGATGTCGTGGCCGTCGACGCCCTGCCCGGCGACCGTGAGGGCCGTCGCCACGGGCGGGTAGCCGGTCGCGATCACGGTGTACTCGCCGGCGTCCAGGTCGGTGAAGGCGTACGCCCCGTCCGGGCCGGTGGTCGCCGTGCCGACGACGTTGCCCGCCCCGTCGACGAGCGTCACGCGGGCGTCGGCCAGCGGACCGTGCGGCGCCCGCACGACCCCCTGGACGCGGGCCCCCGCCTCCAGGCCGACCTCGACCCGGGTGACCCCGGCACCGCCCACCTCCACGGGCAGCGCGCGAGGCCGGAAGCCCTCGGCGCTGACCGCCACCGTCACCGTGCCCGGCACCAGTTCGGCCAGCGAGAACTCGCCCTGCTCACCCGTGGTGGCGGTGGCCATCAGGTCCCCGCGCACATCGGTCACCACGACCATCGCGTCCTTCACCGGCACCCCGCCGTCCGCGGCGCGCACCACGCCGGCCAGGCCGCTGGTGCCGCTGAGCAGCACGTCGTAGGAGACCGTCTCGTCGTTCACCACCACGGTGGAGGCCTGCGGCTGGTAGCCGTCGGCCGAGGCGATCAGCACGTACGAGCCCGCGCCGGGCGCGTCCACCGCGTAGGACCCGTCGTCCTGCGCGACCGACCGGCCCAGCTGCCGGCCGCCCAGCGAGATCAGCGTCACCGCGGCCCCCGCCACGGCCGCGCCGCCGTCCCCGCGCACCACACCGCGCACGGGCACACCGGATGCGGAGTTCCCCGCCTCGTCACTCGCCGGAGCGGCCGCGGCCGGCTGCTCCGGAGCCTCGACGGGGCCGGCCCCCGCCACAGCAGGAACCGCTTCCTGCTCCTTTTCCTTCTCCTTCTCCTTCGCCTCCTCGGCGGCCTGCGCCAGCGCGCCCGAGGTCTTCAGCGGGACCTCCTTGATGAACAGGGTCACCAGGAAGGCGAGGAAGGCGACCGGCGCGACGTACAGGAAGATGTCGGCGATGCCGTGCCCGTAGGCGCTCTCCAGCCACTCGCGGATGCCGGGCGGCAGCAGGTCCATGTCCGGGATCGAGCCCCCGCCGGACACCTGGGCGGCGGCTGCCTGCTCCTTCGGGCTCAGCTGCCCGATGGTGTCCTCGGCGTAGTGGCTGATCCGGGTGGCCATCACGGAGCCCAGCACCGAGACGCCCACCGCACCGCCGAGCGACCGGAAGAAGGTCACCACGGAGGAGGCGGCGCCCAGGTCGGTCGGGGCCACCTGGTTCTGGGTGCACAGCACCAGGTTCTGCATCATCATGCCGACGCCGAGACCCAGCAGAGCCATGAAGACCGCGATGTGCCAGTACGGGGTGTCGTAGCGCATGGTGCTCAGCAGGCCCAGGCCCGCGGTCAGCAGCACGCCGCCCGCCAGCAGCCAGGACTTCCACCGGCCGGTCTTGGTGATGATCAGGCCGGAGACCGTGGACGAGACGAACAGGCCGCCGATCATCGGGATGGTCATGACGCCGGACATGGTCGGCGACTTGCCCCGGGCCAGCTGGAAGTACTGGCTGAAGTAGACGGTGCCCGCGAACATCGCGATGCCGACGAACAGGGAGGCCAGCGAGGCCAGCGTGATGGTGCGGTTGCGGAACAGGCGCAGCGGAATGATCGGCTCGCTCGCCCTGGTCTCCACCACCAGGAAGATCAGCGCCAGCAGCACCGAACCACCGACCATGACCCCGGTCTGCCAGGACAGCCACGCGTACTTGTCGTCGGCGAAGGTCACCCAGATCAGCAGCAGGCAGACCGCGGCGGTGATGAAGAAGGCACCGGCCCAGTCGACCTTCACCTCGCGCCTGACCAGCGGCAGCTTCAGCGTCTTCTGCAGCACGAGCAGCGCTGTCACGGCGAACGGTACACCGACGTACAGGCACCAGCGCCAGCCCAGCCAGCTGGTGTCGGTGATGACACCGCCGAGCAGCGGGCCGCCGACGGTGGCGACGGCGAAGGTCGCGCCGAGGTAGCCGGAGTAACGGCCGCGCTCCCGCGGGGAGATCATCGCGGCCATGATGATCTGCGCCAGGGCGGCCAGACCGCCGGCGCCGAGCCCCTGGATGACACGGGCACCGATCAGCATGCCCGGGTTCTGCGCCAGGCCGGCCACCACGGAGCCGATCACGAAGATGATCAGGGCTATCTGGACCAGCGCCTTCTTGCTGACCAGGTCGGCCATCTTGCCCCACAGCGGGGTGGTCGCCGTCATCGCGAGGAGCGAGGAGGTGACCACCCAGGTGTAGGCGCTCTGGCCGCCGCCGAGGTCGGAGACGATCTCCGGCAGGGCGTTGGTGACGATGGTGGAGGACAGGATCGCGGCGAACATGCCGAGCAGCAGGCCGGACAGAGCCTCCATGATCTGCCGGTGCGTCATCGGAGCAGTGCTGTCGGAGGAGCCTCCCCCGTGCTTGGCATGAGCCCGCACACCGGATGGTGTGGTCGTTGCCATGGGCTTCCTTCTCTTATGTGCGTGCGGAGGTACGAGTGGTCTGAGTGGCGGGAGATGCTGCGCGGCAGTCGCCGAAGCTGTCCCTGAGGCGGCCCATCAGATGGGCGAGCCGGCCGATGTCGTCGTCGGACCAGTCGGCGAGGCGTTCGGCGAGCAGCTGGGTGGTGCGGCGGAACATCTCGTCGAGCTGGGCCTGGCCGGCGGGGGTGAGGTGCAGGATGCGGGAGCGTTTGTCCGCGGGGTCCGGGAAGCGTTCGATCCAGCCGCGTTCGGCGACGTGGGCGACGTGGCGGCTGGTGACGGACATGTCTACGGCGAGGAGCTCGGCGAGCCTGCTGATGCGCATGTCGCCGTGGCGGCTGAGCAGGGTCAGGACGGCCGCGGAGCCGCTCTGGCAGTCGGCCGGCATGATGCGGCGCAGCTCACGCTTCACGGCTCCGAAGGCGCTGAACTGACGGACCAGCTCTTCGTAGGGCGCCTGATCGGGCACGGCACCTCCCATTCGTTGCTTAGAGCAACCATAGATATTGATGGTTGCCGCAGGCAAATAAAACGGGGCTCCGTGGCCTCAAAACTTGGCAAAGGCAACTATTGGCGGCAGTAAAGGGGGCGCCGCCCGATCCCCTGTAGGGGTGCCGCCCGCTCCCTCGCCCCGTCCCGGCACCCGGAGCGGGTGCTCACCACGGCCACGTGAACCCCACGCAGCCGCACCGGACCTGCACAGCACCCCGCTTGGGCCCCCGGCCCGGGATTCGCTAGGGTCTCGGGGCATGGCTGACACCCACAACCCGCAGGGCAACCACGACCCGGCCGGCAGCACTCAGATGTTCCGCGCGTTCGTCGACGAGGCCTCCCAGGGCGGCCGGTCCAACGCCTCCGGCGGCGGCTCCCGCATCGGCCTGATCATCGGTGTCGTGGTGGCCGTGGCCGTCCTCGCGGCCGTCGCCTGGCTCGCGTTCAAGTAGGCCGAGGCGCACAGATCCGGCGCGTCGCGCGACACACGGCGGCCGCCGATGCGCTCGGTGAGCGCCCCGGCGGCCGGCTCCGCGTCAGTCGGTCAGTCGGAGATCAGACCTTCCCGCAACTGCGCCAGCGTCCGCGTCAGCAGCCGTGAGACGTGCATCTGCGAGATGCCGACCTCCTCACCGATCTGCGATTGCGTCATGTTCGCGAAGAACCGCAGCATGATGATCCGCCGCTCCCGCGGCGGCAGCTTCGCCAGCAGCGGCTTCAGCGACTCCCGGTACTCCACGCCCTCCAGGGCCGCGTCCTCGTAGCCCAGCCGGTCCGCCAGCGAGCCCTCGCCGCCGTCGTCCTCCGGGGCCGGCGAGTCCAGCGACGACGCCGTGTACGCGTTGCCGACGGCCAGCCCGTCGACGACGTCCTCCTCCGACACCCCGAGCACGGCCGCCAGTTCCGGCACCGTCGGCGACCGGTCCAGCTTCTGCGACAGCTCGTCACTCGCCTTGGTCAGCGCCAGCCGCAACTCCTGCAGCCGCCGCGGCACCCGCACCGACCAGGACGTGTCCCGGAAGAACCGCTTGATCTCGCCGACCACCGTCGGCATCGCGAACGTGGGGAACTCCACGCCCCGTTCGCAGTCGAACCGGTCGATCGCCTTGATCAGCCCGATCGTGCCGACCTGGACGATGTCCTCCATCGGCTCGTTGCGCGAGCGGAACCGCGCCGCCGCGTACCGCACGAGCGGCAGGTTCAGCTCGATCAGGGTGTCCCGGACGTACGCCCGCTCCGGGCTGTCCTCGTCCAGCGCGGCGAGCCGCAGGAACAGGGAGCGGGACAGAGTACGGGTGTCGAGAGCCTCGGTGGCCGACAGCTCCGCGGCAGGCTCGGCGTCCAGAGCCGTGCCTTCGTCGACGGGCGGGAGGACGGGCGGGACGGGGCCGAGTGCATCGAGAGCATCGGGCGCTGTCTCGCTCTCCGCGAGCGTGAGCACCTTCGAGCTGCCCTGGTCTGCGGACATGCCACCCCCTTTGGGTCGCGGGACGGTCGCGGCGAGCGCTCCCGTCCGAGGAACGCAGCCTTCACCTGAATACCGGCGCCGAGGCTCCGGCAAACGCGTCTCCGGCAGAATGTCACATGTCGGCAACGCGCTGTAGTGACATGTCGACATCCGAGATGCGAATCCGCCCTGGAAACAGGCGGTCTGACGGCGTTTCGGCCAAAAAGTAAGCACAGTTCCGCGGGTGGGCGATTCGCTCTTCGAGGTGATCCGTCGATCACCTGTCCGCCCGCGCACGGGCCCGGGTTCACGACCTTACGCGACCGCGACCGAGGCCCCGCTCCCGTCCGGCCGACTCGTCCGTCCGGCCGTCTCGCCTCGCGGCCCTCCCGGCCGTCTCGTCCGTCCGGCAGGGCTACGCATCGATCCTGTTCGCCGACCGCAGCCGCTGGAAACTCCGCGCCAGCAGGCGCGACACATGCATCTGCGAGACCCCGAGCTCCGCGCTGATCTGGGACTGCGTCAGATTGCTGTAGTACCGCAGCAGCAGAATCCGCTGCTCCCGCTCGGGCAGTTGCACCAGCAGATGCCGTACGAGGTCGCGGTGCTCCACACCGTCCAGCGCCGGGTCCTCGTAGCCGAGCCGGTCCAGCAGCCCGGGCAGCCCGTCGCCCTCCTGCGCAGCCTCCAGCGAGGTCGCGTGGTAGGAGCGCCCCGCCTCGATGCAGGAGAGCACCTCCTCCTCGCTGATGCGCAGCCGCTCGGCGATCTCGGCCGTCGTCGGGGTGCGCCCGAACGCGGTGGTCAAGTCCTCCGTCGCGCTGTTGACCTGCACCCACAGCTCGTGCAGCCGGCGCGGCACGTGCACGGTGCGCACATTGTCGCGGAAGTACCGCTTGATCTCGCCGACCACCGTCGGCATCGCGAAGGTCGGGAACTGCACGCCCCGGTCGGGGTCGAAGCGGTCGATGGCGTTGATGAGTCCGATGGTGCCGACCTGGACCACGTCCTCCATCGGCTCGTTGCGCGAGCGGAACCGTGCCGCGGCGTAGCGCACCAGCGGAAGATTGGCCTCGATGAGCGCCGCGCGTACGCGGGCGTGCTCCGGGGTGCCCGGTTCGAGCTCCTTGAGCTGGGCGAAGAGGACCTGGGTCAGTGCCCGTGTGTCGGCGCCCCGGCGCTTGGCGGGGACGGGTGCGGCTGCGGGAACCTCGTCCTGGGGCGGCGCAGTACTGGCCGACACGGTCAACGCCACCTCTTATCCGTCAACTCATCCGTCAAAAGCGGTCATAGCATCACAAGACAGGCTAACCGTGTGCAAGCACCGCATATTTCGTGTTGAGGGAGAAGGGGGGCGTCGCAGAAAGCATCACCAGCATGCGAAAACCCTCCGCCGTGACGACGGAGGGCACGAGGCGAACGGGTGAACCTGCCCTGTCGAGTACCCGATCGCAACGCGATCAGGGCTCGCTCGGAGCTCGGCCGGAGCTGGTCAGAACTCGTAGTCCGCGATCACCCAGGTGGAGAACTCCCGCCAGAGCGCCACCCCGGCCTGATGATCGGGGTGCTCCACATAGCGGCGCAGCGCGTCCGTGTCGTCGAACGCGGAGTTGATGGCGAAGTCGTAGGCGATGGGGCGGTCGCTGATGTTCCAGGCGCACTCCCAGAACCGGATCTCGGGGATCTTGCCCTCCAGAGAGCGGAAGGCCTCCACGCCCTTCACGACCCGGGGGTCGTCCCGCTCGACGCCCTCGTCGAGCTTGAAGAGCACGAGGTGGCGGATCATCACTTACCTCCGTTGGCCAGCCAGGTCATGAAGTCGCCGAGGGCCTTCGCGGCTTCCGAGATGCCCTCGAAGCCTATCTGGACGTAGTCCGCCGCCTTCTCCGGATCGGTGATGATCACATACAGCACGAAGACCGCGACCAGGTACACGGCGAGCTTCTTAGAGTTCACCGCCATCGCGGCCCTCCCCTGTCACAGTCGTCACGGTGATGCGCTGGTGTCACACGCCCGAACGGGCCCCATGATCGCACGAAGGGCCCCGTCCGACGACGGGGCCCTTCACAAGCGGTAGCGGAGGGATTTGAACCCTCGGTGACTTGCGCCACACTCGCTTTCGAGGCGAGCTCCTTCGGCCGCTCGGACACGCTACCGAGGGAGACCTTACAGCACAGTGCGGCGTGGTCCGAAATCGATATGCGTACGCACACCGGCGGGAAGCCGGCCGGCGCCTCACGGCCCCCGGGAGGGCCTCCTCACCGCCCCCGGGAAGAACCCTCACCGCCCCGGAAGAACTCCGTGAGCGGCCGGGCGCACTCCTCGGCGAGCACGCCCTCGATCACCTCGGGCCGGTGGTTGAGCCGCCGGTCGCGGACCAGGTCCCAGAGGGAGCCGACCGCGCCGGCCTTCTCGTCCCGGGCGCCGTAGACCACCCGGTCCACCCGGGCCTGCTGGATCGCGCCCGCGCACATGGTGCACGGCTCCAGCGTGACCACCAGGGTGCAGCCGGCCAGCCGCCACTCGCCGAGTGCGGCTGCGGCCCGCCGCAGCGCGAGCACCTCGGCGTGCGCCGTGGGGTCGTTGCCGGCCTCCCGCTCGTTGTGCGCGGAGGCCAGCACGGTGCTGCCGTCCGGGGCCAGCACCACGGCGCCCACGGGCACGTCCCCGCCGCTCACGGCGCGTTCGGCCTCGGCCAGGGCGAGCCGCATCGCGGGCCGCCAGGGGTCGCGTACCGGGTCCGGCGGCCCTGAGGTGTCCGTCATGATCAGCGGACGGTCTCCAGGACCTCCGAGGCGCCGAGCGCCTCGGCGATCGTGTTGACGGCGTCCTCGGTCAGCGTGGCCAGCTCCTTCTCGCTCACGCCCAGGTCCTCCAGGATCTGGGCGTCTCCGACCGGGCCGTGCGGTACGGACCCGGCGCCCGTGTCGGCGTCGTCGTCGGCGGGCTCGCCGTCCTCCGTTCCGTCGAGGTCGAGGGCGTCCAGGTCGGTGCCGTCGTCCCCGGGTTCACGGCCGAGCAGCTCGTCGGTGAGCAGAATCTCCCCGTAGCTGCTGCGGGACGCGGCTGCGGCGTCGGAGACGTAGATTCGAGGATCCTCGTCCTCGCCCTCCACGCGGACGACGCCGAACCAGCCGTCCTCCTGCTCGATCAGCACGAGCACCGTGTCCTCGTCGGGAGAGGCTTCCCGAGCCAGGTCGGCCAGATCGGACAGGGTCTCCACATCGTCGAGCTCTGTGTCGCTCGCTTCCCACCCGTCTTCGGTGCGCGCGAGCAGTGCGGCGAAGTACACCGTGACTCTCCCACTGGTCATAGGCGTGCCGGTTGGGGATCCTCCCGGCGGAGGTTGCGGGCGGCAAGTGCTCTTACGAGCCCACCCATTCGGAATCGTGGCAGAAACAAAGTCCCTGAGGGACGTCTTCGGCTCCCTGTGTCCGGCAGTTTTGATCGCATGTCGCGTCGCATGGTGTGTCGTGTGTGCCTGAGCGGGTCCGCGCGGGGCCCGCCGGCGCACGCGTTGTCGCCACATGCGGATCGTACGCGCGTGCCGTGTCCGCAGGGCCACTTCCGCCAACGCCCGTGTGTTCCCGTAGCTTCCCGGGACTTCCCGGAACTTTCCCCGGGGGACCGGGCTACCAGCGGAAGGTTCGCATCCGCATCGCGTGGCGCAGCCGGGCCGCCTTGGCGCGGCGCGGCTGGACGCGGTCGCGCAGGGCGCGCGCCTCGGCCAGCTCGCGCAGGAACAGTGCGCGCCGCCGGCGCCGCTCGTCCTCCGTCTCGGACACGCCGGGACCGCGGAGGGCCCCGGCGGACGGCGGATCGTCTCGGAAGTCCTGTTCAGGCATCGGCTCACCACCCCGGTCCGTTCCTCCCACCTTCCCCCCGACGGGCGGTTTGACGCCAGCGATCGGGTGACGGGCGGCCCGGCCCCGGTGCGGGCGGGCGGGGACGCCGGGGCAGCCGGGCCCGGCTACTGTGGGGGCATGCGTCTCCACGTCGTCGACCACCCCTTGGTCGCCCACAAGCTCACCACGCTGCGCGACCAGCGCACCGACTC
Source organism: Streptomyces composti (assembly GCF_012034205.1). GTDB lineage: Bacteria > Actinomycetota > Actinomycetes > Streptomycetales > Streptomycetaceae > Streptomyces > Streptomyces composti. The sequence goes on from NZ_JAATEM010000021.1 coordinate 10,652, forward strand.
CGCGACCTTCCGCCGTCTCGCCGACGAGCTGGTCACCCTGCTCGCCTATGAGGCGACGCGCGACGTGCGCACCGAGCAGGTGGACATCCAGACGCCGGTGGAGCGGACCACGGGCGTGAAGCTGTCCCACCCGCGGCCGCTGGTGGTGCCGATCCTGCGGGCCGGGCTCGGCATGCTGGACGGCATGGTCCGGCTGCTGCCGACCGCCGAGGTGGGCTTCCTCGGCATGATCCGCAACGAGGAGACGCTGCAGGCCTCCACGTATGCGACGCGGATGCCGGAGGATCTCTCCGGGCGTCAGGTGTATGTGCTGGACCCGATGCTGGCGACCGGGGGCACGCTGGTCGCGGCGATCCAGGAGCTGATCAAGCGCGGGGCGGACGATGTGACCGCCGTGGTGCTGCTGGCGGCGCCGGAGGGTGTGGAGGTCATGGAGCGGGAGCTGGCGGGGACGCCGGTGACGGTGGTGACGGCGGCGGTCGACCAGCGGCTCAACGAGCACGGGTACATCGTGCCGGGCCTCGGTGACGCCGGGGACCGCATGTACGGCGCGGCGGAGTAGCAGTCCCCGGGGGAGTCGTGCGCGGCGCGGCGGGGTACCGCCCGCGACCGCCCTCCCCGCTCTCGGACGCCGCCCGAGGGGCATGTCCTCGCCCCGGGGCGGCACGACCGCCCGCGGGCCACGAGCTCGCGAGCCGCTCAGCAGCCCTGCTTCGCCGTGGGGGTCGGGGAGGGCCGGGTGAGAGCGGTCAGGGCCTTGTCGGCGTCGGCCTTCTCGGCCAGGGCGCGGAACTTGTCGCCGATGATCAGATCGACCTCGGTGCCCTTGCGGGAGGCGTCGGTGCGGCGCTCGGCGCCGTCGACCTGGGTGGCGAGCACCTGCAGCGAGGTGTCACGGGCCGACGCGGGGCCGAGCAGCACCGCGGTGCCCTTGACCTTCTTGTCGTACTCCTTGGTCGCGTTGCCGATCTCGCCGATGACGAAGCCGCGCTTCTTCAGCTCGTCGGCGGTCTTCTTGGCCAGGCCGGAGCGGGTGGTGGCGTTGAGGACGTTGACCTTGAACGCGCCGGGCTCCGGCAGCGGGGCCGCGGTGGGCGTGGGGCCGGCCGCGGCGGCGCAGGCGGCCTTGGTGCCGGCGGCGCTCGCGGGATTGCCGCCTCCGGTGAAGACGTCGATGAGCTGGAGCGTGCCCCAGCCCGCGCCACCGAGCACGGCCGCACAGGCGATGGTGAGGACGACGAGCCTGCCCCGCCGGCGCCGTCGCATCCGCGGGTACTTGTCACCCGTGATCCGGTACTGGCCGCCCATGCCGGGGGGAGTCAGCATGCTCATGAGCGCAGCGTAGTGCGCTCCGGCGACTCTGCCTACTAGATGATCAATCGACTGGGTGCAGTCCGACCCGAAAGGGGCACTACGTCCCCCGGTGCCGGAGCGGCTCAGTCCAGTTCGAGCACGCGGGCGTGCAGCACCTGACGCTGCTGGAGCGCCGCGCGCACCGCGCGGTGCAGGCCGTCCTCCAGATACAGGTCGCCCTGCCACTTCACGACGTGTGCGAAGAGGTCGCCGTAGAAGGTCGAGTCCTCCGCGAGGAGGGTCTCGAGGTCGAGTTGTTGCTTTGTCGTCACCAGCTGATCGAGGCGGACCGGGCGCGGAGCCACGTCCGCCCACTGCCGGGTGCCCTCCCGGCCGTGGTCGGGGTACGGCCGGCCGTTTCCGATGCGCTTGAAGATCACACGGAAAGCCTACCGGTCGAGACGTTCCGGGCGCAGCCATGGCGACGCAGTGCGACGCTGAAAAAGACACCCGAAAGCCGGACGAAACGGGAACAGGTGCCCGAGATGAGCGAGCGCAAGACCATTCCGCAGGCCACCGCTCCCGAAGGGCCCGGCAGCGCCCCCGCCCTCCCCGAGGATGCCCTGAAGATCGCCGCCGGCTACGCCTTCGCCGGTCCCGCGCTGGACCTGGGCGCCCTTGTCTGGGACGGGCAGTGCCAGGCGGACGCGCAGATCAGGGTGCCGCTGTCGATGCTCAACCGGCACGGCCTGGTCGCGGGCGCCACCGGCACCGGCAAGACCAAGACGCTCCAGCTGATCGCCGAACAGCTCTCCGCGCAGGGTGTGCCCGTGTTCCTCGCGGACGTCAAGGGCGACCTGTCCGGCATCGCCAGGCCGGGCGAACCGGGGCCGCGGATCGAGGAACGCGCCCGTGACGTGCACCAGGAGTGGACCGCCACCGGCTTCCCCGCCGAGTTCTACGCCCTCGGCGGCATCGGCCCCGGCATCCCGGTGCGGGCCACCGTCACCAGCTTCGGGCCGCTGCTGCTGTCCAAGGTGCTGCAGCTCAACCAGACCCAGGAGCAGTCCCTCCAGCTGATCTTCCACTACGCCGACGGCAAGGGCCTCGAGCTGATCGACCTCAAGGACCTGCGGGCCGTCGTCGCCTTCCTGGCCTCGGACGAGGGCAAGCAGGAGCTGAAGTCCATCGGCGGTCTGTCCCCGGCGACCGCCGGGGTGATCCTGCGTTCCCTCACGGCCTTCGAGGCGGAGGGCGCCGCCTCCTTCTTCGGCGAGCCGGAGTTCGACACCGCCGAACTGCTGCGCACCACCGAGGACGGGCGGGGCGTCGTCTCGGTGCTGGAGCTGGCCGCCGTGCAGGACCGGCCGGTGCTGTTCTCCACCTTCCTGATGTGGCTGCTGGCGGACCTGTTCCACGATCTGCCCGAGGTCGGCGACATCGACCGGCCCAAGCTGGTCTTCTTCCTCGACGAGGCGCATCTGCTGTTCGACGACGCGTCCAGGGCGTTCCTGGACTCGATCACGCAGACGGTGCGGCTGATTCGCTCGAAAGGGGTCGGCGTGTTCTTCGTGACGCAGACCCCGAAGGACGTCCCGGCCGAGGTGCTCTCGCAGCTCGGCAACCGGGTGCAGCACGCGCTGCGCGCCTTCACCCCGGACGACCAGAAGGCGCTGAGGGCCACGGTGAAGACCTTCCCCGACTCCCCGTACGACCTGGAGGAGGTGCTCACCGGCCTCGGCATCGGGGAGGCCGCGGTGACCGTGCTCAGCGAGCGCGGCGCCCCGACCCCGGTGGCGGTGACCCGGCTGCGGGCGCCGCAGTCCCTGATGGGGCCGGTGCCGGCGGAGGAACTCGAGCGGGTGGTCCGGGAGTCGCCGGCGTACGAACGCTATGCACAGGCTGTGGACCGCGAGTCGGCGTACGAACGGCTCGCCGCGCGGCAGCAGGGGACGGGTGCGAAAGGGCCGGACGAGGTGCGCGAGGGAGGGGCGAAGGGCCCCGACGAGGTGCGTGCGGCCGGAGGGAAGGGCCCCGACGAGGTGCGCGGGGAGGCCGCCGGGGCGGGGAAGAGCGCCGGGCGGCGGGGTGCGCCGCGCGAGAAGCGGGAGGACGGCGGATCGCTGGTGGAGCAGGTCACGGGCAGCGGGGTGTTCACCTCGCTCGCCCGGTCGCTGGGCACGCAGATCGGGCGGGAGATCACCCGGTCCGTCTTCGGTACGGCGCGGCGGCGCCGGAGGCGTTAGCCGGTCTCGGGCCGGGCGGGTCCGGTAGCCGGCGTCACGTCCTGCGGCGGCGGAGGCGGTGTGGTCCGCCTCCGCCGCGTCATGTGTGCGCGTCAGCCGCGGCCCCGGCCGCGTTCGGGGGCGGTGCGCCGGCGTTCGGAGGCGTCCGCGGCCGGCGGAGCGGTCTTCCGCGCGGGCGCCTTCCTGCGGTCGGGCCGCGGGGGCAGGGGGGTGCCGTTGCGGGCTGCCTCGGCGCGCAGCAGGGCGCGCATGACGGCGTAGGGGTCTCGTAGCACGGGGTGTCTCCTGTTCCGGTGCGTTCCTCGTTCCGGTCGGTCGCTGTGCGCGAACCGGCGGGCGGGCGATGCCCGGTCCGGTCAGCAGCGCAGGACCACGGAGCGCAGGGCGTCCGGCGGGCGCGGGGGACGATGCGCCGGGGCCGGCCGGAGGAGGGTGAACGGAAGGCGGTGCGCGGCGAGGGGCGGGAAGGGCTCCGGGCGCGGGGCGGTGGGGTGCGGCCGGGCGGCTCGGGTGATGGGCCGCTGGGCGGTGTCCTGCGGGTCGAGTCCGGCGGAGGTGCTCTCCGAGCCGCCCGCGCAGCCGCCTCCGGCCACGGCCGGGACGGAGTCCGCCAGGGCCGGGTACGGGTGGGTGCCCTGCAGGAAGAGGGCGAGCAGGAGCACCAGTGACCGCAGCAGCAGGAGCGCGGGTCGGCGTCCGCCCGCCGGGGCCGGGCCGCTCATCCGGCCGGCGCCGGGACCCGGGCTCCGCGGGCCGGCCGGTGGCCACCGCGGACGCGGGCGGGGGCCAGGGGCCCGTCAGGTCCCCGCGAACGGTGCGGGCCGTGGGGACCTTGAGAGCCGGGCGAGCTGCGCGGGCCGTACGGGCCGTGCGGGTCGGTCGGCGCGTTCTGGTGCGGGTCGTGCGCGTCCGGCGGAGCGGGTGAGCCGGGGCTGCGCGGTCCACGCGGTGACGGCTCGTGCGGTCCGGGGCCGTGGCCGTCACGGGGGCCGCGCTCCGGATCCCAGGGAGAGCCGCTGGGGGGCTCGGTCATGCTTCCATCTGGGATCCGTGCGGTGCGGAAGGCCACCGGGGGGAGTCCATTGCGGTGGATTCCGGTTCGGCCTGTCTCCTGGTTCCCGGGGCGACGGTTCTCGGGGCGACGGGGCTATGACGTCTTCGCCGCCTTGGCGGCCTTGGCCGCGGCCTTCATCTCCTGCTTGTGGGCGCGCACCTTGGTCAGGGACTCGGGGCCGGTGATGTCGGCGACCGAGCGGTAGGCGCCGGGTTCGCCGTAGGCGCCGGCGGCCTCGCGCCAGCCCTCGGGCCGGACGCCGAGCTGCTTGCCGAGCAGGGCCAGGAAGATCTGGGCCTTCTGCTTGCCGAAGCCGGGCAGGTCCTGCAGCCGTCGGAGCAGTTCCGCGCCGCTGCCCACGTCCCGCCACACGGCCTCGGCGTCGCCGTCGTAGTGCTCGACGAGGTACCGGCACAGTTGCTGGATGCGGCCGGCCATCGAGCCGGGGTAGCGGTGCACCGCCGGCTTCTCGGCGAGCAGCGCCGCGAACGCCTCCGGGTCGTACGCGGCGATCTCGTGTGCGTCCAGGTCGTCGGCGCCCATCCGCCGGGCGATGGTCGCCGGGCCCTTGAACGCCCACTCCATCGGGATCTGCTGGTCCAGCAGCATGCCGGTCAGCGCGGCGAGCGGACTGCGGCCCAGCAGCGCGTCGGCCTCGGGGTCCTGGGCGAGGTGCAGAGTGACATCCATGCCCCGATGATCGCGCGCCGCGGCTCAGCTCGCGCGCCAGTACCCCAGGGCGTGCATCCGCTGCTTCGGCAGGTGCAGCTCCTTGCGGACGAAGGAACTGAGCGCCCGGGTGGTCCTGGCCTCGCAGGCGATCCAGACGTACGGGTCGGGCGTGGCGCGCAGCAGGCCGGGCAGCTCGGTGCGGACCCGCCGCACCAGGTGGTCGCCGTCCTCCTTGCGCGGCACCGCACGCACCTCGTGCCGCTCCGGGGCGGCGGCGCACGGCAGCCCGTCCAGCGAGCCCTCGAACCAGATGGTCGCCGGTGCGGAACCCAGCGCGCCGAGCAGCGAGTTGATCGCGGGCAGGGAGGCCGGGTCGCCGATCGCGAAGACGTGGGAGGGGACGGGGTCGGGGTGCTGGAAACCGGTGCCCTGGACGGTCGCCTCGATGGTGTCGCCGGCCTTCGCGGCGCGGGCCCAGTCGCTGGCGCAGCCCTCGTGCAGGGCGAACTCGACGGCGAAGGTCCCGGCGGCGGGGTCCGGGTCGACCAGGGTGTAGCCGCGCTGGTGCGGCTTGCCCGCGTTGTCGAACCACAGCCGCACCCACATGGTCGGGTGCACGTCGATCGCGCCGAGCAGCCCTCCGTCGGTGAAGTGGACCCTCCGGTAGTCCCCGGTGACGTCCTCGGCCCCTGTCACGGTGAGCACGAAGTCCTTCGCCCGCATCAGCTTGAGGACCGCGCCCTCCCATCCCCGCCCCTGCCCCATCGGTTGTTCACCCTTCGACTACGATTCCCGCACCAGTACTTAGGGGAGCCTAACCTAAAGGGGAATGAGGGCACAGTGGCCGGCGAGATCTTCCGGGACGCTTGGGGCATCCCGCACCTGCGAGCGGACAGCGCGCTCGAACTGGCCCGCGTCCAGGGCCGGGTCACCGCCCTCGACCGGGCCTGGCAGCTGGAGGTCGAGCGGCACCGGCTGCAGGGCACCTCCGCGTCCTTCCTCGGCGCCGAGGCCCTTCCCTGGGACCGGCTCGCCCGCCGGGCCCGGCTCGCCGACACGGCGCAGCGCTGCTTCGAGGCCCTGGAGCGCCGGGACCCGGAGACGGCGGAGTGGGTCCGGGCGTACGTGGACGGTGTCAATGAGGGGCTGAGTGCGGCGTCCGCCCCTGAGTTCGGGCGGGCCGGAGTGCTGCCGGGGCGCTGGAGACCCTGGACCCCGCTCGGGGTCTGGCTCGCCACGCACATCCTCTTCGCCGGCTTCCCCGCGAAGCTCTGGCGCGAACAGGTCGCCGCCCACCTCGGGGCGGACGCCATGGGGCTCTTCGCCGCCGACGGGCCCGGCACCTCCGGCAGCAACGGCTGGCTGGTCGCCGGGGAGCGCACCACCACCGGACACGCGGTGATCGCGGGCGACCCGCACCGCTTCATCGAGGACCCCGGCGTCTACCAGCAGATCCACCTGTCCTGCCCGGAGTTCGACGTCGTCGGCCTCGCCGTGCCGGGCGTCCCGGGCATCGCCCACTTCGGGCACACCGGCTCCGTCGCCTGGGCCATCACCAACGCCATGGCCGACTACCAGGACCTCTACCGCGAGCGACTGCGCCGCACCGGGGCCGGAATCGAGGCCCTGGACCCCGACGGCACGTGGCGGCGCGCCTCCCGGCACACCGAGACGATCGAGGTGGCCGGGGAGGAGCCGGTGGAGACGGAGGTCGTCGAGACCGCCCGCGGTCCGGTCGTCATCGGGGGACCCGAGGGCCCGGAGGACGGGACCACCGGAGCCGCCGACCCCTCCGCGCCCCCGCTCGCCGTCGCCCTGCGCTACCCGCCCCGCGTCACCGGGGACCTCGGCTTCTCCGCGCTGCTCCCCCTGCTGCGGGCCCGCACCGTCGGCGACGTCGACCGGGCCCTCGACCTGTGGGCGGAGCCCGTCAACGTCGTGCAGGCGGCCGACACGGACGGCGGCACCCTGCACCGGGTCGCGGGCCGGGTGCCGGTGCGGGCCGAGGCCAACCGCCGGCGCCTGGTGCCCGCTTGGGAACCCGGCCACGACTGGCGGGGGTGGCACGAGTCACCGCGGGCCGGGCTGACCCACGGGGTCGCCGTGATGGCGAACCAGCGCGGGCTCGCGGAGCCCCTCGGCGTCGAGTTCGCCCCGCCGCACCGAGCCGAGCGGATCGCCGAGCTGCTCGCAGGACGGGAGCGCTGGTCCGCCGCCGACATGCCCGCCATCCACACCGACACCCATCTCGCCTCCGCCGCCGCGCTGCTGGACCGGCTCGCCGCCCTCGACCCCGCGGGACTGAGCGGACCCGCCGCGGGTCTGCGCGAGCGGCTGCTCGGCTGGGACCGCCGCATGGACGCCGGCAGCCCCGAGGCCGCCCGCTACGCCGCGGTGCGCGGTGCGGTCGTACGGCGGCTCGCGGCACAACCGGCGTTCGCCGCGCTGGCCACGCCGCCCCCGTATCCCGAGGTGTTCCTGCCCTGGCTGGCGCTGCTGCCGCGGATCGGCTTCGCCCTGGAACACCTGCTGAACGCCCGCGAGTTGTTCGGCATCGACCGCACCGGCGTGGTGCGCGAGGCGCTCGAGGAGGTGGCCGCCCGGCCGCCCGCCGGCACCTGGGGCGACACCCACCGCCTGGCCCCGTGGCGGGCCCTGCCGCCGGAGGAGGCGGACCGGGAGCCGGGGCTGTCCGGCGATCACGACTGTGTGCTGTGCACCTCGGCCGTGCCCGGCGTCACCGACCTCGCCGCCCGCGGCCCCGCCGCCCGCTACGTCTGGGATCTGGCCCGGCGCGAGAACAGCGGCTGGGTGGTGCCGTTCGGCGCCTCCGGGGTGCCGGGCTCGCCCCACCACCGCGACCAGCAGCCGCTGTGGCTGGTGGGAGACCTCGTCCCGGTCGTCACCGACTGGGCGCAGCTGACGAAGGAGTCCGATGTCTGACCCGTACGCCTCCCGTCCGGCCGTCCACGAGCAGGAGGTCGACGGCTTCGGCCGGGTGCGCATCCTGCCGCTCGACGTGCCCGCCGACGCGCCCCTGCTGCACCGCTGGGTCAGCCAGGAACGCGCCGTCTTCTGGGGCATGAACGGTCTCACCGAGCGTCAAGTGGCGGAGATCTACGCCCACATGGACACCCTGGAGACCCATCACGCCTTTCTCGTGGTCAAGGACGGCACCCCGGCCGCGCTGCTGCAGACCTACGAGCCGGAGGCCGACCGGGTCGGCGAGTGCTACCCCGTCCGGCCGGGCGACATCGGCGTGCATCTGCTGATCGCGCCCGCCGAGGACGGCGCCGCCCGGCACGGCTGGACCGCCGGGCTGGCCACCGCGATAACGACCTATGTCTTCCACGGAATGGGCCGCCGCCGGGTGGTGATCGACCCGGACGTGGCCAACGAGAAGGCGATCGCCCGCTTCCTGCGGCTGGGCTTCCGGGCGGGCCCGGTGGTGGTGCTGCCCGAGGTCGACCTTCCGGATGTGTACGTGCCGGAGAAGAAGGCACAACTCGCCTTTCTCACCCACGAGGTAGCCTTCCGCAGGTGACGCCCGACGAACTGGTCGCCCACTTCCGTATGGAGCCGATCCCCCGCGAAGGAGGACGGTTCCGGCAGATGTGGGCCGGTCCGCAGCGCCCCGACGGCCGCCCCGAGGGCACCGCCATCGTCGCCCTGCTCACCGACCGGCCCGGCGACTTCTCCGCGCTGCACCGCCTGCCCACCGACGAGATCTGGCACTACTACCTGGGCGACCCGCTGCAGATGCTGCTGCTCTCCCCGGACGGCACGTCCCGCACGCCCGTGCTCGGCCCCGACGTCCTGGGCGGCCAGCACGTGCAGCTCACCGTCCCCGCAGGGACCTGGATGGGTGCCCGGGTGGCGCCGGGGCGGTCGTGGACGCTGTTCGGCTGCACCATGGCCCCGGGGTTCACCTGCGAGGGGTACGAGCAGGGGGACGCGGCGGAGCTGATCAACCGCTATCCGCAGCGTGCGGCGCAGATCATGGAACTCTGCCGCACATGACGGGACATGGACTGCTGACGGGTCAGGTCGCTCTGGTCACGGGTGCGGGCGGCGGCCTGGGGCGGGGCATCGCGCTGCGCCTCGCCGCGGAGGGCGCCAAGGTCGCGCTGCACTGCCGCACGGCGGTGACCTCCGCAGAGGAGACCGCCGCCCGGATCGAGGAGTCGGGCGGTGCGGCGGTGGTGCTGGCCGGGGCCGACCTCACCGACGAGGACGCCTGCCGGGACCTGGTGGCCCGGGCGGCCGAGTGGGGCGGCGGCACGCTGACCGCGCTGGTCAACAACGCGGGTGTGCAGCCCGTCCAGGAACTGCCCGGCATGACGGCGGCCGAGTGGCGGGCGGTGCTGGACACCAATGTCACCAGCGTCTTCGCCTGCACCCAGGCCGCGGCCGAGCGGATGCGGCGGAACGGCGGCGGCTCCGTCACCCACATCGCCTCCGTGGAGGCCCGTCTGCCCGCCCCGGCCCATGCGCACTACTGCGCCTCCAAGGCGGCGGTGGTGATGCACGCCCGCTCGGCGGCCCTCGAGTACGGCCCGTGGGGCGTGCGCGTCAACACGGTCTCGCCCGGGCTGATCGACCGCGAGGGCCTGGCGGAGGACTGGCCGGAGGGTGTGGCCCGCTGGCGCCGGGCCACCGGCCGCCTGGGCCGCCCCGAGGACATCGGCGACGCCTGCGCCTGGCTCGCCTCCCCGCTCGCCTCCTGGGTGACCGGCCACGACCTGGTCGTCGACGGAGGAGCCTCGGCCCGGCCGACCTGGTGAGCAGCCGGGGGCCTCGCGGCCCGGGCGCGATGAGCACAATGGGCCTGCCGTCCGTACTAGGCCAAAGGCGAGGCCAGGAGGCGAGTGGGTCGTGCGAGGGCTGCCAGACGAGGTGACCGGAACCGGCGGGAGGGGGCGCGGGCCGGACGGGGTCGCCGGCGGTCCGGGGGACCGGCGGCTGTCGCGGCTGATGCTGCTGGGCTCCCTGCTGGTACTGCTGGTCCTGGGCAGTGCCGCGCCCGCGGGCGCCCATGCCGCGCTGCGCTCCTCCGACCCGCCGGACGGCAGCGTCGTCAAGACCGCTCCCCGGCACATCACCCTCTCCTTCACGGAGTCCGTCGGCCTGCTGGAGGACTCGTTCCGGATCTACGGCCCCGACAACCGCCGCGTCCACCTGGGCGAGCCGGAGCACGCCCGGGACGCCCCCGACACCGCCCGGGTGGCGCTGCCCGGCGAACTGGCCGAGGGCACCTACACGGTCGCCTGGCGGGTGGTCTCCGCCGACAGCCACCCGGTGTCCGGCGCCTTCACCTTCTCCGTCGGCAAGCCCTCGCCCACCGCACCCGCCGCCCCCGCCGAACCGGACGAGCACCCGGTCACCGCGAGCCTCTACGACACCGCCCGCTATCTCACGTACATCGGCGCCGTGCTGCTGATCGGCGCGGCGGTGTTCGCGGTGCGGTGCCGTCCCGCCGACACCCGGCCGCTGCGGCTGCCGCTGTTCACCGGCTGGTGGACGCTGCTGGCCGGCACCGCGGTGCTGCTGGTGCTGCGCGCTCCCTACGAGAACGGCACCTCGCCGGCCACCGCCCTCGACCCCTCCGCCGTGGGCAGGGCCCTCACCGGGCGCCCGGGCCTCGCCCTGCTGGTCCGGCTGGCGCTGGTCCTGGTGACGGGCGCGGCTCTGCTGCTGCTCGCCCGGCGCCGCGCGTCCGGCCCGAGGCACCCCGTCCAGCTCGCGGCCGGTGCCGTGCTCGCCGTGGGGCTCGCCCTCACCTGGGCGGCGGCCGAGCACGCCTCGGCCGGGATCCAGGTGCCGGTGGCGATGGTCTCCTCGGTGGTGCATCTGCTGGCGACCGCCTGCTGGCTGGGGGGCCTGACCGCGCTGCTCCTCACCCTGCACCGGGCCCGGCGGCCGGTCTCGCCCGACACGGTCGCCCGCTTCTCCCGGCTGGCCTTCGCCTGCGTGGTCGTGCTCGCGGTGACCGGCGTCTACCAGTCCTGGCGCGGCCTCGGGTCCTGGCCGGCGCTCACCGGGACGTCCTACGGGCGGACCCTGCTGGTGAAGCTGGTCCTGGTGGCCGCGCTGCTGCTGGTCGCCGGCCTGTCCCGGCGCTGGACCGCACGCCTGGCCGCGCAGACCGCGGAGCCGCCCGGGGCGCGGCGGGCGCCGGAGCTGGTGGGGGTGTCCGCCGCCTCCGGGGCGGCCGCGGCAGGGCGGGCGCCCTCGTCGTCCGCCGCCGGTAGCGGGCCGCCGGTGTCCTCCGCGTCCGCGGGCGGCGGGGACGAGGGGCCGGTGTCACCGGACGCCGCCGGGGAGCCGCCGTCCCCGTCCCCGTCCCCGGAGGACGCCGGTCCGCACCGCCGCGCGCTGCGCCGCTCCGTGCTCGCCGAGGTGCTGGTCGCCGCGGTCGTGCTGCTGGTGACGACCGTCCTGACCAGCACTCTCCCGGCACGCGCCGAGGCGGAGGCGGCGTCCGGTGAGACCGCGGCGGCCCCCGTCGCCGGGCTGCCCGGTGCAGCCACGTTCCAGGTCCCCTTCGACACGGGCGCCCCGGGCGGCACCGGATGGGTGCAGGTCTCGCTCGACCCCGCCCGGGTCGGCGAGAACGGGGTGCAGGCGGTCGTGTTCGGCGCCGACGACGGCCTGGTCGCCGTGCCGGAGGTGCGGATGACCTTCACGCTGGAGTCCAGGGAGGTCGGGCCGATCGACGCCGGGCTCACCGACCGGGGCGGCTACTGGGCCACCAGCGACCTGACCCTGCCGCTGCCGGGCGAGTGGACGATGCGGCTGACGGTCAGGACCTCGGACGTGGACCAGGTGACCGAGACCCGGCGGGTGCGCATCAGCCGCTGACGCGGGTCTCGCCGTCCTCGGCGGGCGGTGGCGCCGTGGTGGAGCGCGGGATGATGTGCGTGGGCAGCACGATGTGCCGGCAGCGGTCCGCGGCGTCCGGATCGTCGATCAGCGACAGGGCCAGCTCCCCGGCCTCCCGCCCGAGGTCCTTCGGCGACTGGGCCACCGTGGACAGGTCGAACCAGTCCGCCAGCGGCTGGTCGTCGAAGCCGAGCACGGACATCCGCTCCGGCACCGGGATCCGCGACCTGCGCAGCGTCCACAGCACGGCCACGGCGACCCCGTCCTGCTCGGCGAAGACCGCGGTCGGCGGCTCCCGCAGGCTCAGCAGATGGCCCATCGCCTCCGCGGTGCTGCGCTTGTCGCCGGTGCGGATGCCCACCATCAGGTCCTCGTCGAGCTCGATGCCCGCCTCGGTCAGCGCCTGCTGGTAGCCGAGCAGCCGCTCGTTGGAGCTGAAGGAGAAGCCGCTGGCGCCGAGGGTGTGCAGGAACGCGATCCTGCGGTGGCCGAGGTTCAGCAGATGCCGGGTGCCGGCCGCGGCCGCGGCCACGTCGTCCACATAGACGCTGGGCCGCCCTTCGACGTGCTGGCTGACGTAGATGACCGGCATGCCGAGGTCGTCCAGGCGCGCCATCTCCTTGTCGTTGAGGTCGAAGGAGAACACCAGCAGGGCGTCGGCGTTGCGCCGGGCGGGGAGGCGGTCGAAGAACGAGGTCCGCTCGGCCATGTCGGGGATGAGATAGACGCTCAGTTCCATGCCGGCCGACCGCAGCAGCGGGCCCAGGCTGGACAGGGCCGCGCCCATGAACCACGCGTCGAGCGTGGGCACCAGCACCGCCACGTTCCCGGTCTTGCCGGTCACCAGGCTGGCCGCCTGCCGTGAGACGGCGAAGTTCAGCTCGCGCGCGGCCCGTTCGACCCGCGCGCGGACCTCGGGGGAGACGGTGGACAGACCGCGCAGGGTGCGCGAGACCGTGGAGGTGGAGACCCCGGCCCGTTCGGCCACATCGGCCATCGTGGGGTGGCGCTGAGCAGGTGGCATGAGCGGGACGTTAGCACAGGAAACGCTTGCCGGAGCCCCTCACGTGACAGCGCTGTCACGCTGGAAGAAACAGGACATGGAGGCTGGTAAGCCGTGTCCTGGGCGGCTGAATTCTCTTCATTACCCCGACGTAACGCATTGACTTCGACCTGGGGTGACCCTAGCGTGCAAGCGTTGTCACGGGAGAGGGCACACCTTCCGCCCGCTCTACCCCCCACCTGTGCTCTGAACTGCGGAAACGTCAGTGCGCCTGCTGATGACATCGCAGTCACAAACGTCCCCCGTATGCGCCCGTACGACGTGCGATCAGGAGATCCAGTGAAGACCAGAAGCACCCGAGCGATTCCGAGTGCGGCCGTGCTCACCGTGGGCGGGCTGCTGCTCACCGCCTGCGGTTCGTCCGGTGACGGCGGCTCCGGGCAGGCCGGCCCCGCCTCGTTCGAGGGGCGCGGGCCCATCAGCTACGTGGCCGCCAAGGACACCACCGGCACCATCCAGCCGTTGATCGACCGCTGGAACAAGCAGCACCCGGACGAGAAGGTCACCTTCATCCAGCTGCCCACCGACGCGGACGCCCAGCGGCAGCAGATGATCCAGAACGCGGAGACGAAGTCCGACGCCTACACGGTGCTCTCCCTCGACGTCGTGTGGACCTCGGAGTTCGCCGCCCACCAGTGGATCGACCGGCTGCCCGAGAAACAGTTCCCGCTCGGCAGGATGCTCGAGCCGGTGGTGGAGACCGCCAAGTACCGCGACGGCCTCTACGCGGTCCCGCACAGCTCCGACGGCGGCATGCTCTACTACCGCACCGACCTGCTGAAGAAGGCCGGCGTCAAGGCTCCCCCGAAGACCTGGGCGGAGATGAAGGACGCCTGCGCGAAGGTCCAGAAGCTGCCCGAGGGCAAGGGCGTGGGCTGCTACGCCGGTCAGTTCCAGAAGTACGAGGGCCTGACCGTGAACTTCTCCGAGGCCGTGCACTCGGCGGGCGGCGTGGTCACCGGACCCGACGGCAAGCCCGACGTCGACACCCCGGAGGCGAAGCAGGGCCTGGACTTCCTGGTCGGCTCGCTCAAGGACGGCACCATCCCCAAGAAGGCCGTCACCTACCTCGAGGAGGACGGCCGGCAGGCCTTCCAGAACGGCAAGCTGGTCTTCCTGCGCAACTGGCCCTACGTCTACTCCCACGCCCAGAAGAGCGACGTCAGGGGCAAGTTCGCGGTCGCTCCGCTGCCCGGCCTGAACGGCCCCGGCTCCTCCAGCCTCGGCGGGCACAACCTGGCCGTCTCGTCGTTCGCCAAGAACAAGGCGACGGCGCTCGACTTCATCAAGTTCATGACCAGCGAGCAGAGCACCGAGACCCTCCTGAAGGAGGCCTCGCTCGCCCCGCCGTACGCCTCCCTGTACGACGACCAGCAGCTGATCGACCAGTACCCCTACCTGCCGGTGCTCAAGGAGTCCATCGTGCGCGCCGTGCCCCGGCCCCGGGTGGTGCCCTACGGCGATGTGACCGCGTCGATCCAGCGGGAGGCCTACGCCGCGCTGACGGGCTCCAAGAGCAGCGCCGACGCGCTGAAGGCGCTGCAGGCCGACCTGCAGAAGTCCGTCGCGCAGTGAGGAGGCGGGCCGATGTCGCACACCCGTGTTCCCCCGCCGTCCCCGGACGCTGACGTCGTGACCGGTGCCCCGGCCGTGCCGGCCCGTACCGAACGCCCCGCCCCGCGCGGCGGGCGCAGGACGGTCCGTGCCACCAGCGGCACCGCCGGCATGGCCGCCCTGCTGGTGTCCCCGACGCTGCTGGTGCTGGCCGTCGTGGTGCTCTACCCGACGGTGATGGCGCTGCACGAGTCGCTGTACGGGCCGAAGGGCCTCGACCCCGAGACCGGGTTCATCAGCGACACCGAACCGTTCGTGGGCCTGCAGAACTACGCCGACATCCTCGGCGAGGCCGGTGAGCGCTTCTGGAACGCCTTCTGGAACACCACGTTCTTCACCGTCGTCACGGTCACCCTGGAGACGGTGATCGGGGTCGCCATGGCCCTGATCATGCACAAGGCGTTCCGCGGCCGCGGCTTCGTGCGGGCGGGCATCCTGATCCCCTGGGCCGTGCCCACGGCCATCTCCGGTCTGCTGTGGCGGTGGATCTTCAACAGCGACGGCGTGGCCAACGCCCTCCTCGGCCGGCAGATCCTGTGGACCAGTGAGGGCTTCCAGGCCAAGCTCGCGGTGATCGTCGCCGAGGTGTGGAAGACGGCCCCGTTCATCGGCCTGCTCGTGCTCGCCGGCCTCCAGGTGATCCCCAAGGAGGTGTACGAGGCCGCCCGCATCGACGGCGCCGGCCGGGCCCGCCGCTTCTGGCACGTCACCCTGCCGCTGGTGAAGCCCGCGCTGCTGGTGGCGGTGCTCTTCCGCTGCATGGACGCGCTCAGGATGTTCGACCTGCCGTACATCCTGATCGGTGCGCAGAAGAACTCGGTGGAGACGCTGTCGATGCTCGCCCAGAACGAGGCGTCCAACGTGCGCTTCGGGCCGGCCTCCGCCTACGCGGTGATCCTCTTCGTCTATGTCTTCCTGATCGCGCTGGCGTTCGTCCGGCTGCTGGGCACCGACCTGGTCGGGGACACCGGTACGCCGGAGCGGAGCCGGAGGTTCGGCCGGCGCCGCAAGTCCGCGGAGGTGACGGCATGACCGCTTCCACGCTCACGATCACACGGCGCCCCGCGCGGCGGCGCCGGCACAACGGCCTGCTGTACGCGGGAGTCGCGGCAGTGGTGATCTACTGCCTCGCCCCGTTCTACTGGATGCTGGTCTCCAGCCTGCGCCGCAGCTCGGACATCTTCGACACCTCGCTGCTGCCCTCGCCGGTGTCCTTCGAGAACTACACGAGGGTGTTCGACCCGGCCCAGGGGTTCGGGCGGGCGCTCCTCAACAGCCTGGTCGTCGCCGGGGTCACCACCGTGGCGGCGCTGCTGCTGGCGACGTTCACCGCGTACGCCATGGCCCGGCTGGAGTTCCGCTTCAAGCGGCTGATCCTCACCCTGATCATCGCCACCTCGATGTTCCCGGTGGTGTCGATCGTGGTGCCGCTGCTGAAGCTGTTCACCGACATCGGCTGGATCAACACCTACCAGTCGATGATCGTGCCGAGCATGTCCTTCGCGCTGCCGCTGGCGGTGTGGAACCTGACCACGTTCTTCCGGCAGATGCCGGACGAGCTGGAGCACGCCGCCATGGTGGACGGCTGCACCCGGGGCCAGGCCTTCCGCAAGATCATCATTCCGCTGGCCGCGCCGGGCATCTTCACCACCGCGATCATCACCTTCATCGCGGCCTGGAACGAGTTCCTCATCGCCCTGTCGATGACCAACCGCCCGGAGATGCAGACCGCCCCGGTCGCCATCTCCAAGTTCACCGGGGCCACGACGTGGGAGACCCCCTTCGGCAGCCAGATGGCCGCCGGAGTCGTGGTCACCATCCCCTTGGTGATCATGGTGCTGCTGTTCCAGCGCCGGATCGTCGCCGGCCTCACCGCCGGCGCGGCCAAGTAACCCCGTACCGCTGTCCGTCCGACCGTTCCCTCTTGCTCAGGAGTACTCGACGCCCATGTCCGGCACCGCAGCACCCTGGTGGCGCAGCGCCGTCATCTACCAGGTCTACATCCGCAGCTTCGCCGACGGTAACGGCGACGGCGTCGGTGACATCGCCGGCATCCGCTCCCGTCTGCCGTATCTGAAGTCGCTGGGTGTGGACGCCATCTGGATCAACCCCTGGTACAAGTCGCCCATGGCGGACCACGGTTACGACGTGGCCGACTTCCGGGAGATCGACCCGCTCTTCGGCTCCACCGCCGAGGCGGAGCGGCTGATCGAGGAGGCGCATGAGCACGGGATCCGCGTCATCCCGGACATCGTGCCCAACCACACCTCCGACCAGCACGCCTGGTTCCGCGCCGCACTGGAGGCGGGACCGGGCAGCCCGGAGCGTGAGCGCTACATCTTCCGCAAGGGGCGCGGGCCGGACGGCGCCGAACCGCCCAACGACTGGGTGTCCTGCTTCGGCGGCCCGGCCTGGACCCGCGTCCCGGACGGCGAGTGGTACCTGCACCTCTTCGCCCCCGAGCAGCCCGACCTCAACTGGCAGCACCCGGACGTGCTCGCGGAGTTCGAGTCGATCCTGCGCTTCTGGCTGAGCCGGGGCGTGGACGGCTTCCGCATCGACGTGGCGCACGGCCTGGTCAAACACCCCGACCTGCCCGACCTGCCGCCCCGCCGCGACCCCGACGCGGAGCCGTCCCGCCCGCACCAGGACCACCCGCACTGGGACCGCGACGAGGTCCACGACATCTACCGGGTCTGGCGCAAGATCGCCGACGAGTACCCCGGCGACCGCTGCTTCGTCGCCGAGGCCTGGGCGGACACCCCCGAGCGGCTCGCCGCCTACGTCCGCCCCGACGGTCTGCACACGGCGTTCAACTTCAACTTCCTGATGTCGGGCTGGGACGCCAAGGACCTGCGCGACGTCATCGACGATTCCCTCGCCATGCTCGGCGCGGTCGGGGCCCCCGCGACCTGGGTGCTCTCCAACCACGACGTCATGCGCCACCCCAGCCGCTTTGGCCGCGAACGCGTCCGGCGCTGGGCGGCCAACGAGCGCTACGTCCCCGAGGGCCCCCTCGACCTGGAGCTGGGCATCCGCCGGGCCCGCGCCGCGACCCTGCTGATGCTCGCCCTGCCCGGCGGCGCCTACATCTACCAGGGTGAGGAACTCGGCCTGCCCGAGGTCGAGGACCTCCCCGAGTCCGTGCTGCAGGACCCGGTCTGGGAGCGCTCGGGGCACACCGACCGGGGCCGCGACGGCTGCCGGGTGCCCATCCCGTGGTCCGGCGACAGCGCCCCCTACGGCTTCAGCCCCGACGACGCCACCGCGTCCCCCTGGCTGCCGCAGCCGGCCGGCTGGGCGCGCTACAGCGTGGCCGCGCAGACCGGCGACCCGGACTCCATGCTGGAGCTCTACCGCGCGGCCCTCGGGCTGCGCCGCGAGCACCCCGCCCTCGGTGACGGCGGCCTCACCTGGCTGGACGCCCCGGAGGGTGTGCTCGCCTTCACCCGCTCCCCGGGCTTCGTCTGCGTCGTCAACCTCTCCGCGGAGCCGTGCGAGCTGCCGCCGCACTCCTCCGTCCTGCTCGCCAGCGGTCCCCTGGAGGACGGCCTGCTGCCGGCGGACCAGGCGGTGTGGCTGCGGCAGTAGGCACCCCCTGGCCGGCATCGGCGGGTGGGCCGGCCGGCAGCAGCGATCGCCGCCGGCGGCCACCGGCTTTCCGGCCCGCTCCCGTCCCCCCCGGGGGGACGGGCCGGGACGAGCCCCGCCCCTCGGGGCGGTCGGGAAGCGCCCTTCCTCTTCGCTCCAGGGAACCCGGAAGGCGCACTTCCCGCCGGGCGTCCGGGACGGCCCCGCTCTCCGGGGGCACCCGGGAACCGCCCGGTCCTCCTCCGGGGCCGGGGCCGCGACGTGCCCGCGGTTTCCGGCCCCGGGGAGCCGGGCGCACAGGAGGTTCTCCAGGCCCGGACTGCCGGATGCCGAGGGGTTCCGCCAAGTGCCGGAGTCCTGCGCGCTGGGCCGGTCCGTCCGCCGGGTCGACGTGCGCGATCCGGGCGTTCTGCACGAGGCGAGCGCACGACGGCTGCGCACGGCGCTCGAAGGGAGGCGGTTCACCGGGACCCGGCGGCACGGCAAGCGGCTGCCGCCCGCGCCGGCGGCCCCGTGCTCGCGCTGCACTCCGGCATGACCGGCAGCCTGCACTGCGCCCGCCCCGGCGATCCCGTCCACGTGCACGACCGGGTGCCGTTCACCCTGACCGGCGGGCACCGGCTCCCCTACCGCGACCAGCGCAAGCCGAAGGGCCCGTGGCTGCCGGAGGACGCCGCCGCGGCGGACCGGCTGCTGCGGGACCAGGGGCCCGACGCCCCGGCGGTGGACCGCGACGGGTTCGAGGCAGCGCTGGCGGGGCGCCCTCCCGGGTCAAGGCCGTCCTCACCGACCAGTCCGCCCTGGCCGGGCTGGGCACTCTGCTGGCGGACGAGGTGCTCTGGCGGGCCGGAGTCACCCCCGCCCGGCGCGCGAGCGACCTCACCGAGGGCGAACGGCGGCGGCTGTACACCGGGATGCGCCGCGCCCTGCGCTCCACGGTCCCCGGCGGCCGCGTACCGGCACGCGACACCTGGCTCACCGGGCACCGCGACGCCCCCGACCCGCACTGCCCGCGCGGCGGCGGCCCGCTGCGCCGCTCCCGGCCGGCGGGCCGCGGCACGGTGTGGTGCCCCCGGTCCCGGCCCGAGGACGGGCCGCGGCGCTGACCGCGGCGGTTACCCTCTCGGGGTGACAGAGAACCTTCCTCCTTGCCCCAAGTGCTCCTGCGCCTACACCTACGAGATGAACACCCTGGTGGTCTGCCCGGAGTGCGCCCATGAGTGGTCGCTCGCCGACAGCACCGCCGAGGAGGCCGACGGCTCCGGCGAGCGCGTGGTCCGCGACTCGGTCGGCAATGTGCTGCAGGACGGCGACAGCGTGGTCGTCGTGAAGGCGCTCAAGGTCAAGGGCCACCCCACCGGGATCAAGGCCGGCACCAAGGTGCGCGGCATCCGTCTGGTCGACGGCGTCGACGGCCACGACATCGACTGCAGGATCGACGGCTTCGGCGCGATGCAGCTGAAGTCCAGCGTGGTCAAGAAGGCCTGACCCGGCCGGCCGCGCCCGTTTCCGGCCCGGCCCCTCCTCGCTTCCGCCTCCCGGGGCGTCGCGGTCCCGGCCTCCCGGGGCGTCGCGGTCCCGGCTTCCGGGGCGTCGCGGTCCCGGCTTCTTCGGGCATCGATGGATTGACGAATTGCAAAAATTCGCAATTGATTAGATGCTTTGCTGGTCATTCCCGCAGTTCCCGCCCCGCCGCGTTCCGCGCCGGGCGCCCGCGGGAGTCCGTCCAGACGCTGGGGAAGCCGAGGAGTCGTGTCCGTTCCGCTGTACCAGGCCAAGGCCGAGTTCTTCCGGATGCTCGGGCACCCGGTACGGATCCGGGTGCTGGAGCTGCTGCAGGAGGGGCCGCGGCCGGTGCGCGAGCTGCTCACCGAGATCGAGGTGGAGCCGTCCAGCCTCTCCCAGCAGCTGGCGGTGCTGCGGCGGTCCGGGATCGTCACCGCCACCCGCGAGGGCCCGACCGTCGTCTACGAGCTGGCCGGCGGTGACGTGGCCGATCTGATGCGGGCGGCGCGCCGGATCCTCACCGAGATGCTGGCCGGCCGCAACGAGCTGCTGACCGAGCTGCGGGACGGCGAGGTCGCCGCGCGATGAGCTCCAGGATCCGCCGGGCCGGGGCCCGGATCGTCTCGCTGCTGCCTGCCCGCGCCGACCTGAAGCAGATGGGCCGCGACCCCCGCAGGGACCTGCTGGCCGGGCTGACCGTCGCCATCGTGGCGCTGCCGCTCGCGCTCGGCTTCGGGGTGTCCTCCGGGCTCGGCGCGGAGGCCGGCCTGGCCACCGCCGTGGTCGCGGGCGCCCTGGCCGCCCTGTTCGGCGGCTCCAACCTCCAGGTGTCGGGGCCCACCGGCGCCATGACGGTGGTGCTCGTCCCGATCGTCGCCCAGCACGGCCCGGGCGGTGTGCTCACCGTCGGCCTGCTGGCCGGGCTGATGCTGGTCGCCCTCGCCGTGCTGCGGGCCGGCAAGTACATGCAGTACGTGCCCGCACCGGTGGTGGAGGGCTTCACCCTCGGCATCGCCTGCGTGATCGCCCTGCAGCAGGTGCCCAACGCCCTCGGCGTGCCCAAGCCGGAGGGCGAGCGGGTGCTCGTCGTCACCTGGCGGGCGGTCCAGGAGTTCTGGCACTCCCCGAACTGGACCGCCGTCGCCCTCGCCGTCTCGGTGGCCGCGGTCATGCTGATCGGCGCCCGGCTGCGCCCGTCCGTGCCCTTCTCGATCGTGGCGGTCATCGCCGCGACGGTGGTGGCCCAGGTCGCCGGCCTGGACGACGCGCAGCCCATCGGCGACCTCCCCGCCGGGCTCCCCGCGCCCTCGCTGTCCTTCCTCGAACCCGGTGAGCTGGGCACCCTGCTCGCCCCCGCGGTCGCGGTCGCCGCGCTGGCCGCCCTGGAGTCCCTGCTGTCGGCCTCCGTCGCCGACGGCATGACGGTCGGCCAGAAGCACGACCCGGACCGCGAACTGTTCGGCCAGGGCCTGGCCAACATCGCCTCGCCCCTGTTCGGCGGCGTCCCCGCGACCGGAGCCATCGCCCGCACCGCGGTCAACGTCCGCACCGGCGCGAGCTCCCGCCTCGCCTCCCTCACCCACGCCGCGGTCCTCGCCGTGATCGTCTTCGCGGCGGCCCCCCTGGTGTCCAGGATCCCGCTCGCCGCGCTCGCCGGCGTGCTGCTGGCCACCGCGGTCCGCATGGTCGAGGTGGGCTCCCTGCGCGCCATGGCGAAGGCCACCCGCTCCGACGCGCTGATCCTGGTCCTGACCGCGGTCGCCACCCTCGCCTTCGACCTCGTCTACGCCGTGATCACCGGCCTGCTCGTCGCCGGAGCCCTCGCCCTGCGCGCCGTCGCCAAGCAGGCCCGCCTCGACCAGGTCCCGCTCGACCGCGGCGACCACAGCGCCGAGGAGCACGCGCTGCTCGCCGAGCACATCGTCGCCTACCGCATCGACGGCCCGCTGTTCTTCGCCGCCGCCCACCGCTTCCTGCTGGAGCTGTCCGAGGTGGCCGACGTCCGCGTGGTCATCCTGCGCATGTCCCGGGTGACCACCATGGACGCCACCGGCGCCCTGGTCCTGAAGGACGCGGTGGAGAAGCTCAACCGGCGCGGCATCCTCGTGCTCGCCTCCGGCATACGCCCCGGCCAGCGCCAGGTCCTCGACTCCGTCGGCGCGCTGGAGCTGCTGCGGCCCACGGGCCGGGAGTTCGCGACGACCCCCGAGGCCATCCGCGCCGCCCGGGACCACCTGGAGACCACCGGCGTCCTCACCGTCCCGCCCGCCCGCACCCCGAGCGCCGCCGAGGACGGAGCCCTGCGCTGAGCCCGCGGCCGGCGCGGAACGGCCCCCGGGCCCTCACGCGACGTACTTCACACCGCCTCGCTTGGGTGCGGCCGGTGCCGCAGGCGAGGATGGGCCGCATGTGGGTGACGACTGTGTGCACGCGAGGCGCCGGGGCGCGGCCGGCGGGACCGTGCGGCCGGACCGCTGGGGAGGCGACGGCACGATGAGCACGCCGCTCTACCAGCTGAAGGCCGAGTTCTTCAAAACCCTCGGCCACCCGGCCCGCATCCGGGTCCTGGAACTGCTCAGCGAACGCGAGCACGCGGTCGCCGAGATGCTCCCCGAGGTGGGCATCGAACCGGCCCACCTCTCCCAGCAACTGGCCGTGCTGCGCCGGGCCAACCTGGTGGTGACCCGCAAGGAGGGCTCCACCGTTCACTACTCGCTCACCAGCCCGCATGTCGCCGAGCTGCTGCGCGTCGCCCGGACCATCCTCTCCGGCGTCCTGGCCGGCCAGGCGGAGCTCCTGGCGGACCTGCAGGCGACGAGCCAGGGTGAACCCGAGGGGCGCGCCCCGCGCTGACGCGGCGTCGGTGAAGCCCGGAGCGGACGCCTGCCGGGTCCAGGCCCGTCCCCGTACCGGACCTGAGCCGCCCTTGCCGGCACCGGAGCGCCCGTACCGGACCGGTGAAGGGCGCGACCGGTGTTGACGCGCACTTCGGTCGACTCCCCGTCCCACGCCCAGGGCCCGTGCCACGATGGCGAGGTGACGACCCCTCGGTCCTCCTCACCCGTCACCGGGAGCCCGCCGGCCGGTCCGCCCCGGGGCCTGGGCCCCCGCGCCGCCGTCGCCCTGGTGTTCACGTCCTCGGCCGCGGTGCTGGTGGTCGAGATCGTCGCCCTGCGGCTGCTCGCCCCCTACCTCGGGCTCACCCTCGAGACCAGCACCATGGTGATCGGCGTCGCCCTCACCGCGATCGCCGTCGGCTCCTGGACGGGCGGCCGCCTCGCCGACCAGATCGACCCCCGCCGGCTCCTGGGCCCGGCCCTCGGGGTGTCCGGAGCCGTCGTCGCCCTCACCCCCGCCGTGCTGCGCACCGCCGCCGAGCGGGCACCCGCGCTGCTCCTGCTGACCGCGGCGCTGACCATCCTGGTCCCGGGGGCCCTGCTGTCCGCCGTGACACCGATGGTGACCAAGCTGCGGCTGACCAGCCTCGCCGAGACCGGCACGGTGGTCGGGCGGCTGTCCGGCGTGGGCACCGCGGGCTCCATCGCCGGCACCGTCCTCACCGGCTTCGTCCTGGTGTCGCGGTTACCGGTCAGCGGCATCCTGATCGGCCTCGGCCTGCTGCTGGTGGCCGGTTCGGCGCTGGTGCAGTGGCGGGCGCGCGGCTGGAGCGGCGCCCCCGCCCTCACCCTGGCCGTGATGGCCGGCGGCCTGGCCACCACGGTCGCGCCCGGCGCCTGCGACCTGGAGACCCGGTACCACTGCGCCCAGGTCGTCACCGACCCCGGCCGCCCCGGCGGCCGCACCCTCCTCCTGGACGGCGTCCGCCACTCCTACGTCGACCTCGACGACCCCACCCACCTCGAGTTCACCTACGTACGCGCCCTCGCCGCCGTGGTCGACGCCACCCGCCCCGAGGGCGAGCCGCTGGCCGCCTACCACCTGGGCGGCGGCGGGCTCACCTTCCCCCGCTACCTCGCCGCCACCCGGCCCGGCACCCGCAGCGTCGTCTCCGAGATCGACAGCGGGGTCGTGCGGATCGACCGCGAGCGGCTCGGCCTCGGCTCGGTGCCCGGCGTCGAGGTACGGACCGAGGACGGCCGGCTGGGACTGCGCCGGCTGGACACCGGCAGCCGCGACCTGGTCGTCGGCGACGCCTTCGGGGGCTTCAGCGTGCCCTGGCACCTCACCACCGCCGAGGCGATGAGCGACGTACGGCGGGTGCTCGACGAGGACGGCCTCTACGCCGCCAACATCATCGACCACGGCGCCCTGGCCTTCGCCCGCGCCGAGGCCGCCACTCTCGCCCGGACCTTCGCGCACACCGCCCTCGCGGGACCTGTCGGCGGCACCCGCCCCGAGGGCGGCAACATGCTCCTCCTCGCCTCCGACCGCCCCTTCGACCCGCGCGCGCTGCAGGAAGCGCTCGACGCCCGCGGAACCGGCTGGCGGATCACCACCGGCAAGGCCCTCACCTCATGGATCGCCGGCGCCCGCCCGCTCACCGACGACCACGCCCCCGTCGACCAGCTCCTGGAGCCCTACGGCCCCAGTGGTGGCCGCTGACGCCGACGCCGCCGGCCTCCGGCACTTCTCCGCACGAGACACCCACGCTCCCGCTCACGGGGCCCGTCCCCGCCGGCGGCGCCCATGCCTTCCGCTCCCGGCACCTGGGTTCTCCCGCTCGCGGCGCCCGGCTCTCACCGCGCGGGCTGCACCGCCCGGGGCCTCGTGCCCTGGCCCGGTGCCGTCTCGCCCCCCCTCCGGCCGTCTGCGCCGGGTCGCCGTGCTCGTGCTCGAGGGTGCCAAGCCGCTCGACGTCGGGATCCCCGCGCAGGTGTTCACGACCCGCGCGAGCACGCCCTGCGAGGTGCGGGTGTGCGGGGCGGCGCCCGGGCTCGTGGCCGGCGCCGACGGGCTGTCGTGCTCGGTCGCCGACGGCCTGGACGCGCTGGGCTGGGCCCACATCGTCTTCATCCCCGGCCACCGCAACCCCGACCGCGACGACCCGCGGCCCGCCGTCGTCGAGGCGCTGCTCGCCGCCCACGAGCGGGGCACCCGGCTCGCGGCCATCTCCACGGCGCCTTCACCCTCGCCGCCACCGGCCTGCTCGACGGCCGCCACACCAAGGTCGTCGCCTGGTACGACAACGAGTGGGGCTTCTCCCACCGCGTCATCGACACCCTGGAACTCCTCGCGGCCCGCTGAGCGGGCAGCCGTCGGCAGGACATGGCCCCGGCCAGTGCCTGCGCCGACGGCTGCTCATGCGGATTCCCGATCACCGGCAGGGGGCCGACGGAATCCCCGGCCCCCTCGCCTGCTTCGTCCGCCGGTCAGAGCATGTGCGGTGCCAGTCCGGCCGTTCCGCCCCCGATGACCGGAACGAGCAGCACCAGCCACCCCCGCACGCTCCGCGTGGGCGATTCCTCCTGCCGGACCATCAGCGCCAGGGCCATGCCCGCCATGGCGGGAAGGACGATGCCGAGGATCGCGAGGACCAGCAGATTCGGCACGGAGTGGCGGGTGATGGCCCACCCGGCCCCCAGGCTGAGGGCCGCGGCGGTGATCATTTCTTCCGTCGGCTGGATGAGCCCCAGGCGAGGCCGGTCTGCCCCGGCAACCCGCGCCCCGGTACGGACGACGGCGAGCATCCAGATGATGCCTGCCACGACCAGCAGGGTTTCGCAGGCGAGGACTGTGCTCGCTGCCAGCACGTGATTCCCTTCGATCGTCGCTACGAGCAGGCGGCCTTTACGCCTTCGAGCCCCAGGAGCTGGGTTCCCACCCACTGGAGGTCGTTGGCCAGGGTGTGCTTCTTGCCCTTGCGGATCGCCTTGATCGCGCTCACGATCCGCTGCACGCCGACGCGTTTCGCGACCTTGACGATCTTCACCATCCTGGCGGCGGGCAGCAGATGGGTGCCGATGGCCACCGCCACCGCGCCCGTGCAGCCGAAGCCGGGCCAGCCGAAGCGGAGCTGAGCCCGTCCCGAGAGGTTCGCGTTCCGCTCCTTCTGCTTCAGGTAGTGATGGTGGCGAGGACGGCGCCCGCGGTGAGTGCCGAGACGAGCACAGCGGTACCGCGCGTGAAGAGAGTTCGGTCGGTCGTCCCGAAAGACATCTGTTCCCCGTGAACGTGCGTGCTGGTTGCGGTCGCGATCCCCGCCGTGTCGTGGAGGAGAGGACACCGAGAGGCGTGGAGCGTCCGCGTGGTCAAGATCAACTGAAACAGGCGCCGATGCCCGGGGCTGTGGTGGAGGCCACTGTTCCGCCTGCATTTTCCCGCCATTTCTGCGGTGATTACGCCTTCGTAACCTTTCGATCCCAGGTAGCTGAGGAATGGAACCTTCAGATGAAAATCGCGCTCGCCTGGTGCCCCGCCGCAGAGGTGCTCGATTGACCGGCCGTTCACAGGTACGAAACATTCCGAAATGAGTGATTCATCACCCAGGCGTAGGGTGTTTGCCGTGCGTTCGGTCACGTGCGTCGGGCAGTCCTGCGTCCTGAGCGCACTGCCTTCGGGCGCCCGAAATCGCCGCACGCGCTGCCGTGCGCCCGGGGCGGACCGGTGCTGCCATCTCGAGCCATCACACGGAGGAGTATTCATGGGCACGGTCACGACGTCCGACGGGGCGGCCATCTTCTACAAGGACTGGGGGCCGCGGGATGCGCAGCCCGTGGTGTTCCACCACGGCTGGCCGCTCAGTGCCGACGACTGGGACGCCCAGATGCTGTTCTTCCTGCAGCAGGGCTACCGGGTGATCGCCCATGACCGGCGCGGTCACGGGCGCTCCGAACAGACCGCCGGCGGTCACGAGATGGACACCTACGCCGCCGACGTCGCGGCGCTGACCGACGCCCTGGACCTGCGCGACGCCGTGCACATCGGCCACTCCACCGGCGGCGGAGAGGTGGCCCGGTATGTGGCGCGGGCCAAGCCGGGACGCGTCGCGAAGGCCGTGCTGGTGGGCGCGGTGCCGCCCATCATGGTCAAGTCGGAGAGCAACCCCCAGGGCACGCCGATCGAGGTCTTCGACGGCTTCCGCGCCTCTCTCGCCGCCAACCGCTCCCAGCTCTACAAGGAGGTGGCCTCCGGACCGTTCTACGGTTTCAACCGGCCCGGCGCGGAGGTCTCCCAGGGGCTGGTCGACAACTGGTGGCGGCAGGGAATGATGGGCGCCGCCAACGCCCACTACGAGTGCATCAAGGCCTTCTCGGAGACCGACTTCACCGAGGACCTGAAGCAGATCGAGGTGCCGGTGCTGGTGATGCACGGCACGGACGACCAGATCGTGCCCTACGAGGACTCGGCCCCCCTGTCCGTGAAGCTCCTGAAGAACGGGACGCTGAAGACCTACGAGGGCTACCCGCACGGCATGCTCTCGACCCACCCCGACGTCCTCAACCGCGACATCCTGGAGTGGCTCAAGTCATAGAGGACGGCGCGACGGGAGACGGCGAGAACAACGACGAGGGCCCCACCGGTGACCGGTGGGGCCCTCGTCTCGCCCTCTCGGGCGGCTGCGGAGGATACGAGATTCGAACTCGTGAGGGGTTGCCCCCAACACGCTTTCCAAGCGTGCGCCCTAGGCCGCTAGGCGAATCCTCCGCCGGAAACATTACATGACCGTGAGGAGTGCTCGCGAACTCGTTCCGCTCCCGGGGGATGAGGTAGCCTGTGCGGAGCCCCTCACGCGGCGCTATCTGACTGAACTCCCCCAGGGCCGGAAGGCAGCAAGGGTAGGTCGGCTCTGGCGGGTGCGTGGGGGGCGCTCGCGTTCCCGGGGACGGTCGGGCGCCGGGGGCGCCGGTTCTGCGGGCGGGTCTGGATGTCAGTGGACGCCTATAACCTCGTAGGCGTGTCGTCTCTCGCGCTGTACCGCCGCTATCGCCCGGAGTCGTTCGCCGAGGTCATCGGGCAGGAGCATGTCACTGACCCGTTGCAGCAGGCGCTGCGGAACAACCGGGTCAATCACGCGTACCTGTTCAGCGGTCCGCGTGGCTGCGGCAAGACGACCAGCGCGCGGATCCTGGCCCGCTGCCTGAACTGCGAGAAGGGCCCCACGCCCGACCCCTGCGGCGAGTGCCAGTCCTGCCGTGACCTCGCCCGCAACGGCCCCGGCTCCATCGACGTCATCGAGATCGACGCCGCGTCCCACGGCGGCGTGGACGACGCCCGCGACCTGCGCGAGAAGGCCTTCTTCGGTCCCGCCCGCAGCCGGTACAAGATCTACATCATCGACGAGGCCCACATGGTCACGTCGGCCGGCTTCAACGCGCTGCTCAAGGTCGTCGAGGAGCCGCCCGAGCATCTGAAGTTCATCTTCGCGACCACCGAGCCGGAGAAGGTCATCGGGACGATCCGCTCCCGGACCCACCACTACCCCTTCCGTCTCGTCCCCCCGGGCACCCTGCGGGACTACCTCGCCGAGGTCTGCCGCAAGGAGAACATCCCCGTCGAGGACGGGGTGCTGCCCCTCGTGGTGCGCGCCGGCGGCGGTTCCGTGCGTGACTCGATGTCGGTGATGGACCAGCTCCTCGCCGGCGCCGGGGACGACGGTGTGACGTATGCCATGGCCACCGCCCTGCTCGGCTACACGGACGGCTCGCTGCTCGACTCGATCGTGGAGGCGTTCGTCACGGGCGACGGCGCCGCCGCCTTCGAGGTCGTCGACCGGGTGATCGAGAGCGGCAACGACCCGCGCCGCTTCGTCGCCGATCTGCTGGAGCGGCTGCGGGACCTGGTCATCCTGGCCGCCGTTCCCGACGCGGCCGAGAAGGGGCTCATCGACGCCCCCGCCGATGTGGTCGAGCGGATGCAGGCGCAGGCCGGGACGTTCGGCCCCGCCGAGCTCAGCCGCGCCGCCGACCTGGTCAACGAGGGCCTCACCGAGATGCGCGGTGCCACCTCGCCGCGCCTGCAGCTGGAGCTGATCTGCGCCCGAGTGCTGCTGCCGGCCGCGTACGGCGACGAGCGGTCGGTCATGGCGCGCCTGGACCGGATCGAGCGCGGGGTGAACGTCTCCGGGGCGGGTGCCGGGGCAGGTGTGCCCGCGATGGGGTACGTGCCCGGGCCCGACGCGCATGTGCCGGCTCCGGCACAGGGGGGTGCCGGAGCCGGTCAGGGGCAGGCGCCGGGCGGTGCCCCGGTCCCGCCGGGAGGCGGTCCTGCCGCGGCGAGGGCTGCGGTGCGGGCTCCCGGCGCGGGCAGCGGTGCCGGTGCGGCTCCGGCCGCCGCAGCAGCCCCGGGTGCCGTGTCGGCAGCCGCTGCTGCGGACGCGCCCGCTCCCGCAGCACCCCGCCCCGCCGGGCCCCCGGCCCAGGGGGCACCCGGTGCGGCTCCGGCCGCGCCACCCTCGACCCCGGCGCCCGGCGCCTGGCCCACCGCCGCCCCCGCGGGCAGCGGCGGGCGCCGTCCCGGCGGCTGGCCCACGGCCGCCCCGGCCGGCGGTGGCGGCCAGGGGCCCGGTACTCCGTCCGCGCCCGGTGCCGGGAACACTCCGGCCCCCGCGGGGCAGGCGGCGCCCGCGCAGCCGGCCGCCCCGGCCGCCCCGGCCGCCGGCGGTCTCGACCCGCGCGGGCTCTGGCCGGACATCCTGGAGGCGGTCAAGAACCGCCGTCGCTTCACCTGGATCCTGCTCAGCCAGAACGCCCAGGTGAGCGGCTTCGACGGCACCACCCTCCAGCTCGGCTTCGTCAACGCGGGCGCCCGGGACAACTTCCTCAGCAGCGGCAGCGAGGACGTGCTGCGCCAGGCGCTGGCGGAGCAGTTCAACGTGCAGTGGAGGATCGAGGCGATCGTCGACCCGTCCGGCGGCGGGGGCGCCCCGTCCCCGGGCGGCCCCGGCGGAGGCCGCCACGGCGGGGGCGGCGGCACCGGCTACGGGCCCGGCGGCGCGGGCGGTCCCTCGTACGGCGGTCCGGGTGCGGGCCAGGGCGGCGCCACCGGGGGCGGCCCGGGATCCCCGGCGCCGCACGGGCCGGGCCCCGCGGCGTCGGCCTCCGCACCGAGCGGCCCGACCGCCTCCGCCCCGGCGGCATCACGCCCCGCCGCTCCGGAGGCGCCGGCCCCGGTCTCGCCCGAGGACGACATCCCGGAGGACGACGACCCCGACCTGGACGAGTCCGCCCTCTCCGGGCAGGAGCTGATCATCAAGGAGCTGGGCGCGACGGTCGTCGAGGAGATCACGCACGAGTAGCGGCACCGGGAGCACCGGGCTCGGCGGACACCCACCGGGCCCGGAGGGCGGCTCACCGATTCGAGTTCGGAGAAAAATACAAACACCTCTCCCTCCTCTCTTCGGAAGCCCGCACAAAACCAAGCGCGCGGCTCCCGTTAGGCTGACCCCCGTGAAGGTCCTCGTCATCGGAACCGGCGCCCGCGAACACGCCCTGTGCCGCTCCCTGTCCCTCGACCCCGACGTCACCGCCCTGCACTGCGCTCCCGGCAACGCCGGCATCGCAGAGATCGCCGAACTGCACCAGGTCGACGCCCTGGACGGCGCCGCCGTCGCCGCGCTGGCCGGCCGGCTCGGCGCCGATCTCGTGGTGATCGGCCCGGAGGCGCCGCTCGTCGCCGGTGTCGCCGACGCCGTGCGCGAGGCGGGCATCCCCGTCTTCGGCCCGTCCAGGGAGGCCGCGCGGCTCGAGGGGTCCAAGGCCTTCGCCAAGGACGTGATGGCGGCCGCCGGCGTGCCCACGGCGCGCTCGTACGTCTGCACCACCGCCGAGGAGGTGGCGTCCGCGCTCGACGCCTTCGGCGCCCCCTACGTCGTCAAGGACGACGGGCTCGCCGCGGGCAAGGGCGTGGTGGTCACCGACGACCTGGAGGCGGCCAAGGCCCACGCCGCCGCCTGCGACCGGGTGGTCGTCGAGGAGTACCTCGACGGCCCCGAGGTCTCCCTGTTCGCCGTGACCGACGGCGAGACGGTGGTGCCGCTGCAGCCCGCCCAGGACTTCAAGCGCGCCCTGGACGGCGACCAGGGGCCGAACACCGGCGGCATGGGGGCGTACTCCCCGCTGCCGTGGGCCGACCCGAAGCTGGTCGACGAGGTCAAGGAGACGGTGCTGCAGCCGACCGTGGACGAGCTGCGCCGGCGCGGGACGCCGTTCTCCGGCCTGCTCTACGCCGGCCTGGCGATCACCTCGCGCGGTGTGCGGGTGATCGAGTTCAACGCCCGCTTCGGCGACCCGGAGACCCAGGTGGTGCTGGCCCGGCTGAAGACCCCGCTCGCCGGGCTGCTGATGGCCGCCGCCACCGGCAACCTCGCCCATCTGGAGCCGCTGCGCTGGAGCGACGAGGCCGCGGTCACCGTCGTGATCGCCTCGCACAACTATCCGGGCACCCCGCGCACCGGTGACCCGGTCACCGGCCTGGACGAGATCGCCGCCAAGGACGCCCCGCACGCCTATGTGCTGCACGCGGGGACCCGCAAGGAGGGCGACAGCGTCGTCAGCGCGGGCGGCAGGGTGCTGTCCGTGACCGCCACCGGCGCGGATCTCACCGAGGCCCGCGAGCGCGCCTACCGGTCCGTGGCCCGCATCCGCCTCGAGGGCTCCCAGCACCGCACGGACATCGCCGCGAAGGCCGCCGAGGCCGCGGCGCAGGGCGCGTAGGCCCGGCCACGGCTCATCCGCACAACGTCCAGGGCCCCGGATCCGTCTGAGGATTCGGGGCCTGATCCTTGCTGTCCGTCATCCACCTTTCCCCAAAGCCATTCCATCGAGTGAGCGATGAGCTATCCGGCTGACGGGGGACGGGGCCCCAACTATGGTGCCGCGCAAGCGTTCCGGCACTTGGCCCACCGGCATTGCGATGTCAGTGGCGGGTGCCACAGTGGGGGAGTGAGCAAAGCCAGGACAGTCGGGACCGTCGGGAGGGGGTGAGGTCGGGTCATGAGCGGACACGGCATGGGTGTGGAGGCGGGCGCACAGGCCGCGCGCTCCCGGGCGGTCGCCGTGCTGCGGGTGCGCAGCCGCGCCCTGGCCGTCGCCCTGCTCCCCGCCGCCGCTGCGGTGATCCTGCTCGCCGGCGGCTCCACCGGGCATCTGCCCGGCACGGGCTGGGACGTGGCCCGCTCGGTCGTCACCCCGGTCGCCGTTCTGGTCCTGCTGGCCGCCGCCGGGGTCGCCCTGGTCGTCGCCCGGTCCCGGCCCGCCGTGAGCCCCACGGTCGCGATCACCGAGGAGGCCGCCCCCGACCTGTACCGGCTGGTGCGCGACCTCGCCGACCGGCTGGACGTCCCGGCCCCCTCGGCCATAGCGCTCACCCCGGACTGCGACAGCTGGCTGGAGGACCGCACCCATCCGGCGCACGACCCGCCGCCCGAGGTGGAGCACGACGACATAGCCGGTGCGGGCGAGGACCTGCCGGACCGCTCGGCCGCCGCGCCGGTGCTCGTCATCGGCTCACCGTTCCTGTGGTGGATGCGGGTCGGCGAACTGCGCGCCGTCCTGGCGCCGGTGGTGGCGGGTACGGGGCCCTCGGCGCACCCGGACATAGCCGCGGCCCGGCGCTTCGTCCGGGGACTCGACGCGGCGGTGGCCGTGGCCTCGGCCCCCGGCCGGGGGCCGGCGTACCGGGCGGTGCTGGCCGGTGTCGGCTGGGTGGCCCGCCTGCTGCTGCGCAGCTGCCGGGTACATGCCGCGGAGATGGAGCGCGGGGTCGCCTCGGCGGCGGCCGAGCGTGCACAGGCTGTGGACTACGGTCTGCGGATCGTCGCCCAGGAGCAGGTGGGGCTCGCCTACGCGGGCTGGGACCGGCTGCTGACCCGGGTGGCGCTGCCCGCCTGGCGGATGGGCCGCTGGCCCTCCCGGCTGAACGCGGGCGTGGTCGCGGCCCTCACGGAGCTGTCCCGCCGGGACCGGCTGGCCGAGGGGTTCGCCTCCCGGCTCGGCGAGCGCCCCGCCTGCGACCTGCTGGAGGAGCCCGGCATGGTGGACGAGGCGACCTCCTTGCTGGCCGCCCGCCTCTTCCACGGCGGTCCCGCCGACCCCGACCAGGACTGGTCGCCGGTCCACTGGGCCGACTACCCGGAGGAGGTCGTGGACCGCAAGTGGCGTGCCGACGCGGCCCGCCTGCACCGGGTCCTGGACACCCTCGGCGTCCGCCCCGGCCCCGCGGACGACCCTCCGGGGTCCGCCGCCCCGACCCTCTCGCGCGTACTCGATCACCTGACGACTCCGCCGGCTCAGGAAGCGCGGGAGGCCCAGGGCGCCTCCTCCGCCGTCCCGGCCCGCACGACCTCGGCGTCCGCCCCTCCCGCCCCCGCGTCCCCGGCGCCCGCGCCCGCCGACGGGACCGGTGCCACGCCCGTGGAGCCAGACGCGTCCACCGCTGCCCCGGCGACCCCCTCGCCCGCGTCCCCGGCCTCCGGGAACTCCGCCCCCGCGGACTCCGCCTCCGCGTCTCCGGCCTCCGGGGACTCCGCCCCCGCGCCCGCGGATGCGGGCGGTACCACGCCCGCGGAGCAGGACACGGCCCCGGCCGCCCCGGCTCGGGCGCCCGCGACTTCGGCCTCCACCTCCACCTCCGTGGCGCCGGCCTCCGCCGACCCGACCGGTGCCGCGCCGGTGGCCGAGCACGCGGCCGCTGCCGCCCCGGCCCGTGGGTCCGCACCCACGGGTGCGGCGGAGGGCCCGCCCGCGCCCCCGGCCTCCGCAGCCTCGTCGTCCCTGACCTCCGCCCCCGCGCGTCCCGGCCAGGCCGGCCACCACCCCGCCGCTCCCGCACCCGCCCCCACCGGCACCGCCGATCCGGCGTCCACCACGCCGGCGCAGCCCTCGTCGGCACCGGTGCCGGCCTCCTCGCCCCCGCCCCCGGCCTTCGCCGAGGACGAGGAGGAGCTCGCCCCCACCACGCCCAGAAGCGCCGCCCTGGCGGCCCGCCTCAGTGCGGAGCTGGCCCGTGAGGAGGCCGCCGCCGGTACCGCCCGTGCCGCCCGGAGGGCCTTCGCCGAGCCGGGGCCGGAGACCGGGGAGGTCTGGGACGACCGGGGCCTGCCCCTCTTCCCGCTGCAACCGCCACGCACCCCCCGCGAGCTTCTGGCCGACCACATCACCGCGATGGTGTGCTGCGCGGCGATGGACACGGCCGGCGCGGTGCCAGGTCTGGACTGGCTGGACGGCCCGGTGCTGCTGGTCGGCGGGGAGCGGGCTCCCGACCTGTCCCCGCAGGTCCTCACCCTGATCGAGAGCGGCGACCCCACCGCGCTGCGGCTGTGGCTGGCCCGGCAGGGCATACGCCCGGAGAAGCCCGTCCGCCTCGTCTGAGCCGTCCCCTCCGGCCGGTTCTCGGAGCCCACCCTTCCGCTTTCGGTCAATTCGCGACGAACGGTGACGGAGCACGTGCGTAATGTGATGTGCTGGGACCGTTCGTGCTCAGCGGCAAGGGCTCGCGACATACGACAAACACATAATGGCGGAGGGGAGTTGCCATGGGTTCACAGCGGATCCGCCGCTGGGAGTCCGGAGCGATGGCGCATGCCGTGACGGACCCTTTCGGGCAGGGCCCCCTCCCGTGGCTGCGCGGCAGCGAGACGTACTTCGACGAGACCGGCAGGCTCGTCCCCTGGTACGCGGACCCCGACCCCGAGACGCACGCCCCGCGCCCCGGCGCACCGAAGATCCCGGCCCCGCGCCGGTCCCCGGGACCGCGCGCCGCCGACGACGTGCACCGTCAGATCAAGGGTTTCGCCTCCACCGGGGCTGTCGCGCCCGGCGAGTCCATCGACTTCCACATCACCGTCGACCCGCCCCAGGACTTCGACGTCGACATCTACCGCATCGGCCACTACGCCGGACACGGCGCCACCAAGATCACCTCCAGCCCCCGGCTCTCCGGCATCGTGCAGCCCCCGCCGCTCACCGCCGACCGCACGGTCTCCTGCCACCACTGGTGGCTGTCCTGGCGGCTGCCCGTCCCCTCGTACTGGAGCACCGGCGCCTATGTGGCGGTGCTGACCACCGCCGACGGCTACCGCTCCCACGTCCCCTTCACCGTCCGCGACGACCGCCCGGCCGACCTGCTGCTCGTCCTGCCCGACATCACCTGGCAGGCGTACAACCTCTACCCGGAGGACGGCCGCACCGGCGCCAGCTTCTACCACGCCTGGGACGAGCAGGGCCGCCTCCTCGGCGAGGCCGACGCCGCCACCACCGTCTCCTTCGACCGGCCGTACGCGGGCGCGGGCCTGCCGCTGCACATCGGCCACGCCTACGACGTCATCCGCTGGGCCGAGCGCTACGGCTACGACCTCGCCTACGCCGACGCCCGCGATCTGCACGCCGGCCGCATCGACCCCGCCCGGTACCGGGGCATCCTCTTCCCCGGCCACGACGAGTACTGGTCGCAGCCCATGCGCAGCGCCGCGGAGCACGCCCGTGACCAGGGCACCTCCCTGGTCTTCCTGTCCGCCAACACCATGTACTGGCAGGTGGAGCTGGCCCCGGCCCCCTCCGGAGCCCCCGACCGGCTGCTGACCTGCCGGAAACGCCGGGGGCCCGGCCGGCCGGCGCTGTGGCGGGAGAGCGACCGCGCGGAGCAGCTGCTGCTGGGCATCCAGTACGCCGGCCACGTCCCCGAACCGCACCCGCTGATCGTCCGCAACGCCGGGCACTGGCTGTGGGAGGCGACCGGCGCGCAGGAGGGCGAGGAGATCGAGGGCCTGGTCGCGGGCGAGGCCGACCGCTACTACCCGCGCACCCCGCTGCCCGAGCACGAGGAGCGGGTGCTGCTCGCGCACTCCCCGTACACCGACCGGCACGGCGTCCGCCGCCACCAGGAGACCTCCCTCTACCGGGCGCCCTCCGGGGCCTGGGTCTTCGCCTCGGGCACCTTCGCCTGGTCCCCGGCCCTGGACCGGCCCGGCCATACCGACCCGCGCATCCAGCGCGCCACCGCCAACCTTCTCGACCGCATCTGCAAACGCGACTGAGCCCGGGCCGCAGGTCCCGCTGTCCGGGGCGTTCCTCCCGTACGGGAGAATCGGGGCATTGGACAGAACCACGGGGAGGAACCGTGTCCGGATTCGTCGAGAAGCCCGAGCCGATCCAGGTGCCGGGTCTGGTGCATCTGCACACCGGCAAGGTGCGCGAGCTGTACCGGAACGAGGCGGGCGACCTCGTGATGGTCGCCAGCGACCGCATCTCCGCCTACGACTGGGTGCTGCCGACCGAGATCCCCGACAAGGGCCGGGTGCTCACCCAGCTGTCCCTGTGGTGGTTCGAGCAGCTCGCCGACCTGGTCCCGAACCACGTCCTGAGCACCGAGCTGCCCGAGCACGCCCCCGCCGACTGGGCGGGCCGCACCCTGGTGTGCAAGTCGCTGAACATGGTCCCGGTGGAGTGCGTGGCCCGCGGCTACCTCACCGGCTCGGGTCTCGCCGAGTACAACGAGTCCCGCACGGTCTGCGGGCTCGCCCTGCCCGAGGGCCTGGTGGACGGCTCGGAGCTGCCCGCGCC
The DNA here is from genome assembly GCF_012034205.1 of Streptomyces composti. Lineage (GTDB taxonomy): Bacteria > Actinomycetota > Actinomycetes > Streptomycetales > Streptomycetaceae > Streptomyces > Streptomyces composti. The sequence goes on from NZ_JAATEM010000021.1 coordinate 47,030, forward strand.
GATCTTCACCCCGGCCACCAAGGCGGCCGTCGGCGAGCACGACGAGAACGTCTCCTACGAGGAGGTGGCCCGCCAGGTCGGCGCCGACACCGCGGCCCGGCTGCGCCAGGCGACGCTGGCCGCCTACTCCCGCGCCCGGGACATCGCCCGCGACCGCGGGATCATCCTCGCCGACACCAAGTTCGAGTTCGGCTTCGACGGCGACGAGCTGGTCATCGCCGACGAGGTGCTCACCCCCGACTCCTCCCGCTTCTGGCCGGCCGAGCAGTGGGAGCCGGGCCGCCCGCAGCCGTCGTTCGACAAGCAGTATGTGCGCGACTGGCTGACCTCGCCCGAGTCCGGCTGGGACCGCACGAGCGAGCAGCCGCCGCCGGCCCTGCCGGAGAAGGTCGTGGAGGCGACGCGCGCCAAGTACATCGAGGCATACGAGCGCCTCACCGGCGTCACCTGGAGCTGAACCCCCGCCCCCACGGCGGCGGGGCGGCACGACGAAGGCCCCGGTCACCGACCGGGGCCCTCACGCGAGCGGACGACGAGGCTCGAACTCGCGACCTCAACCTTGGCAAGGTTGCGCTCTACCAACTGAGCTACGTCCGCGTTGCGCCGTTGCGCGAGAGCAACTATACCCAACCTCGCTCGCGGGCGAGACGCACCGCCGCATGACGGTTCTCCGCCCCCAGCTTGGAGACCGCCGAGGAGAGGTAGTTCCGCACGGTGCCCTGGCTGAGCGCGGCCCGCTCGGCGATCTCCGCCACGGGCGCACCGTCGGCGGCGAGTTCCAGCACCTCGGCCTCGCGCGCGGTGAGCGGTGAGTCACCCGCGGCGATCGCGTCCGCGGCCAACTCCGGATCCACATAACGGTTTCCGGCATGCACGGTGCGGATGATCTCCGCCAGCCGCTGGGCGCTGACCGTCTTCGGCACGAACCCCCGCACACCCGCCGCGAGCGCCCGCTTGAGATGTCCGGGGCGGCCGTGACTGGTCACGATCATGACCTGGCAGGACGGCAGTTCGGTGCGCAGCGATGTGGCGACCTTCACACCGTCCGCGCCGGGCATCTGCAGATCCAGGACGGCCACATCGGGTTCATGGGCCCGCGCCATCGCCAGCGCCTCCGGCCCGGACGCCGCCTCGGCGACCACCACCAGGTCGTCCTCCAGCGACAGCAGCGCCGCCAGCGCTCCCCGGATCAGATGCTCGTCGTCGGCGAGCAGCACCCGCACCTGCCCGCTCACCCGACCACCGCCGTCAGCGGCACCTCTGCCACCACCCGGAACACCCCTCGCTCGGCTCCTGCTTCCAGCGTCCCCGCCACGGCGGCGAGCCGTTCGCGCAGCCCCGCCAGGCCCGAACCGCCGCCGCTGTCCGTGACGTCGCTCACTCCGTCGTTCTCCACCGTCAGGACCACCCGTTCGTCCCGCCGCCGCACCGACACCGTGCACCGCTGGGCGTTGCCGTGCCGCAGGACGTTGGTGGTGGCCTCGCGGACCACCCAGCCCAGCGCCGACTGCACGGCGTCCGGCAGCCCCGTCACCGGGTTGCTGACCTCGCAGTCGATGCCGGCCGCCGTCAGCACGCCCCGCGCACCGGCGAGTTCGGCGTCCAGGTCGGCCTCGCGGTAGCCGCGCACCACCTCGCGGACCTCCCGCTGGGACTCCTGCGCGATGCGCTGCACCTCGATCATCTGCTCCACGGCCTCCGGCCGCCCGCGCCGGGCGAGCTGCACCGCCAGCTCGCTCTTGAGCGCGATCACCGCGAGGTTGCGGCCCAGCACGTCGTGCAGGTCCCGCCCGAAGCGCAGCCGTTCCTCGGCGACGGCCAGCCGGGCGCGGGTCTCGCGGGCCTCGTCGAGCTCGTAGACGGCTCTGAGCAGCCAGACGGAGAAGACGGCCGTGAAGGCGACGAAACCGCTGCCGCACAGCACCATCGCCGCGACGAACAGCGCGGGGACCGGCGAGTTGCTGAGCACGAGCACCACCACGGCGGCCCCCGCGGAGAAGCCCGCCACGACCGCGTACACCTGCCGCCGCTCGCGCAGGCCGAGGCTCAGGATGCCGACCCCGTAGACCATGACGATGCCGAAGATCGAGCCCGCCGTGGATCCGGCGCCGTCGTCCTGCGGACCGTGCTCGGCGACGGCGAACGCCAGGAAGGTGACCACCGCGGTGAGCGCGCCGAGCGCCACCAGCAGCCGCACGGGCTGCTCGCGTCTGCCGCGCACCCAGTCCACGGAGCGGGAGACGGTGAGCACACAGACGGCCGCATGGGCGCAGACCAGGACGGCCAGGACGACGCCGACGGCGCCGCCGATCGAGCCGAGGGCCGGCAGTGCGCCCACGACGAGCTCGAGCACCGCGAAGAAGTGGAACGACCCCCGGGTGTACGTCTCGACCTTCGCCGGGGTGCTCTTGCCCCGCCACCATGTGCCCGGCCCGCGCATGCACCGTCTCCCTGTCTGCCTCAGCGCCGGGGCTCCCACCGGAACCACCGCCGTACAGCAAACACGCCGCCCGCCGTCCAGGCCAGCGCCACGATCAGGGCGCTCACCGTCTCCGACGCCGTGAGGTCGCCGGTCCAGCCGCCGCGGACCAGGGTGATCACCGGGGTCAGCGGCAGCAGTTCGCACACCGAGGCGGCCGTGTCGGGCAGCATCTGGAGCGGGAAGGTCATGCCGGAGCCGAGCAGCGACACCATCACCACGGGCAGCGTGGTGACCTGGGCGGCCTCCACGGTGCGGGTGAAGGCGGAGGTGCAGGCGGCGAGCGCGGCACACATCACCAGGCCCAGCAGCAATCCCAGGACGGCCAGGTGCGGGGCGCGGGGCGCGGGCATGTCGAGCAGTACCGCGCAGCCGGTCACCAGGAGCACGGACTGGCCGAGTCCGGTGGCGGCGGCGGGCAGCGCGGAGCCGGCGAGGATCTCGTGGTCGCGCAGTTCGCCGGTGCGCAGCCGCTTGAGCACCAGTTCCTCGCGCCGCGAGGTGTAGACGGCGACGAGGGCCGAGTACACGGCGAAGAGCAGCGCGAAGCCGACGGCGGCGGGCAGGATCAGTGCGCCCGGGGTGAACCCCACCTGGTCCAGATCCATGTCCGTGGTGAACGAGTACACGCTGAACGGCAGGATCAGCGGCACCAGCAGGGCGGCGACCAGGGTTCCCCGGTTGCGCCCGAACAGGGTCAGCTCGGCGCGGGCCAGGGCCGCCATCCGGCTCGCCGGGGTGGTCATGGTGCCGCTCATGCCGCGTACTCCTTCTTCTCCGCCTGCCGTGTCCCGCGCGCCTTGTGCGTCTTGTGCGTCCCGGACGGTTCCGCGGTGCTCCGGGACGCGGAGGCCTCCCGCGCGATGCCCAGGAACGCCTCCTCCAGCGAGGCCGACCGCACGTCCAGCCGGCCCAGCTCCACCCCGGCGCCCTCGGCCCACACCAGCAGCCGGGTCGCCGCCCGCTGGAGGTGCCGGGTGTGCAGCCGCACCAGCCGGCCGTCGGTCTCGTGGCCGCAGACGCCCATCTCGCCGAGCGGCGGCAGGTCGCCGAGGTGATAGCCCTCGGGCAGCTCGAAGCTGATGCGCGAGGGCTGGGCCGCGGTCACCTCGGCCGGGGTCCCGGCGGCCGCGATCTCCCCGTCGTGCAGGATCGCCAGCCGGTCGGCCAGGCCCTCGGCCTCCTCCAGGTAGTGCGTGGTGAGCAGCACGGTGGTGCCCGCCTCGCGCAGCCGGCGGACCAGCTCCCAGGTGTCCCGGCGGCCCTCGGCGTCCAGGCCGGTGGTCGGCTCGTCCAGGAACAGCACCTCGGGGTCGCCGAGCAGGGCGAGCGCCAGGTCGAGGCGCCGCCGTTCGCCCCCGGACAGCTGCTTGACCCGTACGCGGCTCTTCGTCGTGAGCCCGACCCGCTCCAGCACCTCGGCGGGCGGGCGTGCCCCGCTGACGCACCCGGCCCACATCCGGGTGGTCTCCGCGACGGTCAGGTCGGACGGGAAGCCGCCCTCCTGGAGCATCACCCCGGTCCGCGGCCGGACGGCGGCGCGTTCGGCGAAGGGGTCGTGGCCCAGCACCCGCACCCGTCCTCCGCTGGGCGGGGCGAGTCCCTCCAGCAGCTCGACGGTGGAGGTCTTGCCGGCGCCGTTGGTGCCGAGCAGGGCGAAGATCTCGCCACGGCCCACCGAGAAGGTGATGCCGCGCACCGCCTCGAACCCGCCCCCGTAGACGCGCCGCAGGCCTGTGACCTCGATCACGTGCTCGTGTTCGTTCGCTGTCATGCCTTCAGCGTCCCGGCCGCCGGGCCGCCGCGGCAGTGCGCGCTGTCATCACCGGACATGACAAATGTCAGATGGCGGGCGCCGGGACCCCGCCCCGGTCCGCAGCGGACAACTCCGGTACGGAGTGCGCCGGAACACGAAAAGACCCCGGTCCGATGGACCGGGGTCTCCTTCCCGAGCGGACGACGAGGCTCGAACTCGCGACCTCAACCTTGGCAAGGTTGCGCTCTACCAACTGAGCTACGTCCGCATTGCCTCCGGTCGGCTTTCACCGGCCGGTGCGAGCACCAGCCTACCTGATCCACCACAGTGGTCGGTACGCGATGCAGAGCGGGTGACAGGAATTGCACACTGCGCCTTCCCCCTGGAAGGGGGATGTTCTACTACTGAACTACACCCGCCTGGCTGACCGGGCCGGGCCTTTGCGGCCTTGCCCGTCGGCGTGTCCCCGACTCTAGCTGATCAGCAGGGGTGCTGCGCAAGTCGGTTGCCCGCCGGGCCCGCTGAGGCCCCGTCGAACCGGCCGGGACCCGCCCGGCAGGGGCCGTGTCACCGGGCCGTGGCGTCGGGAGAGCCACACGGCCCGGGCGCGCACCGCCCGGGGCTCACTGCGCCGCGCTCACTGTGCCGCGCTCGCTGCGCCGGTCTCCGCGCGGGCTCATGGCGCCCACTCACTGCGCCGCGGCGAACGCCTCGTACACCTTCTTCGGGATCCGGCCGCGCGCGGGCACGTCCATGCGGTTGGCCTGCGCCCAGGCGCGCACCGCCGCCGGGTCGGGGGCCACCTGCGTCTGCCGGTAGGCCTTGCCGGAGCGCGAGCGCTTGCGGCCGGCCTTCACATACGGGGCCAGCGCCGACCGGAGCTTGTCCGCATTGGCTTCATTGAGATCGATCTCGTACGACTTGCCGTCGATTCCGAAGGCGATCGTCTCCGCCGCTTCCGAGCCGTCGATGTCGTCAAAGAGAGTGACCACGACCTTCTGCGCCACGAATATCGGTCCCTTCCGGAGCACGGCATACAGCTCAGCTGCGATGACGTGCCGACTTGTCGGTTATTGCCAATTCATTTCTACCGCGCACGGCATTGGAATGTGAAGCCCGACTAAAACGCTCCGCGTGTCCGTGTGCAATGGGTATCACGAATCATTCGGCAATCTTTCCCGGATTTTTTCTCGGGTGACCCCATCGGTGCCCGATCGTGATGACGCTCACGTAGTTTCCTACAACTCTACTCGCGTAGAAATTTTGTACGGGTAGTCTGAAGGGACCTGCTCAGCACCACACACCGGGAGTGCCAGTGGCACGCGTCGTAGTCGACGTCATGCTCAAGCCGGAGATCCTCGACCCCCAGGGCCAGGCGGTGCAGCGCGCACTGCCGCGGCTCGGTTTCGAAGGGATCTCGGACGTCCGCCAGGGAAAGCGTTTCGAACTGGAAGTTGACGGGCCGGTCGACGAGGCCGCGCTCGCCCGCATCCATGATCTTGCGGAATCCTTCCTCGCCAACACCGTGATCGAGGACTTCACCGTGCGCGTGGAGTCCGAAGAGGCAGTCGCGGAGGCCGCGAAGTGACCGCTCGTATCGGCGTCGTCACTTTCCCGGGCAGCCTCGACGACCGGGACACGCAGCGCGCGATCCGACTGGCCGGCGCCGAACCCGTGGCGCTCTGGCACAAGGACAAGGACCTCAAGCAGGTCGACGCCGTGGTGCTGTGCGGCGGTTTCTCCTACGGCGACTATCTGCGCGCCGGGGCCATCGCCCGCTTCTCGCCGGTGATGGACACCGTCATCGAGCAGGCCAGGGCCGGCCTTCCCGTGCTCGGCATCTGCAACGGCTTCCAGATCCTCACCGAGGCCCATCTGCTGCCCGGCGCCATGCTCGGCAACGACCACCTGCACTTCATCTGCCGCGACCAGAAGCTGCGGGTGGAGAACGCGAGCACGGCCTGGACCAGCGACTACGAGCAGGGCCAGGAGATCAGCATCCCGCTGAAGAACATGGACGGCCGGTACGTCGCCGACGAGTACACCCTCGACAAGCTCGAGGCGGAGGGCCGCGTCGCCTTCCGGTACCTGGACTTCAACCCCAACGGCTCGCTGCGCGACATCGCGGGCATCACCAACGAGGCCGGCAACGTCGTCGGTCTGATGCCGCACCCCGAGCACGCCGTCGAGCCGCTCATCGGCACCGGCCGCACCGACGGCCTCCCGTTCTTCACCTCGATCCTCAAGAAGCTGGTCAACGCATGAGCCGGACGCCTCTGGACACGGTCGAGCACGCGGCCGCGACCCCCGACGTCGAGCTGCCCTGGGCCGAACTCGGCCTGAAGAAGGACGAGTACGAGCGGATCGTGGAGATCCTGGGCCGCCGCCCCACCGGCGCCGAGCTCGCCATGTACTCGGTGATGTGGTCCGAGCACTGCTCGTACAAGTCCTCCAAGGTCCACCTCCGCCAGTTCGGCGAGAAGGCCCCCGAGAACGACGCCCTGCTGGTCGGCATCGGCGAGAACGCCGGTGTCGTCGACGTCGGCCAGGGCTATGCGGTCACCTTCAAGGTCGAGTCGCACAACCACCCGTCCTACGTCGAGCCCTACCAGGGCGCGGCCACCGGCGTCGGCGGCATCGTCCGCGACATCATCGCCATGGGCGCCCGCCCGGTCGCCGTGGTCGACCCGCTGCGCTTCGGCGCCGCCGACCACCCCGACACCAAGCGGGTGCTGCCCGGCGTCGTCGCCGGCATCGGCGGCTACGGCAACTGCCTGGGCCTGCCCAACATCGGCGGCGAGGTCGTCTTCGACGCCTGCTACCAGGGCAACCCGCTGGTCAACGCCGGCTGCATCGGCGTGATGCGGCACGAGGACATCCACCTCGCCAAAGCCTCCGGCGCGGGCAACAAGGTCATCCTCTACGGCGCCCGCACCGGCGGCGACGGCATCGGCGGCGCCTCGATCCTCGCCTCGGAGACCTTCGACGACGCCAAGCCGTCGAAGCGCCCGGCCGTCCAGGTCGGCGACCCCTTCCAGGAGAAGCTGCTCATCGAGTGCACCCTGGAGGCGTTCAAGGAGAAGCTGGTCGTCGGCATCCAGGACCTCGGCGCGGCCGGCCTGTCCTGCGCCACGTCCGAGCTGGCCTCCAACGGCTCCGGCGGCATGCGCGTCACCCTCGACGACGTCCCGCTGCGCGACTCCACGCTCTCGCCCGAGGAGATCCTCATGAGCGAGTCGCAGGAGCGCATGTGCGCGGTCGTGGAGCCCGACAAGGTCGACCGCTTCCTCGAGATCTGCGACAAGTGGGACGTGATCGCCACCGTCATCGGTGAGGTCACCGACGGCGACCGCCTGGAGATCTACTGGCACGGCGAGAAGATCGTCGACGTCGACCCGCGCACCGTCGCCCACGAGGGCCCCACCTACGAGCGCCCCTACGCCCGCCCGGCCTGGCAGGACGAGCTGCAGGCGGACGACGCGGGCAAGCTGCCCCGCCCGCGGTCGGGCGAGGAGCTGAAGGACCAGGTCCTGAAGCTGGTCGGCTCGCCGAACCAGGCGTCCAAGCAGTGGATCACCCAGCAGTACGACCACTTCGTGCAGGGCAACACCGTGCTGGCCATGCCGGAGGACTCCGGGATGATCCGGATCGACGAGGAGAGCGGCCTCGGCGTGGCGATCGCCACCGACGGCAACGGCCGCTACGCCAAGCTCGACCCGTACACCGGCGCCCAGCTCGCGCTCGCCGAGGCCTACCGCAATGTGGCCGCCACCGGCGCCAAGCCGCTCGCGGTCTCCGACTGCCTGAACTTCGGCTCGCCCGAGGACCCGGCGGTGATGTGGCAGTTCGCGGAGGCCGTGCGCGGTCTGGCGGACGGCTGCCAGCAGCTCGGCACGCCGGTGACCGGCGGCAACGTCTCGCTCTACAACCAGACGGGTGAGGCCGCCATCCACCCGACCCCGGTCGTGGCCGTGCTCGGCGTCATCGACGACGTGGCCCGCCGCACCCCGGTCGCCTTCCAGGAGGAGGGCCAGCTGCTGTACCTCCTCGGCGACACCCGCGAGGAGTTCGGCGGCTCGGCCTGGTCCCAGGTGATCCACGACCACCTCGGCGGACTGCCCCCGAAGGTGGACCTGGAGCGCGAGCGGCTGCTGGCCGAGATCCTGATCTCCGCCTCCCGCGACGGCATGATCGACTCCGCGCACGATCTGTCCGACGGCGGCCTGATCCAGGCGGTCGTGGAGTCGGCGCTGCTCGGCGGCAAGGGTGCGCGGCTGGTCGTCCCGGACGGGCTCGACGCGTTCACCTTCCTGTTCTCCGAGTCGGCCGGACGTGCGGTCGTCGCCGTGCCGCGCTCGGAGGAGCTGCGGTTCACCGACATGTGCCGCGCGCGGAACCTGCCCGCCACCCGCATCGGCGTCGTCGACGGCGACACGGTCGAGGTGCAGGGCGAGTTCACGCTCACCCTCCAGGAGCTGCGCAAGGCCCACGAGGAGACGATCCCGGCGCTGCTGGCGTAGCCGTCACCTCCGTACGCCTCCGTACGCACCGCTCGAAGCCCCGTCCCGGTCCGCCGGGACGGGGCTTCGGCTTCCCGGGCCGGCTCCGGGCAGCCACGGCACTTGCACGTAATTACGTAGTTACGTAATCTCGTAGCCGTGGAACTCGAAGAACGCGTCGCCGATCTGGAACGCCGCATCGCGGCACTGGAGGCCGCCGGGCACCGTGCCCCGCGCCTCGGCGAGGGGGACTTCTGGGCCCTGGAGGGACTGAAGGCCCGGCTCGCCGAGTTGCGGGCGGACGACGGGGGCGTGCTGTTCACCGGCGCGGTCCGGCTGCCGACCGGGGAGCGCTGGGAGTGGCAGCACGGCGCGCTCACCGAGGGCCTGCTGGACGACGACTGGCCGGCCGCCGCGGACGCGCTGGCCGCGCTCGGTCACCCGGTCCGGCTGCGGCTGCTGCGGGAGATCCTCGGTGGCCGCCGCACCGCGGCCGAACTGGCGGAGCTGGAAGGGGTCGGCACGACCGGCCAGATCTACCACCACCTGCGCCAGCTCACCGCCGCCGGCTGGCTGCACACCACCGGCCGGGGCCGCCACGAGGTGCCCGGCACCCGGGTCGTGCCGCTGCTGGTGGTGCTCTCCGCGGCGCGCCACTGACCGCACGGACCAGGCGCGGAGCCGGCCGGCCCACGGCAGGGCGCGGGACCTCGACGGCACCGACACACAGGGGTGAGCCATGACCACGACCGCACGCAAGCTCGTCAAGACCGCCTACCGCGCCTTGCTGATCGCCTTCTTCGGCCTGGTGATCGCCCATGCCGCACTGGACCTGGGTCACTCGGTGTGGTGGGACTTCATCCCGCTCGCCCTCGCCTACGCCCTGCTCATCGCGATGGGCCGCTGGGGCGGCACCCCCGACAGCCCCCGCAACGCCCGTGAGCCCGCCGAGGTGGAGCCCCCGGTCACCGGCCGCTGGATCGCCATGAACAGCCCGGCCGACCACACCCCGAGCCACCGCACCCACGCCTACGGCCAGACCTTCGCCATCGACGTCGTCGCCGAACCAGCGCCCGGCTCCCGGCCGGCGTTCCGCGCGCTGTGGCCGGTGGCCCGCCGCAACGGCGACTTCCCGGCCTTCGGAGCCCCGCTGCACGCCGTGGCCGACGCCACCGTCGTACGCGCCACCGACCGGGCACGCGACCACCTCAGCCGCACCTCGCTGCCCGCGCTGGCCTACCTGATGATCCTCGAGGCCAACGTCCGGGACCTGCTCGGCGCCGGGAGGATCCTCGGCAACCACCTGGTCCTCGACCTCGGCGACGGCACCTACGCCCTCTACGCCCACCTGCAGCGCGGCTCCCTCACCGTCCGCGAGGGCGAGCGGGTGCGCGCCGGACAGGTCCTCGCCCGGGTCGGGAACTCCGGCAACAGCACCGAACCGCACCTGCACTTCCAGCTGATGGACCACCCCGACCCGGACATCGCGCGCGGCGTCCCCTTCACCTGGCGCGGCATCGGCGTCCCGCGCAACAACGAGGCGTTCGACGCACCCGCGGCACCCGGAGCACCCGCACCGAGGGCCGGCGCCCCGGCATAGGCTGCCGCCATGCCACCGGCCAAGAAGCGCACCCGCTCCTACGACTTCGCCAAGATCCGAGCCGCCGTCCTGGCCCAGTTCGGGAACGTCCGCCGTGCCGTGCAGGGCCTCGACGAGGCGCAGCTCGCCCTGCCCACCCGGCTCGGCGACTGGACCGTCAGGGAGCTGGCCGTGCACCTGACGACGGGCGTGGACACGGTCCGCCGTGGCCTGGAGCGCGAGGAGCCCGCCAGGGCCGAGCTGACCCTGCTGGACTGGCCGTCCGTCACCGCCCGCGGCTCCGAGCTGATCGCCGGGGGCGCCCGCGACCTGGCCGCCGCCCGGCCCGATCTGGACGCCCTCTTCGCCCAGACCCAGGAGGGCCTGGTGAAGGCGCTGGACCAGGCGTCCGGCGACCGGCTGATCGCCGTCCGCACCGGTGCCATGACCCTCACCGACTTCCTGGTGACCCGGGCCGTGGAGCTGGTGGTGCACACCGACGACCTCGACGCCGCCGTGCCCGGCCTGGACGTCCCGCAGGAGCGGCAGGCGCTCGCCGCCTGCACCCGGCTGCTCGCCGACGTGCTCGCCGCGCGGGTGCCGGGCGGGGCCACCGAGGTGCGGATCCCGCCGTTCGCGGTGGTGCAGTGCGTCGAGGGGCCCCGGCACACCCGCGGCACCCCGCCGAACGTCGTGGAGACCGACCCGCTGACCTGGATCCGGCTGGCCACCGGCCGCACCGCCTGGGCGGACGCGCTCGCAGAGGCACGGGTCCGCGCCGGCGGCGAGCGGGCGGACCTCAGCCCGTACCTGCCGTTGATGGGCTGACCGGACCCGTCCCGGCCGGCGCCGGGGTGGAACCAGCCGCTCCGCCCTTCCGTCGAATCGGCATGTACAGGCAGAAGCGGCACACGCAGCGCACGATCCGCACGGCGGCCGTCGCCGCGCTCGTCCCGCTGGCGGTCGCCTGCGGCAGCGAGCAGGGCGGCCAGGCCGGGGGCGGCAGCAGCTCGGCCCAGCCCGCGGCGGCGGTCACCGGAGTCCGCTGGAGCATCGACAGCGTCACCGTCGACGGCACCACCCACCGCGCGCCCACCGACGCGCACATCACCATCGGGGCCGGCGGACGCTCCGCGGGCAGCTACGGCTGCAACACCTTCAGCGCCCGCACCGAGGTCGAGGGCGACCGCATCCGGCTCAGCGACCCGACCGCGACCGAACGGGCCTGCGAGGGCAAGCCGATGGCCTTCGAGAAGACCCTTGCCCGCACCCTCACCGACGGCGGGGAACTGAAGACCGAGGTGAACGACGGCCGGCTGACCCTCACCGCCTCCGACGGGGCCGTGATCCGCCTGAAGCGGAGCGAGGACGCCCCGCTGAAGGGCACCGAATGGACCGTCACCACCCCGGACACCCGCAGTCGCGCCCACCTCACCTTCGACCCCGAGGAGAACACCGTCGCCGGCAGCCTCGGCTGCAACGAGGTGAACGCCGAGGCCACGGTGCGCGACGGCCATATCACCCTGGGCGTGCCTGCCGTGACCCGAATGATGTGCGAAGACTCACTCATGGACAGTGAACGCACGCTGATGAAGCTGTTCGACAGCACGGTCGAGTACCGGATCGATCATCGGACGCTCACCCTGACCAGCGAAAACGGCATCAGCGTCCGGGCCGTCGCCGAGTAGCGATCCACTTCAGGGGCCGCATCCCCGTTTCGGAGCAGTGCCCGGCCTCGCCTACACTCAAGGGCGTGCCACGTGGTGACGGACGACTCAACCACGACCTGCTCCCCGGTGAGAAGGGCCCCCAGGACGCGTGTGGCGTCTTCGGAGTCTGGGCTCCGGGCGAAGAGGTCGCCAAGCTCACGTACTTCGGGCTCTACGCCCTCCAGCATCGGGGTCAGGAATCCGCGGGTATCGCGGTCAGCAACGGCTCCCAGATCCTCGTCTTCAAGGACATGGGCCTGGTCTCCCAGGTCTTCGACGAGACCTCGCTCGGTTCCCTCCAGGGTCACATCGCGGTCGGACACGCCCGCTACTCGACCACCGGTGCCTCGGTGTGGGAGAACGCCCAGCCGACGTTCCGTGCCACCGCGCACGGCTCCATCGCGCTCGGCCACAACGGCAACCTGGTCAACACGGCCGAGCTCGCCGAGCTGGTCGCCGAGCTGCCCCAGGACAACGGCCGCGCCCCCAAGGTCACTGCCACCAACGACACGGACCTGATCACCGCCCTGCTGGCAGGACAGCGCGCCGCGGACGGCGAGCCGGTGACCGTGGAGCAGGCCGCGCATGTGGTCCTCCCGCAGGTCAAGGGCGCCTTCAGTCTCGTCTTCATGGACGAGAACACCCTCTACGCGGCCCGCGACCCGCAGGGCATCCGCCCGCTGGTCCTCGGCCGCCTGGAGCGCGGCTGGGTGGTCGCCTCCGAGTCCGCCGCCCTCGACATCGTCGGCGCCGCCTACGTCCGCGAGATCGAGCCGGGCGAGTTCGTCGCCATCGACCAGAATGGTCTGCGCACCTCCCGATTCGCAGAAGCGAAGCCCAAGGGCTGTGTCTTCGAGTACGTGTACCTGGCCCGCCCGGACACCGACATCGCCGGCCGCAACGTGTACCTCTCCCGGGTCGAGATGGGCCGCAGGCTCGCCCAGGAGTCCCCGGTCGAGGCCGACCTGGTGATACCCACCCCGGAGTCCGGCACTCCGGCCGCCATCGGCTACGCGGAGGCCTCCGGCATCCCGTTCGGCGCCGGTCTGGTGAAGAACGCCTACGTCGGCCGGACCTTCATCCAGCCCTCGCAGACCATCCGCCAGCTCGGCATCCGCCTGAAGCTGAACCCGCTCAAGGAAGTCATCAAGGGCAAGCGCCTGGTCGTCGTCGACGACTCGATCGTGCGCGGCAACACCCAGCGCGCCCTGGTCCGCATGCTCCGCGAGGCGGGCGCCGCCGAGGTCCACATCCGGATCTCCTCGCCGCCCGTGAAGTGGCCCTGCTTCTTCGGCATCGACTTCGCCACCCGCGCGGAGCTCATCGCCAACGGCATGACCATCGAGGAGATCGGCACCTCGCTCGGCGCCGACTCCCTGGCCTACATCTCGCTGGACGGCATGATCGAGGCGACCACCATCGCCAAGCCCAACCTGTGCCGCGCCTGCTTCGACGGCGAGTACCCGATGGACCTGCCCGACCCGGAGCTGCTCGGCAAGCAGCTGCTCGAGACGGAGCTGGCCGCCGGCCCGGCCGCCACCGCCGCGGTCGACGCGATCCGCCGCCCGTGAGCCTCGTACGTTCCACCCGAACCGAAAGATCCCAGGCAATGTCTGAGACATCCACCGGTGCGTCCGGTGCGTCCTACGCGGCTGCAGGCGTCGACATCGAGGCGGGCGACCGTGCCGTCGAGCTGATGAAGGAGTGGGTGAGGAAGGCCCGCCGTCCCGAGGTCCTGGGCGGCCTGGGCGGCTTCGCCGGGCTCTTCGACGCCTCCGCCCTCAAGCGCTACGAGCGGCCCCTGCTGGCCTCCGCCACGGACGGCGTCGGCACCAAGGTCGACATCGCCCGGCAGCTCGGCATCTACGACACCATCGGCCACGATCTGGTCGCCATGGTCATGGACGACATCGTGGTGTGCGGGGCCGAGCCGCTGTTCATGACCGACTACATCTGCGTCGGCAAGGTCCACCCCGAGCGGGTCGCCGCCATCGTCAAGGGCATCGCCGAGGGCTGTGTGCTGGCCGGCTGCGCCCTGGTCGGTGGTGAGACGGCCGAACATCCCGGCCTGCTCGGTCCGGACGACTTCGACGTCGCCGGCGCCGGTACGGGCGTCGTGGAGGCCGACCGGGTGCTCGGCGCGGAACGCATCCGTACGGGTGACGCGGTGATCGCCATGGCGTCGTCCGGGCTTCACTCCAACGGGTACTCCCTGGTCCGGCATGTGCTGCTGAACCAGGCCGGGCTCGCCCTGGACGCCCGGATCGAGGAGTTCGGCCGCACCCTCGGCGAGGAGCTGCTGGAGCCGACCAAGATCTACTCGCTGGACTGCCTGGCGCTGATGCGCACCACCGAGGTGCACGCCTTCAGCCATGTCACCGGCGGCGGGCTCGCGGCCAACCTGGCGCGGGTCGTCCCGGACGACCTGCACGCGGTGGTCGACCGGTCCACCTGGACCCCGGCCCCGGTCTTCGACCTGGTCGGCCGGACCGGCTCGGTGGAGCGGCTCGAGCTGGAGAAGACCCTGAACATGGGCGTCGGCATGATCGCGATCGTGCCCCAGGAATCCGTCGACGTGGCGCTGACCACGCTGGCCGACCGCGCCGTGGACGCCTGGGTGGCCGGCGAGATCACCGCTCGCGGCGACCACGAGACGGGCGCGGCGCTGGTGGGCGACTACGCCGGCTGATCATCGGAGGGCTGCCTGCTCCCGGACCGCCGGCCCGGGCAGCGGGCAGCACGAAACCCGGTCGGTGACCCTCAGGTCCCGACCGGGCCGATGCTCAGTGACAGGTCAAGCGCCGCGACGCTGCTGCGAGGACTGGCCGTCCTCGTCCTCCTCGTCGTCCTCGTAGAGGTCGGCGTACTTGGCGTACAGGTCGTCGTCGTGCTCATCGTCCGCGAAATGGTCGCCGTTCGGCGACTGCTTCGACGTCGATGCGCCCAGCTCCTCGGCCAGGCGTGCGAGGTCCGTCCCACCGCTGTTGTACTTCAGCTGGCGGGCGACCTTCGTCTGCTTGGCCTTGGCCCGGCCGCGCCCCATGGCTCGACCCCCTCAACGACGGGGCTCGACGGCCCCAGAGTCTGACACGCGTTCATGGTCCGGAACGGACTCTCCGTGGAGAGGCCGGTCCGTAGGGCTTCCACGGTACCTGAGCCCGCGCCCATACGGTACGTCGCCCGCACGACGTGCCCGCGCCCAGGACCTTCGAGGCGCCCCGTCCTCGCTGGTCAATGGCGATTTTAACCACTTGTCCCCCGGCGACCCGCCGGGAGAAGTGAGAGTTCTCTCTAACTGCCCACCGGCGGGTACCGGTCAAACGTGCGACAGGCGCTCGCGCGCACGACCGCCGGCGCGGGACGGTTCCGCGCCGGTGCGTCGCTCAGCGCGCCGCGCCTGCCTCGGCCATCCGCTGCTCGGCGATCCGGTCGGCCGCGGCGGCCGGCGGAATCCCGTCCGTCTTCGCACGTGCGAATATGGCGAGCGTGGTGTCGAAGATCTTCGACGCCTTCGCCTTGCACCGGTCGAAGTCGAAGCCGTGCAGTTCGTCGGCGACCTGGATCACGCCGCCGGCGTTCACCACGTAGTCCGGCGCGTAGAGGATCCCGCGGTCCGCGAGGTCCTTCTCCACACCCGGGTGGGCCAGCTGGTTGTTGGCGGCGCCGCAGACGACCTTGGCGGTGAGCACCGGCACGGTGTCGTCGTTGAGCGCCCCGCCCAGCGCACAGGGGGCGTAGATGTCCAGGCCCTCGGTGCGGATCAGCGCGTCGGTGTCGGCGACGGCGCGGACACCGGCCGGGTGCCGGTCGAGGACCCGGCGCACCGCGTCCTCGCGGACATCGGTGATGACGACCTCGGCGCCCTCGGCCCGCAGGTGCTCCACCAGGTAGTGGCCGACCTTGCCCACGCCCGCGACGCCGACCTTGCGCTCCCGTAGCGACGGGTCGCCCCACAGGTGCTGTGCGGAGGCGCGCATGCCCTGGTAGACGCCGAAGGCGGTGAGCACGGAGGAGTCGCCCGCGCCGCCGTTCTCCGGGGAGCGCCCGGTGGTCCAGCGGCACTCGCGCGCCACGACGTCCATGTCGGCGACGTAGGTGCCGACGTCGCAGGCGGTGACGTACCGGCCGCCGAGCGAGGCGACGAACCGCCCGTAGGCGAGCAGCAGCTCCTCGGTCTTGATCTTCTCCGGGTCGCCGATGATCACGGCCTTGCCGCCGCCGTGGTCGAGACCGGCCATGGCGTTCTTGTACGACATGCCGCGCGCCAGGTTGAGCGCGTCGGCGACGGCCTCCTCCTCGTCGGCGTACGGGTAGAACCGCGTACCGCCGAGGGCGGGGCCCAGCGCGGTGGAGTGGATGGCGATGACGGCCTTGAGGCCGCTGGCGCGGTCCTGGCAGAGCACGACTTGCTCATGGCCTCCCTGGTCCGAGTGGAACAGGGTGTGCAGGACGCCGTCTGATACGTCGGTCACTGTGGTGACTCCTGAGTAAGTAGCGGCGGGTGTGAGCAGCCCCGTACGGGTGGCGGGGTCTGTTGAGCACGAGACTAGAGCCTGCCGGGCCCGTCGTCGGCCCCATGGCGGGGATCCCCTCCGACCGGAGTACTCGCGTGCGACGATTTGCGTGGATTCACCGACCGCCCGCGCGTGTCCGTCACGCGCCCGCGAAAGGTTTTCCCGGCGCAGCCCGGGGGAGGGAGCAGGCGTGCCCAAGGTGACCTCGGTGATCGTCCCGTACGCGACCTACCTGCGCGTCTACGAACCGCTGGCCGCCTTCCCGCAGCCCGAGCGCGACCACTGGGCGCGCTACGCCCGCCGTCCCGACCGGCCCTCGTACCAGGACGAGCTGCGCCGGGCCCTGGCCGGCCTGGTCCCCACCCCGCCGGTCGCGGTACCCGTTCACGAAAGCGACGACGCGTTCGTGCTGGAGATCGACGGCGTGGTGTGCGTCTGCCCGTGGCGCACCCGGCTGCGCGGCTGGCAGGCGCTGGGCGAGCTGGCCGAGGAGTTCCCGCTGCCGGTGCTCGACGCGCTGCTGCCGCCGGTGGTGCGGCGCGAGGCGGTCCAGGACTACGAGCGCTGGCTGGCCGACCACCCCGACGCCCGGCCGTGGATCCGCACCGCGACCTGGCAGGTGCCGATCAACTGGTTCGTGCTCTTCTCGGACGAGGAGCGCGAGTACAGCAAGGGCTCCGCCGACGAGGCGCCGGTCCTCCGCTACCGCACGCCCATGGTCGAGGCCAGGCGGCGGGTGGCGCGGGGGCTGCGCGCGCTGAGGAACGCCATGGACGAGGGCCCGCTGATCGACGGCCTGGTGGACGTGGGGCGCTGGCTGGAGGAGTTCCACCCCCGCTCCTACGTGGAGCTCGACTACGGCGGCCTGGTGCACGCCCTGCCGCCCGGGGTGCTGGAGGACGACCACTCCGCGGCGGACGTGGCGGAGGGCATCGCCGCGCTGCGGGCGGGCGACGGGGAGACCGCGGGCGCGGCGTACGGCCGGCTCGTGGAGCGCTGGCGGGCGGTGCGGGACCTGCGCTCGGCGAACTGAGTGCTCAGCGGGCCCTGCGCACGCAGAGTGAGCGGACGAGCGCGAACTGGCGTTTGACCAAACGCCCTTCTTGAGGTTTCGTCTTCGCCCTGAGGCCGCGTCAACAGCCGCCCGACAACGGACAAGCGTGACGGACCGCACGTACAAGGCCCTTGCGTCGCTTGCCCACCCTCATGCCAAAATAGGACAAGGAGTGCGGGGAGGACTCCTCCGTCCTACTGTGCTGCATTGTGGGCGGAATCTCAGCATTGCACGCTTTGGGGGGTCTCCGTGACTCCTGATCGCCCTGTGACTGATCGTCACAGCGGCGTGACTGTCCGCTATGGCACGGTCCATCGGCTTCCGCGGCTGATGAACACCTGGGAGGGCAATTCCGTCGGTTTGGCCGACGCCGCTGGACAGATGGTGTAGTTGTAGTGCCGAGGACAAGCCGTTCGTCCTATAACCGACTCGACTCGCGTCCGCCATTTCGGGCAACGCGGGTCAAGGTGCAGAATTTAGAGGAAAGAACCGAGAAGGTTCGGTTCTCCCGAGGAGGCCGCTCATGACCGCTCGCACCCCTGATGCCGAGCCGCTGCTGACCCCGGCTGAGGTCGCCACCATGTTCCGCGTCGACCCGAAGACGGTCACGCGCTGGGCGAAGGCCGGCAAGCTCACGTCGATCCGCACGCTCGGCGGGCACCGCCGCTACCGCGAGGCCGAGGTCCGCGCTCTGCTCGCGGGCATCCCGCAGCAGCGCAGCGAGGCCTGAACAACTGAATATCCGGGCAAATCGGCAGGTCCCCCAACCCGCCGAGGCGCCCGTCATCCATAGCTCCAAGCGACGCGGGGACTGCCCCAACAGGCCCCTCGCCCACACCGATCAGAGCTTCATCAGCCGCTGAACCTGGGTGCGTCGTCGATCGCGCTGGACCTCCGCCGGGTCCAGCGCGATCTTTTTTGTGCGTCCCGCGGGTCTCCGGGATGCGGTTGTGCGCGGGCTTGTGGAGGCCTGTGGGGAGAGTGCAATGGCACATATTAAATTGACGGGTTGTAGGAGAGGGTTAAAGGCGGTACCTCTGAAAACTCATGCGGTGACACCCGTCACATGGAAGGCGTCTTGATGAGCCTGTGGCATATGCGCTAAACGGAACGGGCGTTGGCGGTGTCCCTGCTGTCGGCGGGGCGGGGGCCGGACTCCATGGCCAGCCGCAGCAGCCGATGGCAGATCGGGCAGTGGCGGGTGAGATGCCGGTACGACGTGGCGGCCGCCAGATGCGCCCGCAGCAGTGCACGTGCCCGGTAGCCGCTGCCTGAAGCCCCCATACACCACCTCCGAGAAGCCACCCGGGAAGCGGGTCCCCTGACTTCTGGCGTACTGGCAGAGTGCGGGGCCGTCAAGACGGCAGGGAGAGCGCGCCGAAGCGGCGCAGAGCGGCACAGAAGCCCACCAGGCGGTCTGGACGGCCGTCGGCGCGCCCTCTGGGCCCGAAGGGCGGACGGAAGCCTGTGGGAGCGGTCCCGCGCCGCAGGCGGGCGCCGGGGCCGGCGGCGGTGACGCCGCGGTCCCGAACGGCGACGAGTGGCCAAGAGGCCGGCGGAGTCCAGGCGTGGGAACGCGAAGAGGCCCGCATCCGTGACGGATGCGGGCCTCTCGGGATGCGGTCCTGACGGGATTTGAACCCGCGGCCTCCACCTTGACAGGGTGGCGAGCACTCCAAACTGCTCCACAGGACCAGGTTTCGCAGCACGATTCGTGCTGTGCGCTGCGAGAAGAGACTGTACAGGAGCCGAGCCCCCGGGTCGAACTCACCCTGTGTGCCGATCCCGTCACGGCGCCAGGGTGTCCCCGTCACGGGGCCAGCGCGTCGATCGCCTTCACGATCCGCTTGTCCGACACCGGGTACTTCGTGCCCAGCGCGTGGGCGAAGTAGCTGACCCTCAGCTCCTCGATCATCCAGCGGATCTCCAGGACCTTCTGCGGCACCGGCCGCCCCTGCGGCTGCTGTTCCAGCAGCCAGGCGTACTCGTCCTGCATCTCCTGGATCTTCTGCATCCGCGTGGTGTCCCGCTGGACGTTCGTCGGCATCTGCTGCAGCCGGCGGTCCGCGGCCACCAGATAGCGCAGCAGGTCCGGCAGACGGTGCAGGCCCGCCTCGGTCACGAAGCCGGGCCTCACCAGCCCGTCCAGCTGCGCCCTGACGTCCTGGAGGTTGGCCAGCAGGGCGGGGCTGCGCACCGATTTCAGGCGCCGCTCGCAGGACTGCCAGGCGGCCAGCACCTGCTGCACCTGGCCCACCGCGCGGACGGTGGTGTCCACGATCTCCGCGCGGACCTTGTCGTAGAGCTTGCGGTAGGACTCCTCGTCCCACGCGGGGCCCCCGAAGTCCGCGATCAGCTTGTCGGCCGCGGCCATGGCGCAGTC
This sequence comes from Streptomyces composti, assembly GCF_012034205.1. Taxonomy (GTDB): domain Bacteria; phylum Actinomycetota; class Actinomycetes; order Streptomycetales; family Streptomycetaceae; genus Streptomyces; species Streptomyces composti. The sequence goes on from NZ_JAATEM010000021.1 coordinate 67,003, forward strand.
GTCGAACAGCGCCTGCACCGAGCCGTGCGGATTGGCGGACAGCGCGAGCTTCTGGGGGTTCGTCAGCTTTTCGGACGCGAACTTCGCGGGATTGACCGGGATGTTGCGCAGGATCAGCCGGCGGGTGCCCTTCCACATCGCCTCGGCCTGCTCCTCCTCGGTGTCGAAGAGGCGGACCGAGACGGTGTCGCCGTCGTCCACCAGCGCCGGAAAGGCACGCACCGGCTGGCCGGCCCGGCGGGTCTCGAAGACCCGCGTGAGGGTGCCGATGGTCCAGTCGGTCAGACCCTTGCGCTCGAGCGACTCGCCGCCCGCGCGGACCGCGCTGGCGGCCGCCGCCTTGGAGATGGCCTTGCGGGCCTTCGGCTTCAGCCGCAGCTTCAGCGCCTGCAGGTCCTTGTCCTCGTCGATCTTGCGCCGGCGCTCGTCGACGATCCGGAAAGTGATCTTCAGATGGTCGGGGACCTTCGACCAGTCGAAGTCCTCCGCCTCGAAGGGCACACCGACCATGCGCTTCAGTTCCCGCGCCATGGTGACCGTCAGCGGCTCCTGCAGCGGCACCGCACGCTCCAGGAAGGCCTTCGCGTAGTTGGGGGCGGGCACGTAGTTGCGGCGGACGGGCTTGGGCAGCGAGCGGATCAGCTCGGTGACCAGCTCCTCGCGCAGGCCCGGGATCTGCCAGTCGAAGCCCTGCTCCTCGACCTGATTGAGCACCTGGAGCGGGATGTGCACGGTCACACCGTCCGCGTCGGCGCCCGGCTCGAACTGATAGGTGACCTTGAACTTCAGCGGGCCCTGCCGCCAGGTGTCCGGGTAGTCGGCCTTGGTGACCGCCTCCGCCGACTCCCTGATGAGCATCTCCCGCTCGAAGTCCAGGAAGTCCGGCTGCTCGTGCCGCTTGCGCTTCCACCAGGAGTCGAAGTGCGCGCCGGAGACGACATGTTCGGGGATCCGCTGGTCGTAGAAGTCGAACAGGGTCTCGTCGTCGACGACGATGTCCCGGCGCCGGGCGCGGTGCTCCAGCTCCTCGACCTCGCTGAGCAGCTTGCGGTTGTCCGCGAAGAACTTGTGGTGGGTGCGCCAGTCGCCCTCGACCAGCGCGTTGCGGATGAACAGCTCCCGGGACAGCTCCGGGTCGATCCGCCCGTAGTTCACCTTGCGCTGGGCGACGATCGGCACCCCGTACAAGGTGACCTTCTCGTAGGCCATCACCGCCGCCTGGTCCTTCTCCCAGTGCGGCTCGCTGTAGGTGCGTTTGACCAGATGGCCCGCGAGCGGCTCGACCCACTCCGGCTCGATCCTGGCGTTGACCCGGGCCCACAGCCGGCTCGTCTCCACCAGCTCCGCCGACATCACGAAACGCGGCTGCTTCCTGAACAGGGCCGAGCCGGGGAAGATCGCGAACTTGGCGTTGCGGGCGCCCAGGTACTCGTTCTTGTTGCCGTCCTTCACATCCTTCATGCCGATGTGCGAGAGCAGACCGGCGAGCAGGGAGACATGGATGCGGTCGGCGGGGGCGTCCTGGTCGTTGAGATGGATGCCCATCTGCTTGGCGACCGTGCGCAGCTGGGTGTAGATGTCCTGCCACTCACGGATCCGCAGGAAGTTCAGATACTCCTGCCTGCACATCCGGCGGAAGGAGCTGGAGCCGCGTTCCTTCTGCTGTTCGCGGATGTACCGCCACAGATTGAGGTAGGCGAGGAAGTCGCTGGTCTCGTCCTTGAAGCGGGCGTGCAGCTGGTCCGCCTGGGTCTGCTTGTCGGCGGGCCGCTCGCGGGGGTCCTGGATGGACAGCGCGGCGGCTATCACCATCACCTCGCGGACGCAGCCGTTCTTGTCGGCCTCCAGCACCATGCGGGCCAGCCGCGGATCGACCGGGAGCTGCGCCAGCTTGCGGCCGGTCTCGGTGAGCCGCTTGCGGGGGTCCTTCTGCTTCGGGTCCAGCGCGCCGAGCTCCTGCAGCAGCTGCACACCGTCGCGGATGTTGCGGTGGTCCGGCGGGTCGATGAACGGGAACTTCTCGATGTCGCCGAGGCCGGCCGCGGTCATCTGCAGGATGACGGAGGCCAGGTTGGTGCGCAGGATCTCCGCGTCGGTGAACTCCGGGCGGGAGAGGAAGTCGTCCTCGGAGTACAGGCGGATGCAGATGCCGTCCGAGGTGCGGCCGCAGCGGCCCTTGCGCTGGTTGGCGCTGGCCTGCGAGACCGGCTCGATCGGCAGCCGCTGGACCTTGGTGCGGTGGCTGTAACGCGAGATGCGGGCGAAGCCGGGGTCGACGACGTACTTGATACCGGGGACCGTGAGGGAGGTCTCGGCGACATTGGTGGCCAGCACGATCCGGCGACCGGTGTGCGGCTGGAAGACCCGGTGCTGCTCGGCGTGCGAGAGCCGGGCGTACAGCGGGAGCACCTCGGTGGATCTGTACTGCTTCTTGTTGAGCGCGTCCGCCGTGTCCCGGATCTCCCGCTCACCGGAGAGGAACACCAGGATGTCGCCGGGCCCCTCCGCCATCAGCTCCTCGACGGCGTCGATGATCGCGGTGATCTGGTCCCGGTCGGCGTCGTCGGAGTCCTCCTCCAGCAGCGGCCGGTAGCGGACCTCCACCGGGTAGGTCCGGCCGCTGACCTCGATGATCGGGGCGTCGCCGAAGTGCCGGGAGAAGCGCTCCGGGTCGATGGTGGCCGAGGTGATGACGACCTTGAGGTCCGGGCGCCTGGGCAGCAGCTGGGCGAGATAGCCCAGCAGGAAGTCGATGTTGAGGGACCGCTCGTGGGCCTCGTCGATGATGATCGTGTCGTAGGCGCGCAGCTCGCGGTCGGTCTGGATCTCGGCGAGCAGGATGCCGTCCGTCATCAGCTTGATGAAGGTGCCCTCGGGGTCCACCTGGTCGGTGAAGCGCACCTTCCAGCCGACGGCCTCGCCGAGCGGGGTGCGCAGCTCCTCGGCCACGCGCTCGGCGACGGTGCGGGCGGCGATCCGGCGGGGCTGGGTGTGCCCGATCATGCCCCGCACGCCCCGGCCCAGCTCCATGCAGATCTTGGGGATCTGCGTGGTCTTGCCGGAGCCTGTCTCACCGGCCACGATCACGACCTGGTGGTCGCGGATCGCCTCGGCGATCTCGTCCTTCTTCTGGCTGACGGGCAGCTGCTCGGGGTAGGCGACCTCGGGCACCCGGGCCCGGCGGGCGGCGATCCGCTCCTCGGCCCGGCCGATCTCCGCCTCGATCTCGGCGAGCACGGCGGCACGCGCCTCGGGCTTGCGGATCTTGCGTGCGCCCTCCAGCCGCCGGCCGAGACGGTGCGCGTCCCGCAGGGACACGTCGGAGAGCCGGGAGGCGAGGGCGCCGAGGGCGGGGGCGGGTGCGGGATGCGTGGACATACGGATTCCAGGATCTCATCCGGCCGAAAATCCCGGCGAATGGTTTTGCGGGTCGCCGCCGGCGCGCGCCCTGACCGGACACCGGCGCGGGCGCGACGCCGGGCACGCTGGACATCGACAAGGGCCCCGACCGTTCGGTCGGGGCCCTTGGGCTGTGGCTGGGGCCGGGGTCGAACCGGCGACCTTCCGCTTTTCAGGCCGTGTCCAGACCGATGCTGCCCCGCTCATGGCAGCCGAGGAAGGGCGGCAATTACTGCGGTTGTGCGCTGCTGTTGGCGTACGGGTTGGCGTACGCCAGGAACACCTGTGCCTCAGGTCACCACTGGCAGAACGCCACGCTCGCGTCATCCCCGGACTTGTAGCGGGGCCACCGGATGCCGGTCGGGTCTGTCGCCTCGATCCTGCGAACGTTTTCGATAAGGGCACTCGGTCCTCCCCTGCGGAGTGTGACGAACACCTCATCCCAGGTGGCTTTGCCGTACTCGGTCACGAGTCTCGACACCCCGTCCGACATGACTGCCGCACTCCGGACTTCGTCCAGCTTCGTGGTGCCCGTCAGTCCGTGCTGGGCAGCATCCGGATTGGAACCTGCCACCCAATACCCGTCGGAGGTGTTGCGCACCTCCCGCTGTGCCAGAACGAGCCGTTGCAGTGCCTCTCTGTGCCCCGGAGTGTGGGTCTCGTGACGCTCCACCTCTGCACGCAGCTCGGGAAGAACCTCGTCCACCCGCTGATCGGTGATCACGTTGTAGCCGGTCTTGCTGTCGAAGACGATCGGAGAGTCCGCTAGAACGAGGTGGTCCAGGACGCCGTGCTGCTCGCGCAGGATGGCCACCGTGGCCGATGGCGTGCCGGGGTTGCTGAGGTCGCACTGAGGGTGCAGCGCAGCGACGCGCCCGAGAGCTTCCGCCAGTCCGTCCGCCAACGGCACGTCGGGCTCGGCCAGAGTCGCGAGCAGGTGTCCACCTAGGTGTGCGACGTACCAGGGGACACCGTGACGGCATCCGGTGGGGAGGCCGGCGGTGCTTAGCCCGTCTAGCACGATGGCGAGTGTCGGGGAGCCACCCACCCAATCTTCGTTGGGGTTGGCTCCGCCGGGGCGGGTGTCGAAGCAGACTCGCATGATCAGCTTTCGTGTCGGTAGATGGGGGTGACGCGACGGCTCTCCGTGATTTCCAGGGTGTCCGGGTTGTACCGACAGGAGATCAGCGTCGAGAAGCGCTTCGTCCGCACCTCGCGGTACAGCTCTGCCAGGTTGTGCTCCAGGAAGTGCACGACTCCGTTGGCGCCGATGGCGTGAATGCCGGCGATGTAGAGGAACGTTCCCCGGCCATCGAGACGCGGGAGCCGCCCCAAGTAGCCGAAGTCACCCGCTGAACCGTCCTCGTCCTGCGGGGACCTGTACCTCTCCCCGGTGTGCTGATCCACGAGGTGCCAAGCATGGTCCTTCTCGAACCGTAGGTTGTCGTCCCCTTCGAGTACCTGGGCGATGATGGGGGACAGGCGCGGTCCGCAGATGACCACATGGTTGTCGCGGTTCACTGGTCCAGCCGAAGACAACCGCATCGGTCCGGACCGTGCCACTCCCGCCGGTCGTGGTGAAGGCGCTAGCGGCTGGGCCTGGAGATCCGGTTTCATGATCTGCGTCACTCGGCTGTGTCGCTGCTACTCGATCTCGGTACGCCGCCGCACATCGTCCGGCAGATCGTCGGTCACAGTGACATCGGCGTGACCATGAAGGTGTACGCCCACGCCTCGCTGGACGAGCAGCGGAAGGCACTCCGGAGGCTGGGCGACACCCTCTCCTGAGCGGCGTTGGCGCCGGTTGGCGTAGATGGGACGAAAAAATCCCCTCTCCGTCGTCGACGGAGAGGGGATATGCCCTGGTCAGGGCGGTTGTGGCTGGGGCCGGGGTCGAACCGGCGACCTTCCGCTTTTCAGGCGGACGCTCGTACCAACTGAGCTACCCAGCCATGGTGTTTCACGTGAAACACCAGCGGTCCTGACGGGATTTGAACCCGCGGCCTCCACCTTGACAGGGTGGCGAGCACTCCAAACTGCTCCACAGGACCATGCGTGACGTACGACAGTGTCGCACAGAGTGGTGCGTGCCCCCAACGGGATTCGAACCCGAAATCGTTACCATCCTGACCTGCGGAAACCCCGGAGGATCGGGACAAAAACCCCCGTTTGCGTCTTCCTCGATCCCGCTCCGTCTTCCTCGATCCTGGTCTCGTGCTGACATGTCAGCACGAGACTCCCGATCCGTGCAGGCGCAAAGTCGGAACCCGGCACCATCGAGATGACCGCGGGTCACTTCCTCCGCCGGAGTGTTCGAGTCGGCACGGTTGTCAGCGCGAGGGGTCAGCGGGTAACAGACCCGGACTCGGGGCGAGGGAGCTCGTTGAGGTCGAGGGTGAAGACGCGGCCGTCGGCCAGGTCGATCGGGAGCTTGCCCGTGCCGTACTTGTGGGTGTGCGCGGCGATGTAGCCGGTGCCGTTCGGCTGGGTGTGCACGACGACTTCCTGCGCGTACGGGTCCACGACCAGGTAGACCGGGATGCCGTAGCGGCCGTACTTGGCGGTGCAGTCGTCGTAGTCCTTGCGGGCCGAGGAGGTCGAGACGACCTCGGAGATCAGCAGGACGTCCTCGAAGCTGTACCGCTTGCCCTGCTTCCGCGCGTCCTCGCGGAGGATCGCGAGATCGGGGGCGGAGTTCTCATCGGCAGGGAAGTCGATGTACACCTCGGACGTCACCTTCGCGTGACGGCCCAGAGCGAGCGTGTCGATCTGCATCGAGCGGATCGTGCTGGAGTGCTCCTCGCTCTGCGGAGTCATGATCACCTTCCCGTCGGCGCCAAAGAAGACCGTGTATCCCTCGGGAAACTCGGTGTGCATGATTGCGTCGACACTCATCAACGCCTCCTTCCCGTGTGACGTCAGGATACGGCGGCCAGCTCCGAGGGCATCAGATTTCCCAGTCGAAGGATCACACGCCGACGGAACGTGGCTCGCGGCTACCTGCCATGCCGAAAGGGGCGTAGAGACAGCGGCGGTCGCGCCGCGTCATCCCCGGTGAAACGGTGATTCCTCCCCCGGGATCCCTGCGTCAGGAGCCAAGGCAGTAGTTCCATCTCCCGCCCTGACCAGCCCGGTCTCGTACGCCGTCACCACCGCTTGGACGCGGTCGCGGAGCTGGAGCTGGGGGCTTGGCCAGGATGCGGGAGACGTGGGTCTTGACGGTGGTCTCGGAGAGGTGGAGGCGGGCGGCGAGTTCGGTGGTGCTCAGGCCCTGGGCGAGCAGGCGCAAGACGTCGAGTTCGCGTGGGGTCAGTGCGGCCATGCCCGGATGGGGCGCGGCGGGCGCCGCTACTTCAGGCGCCTGGCGGGCGTGGCGTTCCACGAGGCGGCGGGTGATGGCCGGGGCGAGGGGCGCGTCCCCGGTGCGGACGAGGCGGACGGCGGCGACGAGGTGTTCCGGGGTGACGTCCTTGAGGAGGAAGCCGCTGGCACCGTCCGCCAGTGCCTCGTAGACGAGGTCGTCGAAGTCGAAGGTGGTCAGCATGATCACGCGGGGCGTCGTGGCCGCGTCCGGGGAGTCGTGCATGATGCTGCGGGTGGCCTCCAAGCCGTCGAGGTCGGGCATGCGGATGTCCATCAGCAGCACATCCGGGCGGATGCGGGGGACCGCCTCCACCGCCTGGGCTCCGTCGGCGGCCTCGGCGGCCTCGGCGGCCTCGGCGACCACGTCGATACCGTCGGCCATGAGGATCATGCGGAAGACGGTACGGACAAGGCCCTGGTCGTCGGCGACCACGACGCGGAGCGGGTGGCCTGGCATGACGTCTCCAGGGGGATCGCGGCGGTGATCCGGTAGCCGCCGTCAGGGGTTGGTCCGGTGTCGAGGGCGCCGCCGTACACCGCGATTCTCTCCCGCAGGCCGATCAGCCCATGGCCGCCCACTCCGGCCGCACCGGCACCCGAGCTGCCGCCGGTATCGGTGACCTCGACCCGCAGGGCCTCGGCTCGTAGGTGAGCGTTACGGTCGCGCTCGCGCCCCGTGCGTGCTTCGTGGTGTTGGTCAGCGCTTCCTGGACCACCCGGTAGACGGCCAGACCGGTGCCGGACGAGACCTGGCAGGGGGTGCCGGTGACCGTCAGTTCGACGTTCAGACCCGTCTCGCGTACCCGGCCGACGAGGGCGTCGAGTCGGTCCAGGTCGGGTTGTGGGGCGAGGTCTTTGCCGGGGGCGGCGGGATCGCCGTCGGCGTTCACGGTGAGCAGTCCTATGGTGTGCCGCAGTTCCGCCATCGCCGAGCGGCCGCCCGCTTGCACCGCGAGGAGTGCCTCGTGGGCCATCCCGGCCTCGGCGTCCATGATCTTCCGTGCGGCGCCGGCTTGGATGATCATCATGGAGACGTTGTGGGTGACCACGTCGTGTCCCTCCCAATCCCCGCGGGTCGCGACGGCGAAGCCGGCCGTGGCGACGGCCCGGCGCGATCTGGAGGGGCGCGTCCGCTGACGGCTACTTCGCCGCCGTCACCGCCTGGACGACCGCGCTGCTGGCTCTGGCGGCGACGCGCTTCGTGTGCCGTCCGTGGCTCGCCGCACGGAGAGTCAGTGATCCCACCCGGCCACGAAATGGAAAGCGCCCTGGACGCTGCGCTGTCCAGGGCGCTCTCGGCGCGGTGGCTGGGGCCGGTATCGAACCGGTGACCTACTGCCCGGTCTGCAGACCATCGTGGCCCCCTGGCCAGCTCGTCCGCCGCCGCCCAAAGGCCGTGGTCGAGGAGGCGGCATTGCCCTCTGGCCACACGCCTGGTCGCGGCACCGTGTGAGCCGCCGCTCGAACCGCCTGCCAGGCGAGTCAGGAACCTGTCCTCAACAGCGATCAAGAAGCTCGGCGGGCGCAACCGCTTCGACGCCGCCCGCATCGCGACGGAAAGCGGCTGGATCTGAGCACAGCAGCGGGATCTGGCGAAGACGGCTGAGGGGGCCGAGCCGGATCCTGGACACCGAGCCCGCCGTATTCATTGGCGACGAATCCTTTACCGTGATCGGGATCGCCAGCGACGTGCAGCGAAAGCCCGAGGTGTTTCTCTCCATCCTGGTGCCACGCGCTACCGCCGAGGAGCTGTGGGGGGCGCCTCGGGACGGCTCGTCCATGCTGATCGCCACCCGGCTCGGCGCCGCCCAGCAAGTCGCCACCGAAGCCGCCGTCGCGCTACGGCCGGATCATCCCGAGTACCTCAAACCCCTGCCACCCACCGAACCGAAGAAGCTGCGCAGCACCGTCAGCTCGGGCCTCGGCCAGCTGTTCTTGCTCCTCGCCCTGATCTGCCTGCTCATCGGCACCCTCGGCATCGCAAACCACCTTGGTAGCGGTCCTGGAGCGCACTGGCGAAATTGGGCTCAGACGTGCCCTGGGTGCCCGCGCACGACACATCCCCGTGCAGTTCGTCGGCGAGTCGGCGCTGCTCGGCATCCTTGGCGGCATCGTCGGTACCGCCCTGGCCGCGTTCGCCATCATCCCGGCCTCGCCGTGGTGGGCGTTGTGGCAGTGCAGCATCCACTGGCCCGGGTTGCCGCGTCGAAGAAGACGAACAGCTTCTTCTTGGGCAGCACGATCGCGGTGTCCCTGCGCGGCCGCGCGCCGCCGTCGAACATTCTGTGGCCGGCGCTGGGCGATGCGGGTCGCCTCTCACGGCGCCGGGCTGGGAGTGAAGGTGAGGCCGTGGCGGTAGATCGCCGCGGCGTCGGCGGTTCGGCCCTCGGCCATGAGCAGGTCGCCGAGTATGCGGCAGGTCGTTGCCACTTCGAGGGCCGCACCGATACGGCTGTACTGCTCAACGGCGCGGTGCAGGAGTGTTTCGGCGCGGGTCTTTTGTCCGGAGTGTATGGCGATATTGGCGTCGATGCGGTCCAGTTCGGCTGCTTGTTCCGGGTCCTGGCACGTGGCGGCGAGGGTGCGGCAGTCGGCCAGCACCGCGGCGGCATCGCTCTGCCTGCCCAGCCGGCACAGCACCTGGGCGAGCTCAGCGCCCGCGTTGACTTGGCGCGGAGTGGCGCCCGTGCCCTCAAGGATCTCCAATGTGCGTCGCAGTTCTGCCTCCGCCTGGGGCAACCGGTCTTGGCCTGCCAGCAGATAGCCGAGTGCGAAGTGGCAGGTACACCGAAGCCCGCCGGGCCGAGGCGGTCGGTGCATTCGGCGGCGACCCAGCGCCAGTTCCATTCCCAGAGGTTGGCGACGGCGTCGCCGTTCGGGGCGCTGGTGGCCGTGGAGTGCGGGACGCCGGTCTCGGCGTCGGCGGTCGCGGAGGTCAGGGTGATGGCGGCGGGGGTTGTGAGGGCCAACGCCGAGAGCGTGACGGCCCACCGGGATGTTCTCTTCACGCTGTTTCCTTCATGTGGGGGTGGGTGGGGTCCGTGACTGGGGCTCGGACGGCCTGCTCGGCCGTCCGAGCCCCAGTCAGTTGATCACTTCAGGTAGGGGCCGTCGGTGCCGATCTTGCCGGGGCCGTTCAGGACGTATGCCCGGAGATTGCCCTTGCCGGGGGCGGGGACGGACAGCGTGCCGTCCGTGACGTTCTTGGTGTCCCCGGTGACGGCGTCGGTGTAGGTGCCGTTGGGCACGCCGGTGAAGCCGGCTTCACCGGAGACGGTGACCAGGACGAAGCTGTCGGTGTCCCCGCTGGTGTAGCGGCGCTTGTAGGCCATCGTTCCGGAGATGCCCTCGGTGGAGTACTGGCCCATCTGGAGGGCGGGGATGGCGCGGCGGATCTGGTTGAGCCGCTGTACGTGCTTGACCAGGGGCTGGTCGAGGGTGTTCGCGATCTCGCCGCTCGCGCTGTCGACCTTCCCGAACTCGGAGGCGGTGACAGACCCCGCCAGGTGGTCGCCGTAGTAGGCGCGGCCGGTGGACGCCAGCGGACACGTGGGCCCGCAGTCGATCTGCTTGCCGGCCTGGAACTCGATCTCCGAGCCGTACAGCAGGGTGGGCACGCCGCGGAAGGTCCACATCAGCGACATGTTCTCGGCCCACGCGTCGGTGCCGCCGGCGTAGCGGGTGGAGGACTTGTTCGGGCCGTAGTCGTGGCTGTCGACGTAGACGGCGTTGTACGTCGCGTCGTTGACGCTGTCGTCGGAGTCCTTGCCGTTGTTGAAGGCGTTCGGGGCGTCACCGAAGTTCATGTGCATCCGCATGTCGATGATGTTCATGCCGGAGAACTTCGAGCGGTCGGGGGCGTGGTAGGTGTTGCCGTCCAGGAAGGCGTTGGTGGAGGTGGGCTGGTTCGCGGGGCCCTGCGCCTGCTCGTACTCGTACATCTCCAGCGCCGCCTGGGCGTCGTCCGCGCTGTAGGTCTTGCGTTCCTTCCAGGTGTAGAACTGCGCGGAGTGGTTCACCGAACCGCGGTTCCACTTGTCGTTCACGAAGGCCGCCACCTCTCCGAAGACGTAGAAGTCGTCGGCCTTCGCCGCGCCGTACTTGGCCACCAGGCGATCGTGGATGGCGGGCAGGAAGCGGCGGTTGAAGGTGGTGCGGGGGATGTGTACGGCGGTGTCGATGCGGAAGCCGTCGACGCCCATGTCGATGTACTTGTTGTAGGTGTCGATCAGATACTTCTGTACGTCGGCGTTCTCGGTGTTGAAGTCGGCCAGGTCCTCGTGCAGCCAGCAGCTGCGGGAGTCCTCGCCCTCCCAGTTGCCGATCCAGCACTGGTGGTACAGGGAGGCGGGAAACATGCCCTTGGTCGGGTTGGGCCACTGGCAGTTGTAGTTCTTGCGGCCCTCGGGATCGGTGGTGCCGGTGGGCTTGCCCCAGTCGGGGCAGGTGCTGTCGGCGGGCTGCTCGGAGGACCAGACGTCACCGTTGTAGGTCTTGCCCTGGGCGTTCTCTTCCAGGGGGTTGTACTCCTTGCCGGCCACGGGCGCGTCGTAGTAGTCCGACCAGTCCGCGTCCCGGATACCGAAGACGGTCGGCTCGAACAGGCCCTTCGCGCCCCAGCGTGAAGAGTGGTTGTAGACCACGTCCTGATAGATCTTGATGCCCTTGGCGTGCGCGGCGTCGATGAGCTGCTGGTAGGAGACGCCGTCGGACTCAAGGCGCGGGTCGATCCTGTAGAAGTCGTAGCCGTGGTAGCCGTGATAGTCGTAATCAGACCTGTTCATGACAACCGGAGTGATCCAGATCGCGGAGAACCCGAGCCCCTTGATGTAGTCGAGCCGGTCGGCCAGGCCCTTGAAGTCACCACGGAACATGGGGTCGCCGTTCGCGGCGTTGCCCGACTTCTCGTGCTGGCTGCCGCCGCGGTTGTTGGACGCGTCACCGTCGTAGAAGCGGGCGGTCATCGCGAAGTAGATCGAGTCCTTGCGGGGGTCACCTCCGAGCATGGTGGCGCTCGCGGCGCTCCCGCTCACCGCGCCCGGCTCGGCGGCAGGAGCGGCGAGAACGGTCGTCGGCAGCAGGGCGGCGAGAAGGCCCGCGAGGGCAAACCCGAGGACGGCGGCGATGCGCCCGCTTCTTCTGGGTGGGGACACGTTCCTGTGCACTGCGGCTCCTTCAGTGGGGGAAGGGCAGGGCTGCGCAGGACGGTGCACACGTGCAGCCCCACGGACAGTTCCTGTCATCCCTTGCAGGAACTTGCCGCAAGATATTGCGGAACGGAGGCCGCGTAAAGGCTTCGCGCACCGCGTTGTGGTGCCGGACTCTGCCGCGCCACCCTCCCTCCATGGGCGTCCGCAGGTACGGCACGACCATGCGGGCACGGGCACCGTGGTCAGCGGACGGTGGTCCCGTCTCCCCGGTCGCACAGGGCCAGTTCGTCCCGCGTCGGCAGTCCCTCCCAGTCCCCGCGGGTCGCGACGGCGAAGCCCGCCGTGGTGACGGCCCGGCGCAGGCGGCCTGTCGCATCGGCGCCGTCGAGAGCAGCGGACAGATAGCCGGCCACGAAGGCGTCGCCCGCGCCGACAACGTCGACCGCTGGAACGCGCCGGGCCGGCAGGTCGGCGCGTCCTTGCGCGGTGTAGACGGTGGCGCCCCGCGCACCGCGCTTGACGACGACGTCCCTGACTCCCTGCGCCAGGAGGCTCTTCACGCCGTCGGCCTCCCCCATGACTCGTTCAAGGGCGAGAGGCAACTCGTCTTCGGAGGCGACGAGTAAGTCGGTACCGGCCAGCAGTGGCCGGAGCGCCTCGCGGGCGCTGTCGGTCGTCCACAGCCGGGTACGGAAGTTGACGTCCAGGCAGACTGTGATTCCCGCCTGGCGGGCCGCCGTCACGGCGGCCCGGGCGGCCTCGGCCGCCGATGGGGCGAGAGCAGGGGTGATGCCCGTCAAGTGCAGGACGCGCACTCCGGCTGTGAGGGCGGGAAGGACGTCCGCGGCAAGGAGGGCCGAACCGGCGGATCCCGCGCGGTAGTAGTGCACACGCGTCAGCGTGCCCAGGCGCGGCTCTGTCAGCAGCAGCCCCGTAGGGCGGCCAGTGTCGTCCGTGACCGCATAGTCGGTGTCGATGCCCTCCGCGCGCAGCGTGCGCAACACGAGCGCACCGAGTTCGTCCGCGCCGACCCGGCCCACCCAACGCACTCGGTGGCCGAGCCGGGCGAGGCCGATCGCGACGTTGGATTCCGCCCCCGCAGCGGACAGGCCGAGGCATCCGCCCAGCCGCAGGGGCCCGTCGGCCCGCAGCGCTGCCATCGTTTCGCCGAATGTGACGACATCCGGAGCACTCACCGACACCGTCCCTCCGTCGCCGTGCGGAACTGAGCCGCACGCCTGCGCAGTTCGCTGAGGTCTCCGCCGTCCGCCGCGTCCCCGATAAGGGGAGATCCCACGCCGACGGCGACCGCACCCTCGGAGAGGTATGCGCGGGCGCGAGCCGCGTCCACCCCGCCGACGGGCACGAACGGCACGTCGGGGAACGGACCGCGCAGCGCCTTCAGATAGCTGGGTCCGGTGGCGGAGGCGGGGAAGAGCTTGACGGCGCACGCTCCGCGGGCGACGGCACTTTCGATCTCGCTTGGTGTGAGCGCCCCCATCAGTACGGGAACCTCGTCGAGCCGGCTCGACGACAGGCCGTCGACAAGTCCCGGGGTGACAAGGTAGGACGCGCCGGCCTCGATCGCACGTACGGCGTCCGCCGCCGTGCGCACGGTTCCTGCGCCCACCAGTGACTTCGGACCGAGTTCCGCGCGGGCCTGCGCGATCACGTGCAGCGCGTCCGTGGAGGTCAGCGAGATCTCGACAACCTCGATGCCCTCCTCGGCCAGGGCGATCACCGTGCGTAGCGCGGACTCCGGGGCCGTGCCGCGCACGATCGCCAGCAGACGCCCCGCACGCAGCGAGTCCATGAGCCGGACGTGAGGGGGAGGCGAGCCCACAGGGTTCATTGGACGGGTCTCTCCAGGGTGGTGAGTTGTGCGGGGGTGGAGCTGGGTGGCGGGTGCTTCTGCTTCATGTCGGGCTCGCGCGTGTGAACGCGGGTCCGGAATGCGGGGAGCCGCCGGAGAGGCCGAAGTCACGCGTACCCGGGGCTCACGTAGCCGACGCCGGCGCGCCCTACCGGAACGTACTGGCCCCATCTGCCGCCGCCGTGGTAAACCCGTCCGTATCCGCCTGATCCGTCCTGAACGAGGATGCCGCTCATTCCGGTCGGCGTCAGCGTCGGCCACGTGGCGTAGGTACCGATCCCGTCGGTGGCGATGTGCGCAGGGTCGGGTTTCGGGAACAGCGTGTCCCTGAAGGTGTGGTGTGACGGGTCGGTCTCGACCCATACCGACCCTCGCTCGATCTCGAATCGCAGAGGGGAGAATCCGTCCGAGGAGCCGAACCACATGAGGATCGGCAGGCCGCCCTCGTAGGGGGCGCCCTTCTCATGCAGATCGACCCGCCGCAGCTTGTAGACCCCAATGGGTTTGTCCGTCTTGGAGGCTTCCACTTTCGTGAAGATCCCCTGGTAGTTCGAGAAGCCCGACAGCCCGTCGACCCGGAGTTCCTTGACGCCTCCCCAGAACTGAAGAACGTCGGCGTGGAGGCCGCTCTTGATGCCCTTGCGTCCTTCGATCCGGCAGTTCTCGATCTGGATGATCGCCTCCGGCGCATCGCCACCAATTCCGTCTGCCACGACGTCGGTACCGGAGAACAGAACTCCTTCGATGTGGACGATACGGCCGTTGGTCATCGGGCGGTTCCAGGTGGTCTTTCTGATGTTGAGTCCGCCGTCGGCGATCTCTCCACCGATGATGACGATGTTGCGCCCGCCGAAGATCTGAAAGCCCCCGGTGGTCTGCAGCTTCGTCACCACGTAATCCGTGTCGGGGTCCAGGCTCAGGTTCTCTGACGATGTGATCTCGATCGGTGTATATCCCGAGGTGTTCGGCGGTGCCCACTTCAGCGGTTCGGGAGCCGCCTCGGCAACGCTGCCGATGAGTCCGGATGACCCGGAGATGCCCAACGCGCCTCCGGCGACAGCCACCCTGCGGAGGAAGTTCCGACGGTTCATTGCATGACGTGCCATCGTTGCCACCTCTGTCATCGCTCGTGCGAACACATGCCGCGAGTTCTGCAAAGCGTCGGCCTCAGTGTCGACGCCTGCTGCCACGTGCCCTGCGCCGATACGAAGGGGCATGGCCTCAGGCGATCGGCCAGGTCTTTATGAACTCGGTGTTGCGCATTGGTTTCACGCTATGGATGGACAGCCGCAGTGGATTGGACCCCGTGGTCAAACCCTGTACTTTCTGGTCGCCAGGTTGTTTATCGGCGTCCTATGGCCCGCCGGTGTTCTTCGGCTGGAACAGGTATGTCCCCTGAGCGTCAAATGAGGCCCCCCCGGCAATGTGACTCGATGCAGGGTCGAGTACGCTCTGGCACGCTCATGGTCGGGATTGGCGCAAGCCCGTGCGTAGTTGGGGGGGATTGACTTCAGCGGGAAAGGGCCGTATGGCGAAACAGGCGGATGAGTGCCTTTTGGATCGACGCCCACCGGTTTGGGATTAGGTGCCGCGCCCGGCGGCAGGTGGAGCTTTGGCAGCGGGATGAGCGGAGAGCGTGAGTATGGGCAACCGTCACAGAGCAGTTCTGGCGATGCGGGCAGGGATCGCAAGGAAGATCTTCTCCAGCCGTACGCGGGCAAGGATGCGGGAAGTCGTCGATGTCGATTTCGACGTGTGCCTCGACAGCTTTGACCGGGCGTCGGCGCTGTCCGCACTGGCCGAGGCACACATTCTGCTGACCGGCTGGGGGGCTCCGCGGGTCGACGCCGACGTGCTGCGGCATGCTCCCGAGCTGGCCGCGGTGGCACACGCCGGAGGCTCGGTGAAGGCGCACCTGGACCGGGCGTGCTGGGAGCGCGGAATCGCCGTGTCGACGGCGGCCGGCGTCAACGCGCAGCCGGTCGCCGAGTACACCCTGGCCATGATCCTGCTCGCCGGCAAGAAGGTCCATCCCATCTGGCGGCGGTACCAGGAGCGACGGGAGCACATCGATCTGCTGGAGGAATTTCCGGGGATCGGTAACCACCAGCGCCGGGTGGGCATCATCGGACTGTCCCGCATCGGGCGGCGGGTCGTGGAACTGCTCAGGCCGTTCGATCTTGTGCTCGCAGCCTACGACCCCTACCTGGACGACGAGGAGGCCGCGAAGCTCGGGCTGCTCCGCATGTCGCTGGACGAGTTGATGAGCTGGGCGGACACCGTCACCCTGCACGCGCCGGCGCTCCCTGAGACCCGACAGATGATCGACGCGCGACGGCTCGCTCTGCTGCCGGACGGGGCCACCGTGATCAACACCGCCCGCGGTTGGCTGGTGGACCACGACGCGCTGCTCGCCGAGCTGTCCGCGGGGCGGCTGGATGCCGTGCTCGATGTGACCGAGCCCGACGTGCCGCCGAGCGATTCGCCGCTGTACCGTCTGCCGAACGTCACGCTCACCCCTCACCTGGCCGGCGCCATGGGCAACGAGCTGTACCGGCTGGGGGACTGGGTGGCCGACGAGGTCGGACGGTTCGCTCGCGGCCTGCCGTTCGCGGCGCCCGTCTCACTAGAGGATCTGGCGCGGATGGCCTGACGCCACAGCCGCGCCGCGACCCCCAGGTCGCGGCGCGGCAGGGGCGAGGGGCGGGTGCGAGGCCCGCAGGTCTCACTCAGCAGCGGCGGGAGAACCGGGCGTGATGGCTGTCGCCGAGCCCGGCGCTGGTGTCGATGCTCAGCACGAGGGACGGCGAGGATCGGGTCACCGTGACGGTGGGATCGGCTTCCGCCAGACGGTACGAGCCGAGGGTGAGTTCGATCCCGACGGTCTTGCTCGACTGCGTCGGATCGGCGACGCTGACCACGAGTTGGTCGCTTGTTCTGCGCAGCATGACCGAGCATGGGGCCGACACACGGATGTTGGCCAGGTCCGCGGCGGCGAAGAAGTTGACACCGAACTCGTTGTCGTTCACCCGTACGGCCTGGACGTCCTTCGTGTTGGCGAGGATCTGGAAGTCCGGGTTCTCCGCGAGCGCCGCCGTCTGTGCGGCATCCGCGCCTGGCACCAGCACGTACGCGTAGTCCGCCCCGGTGGGGGAGGTGCCGTGGTCCAGCCACATCGTGACGAAGCGCCGCGTGGTCGGGTCGCTCTTGCTGTTGCCGATGTCCTGCCACGCGCCGGTGCGCTCTTCGCGCAGCGCCGACAGCCGTGCGCCGGTCCGCGGGAAGAGATAGCCGCCGACTCCCTCCAGGTGGGCCCAGCGCACCTTGCGGGTGGCCGACCAGCCCAGCTCGGTCGGCTGGACCTCGCCGTCGAGGGTCAGTACGTTCCTGCCGCTTGTGTGCAGGCTCCGGTTCTCCACGATGGTCTCGACCGGATGGCCGCTGACGTCGGTGATACCGGCGCCCAGGGCGATGACGTATTTGTCGAAGCAGAACCAGGACTTGCGCGCGCGCAGCGGCGGCTGCTTGCCGACCAGATCGCGGTGCTGGATACCCTCCAGGTCCATACCGACGGCGCCGTGGCGTCCTTCGAGTGAGGCGCCGCCCACCCAAGTGGCGCTCGCTGGATGTGCCTCCCCCCATTCCCCGCCCGTCTTGTCCGGCAGCGGCATCTTGTTCAAGGTGATGCCGGGAATCCGGTACGGGTCGACGGTGGGCCAGTAGTCGTCATCGAACTGGCCGTTGTCGGCGTCGTTGTAGAGGTAGGTGGCGCCTTCGCCGGTGTGGAAGCCCTTGCGGTTCTCGCCCGCGCCGGTCTCGTAGTAGGCAACGCGCTTGCTGGCCATCGCGATGCCGAGC
Organism: Streptomyces composti; assembly: GCF_012034205.1. Taxonomy (GTDB): domain Bacteria; phylum Actinomycetota; class Actinomycetes; order Streptomycetales; family Streptomycetaceae; genus Streptomyces; species Streptomyces composti. Next base: position 84,646 of record NZ_JAATEM010000021.1, read on the forward strand.
GCCCAGCCGGGCCGGCGGTGCACCGCGCGCGCCATGCCGGCGAACATGGTGAACCCGACCGGTTCGGGCGCCGGCTTCACCGAGTCGTCGGCGAGCAGCCGCGAGAGCACCGCGATGCGCGGGATGCTGGCGTCCTTGAAGACGTTGTCGTAGGTGTCGCGGTCCAGCCAGCCGCGGCACATCGCCCGCCATCGTGCTGCCCGCTGCGGATCGTCCTGTTCGACGCTGTCGGCGAGTACGGTCACGCGCTCGATGACGGTGTGTGCCTGATGGTGGCCGCGCTCGCCGAAGCGGCTCAGGGACCGGCCACGTACGAAGTCCATCATCTGGTTGTTGAAGACGACCGGCGCGTAGGTGCGTTCCACGGAGTCCAGGAACACGCTGCGGTTCGCCCCGAACTCCCAGGGGGACCCGGTCAGCAGCGCGAGGAGGTCGATTACCCGGCTGAGCAGGATCACGCCGTAAGCGCCGGTGTAGGCCACGGTCTTGTGGTGGATGTACGAGCCGTCCTGGTAGAGGCCGTCCCCTGAGCTGACGTAGCGGAAGATCTCGCCGAGCGCGTCCCGGGCCTGGGTGATCTTTTCGCCGGATCTGCCGAGGATTCCCCGCAGGGCGACGTTCAGGCACAGGTCGGCCCGGTTGGCGCCGGTGGAGAGCTCGGTGTAGGGCTCCTGCATGTTGTACCGGGGGTCCGGCACGAACCGGTCGACGGCGGCCAGATAGTCCGCCAGGTCGGCGGGGTCGATGGAGTCGTGGACCAGAGCGCAGGTGTTCAGCATCTGGGCGGGGCCGCCGATCTCGAAGTCCCACCAGTTGGAGTACTCGCGCGGGATGCCGGCGTTGTAGCCGTGGTCGTGGGCGGTCTTGAGCCCCGCCACCACATCGGCGAGCACGTCCGGGTTCTGGTAGTAGGTGCAGCCCGGTGTCGCCCAGCCTTTGGCGATGCCAGCCAGCCGCGTGTAGGTCGAGGTGATGATCCAGGACGCCTGGGTGTCGTTCGGGTCGGACAGGTCACGGAACCGCAGGTCGGTGAAGACCTGGGTCCGGTCGGGGCTGCGGTCGATGCGGTAGCGACCGGTGCGTACGGTGCTGTCCAGGCCTCGCAGCCCGTCGCGGAAGAGCGGGTCGGACGGATCGAACGGGACACCCGTCAGCCGGTCGCGCCACGCCAGACGCAGGTCGTCGAACGCGTCGGCGGTCGTCCCGGTCGCGGCGGCGGCACGCGGCAAACCGCTCGCCGCCAGAAGAACGCCGCCGCCGATTCCGGCGAGAAGCCGTCTCCGGCTCACCCCTGCCGTCTCGCCGGTCGAGGATTCGCTGGTCATACTTGTCCCTCTCCTTCGCCTGAAGCTCCGTCCAGCGGCCGCGGACGTGGCCGTCCGCACATCACCGGTGCCGGGCTCGCCGTGGGCGCCGGACAAGCCACGCCATGCCACGCGACCGTCAATCAGCGGCGAGCGCGACGGACTGGGGAGGCCGCCGGCGCCCGAACCCCCGGGCGCACCCTGGGCGCCGAGCCGTAACATCTCGTTCACACAGTGGTGCGCAACGTATCGGCCGCCCCGGAGCGCGTCTTGCATACCGTGGGCCTGCCCTGTACCTCGCGGTCAAGATCATCGAATTCGGCGCGAGGCGCGCAGCCCGGCGGCGCTGTCCGCCGGGACCGGCGAAGGGAGATAGCCCTCGGCGTGCAGGATGCGCGCGTACCTGGCCACGGTGGACGGCAGGACGTTGATCCGTCTTTGCGTGTCGCTGAACCAGTCGACGATCCGCATGAAGCGCGACCCGCTGCGCCAGATGTACGGGCCGAAGGCGATCACGGGGGCGTCCATGGTGGCCAGGACCCAGCCCGGGGCCGTGTGCGACACGTTCTCCCGCAGCTCCTCGACGGTGGTGATCCGCACGAACGGGGAGGCCTGCGCGATGGAACGGGGCGACTGGTTGAGCACGAGCAGGCGCTCCCCGGCGTGGAGCACGGCGTTGCGTCCTGGGCCGGCGGAGGAGATGGCGTAGTCCAGGCCGGCCCGCTCCAGCGCCTGGTAGGTCTCGGTCCGGGCGGGTGCCATGGTGGTCAGGTCGGTGTCGCAGAACGCGTAGTACCCGCGCGGCGCCCACCCGGCCACGTCGCGGATCGTCTCCAGGGCCGCGGCGCAGTGCTCGTACAGGGCCTGGGGCGGGCACTCGTACTCGGCGAGCACGCCCCGGCCGCCGGAGTGCAGCAGCGGCTCGATGAGGCCGCGCAGCCCCCCGCGGTCCCGGTCGACGGCGATCAGCTCCCACTGCTGCGGGCAGGTGAGGTAGCGCTCGGCGTGCACGGACAGGCCCATCTTCAGCCCGGTGGCGCCGGCCAGGTCGAGCAGGTTGAGCATCGCCTCGTTGTGCGCGACCTCGCCGGAGTGCCACACCAGCGATGCCAGCACCCGGCCCTCGGCGGCGAATTGGCGCAGCTCGTCGTCGGTGTACTCCTGCGGCGGCGCGGCGTCGGCAGCCCACCGGTGCGGTTCGGCGGCCAGCACCGGGAACGGCGGCCGGTTGGGCTCGGTGATCTGCAGGGCGATCCCGCGCCGGGACCAGGCGAACAGGTCTCCGTCGCCGGTCTGCCTGCCGACCATGACGGGGTTGCCTGTGGCAAGCGCCAGCTCCGCGGCCTCCTCCGCGGCGGCGGAGGTCTCCTCGGTGTACGGGGAGAAGCGCACTTCGGCGGCCGGCAACTCCGTCCTCGGGGCGTGCACGGCCACCCGCTTCTCGCGGATCAGCCGGGGAAGCTGCGCCAGGATCGCGGTGCGGTCGCCGAACGCCACCCCTGCGGCATCTGGGCCGTACCGCCGTGCGATGTCGAGCGGCGTGGCGGCCTCGATCGGCTCACCGCGGTCGGGGAAGCCGAGCGCGCGCCGGTGCACGATCTCCGGATACAGGTACGGCGCCAGCTCGGCGGGGCCGGTCAGCCGAAGGTCCGGCAGCGGGACGTCCGCGTGGGCGAACGCCTGCGCGTACAGCTCTTCCACATCGGCCGACCGGCCGGCGACCGGAAGGCCGAAGGCCGTCACCGAGGACGCGAACACCTGGGGCCGGCCGAGCTGGAAGACGGTGACCTCGAAGCGGGCGCACAGGGCGTTGAACTGCCCGTGGTGTCCGCCGCCGAGCACGGTGGAGCCGGTCTCGGCGAACAGCGAGCCTTCCCGCGCCGACTCCAGATATGCCTCGAACAGCACCCCCGCGTCGGCGGCCAGCCAGCCGAGCGTGGCCGCCGCGAACGGGGTGGCCGGGTCGTCGGCGGCTGCCAGCAGCAGCCACAGCGGTCGTTTCATGCCGAAGTCTCCTCGGGCAGCAGCGTCGCGGGGGTGCCGGGTACCGCCAGCCCGGCGTGCAGCAGCGCCAGCTCGGCGAAGAGCGAGTTGGCCCACGCGAACCAGGGGCGGGTGAAGTCACCGGGGTCGTCGGCGTGGAAGCCCTCGTGCATCAGCCCGGTGCCGCCGTCGGTCCGGGCGAGGGTCTCCAGCGCGGCGGCCCGCTCGTGCGGGTCGGCGGCGGTCAGCCCCTGCATGGCCAGCGAGAGGTGCCAGATGTAGCGGTCCCCGCCCAGGTGCGGGCTGCCGATGCCGCACGCGGCGGATCCGGTGTAGTAGTACGGGTTGCCGCTGCTGAGCACGAAGCGGCGGGTCGCCCGGTACAGCGGATCGGTCACGGAGCACCAGCCCAGGTAGGGCAGCGACAGCAGGCTGGGGATGTTCGCGTCGTCCATCAGGACATGCCTGCCGAGGCCGTCGGTCTCATAGACATAGACCGGCCCGTGCTCCGGGTGCGCGCTGACCCCGTGGGCCGCGATGGCCGTGGGCAGCTCGGTCGCGTACGCCCGCGCCCGGACGGCGAGATCCGCCACGCCGACCGACTCGAGCAGGTCGGCGAGGTGGCCGGCGGCGACGGCGGCCATCGCGTTGGCGGGCACCAGGTAGTGCCGCTCACAGCGGTCGTCGCTGGGGCGGAATCCCGACCAGATGAGACCGGTCGGTGCGGTGGGCGTGCCCTGCCCGCGGCGCGCCAGGGACTCGCCGGGCCGCAGGAACCGGTAGGACGAGCGCCGGTCGTGGTCGCGTTCGATGTCCCAGGTGTCCAAGATCGCCCCGGCCGCGGCGGTGAACGACGCGTCGAGGTGGTCGGTGCGGCCCGTGGCCTGCACGATCTGATGGGCCAGCAGCACCGGGTAGCACAGTGAGTCCAGCTCGTACTTGCGCTCCCACACCAGCGGGTCGGCCCCGGTCCCGTCGCCGGGACTGAAGCAGGCGCCGCTCGGGGTCTCGTTGAACGCGTTGGCGTAGGGGTCGTGGGCCACTTGTGCGAACTGCCGTCTCGACACCCCGACCAGCAGGTCGGCGAAGCCGGCGTGCTCGGCGGCCGGCAGCAGGTACGGGCGAACCTGGGCCGTGGAGTCCCGCAGCCACATGGCGGGGATGTCCCCCGTGATGACGTACACCGTGCCGTCCGGCGCGGGCCGGACCGTGGTGGCCAGGGTGTTGCGGAAGGTCCCGCGGAACATGGCGGCCACGGCGGGCAGTTCACCGCCAAGCCGAGACGACACCTCCGCGGCGATGTCGTCCAGCACCGCCAGCAGTGGCTCAGTCCGCATACGCACGCACCTCATACACGCGCGCCTCAGGGGCACCGTTCGTAGCGAGCACCTCCACGCGTACCGCCTCCGTCGTGGTGGAGGCCACCGTCACCTCGCGGTGGCGCAGGTAGTTGCCGGTCTCGCTGTGCAGCTGCTGCCACTGGCCGTCCAGCAGGGCGAGCAGCCGCCAGTCGCGTACGCACTGCGGCGTGCGGTGGAAGGCCGGCCGCTGGTCGGTGCGCAGGTCCAGGTCGGTGTCGAAGGCGACGGTGAACCGCGAGAGCGTCTGCGGCACCGGCCAGCGCAGCTCCAGCCACTGCGGCAGCCCGGGCTCGGAGATCCACAGGTTCGGCAGGTCCTCCGGCCAGGCCCGCCCGTTGACCGCCGCCTCGGGTTCGTAGGGCCGGGACGGAGGCGACAGGCGCAGCTGGTGGGCGCCCTTGCGGTACTGCCGCCACAGTTCGAAGGCGGGCAGTTCCACCTCCTCGCTGGAGAAGCACCTCAGGTGGGCGTTCTTCTGCTCCGGGCCGCCGGGCGAGGTGGTCAGGTACTGGGCGACGGTGCCGGTGGGGATCGGCGCCGCCACCGCCCATTCGACGCCCTCGGCGGCGCTCACGGAGATCCGGTACGGCCGTCCGGTCTCGCCGAACGCGGCCACCGGCGCGTCCAGCCAGCCGTCGAACCCGGCCGGCACGTCCACCTCACACGAGCCGGCCGGCTTGCCGCGGTCCCGGTCCCAGATCCGGCGCAGCTGGTGGACCTCCACCCGCAGCCGCGCCTGCGCGCCGCTGCGCAGCCGCAGGGCCACGGCGTCGAGCCTGCCCGCGGGCAGCGGCACCACCTGAGCCCGCGCCGTATCCAGCGGCAGCCACCGGGCCACGTCACCCTCGAAGCTCAGCGGTGCCGCCGACGAGGCGGTGACGGTCGCGTGCCGGGCGAGGTCGCCCGCGTCGTCGTTGCGCGCGCCGAGCAGCCGCACGTCGCGGCGGAGCAGCAGCTGGCGCAGCGGACCGATGTGCGGGCCTTCCGGGTCCGCGGTCTGGCGCGGCGTGAGCCCATGGCGCACCGCGTAGCCGGCGGCGATCCCCACCGCCTGGCCCTGGGCGCCCAGCGAGACCTGTACCCGGACCGGTCCCAGCGCGACGTGGCTGACCGACAGCGCGCGCCCGGTCATCCACAGGTTCGCCACGTTCCTGCTGTAGTAGGCCCGCAGCGGCAGGCTGAACGGCGCCACCCGGATGTAGCTGGAGTAGTGGGCGTCGATGTTCTCGCGTTCGGCGGGTTCGGTCCGGTTGTTGACGCCGCCCGGGATGTGCAGGTCGATCCACCAGGCGGCGTACGCCACGCCGTCCGGCCACTCGGCATCGTCGTGCAGGTGGTGCTCGGTGACGACCACGTCTCCGAGCAGGCGGCGGCTCTCCCGCTTGCCGGGTATCTGGCCGATCCAGTCCAGGACGTAGTGGGCCGCCTCCTCCTTCTGAGGGCTGTGGTTCTTGATGTAGTTCCAGACCCCGAGCACGTGCCGGTGCAGCTCCTCGCGGATCTCCTGCACGTCGTCGATCTGGTGGAAAGGGGTGTTGACCTCCAGCCACCAGTAGCCGCCGAAGGTGTCCTTTTTGATGTGGTAAAGCCGCCGGTCGTGGACGAAGTCCTCGGGGCTGGTGTAGCGGGCGATCCAGTCCGGAGCCTGGTAGGGCGCGGGCCGGTCGATCCGCTTGGCGCGCATGGTGATCGTGCTGCCGAGGGTGGCCTCGTCCGCCACCACCGGGGCGAGCGGCTCGCCGTACTGCGAGCGGGCCTCCCGGCCGTAGTGGTACTCGGCGCCGGCGAGGAAGCCGACGGTGCCGTCGCCGGTGGCGTCGATGAACTGCCGGGCGCGCAGCAGCAGCTCCTTCTCGGTGGCGAGCTGGCTGGCGTGCACTGCGGTGATGCGGCCGTGGTCGGTGACCACCCCGCGCACCGAGGTGTTGCGGAACTCCGTGAGCGTCGGCTCCCGCCGCGCCGCCTCCGCGAGCGTCATGTCGTACAGGCTGTTCATCAGGCCGTGGTCGAAGAAGTGCTCGTGGTTGCCGGCCCGGTCGGTGAGGATGAGCTCGTGCGCCAGCCCCGTCTCGCCGGCCCACGCGGCGCCATGCGAGGCGCCGTACGGCACCACGCGGATCTCGCTGGAGGAGTTGCCCCCGTACACGGGCCGGTCCTGGACGAGGGCGACCTGAGCCCCCTCCCGGGCGCAGGCGATGGCGGCGCACAGCCCCGCCAGCCCTCCTCCGACCACGACCACATCGAACTCGTAATCCTGCGCCGGCGTGGTGCTTATCGGCGCACCAGGAAAGTCCATGATCAGTCCCCTTGGCGCATGCGCGCCCGTTCGTCATCGGATGCGGGCCAGGCTAGGGGGCGCTCGGGCGGTGGCCTTGCATCTCGTGATGCGGCCTGTACGTTCTGGTGTCTTCGGCGAAGAAGTGCGCGACGGCCCGGGCTCAGAACCCGGGACTTGTGGTTAGGATCCCGGCCTATGGTCCCCACACCAGTTGTACGTGTTGTGCCCCGCAACTGCCCGCCAGGACGCCTCGGCCGGGTCCGCTACGCCGGCCGGGTCGACCACGGGCGCGGCCTGCCGGTGCCGCCGATGCGGCGTTTCGACGCCTTCGGGCTGATGTACCTGTGGCAGGGCGAGGGCATCTATCGCACCCCGGAACGCGCGATTCCGCTGCGGGCCGGCGACCTGGTCTATGTCGTGCCGGGCATGCCCCACTGGTACGGAGTGACCAAAGGCCGCGACTGGAACGAGGTGTTCATCGTCTTCGAGGGGCCGGCGTTCGAGCTCGCTCAGCGCCAGGGTCTCATCGACGCGGACCGGCCGGTGCGCCATGTCGCCCCCGAACAGTACTGGCGCTCCCGCATCGAAGCATTCCGCACCGGCCGGGTGCCGCGCACCTCCGCGGGGGCCGACTCCGAGGTGTGCCAGGTGCTGCAGCTCCTGGTGGACATCGCCGGACGCGATCAACTCAGCACGGCCAGGGCGCCGGCCGGCTGGCTTGCCGAGTCGCAGGCCAGGTTGTGCGCCAGCCTTTCCGAGCCGCTGGAGCTGAGCACGATCGCCGACGCCGTCGGTCTGCCGTACGAGACCTGGCGGCGGCGGTTCAGGGACGCCGTAGGGGTGGCCCCGGGCCGGTACCGCATGCAGCACCGGCTGGACATGGCCCGCCAGCTGCTGCGGCAGACCTCGCTCTCGGTGGCCGACATCGCCGCCAACCTGGGCTTCACCGACGAGGCGCACCTGGCCCGGCACTTCCGCCGGTACGTGGGTATGACCGCGGGGCAGTACCGGCGTGAGGGCGAGTGAGGCCGCCGGTCAGCTCGCGGGGCGGATCGCGCGCAGCCATCTGTCGGCCAGCAGCGCGTGTCCCGCGTCCGTCAGGTGCACCCCGTCATCCGTCCACACCCGGTCGGGGACGCCCGCGGTCGCGTACATCCGGTCGACCGCGACAAGGGTCGCGTCGAACTCGGCGGCGAGCTTGCGCACCACGTCGATCTTCAGAACCAGGTCGTCCAGCCACAGGCACTGCTCTGTAGTGACCGGGATGAGGAAGGGCTCGATCAGCACCAGCTCGGAGCCGCAGCGTTCCTTGGCCGCCGTGAGGATGTGCCGGTAGTCGCGCTCGAAGTCGTCGGGGGATGTCTCCTCGCCGGCCGTGAAGCGCCGCCAGGTGTCGTTGACGCCGATCAGTACCGACACGACCTGCGGCGACAGCTCCAGGCAGTCCCTCTCCCAGCGGGCCCGCAGATCCCTGACCCGGTCGCCGCTGACGCCACGGTTGAAGAAGGTCGCACCATGATCCGGGTACTGAGCGGTGAACCAGGCGGATGCCATCCGCGCGTACCCGTTGCCCATACCGCCGGGCTGCTGTCGGCGCCTGCCGGCATCGGTAATGCTGTCGCCGATGAACAGAACCCGGGCCCCCCGTGCCACCACCGCTGTCATGTGATCCTCTCTGGTCGGCTCTCCCTGGGGCACCCGCCTGTCGGGCGGCGCCACTCCGTCACCGGGACGGTAGGCACAACGCCGCGCTCCTGCCTTGGACATTCCCGCATCGTCTGTACGTTCTGGCTCTGCCGGCGGCACGACGCCCCCACGTCGGCCGTCCACGCAGCGAATGTGAGCATGGGCAGTCCCGTTCTTCAGCCTTCGTTGATACATCGCAGCAGCGGATACTTCGTGAGTGCGCCGGTGTCGATCTCCTGCTGGGTGCGGATGTTGAAGGTGGCCGTCTCGCCCGGCAACAGGGTGACGAGTTGGTCGTCGATGGTCGCGTCGGGGTCCAGCCGATCGACGAAGATCGCCAGCTCCCGCACGAGGGTGTGCGCCGTGACGTGCAGCCGCAGCCCGCCCGGACGCGGCAGCGTTGTGATCTCGAATTCGGCCGGCGCGTAACGCATCGCGGTGTCCTCGGCGAAGCACCGGAGCGCCCGGCTCGCGCCCAACCGGACGTCCAGCAGCTCGGCCGCCGGGTCCCCGGGCACGGCACAGCAGTACGGCAGCGGAACCACGGCCGTGGCGCGCGGAGCCGTGGTGACCGAGACGCGTTCCTCTGCCAGCGCCTCGCCCGTCACCCTGCGGCGGGTGAGGATGAGGTCGCCGGTCCAGGGCACGTCCGTGTCGTTGACGGCCACGACCCGCCCGTCCTGGACGGTGAGCAGCCGGTCGGCGAAGGCCCGGCGCAGCGCGTACCACAGCGGCTTGCGGCGTCCGTCGCCGTCCACGGCGGCCCAGGAGGTGACCGGCCAGCAGTCGTTGAGCTGCCACACGACGGCCCCCGTGCAATAGGGGGCGAGCGCGCGGAACCGCTCGACCCCGTAGGTGACGGCGCGGGCCTGGTTGAGCTGGGTGTAGTAGTGCCAGTCGTCGAACGTGTCCGGCCGGGGGAGATGATCGCCCAGGCCGCGGAGCAGCTTGAGCTGTCCGTCGCGCGCCTTCTGGCGCGGAGAGTCAGGGGTCAGCGGGCTATCGGGGACGGATCGCCGCAGGGTCGCGTAGGTCGGGGGGCCCTGGAACCCGAACTCGGCGACGAATCTGGGGGTGTAGGCGTCGTAGTGGGAGTAGTCCCGCTCGTTCCACACCGTCCAGATGTGTATGGTGCCGCGGGATGGGTCCCGCGGGTCGGCCTCAGGCGTCCCCGAGTACGGGCTGCCGGGCCAGTACGGTCGGGTGGGGTCCAGCTCGGCCACGATCCGCGGCAGCAGGTCGAAGTAGTACCCGGCCCCCCAGCTGCGGCCGTCCAGTTTCTCCTGCCATCCCCAGTGGGCGCGGCCTTCGAGGTTCTCGTTGTTGCCGCACCACAGGGCAAGACTGGGGTGGCCGGCAAGACGGACGACGTGTTCGCGCGCCTTTGCCGCCACCTCGCCGCGCAGCGGCTCCTGCTCCGGATAGGCGGCGCAGGCAAAGGGGAAGTCCTGCCAGACCAGCAGCCCCAGCCGGTCGGCCAGCTCGTAGAACTGCTCCGACTCGTACGTCCCGCCTCCTCACACCCGCAGCAGGTTGGCGCCGGCATCGACCGCCTGCCCCAGCTGCTGCCCGAGCCGCTCATCGGTCACCCGGGTGGGGAAGCAGTCGTCCGGAATCCAGTTGAACCCCTTGACGAAGACGGGCCGGTCATTGACCCGCAGCCCGAAGACCGAGCCCCCGGCCGGGTCGGGCGCGGTGTCCAGTTCCATGGTCCGGAAGCCGATCCGGCGGGTCCACACCTCGTCGCCGAGACGGACCGTGAGCGGGTAAAGCGGCTGTTCGCCGTACCCCCGCGGCCACCACAGCCGGGGGCCGGGAACCCTCAGGGACATCACCCCTTGGTCCTGCCCGGGGGGCAAGGTCAGCTCCTGGAGGACACCGGCCACCTCGGCCGTGACGGTCAGCGGGATCTGGACCGCCCGTTCCACCGCAACGTGCACGTCCACCCGGCCGTCCGCACCGTCGACGGACACCAACGGACGCACTTCGGCGAGCCGCGCCGCCGACCACGAGTGCAGTGTGATCGGTCGCCAGATCCCCGAGGTGACCAGCGTCGGCCCCCAGTCCCAGCCGAAGTTGCAGGCCATCTTGCGGATGAACGGGTAGGGCTCGTCGTAGGACGCCGGCCGGTCCCCGAGTCGTGACCGCAGTCGCTCCGCGTACGTGTAGGGGGATTCGAACTCCACACGCAGTCGATTGCTTCCCGGGGTCAGATGCCGGCCCACGTCGAAGCGGTACGAGCGGTGCATGTTCGCCGTGGTGCCCACGGTCGCTCCGTTGACGGACACGGTGGCGACCGTGTCCAGGCCGTCGCACAGCAGGTCAATCCGGTCGTGCCCGTCCGGTCGCCAGTCGAACGTGGTCTCGTACACCCAGTCGGAGCGGCCGATCCACTGCAGCCGGTCCTCGGCATCGCCCCGGTACGGGTCCTCGATCAGGCCGGCGGCCAGCTGTCGGTGTGTACGCAGCCGGGCACGGTCGCGGGCACCCCGGCCATCCCCCGGGCATCGCTGGTCACGGTCCAGCCCTCATGCAGCGGGCGATACTGGCTCATCGGAATTGCCACTTTCTGGTAGGTGCAGCGCGGTGGACGGCGGCGGCCCCGGCCGCCAAGAGGCGGCGTGATGCGCGCTGTTGTCGTCAGAACTCCGGCCAGCCCGGACCGCCGGTGAAGTGCTCGGGTGCGCCGGGGGCGAAGTCCACCACCTGACCCTGTGCGCGCAGCTCCTGTTGCAGAGCAGGTACGTCGATCTCCTGGACCGGGGTTTCCTCCCTGGCCGCTGTGGCGGCGGCGCATCCGGCGGCGTGGCCTGCCGTCATCCAGGTGCACTCCAGGCGGTAGGTGGAGAACGCGACGTGGCTGAAGCTGGCGGCTCCGGGCACCAGCAGGTTGGCGCACTGGGCGGTGCGGGGTGTCAGTGCGCGGTAGGGGATCTGGTAGGCCCGTCCGATGCGCCAGATGCGGCCCTCGTTGACGAACGCGGTCGGTGTTGCCGCGAGCCGCTGGACGTGGTGGCTGTCGACGAAGTGGCTGCCGACGGCCACCGCGTCCGTCTTGCGCCGGTCCTGGCGTACGTCCCGCTCGGTCATGACGTAGGCCCCGCGCATCCGGCGCGCTTCACGCACGTACAGCTGGTAGGGCCAGTGGTCGTTGTCGGCGAACTCGTCCTTCGCCAGCCCCCACCGGCGCATCTGGGTGCGGAGGTCGCCGGGCACGCTCTCGTCGTGGGCGAGGAAGTGGAACAGGCCGAGTGTGTAGTCCCGGTGGTCGGCCACGATGCGCTTGCGGTCCGCGTAGCCGGCGTCCGGATAGTGTCGTTGGCCGCCCAGGTGGCCGAGGGAGATCAGGGCGTCCTGCCGGTTGTTGACCTCCTTCTTGTCCGGTCGGCCGGGGGCGTGCTGGTAGAAGTCCAGGATGTCGTCGAGTCCGACGCCGGCGCCCCTGCTCGCCTCGTGCCGCAGCCAGTTCTCGAGCAGCCGGTAGCGTGCCCGGTCGTAGTGGTCGGGCTCGGGGATGGGCGCGCGGTTGTCCGGGTCGTCGGAGAAGGTCAGGCGCCAGTTGAAGCACATCACCGTGCCGTCGGCCGCTCCTTCGGCCAGGGAGGAGGCCCAGCCGCTGATGCCCGGCAGCAGCCGTCCGTCATCGTCGAGGGTGGCCGCTCGTACCACGGTTGCTTCGCGGCGCAGGCCGGCGAGATCTTCGCCGAACTCCTCCCGGCCCTCCCGGCCCCAGGTGTAGTCCACGCCCGCCCGGGCCATCAGATCGCCTTCGTAGCTCGCGTCCACGAACACGTTTGCCGTGACGGGGGTGTCGTCGGTCAGCTTGATGTGCTGGATGCGGTTGCCCGCCTTGTGCACGTCCGCCACTGCCCGGCCGAAGCGGGTCACGACCCCGGACTCGGCGAGCATGTCGGTGAATACGAGCTCGGCCACGGCCGATTCGAAGTAGTAGGCGGGCTCGGCCATCCCGTAGTGCTTGCCGAGCCGCTGGTAGAACTCCTGGGCGATGCCGCCGAAGGTCCAGGTGAGCATGTGCTCGGACTCAGCCGTGTTCAGTCCGCTGGTACTCAGGCCGCCGAGGTGCCGGGTCGGCTCGATCAGCAGCACCCGCGCCCCGTGGCGGGCGGCTGCGACCGCCGCCGCCACGCCGCCGGGCACGCCGCCGTAGACGGCCACGTCGTACTTCGGCTGCCGCGCGTTGCCGTCCCGTCCCGATGCGTCTGTGCCGCCGTGCGCCATCACCACTCCCCGGGAGAGCCGTCGTCGCGACGCACCTGAGGGGTGCGCCAGCGGTGTCCTGCCTGTGCTGCCCGCCTGACCTCCCGCTCGTCCACCGCGATGCCCAGGCCGGGCCCAGTGGGTCGTGCCAGACAGCCGTCGCGGCAGGCGAACACCGCGGTGTCGAGGAGATAGTCGAGTCCCGTCGATCTGCCGTAGGGACCGCCGAAGAGGACCTGCTCCTGGATCAGGAAGTTGGGCGCGGCGAAGGCGACCTGGAGGCTGGCGGCCAGCGCGATGGGACCGAGTGGGCAGTGCGGGGCCAGCGCGGCGTCGTACATCTCGGCCAGCGCGGCGATACGGCGCACCTCGGAGATGCCGCCGGCGTGGGACAGGTCGGGCTGGACCACCGCGACTCCCGCGTCGAGTGCCGGGCGGAAGTCCCACCGGGAGTACAGCCGCTCGCCCGTGGCGACCGGGATGGTGGTGCAGGAGGTGATCTGACCGAGTCGGCCGCTCAGCTCCGGCACCACCGGCTCCTCGACGAACAGCGGCAGCAGAGGCTCCAGCAGCGGCAGTAGTCGGCGGGCATCCGCGAGCGACAGCCGGCCGTGCAGGTCGAGGGCCACGTCCACGTCGTCGCCGACCCTCTCGCGGATCCCTGAGACGGTGTCGGCGATCCGCCGTATCGCGGCGGGGGTGCCCAGCAGGCGGCTGCTGGGGGCCGGGGAGACCTTCACGGCCGTGAACCCTGCCTCCACCTGCCGCGCAGCCTGCTCGGCGAGGTCGCCGCGCTCGACGGCGATGTGCGCGTACATCCGGGCCCGGTCCCGGACCGCGCCGCCGAGCAGCTGGTGGACCGGCACGCCCAGGGACTTGCCCGCGATGTCCCACAGGGCCTGGTCCACGCCGGCGACGGCGCTGGAGAGCACCGGGCCGTGCCGGTAGAAGCCCCCTTTGGTCAGCACCTGCCAGTGATCCTCGATGCGCAGCGGGTCCTGGCCGACCAGATAGTCGGCGAACTCGTCGACGGCTGCCGCGACGGTGTGGGCGCGGCCTTCCAGGATCGGCTCGCCCCAGCCGGTGATGCCTTCGTCGGTGGCGATGCGCAGGAAGCACCAGCGGGGCGGCACCAGGAAGGTCTCGATCTCGGTGATCTTCATGTCAGTCCCTGCGGATACTCCAGCCGCCGTCGACGACGACGCTCGTGCCGGTGATATAGGAGGCTTCGGTGGAGGCCAGGAAGGCCACGACCGCGGCCACCTCCTCGGGCTGTCCGACCCGGCCGAGGGCGGTGAGGCCGCCGATGCGTTGCAGCGTCTCGGGCGACGGGTCCCGCCAGGCGCCGGTGAGCACCGGGCCGGGGAGCACGGCGTTGACGCGTACCTCCGGGCCGTATTCGACGGCCAGCTCCCTGGCCAGTGCGCACAGCGCCCCCTTGGTCGCCGCGTAGGCGGAGTGGCCGGCGACCCCGGCCAGCGCGTGGACGCTGGAGGTGAGCACGATGGCGCCGCCCCGGGCGGCGAGGTCGCCGATGAAGGCGCGGACGGCCAGGTGCACCGAGGCGAGGTTGACCGCCAGATGTCGCTGCCAGACCTCCGGCGTCATCCGGTGAGCCGGGCCCACTGCCTGGAAGGCGGCGTTCAGATGCAGTACCCGGGCCGGCCCGAACGTCTCGTGCGTGTGCTGGCGGATCCGCTGCCAGTCTTCCTCGCCGGCCACGTCGGCCCGCATCGCCGACGCGGTCCCGCCCTCTGCCTCGATCTCCCCAGCGACGCGGGCGGTGGCATCGGCGTCGAGGTCGACTGCGACCACCGAAGCGCCATCGGCGGCAAGCCATCGGGCGGTGGCGGCGCCGATGCCCGACCCGGCGCCCGTGACCACCGCGACCGTACCCGTGAACCGGGCGTGCCGCCTCACCGCTCGCACCGCAGGGTCTGTGCGGCGATCACGCGGCGGTACCAGTGGTAGGAGTCCTTGGGCAGCCGCTCGCCGGTGGGGTAGTCGACCCAGACGAGGCCGAACCGCTTCGAATAGCCGGCCGTCCACTCGAAGTTGTCCAGCAGCGACCAGCAGAAGTAGCCGCGCAGGTCGACTCCCGCCTCGATCGCCGCCGCTGCGGCGCGCAGATAGCGCTGGAGGAAGGAGATGCGCTCGGCATCACGCACCCGTCCGGTGGGGTCGACGTAGTCCTCGTAACAGCAGCCGTTCTCCGTGACGTACAGCGGCGGCAGACCCGGGTACTTCTCGCGCAGCCACAGCAGCGTGTCGCGGAAGCCGTCAGGGCATACCGCCCAGCCGAAACCGGTCAGCTCTGCGCCCGGGGGCGGTTCGGTCACCGCGCCGAGGTCGGTGGCCCGGCGCTCCCCAGGCGGGGGGAGTTCGCAAGCCCGCGCCACCCACGACTTGTAGTAGTTCACTCCGAGGAAGTCCAGCGGTGTGCTGATCCTCGCCATGTCGCCGTCTCGGACGAAGGTGAAGTCGCAGATCGGTTCGTAGAAGTCGGTCAGCAGCTTCGGATACGCCCCGTCGAGCACCGCGTCGGAGAACCATCGGGTGGCCAGCGCGTCCGCCCGTGCGGCAGCGGCGATGTCCCCGGGCTCCTGTGTGGCCGGGCTCGTCGGCCCGAAGTTCAGGGTGATCCCGATCCGCCCCGCGGCCCGGCCCAGCGCGCGCAGCGCCGCCACCGTCTCGCCGTGTCCGAGCAGCAGATGGTGGGCGGCCGCGATGGCGCCCCCACCGAGCCGCAGCCCCGGTGCGTGCGACCCGGCGTATGCGTAGAAGGAGGCGCCGATCGGCTCGTTCAGGGTGATCCAGTACGGCACCCGGTCCGCCAGGGCGTCGAAGACCACGGACGCGTAGTCGGCGAACCACATCGCGCAGTCGCGCTCCTGCCAGCCACCCTGGTCCTGCAGCGGCTGGGGCAGGTCCCAGTGGTAGAGCGTGACCATGGGAGCGATGCCGCGCGCCAGTAGCCCGTCGACGAGCCTTCGGTAGAAGTCCAGGCCGCGCTGGTTGACCGCGCCCCGCCCCTGCGGGATGACACGTGGCCAGGCGATGGAGAACCGGTAGCCGCCGACGCCCAGGCCGGCCAGCAGGTCCAGGTCCTCCTCCATGCGGTGGTAGTGGTCGCAGGCGATGTCACCGGTGTCCCCGTGGAGTACCGCACCCGGCTTGCGGCAGTAGGTGTCCCAGATCGACGGGCCGCGGCCGTCCTCCCTGGCGGCTCCCTCGATCTGGTAGGCCGCCGTGGCGGTGCCCCACAGGAACTCCGGCGGAAACGCGGGCAGGTCCGGCTCAGGGATGTCCCGGCTCTGATTCATCGTTGCTCCTCAGCGCATTCCGGTGGTGGCGATGCCGCGGATGAACAGCCGTTGCAGGAACAGGAAGAGGACCAGCACCGGCAGGCTGTACATCACCGCCGCGGCGGCGATCAGGTGGAACAGCGGCCCGCTGTTGGGCGAGGTGTACAAGGACCCCACCGCCACGGCCAGCGTCGAGCGGTCGTCGTCGAGTAGCAGCACCGGCATCACCCAGTCGCCCCAGATCCACACAAACGACAGCACGAAGCTCGTGGCCAGGGCAGGCTTCGCCAGCGGCAGGAAGATCTGCCAGAACGCCCGGAAATATCCGCAGCCGTCCATGATGGCCGCATCCTCCAGTTCGGTGGGCAGGCCGGCGAAGAACTGCCTGAAGAGGAATGCCAGGAACGACGAGCCGGACAGCCCCCACAGCACCCACGGCCAGTAGGTGTTCAGCAGCCCCACCTTCGAGAACAGCAGATAGGTCGGAATCAGGGTGATGATGTGCGGAATCATCAGCGATCCGATCAGGACCGCGAAGACGGCCCGCTTCCCCGGTGCGGGCAGCCGGGCCAGGGCGAAGCCGACCATGGCCGAGGACAGGGTCACCAGCCCCGAGTACAGGACGGCGATGATCACAGAGTTACGGGCATAACCTAGGAAGTCGACATATGTCAGGGCTTTCGTGAAATTGTCCCAGCGCAGCACCTCCGGCAGGACGTGCGGGGGAAACGCCTGCAGCTCACCAGGCCCCTTGAGCGCGATGGTCAGCAACCAGAAGAGGGGCAGCAGGAACAGCCCGGCACAGACCACCAGGACCGCGTATATGCCCGCCCGGCGCAGGCGTCCGGCCATGCGCGTCATCATGGTGCCTCCTCCCGGCCGCCGGGGCCGGACTCGTAGTAGACCAGCTTCCGCGTGGCCCGGAACATCACGGCGGTGTAGCCGACCGTCACTGCGGTCAGCAGCCACAGCAGAGCCGAGGCGTACCCGAGATTGCCGTTGGCGAACGCCTCGCTGTAGACGTGCACCATGTAGAAGTACAAGCCCTCTCCAGGACTCGCGTTCAGACTGGCCTGCCCGGCCGAGGCGAGCAGGAGCGCCGGCAGGTAGATCTGAAAGGTCTCGATCACGCCGATGACGAGCTGGAAGAACAGCACCGGTGACATCACCGGCAGCGTGACCCGGGTGAACGTCTTCCACGGCCCGGCACCGTCGATAGCCGCCGCCTCCCCCAGCTCCCGCGGAACACCCTGCAAACCGGCCAGCGAGATCACCATGCTGCTGCCAACCCGCCACATGATCATCAGCAGCAACACCACCAGCGCCTTCTCATCGACCAGCCACTCCACCGGACCTTGGTCGAAGAAGGCCAGCAGCCATGTCGCCGCACCGCTGTCCCGGTCGAACAGCATCCGGAAAACGAAGGCCGAGGCCACCGGCGGCACCACCACGGGCAGGAAGAAGATCGCCCGGAACACGCCCCGCAGCCGCACCCGCTGGTTGACCAGAGCGGCCAGGAACAGGCCCACAGCGATGGTGGCGGGCACCACCACGACGACGAACACCAGCGTGCGCAGCAGGCTGGACCACGTGTCGGGGTCGGTGAAGGCGGTCTCGTAGTTGCGCAGCCCGACGAACCCCCAACGCGGCGAGAAGCCATCGTAGTTGGTGAAGCTCAGCGCCAGCGCGTAGCCGAGCGGGAACAACGTCAGCAGCACGAACCCCAGCAGCCAGGGGGAAGCGAAGAGATAGAACGTACGAGGGCGGTGGCGACGCCAGCGCCGTCCCCGTGCCGGAGGCGCGGTGGCCACGGTACGGGCACGGGGACGCGCCCGGGTAGGGACCGTCACTTGACCTTGTCCCTTTCCTGATCGATCAGCTCGTTGACCTGATCATTGAGCGAGTCCGCGACCTTGCCGGCGGCTGTGTCATTCGATACGGCGGACTTGAACTCGGCCTGGAGCACCTTCTTCAGCGACTCCGACCGCAGATAGGGGGTGTTCACCACGACAGCGCTGTAATGCTCCAGCTCACGCCGCTGCGTGTCGTAGGACTGCTTCGCCTCGGGGGTGTTCTTCGGCAGCTCGCCCTCCAGCGACTTCAGGGACGGCAGCCCCCTGCCCTCAGCGGCACGCCGCTTGCCCGCCGCCCCGCCGACGTAATACTCGATAAACCTCCACGCGGCGTCCTTGTTCTTCGCCTTCGCCGGAATCCACACGCCGGTGCCGTAGTAGCACGGGCTGATCCTGTTGCCCGCGAAGGTGGGCGCGGGCAGGAAGCGTGACGCCTTGCGGAGGTCCGGCACATCAGCCATCGCCTGCTGATACCAGTAGCCGGCGGTGTAGAGGGCGATCCGCCCGGCCTTGTACGTGGTGCCGTCCCAGCCGGCTGGATTGGGCCGTGTCGGCCCGTAGGAGACTCCCGCCCGCGCCAGATCTATCCAGAACTGGAGGGTCTTGCGCGCCTCCGGGCTGGAGAAGTCGACCCTGGTGTAGTCGTCGTTGAACAACCGACCGCTCTGGGCGCTCACCATGTGGGCGAGCTGCGCCATGTCGAAGTCGACTGTGCCGCCGTAGCCGAACACGGCCGTCTTCTTGTCGGAGGTCTTCCGGGTGAGCTTGCGCGCGAGGTCGATGAGGTTCTCGTACGCCAGCGGTTCGGTGTCGGGCGGAACCGGCACTTTGGCCTGCTCGAACAGCTTGGTGTTCGCCCACAGCATCGCGTCCTGGGAGTAGTCGATGGTGAGTCCGTAGCGCGGGCCCTGGCCCTGCGCCGTGCCGTCGAAGCGCCACAGGTCGTTGATCCCGGCGAGGTCGCTCTCCTTGATCACGGAGCTCTTCTGCAGGTAGGGATCGATCTCCGCGGCCAGCCCGCGTACCGCGAGGTACGACGAGAACGTCGCCGTCTCGCGGGCCACGTCCGGCGGGTCCCCGGCGGCCAGCATCGCCGTCAGCCTGGTCGGATCGTGCTTGACCAGCTTGACCGCGATGTCCGGGTTCTCCTTCTCGAAACCGGAGATCACATCGGCGGGCAGCTCGCTCGGCTCCAGCATCACAGTGAGTGTGGTGGCAGCCTTGGCGCCACCGCCGCTGTCGACCGAGCAGCCGGCTAGCCACGGCGACACCGCCGCTCCGCCCGCGGCCGCCGCAGCGCCCCCCAGGAACCGGCGGCGGCTCAAGGTTCTGTCTGTCATCTGTGGACATCCTTCCGAATGCGACAACTCCGGCGCGCGGTCCGTCCTCGGGATGCGACCGCGTCAGGTGCGGGCGGGCCGAGGATCCACCGAGTCCTGGCCACGGCGGGGCCGACAGGCACGAGCAGCGAGCGCGCCGGACGGCGACGACCGCGCGCCGGAGACTCAAGGGCGGTGCACCGCCGTGCAGGCAATCCGTTGGGGCCGAGCTGACTGCCGGTTCCCGCGAAAGCAGCACCTCAGATCACCTCCGGATGGGTACCTGTTACACAGCGTTCACGCGGTGGGCCAGAACCTACGCAGCACAGGGGTCGGCTGATTGCATGCCGTGGTGGCGACCTGTACGTGGTGGTCGCGCGGCCGGTCAAGGACAGGCAGGATCAGAGATGCGGCGTCGGTCGGCGATGGTGTCCCACGAACTTGGCGTAGTCGGTCAGGTCTGTGGAACCGCGTGGACGTCTGCTCGGGCCGTGCACCGCACCCGCTTGCGGCGATTGCTTCCTAAGCAAGAGGCAGGCCATCGCGTAACTCTCCCTGGTGAACGGCCAGTTCAACCGGAAGAGGACACGATGGCCTTCCTTGAGTTCGGCCAGGCCCGCGGCGGTGAGCCGCTCCAGGGCGGCGGGTTGAGCGCAGCAGGCCTGGACCGGCGTGGTGGCGTTCGACCCAGGCTTTGTCGGGGAATGTTCGCCGGCTGGACCGCTTCCCGTACCCCTGATCCTGTCATGTCCGCGCTAGGTTCGGCTAGGTTCGGCCTATGGATCGCTACCATGCGCATACATGCCACCACGACCACGTCCGAGACCCGGACCGGGCAGCTTCGTACGGCCAGATCGATCCGAGCGCGCGACCAGTAGGCCGGCGGGCCTTGCTCGCCGGCGTCGGGGGCCTGCTGATGCTGGCCGCGATGCCCGGAACCGCGCGGGCCGCCCACGCGACCATGGCCGGTTCGTCCGTACCGCTGGTCGCCGCCGCACGGTCTTCCAAGCTCACGCAGGGAACGACGCTCGTCCACGCGGACATGCACAACCACACCGTGATGTCTGACGGCGACGGCTCGGCGGACGCCGCGTTCGCCTCCATGCGCGAGGCCGGGCTCGATGTCGCGGCGCTCACCGACCACACCACGCTGTTCGCCATCGAGGGCCTGAGCTCGGGCGAGTGGAACACCCAGGGCCAGCTCGCGGACGCGGCCAACGACCTGGGGATGTTCACCGCGCTGCGCGGTTTCGAGTGGTCCAGCCCCACGCACGGCCACGTCAACATCTGGAATACCGGCGACTTCGCCGACCTGGGCCGGGCCGGCAGCCCCGGAAGCCTGTACAGCTGGCTGGCGGACCGGCCCGCCGGCGTGGCGAGCTTCAATCACCCCGGGCGCGAGGAGGGGCGGTTCAACGACTTCGCGTTCAACTCCTCGGTGCTGAACCAGATGGTCGGTCTGGAGATGTTCAACCGCACCGACGACTACCTCTTCGAGGGCTGGTCCTCGGGTGTCACCTCGCCGCTGGTCGCCTGCCTCAATGCCGGGTGGCGGCCCGGCCTCACCGGCGTCACCGACGAACACGGAACCACCTGGGGGTTCCACGAGGGCAAGGGACGCAGCGGCCTGTGGGTCACCGAGAACACCCGCACCGCGGTATTCGAGGCGATGCTGGCCAGGCGCTCCTTCGCCACCCGTGTCTCCGGGCTGCGGGTCGACGCCACGGCGGGCGGCGTCCGCATGGGCAGCAGCATCCCCCTTGCCTCCGGTGATGTCCGCTTCCTCGTCGACGTCGACCGCGGCCCGGACTGGGACGGCAAGGCCCTGACCATCCAGGTGCTCCGCCCCGACACCTCGGCGCCGAGCGTCGTCGACGTCATCGAGACCGTCAACGGCACCGTCGCGGACTTCACTGTCCCGCTGGATGTCTCGGACGGTGACTGGGTCGTGCTGCGCATCTCGGACCCCACCGTGGCCAACGGCACACCAGGCCCGGACGGCCACCCCTGCAACGACTTCGGTGTGGCCTACACGAGCCCGTGGTGGCTCCAGCCCTGACAGTGCCGCGGCAGGTTGTGGGCAGCGGGGCGAACCGCTCGTACTGTGTTGGGGCCCGAGACGATGACCTCCGCGTCGTGGTCGTAGAGGGCCTGCACGAGGGTCTTGGCGACTTCGCCTGAGCAAGGCGTCATCGTGCCACGGATCACGATCTGCTGTGTGCCGTGCACGGCAGCACGGGAGTCCGGCGGCAGACGGAACCCACCCGGCCGCGGACAGCGAGAGTGCCCTGGACGCTGCGCTGTCCAGGGCACTCTCGGCGCGGTGGCTGGGGCCGGGGTCGAACCGGCGACCTATCGCTTTTCAGGCGATCGCTCGTACCAACTGAGCTACCCAGCCGTCAAGACCTTTTGCAAAGCCTTGGCGGTCCTGACGGGATTTGAACCCGCGGCCTCCACCTTGACAGGGTGGCGAGCACTCCAAACTGCTCCACAGGACCAAGCTAGCATCCGTGTCCAAAAAATCCGGACACATGGCGCTATATGTGCCCCCAACGGGATTCGAACCCGTGCTACCGCCTTGAAAGGGCGGCGTCCTAGGCCGCTAGACGATGAGGGCTATCGGCCCGCCTGGGCGCTTCTCAGCGCGTCGGGGACGTGAGAAGCATATGGGATGGCGGGATGGTTCGCCAAAACGGTTTCAGGAGGTGCTCGGGGAGGGGGACGCGGGCGAGGGCGTCGCGCCGGGCTGGTTCTCCTCCGGCAGATGGCGGCTGACCTCCGCCGTGGTCAGGCCGAGGCCGCCCAGCTCGATGGCGTCCCAGGCCTGGAGCCTGCGGGTGTCGCGGTCGAAGTAGAGGATCGACGCCTGGATCGGGTCGGGGTGCTCCCCCTCCACCGCGCGCAGCCCGCTGCCCCCGGTGGAGCCCTCCACGCGCAGCCGCGTGCCGTACTCCATGACCTCGGTGTCCTGCCGGTGCAGATGGCCGGCCAGCACCAGCGGGACCGTGCCGTCGACCTCCCGGGCCGCGGACGGCTCGTGCACCACGGCCACGTCCACCGGCCGGCCGGCGGCCCGGTGGTCGCGCAGGGCGGAGGCGAGGCGGGCGCCCGCCAGTTCCTGGGACATCTCGGCCCCGGCCTTCCCGGACCGGTCGGGCGTGAACTGGGGATCGCCCATCCCGGCGAAGCGCAGGCCCGCGATGGTCCTGGCCCGGCCGTCGTCGAGCACGTGGACGTTCTTCAGGTCCTCGAGATAGCGCTGGGTGACGCGGGAGTCGTGGTTGCCGCGGACCCAGACATAGGGAGCGCCGAGATCCTCGATCGGGTCGAGGAAGCCGTTCTCGGCGGCGGTGCCGTGGTCCATGGTGTCGCCGGTGTCCACGATCACATCCACCTGGTACTGCTCCACCAGCGAGGCGATGATCTTCCAGGCCGCCGGGTTGAGATGGATGTCCGACACGTGCAGCACCCGGATGGTGCTGGGGTCGGGCTGGTAGGCGGGGAGCGTGGAGGTGGCGTCGTACAGCTTGGTCACATTGGTGACCAGGCGCGCCAGCTCCTTCTGGTAGACGTCGAACTCGGTGACGATGCTGCGCGCGTCGCCGACCAGCGACGGGGCCGAGGAGAGCAGTCCGGAGAAGCGGGGCTCCAGCACGGAGTCCGGGTTCCAGGTGGCGTACGCGGTGCCGCCGGACGCGCCGAGCAGGGCGAGGGCGAGACCGCCGGCGGCCAGCGCGCGGCGTGGACGCCGGTAGACCAGCAGGCCGAGCGCGGTGGCGCCGGTGACCACGGCGACACAGGAGCGCACGGCCAGATCGGCGGTGCCCCGGGTGACGTCCCGGGCGACCTCGTCCTGCAGGCCGGAGATGCGTTCGGGGTGGTCCACCAGGGCCTGGGCGCGGTCGGGGTCGAGCTGGTCCACGTTGACGTCGAGGCGGACCGGGGCGATGTGGCTGTCCAGTTCCAGCGCGCCCAGCGGCGAGACATTGATCTTCGTGCCACCGGTGAAGGAGGGCCGCAGGGTCATCGTGGTGTTCATCGGGCCGACCGGGACCCGTACATTGCCCACCACGAGCAGGCCCAGCCAGGCGCCGAGGACGACCACGGTGATCAGCCCGAGGGCGCGCAGCCAGGGGTTGCGCTGCGGCGCCAGGACGGTCGTCTCCGGTGCGCGCCGGCGCGAGCGGTGGCCTCGGGGAACCCGGATGTGTTGCATGGCGTTCCTGACGGCGGCGGGGACGCGGGCCATTGATCCCGTATGCCCATACAGAGTGCCGGATATGCCGGGCGTCGCGCTGGACTCGTACGGACGGGTCGTACCTGACAATGGCTGGTGTGCTGGAGATGACACGCGAGGAGTTCGAGGAGCTGGTCGCGGAAGCGCTCGACCGGATCCCGCCGGAGCTGACGCGGCTGATGGACAACGTCGCGGTGTTCGTCGAGGACGAGCCGCCCGCCGACGATCCCGAGCTGCTGGGGGTGTACGAGGGGACCCCGCTGACCGAGCGCGGCGAGTGGTACGCCGGGGTGCTGCCGGACCGGATCACCATCTTCCGCGGGCCGACACTGAGGATGTGCGAGTCGCGGGAGGACGTCGTCGCGGAGACGGAGATCACCGTGGTGCACGAGATCGCGCACCACTTCGGGATCGACGACGCCCGGCTGCACGCCCTCGGCTACGGATAGGTCCCCGGGTACGGACACGGCCCGGGCCGATCACGGGTACGACCGCGGATACGACTTCGGCGTGTCCTCTTGCGGGCAGGGGGAGTTGGGCATGGCAACCCGCTACTCCCATCGGAGGTGGCCCCCGTGCCCCGCAAGCTTGTTCCCGTCCGCCTGGCCGCCACGCTGGTGGCCGTCGCCGCTGCCGCCGGCTGTATGAGCGTCGGCGAGGACGGTGCGGGCGGGGGCGCAGAGCCGACGCACTCGGTGAAGCCGGGCGGCAAGGTTCCGGACGGGGCGGCCGCACCCGGCGGTGGCGAGGCCGGGCACGGAGTCGCCGCCGGCGAGGGCAGGGCCGCGGACGGCGAGCACGCGGAGAAGGAGAAGAGGAGCAAGGACGGCAGGAAGCGGTCCGAGAAGTCCGCGCGCCCCGGCACCTCCCCGTCTCCGGGGGCGAGCCCGTCCCGGCCGGCCGGCGGCAAACCGGGCGGGCCCGCGAAGCCCGCGCCGGACGAGCGGCCCGTGCCGCAGCAGCCCACCCGGACGCCGGATCCGCAGCCCACACCGACCCCACCCGAGCCGTCCGGTGAGCCGGAGCCGACCGCACCGGAGCCCTCCTCCTCGGCGCACGAGCCGCCGCAGACCCAGTTGGCGCAGCGTGAGCCCGCGCCGGAGGCGGGGGCGCCGGCGTAGACGTGACCTCCTGCGGTCCGGTCGCCGCGACACGCTCGGTCCGGCCGGCGTGGCCGACCTCGTCGGCCGGCGTGACAGACTCCGACCGGACCGCCGCCCCACCGCGCTGGCCTGCCGCGGTACTCCCGGACCGGGGCCCGGTTTGCTTTCGGGGCCCCCGGGTGCGTATGGTGGCAGATCGTTTGATCCCATTTGCCCGGCGCCACTGCAGAGCGCGCCGTGTGGCGCGTACTCTCTCCCTTGCCGTGGTGGACCGCATCGAGGCGGTCGTATTGCGAATCGCGAATCACGGAGTTGACGGGCGCGTGCCGAAGAGACTCCGGAAGGTTTCGCATTCGTATGCCCATCGCCAGTACTGATCACGTCGTCGTGCCCGAGAACTCTGAGAATGCCGACGGCATTCAGAACCTCGCGGACGCCGGCACCACCCCCGAGCAGGCCCCCGAGGTCACCTTCGCCGATCTCGGCCTCCCCGAGGGCGTCGTGCGCAAGCTCGCGCAGAACGGCGTGACCACCCCCTTCCCGATCCAGGCCGCGACCATCCCGGACGCCCTGGCCGGCAAGGACATCCTCGGCCGTGGCCGCACCGGCTCCGGCAAGACCCTCTCCTTCGGTCTGCCGACGCTGGCGCAGCTCGCCGGCGGCCGGACCGAGAAGCACCGGCCGCGCGCCGTCATCCTGACCCCGACGCGTGAGCTCGCCATGCAGGTCGCCGACGCGCTCCAGCCCTACGGCGACGTCCTCGGCCTGAAGATGAAAGTCGTCTGCGGCGGCACCTCCATGGGCAACCAGATCTACGCCCTCGAGCGCGGCGTAGACATCCTCGTCGCCACCCCCGGCCGCCTGCGCGACATCATCAACCGCGGCGCCTGCTCGCTCCAGAGCGTGGAGATCACCGTCCTCGACGAGGCCGACCAGATGTCCGACCTGGGCTTCCTGCCCGAGGTGACGGAGCTGCTCGACCAGGTCCCGGCGGGCGGCCAGCGCATGCTCTTCTCCGCCACCATGGAGAACGAGATCAAGACGCTCGTCGAGCGGTACCTCGACGACCCGGCCACCCATGAGGTGGACGCGGCCCAGGGCGCGGTGACCACCATGTCGCACCACATCCTGGTCGTGAAGCCCAAGGACAAGGCGCCGGTCACCGCGGCCATCGCCTCCCGCAAGGGCCGCACCATCATCTTCGTCCGCACCCAGCTCGGCGCCGACCGCGTCGCCGACCAGCTGCGCGAGGCGGGCGTCAAGGCCGAGGCACTGCACGGCGGCATGACCCAGGGCGCCAGGACCCGCACCCTGGCCGACTTCAAGGACGGCTACGTCAACGTCCTGGTCGCCACCGACGTCGCCGCGCGCGGCATCCACGTCGACGGCATCGACCTGGTACTCAACGTGGACCCGGCCGGCGACCACAAGGACTACCTGCACCGCGCCGGCCGCACCGCCCGCGCCGGCCGCACCGGAACCGTCGTCTCCCTCTCCCTGCCGCACCAGCGGCGTCAGATCTTCCGGCTGATGGAGGACGCCGGCGTCGACGCCACGCGTCACATCATCCAGGGCGGCGCAGCCTTCGACCCCGAGGTCGCCGAGATCACCGGCGCCCGGTCGATGACCGAGGTGCAGGCCGAGTCCGCGGCCAACGCCGCCCAGCAGGCCGAGCGCGAGGTCGCCCAGCTCACCAAGGAGCTGGAGCGGGCGCAGCGCCGCGCGACGGAACTGCGCGAGGAGGCGGACCGGCTGATCGCCCGGGCCGCCCGCGAGCGCGGCGAGGACCCGCAGGCCGCGGTGGCCGAGGCCGCCGAGGCGGCCGCGGAGATCTCGCTGCCGGAGCAGCAGGCCGGGCGGGACATGGACCGCACCGAGTACGCGCCCGCTCCCGCCGAGCGCCGCGAGCGCCGCGACGAGCGTGACGGCGACCGTGGGGGCTTCCGCCGCGACGACCGCCGGGACGACCGGGGTGACCGTGGTGGCCGCTCCTTCGAACGGCGTGACGACCGGGGCGGCTTCAACCGTGACCGGGACCGTGACCGCGGGGGCTTCCGCCGGGACGACCGCCGGGACGACCGGGGCGGCCGTTCCTTCGACCGCGACCGTGACCGTGGGGGCTTCCGCCGGGACGACCGGGGTGACCGTGGTGGCCGCTCCTTCGAACGGCGTGACGACCGGGGCGGCCGTTCCTTCGACCGCGACCGTGACCGTGGGGGCTTCCGCCGGGACGACCGGAGTGACCGTGGCGGGCGCTCCTTCGAACGCCGCGACGACCGGGGCGGCCGTTCCTTCGACCGCGACCGTGACCGTGGGGGCTTCCGCCGGGACGACCGGAGTGACCGTGGCGGGCGCTCCTTCGAACGCCGCGACGACCGGGGCGGGTTCGGCCGCGACCGTGACCGGGGCGGCTTCCGTCGCGACGAGCGCGGCGGCCACCGCGGCAGCGACCGTCCGTTCAACCGCGACCGCCAGGGCGACCGTCCGGGCTTCCGCTCCGGCGGCCACGACCGCCCGTCCCACGACCGTCCCTACGGCCGTCGTGACGACCACCGCGGCGGCTCCTTCGGACGCCGCGAGGACAAGCCCCGCTGGAAGCGCAACGGCTGACCGGTGAGCGAAACCGACCGGAAGGGCCCGCACGACGACCGTCGTGCGGGCCCTTCCGCTCGTACGGGTGACCGTCCGACGCTCCCGTCCCGGATACCCGATCGGCGAGACGGCCACGTGCAGCTATGCTCGGGGAGGCAACATCGCCGAGGGCCCTTAGCTCAATTGGCAGAGCAGTGGACTTTTAATCCATTGGTTGTGGGTTCGAGTCCCACAGGGCCTACCTCCCGCGGACGGGGAGCACGACCTCCGAACTGCCTCGCAGCGCCTGACCGGGCATCAGCCGGGTCGGGCGCTGCGGCGTCCGTACGGCGTGCCGCCGGCCGAGTGGCGCGGACCTTACGGACGGCCGGTGTCAGCGCTCCGTGAGCTCGGACGGCACGTCATCACCCGGGTGGCCCGGTGACGCCGGCTCACAGGAGGCGGCCGTCGTCCGGGTCCGTGGCCGCGGTGAGGCGGTGGTGGGCCGCGCGGGCGTGCGCCAGCCGGGACGTGGTGGTGCCGACGAGGGCGGCGGCGAGCAGACAGCCGAGCCAGCGGGTGTCCCGCGAGCCGGCCCAGGTGAGGACGCCCTCGGGCGGAACGGCGAACGCGTTGAGGAACAGCCAGCACAGCACGGCCGTCCCAGGGGCCGCGGTGAACCGGGCCCACACGCCGAGCGCGGCGGCGAGCAGGGACAGTGCGGTGAGCGCGAGGCCGGGGCGGCCCGGGCCCGGCAGCGTGTTGATCAGCAGCACCAGGGTGAGCGCACCGCCGAAGGCACCGGCCCACACCAGCCCGGTGGCGGCGGGCTCGGGAACCGGCTTCCGCTCGGTTCCGAGGCGCACCCACTGGATCATGCTGACGCTCCCCTCCCGCTGCCTGCCGGACGCGAGTCCCGAGCGCCTTCGATTTTCCCACCCCGGCCGAGAGCCGCCGGGGGTGCGTTCCGGCCCCGGGCGGGGCGGAGGAAGGACAGCGGGATCAGGAGATGTAGAGGAGAGGAAGGGGAGGAGCCCCCACAGGGGGCCGAGCCCCGGACGAAGGCCGGCGAGGCGGGCCTGGGAGGGGCAGCTGGGCGGCCGGAGCAGCGGGCCGAGCAGGGCCGGTGGGGCGGACCGGGGAGAAGCAGCGGGGCGGGTCGGGGAGAATCAGCGGGGTGGGTCGAAGAGCTGGACGGCTATACCGCTGGCGACCAGACCCGCGGCGATCATCAGGCCGTCGGGCAGGACCAGGCCCGCGAGCAGCAGGCCCGCTCCGATGATCAGCGCGAACCAGGCGCGGGCGCGGCGGAACTCGCGCGGGCGGGCAGGGCGCCCGTGGGTGAACGAGTCCGCGAAGCGGGGGTCCTCCTGCTGGAGGCGGGCCTCGAGATCGACGAGGCGCTCGTCGTCCGACTGGGGCACGGCTCCTCCTTCCCGACCGTCAGTGGCAGCGAGGGCGCCGTCACCTTCAGGCTCCCTCGCCCCCGCACCGCCGACCATCGGGTCCGGCCCCCATATCCCCGTGCCCAGGACCCCATATGCCGGGTGCCATGCCCCCCAGGGGCGCCGGAGCGCTGCTGTGGCCTTGCGGTGCGGAAATGGGTGATGCCACGGATGGCGTACGGCGGGGACAGCGTGCAGGCTGGGGGCGACGGCCCCGTGCCGCGCCCGGGGACGTGAGCCTCCACGGCTGGCGCCGCACCGGGAGCGGCTGGTCTGCGACGCACGGTGAGGAGGCGGTGGGGTGCCCCTGTTCTGGCGGATCTTCCTGCTGAACGCCGTCGTGCTGATCACGGCCACCGCTCTGCTGCTGGGACCCGTCACCGTATCCACTCCGGTGCTGCTCACCGAGGCCGCCGTGCTCACCGTGGGACTCGCGGCCATGCTCGTCGCGAACGCGCTGCTGCTGCGCGTCGGCCTCGCCCCGCTGCAGCGCCTGACCCGCGCCATGACCACCACCGACCTGCTCCGCCCCGGCAAGCGTCCGGCGGTCGACGGGCGCGGCGAGATCGCCGAGCTGATCAGTACGTACAACACGATGCTGGACCGGCTGGAGCACGAGCGGGCCACCAGCAGCGCCCGGGCACTGTCCGCGCAGGAGGGGGAGCGCCGGAGGATCGCCCAGGAGCTGCACGACGAGGTCGGTCAGAGCCTCACCGCGGTCCTGCTCCAGCTGAAGCGGGCCGCCGACCACGCCCCGCCCGAGCTGCGTGAGGAGCTGCAGCTGGCGCAGGAGACCACCCGGGGGAGCCTGGACGAGATCCGGCGCATCGCCCGCCGGCTGCGGCCCGGAGTGCTGGACGAGCTGGGCCTTGTCAGCGCCCTGAAGGCGCTGGCCTCCGAATTCGCCGCCTACGACCTCACCGTCCAGCATCGCCTCGACGCCGATCTGCCCGACCTGGGCCAGGAGATCGAGCTGGTGCTGTACCGGGTGGCACAGGAGGGCCTGACCAACGCCGCCCGGCACGCCGACGCCACCCGCGCCGAGGTCGCCCTGCGCCGCACCCGGGCCGGTGTGGAGCTGCGGGTCCGTGACGACGGCCGCGGCATCGGCAACGTCCCGGAGGGCGCGGGCATCCGGGGCATGCGGGAACGCGCGCTGCTCATCGGCGCCCACCTCGCGGTGGGGCCGCCCGCCGGGGGTGGCCCCGGCACCGAGGTGCGGCTGACCGTCCCCGTCCCGAGGCCGGGAGAGACCCCCGCACCCGCCGTGCTGCCGGGCGCGACTGCCGGGCCCTCCGTGACTCCAGGAGCGGCTGCCGCGCCGGCAGGGACTCGGGGCGAGACTGCCGGGGCGGCTCCCGCGCCGGCAGAGCCTCGGGGGGCGACCGCCGTGCCCGCTCCGGCCGCCGTTCCCGCCGCCGGTCACTCGCCGCATGCCCCCGCCGCCGGTCACCCGCCCCATGCCGCCGCCGAACCCGCCGTGCCGCGGGGCGCGACCGCCGATCCGCCTCCGGCCGCCACCGCCGACAGGGCCGCCGCCCCTGACACCACCGACGACACCGCCGCCGGCCGGCGGGCCGCGTCGCCCGGTCCGCCCCCGTGACCGCAGCCCCGAGAAGCTTCCGAGCGGAAACGACGTGCTCCATGAACCACCCCGCCCCCACCCGCATCCTCCTCGCCGACGATCACGCGCTGGTGCGCCGTGGTGTGCGGCTGATCCTCGACGGTGAACCGGATCTGACCGTGGTGGCCGAGGCGGACGACGGGGCCGAGGCGCTGGAGCAGGCCCGGGTCCACCGGCCCGACCTGGCCATCCTGGACATCGCCATGCCCCGGCTCACCGGTCTGCAGGCGGCCCGCGAGCTCTCCCGGAGCATGCCGGAGACGCGGATCCTGATACTGACCATGTACGACAACGAGCAGTTCTTCTTCGAGGCCCTGGGGGCGGGCGCCTCCGGCTATGTGCTCAAGTCCGTCGCCGACCGTGACCTGGTGGAGGCCTGCCACGCCACCATGCGTGGCGAACCCTTCCTCTACCCGGGCGCGGTCAACGCCCTGATCCGCGACTACCTGGACCGTGCCCGGGAGGGCAGGAGCCTGCCCGCCAAGGCCATCACCGACCGCGAGGAGGAGATCCTCAAGCTGGTCGCCGAGGGCTACACCTCGCAGCAGATCGCCGAGATGCTCGTCATCAGCCCCAAGACGGTCGAGCGGCACCGCGCCAACCTGCTGGCCAAGCTCGGCCTGAAGGACCGCCTGGAGCTGACCCGGTACGCGATCCGGACGGGATTGATCGAACCATGACGAGGTGCGCGGCCACCGGCACCGCGCCCGCCCCGCTCGCAGTCGCGCCAGCAGCCGACCCCGCTCGCCGTCGCGCCCGCCCCGCCCGCCTGCCGCGCCCGCTCGGCCACGCGCACCCGCTCGGCCACCCGCGCCCCTGCCGCCCGCCGGGCTTGTCAGACTTGAGGCGAGCAGCCCGCCGGCTGTTCCTCCGAACCTCGCCAGGAGCGCGCCGATGCCCCATCCGTACGTCCTGCTGTCCGCCGCCGTCTCGCTGGACGGGTATCTGGACGACACCGGTCCCGAGCGGCTGCTGCTGTCCAGCCCGGAGGACTTCGACCGGGTGGACGAGGTGCGGGCCTCGGTGGACGCGATCCTGGTCGGCGCCGGCACCATCCGCGCCGACAACCCCCGGCTGCTGGTGAACTCCGCCGAGCGCCGCGCCGCCCGCCGGGCCCGCGGCCTGCCGGAGTATCCGCTGAAGGTCACCGTCAGCGGGTCCGGCGACCTGAACCCGGCCGCGGCGTTCTGGCACACCGGCGGCGACAAGGTCCTCTACACGACGGACAAGGGTGCCGGGCGGGCCCGCTCTCTCGGACTCGCCACCGATGTGGTGCCGCTGGGCACGGAGCTGGACTGGCGCCGTCTGCTCACCCATCTGCACGATGAGCGCGGAGTGCGGCGGCTGATGGTCGAGGGCGGCGGCACGATCCACACCCAGCTCCTCACCCAGGGCCTCGCCGACGAGCTGCAGCTGGTGCTCGCCCCGCTCTTCGTCGGCGACCCGGACGCCCCGCGTCTCTTCGGTCCCGGCTCCTACCAGGGCGGACGCCTGCGGCTGTGCGAGACCCGGCAGATCGGCGACGTCGTCCTGATGCGCTACGAGCCCACCGCACCCGGCAGCGGCGAGCTGCCCGTCGCCGCCGACCACCACTGGCTGGCGCTCGCCTGCGAGCTGGCCGCACAGTGCCTGCCCTCGCGGACGGCGTTCAGCGTGGGCGCGGTGATCGTGGCGGCCGACGGCACGGAACTGGCGCGCGGCTGGTCGCGGGAGGGCAGCGATCCGCTGGCGCACGCGGAGGAGGCCGCGCTGGCCAAGACCGATCCGACGGACCCCCGGCTGGCGACCGCGACCGTCTACTCCAGCCTGGAGCCGTGCGCCCGCCGGGCATCCCGTCCCGCGTCCTGCTCGCGGCTGATCCTGGAGGCCGGCGTCCGCCGCGTGGTCACCGCCTGGCGCGAGCCGGACACCTTCGTGCCGGGCGCGGACGGCTCGGGCGTGCTCCGGAAGGGAGGGGCCACCGTGCTGGTGCTGCCCGAGTACGAGGAGCGCGCGAAGGCCCCGAACAGCCACTTGTTCTGACCACCCCCGCGGATGTCGTATACTGGTGAGTACCGACGCGGGGTGGAGCAGCTCGGTAGCTCGCTGGGCTCATAACCCAGAGGTCGCAGGTTCAAATCCTGTCCCCGCTACTGAAGGCCGAGGGCCGGAATCCGGAAGGGTTCCGGCCCTCGGCGTTTCTGCGCACCCCGGCCGCCCCGGTTCTCTCCGCGTCGGGCGCCGGGTCCCCTCAACCGTCGCGGTTTCTTCATCGAGGTTTCCCGGCCTCCGTCATCGATGTCACCGCCCGTGACCGAACCGCGCCGCTGCGCATAACATCTGACGCAACGTCAGTAATCCGGACCCTTGTGATGCGCGGTCAACTCGCCCGTTTTCGCCCGTCGATGACACTTAAGTCCGCGCGAAAATCGTGAACGATCAAGAGGAACGGCTTGGAATCCGAGGCTCATGTCTATTAACGTTCGATAACGCAGCGCGGTCGTCCCAGTCGTCACAGAAGTCGGCTCCGTGCTCACGCGCCGAATCCCGCAAGGGAACCGGGGAACCACATATTGGGGTGAATCGGGCGTATGCCTGCCGTGGAAGCACGGCTCGTATACGCGCGTAGGAGACCTTCCTGCTCCGAACCCGTCAGCTAACCCGGTAGGTGGAGACGGAAGGAAAGGAGTGCGCCCACGTGGCGTCCAACCGGCCTGCCCCCGAGGCCCCGTTCACCCCGAGCGACACGTTCGTCTACGGCGGCGGTACCCGCGCCGACGAGGGTCCCTTCGAGGAGTGGAACCCCACGGCGGAGACCGTCCGCCCGGTCCGCGGCCGGCATCGCGTCACCAAGCAGCGCGGCGGGGGGCTCGCCCGCAGCTCCACCGTTCTCGGTGTCGGTGTCATAGCCGCCGTCGGCGCCGGCGGTATGGCCAGCGCCCAGACCGGCAAGCCGCCGGTCGCCATCTCCATGCCCGACCTCCCCAACGTGGGTTCCCTCCTCTCCGACGAGGAAACCCCGAAGGGCTCCACCACCCCGCTCAGCAGCGTCGGTGCCACCTCCGACAGCGAGCAGGGCGCCGGTGAGGCCCTGCGCGCCCGGATCATGGCGCAGGTCGAGCAGCAGCAGGACCAGGCCGCCAGCAAGGCCGCCGCCGAGGCCGTCGCCGCCGCCGAGAAGGAGGCCGCCGAGGCCGCCGCCAAGGCCGAGCGCGAGGCCAAGGAGAAGGCCGAGGCCGCCAAGAAGAAGGCGGAGGAGGAGGCCAGGAAGAAGGCCGAGGCCGAGCGCCTCGCCGAGCTGGCCAAGCAGTACACGCTGCCGACCTCCAGCTACACCATCACCTCCACCTTCGGCCAGGCCGGCGCCTACTGGTCCTCCGGCCAGCACACCGGCCTCGACTTCGCCGCCCCCACGGGCACGCTGATCAAGGCCGTCCACACCGGCACGATCACCTTCGCCGGCTGGGACGGCTCCTACGGCTACAAGACGGTGCTCACCCTCGAGGACGGCACCGAGATCTGGTACGCCCACCAGTCCTCGATCAGCGTCAGCGTCGGCCAGAAGGTCAACACCGGCGACGTGATCGGCCGCGTCGGCTCCACCGGCAACTCCACGGGCGCCCACCTCCACCTGGAGGTCCACCCCGGCGGCTCCTCCTCCGGGATCGACCCCATGAGCTGGCTGCGCAGCAAGGGCCTGAACCCGTGATCATCCGCACGGCCCGCTGAGCCGCACCGCCACCACCTGAATTCCGGCAGTCCCGACGGCGCCCCCCCGACGTCAGGGCTGCCGGTCGGCGTTCGCGCTCACCCCAGGTAGGGATTGCCGCCGTAGCCGTACTCATAGCCGTGCCCCTGGGGGTACGCGGGGCCGTAGGCGTAACCGTGCCCCTGCGCAGGGATGTGCCCGTACGCGGCGGCCCCGGGGTGCCAGACCAGCACCGGAGGCGGCGGTGCCGTCGCGCGGGCCGCGTACTCCAGGGCCGGCCGGGCCACCGCCCGCCGGTGCCACAGCTCCCGCAGCAGCTCGCCCTCCCGCTGCACGAAGTCACCGCGGGCCCGGCCGAGCCGCCCGCGGTGGCGCAGCACCGCCAGCGAGGTCGCGAACGCCTGGTACTCGGCGACCGCCCGCGCCGCCTGCTTGCCGCCGTGCCGCCGCGCGTACCGCCGGGCGATCCGCCGGGCCCGCATCAGCCCCAGCGCATGCGGCTCCACCGGACCCAGCCAGCCGGCGATCACATAGGCGGGCAGCTCCGCCCGCACGGTGTGCAGCTCCCGCTGCCTCGTCCACACCACCAGCCAGGTCAGCAGCCCGAACACCGGCACCATGAACGCCGCGTACACCGCGAGGAACCCGAACTCGCCCAGCGCGGAGGAGCCGTTCCACAGCGCGTGCATCCCCATCGCCAGAAGCAGTCCGGACAGCGGCAGCAGCACGCGCCGCACGCGCTGGCGCTCGGTGGACAGGGCGGAGATGCCGAACCCGATCCCGGTGAGCACCGTGAACAGCGGGTGCGCGAACGGGGACATCACGATGCGGACGAAGAACGTCGCCGCGGTCACCGAGGGGATGCCGCTGCCGCCGGTGACCTGATCGGCGCCGAAGGCCGTGCCGAGGTAGAGGATGTTCTCGGTGAAGGCGAAGCCGGTCGCGGTGACGCCCGCTATCACCACGCCGTCGAGGATCCCGGTGAAGTCCCGTCTGCGGAACAGGAACACCAGCAGCACGGCGGCTGCCTTGGCGGACTCCTCCACGACCGGCGCCACCACGGTCGCGCCCAGGGTGTCCGCCCCCGCCGGGTCCGCGGTCGCCGTCGCTATCCATCTGGTGGCGAAGCTGTTGGCGACGATCGCTATCAGCGCCGCCGCGCAGGCCCCCCAGGCGAACGCGAACAGCAGATTCCGCCAGGGCCCCGGCTCCACCCGGTCCAGCCAGCGGAAGGCGGCTATGAGCAGCGGCACCGGCAGCACCGCGAGGCCGAGGCCGACCAGGAAGCCCTGGGTGCCGGTCTGTTCCCGCACCAGGGCCAGGATGACGAGGCCGGACAGGGCGAGCAGCGTGCACAGCGCTCCGTAGCGCACCCAGGCCCGCTGCCACCAGTGGGCGGGCCGCGCCGGGCTGCTCCCGGCGGCATCGCTCACGGGCGTCGGATACGGGGAGCTGGCCACGCGTCGACCCTAACGAGGCAGGGGCGCCGCCCGCAGGTCCGCGGAGCCGCGGGTCAGTCGCCGGTGGGGGGCTGGTCTTCGTGCTGTACGCGACGGAACAGCAGGTCGTTCACCACATGCCCCTTCTCCAGTCCCTGCGCCTCGAAACGGGTCAGCGGCCGGAAACCGGGGCGGGGTGCGAAGCCGCCGTCCGCCCGGGTGTTCTCGTAGGCGGGGTGGGCGGTGAGCACCTCGAGCATCTGCTCGGCGTAGGGCTCCCAGTCGGTGGCGAGGTGCACCAGGGCGCCGGGCCTCAGGCGGGTCGCCGCCAGGGAGAGGAACTCCGGCTGGATCAGCCGCCGCTTGTGGTGCCGCTTCTTGGGCCAGGGGTCGGGGAAGAAGACCCGCAGCCCGGCCAGGCTGTCCGGGGCGAGCATCTCCCGCAGCAGGATGACCGCGTCGCCGTTGCCCACGCGGATGTTGCACAGGCCCTGCCGGTCGGCGAGGTTGAGCAGATTGCCCTGGCCGGGGGTGTGCACGTCCACGGCGAGGATGTTGGTGCCCGGATCGGCGGCGGCCATCTGCGCGGTGGCCTCGCCCATGCCGAAGCCGATCTCCAGCACGACCGGGTTGTCGTTGCCGAAGAACTCCGCGAGGTCCAGCACCCGCCGGCCGTCGATGTCGAAGCCCCACTTCGGCCACAGCCGCTGCAGGGCGTCCGCCTGGCCCGAGGTCACCCGGCTGCGGCGCGGCTGGAAGCTGCGGATCCGCCGCTCGAAGTGCGATCCGGCGGGATCGGCCTTGGGGCCGTCCGGGAACCGCGGCTCGCCCTTGGCGCGGGTACGGCGGACCGACACCCCGGGGGTGTGCGGGGTGGGGCGCTCGGGGGCGGGCCGGGGCGCTTCGGGGGTGTTCACGGAGTCAGACACAGTGCTGTCGATTTTACGGGGGTGCGTCCGGTCCTCGCGGCCGTGCAGGGGAGTGCCGTGGGCCACGCCTCACCGCTCCAGCCCGGCCAGGGCCCGCCGGGCGATCTCACGGCCGATCGGCAGCGAGGCCGTCGCCGCAGGTGAGGGCGCGTTCAGCACATGCACGGCGCGCGGGGTCCGCTGGATCAGGAAGTCGTCGGCGAGGGTGCCGTCCCGCAGCACGGCCTGCGCCCGCACCCCGGCCGCCGCCGGCACCAGGTCGTCCTCGGTGACCGCGGGCAGCAGCCGCCGCACCGCCTCGGTGAAGGCGCTCCTGGACAGCGACCGGTGCAGCTCACCCGCGCCGTACCGCCAGTGCCTGCGGGCCAGCTGCCAGGCGCCCGGCCAGGCCAGGGTGCCCGCGAGCTCGCGGGGGCGCACGGTGCGCCAGTCGTACCCCTCGCGGGCCAGTGCCGGCACCGCGTTGGGGCCCACGTGCACCCCGCCGTCGGTGCCGCGGGTGAGATGCACGCCGAGGAACGGGAACGCCGGGTCGGGCACCGGATACACCAGGCCCCGCACCAGCTCCGGCCGGGCCAGCTCGTAGTACTCCCCGCGGAACGGCACGATCCGTACGCCGGGCTCGTCGCCGGTGAGCCGGGCGATCTCGTCGCAGTACAGGCCGGCGCAGTTCACCAGCATCCGCCCGCGGACGATGTCGCCGGAGGCGGTGCGCACGGCGACCCCGCGCTCGGGCCGGCGGTCGATCCGCTCCACCCGGGCCCCGTAGCGGATCTCCGCGCCGGACGCCTCGGCGAGCCGGCGGGCGACCGCCGTGAAGTCGCAGATGCCGGTGGTGCCCACATGGATGGCGGCCAGGCCCGTGATCTCCGGCTCGAACTCGGCCATCTGCGCCGTGCCCAGCTCGCGCACGGTGAGCCCGTTCTCCCGGCCGCGCTGCACCAGGGCGTGCAGGCGGGGCAGCTCGTCCCGCTCGGTGGCGACGATCAGCTTGCCGGTCACGGCGTGCGGGATGTCGTACTCGGCGCAGAACTTGGCCATCTCCGCGGCGCCGCGCACCGCGTAGCGCGCCTTGAGCGAGCCGGGCCGGTAGTAGATGCCGCTGTGGATGACCCCGCTGTTGCGCCCCGTCTGGTGCCGGGCGGGCCCGGCCTCCTTCTCCAGCACCGTCACTCGCGTACCGGGGGCGGCCCGGGTGATCGCATAGGCGGTGGACAGCCCGACGATCCCCCCGCCGATCACCAGCACATCACAGTCGTAGGCCACCACGTGCACCACCTCCGCCACCGATAGTGCACTGCACCACTGACATCGTGCTCAAACGCGGGCGGGCGCACCGGCGGGCCACGAGCCGGCCGGTGCCGCGGCCGGCTCCGGGGACCTCACGCGGGCGCCATCAGCAGCGGCCTGGCCCGCTCCCGCAGCTCCATCACCCGCGGCTCGTCGCCGTACGGCTCGAGCCGGTGCAGCAGGTCCTTCACGTACTCGGTGGTGCGCGCGGAGGAGATCCGCCCGGCCACCTCCACCGCCCTGACCCCCTGCTCGCAGGCCGCGTCGAGGTTGCCCGACTCCAGCTCGGCCACCGCCGAGACCACCAGCCGCAGCCCGTGCGAGCGCACGAACTCCTCCGTCGGCCTGGACAGGGCCTGCTCGGTGAACCTGCGCACCTGCCGCGGCGCCTTCAGGTCGCGGTAGCACTCGGCCGCGTCGGCGGCGAACCGGTCGTAGGTGTAGAAGCCGAGCCAGGACGGGTCGCTGTCGCCGGGCCGGGACCGCTCCAGCCAGCCCTCGGCGGACTTCAGCGCCGCACCCGCCGCCTGCGCGTCCCCGGCGCGCGCGTGCGCCCGGGCCTCGACGAGCCGGAAGAAGCTCATGGTGCGGGCGGTGGCCAGCCCCCGGTTGCGCTCCAGCGCGGCCTGGGCGAGGTCGACGCCCTCGTCCCCGAAGCCGCGGTAAGTGGCCTGCAGCGACATCGAGGCCAGCACATAGCCGCCGAGCGGCACGTCGGCCGCGGCCCGCGCCAGGCGCAGGGCCTGGATGTAGTAGCGCTGCGCCGCCTCCTGCTGGCCGGTGTCGAAGGCCATCCACCCGGCGAGCCGGGTCAGTTCGGCCGCCGCGCCGAACAGGGCGCGGCCCACGTCGTCGGAGTAGGAGCCGAGCAGCAGCGGCGCCGCCTCCACCCGTAAACACTCGGGCACCATCGAGGAACGCCAGTCCCCGCCGCCGTACTTGGAGTCCCAGCGCCGGGCGTCCTCGGCGGCCTCGCGCAGCTTCTGCACATCGCTGTGGCCGACTTTGATCGGTGCGGCGGAGCCCTCGGCCGGGGCCGGGTCCCGTGCCACCGAGCTGTCGGCCGGGGTTATCAGCCAGCGCGAGGCGGGGGTGGCGTAGGCACTCACCGCGAACGACCCGGCGAGCGACTGCCAGATGCCGCCGGAGCCGGCCCGGCGGCCCGCGAGGTCCAGCCGGTACAGCTCGGTCGCGGACTTCACCGCCTGTCCGACGTCCCGCGGGAAGGCGAGGCCCACCTCGGGCGCGGGGTCCGCGTCCGCGAGCCCGATCTCGTGGAGCGGGACGGGGCGGCCCAGCTTCTGGCCGATGGCGGCGGCGATCAGGTGCGGCGCCGCGCCCTGCGGCACCATCCCCTTCGACACCCAGCGCGCGACCGACGTCTTGTCGTAGCGAAGTGTCAGTCCTCGCTGTGCGCCAAGGTCGTTGACGCGCCGCGCGAGGCCTGCGTTGGAGATTCCCGCGAGGGCGAGAACGGCGCCGAGCTTTTCGTTCGGCCCGCGTTGCTCCCTGGACATGCGCCACCCCTCGACACAGACGGCTGCCGCGCTGGCATAACCACGCGGCATTCGTAAACCCAGCGTAGTTCGCCGCATCCCAAGCGTTAAGGGGCATTCTTCCGGATGGCGGGATTGTGGTCCGTACTGAAGTACGGGTCCGATACGCGCAGTTGCGGTGTGCTCCCGGCGTGTGGCCGTGCGCCCGTGTGTGCGCTCTTCTCCGGCCATCCCGGGAGCGGTTCCATGGTCCGTGCGTGGGTCGGCCCGCTGTACTGGATCCAGCGGGCTGGGGGACACCGCCGCCTTCATCCCCGCGGGCGGCGGAACGGTCCGGGAGGCGTGCTCCGCCTCCCGGACTGCGCAACCCTGGCGCGATGGGCCGGAGGTGCACGGAGCGTGTTCAGGCCTGCGCTCCTCGCTCCGATTTGGCCGAAAATCGACCCCTCCGTTCGTGGGACAACTTCCCGTTCACGCTGGCAGTTGAGGGCGCGTCGGGTGCATTCGGGGCGCATGACGGGGGCGCATTCGAGTCGGCGTGCAGCGGCTCGAGCTGCGACGACGCGCACCGATCGCGGCGCCGCAAGCGCGAGTTCAGCGCCGGGTGTCGCGGGAGCGAATCCGGCTCCCTCGTCTCCTCCGGGGCGCATGTGACGGAGCACAAGCGGCTCCGCCGACCCTCTGGAACGCCTCCTTCGTGGCAGCATGGAGAACCGGTTCGTACGGTGCACTGGTTGTCCACAGCCTGTGGAGGCGTCGATGCGGTGGTTGGTGGGGTGGAGCAGCACCGCCGCGGGAGTTGCCGGAGCGGGTGGGTACGGCTCCGCCGGGGCCACCGGCACCGACGGCGAGACGGTGCATCCCGTGGGTTCCCAGCTGCTGTGGGGCGATCCCGACCCGCTGTGGGCCGTCGGCGACTGGCGGCCCGACGAGGTACGCGTGGTGAGGGCCGACGCGCAGACCCGGATCGCGGTGCTCGGCACCTGCGGCGCCTCCGACGAGCAGCTGCGGGTGGCCCTGTTCGCCGCGCGCGGCGGGGCACTGAGGCACCTGACCGCCTGGCCGGGCAGCTACACCGCGGTCGTGCAGGTCGGACGCCGGATCACCGTCTGCGGTGATCTCGCGGGCGCCCGGCCGGTGTTCTACACCCCCTGGGCCGGCGGCACCGCCTACGCCACCGCCGCGCTGCCCCTGGCCGACCTCATCGAGGCCAACCTGGACTTCGGGCACCTCGCCGCGCTGCTCGCCGCCCCCGACGTACCGGCCGCGCTGCACGACTCCACCCCGTACGACGGCGTCAAGCGCATCCCGCCGGGGCACGCGCTGATCCTGCGCGCGGGAGCCCGCGAGATCGCGGGCTACGAACCCGTCGCCTCGCTCGCCGTCGCGGCACCCCCGGCCGACCCGGAACACGCGGTGGACGCCGTACGGGACGCACTGGTCGAAGCGGTGCGCACCCGCCTCGCCGCGCCCCGGCACGTCCCCGGCGCGGGCATCGACCCCGGCCCCGTGCCCGGCATGGGCCCTGCGGAGCGACGGGCCGCACGCGGCATGCCGGTGCCCGGCATCGGAGCCGACCTGTCCGGCGGCCCCGCCTCCGGGACGCTGGCGCTGCTGGCCGCCGGCCTTCCCGGCATGCCGGGCACCGTGCTGGGCCACGGCACCGGCGCGGGGGAGCGGCTGCTCGCGGTCACCTTCAACGACCTCGTCGTCGGCGGCCGGGAGGACGAACTCCAGCGGGCCGGCGCCCTGGCCGCGAACCCCCGGCTGCACCATGTGGTGGTCACCGGCAGCGAGGAGACGCTGCCCTACGCCGACCTGGACGGACCCCTCACCGACGAGCCGGGCCCCTCGTTGGTCGTCGCCGCCCGCCACCGGGCCCGCCTCGCGGCCGGCAGCGCGGACCACTTCACCGGCTACGGGGCCCGGCAGGTGCTGGACGCCCACCCGGCCCGCCTGTCCGATCTGCTGATGGACCGCAAGCGGCGGCATCTGGTCCGTCCGGTGGCCGCGCTGGCCAAGGCGGACGGCTCGGTGATGGTGCCCGCACGCGTCTACGCGGCGGCGCGCCGGCTGGCCCGCACCTCCTACCGGGCGGGCGTGCAGGAGCTGGCGCAGCGGCTGATGCGCCGCAGCCTCGACGACGACGGCGGCCTCGCCGGGGTCTCCGGGGCCGCCGACGCCTCGCTGGCCGCGCTGAGCTGGGGGAGACCCGGTCCCGCGGCGCGCTGGCTGACCGGCGAGGCCCTGGCTGAAGTATCGGTTCGCCTCCAGGCCTCGATGCGCCGCGCGGACGTCGGTGTCGGCCCCGGCCAGCGCCCCGGGGACTTCCGGGCGCGGGCGGCACTCGCCCGCCACGCCGCCGATCTGCGGGTGCTGGAGCAGGCGGCGGAGGTGCGCTTCCAGCGGCTGCACGCACCCTTCCTCGACAACCAGGTGGTACGCGCCTGCCGGGCCCTGCCGGAGGCGCTGCGGGTTCGGCCCGGGGCGCGGGCGGCGATCCTGCGGTCCGTGCTGGAGGGCGCCGGAGTCCGGGACCTGCCGGACGGCTGGGGCGCGCCGACCGGCGGCACGGCCGCGGTGGCCGCCGCCCGGACCGGGCTGCGGGTCGCGGTGGACTCGCTGATGGCGCTGTTCGACACCCCGCTGCTCGCGGAAGCCGGGCTGGTCGAGGCACGGGTGGTGCGCAAGGCGCTGCGCGGTGCGGCGGAGGGCGAGCCGCTCCCCCTGGAGGGCCTGGCCGATCTGGTGGGCCTGGAACTGTGGCTGCGGCGGCTGCTGGCCCGGCGCGGCACCTGCTGGACCGGCACACCGGCACGCCAGCGGGCGGTGCCCGGCGGGATCGTGGTCCGCCGGGGCGCCCTGGGCGCGGGCGCGGCCGGCTGAACAGCCCGTCGCGGCGGCGTCGCCTCTGTGCGGCCGAGTTCCCCTAGGTGCAGGTGAACCGGGACTCCGCCCAGTCGGCCAGGGCCAGTACCGCGTCGAAGTGACCGACGGGCTCCACCACCAGGCGCACCGTCTCGCGTCCCGCGAGGTCCACATGGACCGGCACCGCCGGGTCGCCGCCCTTGACCACCCCGGAGTTCCACAGCGGGACCCCGTCGGCGTGGACCGAGAATCTCACCCTGCCGAGCTTCATGGTCATGTCGTCCACCCCCACCAGCGCGTCGTAGGAGCTGCACGGCCGGTTCAGGTCGATGGTGACGGACGAGCGGCCGTGCACGGTGACGCCGTGGCGGTAGCGGACGCCGTCGATGCGCAGGCCGGAGCGCTGCCACACCCAGCTGCTGGAGTTGATCCGCATCTCGGGGCGCGTGCCGTCACCGGCGATGTCGTACGTCAGCTCGCTCCACGGGTGCACCACGGGAGCCGGCGGCGGTGGCGGCGGCGGAGGAGGTGTGGGCGTCGGTGTCGGAGTGGGCGTCGGTGCTGGCGTCGGGGTGGGACGCGGCGTCGGCGTCGGCGCAGGTGTGGGCGTCTGCGTGGGCGTGGGCGTCGGCTCGGGTGCGGGACGGGCGGCAGCCGGCGCGGGCGGAGCGGGGCGTGGGGTGGTGTTCTTCCTGGTGGGCTCGGGTTCCGGTTCCTCCTGGACCGCCGGTGCCGAGGCGGGCGGGCCCGCCTCCGGCGGCGCCTCCTTCGTGGTCTCGTTGCCCGACAGGGCGATGGCGATGACCACGG
This sequence comes from Streptomyces composti, assembly GCF_012034205.1. Lineage (GTDB taxonomy): Bacteria > Actinomycetota > Actinomycetes > Streptomycetales > Streptomycetaceae > Streptomyces > Streptomyces composti. Next base: position 127,453 of record NZ_JAATEM010000021.1, read on the forward strand.
CGGCCGCCACCGCGACCACGCCCGCGGCGATCCCCGCCTTCGCCGGCGCGGCCATGCCCTCGGACGCCGCGGCACCGCCGCTCGCGCCCCCGCTCGCGGCGCCGCCGCCCGACGCCGCCGCGGCGGCACCCGCCCCGGCCGCGCCTGCGCCGCCGGCGACGAGACCGGCCGCCTTGGCGTATCCGGCGGTGCCGAACCAGCCGATGACGGCCACCGGCACGAACGCCGGGATGCCCGAGGCGACCTCCTCGATCTGGGCGGCGGCCAGCCGGCAGCGGGCGCACTCCTCCAGATGCTTGCGCAGGCCCCGCTCGGCGCGGGTGCGCAGCCGGCCGCGGGCGTAGGCGCCGAGCTGGTCGGCCCAGCGGGCGCACTCGTCGTCGGCGGTGAGGGCGGAGCTGACGTGCGCCTGCAGGTACGCCTGCTTCAGCCCCTCACGCGCCCGGCTGGCCAGCACCCGGGTGCCGTTGGCGTCCAGGCCGAACAGCGTGGCGACCTCGCTCGGCGACTCGTCCTCGACCTCGGTGTGCCACAGCACCGCCTGCCACCGCTCCGGCAGCGACCGGAAGGCCCGCATGGCGAGCGACTGCTCGGCCTCGTGCATCGCCCGCACGTCCGCGCCCAGATCCAGGGTGTCGACGTCGGTGCCGTCGGCGAGCCGGGCGGCCTGGGTCGCGAAGACCGCGAAGTCGTCGACCAGTTGCTCCCGCTTGGCGGACTGCGTCCAGCGCGCGGCGACCCGCCGGACCGAGGTCAGCAGATAGGCGCGCACGGCGTGCTCGGGGCCCGAACCGCCGCGCACCGCCTGGAGCATGCGGGCGAAGACTTCCGCGGTCAGGTCCTCCGCGGTGTGCGTGTCCCGGCAGCAGGTGCGGGCGTAGCGGCGCACCGCGTCGGCGTGCCGCCGGTACAGCTCCTCGTACGCCGAGTCGTCGCCGGAGCGCATCCGGCCGATCAGCTCGGCGTCGGACGGCGGCAGCACGCGCGGGGGCGGCAGCACGCCCTCCTCGCGCCGGTCGCGCTGGCCCGGGACCGAGCCGTCGACATCGTCCAGCGGTGCACGCCCCTGGCTCGGCACCTGCCGTGCGCCGTCGTCGGCGCACGGCTCGTCCCGCCCGTCGTCGCTCATCGCGAAAAGCCCCCGCCAGCTGCCCGGCCCGTCATGAACAGGGGTCAGGGTGCCACAGCGTTCTCAGGGCAGGGCCCGGTAGCGGCGGTCTTCCACTCGTTGGTGGGGACCTGTCGAACGCGAGTACTCAAGCGCGTGTGTTCGGGGAAGGCTCAGGGGTCGAGCCCGCGCGGAATCGCCCCCGAGCCTTCCCTCGGCAACCGTCCGGCAGCCGCCGCGGCGTCCTACGCCGGACGGGACCGCAGACCCTCGAGCAGGATGTCCAGCAGACGCGCCGAGGCCGCCGCCTGCTGTGCCGCGTCCGGCAGCGAAGGTGCCGCCGTCGCGATCACCAGCAGCACGTCCGAGACCGTGACGTCCGGCCGCAGCTCGCCCGCCGCGCGGGCCCGCTCCACGAGCCGGCCCACCACCTCGAGCAGCTGCGAGGCGCCCGCGTCGTCCTCCGCCGCGGGCGGCTCCTCCGGAACCAGACGCAGCTCACCCGTGCCCGGCTGGGTCCGCTGCTGCGGCACCCGTGCCTGGTCCTCCACCACACCCACCCGCAGGACCTGCGGCGGCAGCAGCCGGCCGGCACCCGAGGCGACCGACGTGCGCAGGAAGCGGGAGAGCGCCGACCACGGCTCGTCCTCCTGCCCCAGCGCCGCCCGCGCCTGCTCGGTCAGCCGGGAGATCTCCTCCTCGGCTATGCGCCGCACCAGCACGTCCTTGCTCGGGAACCGCCGGTAGACCGTGCCCACGCCCACCCGGGCCCGGCGCGCCACGTCCTCCATCGGAGCGCCGTAGCCCAGCTCGCCGAAGACCTCGCGCGCCGCCCGGAGCACATGCTCCAGATTGCGCTGCGCGTCCACCCGCAGCGGCGTCGTACGCCCCTTGTCCGCGCGACCGTTCCCCGTGGACCCCGCAGCCCTGGTGGACACCGCAGACGCCGTCGTCTGCGCCGCCCCCGTGGATGCGCTCACCGCCGCGCCCGTCGCGACAGCGGAAGACCAATGGGATTCCTGAACATGCATATGTTTCCCCCGGTTGATGACGTCTCCCCCCGGAGACCTCTCCCCGCCATACATATCCGGGGCTCACGGAACGAGCCCGGTGATCGGTCCCGCCCGTCGCGGACCCGAATGAGCGCATCCCCCTACACCCCGTCGAGAGACGAACATAGTTGAGAGGGGGTCAATTCAGAAGGGGCAGGTTCCGCACGGAGCGCCCCTCGATCGGAGTACGAGACACATTCGTCCGAAATGCAACCCCGGACGGCTCCCGGAACACCCACGCTGACCTGCGGTGATTCCCGGGCAATGGGTCATTCGGCCAAAGCGGAGCACCTTTGGCCTCCGGTCACACAATTCGTCGAGCCTGTGGACAAACGCAAGCGGCGGGTGCGTCATGGGATGGTGAAGGAACGTGCGCGCATTCTCGTTGTCGGCGGCGGCTACGTCGGGATGTACACGGCCCTGCGCCTCCAGCGGAAGCTCAAACGGGAACTCGAACGGGGCGAGGCCGAGATCACGGTCGTCAGCCCGGACCCGTACATGACGTACCAGCCCTTCCTGCCCGAGGCGGCCGCCGGCGCCATCTCCCCCCGGCACGTCGTCGTACCGCTGCGCCGGGTCCTCGACCGGTGTCGCGTCATCATCGGCGAGGCCACCGGCATCGACCACGCCGAACGCACCGCGACGATCACCACCCTCGCCACCGAGGAGGAGGGCACCGGTGGCCGGCGGCTCGCCTACGACGAACTCGTCCTCGCCCCCGGATCCGTCTCGCGCACCCTGCCCGTCCCCGGACTCGCCGAGCACGGCATCGGCTTCAAGACCGTGGAAGAGGCCATCGGCCTGCGCAACCACGTGCTGGAGCAGATGGACATCGCCTCCTCCACCCGCGACCCGGCCGTCCGCGACGCCGCCCTCACCTTCGTCTTCGTCGGCGGCGGCTACGCCGGCGTGGAAGCCCTCGGCGAGCTGGAGGACATGGCCCGCTACGCCACCCGCTACTACCACAACCTGCGGCCCGAGGACATGAAGTGGATCCTCGTCGAGGCCTCCGACCGCATCCTCCCCGAGGTCGGCGAGGAGATGGGCCGCTACACCGTCACCGAACTGCGCCGCCGCAACATCGACGTGCGCCTGGAGACCAGACTGGAGTCCTGCGCCGACCGGGTGGCCGTGCTCAGCGACGGAGCACGCTTCCCCACCCGCACCGTCGTCTGGACCGCCGGCGTCAGACCGCACCCGCTCCTCGCCGCCACCGACCTGCCGCTCGACGAACGCGGCCGGCTCAGGTGCACCGCCCAACTCGCCGTCGACGGAGCCCCGCACGCCTGGGCCGCCGGAGACGCCGCCGCCGTCCCCGACGTCACCGCTCCCGAGCCGGGCCGCACCTGCGCCCCCAACGCCCAGCACGCGCTGCGCCAGGCCAGGACGCTCGGCGACAACATCGCCCGCTCCCTGCGCGGCGAACCCCTGGAGACCTACGCCCACAAGTACGCCGGCTCGGTCGCCTCCCTCGGCCTGCACAAGGGCGTCGCCCAGATCTACGGACGCAAGCTCAAGGGCTACCCGGCCTGGTTCATGCACCGCACCTACCACCTCAGCCGCGTCCCCACCTTCAACCGCAAGGCACGCGTGGCCGCCGAGTGGACCCTCGCCGGGCTGTTCAAACGGGAGATCGTCTCCCTGGGTTCACTCGAACACCCCCGGGCGGAGTTCGAACTCGCGGCCGGTGGAAAGCCTTCTCAAGACCCCCCGCACGACCCGAAGGGGTCGTCCTGACCGGACCCAGGAACTCCGCCGGCGGGCGCGGCGTCTGACGGATGCCGGTCCGGTCGGCGGCCTGCCAGACTGGTCCACCACGCGGGCGGGCCGCAGCAAGCCCCGTGCGGTCCCGGGACCCCGGCCGGTCCCGGCCTTGGGCCGCCGACAACCAACCGAGGCAAGGATTCGTGAACTTCACGCGCTGGAGCGCCCGGCTCCCCGGAACACAGCGCCGCGCCGCAGCGCGGGCCGATCTCACGGTCACCCCGGACCGGCGGGGAGACGGCTCCGTGCCGGCCGCCCGAGCCGAGCACCTCACCGACGACACACCCCCCGTCCCCGCGGTCGACGACCTCGAAGTGCGCCAGGTCCTCGACCGCATCCCCTCTCTCGTCGCCCTGGTCCACGGCCCCGACCACCGCGTCGCCTACGTCAACGACGCCTACACCGCCGCCTTCGGGTCCCGGCCCGTCGGCGCCCCCGCCCGCGGCGCCCTGCCCGAACTCGCCGGACTGGGCCTGCTGCCCCTCCTTGACCAGGTGCTGCGCAGCGGCAAGCCCCGCACGGTCAAGTCCCGCAAGGCCCCCGACGGCCGCTCCTACACCTTCACCTGCACACCCGTCACCCAGGCGGGCGGCGGCCGCGGCGTGCTGGTCTTCGCCACCGACGTCACCGACCACGCCGAGGCCGCCGAACGGCTGCGCGCCAGCGAACGCCGCCAGCGCGAGACCGCCGTCACCCTGCAGCGCTCCCTGCTCCCGCAGGAGCTGGAGGAGCCCGACGACCTGCGCATCGCCGCCACCTACCACCCCGGCGGCACCGAGGCCGCGGTCGGCGGCGACTGGTACGACGTGATCACCCTCGGCGGCGGACGCACCGCGCTGGTCATCGGCGACGTCATGGGCCGCGGCGTACGCGCCGCCGCCGTCATGGGTCAGCTCCGCACCGCCGTGCGCGCCTACGCCCGCCTCGACCTTCCGCCGCACGAGGTGCTCCAGTTGCTCGACGGCCTCGCCATGGAGATCGACGCCAACCAGATCGCCACCTGCGTCTACGCCATCCACGACCCCAACGAGGGCCGCCTGGTGTACGCCTCCGCCGGCCATCTGCCGATCCTGGTCCGCGACGAGAACGGCACCGTCCAGCGCGCCGACGAACCCACCGGCCCCCCGCTCGGCACCGGCGGCTGGATGCACTCCTCCGGCTCCGTCCCCCTCGGCCCCGGCTCCACCGCCGTCCTCTACACCGACGGCCTGGTCGAGCGCCGCAACGAGGACCTGGACGAGGGCATCGCCGCCCTGGAACGCGCCCTCGCCGGCGCGACCGGCAGCCCCCAGGTGGTCTGCGACCGCCTGGTCCGCTCTGCAGGCGTCACCCCCGACCACGACGACGACGTCGCCGTCCTGGTCCTCCAGCACCCCGCCCGCAAGGGCCCCGAGTCCGAACTCTTCCGCAACGCCGCCCTGGAACTCCTCGGCGGCGTGGAGGCCGCCCCGCGCGCCCGCGCCTTCGCCTCCGGGGTCCTCACCAGCTGGCGCTTCCCCACCGAGCTGCACGACCTGGGCGTCCTCGCCACCAGCGAGCTGGTCGCCAATTCCCTCCAGCACGGCACACCCCCCATGCGCCTGCGCCTGCGCCGCACCGACCGCCGTCTGATCATCGAGGTCACCGACGGCGACGACCACCTGCCCAGGCGGCGCCGCGCCGAACCGGGCGACGAGTCGGGCCGGGGCATCTCCATCGTGGCGACCATCGCCTCCAACTGGGGCTGCCGCCGCACCCCGGGCGGCGGCAAGGCGGTCTGGTGCGAGTTCGCCCTGCCGCACCCCGGCCGGCCGTAGACCGGCCGCCCACCGGGGGCGCGGCAGGGCTCGTCCGAGGCGAGCCGGACCGCAGGCGTCACACCTGCGCCGGTGCGTGCCCCGTCGGCGCGCCGCCCTGCGCCACCACCCGGCTGCGCGCGGCCGACGGATGGTCCTGCGCCTCGGTCAGCAGCCGCCCGAGCCGCAGCGCCAGCACCGTGATCCCCAGCGAGAACAGCAGGAAGACCACGACGTACGGCGCGTGCAGCGAGGCACCGAGCGGCCCGCCCACCGCCGGTCCGACGGCCAGCGCGAGCTGCTTCACCAGGGCGAAGGCGGAGTTGTACTGCCCCGCCATCCCGGTCGGCGCCAGATCGGCCACCAGCGGGGCCAGCGTCGGCGACAGCATCGCCTCACCAAGACCGAACAGCGCGTACGTCGACACGAACGCGGCCGTCGCCATCTCCTGGCTGCCGTTGCCGAGGCCCGCATACCCGGCCACGGCCCACGCCACGGCCCAGATCAGCCCCACGGAGGCGATCACCCGCGAGCGCTTGCGCCGCTCCACGAACCGCAGCACCACGAACTGCGCCGCCACGATCACCAGCGTGTTCGCCGCCAGCGCGGTGCCCAGCGCGGACGTCGAGATCCCGGCCGCCTCCACGCCGTAGGCGCTCAGCCCCGACTCGAACTGCCCGTAGCAGGCGAAGAACAGCACGAAGCCCAGCACGCACAGCTGCACCATGGCCCGGTTGCCGAGCAGCTGCTTCCAGCTGCCCTTCGCCGACCGCGGCGCGTCCTCCACCCGCGGCGAGTGCGGCATCCGCACCGTCGCCATGACCACGACCAGCAGCAGGAAGATCGCCGCCTCGAGCGAGAACAGCAGGGTGAACGACGAGGCCCGGTCGGCGTCGACGAGATGCCCGCCGATCAGACCGCCGACGCCAAGACCCAGGTTCTGCAGGAAGAACTGCATGGCGAACGCCCGCGACCGCGTCCCCGAGGAGGAGCAGTCCACGATCATCGTGGCCAGCGCCGGCTGCATCACGGCCTGACCGGCACCGAGCGCCGCCGACGACAGCAGCACACTCACCGCGCTGCCCGAGAGACCGAGGCTCAGCGCCCCGAGCGCGGCGGTGACCAGGGCGGCGAGCAGCACCGGCAGCGGGCCGCGCCGGACGATCGCCCGCCCGGCGAACGGAAGCACGATCAGCGCTGCCACAGCGAAGACGGCGAGCACCATGCCCGCCGTCACGGCCCCCAGCCCCCGCACCTGCGCCACATAGACGTACAGGTAGGGGACCGTGAAGCCCAGTCCGAAGGCGCTGAGTGCGTTGCCCACATGGATCCGGCGCATCGCTGCGCCCATCGCCCTGGTCACGTTCACCTCTCTCACTAGTTAGACATCAACACTTCGAAGCTAAAATTCGAAGCTAAAGAGTACACAGCGAAGGACTTCAAGGCAAAGTGAGGGCGTGCCATACTGCGGCCATGGGTGACACCCCCGGCCTGAGCGAGCCGTCCCTCGAAGAGCAGATCGCCGCCTACCAGCGCGAATTCCAGGACCTCGATCCGCAGATCGAGAAGATCGTCTCCGCGCTGTCGCGGCTCAACCGCCGCATGAACGTCGCCTACGGACGCCAGACCGCCGAACTGGGCATTAGCAACGCCGACTGGGAGGTCCTCAAGGCCCTCGTCCTCTCCGGCGCGCCCTACCGGATGGGCCCCAGCGAACTGGCCAAGCGCCTCGGCCTCACGCCCGCCGCCATGACGCACCGCATCGACCGCATGGTCGCCGAGGGCCTGGTCACCCGAGAGCGGGACGAGTCCAACCGGGTCCGCGTGATCGTGGAGCTGACCCCCGCCGGCCGCGAGAAGTGGCTGGAGGTCATGCGCAAGGCCACGGTCTTCGAGGCCGACCTCCTCCAGGACCTCTCACCCGAGGAGCGCACCGCCCTCGGCGAGGTGCTCACCCGGCTGCTCCGCCGGGTGGAGCACGCCCAGCCGGACGCCGGCGGCCGCCTCGAGGACCTGGACTAAAAGATCTTGACGGGAGCCCTTGACGCACCCTGTACCGATCCGTAGAGTTCTTCGGGTTGCCACGGGGCCGTAACGGTTCTGATGCGACACTTCTGCCGCATCTGCGGCACTCACACCTAAGACGTGCTCCTCCAGTGGGAGCGAATTCGGCATGCCCGAATTCAATTCCACTCCCCTCGATTTGGGAAGACGGAGCGAGTCCGCTAAGGTTTGAGGCGTCGGAACGGCCCAACGGCCGTGCGGACGAACCCCGCTGACTGGGGATCAGGTCGAGAA